>NZ_JBNJSO010000011.1:0-87996 GCF_050113815.1 Pantoea sp. FN0307 | reverse complement strand
CGATATACACCGACCGCTACGGGCGCATCAAGGTGAAGTTCCACTGGGACCGGGAGTCGAAGGGAGACGAGACGAGCTCGTGCTGGGTGCGGGTGTCGAGCGCGTGGGCGGGCCAGGGCTACGGCGGTGTGCAGATACCGCGGGTGAACGACGAGGTGGTGGTGGACTTCATCAACGGTGACCCGGACCGTCCGATAGTGACGGGCCGGGTGTACAACGCGGCGAGCATGCCGCCGTGGGCGCTGCCGGGGGCGGCGACGCAGATGGGGTTCATGAGCCGTTCAAAGGACGGAACGCCGGACAACGCCAACGTGCTGCGCTTCGAGGACCGGGCGGGCGAGGAGCAGGTGTGGATCCAGGCCGAGCGAAATATGGACGTGAACGTCAAGAACGATGCCAGCATGGTGGTTGAAAAGAATAATACCCGGTTTGTTGGTGAAAATGAGAAACAGCGCATTGTTCAGGATCAGGTAACAGGCGTTAAAGGTCACAGCGTTTCCTTAACGGGTAAAACGCGCACGGTTAATGCCGTCGAGCTTTTTACCATAGGTTCGGGAGAGGCGATTCGCCTGGAGTGTGGTAAAAGCGTTATTGAACTGACTTCAGACGGTAACGTAAATATTAAGGGCGTTAATTTTAATTTCACCGTGGAAAAAGGCGGCCAGATTAATACTACGGGCGGTGAATTACATCTTAATCCTGCAGGGGGCGCAGCCGCAACGATTGCACCAGAGAATGGTCATCAGGAAAAAATCAAAGCAGATCTGGACAGTTTGTTTGTTATTAATGCCAGCCAGGAAAAATAGTATGACGATTTGCACGTTGCAGGAAGCCACTCTGGAAATCCCTGATATTTATAAAGACAGAACAATCAATCTTTTTGTTCTGAGTGAAAACAGTGCCAGCGATTTCAGCTTCGTGGTATCACGCGGAACAGCAAAATTTAATGATAAAGTTCAGTCTGTCGCTGCCCGCCTGATAAAAGAACTGGAGGTTACCGTTCAGAAGTTCAGTCTGGTTTCTTCTTCCATGACTGTGATTGATGGCATGCCTGCCGCTGAAATATTCTGTCATTTTGAAAGCAATAATGCGCGGGTGTGGCAGAAGCAGACCATCGTTCTGCTGGATGACAGGCCAGCAGGGAAAAAGATGGTCAGTTATATTGGCTCTTGCCCTGACAGTTTTAATGAATATTATCAAAAGCAATATGCTGAGATTCTGAAAAGCATTAAATTCCATCGTTACGGCAACAGCAACTTTATTAGTGAAGTTGTTCCGGCCAATGCGCAGGGTGTTTTTTTCGTTATTGATACCGACCTTCGCCAGCTTAGCGTTTTTGAAGGCCTTCATGCACTTTATCAGCATGTCAATTTACAACGTGCATTAAACGGGCAGTATCTGTTTTATTCTTCTGCCGGGCACCCGCTTCATATTGCGGCGGTAGCGGGCAGCGATCCGGTTCGTTATGGGCTCTGGACGTCCTCGCCAGAAGATTTCCAGCCTCTCTCATCCCTGTTACCCGTTTGCCGTTCTGTCAGCGGGCCAGAGGCCCTGAATAGCGTTGATAAAATAAACAAATTTATTTCAGATAAATAAGAAGAGGATTCTGTGTCTGAATTTAATGCTGCGCGGGAACAGGATGAAATAGCCCATACAGCGTCTGAAGGATGGCTGATTGCCGGTGCGATTGGCGGTGCGTTAGTGGCTGCCGCAGCGATTGCGGTAACCGGTGGTGCGGCTCTGGTTGCCGTGTCGGCCGTTGCAGCCGGTGCCTGTACCGGAGGAGGCCTGGGCGAACTGCTGGGAAGCATGTCCTGGGCACCCCGCCATGTCACCGGTCAGCTGGCTTCCGGCTCATCTGATGTTTACATTAACAACCGCCCTGCTATCCGTGCCCATCTGTCTACAGGCGCATGCGATGAGCATAGCGGCAGTCCGCAGCGGGTTGCCGAAGGGTCAATAAAAGTCTTTATCAACAGTTATCCCGCAGCCCGTATCGGCGATCGCTTAACCTGCAGCGCTGAGATCTTTTCCGGATCGCCTGACGTATTTATCGGCGGCGGTATGATCCAGACGGATGAAATCAGTCCGGAAATACCGGACTGGATCAACTGGGCGATGTTGGGCATTGGCGGCGCTGCGCTGGCGGTGCTGGCTTCGCCTGCCATAGCAGTGCTGGGCACCCTTGGCGGCATGGGGGGCGGCTATGCCGGCAGTTATCTTGGCGGAGAACTGTTTGGCGAAGGCAGCGACGGCCAAAAATGGATGATGCTGGCAGGCAGCCTGGTCGGTGGAGCAGCGGGCGGCAAAGGCGGGATGAAGTTCGATACGTGGCATCAAAATCGCTTGATCAAAACCAATGGCGTTCCTGTATCGGAAGAAACTTTCAAAAATATACAAATGTTGCCGAAAGGCACTAAACCTTTGCCAGAAACCTATCTCCCCAAAAGCTATATAAATAAACATGCTAAGGAATTTGAGAGTGGCGCATCACGCCTGGTTGCAAGAAAAGATTATGATAAATATGGTTTGGGTAAACCAGATGAATGGTCCTCTGAATTTGTTAGTTCAAAAAGGAGCATGGATAGTATTATTAATGATTCGGGTGGAATTTCTGAATTAATGTCGAACAGACTTGGAATACCAGCGGAGCAATTTGAAAATGGGAATCTGTTACGTGTTGAGTTTTATCCGACTGAAAACTACCAGCCTAAGATTCCCTCTGGTAATGAGTTTGGAGCAAGAGATACTGAGCCTTTATGGCTCCCTGGGGGTAAGTTACCTAATGGGGATTGGGAGGCTGTTATTTCAACGAAAGATATGGTAAAAGGCGTAGACTACGAAGTTTTTGATTTTAAAACAGGGGGTGTGTATGAATAGCGGGACACTTATTTTTGTAAGGAAAGGGGATTTTTGCATTATAAAATCAGAGGATGTTTATTATATGAATGTCCTGTTTCCTAATTTTTATCGTAACTCGCATTTTGATGTTAGTAAAGATTTTTTATTAGATATTCGTGAGTTTATTGAGAGGCGCGACTTTGATAAACTTTCATTAATTGCCGAAGATATACGTAAGAATTATGAAAATTATAAAGATAAGGAGGTTGAAGAGGTTGAAATTGTTAAAAAAGAACTTATATAATAACGTAATTATTGCATGTTTATTTTATCCATCTTTTTAGAGTGCGCCAAATAAAAGAATGAAATATAAATGGATAATTAATTCCTATGATAAATTTAGAGACTGTTGTTCATGTTGAAAGAATGATTGATGGTCAGATTTATATTGTCACTGGTATATCTACAGGAGAGATATTATGAGTGATTTAAAACAAATCATGGTTAACTCTTGGGATTTTACTTTATATGTGTGTGGTAATGGTGATTATATTATAAAGGTAATATTTAGTGAAGGTCAGTACAAAGTTGATGTTGCCAGGTTCTTTTTATTGAAAAATAATTAAGTTGACTCATTCATAGATATGGATGAAGTGAGGAAAGTTTCTGAAAAAATAAGGGAGGATTACAGCGACTATAAAGATAAAGAGTTAACCAAGGATCAGTTTGATAATTTAAATTGATATGCAAAAAGGCAGGAATTATCGAATTATATGTAAATGACGCAATAATTAATCGCTATGCAAACAGGTATCATCATTACCTGCCGGAAAGTACACGCGTGATTATGAGGAAAGGTGATGATCGATTTACGAGAATCAGAATTTAAAATTTCTATTTATATTCAAAAATATCAGCACCTTATGCCTGTAGCATCCCGCGGGTTACAGCAACGTTTGGAGTATACTCTCATCGCCCGTGAGTCAGCAGGGGAAGATAAACCTATAAAACCTGAATGGCTCCAAACCAAGTTACAAAGAGTTGACGATACTGTCGCTCTTGATAAAGCCAGGGGCGCTTTGGTTGGGCTTGCTGTTGGCGATGCTGTTGGAACAACTCTGGAATTTCTTCCCAGAGATAAAGAAAAAGTTGAAAATATGGTTGGCGGCGGGCCTTTTCATCTAAAACCTGGCGAATGGACTGACGACACATCAATGGCTTTATGTCTGGCTGAAACTTATCTGGAAGCCGGAACAATGGACGTTGATTTGTTTAGAAAAAAGTTAGTGCGCTGGTATCATTATGGTGAAAATAGTTCTAATGGACGGTGTTTCGATATAGGAAATACTACACGTTTCGCACTTGATGAATATTTAAAAAATGGGGAAGGATGGTTTGGTAACACATCTGAAGAAACCGCTGGAAATGCAGGTGTTATTCGTCATGCTCCGGTTGCTATTTTCAGAAGAAAATCTTTCCTGCAAATGTGGAATGATTCAAAAAGCCAGAGTCTGGCAACGCACGGTGCCGTTGAATCAATCAGTAGCTGTCAATTTTTAGGCGCAGTTCTGCATTATCTTTTGAACGGGTACAATAAAGAAGATGCCTTCTCACCTCACGTACTATCATCAGCATTGCGTGTAATGATCATCAACGCAGGCGAGTACAAGCAGAAAACACGCGATCAAATCCGTTCGAGCGGCTACGTTATCGACACGCTTGAAGCGGCGATGTGGGCGGTATGGAACACGGATAACTTCCGCAACGCGATTCTTCTGGCCGCTAACCTGGGCGATGACGCCGACAGCGTGGCCGCCACGGCAGGTCAGATTGCCGGCGCGCTGTATGGTTACTCAGGCATACCGCAGGAATGGCGCGACAGGCTGGTTCAGGAAAAAAGAATTGCTTCCATGGCGGAAGCACTGTTCAGGCAGGCACCTGAAGAAACGGCATAAAATCATGCCTTTTTTTTATCACCTTATGGCCTGTTCCCCTAATCTGCAGTGAATCTGGTCAATATCGCGATGCTAAATGTGCCCTTATTGCCTGATACAAAGGCACGTTGGCTTCTGCTTTTTAACTTAAGCTGAAGCCTCCGCCGTCTCGGCCAGTCGCGTCAGCAGCGTGGGCATAAACTCGCGTACCTGACGTCCCTGATCGATAAAATTATTGACCAGTTGGGTAAAGCGCGGCGCGTCCAGATGTTCCAGCGGCTGCTGGCTACAGAGCCGCAACGCAACTTCTGGATCCAGCGCCAGCCAGCAGCCGCGCATCGCATCCATCTCAAAATTCATTGCCAGCAGCGCGCGCCATAGCGCCGGGTCGTCAGTCATTTGCTGCGGCGGCATAATTTCACAGTGCAGCAGCAGATTCTCGCCCGGCGGTGCCTCAATAGTGACCAGTTCCTGCTGTTGCGCATCCAGCAAAACGCAAACGCCGTTATCCAGCGTCAGTTCGGTATTCAATGTGCGGCCATACTGTTCCAGCAGGCGCTGCAAATAGTGACTATCCATTATCCACTCCGTTAACTTTTAAGAACCCGACCGTTCTGCTGTGCGGCCTGCAACGGCTGCGCAAGCTGTTCAGTGCTGCGTTTAGCCAGCTCGCCTTCCAGCGTATAAGCAAGCGGGCTTTGCTGATCGCGACCGTAGCTGAAGCTGATTTTGCCAAGGTTGCGGCTTTTGGCGATAGAAACGTTGCTGCCGCCGCCCAGTAAAAACTGCGGCGTAGTGACGCCGTCGCTTTTGCTCTTGCTTTCGGTAAAGGCGATTGATTTGATGCGCATATTGCTGCGCGTTTTCAGACGCGTTTCCAGCTCGTCGCGGCTGATGCGTCCGGCCAGCCAGTCTGTATTAAGCTGCTCCTTGATGTCATCTTTCGGCTCCAGCGTCACTACCGCCTGGGTATCAGGAGAAAGCTGCATCTGTTTAATCAGCCCGCTTAAATGCGCATCCTGCTGCATCATGCCGTGGATGCGGTTGGCGTTGCTCAACTCATGATTCGACTCCGTCTCATGGTTCAGCATCTCGCCAAGCCAGTGCAGCAGCCCGTTGCTCTCTATTTTGGCGAGGTTGTTATAAGTGGACTGGGTCTCCGCCCCGCCCGGCAGCGGAACCTGTAGATTCAGCGCTTCCCGCTGCTGGCGCAGTTTTACCAGTTCGCGGATGGCGGCGTACTGAGCGTTACTGATGACCTTGCCCTGCGCTTCATGCTGACCAAAATGAGCCAGCAGCGCATCGAGTTTTTCATTCGGGGTTTTCGCCGTTTTACCACTGTTCGCGGCGGGATCCTTAAGCGATTCCATTAACTGCGCGGTGGCGCGATCGGTAAAGGCTTTGCTCAGACTTTCCGTTACCTTGTCAAGGTGCGTCCCGGCAAGGCGATGCGGCTGGGTCAGCTCCAGGCTTAATGCCTGTTTGGTACGATTATCAAAGCTGAAGCGCACGCCAGCGCCGGTGGTCGCCATAATCGGTTGCCGCCCCTGGGAGGTTTGGTTCACTACTCCGCTCGGCGACATAAAACGCGCTTCCGCCGCGCCCTGGTTAAAGAAACGTACACGGTTATCGCTGCTGGTATGTTTATTGGTGCTGGCGTTACCGTTATTGTTGCGATCGCGCGAGGCAGCCGCAATGTTAAGGTTAGCCGCTAAGCCGCCGCCAAAGCGTGCCGCGGTAACGTGCGCCTTCTCGTTTTTATTGGTTACCGGCAGCCCAACGCTGGCCTGCGCAACGGCGCTGGTATCCAGGCTGGCAGTCCAGGTAGAGCCGTTTTTCACTTTATGCTCGTTGCCTCTGTCCAGCAGCTCCAGCGGATCGAGCTGGTCGCTGGCCAGGCGGTTCAGGAAATCGCTCAGCTCGTTGTCGGCCAGGCTAAAGGTAACGCTGTTTTGCGCCTGACGCTGCAAATTCAGCGAGGCCGCCGCGCCCAGTCTCACGACCGGCAGGGCGGAATGCTCGCCGTTTTTGCCAAATTTCACATCATCGGGATTGACGTGACCAGTAAGCATATTACGGCCGATGGCGGTAAAGGGCGTAATGCCGCCTGCGCCGTTGCGGCCGACGGTAACCGTTAGCCCGTCTTCGCCGCGGGTAAAGGCAAGGTTGTAGCCGCGATCGGCATTGGCGCGCCCGCCGACAACGTTCAGAACCTGACCGCCCGGCAGCACGGCGCTGGAGGCGAAGGCGCCATAGTTGTTGTTAAAGGTCAGGCTTTCGCCGTTGTTTAACGACTTCAGCTCATTCGCCAGGTTCTCTACCAGCTGTGGCTGGCTGCCAGCGTTAAACACGGTGCGCGAGGTTAAATTCAGGCCGTGATGCTCTTTGGCAAACGCATTGGTCATCTTCTTGATGGCGTCATAGTTCGCTTCCACCTGATGCGTATTGGCGAAGCCCTGATCGGTCAGCTTCTTCACCGGATTGCCCCCCCAGCTTTGATCGCGCAGCTCGTGGATGCGCTTCTGAAGATCCGCGCGCGCGGTGCCCGGGTCGTCTCCCAGATGCAGGCTGCGCTGATAGATACTCAACGCGTTGTGCAGCCGCTGCTGGGTCATGGCATCCAGAAACAGACGTGACTTCACCAGCCCCAGCTCGTCATGGCTGTCACGCGCCGGCTTATCGGTATTGTGCTTTAAATGATCGAGCGTCAGGTTGTTGGCGCGCATGCCGTTAATCACCTGCAGGGCAGGGGCCGTATGGGCGGAGGGATTGTTATTGATCAGCTGATGCAGCGTGCGAACCATTTTAGGATCGCGGTTGCTCGCCGAATTAAAGTGGCCGTGATGGGTGTTTTTTAACTTTTTCGGATTGGTATTCAGCTGGTTTTTATCATCCAGCACGCCGTAGTGCTGCCCAACCATCCGGCTTTGCAGCATCAGGCTGTGGCCCAGCTCTTCGGCAAAGTCATTGATCTCCTGATGCAGCCTGGGATCGCTGTTTTTAATATTCAACCGGCTCAGGCGTTGCTCCAGCGACGGATTACGCTGCGTAATTGAGCTATGCTGAGCGGTGATCTCCATGGCGATATGATTTTGCGCCGCATAAAGCGGGCTCAGCCCTTCACGTCCCTGCAGGCGGTGTTTGAATTCATTCCCCAGGTTTTTCAACGGACGCGGCCAGCCGCCGCCGGAGGTGCGCAGCACAAACGCCTCCATGCGTTTTTTAAACGGGCTGTTTACCTTAGCGGTGTCGTAGCCGCTGTGGCCGAAGATATCGATCTCACGTTTATAGGTAACGTTGGTGCCGGGAATGCGTCCTGATTTTCCCGCGCTGTCCAGCCGGTCAAAGGTTGCGGCTGAGGTGTTGTTTTCATATGCGTTCAGCGCCTGCCGGGGCTCAATCCTCTCCCAGTTACCCGCCTCCAGCCGCGCGGATTTTCCCTCGCTGTCCGCGACCATCAGGCGACCCTGCCCGTCGGTATGCAGGCTGGCAAGCGTGCCGAGGCCCGGGGGCAGGTGGGTAACCGGCTGCCATCCGTCGCCATTGTTGCCCTGCCAGGCTTTGTCATCCAGCATAAACAGCGCGCCGCCGCTGGTCAGGCCAAAGAGTTTGTTATGTTCATTCACCGCCATATCTTTAAGCTGCGCCTGCTTTGCTGATTCGCCCGTTAATCCCTCAGTGGAGGGCAAGCCTGCTTTAGTGATGGTATGCGGTGGCTGCCGATCGCGGCGCAAACCAGAGGAGATCTGATGCAGGCGTATCTCGCCGCTCTCATCCAGCGCCAGCAGTCGACCATTACCCAGCGAGGAGATGGTCTGCGTTTTACTCTCTTTGCCGAGGCCGTGCAGCGCGAGATCCGCTTTAACGCTGTTTTTCACCTGGGTGAGCTGAAACAGATTGTTGTGGTGTGAGGTTTTGTTGCCCGCCTGGTTGACCTTCAGCGGTTTGACTTCGCCGCCCTCAACTTTTAACGGCAGTCCGTCATTGCCACGAATAAGGCGATCGGCTTTTTCGGAGGTCGCTTCCCAGCGTTGCGAAACCGTATCGTAAAAATGGACTTTGCCATTCATCAGCGCCAGTTTGCCGAGACGCCCGGCATCAACAACGGCATGCGGCAACGGCTCTTTGCGGCGCAGCCCTTTTTGGTAGTCCATTACCATGCTTTCGCTAAGGTTCCAGCCTGGCGTGATGCCCTGATCATCCAGCTCACAGCTGTGTTCATTATCCAGCCGGTCTTTTACCACCGCATGTAATTGCCCCTGACCGTTGCTGTGCAACGCAGTGATCTGCGCACCTTCGCCGAACGCAGCGAGAATCGCCTGGTTGCGGCTATCGTCGGCAAAGTTAATTTCACGGGCCCCTTTGTCGGGACGGGCTGCGCTAAAGAGCCTGCCGTTGGGATCCACGGCGAGGATTTGGTTGTTATGCAGCGCGATGCTGTTGAGCTGGAAGTCGCCCGGCTGACCGTTAACGCTCTGCTTCATCTTTAGCGTCGGGCTTTGCCAGTCAGGCGCGTTGATGCCGTTCATCAGCTGCAGCTGTTGCTCATGCGTCTCTTTATCTTTCAGCACTACCGCCAGTTCGCCTTGTGCACCGGCGCTAAAAGCGGCGATCTTATCGCTAAACATCAGGCTTTTTTGCTGCTGGCTCAGGTTGTGCAGACGTTTGTCGCCCTGAATGGCATACAGCTGATTGTTGCCCTGGCGGCTGAGCTTATCGAAGGTTTTCTCATGATCTTTGTGGGTTGGTTCCCAGCGTTGATGGCCTGTATCAAAGCGGTACAGACGGTTTTCATGCAGCCGCAGATGCTCGCTCTGTGTGCCCTCTTCGCGCTGGTGGCTATAGATGCCGGTAAGCATGGAGTGTACCGCCGCGTCAGGCAGCGGGCGCTGTTGCTGTGTGTTGTTATGGTGCAGGGCGACACGCTGATTAGCGCTATCCAGCCGTGGCTGTTGCTCTGGCCTGACAGGCTTGCTGTGCGCTACGGCGGTAAAGGCCAGCGGCGAATCCTGTACGTTAAGCAGGCGTCCGCTATGATCGAGCAGAACATGATGATGTTCGCCGCTGCTCTGATGCCAGCGATAGCGCTGATCGGCTTTTCCCAGCGTCTGCTCCAGCAGCGGCTGCAGGGAGGTTGAGGCGTTAATGTTAAGGCGGCCTGCGTTAACCGTCAGGCGGGTTAATTGCGCGCCCGGCGCGGCTGGCGGAGAGGGCGGGTCTGCTGCTTCATCAGGCGGTTCAAGTTCAACGGCGTTTTGCTCCAGACGCTTGCTCTGCGCCTGCTTCGTCGCCAGGCTGGTTGTTTCGGCAGCGCTTAGCGCGCTGGCATGGCGCTCCGACACCCTGTCGATAAGCTGCAACATATTGCTGCTCCAGTCGGCCAGCGAGGCGGACGTAATGCTGTTTTGTGGCGGTCTGTCAGCCGACGGCGGCGTAGCCGCAAGCGAATGGCGGCGGGCGGGCGCAGCGGGCCTGGGAGGCTCCGCTGACGTACCGTCAACCGAGTGACGTCGTGCAGGCGGCTTGTTCACCGGCCAGCTGTCTGTTGGCCGCGCCTCTTTTTCGCCAGTGGAGTGACGCCGCTGCAACGCCGGGCCGTTTTCCCCATTCTCACCAGCGCGGCGCGCTTCCGGCTGCGAATGCCGACGACGCAGAGAGCTGGCACCCGCTTGCTGCTGTGCGGAAACGGGCGCATGGGCGCGGCCCTGTAGCAGGTTGCCGCTGCTGCGCTGGGTGGCGCGTGCCGCGCCCTGCGTCACAGCAGATTGCGCACGCGCGCCGACAGGACTGGCGGTGCGTACAACGGCTGCGGCACCGGCGATAACGGGAGGCAAAGCCATGCGTTTTTCCTCTTAATGTTTTCAGGGGTGAACCTGCACCTGGGTGTAATCGTAAGGGCCGTTGCGCAGTTCCGGCTGCCACCAGATGGTCAGGTGCTGCAGATCAGATTGCGGGCGACAGCGCATATCCTGACAGCCGGGCGGCGCTTTCGGCGCGCAGGCGCTAAGCAGCAGGCCGAGCAGGCCGGTAAAAAGCAGTTTGCGCAGAGTCATGATCATCATTCTCACTTTAGATCCTCAGGGTGTCAGACGGCTGCCGGTGGCAGTGGCGGAGAGCAACGAAACGCGCCCTGGCCGGGCAACGGCACCTGGTTCAAACGCCACGTAAACTTCAGCGGATTCGCCGGGACGCAGCTGTGAGCGCGGCCAGACCGCCACCGCCAGCGTGCGATCGCTGCGGCAGGTTGCTTCGTCAAAGCGCTGGGTGACGTTGCTGTTATTGGTGATCACGCCAACGGTGATCTGCACCGAACTGCTGCGATACCATTGGTGTCGGCGGTAATCATTGAACAGGCCGCCAGGCAGGCTGCACAGCGCGCTCAGCGTCTGGCCGCTGCCGCCGGTAGAAAAGCCGGTGGGCAGGCGGTTTTCAGCCAGATCGCGCAGCGCCGTTTCCACCAGGCTCTTCATATCGGTATATTTATGGCGGCGGTTAACGTCGCCCATGGCATCATTCAGCTGGCTGCGGTTTTCATCGGCGATATAGCGGGAAGGATCCACCTGATCGCCCACCAGATGTGGCGTGATAATAAACAGTCGTTCGCGCTGTGACGTTTCATGTTGGGTAGAGGTAAACAGCTTGCCGATCAACGGAATGCTGCCGAGGATCGGAATGCGGCGCTCGCGATCGCCGCTCTGTTTGGTATGGAAACCGCCCATCACCAGCGAACGCCGCTCCTGAACCAGCGCCTGAGTGCTGATCACGCCGTTGCTGGTGCCTTCTGCTTCGCCATTATCATCTTTATCCAGCCTGCCATCCTCTATATCCACAATCAGCTGTACCGATGATTTGGCGCTGCCGATGGCACGCGGCGTCACGCGCAGGCTGGTGCCGGCGGTGACCGCCTGAATATCCGCCACCCGTTCGCCAATGGCACGGATAAAGGCGGTATCGCTGAAATCGATCACTGCCGGCTGGTTTTCCAGCGTCATGATAGAAGGATTGGCGATAATCGAGGCGGTGCCTTCGCCTTCCAGCGCCTGAATATCGGCAAAGAAGCGACGGAAGTCGGTGACAAACAGCGTGCTGGGGCCGGAAAGCAGCGCCGAGCCGCCGCTGACGTTGCCGAACTGACCGGCCCAGCTGGTGGAAAGGCGCGCCAGTTCGTTGCGGTCGATATCCACAATCAGCGCATCGATCTCGATCAGCTTTTGCGGCACGTCGATGGTGGCGATCAGCGACTGATAGGCGCTGCGGTATTTCGGATCGTCACGCACCAGCAGAGCGTTGTTGCGCACGTCGGCGGAAACGCGTCCGGCCATGACGCTTGCCGGGCCGCCGCCGGAATCATGATCCTGATGCGTGTTGCGTCCTACCAGCTGGTTAAGGATGCTCTGAGACTCCATGCGCATCTGCTCCATGCCGTCATCGCCGCCCTGACCGCCGCTCATGCCTTTGGCGCTGTCACCGCTGCTTTGACCCAGCAGCTCGTTAAGCATGGTCGCTACGCCGGGCACCAGAAGCGTCTGGTCGCGATAACGGATATTACGATCGGCAACTGAGGCATATTTCAGCGGAAACGCCATCATCTCTTTGGGTTCTTTATCTTCTTTCGGCGTATCTGACTTTTTCGCGAAGTCGGCGATCAGATTGACATACTCTGGCGGACCGGTGACCAGCACCACCCCTTCGTCGGGCAGTTCACCCCAGCCAAAGCGCGGCTCCAGCAGGCCGACGCCTTTCAGCGCCTGTTTGATATCGGGCGCGGCATCGGGCGAAATTTCCAGACGACGCGAGGTTTGTGCCGTCAGCGGACTGACGTAGAGCGTGTTGTTATAAACAAACCACTGAAAGCGATATTCCAGCGCCAGCCGGTTAAGAAACGCTTCCGGGCTGACGGCGCGCAGGCGGCCAGTGACGTTGCTGTCGGGTAAAGTGCCGAGATTAATATCCACGCCGAAGCTGTTGGTAAAATCTTCGAGGATAATGCTGAGCGGCGTGTTATCGGCCGAATAGGCGTAAGCGCCATTTTTCCAGGCTTCCGGGGTGCTGGCGTGCAGGGTGCCAGCGCACAGCAATAGCAGGGCGGCTGTCCAGCGCAGCAGCCTTTTCACAGCGGGCAGGGTGATCACACCTTACTCCTTTCTTCTGACAATCATCCAAACGGGAAAGCCTGTTAACGGCAGCCGTAGCTGCCGTCAGTTAACGCGCATCAGTTGATGGCATCAATAATCGCTTTGCGGATGCCGAACTTAAACTGGGTATATTGCGAGCTGGCCCAGCTGGCGTTAGACATATCCAGCAGCTGGTTCTGAAAGGCGTACATATCGCTAAGACTGAACGGCTGGCCAGAGAGCTCTTTGGCGAACTGATAGGTCTCGTTATGTGTACGGCTGGACTGGGTGGATAAGCGGCGTTGCAGCAAATCTCCGGAAGGCATGATTTGACTCCTCTGGTTTAAGGTTCTCCCTTGAGTGGTGCCTTTTGCCGTTGGGTTCCGTGCGGCTTGAAAAATTATCCGCCGCTCAGCGACTGGCAAAGCGCCTGCCAGCTGATCTGCAATTCCCCCTGTGCGGTCACCAGCCGCAGCGCGTCGATCTCCAGCCCTTCATCGGGCGTCAGCTGCCAGCGCAGCGCGGGGCGCGCGCTCAGCCAGGCGGCCAGCGGAGCCTGTCGGCAAGGGGCACAGTACAGCGTCGCCTGCGTCTCTGGCGGCAAACGATTCATCAGTTGAGTCAGCAGCGCCTGCAGCCGTTGCTCCGACGGCACTTCCGCCAGGCAGTGCGCCAGCGCCTGTGCCAGCAGCTGGCTGGCTAACGACACCACCTGCTGCTGCTGCGTTTCACGCTGCTCGTGCCAGTCGTCGAACAGCATTTGTGCCTGCTGCCAGAAATGCGCCTGCTGCTTTTCAAGTAACGCGTCGGACTCTGCCTGCGCCTGTTGCTGGATCTGCTGCGCCTGCTGATGGGCTTCGTCCAGCAGCCTTTGCGCTTCCTGCTCTGCCGCAACGCGTATTTGCTGCGCCTGCTGCTGTAGCGCCAGCGCTTCACGGTTAAGCAACGCCTGCTGCGGCTCCGGCGGCGTGAAACAGCTGAGCCGCCTAAGCTGCCACATGGTTATGCTCCCCGGACTGGCAGCGCCACAGCGCAGCTTCCCAGATCGGCTGTAGCCGTCGGGCAGGCAGGTCGGGCGGCGTGGCCGGACAGGCAAGCGCCGCCTCGCGAGGAAACGCCATGCGCAGGCGCGTCCAGCAGTCTGGATAAAGCGCCTGTAATAGCGCCAGTGCCATGGGGCGCGAAAGCAAGGCTTCCGGCAGCCAGCTTTCCGGGCGGATTCCCCGCGACAGCCGTCGACACCAGATTTTTTCTTCGCCGGTTAGTGCGGTCTCTGCGCCGCAAATCGCCTCAACTAACGCCAGCAGCCGGATTTTTTGTGGTTCGGAGAGCGCCAGCAGGCTAAGCAGCAGCAACTGCGGCGGCGCAACAGGCGAGGGCTGCACGCCCCACTGACCACCGATCGTCCCGGCACGCATGCGTGCCAGCGCCTGACGGCGGGCTTCCGGCAGCGCAAACCAGCTATCCTGACGCCAGCTTTCATGTGCCGTCTGCCAGTAGCCGCTGTGCCACCATGCCAGCCATTGCTGATTCATGACGATTTCCCTGGCGTGGCGACCGCCGTGCGTGCGCCTTTTTTACCGGAACGCAGCGCCATCACGCCCACAAGCAGCAGCAGCAGGATCCCCGCCACGCTCAGCACGCCTTTTACCAGCGAAAACTGGCCGGGAGAGAGGGTAAATGGCCCCATTTTCACGGTCTCAACCCGATCCTCATACACTTTGGCCGGCACAAAAACGATTGCCAGATCGCGATCGTCGCGTCCGACCAGACCGGGAATGCTGGTGGCGACCAACCGACGGATGCGCGGTTCGATGCTGTCGGGATCGAGCGTTTCATGATATTTGATAAACACCGAGGCGGAGGCGGGCTGCACCGGCTCGCCGGGCGCAATGCGTTCCGGCAGAACCACATGGACGCGCGCCACCACCACCCCGTCGATCTGCGCCAGCGTGGATTCCACTTCCTGCGACAGCGCATAGATATAGCGCGCCCGCTCCTCCATTGGGCTGGAGATCACGCCGCTTTTCTGGAATACCTCGCCAAGATTCGTGCGTGCCTTGCGCGGCAGCCCGGCAGCTTCAAGGATATTGACCGAGCGCTCAATATTTTCCGGCGCCACCAGCACCGAGACGCCTGCCTTATCCACGCGTTTGCTGGCGGGAATATGGTAGCGGTTCAGTTCGGCAATAATATCGTTGGCATCGTTTTCAGCCAGATTGCTGTTCAGCACGGTATCGTCGCCGCAGCCGCTCAGCAGCAGCACAAGCGAGCCGACCAGCAGAGCTTTTACCAGAAAAGGTCGCATAGGGTTTACTGTAGGTTGGTTAATTTATCCAGGCTCTGCACGCCTTTGGAGATAATTTTGGCGTTCATCAGGCTCTGCACGTAATAGTCCGACAGCGCGGCGTTGGCGGCGCTAAAGTCCAGCGAGCTGGTAGAGCGCGAAGCCACTTCCAGATCGCGAAATGCGCTCTGCTGCGCCTGTTGGTTGCGGCTGATAGCACCGGTCAGGCTGCTGATAATATCGGGCGCGCCGCCCGCCGGCGTGGAGGATTCAGGCGCATTCAGCGCCGCGCTGAACCACTGCGCATCCGACTTATTCACCTCCGAGGAGGCATCGTCCGCTTCTAACGTCACGGAGGTGGTCAGCGAAGGGGAGGTATTATTGACTTTCATCGGTTCGGCTCTTCGGCTAAAGGAAAGAGAGGGAGGAGCGTGGCGTTCTCCTCCCCGCCCGCGCGGCTTAGTAGGAGATCTTCACCTGGGCTGCGGCTGAACCAGCCTGGGCTGCACTGTCGGCGATACCGTTGATGCGCTGGTTTTCTGCATCCAGCTTGGCCTTTGCCACCTGGTTCTGCTGCATCTCTCTCTGTACGCCCTGCATTTCCATCATAAAATCAGCACCGCCCAGCGCGCCTGAAATTTGGCTCAATGAACTGGCGCCGCCGGTGATCATGTTAGAGATACCTGATGTCATACCCATGGTTGTTTCCTCGTTAAGGTTTAAGGTGTACTGCGATGGTTTCGATCATTGAGTGGCGAGCGCACCGGGCGGGTTCCATAAAGAGGCAGAATTTTTTTCCACAGAAACAAACACCGCCGTCGGCTGACGGCGGGCAGGGATCAGGCGCTGAGCTTTAGCTGTTTCAGACGGTGATAAAGGGTGCGGCGTGGAATGCCCAGCTCATGCACCACCTCATCAATGCGGTTGCCGTGACGATGCAGACATTCATCAATCAGGCTGCGCTCAATACGTCGCAACCGCTCCTTCAGCATAATGGGCTCCGCCTGCGGGATCGCCTGCTGACACAACACCGGCAGACCCAGCACAAAGCGTTCCGCCGCCGCTTTTAATTCGCGAATATTACCCGGCCAGCTGTGCAGCAGCAGCGCTTCGTCCAGGCCGGGCTGG
This sequence comes from Pantoea sp. FN0307, assembly GCF_050113815.1. NCBI lineage: Bacteria > Pseudomonadati > Pseudomonadota > Gammaproteobacteria > Enterobacterales > Erwiniaceae > Pantoea > Pantoea sp. FN0307. Next base: position 71,692 of record NZ_JBNJSO010000011.1, on the reverse strand, counting down.
CGCGGCGGCAGCGGTTGATTTAGCCGCTGGGCGGCATCCTGCGTGAACTGACGAAACAGCGGGATAATGAGTTCAGGACGCGAACGCACGGTGGGCGTGACCAGCGTAATGGTATTCAGACGAAAATAGAGATCGCGGCGAAAGCGCCCTTCTGCCACCAACTGCTCCAGCGGCGTTTGGGCGGCGGCAATCACGCGCAGCGTAAGCGGAATGCAGCGGGTACTGCCCAGGCGCTCAATTGCGCGCGACTCAAGCATACGCAACAGCTTGGCCTGCACGATAAGCGGCATACTGTCGATCTCATCCAAAAACAGAATGCCGTTATTAGCGGCCTCGATATAGCCCGGACGCGAATGGCTGGCGCCGGTATACGCGCCGGAGACAACGCCAAACAGCTCGCTTTCCGCCAGAGTTTCCGGGATCGCGCCGCAGTTTACCGGCACCAGCGGGCCGCGACAGCCGGAGCTTTCATAAATTCGCCGCGCCAGCGTATCTTTGCCGGTGCCGGTTTCGCCTTCCAGCAGCACATCGACATTAAGCGGCGCAATGGTATCCACCAGCTTGTGCAGATGCGCATGAATATCTGTCGACGGAAAGCTACAGGTCGTCAACGTTGCAGGGTGCAGAGGGGAGATCTCAGCATGGCTGGTGCGCCGACTCTCATGCGCGGGGCAGCGCGTGCTGGTAGTAATCGCTTTAACCATAATGTCTCCAGTGACTCGACATAAAATTTTGCTGCGTGTAGGGGGATGTCGACGGTCTTACGTAATCGTGAAGTTTTTTTTATGGCATTTCGTTCATAAAAAATTACAAAAGCATTCGGTTTCCTTACTTTCTGCCATAACGTTCTGCCGCAGCTATCAGTCTGTGCTGATAAGTTGGTAGGGATTTACAACAGCGTTGTAAGGATTTCCTTACCGCGTGCCGCCAATCCCTTTCGCCGTGCCGCTTGTGGCGATGCCTTTGCTATCAGGGGTATCAGATGAATTTTTTATGTCTGTGGACTACGCCACATCTCTCGTTGCACTTGATGGAACTCCTTTCTCTGCCCTGCCACTTACAAAGTGAGCCAGAGCCTGCCATACCGTTACAAATGTCAGTACGGCGTAAGCGCAGGGCGGCCTGGGATGCTCGATTCATTCATAAACGTAACGTTTAACCGGAGGATGTATGGGATTTAAATTAGGTGGCTTAGGTGGTGGTGGCGCAGGCAGAACAACCATGCCGCCGCCAGATGTAACCGGCGCAGGACGTCAGGACATCGGACCAAACGGGCCACGAATGAATACCAATGCCAACAGCACCAACGGCACGACTAACGGTACCAACAGCCCTAACGGTACGAATACCAACGGCCAGGGCATTGATGGCAAGAATGGCAAAGGCGGCAAGCTCGGCGGCAATATGCTTGATTTCGGCCTGAACGCCGGTTCGGGCGCGCTGAGCCTGCTGGGTCCTGGCGCGCTGGGCGGCGCGGGCGCAACGGGGGGTACAGGGGCGGCTGGCGGACAAAACCTGACGGCTCAACCGTCGGGCGGCCAGAACGGCGGCCTGCTTTCTTCTGCCGGTAAAGGCGGCGGCATTGCGCAGATGCTACAGCAGCTGCTGATGCTGCTTGGCTTGCAGCAGATGCTGAAAGGCGGCGACAGCGGGCAAAACCCATTGCAGCAGGCGGGCACGCAGTCCGGCGGTAGCCCGGCGGCACAGGGTAATCAGGGCGGCGTTAACGGCATGATCCAGCAGCTACAGCAGATGATGCAGCAGATGATGCAGATGATGCAGCAGTTGATGGGCATGCAGCAGGGCGGCGGTAACAGCGCTGGCGCGCAGTCTGGCGGTCAGTCTGCTGGCGGCCAGACCAACGCGCAGTCCGGTGGCGGCAATATGCTGAGTAACCTGCTGAACTCGGCGCTGCAAATGACCGGACTGAACGCAATTATGTCACTGTTGGGCGGTGGATCTAACAACGGGGTGAAATAATGGCCTTGAACGTTAACGGAGGGGGAGCAGTCCCCCTTTTACCGGAACTTCCCGGCCCGCAGCCTGGCGGCGCGGAAAACGCAGGCGCACAGCCCGGCACGCTGAAAAGCACCGGCGGCGTGCTGAACTACGGCGGGGCGGCGGCTAATTCACCGCTGCTGGGTGAAGCGTCCGGCGACGCGTTACAGGCGGGCAGCGGTCAGCAAAGCGGCGGGATGCTGCAAGGGTTGATGATGTTTATCGGCCTGCAGGCGCTGTTGCAAACGCTGTTCTCGTCGGCGGGAAGCCAGCAGGCAGAGCAAACTGCTCAGAGCGGCGCGACTGGCGACGAGCTGCAGGCATCCTCACCGCTATTGACGCAGGGCGGTGCAGGCGCAGGACAGGTGCGCGCCAGCGAGCATGACATCAGCGTCAGGCCAACGGAGGAGAACCTGACTGGCCGTCCGCCGGGTGATAACCGCAGCGCAGAGCAGATTCTGGATGAGAACCCGGTGCTGAAAAATTTGGGTAATCAGAAAGACATCAAACGCGATCAGCTGAAGGAGCGTTTCGGCGACTGGACCGCTGATAACCCGGATCCCAAAAGCCGGGCGGATGCGGCTTATAACATGGCCTGCGTGTTGAATAGCGTCAAAGGGCTGAAAGATCGTGAAGGCGGCGATCGCGGCGATGTGCATACCAACGGCAAAATCGAAGGGATCACTAAAGATGGCGATGCCCGTCACGGAACCGAGGCAGGTGTGCTGAAGGATATTGCGGAAAAAGGACTGAGCGCGCTGCCAGCCGATGGCAATCTGCCGCAGACCAAGGATACACACGTGCGTAAGGATGGCACCAATAAAGATAACTTCCAGTGGGGAATGGGCGAGATTGGACGCGTGCTGTCCAATATCCCGATTCTGAAATCAGTGCTGGCACCGGTATTTAACAATATCGGCGAGGCGCGAACCCTGGGCGAGGTCTTTACTGGCGGGCTGAAAGGTCTGGCGGAAGGGGCGATGAGCGCGGCGCGTGGTCCGGTGGGTTGGGCAGTGACCGCTGCGACTGATACCATTTCTATCGTGTTAGAAAATGTTAATAAGAATAAAAAAGATCCACCGCCTTTTTCCTGAGCAATGGACCTCAGTTTTAAGTCCCTGCACCCGATGTGCAGGGACTTTTTTTATCAGGCTGGCAGCTGGCCCTGGCCGCTACTGATAATCGAGGAGAAGTTCATGACCTTATCGACGTAGGTGGCGTCGCCGGTGCCGGTTTTCGAGATATCACTTAAATTATCCACGTTAACGTTAAGCGGACCGGAATTATATGCCCGCAGCGCCGCGCCCATATTGCCGTCAAAGGCGTTGAGCTGCTCTTTCATATAGAGCGCGCCCGCCATGATGTTATCCGTTGGGTTATTGGCGTTAGCGTTCGGCCCTAACAGGTCGGGATTTTTGCGCTGCAGGTCGGCAAAGGTATTGCTGTTGACCTGCATCAGGCCGCTGTCCTGTAACCCGTTGCCGCCGTTAACGGTGCTGGCGCCCAGGCTGCCACGTGACTCCTGCCAGATTTGCGCCGCCAGTACCTCGCCCGGCACGCCGGTTTTCGCTGCGGCATTCTGTATCGCGCCTTCATACGGCTTCAGCGCATCGGGCAGATGCAGCCCGCTGGCGCCTGATTGTGTCACGCTCTGGCCAGTGCCATTGGTGGCTGCCGTACCGGCAGGCGAGCCGTTCTGCCCACCTGCGCTGGCTATATTGCCGCCTGGCGCTGGGGCGTTTTGTCCGGCGCTGCTACCGTCGATAGGCTGTGCTGGATTGCCGCCCGTAGCCAGCTTTTGCGGCATGCCGCCACCGGCACCACCGGAGGTGGGTTGCCCACTCTGCTGCTGGTTTTGCTGGCCGGTGAGCTGCTGTAACAGCGGCATCAGCGAGTTAAGCAGCGCGCTAATCAGCTGAGTCAGCGTCTGAGCAATTTCATTATTTAGCGCCTCTTGCGTGGCGCCGCCATTCTGGCCAAACAGCGCATTAAGGTCGGTGCCGCTATTGCCGCTTTGACCAAAATCGATTGCGGTCATGCCGCCGGAAGGCGAAAAAGCGCCATTGTTCATTAACGGCAGTTTATCTGACAGGCCGTTCAGATCAGGCGGCGTGAGGGTTTGAGTTGGGCTTAGCGCTCCAGGTAGTGTGATCATTAGTTCATCCTTATCGCTTAGGGGGTCAGTCTGTTAAGTGGCGCGATAAGGCGGTTGGTTCCTGTCAGGATGCAAGTTCATACGTAAGTCGAGCTTCACTCTGTGCGGCATCCCACAAAACAGTAATTCCCCGGCGCGGTTGCGGTTGCAGCGGCTGACTTCGCGGCATCATAGCCTTGCGTTGTAAACCGGGGAAATCATGATGCGTAAAGATAAACTACTGAACTTCTTAATTAATCAGACCGATTTTTTTGATCCGCAGCAGGTCAGTGAAGTGTTTACCGCCGCCTGGCTGGCACAGCGCTTTGCCATGCAGCGTAATACTGCCAGCCACTATCTTAACCAGCTGGTGGTGCAGGGCGAGCTGATAAAAATTAACGGTCGTCCGGTTTGCTTTCTGCATAAAGCCAGCTTTGAGCAACAGTTCTTTCCACTGTCGCGCAACGAATATGCCAGCGTCGCCGAGCTGCTGGCGGAAGAGGGCGAGCCTGCACCGCAGGCTGATCATTTTGCCCTGCTGATTGGTCATGACGGCAGCCTGAAAAAGCCCATCGAACAGTTAAAAACCGCGCTGTTTTATCCCGACGGCGGTCTGCCGCTGCTAATTACCGGCGACAGCGGTACCGGAAAAAGCTATATGGCACAGCTGCTGCATGAGTATGCCATTGGCCAGCAGGTTATCGCGCCCGATGCGCCCTTTATCAACTTCAACTGCGCCCAGTATGCCAGCAACCCGGAGCTGCTGACCGCTAACCTGTTCGGCTATGTAAAGGGCGCATTTACCGGCGCGGTTAACGACAGGGCGGGCGCGTTTGAGGCGGCGCACGGCGGCATTCTGTTTCTTGATGAGGTTCACCGCCTGCATCCGGAAGGACAGGAAAAGCTGTTTACCTGGCTCGATCGCGGGGAGATCTACCGGCTGGGTGAAACCGCGCAGGGACAGCGGGTGCAGACGCGGCTGATCTTCGCCACCACCGAGGAGGTGCACAGCACTTTCCTGATCACCTTTATTCGCCGTATACCCATTCAGGTGACGCTGCCCGATCTGGCAAGCCGCAGCCCGCAGGAGAAGCAGGCGCTGATGATGCAGTTTTTCTGGCGCGAGGCGCAGAAAGTCGGTGGGCGGTTACGGCTGAGCCCCCGGCTGATTACCGCACTGGGAAATCATATCTGGCGCGGCAACGTAGGGGAGATGAAAAACGCGGTGAAATATAGCGTTGCTTCCGCCTGGGCGCGGCAGAGGAACCGCGAGACGATCGAGATCACCCTGCACGATCTGCCAGAAACGGTGATGGCGCAATTGCCAGCCATTGAAGAGACGCAGGCGGAGCCGCTGGTGATCGATCGGACAGTTGCGCTGCCCTGGCTGCTGCGTCAACAGGATAGCGCGCGGCTGCTGATTCAGGATGCGCAGCTCGGCGTGCTGTCGCTGTTTGAAAGCTGGCGCAGCGGAAAGCTGACGTGGGAAGAAATGGAAAAACGCATGGGCAATGAAATTGAAAGCCTGTTCGACCAGCTTATTTTTACCCATCGCGATCAGCAGGAATCTTCCATGCTGCTGCTGACCAGCAGCCAGGTGCGTGAAGCGTTTTATCAGCTGGAAAAGCGCTTTAGCCTGCAGTTTAACGGCAACTGCATCTATGCGCTGAGCCACTATCTGCTGCATCGCGCCAGCGAAACGCCTGCCCGCCTTAACGCGGAACTGATCCGGCAGCTCTCTCACAGCCTGGAACAGCGCTATCCGCTGCTCTGTGGTTTCTGTCACGAGGTGCTGGCAGCGGTAACCCATAAGCTTGATCTGCATCCACAGCGTATTGATGCGCTGCTGCTGATCCTCTGGTTACAGAAAACCGGCGTGCTGAGCCAGAAACAGGTCACGCGGGCGGTAATTCTGGCACACGGCTACGCCACCGCCAGCAGCATCGCCAACGTGGCGAACCGTCTGCTGAAAAGCAACCTGTTTGAATCTTTTGATATGCCGCTGGACGTGACGCCGGAAGCGATCGCCAGCGAAGTGATGCACTATATCGAGCGCAACGCGCTGGCGTCCGGGCTGATAATTTTGGTGGATATGGGCTCGCTGAACGCCATTTATCAACACTTTCATCGCCATATCACCACGCCGGTGGCGATTATCAATAACGTCTCGACGCGTATGGCGCTTTACGTGGGCGAGCGCATTCTGCGTGGCGATCTGCCTGAAGCGATAGTGAGCGACGTGGCGGAGGATCTGCCGGTTGAGCATCAGCTTATCTGGCCGGTACGGAATAAACCACGGGCGATCGTTACCACCTGCGCGACCGGCCTGGGCGCGGCCAATAACCTGAGTGCGCTGCTAAAGGCCAGCATCCCGGAGACGCTGGCGATTGAGATGGTCGCCTGCGATTACAGCAGTCTCACCGATCGCGCACAGCGTGAACCGCTGCTGGCGCGCTACGAGGTGTTGGCGGTGGTCGGCACGATCGATCCGCATCTGCCGGTGCCGTGGATTTCACTGGAGTCGCTGATCTCCGGCACAGGCAGCGCCACGCTGAGGGCGCTGTTCGGGGCGCTAACCAGCGCTGAACAGGTAGAAGAGATCAATAACCAGCTGGTGAAAAACTTCTCGCTGCGACGGGTAATTGAGTCGGTGACCATTCTTGATACCAGTAAAGTGATCAATCAGGTGGAGCAGTTTTTGCTGCGCTATGAGCATCTTGCCGGACTGAGGCTAACCAACGATCGTAAGGTGGCGCTTTATATACATATCAGCTGCTTGATCGAACGGCTGATCCGTCAGGCGGCGATCCAACGCTACAGCGGAACGCAGCGTCCGTCTCAGCAGCTTAACGCGCTGCGCGAGGCGTTTAGTGTCATTGAGGCCAGCTATAGTGTCAAAATTCCCGACGCCGAGCTGCATTACATCCACGATATTCTGCACCGCGAAACTGAATTTATCCCGTCCGATCAAGCGTTTTAGTCTCTCTTCTCTGTGCATGACGCGGCGCGCCACTATTCCTGGCACGCCGCTTGCTCTTATTAACGCGTGGAACCGCTTGATGAGGTCAGGATGAAACGTCACTACATTTTTGCCAGCCACGGCTCTTTTGCCGCCGGCATCCGTCAATCCGTTGAGCTAATTCTCGGAGAACAGCCGCATCTGCATGCGCTGTGCGCCTACGTAGATGAAAACGACGATTTAACCCGCCAGGTCGATAGCCTGATGGCTGCGTTTACGCCGCAGGATGAACTGATCGTCATCACCGATATTTTCGCCGGCAGCGTGAATAACGAATTTATTCGCTATCTGCATCGGCCCGATTTTCATCTGCTGGCCGGATTAAACCTGCCGCTGGTGATTGAGATGCTGATTGCGTCGCCCGACGAGCCCGCGATAGCGCTGATAAACGAAGCGTTGAGCAACGCCCGCGCGGGAATGCAGTACTGCAATCACACCATTAGCAGCGCCAGCTGCGTGGATAAAGATTTCTGAGCGAGGAGGATAACAATGATAAAGCTCTTACGGGTCGATCATCGACTGCTGCATGGCCAGGTCGCCTTTTCCTGGACGCAATATATTGGCGCCGATTGCATTTTGATCGCCAATGACAGTGTGCCCAACGATGAGTTGCGCAAAACCACCATCAAGCTCGCTAAGCCGCCTGCGGTAAAGCTGGTGATTAAAAATATCGACGACGCCATTGAGGCGATCAAAAGCGGCGTCACCGACAAATATAAGCTGTTTATTGTGGTGGAGTCGGTGAACGATGCCTGGCGACTGGCCACGGCGGTACCGGAGATCACCAGCATTAATCTTGGCGGAATCAAGGCCAAAGAGGGCAGCCGCAATATTTCTAAAGCGATCAATGTATTGCCGGATGAAATTTCGCTGCTGGAGGCGCTGGTTCAGGCGGGCAAAGAGATTGAGATCCGCCAGGTGCCGGGCGACCGCAAACAGCTGTTTAGCGAAGCGCTGTAGCGCGGGGAGCGATGATGACAGAAGCATTGTTGTTGGGGCTGGTGGCGTTTATCGCCCAGTCTGAATATGCCTTAGGCACCTCACTGCTCTCCAGGCCCATCGTCACCGGTTTGTTGACCGGCCTGGTGCTGGGCGATGTGCAAACCGGCGTGATCATGGGCGCGACGCTGGAGCTGGCGTTTATCGGCTCTTTCTCGGTTGGCGCTTCGATTCCGCCTGATGTGGTAACCGGTGGCATTCTTGGCGTGGCCTTCGCCATTACCTCCGGCGCAGGTACTGAAACGGCGCTGCTGCTCGGCCTGCCGATCGCCACGCTGACGCTGGTGCTGAAAAATATCTATCTGGGGCTGTTTATCCCCACGCTCAGCCATAAGGCGGATCTGTATGCGGAGCAAGGCAACACCGGCGGCATTGAGCGTATGCATCTGCTGGCGGGCTTCGGTCTGTCGTTAATGCTGGCGACCATTGTCACCGTCTCCTTTCTGGTAGGCAGCGGCGCGGTAAAAAGCCTGCTCGACGCAATTCCTGAGTTTATCAAGCATGGACTGAGCGTAGCGACCGGCCTGATCCCGGCGCTCGGCTTCGCCATGCTGGCGCGGCTGCTGATCAACAAAAAGGTCGCGCCTTACTTTTTCCTCGGCTTTGTGCTGATGGCCTATCTCAAGATCCCGGTGACCGGCATTGCCATCCTCGGCGCAATTGTCGCGGTGGTGATGGTCAATATGACGCAGCAGCCGGTTCAGCGCGCCTCAACGGCAGAAGGAGTGAACGATGACGAAGATGATTTCTGATAACGAACCACAGGCGGAGCCGCAGATTACGCCGCGCGACCTGCGCCGCGTCTTCTGGCGCTCTTTCCAGATGGAGTTCTCCTGGAACTATGAGCGGCAGATGAACCTGGCCTTTGTCTACGCCATGATGCCGGTGCTAAAAAAGCTCTACACGCGCCATGAGGATCTGGTGAGCGCGCTAAAACGCCATCTGGTTTTCTTTAACACCACGCCGCATATCGTCACGCTGATCCTCGGCATTACCGCCGCGATGGAGGAGAAAAACCGCAACGGTGACGGGCTGGACAGCGCGTCGATCGATAACGTCAAAGCGTCGCTGATGGGGCCACTGGCCGGGCTGGGCGACTCCTTTTTCTGGGGGACGCTGCGGCTGATCGCCACCGGCATCGGTACCAGCCTGGCGCTGAAAGGCAATATCCTGGGGCCGATCCTGTTTGTGCTGATCTTCAACGTGCCGCATATTCTGGTGCGCTGGCTATTTACCCGCTGGGGATATGTGCTGGGCACCGGCGTGCTTCAGCGCGTCCAGAAAAGCGGGATGATGGAAAGCCTGACCTACGGCGCTTCGATTATCGGTCTGATGGTGGTGGGCGCAATGACCGCCTCAATGATCGATATCACTATTCCTGTGACCTTCGGCGCGGGCGAAGCGAAAACCCAGGTGCAGGGAATTATTGACGACATTATGCCTTGTCTGCTGCCGCTGCTGAGTTTTGGCATTGTCTACTGGCTGTTGGGCAAAAAGGTACAGCCGCTGGCGATTATTGGCGGGATGGCGCTGGTCGGCATCCTGGGTTCATGGATTGGTCTGTTCTGAGGAGATAGCGATGTCGGTCACGATGATGGACTGTATCAAGCGCGAACCGGAAGTGCTGGCGCGTATTTTAGATGAGTATCCGCAAAAGCTGGCGCCGGCGTCGGGATTGCTGGCGCAGGGAGCGGTGCGGCGACTGCTGATTCTGGCAACCGGATCGTCGCTGAATGCCGCGCAGTGCGCCGCTTTCGCCTTCAGCCAGTGGGCGAATATTCAGGTAGAGATCAGGGAGCCGTATCCCTTTACCCACTATGAGCGGTTTGATGAGGCGACCGACTGGGTAATCGCCCTGTCGCAGAGCGGTAAAAGCCACTCGACGCTGGAGGCGCAGCGTAAGGTGCAGGCAGCGGGCCGCAAGGTTTACTGCCTGACCGCCGACTGCACCAGCCCGCTGGCGCGCGAAGCTGATGCGGTGCTGGATATTAACTGCGGCATCGAGCCGGTTGGCTTTGTGACTCTGGGCTTTAGCGCCACGGTTTTGAATTTGCTGTTGATCGTGCTGCTGGCCGCAGAAACGCAGGGAACACTGGATGCCCGTGCCCGCGACAAGACGTTGAACGCGCTACGTAACATGGCGCAGCGGCTGCCGGAGGTGATACGCCGCACCGATGATTTCATTACGCGCCATCAGGCGGTGCTGGCTGCCGCACCGCGCTATGTCGCCATCAGCTACGGCGGGCTGGTGGGCGTAGCGAAGGAGTTCGAAACCAAGTTCACCGAGACGGTGCGCTGCCCATCAAGCGGTTTTGAACTGGAAGCCTACATGCATGGCCCCTACCTGGAGGCCAATCATGAGCATCTGCTGCTGTTTATTGAAGATGCGCCGCATCCACGCCTTGCCGCCCTGCGTGACTATATGCGTCTACACGTTAAAGCGGCCTTTACCCTCAGCGCCCAGGGTGAAAGCAGTGAAAGTCAGCTGGGACTGAATTTCCCCATCGATCCTTTACTGGCACCGCTGTTATTAATCGTGCCGGTACAAATAATGGCTTATCGGGTTGCCATGCTTAAAGGCATTAATTTAAGCGTGCGGATATTTGACGATTTCGACAAGGTGCTGCAAAGCAAAATTTAATTCCTCAGGAGAAAAAATATGTTGGGTTTTAACCAGGACGAGTACCTGAACAGTGCTCGTGAGATCATCGCTGCGCGTAAAATTGCCGAACAGGTAGCGGAAAATATTCATCAGGCAGGTTACAGCAATCTGTTTTTCGCCTCGGTAGGCGGCTCGCTGGCGCCTATGATGGCAATCAATGAGTTTGCAAAAGAGTGTACTTCGCTGCCGATATATACCGAGCAGGCGGCGGAATTAATTAATAAGGGCAATAAGAAATTAAATAAAGATTCTGTGGTGATTACGCTTTCTAAATCGGGTGATACCAAAGAATCAGTCGCCATTGCGCAATGGTGTAAAGCACAGGGTATTCGCGTGGTAGCGATTACTAAAAATCAAGATTCGCCGCTGGCCAACAATGCTACATGGCATATTCCGATGCGCCATAAAAATGGGGTGGAATATGAATATATGCTGCTTTACTGGCTGTTTTTCCGGCTGGTGGCGCTAAACGGCGAGTTTGCCGACTATGAGCGCTTCGCTAGCCAGCTGGAGCTGCTGCCGGAAAATCTGCTGCAGGCCAAACGTGATTTTGACCCACAGGCCGATGAGATCGCCCGTAAGTACCATGACCGCGACTATATGATGTGGATCGGCGGCGCGGAGATGTGGGGCGAGGTCTACCTTTTCTCAATGTGTATTCTGGAAGAGATGCAGTGGAAGCGCACCAAATCGGTAAGCTCGGCGGAATTCTTTCACGGCACGCTGGAGCTGCTGGAGAAAGAGGTGCCGCTGTTCCTGGTAAAAGGCGAAGGTACATGCCGCACGCTGGACGATCGGGTAGAAGCCTTTGCCCGTAAAATCAGCGATTGTGTGGTAGTGATCGATCCACGCGATTATCGCCTCAATGGAATAGATGACGCTTTCCGCTGGATTGTCGCCCCTTGCGTTGCTTCCACGCTGCTGGTGGATCGCCTGGCGGCACATTTTGAGAAATATACCGGACACGATCTTAATATCCGCCGCTATTACCGCCAGTTTGATTATTAATGCCCATTGCCCTTTCTGGGGCAGGTGAGCACGGCTTTCGGCTTAACTTCACTCTGACTAAGATGCATAATATATGCATCTTTTTTTTGAGTGAAATAATGATGTCTGAGAGTAATAAAGCAGGACATACCTTTCTGGCCAGCCTGGGAAAAACCCGGCTGCGTCCCGGCGGCACAGAGGCGACCGAATGGCTGATGGCGCATGCCGGGCTAAATGAACAGAGCCGGGTACTGGAAATCGCCTGTAATATGGGCACCACGGCTATTGAACTGGTTTCGCGCTTTGGCTGCTATGTACACGCCGTGGATATGGACAAGCAGGCGCTAAGCAAAGCGCGTGAAAATGTCGCCGCCGCTGGCCTTAGCGAGCGTATCCAGGTCAGCGAAGCCAATGCGCACCATCTTCCTTTCCCGGATAACAGTTTTGATATGGTGATCAATGAAGCCATGCTCACCATGTATGCGGATAAGGCGAAACAGCGTCTGGTGCAGGAGTATTATCGTGTATTAAAGCCCGGCGGCTGTTTGTTAACCCACGATATTATGTTAACGCAGGGGCAGCTACCGGCCAGCGCGGATTCCCGGCTACAGCAGGTAGTGAAATCTAACGTTAGTCCGATGAGCAAAGAGAGCTGGCAGCAAATGTTCCTGCAGAGCGGCTTTAGTCAGGTGCAAACCCATAACGGTAAAATGTCGCTGATGTCGCCACGCGGCATGATGAAAGATGAAGGGCTATTAAGAACCGTGAAGATTATATTTAATGGCCTGAAGAACCGGGAAAACCGCCAGCGCTTTCTGGGCATGCTGCGTTATTTCCATGCGCAGCGGCATAATATGAATTATATCGTCTGCTGCTCACGCAAAGCCTGAAACGCGGCGGGCGGCGCACTCGCCCATACTGCCGGTGCCAGCGTTCTGTGCTTATACAGATGCTATCACGGGTAGGGGTGGTCAGGATGGGGATATTGCAATATTCGCTATTGTACCGGCCAATGGATTATTGGCATTTGCCACAAATATAAATAATCACAGCAGAGTCGGCTGCTGTGGCGCGTTATAGTCGGCATCTGGATAAGGGAGAGTTTACAGGGAGAGCACGGGAATGGATACCACAGAGGAACTTAACGGAACCTACTTTTATGCAGGAAGATCTAATCTTTCAGCCAGTGAATTACTGTTCATGATATTTTGCGAGAATGTAGCGGATCAACTCGGCGTTCAGGATTTCGGCGCTATTATTTCCATTGTTACCGGCCTTAATATTTTGTCGACCCGTGGAAAATTTGCTAATGCCACGCCGGGCACATCTTTAGCATCACGTGGAGCAAGAAAAGTGTTTGGTAATGCGCAGTTTCCATGGGGGCTGGAGCTTCCTTCTGTCGTCGGCGGGTACCCGCCTCATCGCCTGAAAATTCTCATGACACATAAAATCGGTACGTTTGTCGGCAGAGCCATTCCGATTGTCGGATGGGTTATACTCGCAAGTGATGTTTCTGTAATTACATTCCAGACTATAAAAAAATATAATTATCTTGCCAGAGGAGGAGATAAAATTTGGTAAGTGACACAGAGATACTGGCATTTTTTCGTGGTGAATTATCCAGGCAAGTTAACCGAAAGCTCCAGACGGTTCCGCTTGAGCTGGAAACATTGTTACAGGATTATGCGCCAGCCGATGAATTACCTTATGTGATTAGTGATTACAGTAACAAATATGGTGTTGATATTTCTGCTTTGGATATGCGCAACTACTTTCCCTGGGAAAACCTGCCATTAACTACCCGTGTTTTCAAAGGGCGTAATTTCAGGGCGTCAGTAATTGCAAACAGAAAACCATTGACGGTAAAAATGTTTGCAGAATCCGCCAGGGCGGGTCGCTGGTTGTATGATTAGCTTCGCGTGCAGGTAGCCCAGCCAGTGGTTTTTTTGATCTGATGCGTTGCCATATCTTGCCTGTTTCCGCCGTTGAGCAAACCACTATTCAAAGCCAGTGATATCCTGCGTCTGAAAATACCGCCTCAGCAACCGGTCAGGCAGCCCGCAGTCTGCGGTTTACAGCCGGATCAAGGTCGCTCTTTGACAACAAAGTTCACAATAAAAGTTGTGCCTGCTGGCGTAACCAGGGTTAATTTGTTGTCACTAAGAATAAGCGCCCGCAACAACAGGGCAGGGAAATCAGGAGACACTATGCGTAACACCACTAAGATTTTATTTTCGGGCGCATTGATCGGCGCGCTGGCATTTACTTCTGTTACCCATGCGGAAGGAGAGCCGCAGACCGCTCCGGCGGAAACCGTGCCGCAAACGCCAGCCCAGCAGGATCCGAATCAGGGCGTGCCGCAAACGCCAGCCCAGCAGGATCCGAATCAGGGCGTGCCGCAAACGCCAGCTCAACAGGATCCGACTCAGGGACAAACTCAGGATGCGCCAGCATCCACCGTGCCGCAGGAGCCTGCCCAGACTCAACCACAGGTTGAGCCGGCAACGCCTGATGCCGCAACGCCGGATACGGCTCAGCAGCAGCCGAAAGAGCCTTACGAGGTAACCGAATTCTTTAGCGATGCGCAGCGCTACACTATTGGTTCGGTGGTGCCGGAAAAGTATCGGACAAAGACCTACGAGATTACCGAATGGCAAAAGCGCCACCTGCCTGCGCCGGATGCTGACAGCCACTGGACCTATATGGGCGGTAACTATGTGCTGATTTCCAAAGCGGACGGCAAAATTATTAAAGCCAGATCGGGCGATATTTTCTTCCATTAATCAATTACCGGCCAGCAGCGATGCTGGCCGTTTTTTGTTCCCGTAACCTTAAGCCTTTATTTAATGACATAATGACGGAGCCGCCAAAAGCGGGCGTCAAATGGGACGACATTATATCGCTTATAGAAGCAGTAGGCGGTGTCGTTAAGAAAAGCAGCGGCTCACGCCGGAAATTTCAACTCGGGAATACCAGGAAATCAGTTCATTGTTGATCTGCTGGAGCGCGAGTTATCCGTACGTTAACAGACCGCAGCCCGGCGGGATTCTTGCTTTAACCGAAAAACTTACAGCCCTAAAACAACCTTTATCAATAGGATGCCTTAGGGCGTATCTTTGGGCTTAGTCGCCTAAATGGCCGAATATGTTACCGGTGCGGCCTGATGTCGCTTTTAAGCCTGCGCAAAACGCTCGGCACGGAAGGTCGCAAACATGGGATGCGGCTCGCCGCTGATCATTTCTTCCGCCAGCAACTCACCGGCAATCAGCGCCAGCGTGGCACCGGAGTGAGTAAAGGCGACAAAGCAGCCCGGCACCTTTTGCAGCTCGCCAAAAACCGGATTGCCATCACCAGGAATCGGCTTCAGGCCTATCTTCCAGCCGCTGGCGCGCAGTGCAGGCTTGCCAGCGATCAGTTTGCTGGCTTCATCCAGCAGCTCCTGCACCACCGGCTTCGGGATACGGTATTCGCCATCGCCAACAGCAGAAATATGCTCTTCATACCAGTCATGATCCACTGCCAGCGTGTTGCCTGGGTTGGGCCGTACAGCGGCGCGTGGCGTATTCATCACCACTTCAATCGGCTTATCAACGGGCTCGGTGGTGACCAGCATTGAGACCGGTGAGCCGTCAGGAATAGTGACGCCAAGCGGTGCAACCACCTCCGGCGTTTGCGGCCCGCAGGCCACCAGCACTTTATCTGCCGACAGCTCACCGGCACGCGTGGTGCTGATGCCGCAGACGCGTCCGCTGGCATCGGTTTTCACCGTGGCCTTCCCGCCATGCTCAATCAGTTGACCGCCCCGCTGATGAAATTCTTCCATCAGCCACCCAATCAGATGCGGCAGGCTCACCCAGCCCTCACCGGCGTTATAAATGGCGCTGTTAGCCATTGCCTGCGGCGCAATATTCTGCGTAAAAGCATCGATATTTTCCGGGCTGACCAGCGCAGAGTCGTAGCCATGCGCTTTTTCATATGCGTGGCGCGCCTGGGTACCGCGATCGTCATCCGCAGCCCAGTAAAGGCCGCCGTCAAAACGCAGCCAGGGGAGATCGGGATGGTGGGCAAACAGCGTGCGATAGCGATCGATGCCCGCCATACGCAGCGCATGATATTCACGCGCACGTTCTCCAGCGGAATTGAGCCAGGAAAGGGAGCGTCCCGATGCGCCGGATCCCAGCGCCGCTTCGGTAACCAGCGTTACCTGCACACCCTGACGCAGCAGATGTACCGCGCTGGAGACGCCGATAGCGCCGCCGCCAATCACCACCACAGGTTTCTGATTATTTTTCAGTGACATCACGATTTTCCTTGTTCAGATAAGAAAACAGGCTGTCCGTTTCAGGCAGTGCGGACGGCGTAACGGGTATGTAAATCTTCAATCAGACGCAGCGCCGCCAGCGACTCTGCGGCATCTACCGGCAGCGGAGCACCTTCCAGTAACGCATTCGCCAGCTGGCGATAGAAAGCGGGATAGTCGCCGCGCTCGGTCTCGATAATGCGATCCTGGTTATTGCGGGTCAGCGTGCCCCAGCGGCTGGACTCTTCCAGGCCCCAGGCGGCATCCAGCGGCGTCATGCCGGTCGCCAGCGCAGGCTCCTGATTATCCAGTCCCCATTTGCTAAAGCCTGCCTGGCTGCCCAGCAGATGAAAACGCGGTCCCTGGCGCGCGGCGAGCCCGTTCATCCACAGCCGGGTACGCACGCCGTTAACGTGCAGCAGCGACACAAAGCTGTCTTCGTCGGCATCGGAAAGCGCGGGCTGCGTATGGCGCGCCAGCTCGGCGTAGCTGTCGGCCACCGGGCCAAAGAGCTGTAACGCCTGATCGATCAGATGGCTGCCAAGATCCAGCAGCAGGCCGCCGCCTTCTGCAATGGTTGCGTGGTCGCGCCAGTTGCCAAATCCCTGCGGTCGCCACCATTCAAAGCGTGATTCAAAAGTGCGGATTTCGCCCAGCGCATCCTGACTCAGCAGCTTTTTCACCGTCAGGAAATCACCGTCCCAGCGGCGGTTTTGAAACACCGTCAGCAGTGTCCCGGCAGCCCGGGCGGCGGCGAGCAGCGCCTCACCGTCACGACTGTGCGGAACAAAAGGTTTATCAATCACCAGATGCAATCCGCGTGCAATGGCAGCTTCCGCCTGTGTGCGATGACCCTGCGGCGGCGTGCCCAGCACCAGCAGATCCAGTTCAACGTCACCCGCATCAATCAGCTGTAACAACGCGTCCCAGCTTGCTACCAGCCGCGCCTGCGGATAGCGTTGTCGGGCCTGCGCCCGGCGTTCAGCATCGCCGGTAACGATAACGTCCAGCGCAAAATGCGCATCGGCAGCGAGCAACGGCGCGTGAAACACCTGACCGGAAATGCCGAATCCCACCACCGCAGTACGAATTTCTCCCTGTATTAACGCCATTACAGTACCTCTGATAAAAAGCGGCGCAGGCGCGCCGACTGCGGATGTTCAAAGATCGCTTCCGGCGTGCCGGTTTCCACGATTTCGCCTTCATCCATAAACACCACCTGATCGGCAACTTTGCGGGCAAAGCCCATTTCATGGGTAACCACCACCATGGTCATGCCGCGCTGGCAAAGGTCCGCCATCAGGTTAAGGACGCCTTTCACCAGTTCAGGATCGAGCGCCGACGTCGCCTCGTCGAACAGCATTACCTCCGGGTCCATCGCCAGGGCGCGGGCAATGGCGACACGCTGCTGCTGGCCACCGGAAAGATCGCGCGGTCGATGATCGGCGCGCTGCGTTAACCCCACTTCATCCAGCCGCAAACGAGCAATCGCCATCGCCTGCTGTTTCGGTAGCTTTTTGATCTTCCAGGGTGCCAGCGCCACGTTTTGCAGCGCGGTATGATCGGGAAACAGGTTGAAGTGCTGGAACACCATGCCGATGCGCAGGCGCAGCGCGTCCGGTTTATCTTTCAGCACCGAGCGGCCAGCAAGCAGCACATCGCCCGCTTTCGGCTCGTGCAGCCGGTTGATACCGCGCAGCAGCGTGGATTTACCTGAGCCGGAGGGACCGATAATGCAGGTGGTGGTGCCCGCCGGGATCTGTAGCGAGACGTTGCGCAGCACCTCGATATCACCATAGGCCAGCGTCAGGTTGCGCAGTTCAAGACTGGCGCCGTGAAATGCCGCTTCCTGCTGGGGATCTGCGGCTAAGGCATTATTCAGCATACTGTTGCTCCCGATGGCGGGTGAGAGGGGCGGGTCGTCCAGTCTCCAGCGCTTTTCCGCTGTGCTGTTGCACTTCATCAACTTCTTTCAGCCCGCTTTGCGGGGTGCTGGCGCGGCGGCGGCCGTTGCGATAGCGCTCATCGATCACATTGACCAGATGCGTCATCGGCACGGTGATCGCCAGATAGAACAGGCCCGCCAGCATCAGCGGCGACAGGTTGCCGGTGAGCACGGCGGCATCCTGCCCCACGCGAAACAGTTCGCGCTGACCCACCATCAGCCCAAGCAGATAGACCAGCGAAGAATCTTTGATGATGGAGATAAACTGGTTTACCACCGCAGGCAGCACGCGGCGAATGCCCTGTGGAATAATGATCAGCGCCATCGCTCGCGCATAGCTCATGCCCAGCGCACGGCACGCTTCCAGCTGACCTTTTTCCACGCTCTGAATACCAGAGCGGAAAATCTCGCCCATATAGGCGCTGGCGATCAGACTAAGGGCGAAAATACCGAGCGGATAGGGCGTAGGGCCAAACAGCTGATAGCTAAAGCGCGCCAGCCCTTGACCAATCAGCAGGATGGTTAAAATCGACGGCAGGCCGCGAAACAGATCGGTATAGATGCGCGACGGCAAACGCAGCCAGCGCGAGGGGGAAATCGCCATTAACGCCAGAATCAGGCCAAAAGTGGTGCCCAGCACCGTGGCGGCAAGAGAGATGATCAAGGTATTGATTAACCCCGTTCCCAGCAGCTGGGGGAAAACAGCCAGCATCGAGGGGAAATCGAAGAAGGTACGCGACAGAATCTCGAACAGGTCCATAGTAAGCACTCGCTTTTTTTAGGGGCCGGGATGTAAATATCCCTGCCCGGTGGATCGGGCTATTCGCTAAACAGGCGGTATTATTGTGCGTCGGGCAGGTACTGTTTCGGCATCGGTGAGCCCGGGAACCACTTCTCATAGAGACGTTTCCAGGTGCCGTCCTGCATCGCCTCTTTGATCGCGTTATCCAGCGCGGCTTTTAGCTGCGGTTTCTGTTTAGCAATCGCGATGCCGGCAGGCGCATCAAAAGAGGGAATATCTGCCGCATGAACCAGTTTGAAGCGGTCGGCGTAGCTTTTGGCTGCCTCGTAATCAAGGAAAACCGCATCCAGCGTGCCGTTATTAAGCGAGGAGATGGCGGCATTGTTATCGGGAAAACGCACCAGGTCGGTTTGCGGGAAATGCTTCACCGCATAGCTCTCCTGCAGCGTACCCTGCACCACGCCCAGCCGCCGTTTGACCAGCGCATCGACACTCTTTATACCGGTGTCGCTGCGCGTCAGCACCGACAGATAGCCGGCAAGATAGCCGGTCGTGAAGTCCACGGTTTTGGCGCGTTCCGGCGTAATGCCAATCGCCGCCACGCCCGCATCATACTGACCGTTCGCCACCGCAGGCAGAATGCCGGAGAAATCCTGACCGATAAAATCGACCTGTTTTATGCCCAGCCTGTGAGCGACGTTGGTAAAAAACTCAATATCAAAGCCGGTAAAATTGCCTGCGGCGTCGGTAAAGGTGTAGGGTTTCGCATCGCCCAGGCTGGCAACGCGCATATGACCCGGTTCAATCAGGCCATAAGGGTTATTATCCGCCGCGCTGGCCGGGATGGAGAGAGTGACGATTGAAGCCGAGGCGATGAGCGCAACGGCCATTCTGAACAGGATGTTGTGCGATTTCATAAGTAGTCCGTTTTTGTTGTCTAAACATCAACGACTATTGAAACCGGGGACGTTTAATTAGTATGAGTCCGGTCTCAATGCAGGTGCTGATTAGTGAGAAGTCCGCTTGTGAGACCGGTCTCAAATCAGGTACAGTGATATTAAGCACAGCCTTTCAGAGCCGTCAACGATCGATCCTTCAACCTGTGATTCGAATTAATTATGACAAGTAAAATGATGCGAATGAAAGCGCCTACCGCTGCCGATGTAGCGCGTGAGGCAAGGGTATCAAAAGCGCAGGCGGCAAGGGCGCTGGGCGGTTACGGCGCGGTCAGCGACGAGGTAATGACGCGGGTGCTGGCAGCGGCTGAGCGGCTGGGGTATCGCCCCAATGAGCTGGCGCGCAGCATGAATACCGGGCGCTCTAATACGCTGGGCGTGATAGTGGGCGATATTGAAAACCCGCATTTCGGCCTGGCGCTACGCGGCATCTCGGACGTAGCGCGCCAGGCGGGCTACCACGTTATCCTCAGCAACAGCGATGAGCAGGTGAGCATTGAGCAGGAGGCGGTCCGCGTTATGCTGGAAAAGCGGGTGGATGGGATTATCGTCGCCCCCAGCAGCTCAGCCGCCAGCGATAATGCGCATTTAACTCAGGTGCTGACGGAAGGGCGGGCGCTCACGCTGTTTGATCGGGCGGTTTACGATCTGGATGTTGAAGTGATCGGCGTCGATTTTACCCGCTCAGCGCAGCAGGCAACGCAGGAGCTGCTGGAGGCCGGGCATCGACGCATCGCCTACGTCACCAGTATGAATTCCAGCGAACCTTATCGCCGACCGGAAGATATGGGGCTGACGCCGGTTGCCCAGCGTATCGCCGGGATGGAGCGCGCCTTCAGCGTGGCGGCGGTGCCTTTTATTCCGGCGCTGATCAAACCCAATGCGCTGGATGATGCGGCTGTTGCGCGTATCGTCAGCGAGCTGTTTGATGATGCCGCGCCACCCACGGCGGTGATCGCTTCCGACAGCCTGATTGCTCAGGCGCTGCTACGTGAGTTCCATCTGCGCGGCCTGCGCATTCCACAGGATCTGTCGTTTGTAATGTACGATAATTTCCCCTGGACGGAGATCGTTTCGCCGCCGCTGTCGGTGATCGCGCAGCCCGTCTATGAGATGGGCTGCGAGGCGGCACGACGGATTATTGCGCAGATCCGTGGCGAAGAGCCTGGTCCGATGCCGCAGTTTGAGACGCGCTATCTGCGTCGGGGTTCGACCGGACCGGCACCACTTTGATGTTGACCAAACCGATCCCCAGTTTGCGTGGGTCCTGCCCGATAATGTTGCCTTCATTAGAAAGCTCCGGCTCCGGCGGGGCGATCACCAGCTGGCGGCTGCCTGCAGGATTATTGAAGCGCAGCGTTACCGTGCTGACTTCATGGCCCAGCGTTAGCATCTGCTGCTGATCGCCTACACGAACCGGGATCGGATGTCGGGCATTAGGTCCAAACGCTTTTGCCCGGATCACCAGATCAAAACTTGGCGGCAGCGGCCGGGCGTACTCAATTGTCACCTCCGGCGCGAGGTTGGCGTTGGACCAGCGCCCCCAGCTTTCAGAACGGGAGAGGCCGCTAAACGCTTTCACCGCCAGCGGCGCGCCCGGCACGTCGAATTTAAAGCTGTCGGCCTGATAGCGAATATCGTTGTCGGCGACTTTTAGCGCGGCAACGTTCTGCTGCCAGCGCTGCTTATCCAGCGGCCGTTGAGGGATATTGACCGTGCTTTCATAGTTCGCCTTATCAATATGCTGAACCTGCGGCTGCGCACCCAGTTGCCCCTGCGCCACGCAAAGGTCGGTGGATATGGCCAGCGCAGGCTGCCACAGGCGTGCCATCTTAAAGCAGCGATCCACCCAGACAAATTTATCTTCGGCGGCGAAGTCAGCCAGCTGGTAGCGCAGCGGCGCGGCATATTCGCCTTCCGGCAGCGGCTCAACTTTGTCTTTACCGATTTTCAGCAGCAGCGGCAGGCTAAAGTGCGCGCCGGAGAAGCTGATGCTGTTTTTCTGCTGGTCCACGCGAAAGCGCTCGATACGTTTTGGAAAGCCCCACAGCTGGATCACATCCGGCTTCCATTCCAGCACTTTTTTCTTCATCTCAAACTGCTCCGACAGCGAGCGATCCGACAGCGAACTGCGTCCCAGGGCGATGGCCTTATCGCCGCCCAGCAGATCCAGCACCGTTGCGCCGTTATCCAGCGAACTGCGTTTCATGCTCAACAGCTGCGGCTGTGCGCGATCGCCGCGAATAACCATAAACAGATTATCGCGCTGATGGGCGTTAAGGTATTTCCACGCGGTGTTGTTCATCGCCAAGTGATCGGAGGAGACCACAATCAGGGTATTTTTGGCCCACGGCGATGCCAGAATGCGCTCAATTAGCCGGGCAACATGCTCCTGACTACAGGCCACGGCGCTGAAAGACTGGTTGGGCTTACCTTCATAGCTGTAGCTTTTATGCTGGCAGCTACGGGAAATAAAGCCGTCAGGATGATGGGTATCTACCGTCAGGGTAAAGAGTGCAAACCGCTGTTTCTGCTGCGACAGCTGTTCGAACTTTTGCCATACCTCATCCATCACCGTATCGTCATAAAAGCCCCAGTTGTTGCGATAGGCGGGGTCCGCAACCCGATCTTTTAGCTCCTGTAAGCCATAGAGATGATCGATGCCGTGCGATTTCAGGAAAGTATCTTTTCCGGCAAAGCGCAGATCCGCGCCCTGGATAAACCAGGTTTGATAGCCGGAATTTTTTAAAATATCGCCAAGGCAAGTATTCTGTGGGAAAAAGCTGGAAAGCGAGGCGGAGGCGTTGCCTTCAAAGGGCGCGAACAGCGGAATGCCGCACTGCGAAGCCACCATACCGGCAATGGTATATTCGGTGCCCGGCAGCTGCTCGGTTTGCGCGAAATCCAGCGCCTGCTGCTTTCTGAGGCGGCTTAGCTCCGGCGCCAGCTGAGGAAATGCCTGCTCGTTAAAATAAGTGCGCTCCAGGCTTTCACCATAGATATAAACCAGGTTGAATTTGGGGTTAGCGATCTGCTTCTGCGGTTCGTGATACCACTGCGCAAAGTCAGATTCGCCGCCAGGTGTCTGTGAGACGAACAGGTCGGCGACCTGCTGAAAAGCGGGCGTGGTTTTAATCGAGGCAAGCGCCAGCAGCAACGCCAGCAGGCTGTAGCCGAAATGGTGCGGGCGATCGCCGCGCCGCCGCAGTAGCCAGGAGAGCAGACAGAACACCAGAAACAGTGCCAGTATCAGCCCGATGCCGGGCAGCACATATTTACTGACCCCCGCGCCGGTCAGGCTGTTGGTTAAGGTATAGAGCACCGCATCGTTAATCCCTTCGCCGGTAAAATAGTTGCTGGCGTAGAGCGTGGCGTTGAGAATGATAAACAATCCCAGCACCAGCAGCAGGGAAAGGTACCAAAAAGTGTTTCGTCCGGCTTTGTAAGCATAAATGGCAATGGATGCCACAAATAAAATGACTGAAAAGAGTTCAGACAACGGGATTTCCTCATGCGGAAACGGGCGACATGAGTGGCGCCAGGCTCGCTTTTTTTATCAGGGATATCACAGAATTTTTTCAATCTATCCTGACTGTCATATCCCTGCAATACGAGAAGTCACAACTGTCGGGCGGAGCGCGCAAATTCAGACATCGGACGTGACCTCATGCCAGAGATCGTCCATGGCTAACTCCAGTTTTTTAAACATCTGATAGCGCTTTGAGTGAAAAGTATGGCGCGCCTCATCCGGCAGCAGCACACCGGGATTAAGCTGAACTGCCTGGGTTACGCCAGCGGTCAGGTTCGGCCATAAGCCGACGCCGACCCCAGCGCAAATGGCCGCACCCAGCGCGCCGGTCTCCATACAGGTCGCGACGCGAATGGGAATGCCCAGCACGTCAGCAAACATCTGGGGCCAGACCGCGCTGCGCGCTGCGCCGCCGGAAAGGGTAGCCTGGCTGAACGCTATTCCAGCGGCATGCAGGCGATCAATGTGCGCGCGATGGGCGAAGGTTACGCCTTCAAATAGTGCAAACAGCATATCGGCACGGGTATGCCAGCCGCCAAGCCCGTAAAAACCTGCTCTGGCCGGGCCTGCTTTACGGCCGGAATAGAGGTAAGGATGATAAAGCGGCAGCTGCATATCAGGCCTGACCTGCGCCACCAGATCGCTGCTGCGTACCGCGCCCTGGCCGCCCCGACCATCATCAAACTCACGTACAAACCAGTCAAGGTTGGCGGCGGAGGTGGCGCTGGCTTCGATCGCCATATAGCGATCGCGTTCAATAATGGAATTCATAAACACCGGACGCCGATATTCCGGCTTTTCGACCACCACCTGATTGATGCTCCAGGTTCCGGCGACAATCGAGGCTTCGCCACAGCTCACTACGCCTGAACCCACCGCGCTCGCCACCACATCGAAAATGCCCGCTACCACCGGAATGCCAACCGGCAACCCGGTTAAACGGGCTGCCTGTGGCGTCACCCGGCCTGTTACCGCACAGGATTCGTTCAGCGGCGGCAACAGCGCCAGCGCCTCCTCCACGCCATACAGCGCCATCAACGATGCGCTATAGCCGCGTTGCGCATAGTCGATCAGACCGGCACCGGCAGCGTCCGAATAGTCGGCGCTGACAGCACCGCAGAGAAAATGATTAATAACATCTTTGGCGCACAGAACGTGGCCGATGCGGGCATAACACGCCGGATCGTATTGCTTCAACCAGCGCAGCAGTACCGGCGTGGCGGCAGGCCAGGGCTTTTGCAGGGCGCGTTGCCAGATAAGCGCCGCATTCCCCTGCTGCTCCAGCTCGCTAACCAGGCCTGCGGCGCGCATATCGATCGACTGGATGCCCAGCAGCGGCTGCTGCTGTTTATCCAGCGCGTAAAGGCCGTTGCCGTGTCCGGCCGCGCCGACGGCGATCACCCGTCGGGCTGCATCGCCCGCCTGCGCCAGACAGTCGCGTACCGCCCGCTGCACGCCGTGCCAGACATCGGTTACTGGCCGTTCGGCGTAGCCGGGCTGCGGCTGGTGGGTTTCTCCGGCGCAGCCCGCCACCGACAGTACCTGACCGCTGGTGTCAAACAGCACGGCTTTGATCATGGTATTGCCGGCATCAATGCCGAGTAAGCAATGGCTCATCTGAATACCTCGCGTTTACAGGCGGCAAGCGAACTGTTTCGCTTTCCTTCTGGCGATGCGATGGCGCACTGCTTAAGCGCCGGAGCGGCGTCAGGCCTGGCGGTAGATCTCCAGTGCTTCCGCGCCGCTGACGCCCTGATGGATAATCGCCATCAGCGCTTTAACCACACGCGTTGGGTTATCGTGCTGATAAACGTTGCGGCCATAAACCATACCCGCTGCGCCCTGGGCCATCAGCGCCGCGCTTTTTTCCAGCACCGCGCCCAGCTCGCCTTTGCCGCCGCCGCGTACCAGCGTTGGGCAGCGCGCAGCCTCCACCACACGGTGGAAATCCTCCACGTTTTCTGTGGGATCGGCTTTGATGATATCGGCCCCCAGCTCACGCGCCAGCCGCACCAGCGGCACTATCTGCGCTGCGTCGCCCAGCGAGCCGTAGGCTGGCCCCTGGCCCTGCGCCGCCATCACCAGCGGCTCAATCATCAGCGGCATGGCATATTTATCGCAGGCGTGACGCAGGCGACCAATATTTTCCACGCACTGTCGAAAGATGCCGGGTTCATCGGGGATTTGGTAGAGATTCACCACTACCGCCGCCGCATCCAACTGCAGCGCCGCCAGAATCGGCTCTTCCGGATTGTGCAACACCGCCCACATTTCCCGATGGCGCGCGGCGTTATAGGCGTTGCCGACATCGGTACGCAGCACCAGCGCCGGTTTCGGCGTAGCAGCCTGCTGGAGCAGATCGGCCTGACCGTAGTTAACCTGAATGGCGTCCGGCTGTGCGGCGATAAGGCTACGCATCACGCTGGATATATCCTCCAGCCCCACAAGGAAATCGGGTTCATTGGCGATGCCGTGGTCGATCGCCACATCCAGGCATTTTCCCTGCTTAAACAGGCGATTCAGCCGCACTTTAGCGCTAACCGACATGCAACACTCCTGCGGGTTGGGATTGGCAAGCTAAACGTAGACCGGAGACGCCATGCAGGCGCGCCAGACGGGAGAGCGTCATCTCCAGCTGTTGCTGGCGACAGGCGTCGCTCCACGCCATTTCCTGCGCCATCAGATGGGCGATCTCCGCCATTAGCGGCGGCGTCAACTGACCAGAGATCCCCAGCGCGGTTCGGCGCAGCAGTAAATCTTCCAGCATGACCACCTGTTCTTCATGGATCAGCCAGCGCAGCTCGGTATCGCTGTAGTCGGCATGATGCTGCAACGGCTGCTCGTCCTCTGCGGCAATCAGGCGCAGCAGCAGTTCGGCACGGGTGCCGTAGCGATCCACCAGCTGAGCCACACGCGGTTCCGCCAGCTGATATTTATCGCTAAGCTCGCGGATCCAAATCGGCAGACGTTCATGGCAGGGGAAATTACGACCGCCGCCAATCGCCATATCGACGGTGCTGCGTCGGCGCTTTTCACCCAGCAGCTTTAATACCCGATCTGCCGCCTGTTCGCCGAAGCGCCGGAAGGTGGTCCATTTGCCGCCGACCAGATTCAGGATGGAAAAATCGTGGCTGGCATCCGGCGGGAAATAAACCAGCGAGTGGTTACGGCTTATGCGACCGCTGATTTCCGTATCGCTGGCAGGCAGCGGACGCACGCCGGAGAAGGTGTACACCACATCTTCAGCGCTCACGTTGATATGTGGAAAAATAAAGTGCAGCGACTCCAGGATATAGCGCTGCTCTTCCGGCGTGCAGGCGATATTTTCCGGATCGTCGACGCGAATATCGGTGGATCCTACCAGCACTTTGCCGTACCACGGAAACATAATGCAGACGCGCCCATCCTGATTTTCGTAATAGACCATTTCATCGCGCAGCTCTGCCAGCAGCGCCGGACTGTCGATGATCAGGTGCGATCCTTTGGTGCCGCCAATCAGGCGGCGCGGATCGGCCGGGGCCAGTTGCTGGTTGAGGTGATCGATCCAGGCGCCGGTAGCGTTGACCAACACATGCGGTTCAAGGGTAAAAAGCGTGTTGGTCAGGTTATCACGCAGCGTTACCCGCTCGCCGTCGCTTGACACCAGACTGACATAATTCAGCGCCAGCGCCCCGGCGTTACTCTGTTCCGTATCCAGCACCAGCTCGACGCCAAGCCGCTCCGGCGCTTTGATCCACGCATCATAATAGGTGGCGCTGTATTTCACCCAGACGGCAAAGCCGGGCCAGCGGGCGCGGGTTTCGGCGGTATTGTTCAGGCGATGGCGCGGCATGCTGCCCTGTTGCCGCGTGTAGAGATCGTACAGCGCGAGGCCGGTTTTTATCAGCAGCGCGCCACGACGGGTCGGCTTTTCGCCGAGGCGCAGAAAGCGTTTGCTGGCGTTAATCAGCCCGCCGCCCCAGCTATCGATCGGCACCGTGGTACGCAGCGGAGAAACATAGTGAGGGGCATTTTTCAGCAGACGATCGCGCTCCTGTACCGACTCTTTTACCAGATCAAATTCGCCGGTTTCCAGATAGCGCAGACCGCCATGGATCATGCGCGACAGCGCGCCGCTGGCGGCCTGACACCAGTCATCCTTTTCGATCAGCACCACCGGGATGCCCTGCAGCGCCAGCTCACGAAAGGTGCTGATACCGTTAATGCCGCCACCGACAACCAGCACCGGCACGCGATTATGCTGGCGCAGCGCAGCAAGTTTTTCCTGTCGGCTGCGCTTCACCACCACTTCCTGTTTCCGCATTCTTCTCTCCTCTGCCCGCCACGATTTGTGCAGGCTCAGCGTTAACGGCTTGCTTCTGCAATTATTTTCGCCGGGAGAGAAGAGGGCAAAAAAACAGCGGCTTAAAATACGTAACTGTGAGCCGGATCGATAATATGCTGTAAACCTGCCTGATCGTTACAGCTCACCGGTCAGGTATTGCGCGACACCGTTGGCAAAGCTCCAGTCGCCTTTTTCATTGGTGATAAAGCTGATCATCAGATCGCTGCCGCGCACGCCGCAGCTGCTTTCCAGTTCGCGGGCCAGCTCGGCCATAAAATGCTGCTTTTGTTCACTGCTGCGCGGGCTGGTATAGACCCGTACCATCACCAGGTTGTCGCTGCGCGTCAGGCCAAGCCCGGTATCTTCAAAGACCATTTGAAATCTTTTGTTTTCATGAACAATCTGATAACGATCGCGCGGCGGTACGCCAAACGCGGTCAGCACTGCCCGATGCGCTGCATCCAGCAAGGTTTTCAGTTCAGCTTCAGAGCGTCCTTCAATCAGATCAAATTGCAGTAATGGCATGCTTTTCTCCGTTATCGCGTGGTTGGATCCCTATCCTGCACGCGCTTTTAAAGGAGAAAAAGCGCTATAGTTGAACGCATTGTTTACTATTTTGAACAATCTGATGAATACGAAAACTGATGCACTCTGGCTACATTTGCACTGGCTTACGGTGCTGGCAGAGCAGGGAAGCTTTACCCGGGCGGCGGAGCGGCTTGAAGTCAGCAAAGCGGCAATGAGCCAGAAAATTAAACAGCTGGAGATGCTGGCGGGCGTCCCGCTGGTACAGCGCACCACGCGCAGCGTGCGACTGACCGAGGCGGGTGAGAAACTGGTGCAGGAACTACGCGCCCCCTTTGCGGAAATTGAACAGAGTTTTTACGCCGTGCGCGACAGCAGCGGCCCATTACGCGGGCTGGTACGAATAACCGCGCCGGTAGCCTTCGCCCGTCAGCAGCTTCAGCCGCATATTCGGGACTTTTTGCGCCTGCATCCGCAGCTGCGCATTCAGCTTGAGGTAACCGATCGACTGGTATCGCTTGCCAGCGAAGGGTTCGATCTGGCGATCCGCCACAGCAATGCGCTGCCGGAAACCCATGTCGCCCAGCTTTTATGCGAAACGCAGACCTTGCTGGTGGCCTCTCCCGCCTGGCTGGCGGCGCACGGCGAGCCGCAGCATCCACAGGAACTGAGCCAGCATGACTGCCTTTATTACCCGCGCGGCACTGAACTGCCGCGCTGGCGCTTTAGCGATCCGGCACAGCCACAGCAGGAAATGGTGGTAAATGTCAGCGGCCCGTTTGCCACCAATAACAGCGAATCGATCCGTGATGCGGCGCTGGATGGTCTGGGAATCGCCATGCTGCCCGATTTCAGCGCACGTCAGGCGCTGGGGGAAGGCCGTTTGCGTCAGATATTGCCGCAGTGGCATATCCAGGGTGCGTTTGCCCGCCACGTCTGGATCGTACGTCCGTGGGCGGCGCGGGTGCCACGCGCGGTGACCGAACTGAGCCAGTGGCTACGGCAGCGTTTTCAAACGGGCACGGTGGGATAAGCTTCACAGTTGCCCACACTGAATGTGCATCTTTTCTAAAGTTTTACAGGGGGTTGCCGATGAGTGCGATGAATTCCCTGCGAAAAACAATTAGACCTCCAACATTCAGGACAAGGCTTGTCTTATGACTACCCAATCTCACGTTACGCAACAGGCATGGCAGCTTGACGATGACATCACGCTCATGACCACCACCGATGCGCAAAGTTATATTACCTATGCTAATCAGGACTTTGTTGACGTCAGCGGTTATGAACGCGATGAAATTCATGGGCAACCGCATAATATTGTGCGCCATCCCGATATGCCGAAAGCGGCTTTTGCCGATATGTGGGCAACGCTGAAGCAGGGGCTGCCCTGGACCGGACTGGTGAAAAACCGTCGTAAAAATGGTGACCACTACTGGGTACGGGCGAATGTGGTGCCGGTGATCCGTAACGGTAAAATTACCGGCCATATGTCAGTGCGTATCAAGCCAGACGAGCAGGAAGTGGCCGCGGCGGAGGCGCTTTATCAGCAGATGCGCCACGGTAAACTGCGCGGCTGGCGGCTGCATCACGGGCTGCTGCTGCGTAGCGGTGCATTGAGTCCGCTTTCATGGCTGAAAACGATGCCGCTGCGCTGGCGTATTCGCAGCGGCGTTGCCTTTTGCTGGCTGAGCATGACGCTTAGCGCGATAACCGTCGGATTGCAGGGCGGCGCGCTTGCCGCCTTTAGCGGTCTGGCGCTGCTGATGGCTTTTATCACCTGCGGCTGGCTGGAATGGCAAATTTCCCGGCCGCTGGAAAGGGTATGCAGGCAGGCGCTGGATGTGGCGACCGGCGCGTCTCATCAGGTTGATCATCTTGACCGGGTCGATGAAGTGGGCATGACGCTGCGGGCAGTAGGGCAGCTGGGCCTGATGTTTCGCTGGCTGGTTAAAGATGTGCGCGATCAGGTCATGAGCGTGCATCAGGCCAGCGATGAGCTGGCGCAGGGCAATGAAAAAATCGCCAGCCATACCGAACAGACGGCAGCCAGCGTGCAGCAGACCGCTGCGACCATGAATCAGATGACCACCACGGTTAACAGCAATGCGGAAAGTACCGGGCAGGCGAATAATTATTCGATGACCGCCAGCAAAGCGGCGGTGCAGGGCGGCGAAGTGATGAAGCAGGTGGTTGGCACAATGGATGAAATCGCGCAAAGTTCACAGCAGATCGCTTCTATTACCGGCCTGATTGACAGCATCGCTTTCCAGACCAATATTCTGGCACTGAACGCGGCGGTTGAGGCAGCGCGTGCCGGCGAGCAGGGCAAAGGCTTTGCGGTAGTGGCTGGTGAAGTCCGGAATCTGGCAAAACGTAGCGCCAGCGCCGCCAGTGAAATTCGTGATTTAATCGCTGCCAGCGCGTTGAAAGTCACGTCTGGCACCGGTCAGGTGCATCAGGCCGGTGAAACCATTGCCGATATCGTGGAAAAAGTGCAGAACGTGACGGAGCTGCTGCAACAGATCAGCACCGCCACGCGTGAGCAGGGCACTGGCCTGAGCGAGGTGGGCAAGGCGGTAGAAGAGCTGGATCGCATTACCCATCACAACGCTTCGCTGGTAGAAGAGGGCGCGCAGGCCTCGGCGCGGATGAAAAATCAGGCGCATCGGCTGGTGGAAGCGGTCGATGTATTTCGTTAAGCCGCTGTTCTGCTAAAACTTCCTGCCGGGGGAAGAGGGCAGAATGTCTTTGTCCTGGCTTTACAAAAAGCCGCGGTGATAAACCGCGCTGCTCCAGTAGCGGCTGCTGGCATGTTTTTCTGCCAGCCAGCCCTGCCGACGTAATTCGCGCGCAATCAGCTTATTCATAATTCCATGACCCACCAGCAGCACAGTACCCTGTTCGCTCAGGCTAATCAGCTGGCTGGCGGCCAGCCTCGCGCGTTGACGCGCATGGCGAAAGGATTCTACCGAGCCGGAATAGCCGCACAGCCACAGCAGACGTAGCAGAGAGAGCCACAGCGTGGGTGGAAGCGCGGGCGTCGCCAGCGGTAGCACAGGCAGCGCAACTTCCCGAAATATGGCGTCAGTGTATGTGGCGCGCAGGCCCAGTTTCTCCAGCGAGCCCAACGCACGCGGCAGCGGACTGGCAACGATGATCTCTGCCTGTGCGGCGAGGTCGATACAGCGCTGCGGTGGCATATCGCTGATGAGCGCACTGTCATAACTGGCGATCCATTGCGCCATCGCTTTAGCAGAAAGATGCTGAGGTGAAAGGCCGCCCGGTTTACCGTGACGCATTAAAATAATCGGCATAGTTTCTCTGGATGTTTAATTCCTGTAAGCCTCTGAAATACACGTGATTCGCCAGGCTGCGTTAATA
Organism: Pantoea sp. FN0307; assembly: GCF_050113815.1. Classification (NCBI taxonomy): domain Bacteria; kingdom Pseudomonadati; phylum Pseudomonadota; class Gammaproteobacteria; order Enterobacterales; family Erwiniaceae; genus Pantoea; species Pantoea sp. FN0307. The sequence goes on along the minus strand of NZ_JBNJSO010000011.1, from coordinate 40,188 downwards.
ATTTCTACAAAAATTTTCCTGTCATCAAACTGTCATTGCGCCAGGCCATTCAGGGATCGCAGCCTCAGCTTAGGCGTGATGAGTTGCAGCATGCAAAGCAGGCTGGTCGCACGCCAGCCTGCCACCGCGTTACGCCCGCTGCGCGCGATACCAGCGCCAGGCATCCAGCAATAGAAACAGCAGCAGACTGATGCCCATGACCGGCAGGCTAAAGGCCAGCGCTGTTACCACCACCGCCAGCAACAAGCGCAGGCTAAGGCTCATGCGCTGCCAGGCCTGAATCAGCGTATCCGCCGGATGCTGTTGCGGCTGCGCGGGACGGCGCTGCCACCACAGACGATAGCCGAGCACAATCAGCACGCACAGCGCCAGACCAAACAGCGCCAGCACCAGCTGATTCGCAACGCCGAACAAAATGCCCATATGCGCATCAACGCCCCAGCGCGTCAGCTTTGCCAGCAGGCCAAAATTCGCGAATTCAATTTTATCGGTAACGCGCCAGGTATGGGGATCCACTGCCACGGCATCCACCTGCGTTGGCCAGCGACGATCGATTTCACCCACAATCCATGCTTTGTTGGCCTGATAAGAGGGACGGATTTCCAGCTTCGCCGCATCAATACCGCTGGTGCGCGCGGCGGCCAGCACGCCATCAAACTGGGCGGCGCTTAACGGCATATCCGGCGTGTGATGCATCATATGCCCATGATGCTCAGCATGTTCATCCATCATCATCGGCGGCATGCTGCTATCAAGCTGCGTATTTACCGCCGGGGTCAGCCAGCCATAATGCGCGCGCAGCACATTGATATTATCACCGGCCCAGCGTGACCAGGTGAGGCCGGTGGCAGAGAGAAACAGCATCCCGATCAGCAGTGCAACGCCCAGTAAGCTATGCCAGCTCCGTAGCCGCAGCAGGCGCTGCGTACGTGAGGCGCTTTCTTTTCTGACGCGACGCGGCGTGCGCTGTACTGCCCAGAGCAGCGTGCCGCCCAGCGCGGCCACCCACATCCAACTGGCGGCTAATTCGCTATAGTTACGCCCCAGATCGCCCAGCAGCATGCTGCGGTGAAGATAATCCAGGGTAGTACGCAGCGGCAAAATCCCGCTGGTGCCGTAGACGGTGAGATCGCCACGTACCGCCAGCGTTTTGGGATCGATAAATATCGCCCGCGTTTCTGACGGCGCGCTCTCCGCGAAGCGGAACATCACGCGCGTGGTTTCCGTATCGCTTGATGCCGGACGCACGGCGGCAATTTTCGCCTGGCTGCCGGTATAACGCAGCGCCGCATCGATCTGTTTTGACAGCGGCTGGGCAGGGCCTGGCGCATTGGTCGTTAGCTGTTGCGCATAAAGATAATTTTCAAGCTGCGGCGTCAACACATAGAGCGTGCCGGTGAGCGCAGCGACAAAAATAAAGGGTCCGATAAACAGGCCGATGGTGAAATGTAACCGACGCATAAGCTGCAGGAATGCCTGTGCATTCTGCGTTTTTTCAATCTGTGCCGAGGCCGTCGGCACGATTTTTTCCGACATAATGGTTCCTTTGCCCGATTGCGGGCTGTAGAGAAGGCGTTGGGTTAAACGAGTGAATACCCGCTAACCGGCGGCCCGCGCGGTCGGAACCAGATCGGGATCCAGCTGGCAACAAAAGGTTGTAGCTGGAGAGGAGCGGCTGGAATGGCCTCTTGCAGTAGCGTCCAGAGCTGCGGCAGGCGAACGGAGTCCAGCGGCAGATGGATTAACAGTACGCAGTAACCACAGGCGCTGTCGTCCATCATCGACATATGATAATGCCGGTGATGGGAAACATCGGCGAAGGAGGGGAGCGCGGCGATCTCTGTAGCCGCATGATGGTGAACATGTTCCGCTACTGGCGGGCTTTGTTGCCTGGCACTGTCTGCCGCGCAGCCCTGGTCATGGCTCGCGTCTTCTGCCTCTGTGGGCTCACTCATCGCCATTGCTGACATATGCGCCATCATCAGCGAAATATAGCCGTGTTGAGCCATCAGCGATTTTGAAATCACCGGGGCGACAAACAGCAGCAGCATAGCCAGCAGCGCCAGCCATGCCGGGAAACGGCTGCGGGCGATGGCGAAAGAGATCAGCGACACAAAAAATCCTGAAAAAAATAACCGCGTAATTGTATGCGAATTATCCGCCCAGCAATAACGAATTAAGCTGAAGTCGGATCATTTTGGCAAACATCCACCCATACGGCATCGGTAAGCTCCGCCATTCTTTCTGGCGAAATCCGCACTGCGCTATGAATCGATCCTGCCGCTGGCAGCACTTCGGCAAAGCGTCGCAGGGAAATATCGCAGTAAACCGGCAGAGGGTGCTCAAGGCCAAAAGGGCAGACGCCGCCGGGCGGATGCCCCGTCCAGTTCAGCACCTCATCGGTGGTTAACATGCGCGCTTTCGTGCCCAGGGTTTCTTTTAGTTTGCGGTTATCCAGACGAAGGTCGCCGCCGGTCACGATCAGGATGACCTGATTCTTCACTTTTAACGACAGGGTCTTGGCAATCTGTCCTGGCACAACGCCATGCGCTTTAGCAGCAAGAGCCACGGTTGCCGTGCTCTGGTTTAATTCAATGATGGCGATTTCAGGGGCTCGCTCGGCAAAGTAGTGCCGTACAGACTCCAGGCTCATGTTGTGTTGCTCTTCACAATAAAAACGGGGGTGATAAAGCTGCCATAACCGGGAGGATCTGTAAACGTCAGGCGGCGGTAAAGCGCCGCCGCACCAGAAAAGAGCGCGCCTGCTCTGCGGGAAAAATCAAACGGATTTCAGGGTGCAATCGCCGCAGCGCTCTACGGCGGGCAGGCGATAGCGTTGACAGCAGCTGCGACGCTGCATTGCGCCGTCACGCGGAATGACGGTGCGGTAAAGCGGATTATCGCTGCCGTCCAGCAAATGGCGTGAGAAAAACAGCGCATGCTCCAGGGTAAGCAGCGTGGCGTCATCTACCCAGCTTTTCATCTCGCCTAAAAACCAGTGCATCAGATAACCGGTATTATTCCAGATAAGTTTGGCGTTGATTTCGCCATGCTGTTCGATGCCCTGGACCGCAGGGATCAAATGCTTCTGGATAAGTCGATCGATACGTTGATGGGCGTTCAGGTAGCGTGCATCTTCATCTTCATGCACATCGATCCAGAACTTTGCCGGACGGCCGCTTTCATGGAACTGCAGATGAAAATGTTCCAGCGAGCAGTCGAGCGCGCGTTTTTCCATTACCAGCGCCAGCATCAGCGGCGGCACGATAAGGCCAAAATACCACTGCGCCCAGAGAGATTGCAGCGGCTTGGCCTCGCGCGGCATATCTGCATGCTCACGATAGATCTCATCGCCATAGCGCGCCAGCAACTGATTAAAGTGGGCGCTTTGTGACCATTCCGGCTGGATAAGGGTATCGCCAGGAGCGGTGTCATTCAGGGTGATAAACTCAAGGAACCAGGAACGGTGTTCGCTGAACAGGCTATGCAGCGCAGCGCTCAGCGAACTGTCGCTCTGCATAAAGATCACTGGAGACGAACCGTACTCATAAGCCTGACGCGTAACGATGGCCATAGGGCTTCCTGTGTAATCCACTACCGAAATGGGGATAAGAAAACAAATGATAATCGTTCTTGATTGTATCCAGGAAGGAATAAGGTGGCAAGTAGGGGTTTCGCTGTATTGTCGACAGGATGTCTCCAGCGATCTGGCGTATATAACCAGATAAAAAGTCAGGTTTTTAGCAAAAGCAGAAAATCATTCTGCGCTATGCGCAACCGGCATGTAAAAATGCCAATGTAAAAATAAGTGCCTGCATTCTGTTGGTTGCTGACTGATTTTTTATTTAGCGCGGTTGAGTGGATAAGTGCTTTTTAATTTTTAATTTGTATTAAGGGAGATTATTTATCATGGCTAAATAATCCCTCAAATAAATGATGAATTTACCATTAAATTAGAACTATCGGGCGGTTATCAGCTTTTTTTCGCAAAGCTCTTCCCAGGAAAGAATAGTATTTCTGCCGCGATTCTTTGCCACATATAAAGCCCGATCGGCATTTGCCATTGCTTGTTCAAAATCTTCTTCGATTATCGGGGCAATACCGGCGCTAATGGTGACATGTGTGGATACACGATGGTTAAACCGATGGGGAATTTCCAGATCCAGCACGTACTGGCGAATACGCTCTGCCAGCTTCATAGCAATAGAAGCATTAACATTGGTCATCAGAACCAGAAACTCTTCACCGCCATAACGGGTCACGATATCCCGCGAGCGTACCGCATCACGAATTGCTGCCGAAACGCGCGTCAGCGCCTGGTCGCCCATTGCATGACCATAGTTATCGTTGTAGGACTTAAAATTATCGATATCAAGCAGCATAACGAAGTGGCTGCCGGTCTGGTTCTCTAAAAGGTTCTCCAGTCGGTTCTTCAGGCCGCGACGGTTATAAAGGCCGGTAAGCGGATCAAGCATACTCAGGTCGCTCCAGGTCTGTTTCTCCTCATACAGTTGAAACAGCAAGCGTCGCGTGAAATGGTCGCTGCGACGCTGCATCAAACTCTGAAGCGTAAAGCCGAGCAGCGGTAGCGTGATGGTAAACAGCAGCGTCAGCGGATGCTGGCCGCGATCGAGCAGCATGACGGTGAGGGAAGGCGGCGCGATATGCAGGCAAAACGCCAGCAGGTGTTCATTCAGGGAGATAGTACCGATAAAAAAAACCGCCATCAGGCTAATCAGCAAAAAACTACCGTCAAAATAAAAAACCAGCTCGCTTTTATGCGCAATCAGCCATGACCAGAGCCCGCCCATAATTAAAGCGGTAAAAGATAACAGCGGCCATTTTTTTTCAGGTTTCAGGATCCAGAAGGCTAATTGCAATAAACTCAGCACAACTATCAGCATTGCCGGCAAAGAGAATGAAAGATTTTCTCCTTTATTTATCGGTAACATAAAAAAAAGTGATGTTGCCATGTTTAAAAAAAGATAAAGCATTAACGACAGGCGGTATTTGCTGTGCAGCAATTCTTCATACGTTTGTAATTTCATTTTTATACACTCGTGACAGCCCTGAAATATCAAAGCGCCATTACCACAGTAAATGAATTTACTCTGGAAAGGGTATTGAGTAGTTATTATTGGTGTCTGGAATCAGATCAATCCTGGCAATCTATCACTTTCTAACTGGTCTGTCATCTTCGTGTATAAAGATTCTACAAAGGAAGAGTGCAAAATGATAAAAGCTATCATATGATACTGGTAATCATTATCATTTGGTGGTGGCGGATATGCTGATGGCGATTATGGCAGCCTGTGGATTGTGGGGCGTAAGCTGGGTAATGGGGGAACGGTTGCGAAGCGCATGGAGTGTTCTTCTGCCCGGGGCGCTGATGCCGCTGGTGGCATCGATGAATCTTTCATTTGGTCAGTGGCGCTGGTTGCTGCTGGCGGCGCTGCTGATTACGGCAGGCATGCTGTTTCATCATCGGCTACGCCGCTATATCCTGCTGCCTTCCTGTATCGCTCTGGCCGGCGCGCTGGCTGCGGTATCGGTTAATGCAGGTGGGCTATAGTTAATGCACAGAGGTGGTTAAGGAGGGCTGCCCGGCAACGCTTAACATCGCGGTGGTATAGCTTTTTATAAGAAATTTATGCGAAAACGAAAGGCAATCTTTCAGGGAGTAAAAACAGGGAAGATAAGTTGCGCTGATAGCGAAGGCGTAAGGCCTGGGGAAGGCAACAGAGGTGATAACCAGAGAGTGACAATATTGGTGCGAAGAGAGGGACTTGAACCCTCACGTCCGTTAAGACACTAACACCTGAAGCTAGCGCGTCTACCAATTCCGCCACCTTCGCATAACATTGTCTTCATATCACCGCATTTGGTGCGAAGAGAGGGACTTGAACCCTCACGTCCGTTAAGACACTAACACCTGAAGCTAGCGCGTCTACCAATTCCGCCACCTTCGCGCAGATGCTGTGCGATATGAATTTTCGTGGTTTTTGGTGCGAAGAGAGGGACTTGAACCCTCACGTCCGTTAGGACACTAACACCTGAAGCTAGCGCGTCTACCAATTCCGCCACCTTCGCATTCCGGCAATGCTTTGCAGCACTGCAACCACGGAGGCGAATTCTGGAGATTTTTCCCGGGGACGTCAACAGATATTTATTAGCGGCGTTGCGATCGCTGTAAAAAACAGCAGCGCCCCGGGAAATAAGCACTTATTTGTCGCGGTTAGCTGCCTTAATCGCGCGGGCATCGCGTCCCCAGACGGCGCGATAGACCTTGAATCGGCCCGTTTGCGCCAGCACTTCATGATGACCAAAGGTTTCGTCCAGCACCTGTGGATAGGGCAGGAAGGCGTTCGCCACCAGACGCAGCTCACCGCCGCTGTTAAGATGCTGAGCCGCACCGCGAATCAGCGTGCGCGCTGCGTCAAGGCTGGTTTGCATCCCCTCATGGAACGGCGGGTTGGAAATGATCATGTCATAGCGGCCGGTGACATCAGAATAGACGTTGCTGGCAAACACCTCACCTTCGATCTGGTTGGCGGCCAGCGTTGCTTTACTGGCGGCCAGCGCGGCGGCATCCACATCGGTCAGCCACAGGCGCACCTTAGGAGAATGACGCGCCAGCAAGGTCGCCAGAACGCCCGCACCGCAGCCGATATCCAGCACTTTTCCTTTGGTATGCGGCGTAAAGGTAGAGAGCAGCAGTGCGCTGCCGCCATCCAGTCCGTCACGGCTGAACACGCCCGGCAACGTTTTAATGGTGCAGTCATCCAGCGTATATTCATCCCAGAAACTGTCTGCATCAAACGTGGGCTGTTGCGACAGGCGACCGTGGTACAGACCACAACGGCGCGCGCTGTCGATTTTGTTCAGCGCCGCCCACGAGGCCAGCATAGTCTCGGCGCTGCGAACGCCGCTGCGGTTTTCGCCGATAACAAAAATATCGCTCTCCAGCGGCAGCAGCGATAGCAGGTTTTGCAGCTGAAACTGCGCTTCCGGCTTGTTTTTCGGCCAGTAATAGATCAGGGTATCGCACTCTGCTATCGCTTCCGCCGTGGCTACCAGGCCGAACTGCGCACGATCGCCCATGCTGCGGCTTAATGATTGCCAGTGATGATAGTATTGCGTATGAACGCGGCTCAGCTGGGTTTCCAGCTGCGCAGGCAGGTCATCCTGCAAATCGCCGGCAAACAGCACGCGGCGGTCTTGCCATTCATCACTGTGGCGCAGGATCACTTCACTCGCCGGGGTAAAAGCAGACATCAGATAGCTCCTCATAAATCAGAGCGCAGAGTATAGTGGTTTGTTGGCGCATGTTCGATGGGTTTGCTAGCATAGCTGCGCATTATAAGGGCGTAACGGGAATTTCTATGTCATCCAGACGTGACTGGCTACTACAGCAAATGGGCATTACGCAGTATAAGCTGCGGCGTCCGCGCGCGTTACAGGGTGAGATTGCGATAACGCTGCCGGCGGAGACGCGCCTGCTGATCGTGGCGGATATTCCTCCCACAACCGGGGATCCTTTGGTGGGCGATGTGCTGCGCGCGCTGGCGATTACGCCACAGCAGGTTGTCAGCGTGACGCCGGATCAGCTTGCTATGCTGCCTGAGGATCGCTCCTGCGCCAGCTGGCGGCTGGGAACCGAAGCGCTGGTTACGCAGCAGGGTCCACAACTTTCCACGCCGCCGCTTGAGGCGCTCTATTTTGATGCCGAGGCGAAGCGTGCCCTCTGGCGACAGATTTGTGAATATGACGTCGATTTCTTTACTCACTCCGCATGACCTTCCGCAGGCGCTCGCTATTGAGCGGCGCAGCCACGCTTTTCCCTGGACGGAAGCGACCTTTGCCAGCAATCAGGGCGAACGTTATCTGAACTACCGGCTTGACGTTGAGAGCCAGATGGCTGCTTTCGCCATTACTCAATGGGTACTGGATGAAGCGACATTATTTAATATCGCTGTAGATCCCGCTTATCAACGTCAGGGGCTGGGTAAAGCGTTGCTGCATCATCTGATTGAACAGCTGCAGCAGCGCGATATTTTCACGCTGTGGCTGGAGGTTCGCGCTTCCAACCATGCGGCTATCGCGCTTTATGAACAGACCGGCTTTAATGAAGTTTCGGTGCGCCGAAACTATTATCCGGCAACGCACGGGCGGGAAGATGCTCTGATTATGGCGCTCAGCCTGTAAAGGGCGGTCGCCGCAGCGTTCCTGACGTGCCGTAACAGGAGAAAGCTATGCTACAAAACTGGGACTGGATCCTTTTTGACGCTGACGACACATTGTTTCACTTTGACGCTTTTACCGGCCTGCAACGGCTGTTTAAAGATTACAACGTTGATTTTACTACCGATGATTACCATGAATATCAGTCGGTGAATAAACCCTTGTGGGTAGAGTATCAAAACGGCGCTATCACCGCATTGCAACTGCAGCATCAGCGCTTTAACGGCTGGGCGGAAAAGCTGAACGTCACGCCGGACGCGTTAAACAGCGGTTTTCTTAGCGCCATGGCGGAAGTATGCGTACCGCTGGAAGGGGCGGTAAACCTAATCAATGCGCTAAAGGGCAAGGTGAAGATGGGCATTATCACCAACGGCTTTACCGCATTGCAGCAGGTACGTCTCCAGCGTACTGGTTTTCGTGATTACTTTGATCTGCTGGTTATTTCCGAGCAGGTAGGGCATGCCAAACCGCATCCGGCGATTTTTGATTATGCGCTGGAAAAAATGGGGCGGCCCGCGCCTGAACGTGTGCTGATGGTCGGGGATAATCCTGATTCGGATATTTTAGGCGGCATTAATGCAGGCCTGAAGACCTGCTGGTTGAATGCGGACGGCAGAGAAAAGCCCGCAGCGATTACGCCTGACTGGCAGGTCAGTTCGCTCCAGGAGCTGCAATCCATTTTATTTGCTTAAGTTTTGATGCCAGCGTTTTTTAGTTTGAAATTCTACTAAGGCGACCTGTGGGTCGCTTTTTTTATTGCTGATTTGAGTTAACTCAATATTAATAACTGATTATCGCATTTTAAACCGGTTTGTTAGAAACAAAATAGAAGAAATCAGGTCCAGAGGTGAAAAAAATAATTGTACAGAAATGACCATTTTTTAGCCATTCTTGACCTTTTTTGCGATGCGAGTACAAATTTTCTGATATTTTGTAGGAATATTCCTATGGAAAGTGCTAAGAATAATCAGAATTTACCTTAATCTTGTTGGTTAAACTTTACTAATATAAAACCCTTTGCTACGCGCTCGTTGAATTATCGCAAAGACTATGTAAACTTGCGCGAAACAGGACAGCCTGAACATAAAAAAACACCAGACCCGGGGTTTGCTTTGCAACCTCGTGCGGTAGCAATGGCTGAATCCAGTATCAGCTTAAGGCTGAATTTCAAACACTTTTCTTCTTATCTGACATCGGCCGCAGATTTTCAGCAGCATGAAGACATGCATGCATGACCACGCGCTTTTAGCACGGTCAGTCAGAACTTTTCACCAGAGAATACCAGGAATGCAAGTAGGGAGCAGCCATAATGGTTGAGGGATATTCATCAAACCCTCACCGACAGGGAGCGTAAAACGTGTTTCCGGTAACCAATCTTCTTTGTGCATGGCTCAAATCTGAGATTTGTTGCGATGTAACAGGCATGTATCGTCCTATTAACGTATAAATTCTTCTTCTGGCTCTGTCGGAGCTGATAATCTTATTTGCTGTGCTTTTATCTGGCACGGCCAGCCATAGCTATGCTTTTTTTCTGCTTCCGGATGGGCAACGCTGTTTATAGTTGGCGGCTTATTCCCGTTTTGTTAATTACTTGAGATAACTTCATGAGGATCATGGTGAAAATTCGAATCGCATTAGGTCTGCTTTTTGTATTAAGCGTTGCGGGTTGTAAGTCGCCACCGCCTGTCACGGACGACACAATTGTGTCCAGCACCGTTGATGGCGTTACGTTGACCTATCGCCATGCGATCACCCCGCCAAAAACTTTTACGCCGATTAATGAAGAGTATCGCGCGTTGTATGACGCTTCAGTGATGAGCCGTCCCGACTTCGGCGGCAAGCTGGTGCGTCAGCTGGAAAATGCGCAGCCTTATACCGTGCTGGGCAGCGTGGAAAACAACTGGTACGCGATTGCAGAAAAAGATCAGGAGCAGCTGATCGGCTATGTGCCGCTGCGCGCCGTGGTGAAAAGCGAGCTGTACAATGACACCATCAAGGCTGACCAGCGCCGTAAGCGCGTGCGCGCTACCTCTGCCAGCAAGAAGAAAACCTGCGTTGCAGTTGATGGCGACAGTAAAGCCTGCCAGAACAGCAACAGCGGTACCTGGATTATCGATTAATCATTTCTAATGGGTAACCCATTATGAAACCACGTTCTTTTTTGCGCCTGAGTATTCAGGCGCTTTTCCTGGCGGCGCTTACCTTGCTGACAGGCTGTATGTCATCTACACACAACGATCCCTCCCGTTACAGTCTGTTATTTCAGGCGCACCCACCCGTCAATAACTCGGCACCGCTGAAGTTCAGAGTGCTGTTATTGAAATCGGATGCCGACTTTATGTCTGCGGATTTTTATTCGCTGCAAAATAGCGCGCAAACCGTGCTGGGTAGCAATCTGCTCACTAGCGAGCAGTTTTTCCTGTTGCCAGGTCAACTTAATAAAACCCTTAGCGGTCAACGTACAGCGGATGCCCGCTATATCGGCGTTATGGCCGAGTATCAGTCGCTTAATGGTAAAAAATGGCGTCTTTCTCTGCCGCTGCCCAATGCGGACGAGAGCGAGCCAACCAACGGCTGGTACAGGGAAGCGGATGCGTTGCAGGCCAGGATCGTTGCTGACGATAGCGGCGTACATCTTGCGAGCAAAGCAGAGTCAACGCCTGAATAACGGAAAGCCATTATGAACAAAGCAGAAAAGGTGGTCTGGAGCGAAGGCATGTTCCTGCGCCCGCATCACTTTCAGCAGTCGGAAAGCTACCTGCAAAGCACCCTGCGCGACTGGGGAGCCACACAGCGACCTTATCTGTGGGGCTTTACCGATCTGGAGTTTGACGAGGCGATGCTACGTCAGGGAAAAATTGCCTTGAGTGCTGCCAGCGGCCTACTGCCGGACGGTACGCATTTTTCCTTTCTGGATCCGCGCCAGGCTCCCGCGCCGCTGGAGATTGCGGATAACCAAACCAATGTCAAAGTTGTGCTGGCCTTACCGGCGCGGCGCGGTGGACGTGAAGACGTCATCTTTAGCGAGGCGGCGGATTCGCTGGCGCGCTATCTCAGCTTCGAACGAGAAGTCGATGACTTTAACGCTATTTCCGTTGGCCCGGCGGCGGTGCAGTTCGGCAAGCTACGCCTGAAACTGATGCTGGAAAGCGAGCTGACGGCGGAATGGACGGCGATTGGCGTGGCGCGCGTGATTGAAAAGCGCAGCGACCGTCAGCTACGGCTCGACACCGGCTTTATCCCTCCGATGCTTAATGCGATTAACCATCCCCAGCTGTTTGATTATTTGAATGATATGCATGGACTGCTGGCGCAGCGCAGCCAGCAAATCGGCCAGCGTTTGCAGCAGACGGGGCGGTTTAATACCGCAGAAATGGTCGATTTCATGCTGCTGGCGTTAGTGAATCATCATCTTGGTTTGGTCTCCCATCTGAAAAATTTACCGTTGCTGCATCCGGAACAGCTGTTCGGCCACTGGCTGGCATTTGCCTGCGAGCTGGCAAGCTGGACGCCACAGCGAGCGCCGGATGTTTCTCTGCCTGTCTACGATCACGACGATATTGCCCGCAGCTTTAGCAAACTGATGCTGATGCTGCGTCAGGGGCTGTCGCTGGTAATGGAAGAGAGCGCGATTCAGCTACCGCTGACCGAGCGCTCTCACGGCCTGAATGTGGCAACGGTGCCGGAATCCTCTATGGTGCGCGAATTCGGCTTTGTACTGGCGGTACGCGCCAATGTGCCTGCCGAGGCGCTGCAAACCCACTTCCCGGCGCAAATGAAAGTGGCGCCGGTAACGAAAATTCGCGATCTGGTGCAGCTTCAGCTGCCGGGTATGATGCTGCGCGCCATGCCGACCGCGCCGCCGCAAATCCCCTGGCATGCCGGCTACAGCTACTTCGAGCTGGAGAAAGGCGGCGAACTATGGAAAGAGATGGAAAGATCGGGCGCGTTTGCGCTTCATCTGGCCGGTGAGTTTCCCGGCCTGGATATGGAGTTCTGGGCTATTCGCAGCCAGTCCGTCTGAAACGAATAATGAGCGCTCACCATGCAGGAACGACATTTCACCGGCAGCGATGCCGCTTTTTCCGGGGCGAACAGCAATAACCCGCTGGTCGCCGCCGCGAACCCTTTGCTTAATGCAATTCCCCAGATTCGCCATTCCGTATCTCATGACGATCCGGCCGCACTGCGTCAACGACTGATCGATCAGGTCAGGCATTTTGAAAAAAACAGCCAGCGCGCCGGGCTGCCCTATGAGGTTATCGTGGGTGCGCGCTATTGCCTGTGTACTGCGCTGGACGAGGCGGCGGCGCTTACGCCGTGGGGAAGTCGTGGCGTCTGGCCCGGCAACGGTTTGCTGGTCACCTTTCATAACGAAACCTGGGGCGGCGAGAAATTTTTTCAGCTACTGGCGAAGCTGTCGCAAAACCCGCGTGAGCATATCTACCTGCTGGAGCTGATTAACTACTGCTTGTTGCTGGGTTTTGAAGGGCGTTACCGCGTGCTGGATAATGGCCGTTCACAGCTCGAGACCATCAAACAGCGTCTGCTGCAGATGATTCGTGGCGTGCGCGGCGGCTACCCGGCGCCCCTGTCGCCGCATCCGGAAGATCGCCCGGTGATGCGCAAAATGTGGCGTCCGGTGGTGCCGCTTTGGGCCTGCGCGGCGCTTGCCGGTTTTATCGCCTGTTTGCTCTATATCATTCTCAACTGGCGGCTGGGCGATTACACCAGCCCGGTGCTGGCCTCGGTGTATCAAACGCCGCTGCCGGAAGTCACGATTCATAATCCTGCGCCGCGCGCGCCTGCGGTGCTTAATCTGCGCGCCTTCCTGCGTCCTGAAATCGAACAGGGTCTGGTAGCTGTACGTGACGAGGCGGATCAAAGCGTCGTCACGCTGAAAGGCGATGGCCTGTTCGCTTCTGGATCTACTGCGGTGCGTGATCGTTATGAAGCGGTGATCGACCGTGTGGCGCAGGCGATGGATAACGTCAGCGGGAAAATTCTGGTCATTGGCTACAGCGACAACGTACCGATTCGCAGCGCACGTTTTGCCTCTAACTATGAGCTGTCACTGGCGCGTGCGCAGTCGGTGCAGGAGATGCTGCAAAAGCATCTGTCGCAACCGGCGCGCGCCAGGGCAGAAGGGCGGGGCGAAACCAATCCGCTGGTGCCAAATACCACGGCTGAGAACCGCGCCCGAAATCGCCGGGTGGAGATCATCCTGTTAGTTTCGCCAGACAACACGCGGGCGGAGCTGAATGGACTGCAGCAAGGGAACTAACAGATGCTGAATATTTTGTTTTCCATTATAACCAGCCGGTTGATGTGGGGCTTTGTCGGCATTACCGCGCTCTCTTTTATTATCTGGGTGATCGGGCCGGTTTTTTCCATTGTGGATTCACGCCCGCTGGAGTCAGAGCAGAATCGTCTTATCAGTATTGGCCTGCTCTATGTAGTGTGGGGTATCAGCAACCTGGCGCCACGCCTGTATAACGCCTGGATCAACCGCAAGCTGATGGGCAGCCTGAGCAGCAGCGAGCAGCCTGACGGCAGCGATCGCAAACGGCTGACCAATGAAGAGCAGGTACTGGCCGAGCGCTTTGATGAGGCTTCTCAGCTATTAAAAAAAGCGCACTTCAATCGCGCAGGCCGTGGCAATCCGTTCTGGGCGCAGCGCTTTAGCCGCCAGTATCTTTATCAGCTTCCCTGGTATGTGATTATCGGTGCGCCCGGCGCCGGTAAAACCACCGCGCTGGTGAATTCCGGGCTGCAGTTTCCGCTGGCGGATCGCTTCGGCAAAACGGCGCTGCGCGGCATTGGCGGCACCCGCAACTGCGACTGGTGGTTTACTAATGAGGCGGTGCTGCTGGATACCGCTGGTCGTTACACCATGCAGGAGAGCCAGCAGGCGCAGGATGCCAGCGAATGGCAAAAATTTGTCGATCTGCTGCGCAAGTATCGTGGTCGTCAGCCGATTAACGGCGTGATTGTCACCATTAGCGTTTCCGATCTGTTAACTCAGTCGGCAGAGGCTTCACAGCAGCAGGCGATCAATTTGCGCCAGCGCCTGATGGAGCTACATGAACAACTGGGCATTCGCTTTCCGGTCTACGTGCTGGTGACCAAAGCGGATCTGTTAAAAGGATTCCGTGCCTGGTTTTCTAAGCTGGACAAAGCGCAGCGCGAGCAAATCTGGGGCTTTACCTTTCCCTGGGAGCGCGCAAAGCAGGCCGACTTTGATTTAGCCAGCGCTTTTACGCAGGAGTATGCGCTGCTGCAACAGCGCCTTGACGCAGGTCTGGCGGATACGCTGATTATGGAAAGCGACGCTCAGGCGCGCGCAGAAAGTTATCTTTTCCCGCAGGAGTTTGCTGCACTGCGTCCGCTGTTGGCTGACTATCTCAACACAGTGTTCGCCCGATCCAATTTTGAAACCCAGTTTTCGCCACGCGGCATCTATTTTGCCAGCGGCACGCAGGAAGGCTTGCCTTTCGATCGCGTGATGGGCGAGCTGAGCCGCGCGCTGCATCTGCCGCAGGTGGATGAGCAGGGCGGTAACAGCGGGGCCTGGAATAGCGTACAGAAAGAGGCGCCGATTCCGGCAGCCAAAGGACAGAGCTTCTTCCTGAAGGATTTGCTGACCAACGTAATCTTTCAGGAGGCGGGGCTGGCCGGCAGCAACCGCTGGTGGGAGTTGCGCAACCGCGCCGTGCTGTGGTCAGGCTACGCTGCTCTGCTGGCGCTGTTGATTGTGGTTTCGCTGCTATGGTTCACCAGCTACGGCAACAATAAAAGCTATCTGCAGGAAGTGCAGGCGAAAGTGCCAACCGTCGAAGCGCAGAGCAAAAATCTGCAGGCCAGTGGCGAAAGCGATCTGTTTGCTCTGTTGCCGTTTCTGGACAGCGTGCTGGCGCTGCCGGAAAGCCAGGCGTTTGATCTTAACGATCCACCGATAACGCGTCGCATGGGGCTTTATCGCGGCGTCGAGGTCAGTGATGCCAGCCAGACGCTTTATCAAAAATCGTTAAAGCAGCTGCTGTTGCCACAGGTCGCCCAACTGATTACCAGCTGGTTACGCAACGATAATGGCAGCGATGCGGACTACAGCTATGAAGCGTTAAAAGCGTATCAGATGCTTTATCAGCCGCAGCACTACGATGGTAAATTTTTGCATGCCTGGGTCATGCTGAACGTGCGGCGCAACCTGCCACAAAACATTACTCAGACGCAGATCGCTCAGCTGGATCGACATCTGGCGCAGCTGCTGGAAACGCAGATTCAGGCCTCGCCTTATGCCCGGGATGAGGCGCTGGTAAAGCGCGAGCAGGCGCTGATTAATCAGATGCCCTTGTCTGGCCGGGTTTATGGCCGCCTCAGACGTCTGCTGGAACAGGATGAAAATCTGTCGTCGGTTTCACTTGCCGACCTGGGCGGGCCGCAAAGTGAGTTAGTGTTTACTCGCAAAAGCGGCAAAGCGATTAGCGAAGGCATTCCCGGCCTTTATACGCCGCAAGGTTACTGGAACAACTTCGATAAAAATATTGCGGCGGTAACAGCGGCATTGCATCAGGATGATGCGTGGGTATTAGGCGGTGCGGTGGCGGATGAGGACAAAGCACAAACCGATAACGCCGTGCGTCAGCTCTATATGAGCGATTTTATCCGTCACTGGGATAATCTGCTAACCGATATTCAGTTGAACAATAGTGCCGATCTGTCGCAGCGCATTAACAGTGCGCGCCTGCTTTCCAGCAACAGTTCGCCGTTACGTAAGCTGGTTATTAACCTCAGCCACATGCTGATGCTGGAGCGTCTGCCAGCGGAAAAAGATCCGCAGCAGGCGGACGAAAAAGGCAATAGCGCGACCCGCACGCTGGAGGCGCTGTTCCGCTCTCGCCAGCCCGCTCAGGGAGCCGCGACCCAGCAGCAGACGCCAGAACAGCGCGTGACTGAACATTACGCGCCGATTATCGAACTGGCTCAGCCGCTGGAGCAGGGCGGAAAAACCATCGTCTTTGATGATTTCCTCAAACAGATCGACGAGCTTTATCGCTATTTAACGGCGGTACAGGATGCGGCCAATAGCGGAATGCCGCCACCGCCGGGTGACGCGATCAGCCGTTTGCAGGCGAGCGCCGGCAGATTACCGGGATCGCTGCAAAATATGTTTACCAACATGGCCGTGGGTGCCAGCAGTGATGCGCAGCGGCGTGATATGGAAAACGTACGCAAGCGCATTAACGTTGAGGTCGGCAGCTTCTGCCGCCAGGCGATAGCCGGTCGTTACCCTTTGGTGCGTTCGGCCCGAAGTGAAGTCACACCGGACGATTTGGCACGCATGTTTGCTCCAGGCACCGGGCTTATGGATAGCTTCTTCCGCGATAATCTGGCGACGAAAGTGGATACCACGCATGCAAGCTGGCGTTTTATGCCGGGCATTGATGGTAAAAGCCTGCCGGGTGGCGAAGGGTTACTGCGTCCTTTCCAGCAGGCGCAGAGCATTCGTGACGCCTTCTTTGCCAACGGCGCCACTTCGCCTTCGTTCCGCGTCACCATCCGCACGGTGCGTATGGATAACAACATTCTCAACCTGACGCTGGATGTTGACGGACAGCTGTTGCGTTACAGCCACGGCCCGCAGGCGGTGCAGTTGATGAGCTGGCCCGGTAACGGCGGCACGCGTCAGGTGCGTATGCAACTGGGGCTGGTGGATGGCACTACCTCTACGCTGGTTACCAACGGCGCCTGGGCGCTGAACCGCTTTTTCGATCGTGCGCAGCTGACCTCGGGCAGCAACAGCCTTAGCCGTCAGGCAACCTTCAATATCGATGGACACCGCATAACCCTGGAATTTACCCCGAACAGTATTCGGAACCCGTTCCAGCTTCCTGGTTTCGCATGCCCATAACCGCAAGGAAATGATAATGAGCCACTCTCCTGCGATCGGTTGGTACGGGAAATTGCCCAGCGCCGGTGACTTTTTGCAGCGCCGTTTTCCTGATGCGTTAGCCCGTCAGTGGACCCACTGGTTTCAGATAGGGCTGCTGAACTGGCAAAAAAATGAAGCGCAGCGTCCCGGTGAGCCGCACCGATTCGCGAAAGCGCCGGTATGGAATTTTGTGGTACCGCCCATGCTGGGCAGCCAGCTGGTGCAGATGGGATGTCTGTTGCCCGCGCGCGATAGCGTAGGCCGTCAGTATCCTGTTTGTGCTCTGTTCAGCTTTACGCCAGCCGAATGGTCAGCGGGGCGGCTGGCAATGGCGGGCGAATGGTATCAGCAGTTGGGACGCACTCTGATGCATGCGGTGCATAACGTCTACTCTGCTGAACAGCTCGATCGGGCGCTGCTGGCCATCCCTACGCCGCAGGACCCTGCCGGTCAGACCGCGCACTCGGATATTTTAGATGTCATTGGCTATGGCGATATCGCCACCAACCTGAGCTGGAAGCAGGTGGCCGACTGTTTTGATCCACAGCGTTATACCAGCTTTTGGTGGACCAATCAGGCCGACAACTATCCGCTTTATACCCACCTGCACAGCGGCAATTTTACCGGTCAGCTCTTTTCGCTGCTGTTCGACCCGGCAGGCGGAGCCAGACCTGGCCGACATGGGCTCTATCCGCCCATGTTTGAATAATCTTCCGACTTGAGAATAACGATGAATATCGATGCGTTACTTGCTCCGGTTAGCAGTGAAAAACCGTGCGGCGAAAATCTGGAATATGACGCTGACTATATGGCGATGAACCAGGCCAGCGAAGGGAAGGCGGAGCAGCAATTTGGCGACACCATTATTCCTGCCGAGCCTGCCGACTGGAACAAAGTGGAACGGCTGGCGACCGGACTGTTGGCACGGACGAAAGATCTGCGCGTGATGTTAGCACTTACTCACGCATGGACGCATATGAAAGGGCTTCCGGGCTACGCCAGCGGGCTGAAGCTGATTCAGCAGGCGCTGC
Organism: Pantoea sp. FN0307; assembly: GCF_050113815.1. Taxonomy (NCBI): domain Bacteria; kingdom Pseudomonadati; phylum Pseudomonadota; class Gammaproteobacteria; order Enterobacterales; family Erwiniaceae; genus Pantoea; species Pantoea sp. FN0307. The sequence continues at coordinate 21,984 of NZ_JBNJSO010000011.1, read as the reverse complement.
TGCTTTATTGGGAGCCGCTCTATCCGCTGCTGGAAGAGTATGGCGAACGCGATCCCTTCTATCGCATTAACGCGCTGGCGGCGCTGGGTGATAAATCTGAGCTGACTGCCGCACTGCGCCAGGCTCCGCTTCTGCGTACTGCCGCCGATCAAATCTCTTTACGCGACGCCTGCTCTTTACTGGATGGCAGCAAAACGGACGTGGCCGATTATCCCGGCGGACGTGCGCGCTTAAATGATGAACTGGCCAGGGGCGATCAGCCCGGCATTGAAGCGATTCAACAGATAAGTGAGCGCCTGCAAACTATTCGGGAAACGCTGGCGGAACACCTGGGTGAAAGCGGTGTGCCAGAGATGGAACAGCTGCAAAAAATGGTGAATCTGGTGGCGCAATCCTGCCAGGCCACGGATTTAAGCACGCTGATGCCGGGTAATGCAGACCCTTCCGCGCAGCCTGCCGCTGATCACACCGCGCCTGCCGCACCGGCGCGTTCTTCGCAAACCGACTGGCGCAGCAGCGAAATCACGTCACGTGCTGAAGCGCAGTTAATGCTGGAAAAGGTGAAGCAATACTTCTCTCGTTACGAACCCAGCCATCCCGCTCCGCTAATGATCGATCGCGTTCAGCGCGTCATTGAACTCGATTTTATGGAGATCATTCGCGACCTGGCACCCGATGGCGTGCATCAACTTGAAAACATTTTTGGTCGCCGCGATTAAGCAGCAAACCCCTTATATGGCAGCGTGCCCGCTGCTGACTTTACCGCGCATATCCGATGGAGAACCTCATGGCATCTAAATCCAGTGGGCAGAAATTTATCGCCCGTAACCGCGCGCCGCGCGTGCAAATTGAATACGACGTAGAGATCTATGGCGCCGAGCGCAAAATTCAGTTGCCGTTTATCATGGGCGTAATGGCTGACCTGGTTGGTAAACCAGCAGAGCCGCAGCCGGGCGTTGATGAGCGTAAGTTTCTGGAAATCGATATCGATAACTTCGACGAACGTATGAAGGCGCTAAAGCCGCGCGTGGCGTTCCAGGTGGATAATACGCTGACCGATGAAGGACGGCTGAATGTCGAACTGACTTTTGAAAGCATGGAAGATTTCTCGCCGGATGCGGTGGCGCGTAAGGTTGAGCCGCTGAACAAGCTGCTTGAAGCGCGCACTCAGCTCTCTAACCTGCTGACCTATATGGATGGCAAAAACGGTGCGGAAGAGCTGATTGCCAAAATTTTGCAGGATCCTACGCTGCTGAAATCGCTGGGCCATCTGCCAAAATCTGAAGAAACCGTTAAAGGTGATGAGGAATAACGATGAGCAATCCATCACAACAACAGCTACAGCAGGCGCAGCAAACCTGGGATCAGGATGAATTTAGCGCGCTGCTGAACAAAGAGTTTCGTCCGAAAAGCGATCAGGCGCGTGCCGCAGTGGAAAGCGCGGTAAAAACCCTGGCGCAGCAGGCGCTGGAAAACAGCGTGACCGTGTCTGACGATGCTTACCGTACTATTCAGGCGCTGATTGCGGAAATTGATGAAAAGCTGTCGCGTCAGGTTAACCAGATTATTCACCATGAAGATTTTCAGAAGCTGGAAGGCGCATGGCGCGGTCTGAGCTATCTGGTCAATAATACTGAAACCGATGAGATGCTGAAAATTCGCTTTATGAGCATCTCTAAACAGGAACTGGGCCGCACGCTGAAGCGCTATAAAGGCGTGGGCTGGGATCAAAGCCCTATCTTCAAGAAAATCTATGAAGAAGAGTATGGTCAGTTCGGCGGTGAGCCGTTTGGCTGCCTGGTAGGCGATTACTATTTCGATCACAGCCCGCAGGATGTAGAGCTGCTGAGCGAAATGGCGCGCATTGGTGCGGCGGCGCACTGTCCGTTTATCGCGGGCACCGCGCCGAGCGTGATGCAGATGGAATCCTGGCAGGAGCTGGCCAACCCGCGCGATCTCACCAAAATCTTCCAGAACAGCGAATATGCTGCCTGGCGCAGTCTGCGTGAATCAGAAGATGCGCGTTATCTGGGCCTGGTGATGCCGCGCTTCCTGGCGCGCCTGCCGTATGGCATTCGCACCAACCCGGTAGACAGCTTCGATTTTGAAGAAGAGACCGACGGTGCCAGCCACGGCAACTACACCTGGACCAACGCCGCTTATGCCATGGCTGCCAACATTAACCGCTCGTTTAAAGAGTTTGGCTGGTGTACGTCTATTCGCGGCGTAGAGTCGGGCGGCGCGGTAGAAAACTTACCGTGCCACACCTTCCCCAGCGACGACGGCGGCGTGGATATGAAATGTCCGACCGAAATCGCCATCAGCGATCGTCGTGAAGCCGAGCTGGCGAAAAACGGCTTTATGCCGCTGGTGCACCGCAAGAACTCTGACTTCGCCGCCTTTATTGGTGCACAGTCATTGCAGAAGCCGACGGAGTATCATGATGCGGACGCCACGGCAAACGCCCGTCTCGCTGCCCGCCTGCCTTATCTGTTCGCCTGCTGCCGCTTCGCGCATTATCTGAAGTGCATCGTGCGCGACAAGATTGGTTCTTTCCGCGAGCGTGAAGAGATGGAGCGCTGGCTAAACGACTGGGTGATGAACTATGTGGATGGCGACCCGGCCAACTCCTCGCAGGAAACCAAATCCCGCAAGCCGCTGGCTTCAGCCGAAGTGCTGGTGGAAGAGATTGAAGATAACCCAGGTTACTACGCCGCCAAGTTCTTCCTGCGTCCGCATTATCAGCTGGAAGGTCTGACCGTATCGCTGCGCCTGGTTTCCAAACTGCCGTCACTGAAAACCAATGATGCGTAAATAAATTAGTCGGCTCTACGGAGCCGACACATTAGTAAGTTTGTTAGCGCTTGCAGGTTATTACCTTGCTTTGCGGTTAATTAGTTTTCGTTTTTGCTGTTGTAAGTGCCTTTACAGGCACTTCTGAGAAACCTTAATTTAAACCGAGGCGTGTATTATGAATTGCGAAGGTTAATTATCTAATTTGTAATTTATATTAAATGGGTTTTTTAAGTGCTAAAACAATAGTAAATGGCTATGTGGTCATAATTGGGAACTATAAATATTTCGAAGAGGGGTAATATGAGCAATTTTAAAAATTCTCAGATGCAGCCAGGCTTTTGTGTTGTTCAGGAGCAAGGTACACTAATACATCAAGCGCATAAGCTTTTTAATAGTGCAAATAAAGATGCCATTGACTTTTTTTTAAAAATTAATAGCGATACTCCATGTTTAAGGCCCGGACAGATTCTTATTGTTGCAGATCCCAGGAATGCTAACCAAACTTGTGAGTTAAATGAACTAAAGAAAGCAAAGAAAAAAGTCAATATCGCATTATTACCTCAGAAAAATAGCGTTGCTGACTTCCTGCACAGTAATTATGATACTATTGCTGCTTTGACAAGCATTGGCGATAAGACTACAGGCATACTTTCTGATGCCAGTGAAAGATATTTTAAAAAAATAGAATATCTTTTAAAAGAAATCGAGTTGACGTATCAGAATCAGTACCAGACACAAGGAAGTCTTATAAGTCAGCAGTTTTTTATAAAAAGACAAGCTCTTTTCAATGAAATAAAACCATTATTAAATAAAATAACACGTGTAACTATAAAGCATAAATCTTATGATAATATCAAACATGCTTTAGGCTTATCTAGTCGGTCTATTGTTTATGAATGGAGTCAGGCTGGGGTTGGCGCTATAAAAGGATATTCAGACTATATAAATAATGCAGCGCGCGCCGCTAAATTTATGAAAGCTGGTGGCTGGGTTTCATTGGGGTTTTCATTCTTAGGGACCAATAATAAAATATTAGAAGCTTGTCATATAGGACGAGAGAATGAATGTAAAAAAGCTGCTGTAAAAGAATATAGTAATTTCTCGTTAAGCACCGGGGGAGGGTTAATTGGCGGAGCTACAGCGAGTACATTTATGGGGGCTACTTGTGTGGCAATAGGCGCTGCCACAGCTGCCGTGGGAGGTATTGCTTGTGGCATAGTAGTTACTGCTGCAGGAAGCTATGTTGGTGGGGAATTAGGCGGGTATGCCGGAGACGCTGTAGGTAATGGTATTAACTATTTAATTTTTAATGGAGAATGATTTATTTTGAATTTAATTAAGGTGTTTATTTACCTTCAGTTGTCATTTGCAATTGCATTTATTAGCGGCTTAGTATATTTGTTTTTTTTTATCAAACGAAATCTCCCAAAAATAAATGCTGCCTTTAAATATCTTGAAAGTAAGGGGGTTTTAAAACCGGGCGACTATGGTTTTTACGAGCAATTGGGCATTTGGGGCGCAGGGTTTAGAATTTCCCTATTAAAAATAATGCTTAAAGGAAAAACGTTTAAGATAAAAGATGGGCGCATGATTGACTATGAAGCAAGGAAATGTCTTATTAGCAGTCCCGATGATTTTTTATGGATGAAAAAATACTTTTTAATTTTGTTTTTTTGTATTGCTTGTTTACTGTTTATCGTGCTTCTTGCTTTTATTTTGAAAAGCATGGGGCTGTGATTGCAAGTTTTAACTTTAATATTTGGATACGGACAGCAAGATTCTATCATTCGTTATCTTCAGCCGTCTGATGATAAATTTTTTTAAAAAAAAGTGGTTTGATACTTTTGAAATCCCACGCGGGAGCGATGCTGCAGGGGATGTCACGCTTTAGGATGGCTTTTAAAATGTTATTTGTTAATGAGCTAATCTCATTGTTTTTTCTAAAATAATCCCCTGATTCCTTGCTTCGGCAGGTATTACTGGTATGTTAAGTGTTGGTGCTTCAATTACTAAGTCAATTTATACGTCATATGAGCTTCGTAATCTGAATCCAGGAATACATAATCAATTGCGTGGGGCCGGACATTTAGATTTGCTCTATTTCTTAGTCGAAGAAAATTTAAATCCTTTTGTTGAGGCTATCAATTACCAGGCAAGTCATGGTGCTATAGATAAAAAAATATTTGATACATTTTTAGCTAGGATTACACATGTTTAATTTAATTATTAAATATTTTTTTGTTTATACTTTAATGCTATTTTCATTTGCATTGTTTTTTTCTGTTATAGGTTATTATACTTTTATATTTGACTGGGGTGATAACCTGATCTGCTCACTAATAAATGTATTTATATTATTGATGTTAAGCTGTGTGTCTATCGCTATATATTATTTAGCAGAGAAGATTAAGTTGATTGTTTGATTTTTATGGGGCTTATTAGCAAGGGGTAGTAGGAATAAATTATTTATGCGTTTAATTCTATGAGTGCGGAATATTTTTTATTCTTAATTGTTGTCGTTTTCGTAATCTTCTTTTTTATTGCTACCATTTATACATACTATCTATATAAAAAGCATTTAAATAATTATGAGGATTTCTTTAAACAATACAGGCGGAATGGGCTTTATATTGATTCTATTAGCAATTTAAGTAGTGATTTTGGGTTCGTTCTTTATTATTTGAAAATAGCATTCTTTGTTAGGCTGCTGCAAGATAAAAAGATGTATGTTGAAAAAGGAAAGCTTGTTGATAAGGCATGTTATGAGTATATGCATAATCTTCCAAAAGAAAAAACTGCATGGATGTGGAGTTGGCGACGAGCTCACTTTATACAAGCATTCCTTTTTGTTATTTCGCTTGTTCTTGGGTTCTTACATAGCATATTTTATCACTACTAGAAATATATCATTTAATTGAACCGTCATTTCTTAATAAACCTAGTGTGCAGTGTATTCTTAAAATGGCTTTATTGCCTGAAATTAATATTTCCCTAATTAAAATTTTGCCTGCTTTCTTTGAGAGCAGGCAGAAACGAGGCAGAGGTAAAATATGGACTGTTTTATTCAGCCCCATGCTTTCCTGTTTGCCATATCACTGCTTTATCGAAAGCAACTTTAACCAATAAAGAGTAGATAATTATGGCTATTGATATGTTCCTGAAGGTTGACGGTGTAACCGGTGAGTCTCAGGACTCCAACCACAAAGGCTGGACCGACATCACTTCTTTCTCCTGGGGCGCATCCCAGCCGGGCAACATGGCTGTTGGCGGCGGCGGCGGCGCGGGTAAAGTGAACTTTAACGATCTGCACGTTAACGCGCTGATCGACAAGTCTACTACTGCGATTCTGAAGCATTGTGCCAGCGGTAAGCACCTGACCAAAGTTGAACTGTCTGTATGTAAAGCCGGCGGCCAGCAGGTTGAATATACCAAAATCACGCTGGAAGATGTGCTGGTTACCTCCGTACAGTATACCGGTTCTGATAATGGCGATCTGGTAGGCGTTGCCTATGCATTCCAGGCTGCGAAAGTTAAACAGCAGTACTGGGAGCAGACTTCTTCTGGCGGTAAAGGCGCAGAAAGCAGCGCTGGCTGGAACATCAAAGAAAACAAAGAAGCGTAATAGCTTTCACCCGCCCGTTTACGGGCGGGTATATTTATGGATAGCGTTGTTGAAAGGAATAGAGTGAATACGTCATTTCCGATTTTCTTTATCTGTCTTGCAACTATGCTTTTTTCAATGCGAGCTAATGCAAAATCAGAATACAGTGCTGAACAATACATAAAAAACTATGCTTTAAGCGTCTGTGTTGCTAAAGGGTATAATAGTAAGGAAGTTAAAGATGACGCTTCTGCTGCGGCACGTGGTTATCTGGAGTTTGGCGATTACTCTTTAGCTGCTCATAGTGCAGTAAGAAAGCTGGTAGATGAGTTTCTTGCAAAAACATATTCCAGCCAGTCCGGCGAGCCAATGACCTTAGCTAAATGTATCGATGTTTATCATAGTTCTGAACTGGAAAATATCGTTAAGCAATATAAAGGAAAAGAAGATGGCTAAGATGGCGGAGGTTATTATTACATCTATAAATAAAAGCTTGTGAAGTTTAATTTCGAGTTTTTGACTACGCACAGATAATGTAAAAGTAAAGATAACAATATGCTTGAAATAAATGTTAATGAAATCTGGCGATAAAAAGTCTTTTATATGAATATCAAAGTATTGTACCTGGGGCTCGCAATATTTCTTTCGGGGTGTCATTTGGAACGGCCATTTTATCACCCTTTGCCGGTAAAGGTTGAACAAGGGAGATTATGTTTCACTGCCCCTGAAGAAAATAGTCATAACATTATTTTAAAAGTTGATCCTCCCTACATTTCATTGCACAACGGTGATTCATGGGAAACAGTAATACTATCCGAGGAAGCTACTCAAGGACAGAAAGTAATAGCTGGAGAGTGTATTTTTTGGAATGAAATAAAATGGTTGCCTGGCGAATATGATGTGGCGGTCAAGATTAAAAAGGAGAGCTCTCTGGAAAAACGTTACTCCACTCATTTTATTTTGGGGAAAAATGAACAAGGGCACCTTTTTTTGGAGAAATAGTTCGATTGAGAATCAAACTTTAACTAAGGATCTCTCTGCTCGAAACTATACAGCTTATTGGTAGCAGGGAGTTAATATATAAATTACTAATGACTCTATTGAAAAGTATGCCACATACGGAGATACAGCCTTTCGTTTAGCGCCTTAAAGGAAAATAATTTTTATGATTGTCCAGTTAAAGCGTTTATTTACGCAGTCTCTGTTAGTTTGCGCTCTGTTTTTTAGCTTCACAGCAAATGCTGAGCAAAACAACGCTGAGCTATTGGCTGGTAAATGGCAGATAAAAAGAGTTTATGTTAATACGCAGCAAACAATGCGGCCATCTATTATAATGAATGACCCGACGCTGGTTGGCCGTACGTTGATGTTTACCACCAATTATATTACTGGCGAACCGTTACTTAATCATGGCTGTGAGCAGCCTGTATTAAAGGCACAGCCTGAAATCACATTAAATAAGCTTCTGGCCTCGACAATCGGAGCAGAGAGCAGTAAAGATCTATCAAATAATTATTCGTTAAAATTGCAGGGTACTGATAAGGTAACTCCAGTCTTTGTTCAATGCGGGAAAGGCATGCTTGGGCCTAAAGGCGAAGCTACTGATAACTGGTTGGTAAAGCTGGACAAACAAACGATCCTGACTAATTGGGACGATAATACATTACTTGCCTTACAAAAACTGCCAGCCGATGCGCCTGCAGCGCCTTCTTTTAATTGCCAAAAATCGGTAACCACAACTGAAAAGGCCATTTGTGCATCTTTTGATTTAGCCAGTTGGGATCACAGCGTTAATGATGCCTGGCAAATGGCAGTACATCAAATTAAGAACACCGGTGTGGATGTTACAGCTAAATTAGCAGCACTAAAAAGTGAGCAGCAGCGATGGCTTATTGAAAGAAACGCCTGTAAGGGCGAGCAAAATTGTATTAAGCAACAAATGGTGAGGCGCGTAACTGATCTGGTGGAAAGCGCTAAATAAGTATCCGTCAGGAAAAACGGCTCGTCAGCGCTGTTTATATTTGCCTTACAGACGAGCCTGATTCCTTTATTTACAATGAACTTTATTCCAGATATCCAATCGTTATCAGCCATTGAACGATTGAATTATTGCTTATTTAACTTCTTCGTATAAACCCCGCCGGTTTCGCCGAGACCTGCGTGGTTTGTATGCCGAATATCTCAAACGCAGGAAACCGTTATGCGCTTTACGATTATAACGAATAAACCGGGACATCAGCCGCCGCAGAGCAGCTGTGACTTTTTACCGCCCGGCGGCACCATCGGCCGTGGCGTCGATAACAATCTGGTGCTGCCCGATAATGACCGTACCATCTCCCGCCTGCAGGCGATTGTACATATCACCGCCGACGGCGAATGCCGGATCACCAATCGTGGCAACGTGACGCGTGTCGAACTGAATGATATTCCGCTGGAGCGGGGCCGTCAGGTAGAGTTACAGGATGGCGATATCCTGGGCATTGATGAGTACCGTCTGCTGGTTAACGATCTGAATGCCACTGCTCAGCCTGAAGCGCATGTTGCGCCGTTGGTTGCCCGTCCTGCGCCACAGTCACCCGCCCCGCAGGCTCAGCCAACGCCGCCTGCAAAGGCCGCCGATGGCACAGCGGCGATCCCCAGCGAAATCTGGGATAGTCTGGCAAAAGAGTTTTCTATTGCTGACAGTATCTCCACCAGCCGGATAAAACCCGCCGCGCCTGCGGTCGCGGAACATCCATTAACGGCTGTGCAAACAGAAAACCGTAACCCGGAAGATCCGCTGGCACAGTTTAAAACCAGCGAGCCGCTGAGCCTTGATCGTCGCAGCCAGACGCCAGATGCGCTGTTTAATCAGGATGAACTGTTTAAATCAGACAGCATTTTCAACGACAGTACGCCGACCACGCTTGTTCAGCCTGCCGCTGATAAAGCTGCGCAGCCGCAGGCGAAGCCGGATGAGCTTGATCCGCTGGCGCTGTTTGGCGGCGGTAAGTCCACGCCAGCGCAAATCAACAGCGACGATCCGCTGGGCCTGATGATGAGTAGCGCAGTGCCGTTAGCGCATCCCGATGATGAAATATCCGGTACGCAGCAGACTGCAACGGCCGAAACGCATTCAGCAGAGAGCGGCAAGCAGGATCTGTTTGGTGATGACAATGATATGGCGCGTTCGCCGCTGTTTGCTGACCAACCGCCTGCCGCCGGGGCCAACCCTGATGCAGCGCCTGTGGAAAACGCGTCCAACGTTTCTTCTCTGTTTGCCGATGAGCAAACAGCCGCCCGGGATGCCGACTTTAACGACGCGGTAAAAACCGATGATGACGCGCTCAGCGCCTCGCCACTGTTTGCCGATTTGCCCGCGGATAAGCCAAACAGCATTGAATCTTCACCGCTGTTTAATCAGGCTCCGTCACAGCCGGACGTCCCCGATTATGGCGGTATCACTCTGCCGACGCCGCAGGCGGTTCAGCGCAGCGTTACGCCACCGCCGAAAGGGCGCTTGCGTATCGATCCGGTTGCCAGCAACAGCAGCAGTCAGCAGCACAACGCATCTTCCGGCGGAGAAGCGCTGCAGGGTGAACTGCTGCAGGCGCTGCTGGATGGTATGGGGCTAAATGATATGCAGCCGACGCCGCATTTCGATCGGGAAAATATGCAGCAGCTGGGGCAGATGCTGGGTATGTTCTCACAGGGAACGGTCGCGCTGTTGTCCTCGCGCTCCATCCTGAAACGCGGTGTAAAAGCGGATATGACCGTTATCCTGGATGATGCCAATAACCCGTTCAAGCTGCTGCCATCCGGCAAAACCGTGCTGATGCAGATGTTCGGCAGCCGTATGCCGGGCTTTATGCCGCCGAAACAGGCGGTACGCGATGCGCTGGTGGATCTGCAGGCGCATCAGTTGGGGATGATTGCCGGTATCCGCGCAATTATTGCCGCGATGCTGCAATCTTTTAATCCACAGCAGCTGGAAGAGGAAGCGCGTCAGGAAGGCGTGACTTCGCGCCTTTCGCTGCCCGGCAGCCGTAAGGCGGCGCTGTGGGAGCACTTTAACCGTCGCTATAACGAAACGGCTGGTGAAATTGAAGACGACTTCCATACGCTGTTCGGCGAAGCGTTCCTGCACGCTTACGATATGGAAGTTAACCAGTATAAAGATTCACAGACCGCCTCGGACGAATAATGAATATCACCATTGCCTCAATGTCGAATCAGGGCGCCCGCGAGAGCAATCAGGATCAGACGGGCGACATGATAGGAGAGCGTTCGGCCTGCTTCGTGGTCTGTGACGGCGTCGCTGGTTTTCCCGGCGGCGATCTGGCCGCCAGGCTGGCGCGCAACACCATTATCGACCAGTTCGATGGCGATGCGCATCTGGATGCGCAGCAAATTCGCCAATACATCAATAATGCCAACCGGGCGATCCGTCAGCAGCAGAAAAGCGAGCCTGATTACAGCCGCATGGGCACCACGCTGGTCAGTTTGTTTATCGATCGTGATTATCAGCTGGCTTACTGGGCGCATGCGGGCGACAGCCGCCTTTATCTGTTCCGACGCGGCTACCTGTATCACGTCACCACCGACCACAGCCTGATTCAGCAGATGAAGGATGCCGGACATCAGACGGAAGGTATCAACAGCAACCTGCTCTATTTTGCACTGGGAATGGGCGACGAAGGGCGCGATGCCAGCTACAGCGATGTCGTGCCGATTGAAGATGGCGATGCGTTTCTGTTGTGTACCGATGGCTTCTGGCACGGCGTGTCGCATCAGCAGATGCAGCAGGCATTGCATATGGTTAATACGCCGGAAGAGTGGTTGACGCTAATGCATCAGGCGCTGAAAAACAGCGAGGAGCAGTCAGACGGCGAGCAGGATAACTACAGCGCGATGGCGGTCTGGGTGGGTTCGCCTCAGGATACTACGCTGCTGCATTCTCTCTCTGAAGCGGCGCAGTTTATTCCGCTTCGCGATTAAATAACTCTCAAGGGACCCTTATGAAATACTGGTTAACCGGCGCGTTAACGCTGTTAATGGCCTCCAGCGCCTGGGCGGATAATTACAATCTTGCCTCTTCACCCTCTAAAAAACTGGACGTATGGATCGATAACGTCAAAAGCCAGGAACCCGCCGACTGGTGCGCGCGCCAGCTGTCGCTACGTATCGTTGCCAAAGGCGATAAATCGCCAGCGGTGCTGGAGGAGTTTCTGCCACAGGTCGGCGCGCTGATACAAACAAAACAGTGCAGCAAGCTGACAACGCTTAACTGGCAGATGGAAGATGCCAGCGGAGCCCTGCTGGCAAAAGGCAGCGCAGCAAAGGCCAGCAACTGGCAGGTAAACGTCACGCCGCCGGAACCGGCTGCGGCAACCCCAACAGCCGCGCCAGCAGAGACAGTGATTAACCCGGAAGATCTTTCTCCTCCGGCAGATACCACACCCTGGCTGCAGTTCAGCCTGCTTGACGGCTGTCATTTTCGTACCTGGTGGAGTGACGGCGATCGCTCCAGCGCGCTGTTTGTGCCAACAAAAGAGGGCGTGAAGTGTGCCGATGATGGCTGGCTGAGCGGGCAGGCGCAGATGACGCGCGTGGGCCATGGCGCAGCGAAAAATATCACCGTCACCTTCCTACAGGGCTTTCCGGTTATTGGTCTGGCAGCAAAAAGCGACAAGCGCGGCCTGCAAATGACCACCGTCAATAACGAGCGCATGGTGCTGACTGACGAACGCTCGCCTCAGAGCTGGCTGATTCTGCCGTGGTCAAATGATTTTAACGGCTGGCAGGCTACCGGCACCGTAGCGGTACAGATGAATCAGGCGGAAGCCAGTGATGAAGGGGCGTTAAAGGCGCGGCTGAACGAAGTACGTAAAGTGTGGGCGCCTTATCTCAGCGATGCGCCTTTAACCATTCAGCTGGTACAAGAGCTGCATCCGCAGCTGAAAGACCCAGCCGCAGGCGCCTGGCGCACCATTAAATAACTCGCAAAAAGGAAGCGCTATGCACTCTTTACAACAACTGCTGGCAGGCGGCTCGCTGGATGATGCGCTGGCGCGCGTTGAAGCGCAAATTAAAGCGGCCCCGGCCAACGCCGATCTGCGTGCAGCTTTTGTCCAGCTGCTGTGCCTGGCAGGTAACTGGACACGGGCGCAAACCCAACTGAAATCCTGGGCGGCGCTGAAACCGCAGGCGCAGCCGACGGTTACGCTGCTGGAACAGGCGATCAAGGGAGAGCAACAGCGTGCGGCGGTGTTTGCCGGGCAGGCTCAACCGCGTCTGCCAGGCGAAGCTTATCGCTGGGCTGAACAGCTATTCGCCGCGTTGCAGGCGGATATTCAGGGCGAGCGGGCGCAGGCGGATGATTTGCGTAACGGTGCGCTTGAGGCCGCCGCGCTTAATCCAGGCAGCGCGCGGGTGCAGGGCAGTGAGCAGGCAGAGCCTTTCGCCTGGCTGACCGACGGCGATGGCCGACTCGGCCCGGTGTGTGAACTGCTGGTAAGCGGTGGCTATTTCTGGGTGCCCTTTAGCGCCATTGCCGAGATGCGTTTTCAGGCACCTGCCAGCGTTACGGATCTGGTTTGGCGCCATACGCTGGTACGGCTGGTGGATGGCTCTGAGCAGGTTTGCCAGGTACCGGTGCGTTATCCTTTTGCTTCCCAGGCGCAGGACGATCTGCGTCTGGCGCGCGTAACCGAATGGCTGCCGCTGGATGAGGCGCAGCAGCACTATATCGGCCAGGGGCAGAAGGTCTGGCTGAATGACAGCGCTGAGTTTTCCCTGCTGAGCCTGGAGACGCTGACCTTCGTTGCCAGCGATCTGGCCGATGAGTAACTCACGTTCCGGTGATGGCGCTGAGCTGCTGCACAGCGGCTATCGCTTTCGTAAGGATCAATCGACCCTGAACGTGCGCGATAAACTCCAGCCTTCGCTGCTGGATCGCCTGATGGATAATGAACCGGGTAAAAGTCAGGAGTCGGCTAACCAGCGGCTGATCTCGCACAGCACCTTGCGACGGCACGTGCTGCGCGATCTGCAGTGGCTGTTTAATACCATTAATAACGAAGCTCAGCATGACCTGGCACCCTTTAATCAGGTTCGCCGCTCGGTGCTGAATTTTGGCGTTGCGCCGCTGGCCGGGCAGCGGATGTCCGATATCGAATGGCATGATATTCAGCGCAAGCTGACCGAAGCCATTATTAACTTTGAACCGCGTATTTTGCCGCAGGGTTTGCAGGTGCGCTGTATCTCCGATACCCGCTCGCTCAATCTGCATAACGTGCTGTCGATTGAAATCAAAGGGCGCCTGTGGTGCGTGCCTTATCCGCTGGAATTTCTGTTCCGCACCGACGTGGATCTGGAAAACGGCTATTTTGAGTTAAAAGATGTAGGTTAAGCATGGACAGTAAACTGCTCGAATACTACAACCGTGAGCTGGCGTACCTGCGTGAAATGGGCGCGGAGTTTGCGGAGCGTTATCCGAAAGTGGCCGGACGTCTGGGCATGCGCGGCATTGATGTCGCCGACCCTTACGTAGAGCGCATGATGGAAGGCTTCGCTTTTCTGACCTCGCGCGTCCAGCTAAAAATGGATGCGGAATTTCCGCGCTTTTCGCAGCGTTTACTGGAGATGATTGCCCCGGGCTATCTTGCGCCCACGCCCTCAATGGCGATTGCCGAGCTGCATCCTGACAGTAAAAAGGGCGATATCAATCGCGGTTTTCTGGTGCCGCGCGGCACCATGATGGACAGTCAGCTGCTGAAGAAAAACGGTGTGACCTGCAGCTACACCACGGCACATGACGTTACGCTGTTGCCGCTGAACATCAAACAGGTAGAGCTGGGCGGCGTCCCGGCGGATATTCCGCTGGGTCAAATGGGCCTCAGCCAGCGCGGCGCGGTCAGCGCGCTGCGTATTCGCCTGAGCTGTGAAAGCACCACCACGCTCGATCATATGGATTTCGATCGGCTGGACTTTTTCCTGAGCGGGCCCGATATCGAGGCGTTAAAGTTGCTGGAGCTGCTGATGCAGCATACGGTCGGTATCTTCTGCCAGACCGCAGGCGCCACGCCACGCCGCCATGTATTAAACAACAATGCCTTAACGCAGGAGGGCTTCGCGCCGGATCAGGCGCTGCTGCCGGACGATCTGCGAAATTTTGACGGCTATCGCCTGCTGCAGGAATATTTTGCCTTCCCGGCGCGCTTCCAGTTTATCAGCATCAGTCAGCTGCGCCCGCTGCTGGCGCAGGCTAACGGCGAGCGTGAGTTTGATATTGTGCTGCTGCTTGATAAAGCGGAGCCTGCGCTGGAGCGCGTGGTGGACAGCAGTCATCTGGCGCTGCACTGCACGCCGGTTATCAATCTTTTTCCGCGTGTGGCCGAACGGCAGAAACTTAGCGAAAGCAGCCATGAATACCATTTAGTGGTCGATAATATTCGCCCGCTGGATTATGAAGTTTACTCGGTACAGAAACTCTACGGCACGCTGGAAGGCCAGCGTGAAGAGCAAATTTTCCGGCCCTTCTGGAGTACCTACAGCCACGACAGCGGCGACTACGGCGCCTATTTTTCTCTGCGGCGCGAACAGCGCACCCTGTCGGAACATGCGCAGCGTTACGGCGCGCGTACCGGCTATGTGGGTTCGGAAGTTTTCCTGTCGCTGGTGGATGAGCAACATACGCCCTGGCGTGACGAACTGCGTTATGTCACCGCCGAGGTGCTCTGTACCAGCCGTGATTTGCCGCTGATGCTGCTGCAACAGGATCAGCAGGGCTTTAAGCTGCCCGATTCGGTGCCTGCCGCCGGATTAACCATGCGTAAAGGGCCGACGCCGCCGCGTGAACCGCTGGCAGAAGGGCTGGCGGCCTGGCGCTTAATCAGCCATTTGCAGATGAACTATCTCAGCCTGATGGACAGTGATGACGGCGAAGGCGCTGCTGCGCTGCGCCAGATGCTGGCATTGTATGCGAACCTGGCGGAAGCCTCCGTTGCGCGTCAGATTGAAGGCATTCGCCATTGTCAGCTACGGCCGGTTAATCGTCGGGTGCCGGAGCCGGGGCCGATTGTTTTCGCACGCGGCATCGGCATTGAATTAACCGTTGATGAACAGGCATTCTCGGGCAGCAGCCCGTGGCTGTTCGGCAGCGTACTGGAGCGCCTTTTTTCGCGTCTGGTTGCCAGCAACAGCTTTACCGAGATGAGTCTGAACAGCCAGCAGCGCGGCGAGGTGGGTTACTGGCCGCCGCGCATGGGCAAAAGGGCATTGATATGACAAAGCCGGTGCGTATTTTACAGTGCCTGCCGGAAGGGTTCTGGAACGGGCTGATGCAGACGCCGTGGCGCTACGATCTGTTTCAGATGCTACGACGGATTGATGCGCAGGGCGGCGAGAAATATCCGCTGGGACGCGCGCCGCTGCCGCGTCACGAGCCGCTGCGTATCGGACAGACGCCTTCTCTGGCTTTTGCGCCTTCGACGCTTGCAGCGGTTAGCGCGCGTAAAGATAGCGAGCTGCATGAGGTTTCGATCCTGAGTTTTGGCCTGTTTGGTCCTAACGGGCCTTTGCCGATTCATATGACGGAGCATGCGCGAGAGCGTCTTTATCATCATCAGGATCCCAGCCTGACCGCCTTTGCCGATCTGTTTCACCATCGCCTGACGCTGCTGTTTTATCGCGCATGGGCTGATGCGCAGCCCACGGTATCGCTCGATCGCGCGGATGGACAGCGTTTCGACAGTTACCTTGCCAGCCTGATCGGCATGGGTCAGCCCGCGCAGCGCAAGAAAGGCTCTTTAAGCGAGCATGCCCGTCTAATGCTGGCGGGCCACCTAAGCCGCCACACGCGTGATGCGGAAGGGCTAGAAAAAATTTTGCGGCATTACTTTGGCGTGCCGGTGCGCATCGAACAAAATCTGCCGCAGTGGCTGGCGCTGGATAAGCGCGAACGTGCCCGACTGGGTGCAGGGCGCCAGATGTCACGGCTTGGCGAATCCGCTTTTTTAGGCGTGGCGGTGCGTGACGTGCAGCATAAGCTGCGCATCGAAATTGGTCCATTGTCGCTGGCGCGTTATCAGCAGTTTTTACCCGGCGAGAGACATGCGGAAGAGCTGCGCGACTGGGTACGCCAGTATCTGGGCATTGAGTATGTCTGGGAAGTGCGTCTGCTACTGGCAAGCGATGAGGTGCCAGGCATGGTACTCGGCAGCGAAGGACGTCTCGGTTACAGCGCCTGGCTCGGTAAACAGCCGATTCCCCAGCCGCGCGGCGATTTAACCTTCAGCCCGGAGGGGTAAGGAAGCCCCTTAGATTTTACTCTCATTTTAGACCCTTAACTTATCCGTCAGAGATCATCATGTCAGAAATCAGCCGCGCCGTACTGTTCGGCAAACTGGACACGCTATTATTTACTTCGCTGGAGAGCGCGACGGCCTTTTGTAAGCTGCGCGGCAACCCGTATGTTGAACTGGTTCACTGGCTGCATCAGCTGATGCAGCATCAGGATGGCGATCTGCAGCAGCTGATCCGCTATTTTTCTCTTGATGAAGAAGCGCTGACGCGCGATATCGTTGCGGCGCTGGATCGCCTGCCGCGCGGAGCCAGCGCGGTTTCTGATCTCTCAGAGCATATCGACAGTGCCGTTGAGCGCGCCTGGGTTTACGGCTCGCTGAAATTTGGCGTGACCCGGATCCGTGGCGGCCACCTGCTGATTGGCATGCTAAAAACCTTTAACCTCGCCAACGTGCTGAAAAGCATTTCGCCGCAGTTCAGCCGCCTGAGCGCCGATCTGCTGATGGAGCAGTTCGAGGCGATTTTTGCCAACAGTAAAGAGGCGCAGCAGGCGGCCGCGCAGCCGGAAAGTCCACTGGCAGCACCGCAGCAGCAAGGAACGCTGGCGCAGTATGCGCAGGACCTGACAGCACGTGCGCGTGAAGGCAAAATCGATCCGGTTGCCGGTCGTGATGAAGAGATCCGGCAGATGGTGGATATTCTGATGCGCCGTCGGCAGAACAATCCATTGCTGACCGGCGAAGCAGGCGTGGGTAAAACAGCGGTGGTAGAAGGGCTGGCGTTGCGCATTGCCGCAGGTGACGTGCCGCCGCCGCTGCGTGATGTGCAGCTGTGGCTGCTGGATATGGGCATGCTGCAGGCGGGTGCCGGTATGAAGGGCGAATTTGAGGCGCGTCTGCAGGCGCTGATTAATGAAGTGCAGTCCAGCCCAACGCCGATTGTGTTGTTTATTGACGAAATTCATACGCTGGTGGGCGCTGGTGGGCAGCAGGGCACTGGCGATGCCGCCAACCTGTTAAAACCGGCGCTGGCGCGCGGCCAACTGCGCACTATCGGCGCGACCACCTGGGCAGAATACAAAAAATATATTGAGAAAGATCCGGCGCTGACCCGGCGTTTCCAGACGGTGCAGGTTCACGAACCCGACGAAGAAAAAGCGCTGCTCATGCTGCGCAGCACGGTGAGCACGCTGGAAAAGCATCATCATGTGCTGCTGCTGGATGAAGCGGTCAGCGCGGCGGTGAAGCTTTCTCATCGCTATATTCCTGCGCGTCAGCTGCCGGATAAAGCGGTGGCGCTGCTGGATACCGCCTGCGCTCGCGTTGCCGTTAGCCAGGGCGCACAGCCGCCGCAGCTTGAGGATTGTCTGCATCGCATCGCCGCGCTGGAGATTGAACGTGAAATCGCTGAGCGCGAAGCCCGGCTTTCATCCGGGGTTAGCGAGCGGATCGTCCAGTTAGATGCTCAGCTGGCGACGCTGACTCAGGAACGCGATGCGCTGATGTCACGCTGGCAGCAGGAGCGTGAGCTGGTGGAGGCGATCATTGCTCTGCGCGCGCGGCTGTATAGCGAACAGGCTGATGACCTGGCGGCGCTACAGCAGCAGCTGGCGGAAAAACAGCAGGCGCTCAGCACGCTACAGGGCGAAGCGCCTCTACTGTTCGCGGCGGTTGATGCCAACGTGGTGGCGGCGGTGGTTTCCGACTGGACCGGCATTCCGCTGGGACGGATGGTCAAAAATGAGATCGATGCGGTGCTGAACCTGGCCGATACGCTCAGCGAGCGGGTGATTGGCCAGCATCATGGCCTGGAGCTGATCGCTAAACGTGTACGTACCTCGCGCGCGCGACTGGACGATCCAAATAAACCGGTCGGCGTCTTTATGTTGTGCGGCCCTTCCGGCGTCGGCAAAACCGAAACGGCGCTGGCGCTGGCTGAATCCCTGTACGGCGGCGAGCAGAACATTATCACTATCAATATGAGCGAGTTTCAGGAAGCGCACACCGTCTCCACCCTGAAAGGCGCGCCTCCGGGCTATGTTGGTTATGGTGAAGGCGGCGTGCTGACGGAAGCGGTGAGACGTCGCCCTTACAGCGTGGTACTGCTGGATGAAATTGAAAAAGCGCATCCGGACGTGCATGAGATCTTCTTCCAGGTATTTGATAAGGGCTGGATGGAGGATGGCGAAGGGCGTCATATCGATTTTCGCAACACCATTATTATTCTGACCTCTAATGTCGGCACACAGCTTATCAGCGCCATGTGCGCCGATCCTGAGTTGATGCCGGAGCCGGAAGCGCTCTCCACCGCGCTGCGCGGCCCGCTGCTGGACGTCTTTCCACCGGCTCTGCTTGGTCGTTTGCTGGTTGTGCCTTACTATCCGTTAAGCGATACAATGCTGGCCGAGATTGTTCGCCTGCAGCTAAAACGCATCCAGCGTCGTCTTGAAGAAAATCACGGTATCATCTCGCAAATCGATGAGAGCGTGATCAGCCAGATTGTCCAGCGTTGCACCGAAGTGGAATCGGGCGGACGCATGGTCGATGCCATCCTGACCAATACGCTGCTGCCGCAAATGAGCCAGATTCTGCTCACGGCCAGCGCACATGATCAGCGCTACCGTCACCTGCGCGTCAGTTTTGACCAGGGTGAGTTTCAGTGTCAGTTCGAGGCGTAAGCTTTAGCTATCAGAGAGTTGTCCAACATGGCAGAACACGATAACAACCGGACGGTGCCAAACGCATTGCCGATTGGGTACCGTTTTAATGAGTTTGAAATTAGGGAAGTAATTGGCGGCGGCGGTTTCGGCATTGTTTATCGTGCCTGGGATCATCAGCTTGAGCGCACCATTGCGATTAAAGAGTTTATGCCTTCCTCGCTGGCGGTACGCAGCGATGACCTTAATCTGGTGCTGCGCAGCGAACGCTTTAGCAAAACGTTCCATGCCGGGCTGAACAGCTTTATTCAGGAAGCACGGCTGCTGGCGCGTTTTAACCATCCGAACCTGCTGCACGTTTTGCGCTTCTGGGTGCAAAACGATACTGCCTATATGGGAACGGTATTTTACAGCGGCACCACGCTGTCGCGCCTGGCCGCTCAACGCCCTGAGCTGGTGAATGAAACCTGGATCCGTCGCTTGCTGCCGCCGCTGTTTGGCGCTATCAACACCATCCATCAGGAAGGTTATCTGCATCGCGATATTTCACTGGATAATATTCAGATCCAGGAAAATATGATGCCGGTCCTGCTGGATTTTGGTTCGGCACGCCAGACCATCGGCAATCTCTCTGACGAGACTGAAACCATGCTGCGGCCCGGCTTTGCGCCGATTGAGCAGTACAGCGACAATAATGAAAGCGAGCAGGGGCCCTGGACCGATATCTATGCGCTGGGTGCAGTGCTGCATACGCTGATTGTCGGCGCGCCGCCGCCGGTTAGTGTGGTGCGCAGTATTGAGGATAACTACCAGCCGCTGGCCGAACAGCGCCCGGCCGGGTTCTCACTGCCGCTGCTGCACGCGATTGATAAAGCCTTGTCGCTGAAGCTGGAAGATCGTCCGCAGTCGATTGATGCTTTTGCCGCGCTAATGGAGCTGACGGTTTCCGATCTGAACGACATTCTGAATGTTAATCTTGAAGGGCCAGGCACTATGCTGGTGCCGGTAGAGCCGGAAGCGCCAGCGCCTGTGGCTACGTCGCCGCTGAAACGCTATATGTGGCCAGGGCTGGCAGCGGCAGGTGTGTTGGTCGGCATTGCCGTTGGCGCGATGATCGCCGGTAGCGGCGATGATACGCCGACCACCGCGACGGCACAGCCGCACAGCGCGGAGTCGGCTTCTGCTGTCAGCACGCCAGTGCAAACGGCGACCAACAGCGCGCCAGCAGACACGCCGCCGCAGCCTGCGGCGCAACCGGCAACGCCGCCGCCTGCGCCGGAGCCGATTGCTCAGGTTTATATTAAACTGCGGCTGGGCGACGATGTGGCGTTAAATGGCAATCAGCAGGCGCTGGTGCCGTCACCCAACGGCTTTGCCTCGCTTCAGCTGCCGCCAGGGGAATATACATTTACCGTGACCAATCAGGGTACATCGCGTGAACAGAAAATTACCGTGGATCGTGCAGGCGTCTGGTTGATTAATCCGCAAAGCTAAGGTAATAAAGAGTGGTCCTCTTTTTTAAGATGGCCACTTATTCCCCGGAAAAATAATTACAGGAAAGGAAATGGCAAATAATCCATGGCGCCTGTTAATCACCATAACGCTGGCGCTTTTTATTAGTGCATGTGATCAATCCTCTGATAACCCTCAAAACTCAGCTGCATCCGCTGCACAAACTCAAATTAACGATAAGTTCACCGCGTTTATTAAAGCGGCAAACAGTGAAAACAGCGTTAATTTTTACTCTTTGCCTGAGGCTCTGTATCACTATCAACAGGAGAGTAAGCCACAGCTGACAGCCAATGTGCCGCTGACAGCTTATACCGTGATCAATCCATCAATATTTCACAATATCAATGAGTGGCTGGATAAGGGCTTAAGCCTGCCGGGCCCGCTACCGCAGCTGGACAGCGCGGCGCAGGCTTATCAGGCCAGTATCAATAAGCTGCTTCCTCTCAGCGAAAAACTGTACGATTATCAAAAAAATAAAGGCTGGTTAACGGATAATGGCGAGCTGGCACGGCGCAGTGATGCTGAATATGTCGATGCCTTTAACGCGCTGCTGACGCAGCGGAACGCTTTTTTAAAAGCCATTTCTGCTGCCAATAGCGAGCGGATAAAAATTGCCTACGAGAACTCACCCGCAGATAGCGTAGAGCATTATCGCAACGGCATCGTTTATCTTTCACGTCAGGCGCTGCGTGATTTAACAGAAGACAGAACGCCTGCTGAAGATAAAATCCTTAACAAGGAAGTTGAGACGTTAGAGCAACTTTCCGCGGGCTGGAATAAATTAATTCAACAGCGGGATGAGCAAGACTGTAAAAGTATTATCGATACGGCTAACGATTATATTTCTGTATTGCATGCCGCCATAAATCAACAGGCGCATGGCGAAGAGGTCATTCAAGAGAATATTATTTTGCCCTTTAACGCGCTGGTACATGCATTAAATAGCCATCGTAGCTGTTAATAAACTGATTTCTTGCGGCCTCTTTCTGAGGCCGCATTCCTGAAACAAACCCATTTCCTTATTATCACCGCCCGCATCCGCGGGCCCGCTGAGCACGGAACTCACCTATGTCTGAACGTATCACCGCACGGCTCCCGCAGGAGGGGCTGCTTTTCTGGAAGCTGGAGGGACGCG
>NZ_JBNJSO010000010.1:0-90308 GCF_050113815.1 Pantoea sp. FN0307 | reverse complement strand
CTGCCGCCAGCGTTCAATCTGAGCCATGATCAAACTCTTCAATTTAAAAGTCTGATGCTCAAAGAAAAACGTCGTAATGAATTACGTGTTCACTCTGAGACTTGATACTGCAATAGTTTTTGCGATATCCCGTCCGTGAGTGCCCACACAGATTGTCTGATAAATTGTTAAAGAGCAGTGCGACCGGTACCTGATACCGTTGTCGCGAGGTGGCGTATATTACGCTTTCCTCTTTCAGAGTCAACCTCTTTTTCAGAAGTTTTTCTCCGGCGATTCATCTTACTGAACCGCTCAACACCGCGTGGCGTAAGCCGTTGTGCCGTGTCGATGGAGGCGCATTATAGGGAGTTCTCGACCCCTGACAAGTGTTTATTTCAAAAAAATGATCGTTAGGTTTATTTTTCAGCAAGCCGTGTTTTTTTAACGCGATTTGCTGCTCATTTGGGCAAATTCTTCAGCAAAACGCTCTACCTGCTGCCAGTCGGTGTATTCGACTTCTTTATGCGGATCGGTTTCGCCGCCTGTCATACGCATAATAAACTGGATCATTACCCGGTCAAACCAACCGTAACGCGGATAACGCAGCGCTCCGGCAAACACTGCACAGCTATCGGGTTGCCATGGCGACTGCAACAAAAACTTACGCGTATAGGCATTGGTTTGCGGTGTACGTTTTTCTGGCTTGCGTGCTGTCAGGTTAACGGAGAAGAAGCCGCTAACGCGCTGTTGCAGTTCGACCAGATGTTTCTTCACGAAACGCGCTACCACCGGCTGGAAATGCCCATAGCGGATCGATGCGCCTATCAACACCCGATCGTACTGCGCCCAGTCAACGTCTTGCGCATGCAGGATATTAATGACGTCGCACTCCTGATGCGCTTTCAAGGTGTTTGCTATATAAGAAGCGATTTCCCGCGTCTGTCCGTCACGGCTGGAAAACAGAATCAGCGCTTTCATTGTTCTCTCCTTGGGTTTATTCACGCCAGAAGGTAGGCGTGAACAGTACCAGCAATGTAAATACTTCCAGACGACCAAAAAGCATGGTCGAAATCAAAATCCATTTTGCGACATCATTCATGGAAGTGAAATTATCTGCCACAACGCCCAATCCAGGGCCAAGGTTATTCAGCGTAGCGGCTACGGCAGCAAATGCAGAAAAATCATCAACGCCGGTGGCGATAATCGCCAGCATACTAAGCAAAAACACCAGCGCGTAAGCAGAGAAGAAGCCCCATACCGCTTCCAGAATGCGTTCCGGCAAAGCGCGATTACCCAGCTTGATGGTATAGACCGCGTTAGGATGGACCAGCCGTTTCAGTTCACGCGACCCTTGCTTACACAGCAGCAAAATACGAATCACTTTCAGGCCTCCCCCGGTTGACCCCGCGCAACCGCCGATAAAGGCGGAACAAAGGAGCAATACCGGCAAGAAGAGCGGCCAACGGGCAATGCTGTCGGTAGTAAAGCCCGCTGTCGTCGCCATTGATACGACCTGGAAAAACGCCTGATTTAGCGTCTGCAGCCCACTGGCATAGACATTATGGAACCACAGCACCAGCGTACATATCACGACTAACGTCATCTGTACGCCGATAAACATACGGAACTCCGGGTCACGCCAGTAGACACGGAGGTTCAGTCCGCTTAATAGCGAAAAATGCAGGCCATAGTTACAGCCCGATATCAGCAGGAAAACAGCAATGATGGTATTGATGGCAGGACTATTGAAATAGCCGATGCTGGCATCATGGGTAGAAAAGCCGCCGATGGCAATGGTTGAGAAGCTATGGCCAATGGCATCAAACACTGGCATACCTGCCAGCCACAACGCCACTGCACACGCCACCGTCAACAATACATAGATAAGCCATAACGTTTTAGCCGTTTCGGCAATCCGGGGACGCATCTTGTTATCTTTCAGGGGGCCGGGCATTTCTGCGCGATAAAGCTGCATTCCCCCTACGCCCAGGATTGGCAAGATCGCCACGGCTAATACAATGATCCCCATCCCGCCAAGCCATTGCAGCATCTGACGATAAAAAAGAATCGCTTTGGGTAAAGAATCCAGCCCCACCAGCGTAGTGGCACCGGTGGTCGTTAGGCCAGAAAAGGATTCAAAAAATGCATCAGTAACAGAGAGGCTGGGATGTTCGGAAAAAATAAAGGGCATTGCCCCTACGCTACCCAGCACGGTCCAGAACAGCACCACAATCAAAAAACCTTCGCGCGGCTTCAGATCATTTTTCTGTTTGCGGTTAGGCCACCACAATATGGCCCCAATCAGCAAGGCCATAATAAATGTCTGACTGAATGCGCGCCCTGCGCCATCGCGATAAATTAACGCCACTAAGCCGGGTACGATCATTGTTCCGGAGAACAGAATGACCAATAGCCCAACGATTCGGGTAATGGCACGAAAATGCATTCTGCCGTTTCCTTAAGATAAAAATTAGGGGGTTACCGGCTCAAGCGCTAAGGCTCCCCGGCTAATGTCCGTTAAATTTTGGGTAAACCCGGCGACCTGCGCATGGGGTAATGCCAAAGTTAGCGAGACAACATCCAGAAATTCCGTCTTAAGCAGTTCTCCTTCAAAACGCTGAACCAGGCGCTCTACATCACCAAGCTGAGCATAATCGCAGCGTAGCTGAAAACGGCGCATTGGTATCTTTTGTTTGCGATCCAGCTGTTTTAGCGCCTGCTGCACACCGCCGCCATACGCTTTCACCAGGCCGCCGGTCCCGAGCATAACCCCGCCATAGTAGCGCACCACTACGGCGGTAATTTCTCCAACCTGGCTGCCCATCAGTTGCGCCAGCATAGGTTTTCCTGCCGTGCCAGACGGTTCGCCGTCGTCAGAAAAGCCCAACTGCTGTGAATCATCAGGAGGCCCGGCAACATAAGCCCAACAGTGATGGCGGGCAGCGGGATGTTCAGTTTTAATTTGCTGAATAAACGCTTTCGCCGCCTCAACGCCTTCGGTATGCGCCAGCAGCGTAATGAAGCGGCTTTTTTTAATGGTCTCTTCGCTGATACTCAATGGCTCAGCGGGAATATCATAAGCGTCCATTATTCCAGATGCAGATCGCGCGTCATGTTCTCAACGCGGTTAGCATGGATCACCACGTTATCCTCAATGCGAATACCGCCATACGGCTGTAAGGCATCAATCGCCTGCCAGTTGAAGTGCTGACTATGGTTCCCTTCTCGCCATGGATTTAGAAGCGACTCGATAATATAGAAGCCCGGCTCAATGGTAAGTACCATGCGCGGTTCAAGCACGCGCGTGCAACGCAGGAAAGGATATTGCTGTGGTGCTGCCAGATGCGTTCCTTTATCGTCCTGCATAAAGCCAGCCACATCATGCACCTGTAATCCAAGCGGATGACCTAAACCGTGCGGCATAAACGGCCCGGTCAGATTTTCCGCCACCATCGCCTCTTCGCTGATACCGCGCACCAGATCAAACTTCAGCAATAACTCGGCGATGCGCTGATGCATTTGCAGATGATAATCGCTGTAGCGAACGCCCGCTTTTAACGTATCTATCAAGGCCAGTTCGTGCTGATTCATCTCACGCACTATTTGGGCAAACAGAGAATCGCTCTGTGCTGCGTAGGTTCGTGTTAGATCGGCGGCGTAGCCATTGTACTCGGCACCGGCATCAATTAAAAAACTGCGGCGCTGCGGCGGCGTTTGGTGATCAAGCTTAGTGTAGTGCAGCACGGCCGCATGTTCATTCAGGGCGATAATATTGCCATAGGGAACGTCGGTATCGCGGTGGCCCGTGGCTGTCAGATAGGCGAGATTAATATCAAACTCGCTCATGCCGGAAAGAAATGCCTCTTTTGCCGCGCGATGGCCCGCAACGGCCAGCTTTTGCGCTTCACGCATGCAGGCGAGTTCATAATCGGTTTTATATGAGCGGTGGTAATGCAGAAAATCTATCACGCCCTGCGGATTGATATGATTGGCGCTGATATCCAGCTGCATTGCGCGCTGCGGCACCGGACCGATATACGCCACATTCTGACGCGGCTGCGGCAATAGCGCGCCGATATCATCTGCCTTCCTCAGCGCCACGATCTCTATTTCATCGGTCCAGAAGCTGTGCGGCAGCGGTTCTACGCTATGCCAGTAGTCGACCGGCGAATAAAACCACAGCTTCGGCTTATTGACGCCATCAACCCACAACCAGCAGTTCGGCAACTGCGTTACCGGCACCCAGGCTTTGAAATGAGGATTAACCTTAAACGGGTAGTCATGATCGTCAAGGAATACCGTTAACAACTCGCCCGAATGAATCAACATGCCGTCGAGCTCAAAGCGCGCCAGTACCTGCTGCGCACGCTGCTGTAAAGTAGCAATGTGTTCTTTGTACAAGGTAACCAGGGTATCCATTTCTGTACTCCGCATCAGAGAATTGACCGCATCTTACCACAGCAGGACAGAGGATGCCGTGTCGCCACCGCCTGTGATCTTGTTTGCAAATGAGCAATGTTTCGTTTGCAAATAATTAACATCAATCCCACACTCCGATCATCTGGTACGACCAGATCCCTTACATGCGGTTTCAGGAGACGGACATGCTCTACCAAGGCGACACACTTTCCCTGAACTGGCTGGACGACGGCATCGCCGAGCTAATTTTCGATGCCCCCGGTTCAGTCAATAAGCTGGACACACAAACTGTAGCCAGCCTGGGCGAAGCCATTGCCGTGCTGGAAAAACAGACGGCGCTGAAAGGCGTTTTGCTCAGCTCATCGAAGCCGGCGTTTATCGTTGGCGCGGATATTACTGAATTCCTGTCGTTGTTTAATGCCCCAGCGGAAAAGCTGACGCAATGGCTGGCATTTGCCAACAGCATTTTTAACCGTCTGGAGGATCTGCCGGTGCCCACCATTTCCGCCATTCAGGGCTATGCGCTTGGCGGCGGCTGTGAATGTATTCTGGCTACGGACTTCCGTATCGCTACGCCGGATGCACGCATTGGGTTGCCGGAAACCAAACTGGGCATTATGCCAGGCTTTGGCGGTTCTGTACGTCTGCCAAGGCTGCTTGGTGCCGATAGCGCGCTGGAAATCATCGCCGCCGGGAAAGACGTAGACGGGAAAAGCGCGCTGGCGCTGGGCCTGGTTGATGCGATTGTGCCTGCGGAAAAACTTCGCGACGGCGCTATCGCCATGCTGCGGATGGCGATAGAAGATGCGCATTTTTGGCAGCAGCGCCGCCAGCCGAAGCTGCAGCCCCTTAAGCTCAGCGCCATTGAAGCGGCAATGAGTTTTACCATCGCAAAAAGCATGGTGCAGCAAACCGCCGGAAAACATTATCCAGCGCCGATGATGGCGGTAAAAACCATTGAAGCTGCCGCTGGCCTGGGCCGTGATGATGCATTAAAGCTGGAAACCAAAGCCTTTGTGCCGCTGGCGCAGTCGAAGGTTGCGCGGGCGTTAGTGGGGATCTTTCTGAACGATCAATACATCAAAAGCAAAGCGAAGAAACTGGCGCAGGGTCAGGCAATACCGCAGCAGGCCGCTGTCCTGGGCGCAGGAATTATGGGCGGCGGCATTGCTTACCAGTCCGCCTCAAAAGGTGTGCCGGTGATCATGAAAGATATCAGTGAAAAATCGCTGACGCTGGGCATGAGCGAAGCGGGAAAACTGCTCAATAAACAGCTTGAACGCGGCAAAATCACTGCTCTTCAGCTAACCAGTATCATCTCCACAATTCAGCCTACGCTCAGCTTTAGCGGCTTTGAACGCGCTGACATTGTTGTCGAAGCGGTAGTGGAAAATCCGCAGGTTAAAGCCAAAGTGCTGGCGGAAACCGAAGCGCTGGTGCGGGAAGATACCGTTCTGGCCACCAATACCTCCACTATCCCGGTGAGCCAGCTGGCGCGGGCATTAAAGCGTCCGGAAAATTTCTGCGGCATGCATTTCTTTAATCCGGTGCACCGCATGCCGCTGGTAGAAGTGATTCGTGGCGAACAAACTTCAGAGGCGACGCTGGCGAAAGTTATCGCCTGGGCCAGTAAAATGGGTAAGACACCCATTCTGGTCAATGACTGTCCCGGTTTCTTCGTCAATCGCGTGCTGTTCCCCTACTTCGCGGGTTTTAGCCTGCTGCTGCGCGATGGCGCTGACTTCCGCCAAATCGATAAAGTCATGGAAAAACAGTTCGGTTGGCCGATGGGCCCGGCCACCCTGCTGGATGTAGTGGGCCTTGATACCGCGCATCATGCGCAAAGCGTGATGGCCGATGGCTTTCCGGACAGGATGAAAAAGACCTACCGCGATGCGATCGACGTTCTGTTTGAGGCGCAGCGGTTTGGTCAGAAAAACCAGCGCGGCTTTTATATCTGGGAAATCGATAAAAAAGGTAAAGCGCAGAAAGTGGCCGATGCAGAGACCGATGCGTTATTGCAAAGCGTTAGCGCACCAAAGCGCGTTTTTACCGATGAAGAAATCATTGCGCGCATGATGATTCCAATGATTAACGAGGTCGTGCGTTGCCTGGAAGAAAAAGTCATCGCCAGCCCGGCTGAAGCGGATATGGCGCTGGTTTATGGGCTTGGTTTTCCACCGTTCCACGGCGGCGTCTTCCGCTATCTGGATACGCTGGGCAACGCCGCCTTTATCGCCCAGGCGCAGCAGTTTGCTGAACTGGGCCCGCTCTATGCTCTGCCGCAGCTGCTGACTGAAAAAGCGCAGCGTAATGAAGACTGGTATCCACCTGCTGAACCAATTAATGAGGCCGCGCTGGCAACGGCGTGAGGAGCAAGATAATGGAAAATGTAGTTATCGTTGATGCCATCCGCACGCCAATGGGTCGTTCAAAAGGCGGCGCATTTCGTCAGGTGCGGGCTGAAGATCTTTCTGCCCACCTGATGCGCAGCCTGCTTAGCCGCAATCCGGCCTTAGAAGCCACGGCGCTGGATGATATTTACTGGGGCTGCGTTCAGCAGACACTGGAGCAGGGTTTTAATATTGCACGTAACGCGGCGCTGCTGGCGGAAATCCCTCATAACGTACCGGCAACCACCGTTAACCGCCTGTGCGGCTCTTCTATGCAGGCACTACATGATGCTGCGCGCGCGATTATGGTCGGCGATGCGCACGCTTGTCTCATAGGCGGCGTAGAGCATATGGGTCACGTGCCGATGAATCACGGCGTCGATTTTCATCCAGGATTAAGCCGCACCGTGGCTAAAGCGGCGGGCATGATGGGCCTGACGGCAGAAATGCTGGCGCGTATGCATCATATCAGCCGTGAAATGCAGGACAGTTTTGCCGCACGTTCACATCAGCGCGCCTGGGCCGCCACCCAGGCGGGTCATTTCCGCAATGAAATTGTCGCTACCAGCGGTCACGATGTTGATGGCGTACTGAAACGTTACGATTTTGATGAAGTTATTCGCAGCGATACCAGCATCGAAGGGCTGGCGACGTTGAAACCCGCATTCGACCCGGTTAACGGCACGGTCACCGCAGGCAGCTCATCGGCGCTATCGGACGGCGCGGCGGCAATGCTGGTAATGAGCGAATCGCGCGCGCGAGCGCTGGGCCTGCAACCACGCGCGCGTATTAAAGCGATGGCGGTAGTAGGCTGCGATCCATCGATTATGGGCTACGGGCCGGTTCCTGCGTCAAAGCTGGCCTTGAAGCGCGCGGGACTGAGCGTAAGCGATATCGATCTGTTTGAACTGAATGAGGCCTTCTCGGCGCAAACGCTGCCGTGCATCAAAGATCTAGGTCTGCTGGAACAGATGGATGAGAAGGTTAACCTGAACGGCGGCGCGATTGCGTTGGGGCATCCGTTGGGCTGCTCCGGCGCACGCATCAGTACCACGCTTCTTAATTTAATGGAGCGACGCGATGCGCAGTTTGGCCTCGCCACCATGTGTATCGGGCTGGGTCAGGGCATCGCCACCGTTTTTGAGCGGGTTTAAGGGTTGTGATTTTCCCGCCTGTCAGGGGCGGGCTTTTTCATAACGAGGGCGACAGCGTTGCCGCCCTGCGGTGACGCTTAGATAAACGCGAAGGCATCACCATAGATTTGCGCTTCCTGCGCGCCCCGCTCAGCGCAAAAACGCTCACGCGCGATTTTTGCCATCTCAAAACGACCAGCGATATAAATATCATGCCCGGCAAGCGTGCCGAAATCCTGCATAACCGCTGTCAGTACGGTGCCGCTACGGCCCTGCCATTCAGCGTCTGTCTGCTCGACAACCGGCACCACCTTCAGATTTGCATGACGTACCGCCAGCGCGTTCAGCTCTTCCAGATCGTACAGATGATGACTTTCACGGCCACCCCAGTAGATAGCAATATCGCGATCCGGCTGCTGCGCCAGGGCAGTGAGCAGGATAGAGCGGGCATAAGAAAAACCGGTACCGCCCGCAATCAGGATCATCGGACGCTGACTATCCTCCCGCAGCCAGGCTTCCCCATGCGGGATATCCACTACCACTTCCCGCTGCTGCTGGATGCGTTCCATTACCGCCATCGCATACAGGTTAAGCTCAGAAGCCCCGATATGCAGTTCGATAATATCTTTTTCCATCGGCGTTGAAGCCAGAGAGAACGGACGCTTGTCGCGCTCATCCATCACTACCATCAAATACTGTCCGGCACGGAAGCTAAAATCCGCCTCCGGCACCAGTCGTACCCGAAAAACAGTATCGGTAATCGCCTCTACCGAGGTCACTTTACAGCTTAACGTTGTCATGCGTTCCCTCTGTCGGGTCGTCATTGCGTAATTTGCGCCATTAGCGTGGCGGCAAATCGTTAAAAATCCCCAACCGATCCCAGATGGCATCGACTCGCGCCGTAACCGCCGGGTCCTTCTCAATCGGACGACCCCATTCGCGCTGGGTTTCGCCCGGCCACTTGTTGGTGGCATCCAGGCCCATTTTAGACCCCAGACCCGAAACCGGAGAGGCGAAGTCCAGATAGTCGATCGGCGTGTTTTCAATCAATACCGTATCGCGCGCCGGATCCATACGCGTGGTGATCGCCCAGATCACATCATTCCAGTCACGTGCATTTACATCGTCATCGCAAACGATCACGAACTTGGTATACATAAACTGCCGCAGGAATGACCAGACGCCCATCATCACGCGCTTCGCATGCCCGGCGTACTGTTTCTTCATGGTTACCACGGCCAGACGATAGGAACACCCTTCAGGCGGCAGGTAAAAATCCACAATTTCTGGAAACTGTTTAATCAGAATCGGCACCAGCACTTCATTCAGCGCCACGCCCAGTACCGCAGGCTCATCAGGCGGACGACCGGTATATGTTGAATGATAGATGGCATTACGACGTTGCGTAATATGGGTTACGGTAAATACCGGGAAGTTATCGACTTCATTGTAATATCCGGTGTGATCGCCATAGGGCCCTTCCGGTGCCATGTCGCCGGGTTCGATATAGCCTTCCAGCACAATTTCAGCACTGGCCGGCACTTCCAGATCGTTGGAAAGGCACTTAACCACTTCTGATTTAGTGCCGCGCAGCAGGCCAGCAAAAGCATATTCCGATAAGGTATCCGGCACTGGCGTTACGGCGCCAAGGATAGTCGCAGGATCGGCACCCAGCGCCACCGAAACCGGGAAGCGTTCGCCGGGATGAGCTTTGCACCACTCCTGAAAATCAAGTGCGCCGCCGCGATGAGAAAGCCAGCGCATAATCAGCCGGTTTTTACCGATCACCTGCTGACGATAAATGCCCAGGTTCTGTCGTTCTTTGTGCGGCCCACGCGTTACCGTTAATCCCCAGGTAATCAGCGGCGCGGCATCCTCTGGCCAGCACTGCATTACCGGAATACGCGATAAATCCACCTCGTCGCCCTGCCATACCTGCTCCTGGCAAGGTGCGCTGCGCAGCCGTTTGGTTGGCATATTCAACACCTGCTTAAACTGCGGCATTTTATCGAACAGGTCGCGGAACCCTTTTGGCGGCTCAGGCTCTTTCAGAAACGCCAGCAGTTTGCCTACTTCACGCAGCGCGCTGACCTCCTCCTGCCCCATCCCTAATGCCACGCGCTTCGGCGTGCCAAAGAGGTTGCACAGAACCGGCATGTCATAGCCTTTCGGGTTTTCAAACAGCAGGGCCGGCCCGCCGGCACGCAACGTGCGGTCAGCGATCTCGGTCATCTCCAGAATGGGATCGACCTCCAGCGTTATACGTTTTAACTCGCCACGCTGTTCAAGCAGCGCAAGGAACTCGCGTAAGTCGTGGTATTTCATCAGATTCATTATTCAGGCCGCAGAATCGGCCATTATAAGGAGGATTCAACGGATATGCTGAGGTTTGTGCGGTTACGCCCGACGCGGAAACAGCACCTGTAGTGCAGAGCCCGCTCAATCAATTACTTTTCTTTAACAGGTTGCGCTGCGAGTCTGAACCACGGACGCCGCCTTCGTCAATTTTCAATTCTACAATTTGTGCCAAATGACCGCCAACAGCAGCTATTTTGCTTTCGGTGCATGCGGTTCGCGCCGATAAACCAGGCCTGAAGGTGGCCCTGAAGCGGCGTGATGTCGCTATCGCTCTGAAAGCAGTTTTGCTATTCTTAGCGTTCAATAATTGGAAAGTGACATTATGGAATCCTGGTACCTCCTTTACTGTAAACGTGGGCAGTTATTACGCGCTAAAGAGCATCTGGAGCGGCAGGCGGTAAACTGCCTTAGCCCGATGATTGCTATGGAAAAAATTGTGCGCGGCAAACGAACCACGGTAGAAGAGCCGCTGTTTCCTAATTATCTTTTTATTGAATTCGATCCAGAAGCTATTCATACCACGACGATCAGTGCCACGCGTGGCGTAAGTCACTTTGTGCGTTTCGGTACGCAACCGGCCAACGTGCCGCCCGATGTCATTGACGCGCTACGCACCAATACTCCGGAAACCATGGTCGATCCCGACACGCCTTGTCCGGGCGATAAGGTGGTGATCGTTAAAGGTGCGCTGGAAGGGTTGGAAGCTATCTTCACCGAACCTGACGGCGAGGCCCGCTCTATGTTGCTGCTTAACCTGCTGAACAAACAGGTTAAGCAAAGCGTGGAAAATAGCGCTTTCCGCAAAGCCTGACGCTTCGCACTACAGCGCCGTGGCTTACAGACGAAACAGACGACGGCTGTTATCGGCGGTTTGCTGCGCCAGCCAGGCGGCCTCTTCTCCGCGCCACAGCGCTACCTGCTGCACAATATGCGGCAGGAAACAGGGCTCATTACGACGCGAGGTCGGCCGTGGACGCATATCGCGCGGCAGCAGATAAGGCGCGTCCGTTTCCAGCAGCAGGCGTTCAACGGGAATTTGCGGCAGCAGTTCACGCAGCTGCATCCCGCGTCGCTCATCGCACACCCAGCCGGTAATGCCTACTGATAATCCTGATGCCAGACATTCCGCCAGCTCTTCCGCCGTACCGGTAAAACAGTGAACCACCGCGCCGGGCAGATGCGGCAGCCACGGCTTCAGCACCGCCATAAAACGTTCATGCGCGTCACGACAGTGCAGAAATACTGGCATCTGCAGCTCAGCGGCCAGCGCCAGCTGCGCATCAAAAGCATATTCCTGCTGATTATGCGCGGAAAAGTTACGGTTAAAATCGAGTCCGCATTCACCGATAGCCACCACCTGCGGGCTTTCTGCCAGCCGACGCAGCGTTGAGGCAGTATCTGCCGACCATTCGCTGGCGTGATGAGGATGAATACCTGCCGTTGACCAGCAGAAATCGGGATGTCGCTGTGCCAGGCTTTGCGCCTGCTGGCTCTCCAGTGCGTTAGTGCCGGTAATCAGCATGCCGGTGAGGCCTGCTTCGCGCGCGCGCCTCACAACCTGTTCGCGATCTTTCGCAAACTGCGTGCTGGTCAGGTTTACACCGATATCAAACATGGTATGTCCTGAAAATATTAACCGCCCGGATGGGCGGTTAGCGATGAATTTTCCCCGCCGTAGCGGGCCCTGCACTGAGCGTCAGGATTCGGTTTCGTGCTCTTCTTCACGCGCCTGACGCCCTTTGCCAACATAGAAGCGCGAACAGAATACGCCAACCTCAAACAGGCAGTACATCGGAATAGCGAGCAAAGTTTGGGAAAATACATCGGGTGGGGTTAACAACATTCCAACAACAAAAGCCCCAACCAGCATATAAGGACGCTTCTGACGTAGCATTTCGGGTGTGGTCACACCGGTCCAGCACAGCAGCACAATCGCCACCGGCACTTCAAAAGCAACGCCAAAGGCCATAAACAGCGTCATTACGAAGTCGAGATAGCTGGCGATATCGGTCGCCATGGTGACCCCCTGCGGCGCGGTTTTAGCAAAAAAGCCAAACGCCATCGGGAATACCACGAAATAGGCAAAGGCCACGCCGATATAAAACAGCATGGTACTGGAGAACAGCAACGGCATCACCAGACGGCGTTCATGACGATAGAGCGCGGGAGCCACAAATGCCCAAATCTGATAAAGAAGGACCGGGACCGCCAGGAAAACAGATACGATAATGGTGAGTTTAATTGGCGTCAAAAACGGCGAGGCGACATCGGTCGCTATCATGCTGGCACCAGCTGGCAGTTGCCTGATAAGCGGCTCTGCCACCAACTGGTAAATATCATTAGAGAAATAAACCAGCGCTACAAAAATCACCAGCACGGCAATGATGCAGTTAAGCAGCCGCTTGCGTAGCTCAATCAGATGGCTGATCAGCGGTTGGGTATCTTCAACGGCCATGTTTATCATTCATTATTGGTTGAGAGGAAGAAGCCGCAGAGGTTTCTGGTGAAACACCTGATGAAGGTGCCGCAGAAGGAGCGGTAGCCTGTCCGGCAGGAGATGAGGGCGCTGACGCCGCAGCGTTGCCAGCGGAAGGCGCATCCACAACCGGTTTCGGTGTCGAAAGCGCGTCTGCGCTACCGGCGATGGGTTTTTGCTCTGGCGCGCTGGCCTGATGATCGGCCGTGGCTGGGGTGACGCCGGTATGTTCATCCTGCGGACGCGTAATCAGCGGATTATGAATGGTGTGCGCTTCATCATCGGCCTGCTCATTTTCACCCAAATAAGAGCGTCGCATAGAATCTGCGGATTTACGCAGTTCTTCCATCGACTCATGCAATTCCGGGGAAAGGGTGTTTTTGCTGGCCTGCTCTACTTTTTTCAGACTGTCCTGCAGCTCCTGCAGTTTTAGCTCCTGCGCCAGCTCATTTTGCACGTTAGCCGCCAGGGAACGCATGGCGCGGATCCAGCCAACCACGGTTTTTACTGCAACCGGCAAACGCTGCGGGCCAAGCACCACCAGCCCAATGACGAACACCAAAACCAGTTCGCTAAAACCTATGTCGAACACGGTTATACCTGCTCTTTATCTTTTTTTGCCTCTTCTTTGTTTGCCGTGGTCGCCTGCTTATCGGTTAGCGGCCGGGCCTCAAATTCAGCATCCTGCTGTTTAGGCGTCTCTTTATCTTCATCGCCCATGGCTTTTTTAAAGCCTTTGATCGATGAGCCTAAATCGGAGCCCAGGTTACGTAATTTATTGGTGCCGAAAAGAAGAACCACGATCACGGCAATGATAACTAACTGCCAAATGCTGATACCGCCCATGAGTATGCCTCTGCTGAAAAGTCTAAAACGAATGGAAAAGCAGTATACCCCAGCTTATGGCCGGGTGACGATGCATAAGCCCGTTGTCCCGACCACAAACGGAAATTTTACTTTTTCTGACAATCAATCAGGCTGACCGTCGCCAGCCAATAATCCAGGAAAGAAATCCGGCAACCATCATAATAGTCGGCAGCACTTCCATACCCGGTCGAGTAATCAATAATGCCGTGCCGCTTAACAGCAGCGTGGCACCGATGCCAAATAAATAACGCGCCTGATGCTGCCGTTCACGCTGTACGCTCAGCTCGTTAGCCAGCCGATCGACACTAAACTGCAAACGCTTGTGCTGACGCAGGCTATCATAAAAGAGATCCGGCAACTCCGGCAGACGCTCGGCCCAGTAGGGCGCTTTTTCTTTCACCGAACGAATAATCGCCGGTATCCCCACCTGGTCTTTAATCCACTCTTCCAGGAACGGCTTGGCGGTTTTCCACAAATCGAGCTGTGGGTAAAGCTGACGCCCCACGCCTTCCACATAGAGCAGAGTTTTCTGCAGCAATACCAGCTGCGGCTGTACTTCCATATTAAAGCGGCGCGCGGTATTAAACAGGTTCAGCAATACGTGTCCAAAAGAGATTTCCGCCAGCGGTTTCTCAAAAATCGGCTCACAAACGGTACGAATCGCAAATTCGAAATCTTCAACGTTGGTATTGGCAGGCACCCAGCCGGAATCAACGTGTAGCTCGGCAACTTTACGGTAGTCGCGGTTAAAGAAGGCGATAAAGTTTTCCGCCAGGTAACGCTTATCCGCTTTGTTCAGGGAGCCGACAATCCCGCAGTCGATGCCGATGTAGAGCGGATCGTGCGGATGTTCATAGCTAACGAAAATATTGCCGGGATGCATATCCGCATGGAAAAAGCTGTCACGGAATACCTGGGTAAAAAAGACCTGAACGCCGCGTTCAGCCAGTAGCCGCATATTGACGCCATGCTGCTCCAGCGTGACCACATCGTTGATGGGAATACCGTAAATGCGCTCCATCACCAGCATCGTTTCGCTGCAGTAGTCGGAATAGACTTCCGGCACGTAGAGCATATTGCTGTTTTCAAAGTTGCGTCGCAGCTGGATAGAGTTTGCCGCTTCACGCAGCAGATTCAGCTCATCAATCAGCGTCTTTTCATAGTCCGCTACCACTTCTACCGGGCGCAGACGACGGCTTTCCGGCATCAGACGCGGCAGCCAGCGGGCCAGGCGGTAGATCAGGCGCATATCAGCCTTGATCACTGGCAAAATATCAGGGCGAATCACCTTAATGACGACCGCTTTGCCGTTTTCCTTCAGCGTCGCCGTATGCACCTGAGCAATAGAGGCGGAGGCCAGCGGCGTAATATCAAAATCATCAAACCACGCCTCAAGCGGCCCGCCCAACGATTTTTCAATCTGCGCTTTAGCCAGCTTACCGTCAAAAGGCGCAACGCGATCCTGTAAAATCGCCAGCTGATCGGCAATCAGCGGTGGAAAGAGATCGCGGCGGGTAGACATCATCTGACCAAACTTAATCCACACCGGACCTAACTCTTCCAGCGCCATACGCAGGCGCACGCCCAGCTCCAGATCCTTATGCTGATTAGGCAGCCAAAAGATGCCGCGACGCCACAGGCGAATCGGTAAGGTAATGCGCAGACGAGGGATCAATTCATCCAGGCCGTAGCTCAGGAAGACTTTGATAATGAAATAGAGGCGTCGTAGTTCTCCGGGCGTCATTTAGCCTCCAGCTGTAGCAGACGTTGTTCCAGCTGGCCGGCCTGACGCTCCAGCGCGTCAACTTCTTCGCCGTACCAGGCCATCTCCAGCGGACCAGGCGCGACGCGCCACTCTTCGGTCAGGGTTTCCGTCAGGTAGCGCTGTTTACGCTGAATATCGCCGCGCAGCAGCTGCCATCCGCGTCGGGCGACATTGCTGATGCCCTGAGCGACAATATCGCCGGTCCAGGGCGCCAGATATTCAGCCGGATCGAGCTCGGCCATATCAATCAGCGCCGAAAACTGCTGTACCACCTGAAGATCGCCCTCAACCTCCAGCTCGCCGCTACGGATCATGCCGGTCAGCTGCTGACGGTCACGCAGTTTGGGCAGCAGCGACAGGCGGGTGGTCACTGTACAGTCGCAGCGGTCTTGCCATTCACCCAGCACGTCCACCTGATGCTCGCTGAACACCAGCGTAACCGGCTGTGACAGCTCCTGTAACCGGAGCTGTAAAACCTTGCCATTCAAACGCTGCCGGGCCGCTTTCAGGCCGCGATCGCGATAAAGAATTCGATTCAGTGCGGTCTCCAGACCGGCGGTTAACAGCGGGGTTAACGTCATTCGCTTTCCTGCTTAAAACTTGAACCCACGGTGCAGAGCGACAATTCCGCCCGTCAGGTTGTGATACGAAGTGTTTTCGAAACCGGCGTCCATCATCATCGACTTAAGAGTCTCCTGATCGGGATGCATACGGATCGATTCAGCCAGATAACGATAGCTTTCAGCATCTTTTGCCACCAGCTCGCCGATACGCGGCAACACATGGAATGAATAAGCGTCGTACACTTTGCTCAGAGGTTCCAGTACCGGTTTAGAAAATTCCAGAACCAGCAGGCGTCCGCCTGGCTTCAGTACGCGGAACATTGAGGCCAGCGCCTTCTCTTTTTCCGTTACGTTACGCAGACCAAAAGAGATGGTGATGCAGTCAAAATAGTTATCCGGGAAAGGCAGCGCTTCGGCATTCGCCTGTACATAATTGACGTTGCCGATGATGCCGTTATTGCGCAGCTTTTCACGGCCCATTTTCAGCATTGAGCTGTTAATGTCCGCCAGCACCACCTGCCCCGTATCGCCCACCAGACGAGAGAATTTCGCCGTTAAATCGCCGGTGCCGCCGGCCAGATCCAACACGCGTTGTCCACGGCGCACGCCGCTGCAATCAATGGTGAATCGCTTCCAGATACGATGGATACCCATCGACATCAAATCGTTCATCAGATCATATTTGGCGGCAACGGAGTGAAATACGCCCGCTACCATGTCCGCTTTTTCGTCTTTTGCTACGGTACGAAAACCGAAATGTGTCGTGTCCCTGGATTCATCTGCCATCTGCTTCACCTGCTCCACAATCAAATATCTTTGCAGTGTAACAGAGTACCCGTAGTCAGGCACGTTAGCCCGGCGTTATTCATCGTCGCCGAATGCTGTCGTGCCACGCCACAGCGCCCTGTTCCGGCGCGCTTTCCGTCCTGTCGTTTTCTGACTCATCGTTGTCAACGACTCCGGCTTCCGGCATCGCCTGTTCCACCAGCCGTGGGTTAATACTGCGCTTTATTTCCACGCCCAAATGACGAAAACTTTCACTTTGAGCAATCAGGTTGCCGCGCCCTTCGGAAAGCTTTTTCATCGCCTGATTATAGCTCTCCTGCGCTCTGTCGAGATGCTGCCCCATGCTGGTCATATCATCCACAAACAGCCGCATTTTGTCGTACAGCCGCGCGGCGCGATCGGCGATGCGCTGCGCATTACGGCTTTGATGCTCATAGCGCCAGAGATTATTGATGGTACGCAACGCCACCAGCAGCGTGGTTGGGCTGACCAGCATAATATTGTGCTTTAGCGCTTCGCTAATCAGCTCTGGCTGACGATCGATCGCCAGCAAAAAGGCCGGCTCGATCGGAATAAACATCAACACATAATCCAGCGACCGTAAACCGGGCAATTGTTGATAATCTTTACGGCTGAGCAAACGGATATGGCCACGAATCGCGGTGATATGCTCGCTTATTGCCTGCTCACGCGTTACCTCGTCATCGGCGTTAAAGTAACGCTCATAGGCAACCAGCGTCATTTTCGCATCAATGACAACATCTTTGCCCTGCGGCAGACGCACAATCACATCTGGCTGCATACGGCTTTGCGCATCAACCTGAATATTCACCTGCGTTTCATATTCGTGCCCGTCCCGCAGGCCAGAGGCTTCCAGCACGCGGCTCAGCACGACTTCGCCCCAGTTGCCCTGGGTTTTATTGTCGCCTTTCAGCGCTTTGGTGAGGTTGATCGCCTCCTGCGCCATCTGTGCATTCAGCTGTTGTAGATTACGAATTTCATGCGCCAGCGTGTGCCGCTCACGCGCTTCCTGGCCAAAGCTTTCCTGTACCTGGCGGCGAAAGCCGTCCAGTTGCTCACGCAGCGGCGCAATTAACCCATTCAGGCTTTGGCGGTTCTGCTCATCAACGCGACGGCCGCTCTGTTCAAAAATACGGTTAGCGAGATTTTCAAATTGTGCGCTAAGGCGCTGTTCGCTGTTGGTAAGCAGTCGCTGTTTTTCTTCAGCGGCAAGGCGGGTTTCTTCAAGACGGATCGTCACTTCACGCAGTTCCGCCTCCTGCGCGCTGTTCACTTCCAGCTGATTACGCAGTTCACGGCTGAGCTGTTCACACTCATTACGCCAGTAGTCGAAGTGCTGTAACTTTTCCTGTGCGGCGGTCAGCGCACCATGCAGCTGAAGCAGCTCTTTTTCACGCAGTTGCTGTTGCTGCTGTTCTGCCTGATGCAGCTGCTGCTGACGCGCTTCCTGCTGCTGCGCCTGGGCTAGCGCCTGTTCCAGCAAACGGCGCTCCGTTTCCTGTGCGGCCAGCTGCCCGGCCAGCCGGAAACAGGCAAACAGCCAGCCCGCCACTGCGCCAGCCAGCGCCAAACCGATTCCAACGATAAGCTGGTTATCCACCGCGTCCTCTCCTTCCCGCTACAAACAGAGCAAAGGTAGAGGCGCACTGTATGAATGTCCACACAAATAAATGGGCTGGCATAAGCCAGCCCTGAAAACCCCGACAGCCTCGCTGCGTCAGAGAGTCATTCCGAAAAATATCGTCTGGCGCGAAGAAATTACGCCAGCAGACGGCGCGCGGCATCAACCACAATCGCCACCGCATTGCTTTCGGTCTGCTTCATGGTCGCCGCATCAGGGATCTCTTTCTGCGTACGGTTAACGATCACCCCTGCTACCATCCCGGCACGCAGACCCTGGCTGGCACACATGGTTAACAGTGTGGCGGATTCCATCTCATAGTTCAGCACGCCCATCTGCTGCCACTCTTTCATTGAACCCTGAAAGCGATTCACTACCCGGCCAGAGAAGGTATCGTAGCGCTCCTGGCCCGGGTAGAACGTATCAGAAGAGGCGGTAACCCCGATATGCGGCGTACTGCCTGCGGCTTTCGCGGCTTCAACCAGCGCGGTGGTGCAGGCGAAATCGGCAACGGCCGGAAACTCCATTGGAGCGAAGTGCAAGCTTGCGCCGTCCAGGCGTACCGCCGCAGTGGTCACCAGCACATCGCCGACATTGATGTCAGGCTGGATAGCCCCGGTGGTGCCCACGCGCAGGAAGGTACGGATACCCAGCTGCGCCAGCTCTTCCACAGCGATCGAAGTGGAAGGACCACCGATACCGGTAGAGCAAACAATTACCGCTTTACCATCCAGCTCTGCACGCCAGCTGGTGAATTCACGATGCGAGGCCAGAGGCTGAGGATTATCCATCAGCGCCGCAATTTTTTTCACGCGTTCAGGATCGCCCGGCACAATCGCCAGCGTCGCGCCCTGCAGATCCGCTTTGGTAAGACCTAAATGAAACACATCTGACTGAGCCATAGCCCCTCCTGAGAAAATTCACTTAATGGTGCTACTCTACGGCAAGTGCCGCCAAAAATATGTGAATTCAATCACTTCAGAAAATGAAAGTTACATTTATCTTCAGAAATAACGTGATTAGTATCACATTAAACCATTCCGCTTTACGGGTTTGCTACAAGTTGCTGTGTGTATTTATTCAACAGGATGTTAAAGAGAAGGCGGACATGCAGGCCGGAGCCTTTGGCTGATTTTGGCTATAGTTACCGGATGCGCTAATAGCAGCACGGAGATAATAATGAACAGCGAAAACAACCTGGGCAAGAAAGAAGGCGATAGCGGATTCGCCCCGGCGGCCTCCCCTACGGCCGCAACAACCATTATCACGCATGACGACGCCATTCTTGGCGCCGAAACCACCATTAATACCCAGGGCGAAAATATGCCTGCCTGGTTTGCGCGCCCCAAAGAGGCTAAAGGCGCGCTGCCGGTGGTGCTGGTGGTACAGGAAATATTTGGCGTTCACGAACATATCCGCGACATCTGTCGGCGTCTGGCGGCAGAAGGTTATCTGGCGGTGGCGCCAGAGCTCTATTTCCGTCAGGGCGATCCCAGCGAATATAGCGATATTAAACAGCTACTGGACAATGTCGTCAGTAAGGTTCCTGATGCTCAGGTGCTGGCGGATCTCGATCACGTTGCTAACTGGGCGGCGAAACATGGCGGCGATATGCGTAATATGGCGATTACCGGCTTTTGCTGGGGCGGTCGCATTGTCTGGCTCTATGCAGCGCATAATCCGCAGCTGAAAGCGGGCGTCGCATGGTATGGCCGTCTGGTTGGCGAAAAAAGCATGAAACAGCCGAAGCATCCGATTGATATAGCCGTTGACCTGAATGCGCCCGTGCTGGGCTTGTACGGTGCGAAAGATGAAGGGATCCCGCTGGAAAGCGTGGACTCAATGCGTCAGGCGCTGCATGCGGCTAACGCGACGGCGGAAATCATCGTCTATCCGGAAGCGGGACATGCGTTTAACGCGGACTACCGGCCGAGCTATCATGCAGAATCAGCCAAAGATGGCTGGCAACGAATGCTGGCCTGGTTTCATCAGTATGGCGTGAAGCCCGCCAGCAAATAAACAAGGGGCGCCTGGCGCCCCTCTTAGTTATCACAACCTTAACGCATAAATCAGCGGTTTTCTGCGCGCAGGTTCTGTGCTGCCTGCACCATATTGGCCAGCGCCAGGCGGGTTTCAGTCCAGCCACGCGTTTTCAGGCCGCAGTCCGGGTTCACCCACAGACGCTCTACCGGAATACGCTTCGCCGCTTTACGCAGCAGCGCCTCCATCCATTCAACGTCAGGCACGTTCGGCGAGTGAATGTCAT
This sequence comes from Pantoea sp. FN0307, assembly GCF_050113815.1. Taxonomy (NCBI): domain Bacteria; kingdom Pseudomonadati; phylum Pseudomonadota; class Gammaproteobacteria; order Enterobacterales; family Erwiniaceae; genus Pantoea; species Pantoea sp. FN0307. The sequence continues at coordinate 69,661 of NZ_JBNJSO010000010.1, read as the reverse complement.
ATACGCCCGGGCCGATTTCATTCGGATACTCAAATTCCTCAAAGGATTCCAGCAATTCCATATCGGAACGCGATGTTTCGATGGTAATCACATCGGCATCCAGCGCGGCGATGGAATCCATGATGTCGTTAAACTCGCAGTAACACATATGGGTATGAATCTGCGTATCATCCCGGGCAACGGCGGCGTTAAGACGGAAGGCATCCACCGCCCAGTTCAGGTAAGCGGCCCAGTCTGATTTGCGTAGCGGCAGACCTTCACGTAATGCCGGTTCGTCAATCTGGATAATACCGATACCCGCTTTTTCCAGGTCCTCTACTTCATCACGCAGCGCCAGCGCAATCTGTTTGGCAATGGTTTCACGCGACACATCTTCACGCGGGAAAGACCAGCAAAGGATAGTTACCGGACCGGTCAGCATGCCTTTTACCGGCTTGCTGGTCAGCGACTGGGCATATTTCGCCCACTCAACGGTAATCGGTTCCGGGCGGCTGACATCACCGATAATCACTGGCGGCTTCACGCAGCGGGAACCATAGCTTTGTACCCAGCCATTTTGCGTAAACACAAAGCCGTCCAGGTGTTCGCCAAAATATTCCACCATGTCGTTACGCTCAGCTTCGCCATGAACCAGCACATCCAGTCCCAGGCGCTCCTGCTCAGCGATAGCCTGTTTGATGTGTTCAGCGATGCCGGTACGGTAACGGTTACCGTCGAGACGTCCCTGCTTGAAATCAAGGCGAAGCCCGCGGATTTCCGTGGTCTGCGGGAAAGAGCCGATAGTGGTGGTTGGCCATGCCGGCAACTGAAAACGCTGACGCTGTGCTTTCGCGCGTTCGGCATAGCTGCTTTGACGTTCGCTGTCCTGTGCGTTAATCGCTGCCAGACGCTGAGCGACCGCCGCGTTATGAACGCGTGCAGAGCTACGGCGCGCACGGATCGGGGCACTCCAGGCTTCCAGCGAAGCTGCATCCTTGTTGTTCAGCGCCTGACTCAGCAGCGCCAGCTCACCGCACTTCTGTAGCGCAAAGGAGAACCAGCTTTTCACTTCGTCATCCAGGCGGGTTTCGCTATTCAGATCGATTGGACTGTGCAGCAGTGAGCAGGAAGAACCGAGCCACAGCTGTTGACGCTGGCTTACCAGCGGCTGCAGACGCTCAAACCAGGCGCTGAGATCGGCGCGCCAGACGTTACGTCCATTGATCACGCCCAGTGACAGTAGCCAGGAGGCGGGGATTTGCTGGTTCAGGCTGGTAATATCATCTTTGCCATGCACCAGATCCACATGCAGTCCCTGCACCGGCAGTTCGCGGATAGTATTAATATTCTGCCCGATGCTATCGAAATAGGTGGTAAGCAGGAGCTTGCTGTGGCCCTGTAGCGCTGCGTAGGCTGGTTTGAACGCTTCCAGCCACGCCTGCGGCAGCTCCAGCACCAGCGCTGGCTCATCGATCTGCACCCATTCAATATCGCGTTTCGCCAGCTCAGCCAGCACCTGCTGATAAACCGGCAGAATATCCTTCAGCAGCGTCAGGCGATCGAACTGTTCACCTTTTACTTTACCTAACCACAGATAAGTTACCGGGCCCAGCAAAACCGGCTTGACTTTATGGCCCAGCGCCAGCGCTTCGTCCACTTCATCCAGCAGCTGCGTCCAGCTCAGGCGGAACTGCTGCCCTTTGCTGAACTCCGGCACCATATAGTGATAGTTGGTATTAAACCATTTGGTCATTTCAGCGGCAGCAGCGGGTTCGCCGGTTGGCGCACGACCACGACCAATACGGAACAGCGTATCCAGATCTACTGAACCGTCACTATTCTGATGACGCGCCGGTACATTGCCCAGCAGCAGGCTGGTGGTCAGTACATGATCGTACCAGGCGAAGTCGCCTACCGGCACCAGATCCACACCCGCTTCTTTTTGCTGCTGCCAGTGGCGAGCACGTAGCTCACGCCCCACTTCCAGCAAATCCTGTTGGCTGCTGTTGCCGGCCCAGTAGCTTTCCTGCGCTTTTTTCAGTTCACGGCGCAGGCCGACACGAGGAAAGCCGAGCGTGTGGTTTAAAATAGTCATACTGTTTCTCCATTAAAGCTTAATGATGTAGCGGTATCGGCACAGTCAGTTTACGTACGACCAGCGCAACAGCCGGGGCGCGGTGCCGTTTCTCGGGTTGCAAAACCCTGCCCGAACGTAAAATGACGGGCCGATCGGGATGTTTAGCCGTCCAGATGTTTACACCGCTATAATCTGCAGGTACTGTATATTCCTCAAGCGCAAATTGTTCATTGTCGATGTGAAGGACTCTCATGATCGAAATCAGGCACCTGCGAACGCTGCAGGCTCTCAGAAATACCGGCTCTCTGGCCGCAGCGGCAGCGCAGCTTCATCAGACTCAGTCGGCGTTATCTCACCAATTCAGCGATCTGGAGCAACGCCTCGGTTTCCGCCTGTTTGTGCGAAAAAGTCAGCCGCTGCGCTTTACGCCGCAGGGGGAAATTCTGTTACAGCTGGCGGAACAGGTGCTTCCGCAGATTCAGCAGGCGCTGCAGGCCTGTCATGAGCCGCACCAGGCCACGTTGCGTATCGCTATTGAATGTCACAGCTGTATTCAGTGGCTGACGCCGGCGCTGGATACATTTCGTCAAAGCTGGCCGCAGGTGATGATGGACTTTAAATCCGGCGTCACCTTCGACCCGCAGCCTGCCCTGCAGCAGGGTGAACTGGATGTCGTACTGACGTCAGATATCCTGCCGCGTAGCGGACTGCACTATTCGCCAATGTTTGATTTCGAGGTGCGTCTGGTGCTGGCGCCGGATCATCCGCTGGCAAAGGCAACTACCATCACGCCGGAAGATTTGGCGCATGAGGTTTTGATGATTTATCCGGTACAGCGTCAGCGGCTGGATATCTGGCGGCATTTTTTACAGCCTGCTGGCGTTAGCCCGGCGCTGAAAAGCGTTGATAACACGCTGCTGCTGGTGCAAATGGTCGCGGCGCATATGGGTATTGCCGCTCTGCCGCACTGGGTAGTGGAAAATTTTGAGCGTCAGGGCCTGATTACCACTAAAACGCTGGGCACAGGTTTATGGAGCCGTCTTTACGCCGCCGTCCGGGATGGTGAGCAGCGGCAACCGGTGATTGATGGCTTTATTCGCTCTGCTCGTCAGCACGCCTGTCAGCATTTGCCTTTTGTCAGGGACGCGTCGCGCAATGCATTGCCCACAGGATAAATTTTCATGTCACGCAGATAAATTCAGCTATCTGGCATAAAAGTAACCTTATTTTAGGTTGATTGATCAACTAAAAGCTGACGCGTAGTTAATTGACGATAGAGCCCTAAAACGCATAATTCTTCTCGGGGAAAGGCATTTTCCCTATACGGAAATAGCAACCAAGAGGGATTCATGATGAAAGTTTTATCAATGACAGAAGTTCAGGCAGTCAGCGGCGCAGGCCGGGTACAGGACACATTATCCAGTGCTTACGGCAATTTCTTTTTGCATACCGTTAACGTGCTGAACAAGCTGTTTGACGTGGGCTATGACGCAGAAGCGGCAAAGCAAACGGGTCAGGATTTTGGCGGCCGCCTGGGTAAAGCTATTGAGGATACCCTTAGCGGTCTCCTTGAAAAAATTAAGATCGGCGTGATCGGCGAATAAAACAGTTAATACCGGCGTTATGTTCACGCCGGTATTTTTTTGCTTAACGTACCCAGCGCCGGTGGATCCATAAAGAGGCGACAATAAGCCCGCCGCCGACAATAAATGGCGGCCAGTCCGGTTGCTCCTGCCAGATAGCCAGGTTAACCAACAGTCCCGCAGGAACATGCATGTTGTTCATAATGCCCAGCGTTCCGGCATCGACCTGCGTTGCGCCATAGTTCCACATAAAATAACCCAGCCCCGACGCTGCGATGCCCAGCCAAATCAGAATGCCCCATTGCAGCTGGGTGGTGGGCAGTTTTTGCGGATTACCCCAAAGAAACCACGCGATAATCGCTATCAGTACTGCGCCCATATAGAACCAGGAAAAAGCGGTATGCTGCGGCATCGGGCGCGTTTCCTGCAGACGCTTGTAGCCCACCATGCCGATGGCAAAGCAGATATTTGCCAGCTGCACCAGAATTAATCCTGTCCAGAAATGATCGCTGAGCTGATCATAACGAATAATCGCCGCGCCCAGCACCGCTAGCAGCGCGCTAAACAGATAGCCCATGCGCACGCCGCGCCCACTGAGCAGATCGTAAATCAACGTGATATAGAGCGGTGTCATCACGGTGAAAAGCAAAAACTCCGGTACGGTCAGATAGAGGTAAGCTTCAAAGCTCAGTAAATACATGACGCCCAGCTGCATCATGCCCACCAGCATATAGAGCAGCAGCGTAGAGGCGCGGTAACCACGCCAGCGCAGGAAAGGCAAAAACACCAGCGCCGCCAGCATCAGCCGCACCAGAACGGCAAAGACGCTGTCCACTTGCCCCGCCAGGTAAACGCCAATCAGGCTAAAGGAAAATGCCCACAGAATAGTGGTGATTATGAGTAACGCCACATTACGCATCCATTAGTTAAACAGAACGCTATTGTAACGGAATGCGCATGTGCGTTAGCGGATATCTGGTTTACATCTGTATGTTTTTCCATCACTCATGCCGTTATTACCTGGCGATGCGCGAAAGCGAAAGCCTGTGGTTCGGTTAAAGAAAGCGTTTTTAACCTGAGCCAGACGGCGCATAAAGCGGGTTTTTGTGACGAGCTATACACCACCTTGTCATAAAACTGTAACATTTGCGCTCTGCCTCACAGACCCCTTGCTTTGCAGCCCCTATTCTTTGCGCGAAATGGAACATCTTTCATTCAAAAACCTTTTTTCGCTCATTTAGTGAGTGTTTAAAACCATTTTGCGTCTCTGGAGACCGTTTATGCTTAGCATTTTTAAGCCAGCACCTCATCAATCACGTGTTGCTACGGATCGTACCGATCCGCTTTATCGTCGTTTGCGCTGGCAGATTTTTATCGGCATCTTTTTTGGTTATGCCGCTTACTATCTGGTTCGCAAAAACTTTGCGCTGGCGATGCCTTATCTGGTGGAACAGGGGTTTTCACGCGGCGATCTCGGCTTTGCGCTGTCCGGTATTTCGATCGCCTATGGCTTTTCAAAATTTATTATGGGCTCGGTTTCCGATCGCTCTAATCCACGCTTTTTCCTGCCCGCTGGGCTGATTTTAGCTTCGCTGGTGATGCTGTTCATGGGATTCGTTCCCTGGGCGACCTCCAGCATTCTGGTGATGTTTGGGCTGCTGTTTCTCTGCGGCTGGTTCCAGGGAATGGGCTGGCCGCCGTGCGGACGTACAATGGTGCATTGGTGGTCGCAAAAAGAGCGCGGCGGCATTGTTTCCGTCTGGAACTGTGCGCATAACGTTGGCGGTGGTCTTCCTCCCCTTCTGTTCCTGCTGGGTATGGCATGGTTTAACGACTGGAAAGCAGCGCTCTATATGCCAGCCTTTGCTGCCATTATCGTGGCGCTGATCGCATTTGCTCTGATGCGCGACACGCCGCAGTCATGCGGGCTGCCGCCGATTGAAGAGTACAAAAACGATTATCCGCCTGACTATAACGAACAGCACGAACAGGAATTAACCGCCAAACAGATATTTATGCAGTACATCCTGCCCAATAAACTGCTGTGGTACATCGCGCTGGCGAACGTTTTTGTTTATCTGCTGCGCTACGGCATTCTCGACTGGTCGCCGACCTATCTGAAAGAGGTAAAGCATTTCACCCTGGATAAATCGTCATGGACCTACTTCCTGTATGAATATGCGGGGATTCCCGGCACGCTGCTGTGCGGCTGGATGTCAGATAAGGTATTTAAAGGCAACCGTGGCGCAACCGGCGTATTCTTTATGACGCTGGTGACCATTGCCACGGTGATTTACTGGCTTAATCCGGTCGGTAATCCCGGTATTGATATGGTCTGTATGATCGTTATTGGCTTTCTGATTTATGGTCCGGTGATGTTAATCGGGCTGCACGCGCTGGAGCTGGCACCCAAGAAAGCCGCAGGAACCGCCGCAGGCTTTACTGGCCTGTTTGGTTATCTCGGCGGCTCAGTCGCGGCCAGCGCTATTGTTGGCTATACCGTTGACTACTTTGGCTGGGACGGCGGTTTTCTGATTATGATCGGCGGTTGCGTGCTGGCGGTCATTCTGCTGCTGCTCACCATGTTGAGTGAAAACAAACACAAACAACAACTGCGGCAGGAGGAGAGACAATGAAGATAAATCCGCTACTGGCGGCGCTGTTACTTACGATCGCCTGCGGCACGAGTGCGCAAGTTGATGACAAGCTGGTGATCGCCCATCGTGGTGCCAGCGGCTATCTTCCGGAACATACGCTGCCCGCCAAGGCAATGGCCTATGCGCAGGGCGCGGATTTTCTGGAGCAGGATCTTGTCATGACCAAAGACGATCGTCTGGTGGTGCTGCACGATCACTATCTCGATCGCGTTACCGATGTCGCGGATCGTTTCCCTCAGCGCGCGCGCAAGGATGGCCGCTACTATGCCATTGATTTTACGCTGGCGGAGATCCGCAGCCTGCGCTTTACCGAAGGTTTTACGTTTAAAGATGGCAAAAAGGTGCAAACCTGGCCGGGCCGTTTCCCGGGCGGAAAATCCACTTTCCATATTCATACTTTTGAAGAGGAAATCGAATTTATTCAGGGACTGAACCACTCGACCGGCAAAAATATCGGTATCTACACCGAGATCAAAGCCCCGTGGTTTCATCATCAGGAAGGCAAGGATATCGCCACCCGCGTTTTGCAGGTATTGAAGCAGTATGGCTACCGCACTAAGCAGGATAATGTCTGGCTACAGTGTTTCGATTTTAATGAGTTAAAGCGCATTAAAAATCAGCTGGAACCGAAGCTGGGCATGGATCTCCGGCTGGTTCAGCTGATTACCGAAACGGACTCGCATGAAACAGAAGAGTTAAAACAGGGGAAATGGGTCAATTACAGCTACGACTGGATGTTTAAGCCGGGCGCGATGCAGGAGCTGGCGAAGTATGTTGATGGCATTGGCCCCGATTATCATCAACTGTTCAGCGCCGATTCAAAGCCAGGGGATATTCGTCTGACCTCTTTAGCGCAGGAGGCGCACGCCAGTGATTTGCACATTCATCCTTATACGGTACGTGCCGATCGGCTGCCGCCTTACGCAACGGATGTTAATCAGCTGTTTGATGCGCTGTATAACAAAGCGCAGGTTGACGGGGTGTTTACCGATTTTCCGGATAAGGCCGTACGCTTTTTAGGACGTTAATAAAAAAGCCAGGGCGTTGATGAAGCACCCTGGCTGCACTATTGTTAATTTTTTCAATCAGCCCAGAAACAGCTCGCGCAGTTTACGCGGCACTGCATCTTCCGCATTAGAGCCAATCACTTCCATTTCCGGCAAAAGATCTTTCAGACGCTGATGCGCGTTGCGCATGATGTAGCCTTTTCCGGCCATGATCAGCATCTCTTTATCATTCATGCCGTCGCCGAAGGCGATAGAGGATGCCAGCGAGTAACCCAGTAGTTTTGAGACTTCTTCCAGCGCATGGCCTTTTGAAACGCCGCCCGCCATCACTTCCAGGCAGGTTGGGAAAGAGAAGCTGACGTTAACCCGATCGCCCCAGCGTGCCAAAATCGCCTCTTCCAGCGGTACCAGTTTTTCAGCATCATCGCAGATAAAAAAGACTTTGCTGATGCCGTCAGTGGGCAGCACGCCTGGCTCATAAACCTGGTAGGTAAAGACCGATTCACGGAAGTAGCGCTCTTCTTCCGGGCGATGACGGTTAAGAAACCACTCATCGTTGCGGTAGACGTTGGTCAGGATGTCGGCATCGTCATATTTGATCGCATAGAGTTCGCGAGCGATATCTTCATCGAGATTATGGCTGAAAATCAGCTCGCCAGCGGTGTTGTGCACGCGCGCGCCATTGGAGGTGATCATATACGCTTCGATTTCCAGGTTATCACGCATTTGTGACACATCGACATGATGACGACCGGTGGCGAAAACAAAGTGTACGCCACGCGCAGTGAGCAAGCGGAGCGTTTCTTTGGTATATGGCGTTAAACGATGATCGGGAGAAAGCAGGGTGCCATCCAGATCGGAAGCAACTACGTGGTACATGAAAACCTCTGGTTTCGAAGAGAGTGATAAGGTTCTGAGTAGTGCAATTTATTCATGCCGTGCGAAGAAATCGACGATGGCATGTAAAGCTTCGGCGCGCATATTGTCTTTTTCAAACAGGATCTCATGACGCGCGCCTTCAATAACATAGGGTTTGCCGCCCTCGCAGGGATGGCCAGCGGCCTGCATTGCCGCACAGAAAAGGTCTTGTGAGCGATTATCCACGACTTTATCATCGCCGGCCTGCAGCAGCAGCAGCGGTGTGCTGATGGTCGCCGCCTTGTTCAGGATGTTTTGTCCAGCCTGTATGCCTTCGCGCACCCAATGGTAGGTTGGTCCGCCAACCCGAATCGCGGGGTCATCTGCATAGAAACGCAGGCTGCGCCTGTAACGTTCACGGCTGTGCGTTAACAGATTCAGGCTGAACGGGCGCACCCGCCATTTGCCGGTTCCCAAAGCATACCCATCGCGCATCGCCGGACGTTTTTCCGCCCATTCAAGGATTCGATGCGCCATCCAGGCGGGCATGGGTAAATAGATGCCGAACATCGGTGAAGCCAGTACCGCAGCGTTAAATGCGGCGGGATTCCGCGCGAGCAATAGCGTCAGGATGGCACCACCCATCGAATGCGCCAGCGCATAGCGATGTTGATAGTGTCCGGCGATCAATTCTTTCAGGTAGAGCGTTTCTAAATCATCGACATAGTGATCAAAGTGCACAACATGGCCACGATGCGCATCTTTTAGCAGCCGCCCGGAGCGACCTTGTCCACGATGATCGACGATGATGACATCATAGCCGCAATGCCAGAGATCGTAAGCCAGCTCTGGATATTTGACGTAGCTTTCAATGCGTCCCGGCACGATCAGTATGACTTTATCGTGTTGCGGCGATGTGAAACGCACATAGCGAATCGGTACGTTTTCTACGCCAGTAAATTCGCACTCCTGCCGCTGACGCCAGAAATCAAGCAGCGGCCCGGTGGCAAAAGCAGCAAACGCCTGCTCGCGTGTTGGCCAGTGTTTTTTATGACTGGTCATAGCTCGACTCCCTTACAGCTTTCGGCATGCCGCCGCCGTAGCGCAGCCGCTGGCAATGGCGTATTGTGGCACAATTCTGCGCAATCAGGGAGCGTTACCATGACTATTGAATGGTGGATGACTTATCTGTTAACCACGGTCATTCTTAGCCTGTCGCCCGGTTCGGGGGCGATAAATACCATGAGTACCAGCATTAGTCACGGCTATCGCGGCGCGGCGGCATCTATTGCCGGTTTGCAGGTTGGGCTGGGCATGCATATCGTGTTAGTGGGGATGGGGCTGGGCGCGCTGTTTTCCCGCTCGCTGTTGGCATTTGAGGTTTTGAAATGGGCGGGTGCCGCTTATTTGGTTTGGCTGGGCATTCAGCAGTGGCGGGCCGCAGGAGCGATCGATTTGGATGCGGTTGCTGAGGCGATGCCGCGCCGCCGTCTGTTTCAGCGTGCAGTGTTAGTGAATCTGACGAATCCCAAGAGTATTGTTTTTCTCGCGGCGCTGTTTCCGCAGTTTATTATTCCGCATCAACCGCAGGCGGCGCAGTATTTGGTTTTAGGCGTGACAACTATTGTGGTGGATGTGGTGGTGATGATCGGTTATGCCACGCTGGCGCGGCGTATTGGCGTCTGGATTAAAGGGCCGCATCAGATGAAGCTGTTAAATCGGGTGTTTGGCGGGCTGTTTGTCGCCGTAGGAGCGCTGTTGGCTTCCGCACGACGTATGGCTTAGAAAGAGCTGGAGCGGCAGAGAATCAGATGCTCAGGCTCCGCTCAGCGGCAGAGAATTAGACGCTCAGGTTTCGCTCAGCGGGGGCAGGCAGCTACGTAAAGACGCCGTGAATCCATCCCTGGAGGCTCCGCCGCGTCATCCATGACGCGGAGGCTTTACTCCGCTGCCTGCCCCCGCTTCCCTGGCTTCGGTGCCAGCCGCTTCTCTGACTTTAGTGCCTGCCGCTTCTCTGCGATTAGAGGCCGTTGGTGTCGCAGCCAGTTGCTGGACGGCCAGCACACAGCGATCCGAGCCTATAATAATACGTGAGGAAGCGAGTACTGCCCGGACGGCAAATGGCAAGTAAACCAGGCCGTACCTGTTAGCACACGGCCAGCACACAGCGATCCGAGTGTACCCTACGTGAGGAAGCGAGTACTGCCCGGACGGCAAATGGCCAGTAAGCCAGGCCACACCTAGCGTGAGAGGATCAGATGGATGCCGAACCCGGCGAACAATACCCCTGCCATACCATCGATCCATTTCGCCATACGCTGATACTGGCGACGCATCCAGGGGAGCGCGAAGACCGCCGCCACCAGCGTAAACCAGGCGAACGTTTCGCTGATAATCAGCACGAACAGTCCCCAGCGCTCGCCTGCGGAGACATCATCGCCAACAAACAGTGAAAAAACGCTGCCGAAATAGATAACCGCTTTAGGGTTAGAAAGATTGGTCAGGAAGCCTTTGAGAAAACTGTGCCCTTTTTTTGCCAGCTCTACCTGCACTTCCGCATTTTCTGCAGCAGGTTGACGATGCTGCCGACGCGCCGAACGCATCAGTTGCCAGCCCAGCCAGGTCAGATAGATCCCGCCACATACCATAATCACTTCATGCAGCCACGCCATTTTTTGCAGGATCAGATGTAATCCCATCAGCGCGACGCCAGCCCAGATAACAATACCCAGCGTGATGCCCAGCACGCCCATCATCGCCTCTTTACGGGAGCGACTGGCAGCAGTTTGCGAAACAAAAAAGAAGTCTGGTCCGGGGCTCATCAGTGCAACCAAATGCACTGCAGCGACGGTAAGAAAAAGCGCGAGCATAACAGTTTCCTTGCCGATAAATGAAACGGGACAGCCGTCTGGCTATCCCGGGGTGCCTGTGATTATTACGCCAAAGGCTATTCTGTTCATCTGTTATCTGCAGTAATTGCTGCACGCACGATTTTTAGGGCGGGTTTTACTCTTCACCATCCACATGTTCGCGGATCATTACCAGGAAAGGTTTACCAAAACGCTCCAGCTTACGATGTCCGACGCCGTTGACGCTGAGCATTTCCGAGGCGGTAATTGGCATCTGTTCCGCCATCTCAATCAGCGTCGCATCGTTAAACACCACATAAGGCGGAATATTTTCTTCGTCGGCAATCGCTTTACGCAGCTTGCGCAATTTTGCAAACAGCTTGCGATCGTAGTTGCCGCCGTAGCTTTTCTGGTTGTTATATTTCGGCTTAACGGTGACCAGACGCGGCACGGCCAGCATCAGCGGCGTTTCACCCCGTAAAATCGGCCTCGCCGCCTCGGTAAGCTGTAGCGCTGAATGTAGCGTGATGTTCTGTGCCACCAGCCCCAGATGAATCAGCTGGCGCAGTACGCTGACCCAGTGCTCGTGGCTTTGCTCGCGACCGATGCCATATACCGGCAGCTTATCGTGCCCCTGATCGCGAATGCGCTGGTTGCTGGCACCGCGCAGTACTTCCACCACGTAGCCCATGCCGAAACGCTGACCAACGCGGTAAATCGTGGAGAGCGCCTTTTGCGCCTCAACCAGGCCATCATAGCGTCGTGGCGGATCGAGACAAATATCGCAGTTGCCGCATGGTTGCTGGCGACCTTCGCCAAAATAGTTCAGCAGCACCAGACGGCGACAGGTTTGCGCTTCGGCGAAAGCGCCCATCGCATTGAGCTTATGGCGTTCAATATCCTGCAGCGGGCCGGGCGCCTTCTCTTCCAGACAGCGACGTAGCCAAGCCATATCCGCTGGATCGTAGAGCAGCATCGCCTCGGCCGGCAGGCCATCACGTCCGGCGCGGCCGGTTTCCTGATAGTAAGATTCGATATTACGTGGAATATCAAAATGCACCACAAAGCGGACGTTGGGCTTGTTGATGCCCATGCCGAACGCGACAGTCGCCACCACGATTTGTAAATCGTCGCGCTGAAAAGCCTCCTGCACCTGGGCTCGATGCGCGTTGTCCATTCCGGCATGATAGGCGCCAACGCTCAGACCGCGACTTTGCAGGCGGGCGGCAGTGTCTTCTACTTTGGCCCGGCTGTTGCAGTAAATGATGCCGCTTTTGCCACGCTGATCCTGTACGTAACGCAACAGCTGCTCGGTAGGCTTGAATTTTTCTACCAGCATATAGCGAATATTGGGCCGGTCGAAGCTGCTGACCTGGATCAGTGGATCCTCAAGCTGTAGCAACCGGACAATATCGTTACGGGTGGTTTCGTCGGCGGTGGCCGTTAAGGCCATCACCGGCAGCGCTGGAAAACGCTGACGCAGCTGACCCAGCGCACCATATTCAGGACGGAAATCGTGGCCCCACTGGGAAATACAGTGCGCTTCGTCTACCGCCAGCATCGCCGGATTCCAGCGCGTCAGGCTGTCGAGAAAGTTATCCATCATCAGGCGTTCCGGCGCGATATACAGCAATCGCACCTCGCCGCTACGGCATCCTGCCATCACCGCCTGCTGCTCTTCCCGCGTTTGCGATGAGTTCAGGCATGCTGCCGCCACGCCATTCGCCAGCAACTGATCGACCTGATCTTTCATCAGCGAGATAAGCGGAGAAACGACCAGCGTCAGGCCGTCGCGCAGCAAGGCCGGAATTTGATAACAGAGCGATTTTCCGCCGCCGGTGGGCATCACCACCAGACAATCCCGGCCGCTCAGCGACGCCTGAATGATGGTTTGCTGCCCGGGGCGAAACTGCTGATAGCCGAAGGTATCGCGTAATACCTGTTCAGCCAGCGCTTCGTGATTGATTACTGCCGCCGTAGACACGTCTTCCCCGTATTGCACTGCTTAATGATGACTTGACGGGCGGCATGCCGCCCGAAGAGAGAATAGCTAAGTGACAGACCCGCCGGGCGGGCCTGGATCAGAACAGATCGTTTAAGGTTACGCCAACGCCGACGCGAGTCTGGCGGTGATTATAATCGATTAACGATTCGCCGTAGCCACTGAATACCTGGGTATAAAAACGCACATGCTCGCTAATTGGATAGCTCCAGCCCAGTTCCGCGCCGCCGTAACCGGTATTCCAGTTATAGGTGCCCTGAATGCTGAAAATGCTGTCGCCCATCTGGTAGCCCAATTTGGCGCGATAGTAACCCATGTATTTAGTGATGTCAGGGTTATCATCGCTGCTGGAGCCTTCCGACAGGCGATACCAGGGCTTAATTTCCGCCAGGAAGTTGCCGTTTTGCGCCATCAGGCGCGCATAGACGCGGTTCCAGCTGCGGGATGTGGGATCGGAGCGCCCATTGGACTGATGACTAAAGCCAAACTCCACATCGCGCAGCGTCCAGCCGGCAAACGAGTAATCCGTTGCCCAACCGAGAAAAATTTGTGGTTCGTAATTGGTTTCACGGAAAGGCGATGACTCGCCACGGTTAGAGAGCTGCCACCATGAACGTTGGGTATAAGAAGCGGCCAGCACCGAATTATCGCCCAGAATACCGCGCCATAAAGGAAACGCCAGGCTGAGCTGGAATTGTACCTCATCCTTTTTCGCGTTGTCAGCCCAATCATAGGACTCAATGGCTTCCCTGTTAAGGTCACTGGTCCAGGTATAGAGCAGATAGTTGCGTTCATAGGGATACAGCACAAAGGGATTATCATGTTTTTCCAGCAGGTTAGCGATAATGCTGCCGCGTACCGCTGGGGCATCATGTATTTCCTTGACGGTGGCTTCTTTAGCCTGCGCCAATACGGGCAGTAATAAGGCCGCCGCAACTAATCCTCTTAGCATCCGCATAGTATTCTCCGGTGAAGCGCTGTGTGCCATTCAAAGGGCCATTATGTAAAAAAAGCAGGCCATTCTACACACAATTCCCGGATGAATTCAGCGCTGTTTTCTGAAAGTGGAAAGCACTTTCCCGGCAGCATAGAATACACAATTTGTTAACATGATCGCACATTCCGCATGGGCTTCAGGAAAATCCTTTTATGTCAGAGACTCAGTTAACTTCAACAGCGGCACGTCAGCTTATTGGCGAGATATTTGTTTATCATATGCCTTTTAATCAGGCGCTCGGCCTGGAGCTAAAACGCCTTGATGCCGATTACGCCGAACTGCGTTTTGCCAGTAAAACGATGCTGGTGGGCAATGCAGCCCAACAAATTTTGCATGGCGGCGTTATTGCCTCAGTGCTGGATGTGGCGGCGGGCCTGGTGTGCGTCACTGCCTCGCTGACGCGACATGAGAAGATTACCGAACAGGAATTACGCCAGCGTCTGGCGCGCATGGGAACCATTGATCTGCGCGTAGATTACTTGCGGCCCGGACGCGGGGAGCATTTTATTGCCGCCAGTAGCTTACTGCGCGCCGGCAATAAAATTTCCGTGGCGCGTGTCGAGCTGCATAACGATGCGGGCGTTCATATCGCCAGCGCTACCGCAACCTATCTGGTCGGCTAATTTTCACCGCTGCGCCCGCTTTTCCTTTACACTTGCGCCTTTACCCCGAGAACAAGGTGATGGATACACAACAAACGCGCCAGGGTATTCTCTGTGCGCTGTGCGCTTATTTTATCTGGGGCATAGCGCCCGCCTATTTCAAACTACTTCAGGACGTTGCTCCCGGCGAGATCATGACGCATCGCGTTATCTGGTCGGCGCTGTTTATGCTGGGGCTTATCTCACTGACCCGCAGCTGGCGGCGCGTAACCTCGGTCATTCAGCAGCCTAAAAAGGTGCTTTTGCTGGCGGTCTCCGCCACGCTGGTCGGCGGCAACTGGCTGCTGTTTATCTGGGCGGTAAATAATCACCATATGCTGGAGGCCAGCCTGGGATATTTTATTAATCCTCTGCTGAACGTGGTCATCGGCATGGTGTTTCTGGGCGAACGTTTTCGGCGCATGCAGTGGGTTGCGGTGGCATTGGCGACCTGCGGCGTACTGGTGCAGCTGTGGAAGTTTGGTTCGCTGCCAATTATCGCGCTGGGGCTGGCATTGAGCTTTTCCCTGTATGGGCTGGTGCGTAAGAAAATTGCGGTAGATGCCCAGAGCGGGATGTTGATTGAAACATTATGGCTGTTTCCGCTGGCGTCGATTTATCTGTTTGGCATTGCCGACAGTGCCACCAGCCATCTCGGTAACAATAGCGCCTCGCTCAACCTGCTGCTGATCGCCGCCGGGGTCGTTACCACCATTCCGCTGATGCTGTTCACCGCCGCCGCCACGCATCTGCGTCTGTCGACGCTGGGCTTTTTTCAATATCTCGGCCCTACGCTGATGTTCCTGCTGGCGGTGCTGTTTTATGGCGAAATCATGACGCCAGATAAAGCGGTCACCTTTGGCTTTATCTGGCTGGCGCTGGCGC
This sequence comes from Pantoea sp. FN0307, assembly GCF_050113815.1. Taxonomy (NCBI): domain Bacteria; kingdom Pseudomonadati; phylum Pseudomonadota; class Gammaproteobacteria; order Enterobacterales; family Erwiniaceae; genus Pantoea; species Pantoea sp. FN0307. Next base: position 54,126 of record NZ_JBNJSO010000010.1, on the reverse strand, counting down.
TGTTTATTATTGATGCGCTCTATACCCTGCGCCGGTCAGGAACGCGCAAAGCGTGATATAAAATGCGCCAGCGCCGGGCCGGTAAGCAAAATGGTAAACAGCCGAAGGGTTTGTAGCGCCATAACAAAAGCGATGTCAACGCGGCTCCCTGCCGCGATAATCGCCACGGTATCCAGCCCGCCAGGGCTGGTTGCCAGATAAGCAGTCAGCAGATCGATATCCAGCAGCTTCGTCAGCATCCAGGCCATCGCGCCACACAACAGCATTAGCCCGATAATAGAGGCAAGCATCTGCGGTAACGTGCGCAGCGCCAGACGAAATATCGGGCGCGTAAAGCGTAGCCCAACCGACCAACCGATCAATGCGTAGGCGGTCGCCAGCAACCACTCCGGCACCTGTAGCTCTACTGTCCCGCTGCTTTGCAGGGCCGCGCCCGCCAGCGCAGGCAGCAGCAGCGCGCCGGAAGGGATGCGAAAACGCTGCCCCAGAAACGCCCCCAGCAGCACAATGCCCAGCGTAATAACAAAACGCATATCCAGCGGCGGAAACCAGAGCTGCGGCGCGGCATGCTGCGCATCATCACCCAAACCGATACGCGCCACCATCGCTGCGGCGGTGGCGACAAACAGCACGCGCAGATACTGCATAAACGCCACCAGCCGCGCATCAGCGCCATAATCCGCAGCCATCGCCACCATCGCTGATGCCCCGCCTGGCGAAGAACCCCACGCGCCGGTTGGCCCGGGCAAATCACTGTAGCGCACCAGCAAGAAGCCAGACAGCCCGCTGGCTGCCAGCGTCAGCAGCAGAACCGTCAGCACAATCGGCCAGTCGGCAATCAGCGGCTCGATAACCGAGGGCGACAGGCTTTGCGCGATCATGCAGCCCAGCACCGCCTGACAGAGAATAAACAGCCGCTTATCAATACGCAGCGTCGCGCCCAGCAGCCCCATGACTACGCCGACGATCATCGGGCCCAGCAGCAGCGCGGCCGGTACATGAAAATATTGCAGTATAAAACCCAGCAGCAGGGAAACGCCGATAAGCGTTAACCACTGCTGATTGCGCGAGAGCTTTTCCATAGAAAGGAACGATCACAGAGGCTTGAAAAACGTAAGGTTACGTCCAACCCGTCGGGAATACCAGCAACAACAGGCCGGAGAAGATCTCCGGCCCGGCAGCGTTAAAGCCAGTTTTTACGTTTGAAGTAGAGATAGGGCGCCAGTCCGGCGAGGATCATCAGGCCGATAGCGGCAGGATAACCAAAACTCCATTTCAGCTCCGGCATAAACTCAAAGTTCATGCCGTAACTTGAGGCCACCAGCGTCGGCGGCAGGAACACCACCGATACCACCGAGAAGATTTTGATAATGCGGTTCTGCTCGATGTTGATAAAGCCCATTGCCGCCTGCATCAGAAAGTTAACCTTCTGGAACAGGGATTCATTGTGCGGCAGCAGTGATTCGATATCGCGCAGGATTTCCCGTGCCTGCTCCAGCTGGTTATTAGGCAAGCGCGCCTTACGCACCAGGAAATTCAGCGCACGCTGGGTATCCATCAGGCACAGGCGAACTTTCCAGCCAATATCTTCCAGCTCCGCCAGCGTAGAGAGCGCCTGATCAAACTCGTCGCCCTGCTGCCCTTCCATAATCACCCGGCTCAGCTTTTCCAGATCGCTGTAGATGTTTTCAATCTCATCTGCCAGCTGTTCAATTTTGGTTTCAAACAGATCCAGCAACAGTTCATAGGCGTTGCCGTCAATCAGCGTCTGACTGCGGGCGCGCATACGATAGAGACGAAACGCCGGCAGCTCGCGCTCGCGCAGCGTATAGAGACGCCCTTCGCGAATGGTGAAGGCGACGGTGGCGTTGCCTGCGTGATCTTTGGCATCTTCATAGAAAAAGAAGGAGTGAATATGCAGGCCATCTTCGTCTTCAAAGAAGCGCGCGGAGGCTTCGATATCTTCCAGTTCGGGACGGGTCGCCAGGCTTTGACCCAGTTCATTTTGTACGCGCTCGCGTTCTGCTTCTTCGGGCTCGATCAAATCGACCCAAACCGAAGAAACCAGATCTTCCGGCGTATCTTCCAGTTCCAGGCGTGTAAGGCGGCTGTGATCCAGTTTAAAAGCGCTCAGCATAGCAGTACTCCCAATGGGTCATTCAAACGGGACAATACGCCAGAACACAGAAACCTGAGTTTCAGTCGGTGGTAAACGCTAACTCGTGCGACGGGAAATGCGGTCGCTGACAACCACAAAGGCTATCAGCATAAGAGGATGGCCTTAGGGGTTGTACCTGTTAATAAGGTAGGTGAGCCAGCATCGACTGGGAGTGTCCAAGGCGAAAGTCCTCTTAGGGTGATGGTGCGCGCATGTTACGCTGAGACGAAAAAGGCGTCAAGCGAAGCAGGACGCCGCCAGCGGCAGCGCCCGGACTTTTCAGTAACGCGAGAAAATTGTCGTCTGACGCGCATGCGACCAGACAAGAGCAGGCTGCGCCAGCTTAGCGCGGCGGCAAATGCTATACCGCTTCAAGCCGCGCATAGGCGGCCACCAGCCATTTAATGCCCTGCCCCTGAAACGCGACCTGCAGACGGCTGTGATCGCCGCTGCCTTCAAGGTTGATGATGGTGCCTTCGCCAAACTTGGCGTGGCGCACGCGCTGCCCCAGCGTAAAGCCGCTGTCGTTCTGCGCCACCGGCGTGCCCATCCGCTGATGGTTAACCGGACGGCTAATGCTGGCGCGCAGGCGTACCTCATCCACACACTCTTCCGGCAGTTCACCGATAAAGCGCGACGGGCGATGATAAACTTCTTTCCCGTAGAGCCGACGCGTTTCCGCATAGGTTAACGTCAGCTTTTTCATTGCGCGGGTAACGCCAACGTAGGCGAGACGGCGCTCCTCTTCCAGCCTGCCGCCCTCGTCGAGCGCCATCTGGCTGGGGAACATCCCCTCTTCCATGCCGACAATAAAGACCTGGCTGAACTCCAGCCCCTTGGCAGCATGCATGGTCATCAGCTGGGCCGCGTCCTGCCATTTATCAGCCTGGCCTTCACCCGCTTCCAGCGCCGCGTGCGACAGAAACGCCTGCAACGGCATCAAATCTTGATCTTCGTCCTGATAGCTGTACTGACGCGTGGCGTTCACCAGCTCTTCTAAGTTTTCGATACGCGCCTGGCCCTTCTCGCCTTTTTCCTGCTCATACATCAGCCACAGGCCGGAATCTTTGATCACCCGGTCAGTTTGAATATGCAGAGGCAGCTCCGCCGTTTCCTGCGCCAGCGAATCCACCAGTTCGGTAAAGCGCTGTAGCGCCGAAGCGGCACGTCCGGCCAGCGCCTTTTCCTGCAGCAACTCGCGGCTCGCCTGCCATAACGTTAGCTGACGGTCACGCGACGCCTGGCGCACCACGTCCAGCGTGCGATCGCCAATGCCGCGCGTCGGCGTATTTACCACACGTTCAAAGGCGGCATCATCGTTACGGTTGGCGATCAGGCGCAGGTAGGCGAGTGCATCTTTGATCTCCTGACGTTCAAAGAAGCGCATGCCGCCGTAAATACGATACGGCATACTGGCCTGTAGCAGCGCCTCTTCCAGCACACGTGACTGGGCGTTGCTGCGATAAAGAATCGCACAGTCGCTGAGCGCGCCGCCGTTCTCCTGCCACACTTTGATACGGTTCACCACAAAGCGCGCTTCATCCAGCTCGTTGAAAGCGCAATAGAGTGAGATCGGCTCACCGTCGCTGCCGTCGGTCCAGAGCTCTTTTCCCAGTCGGCCATTGTTGTTGGCAATCAGGGCGTTGGCAGCCTTCAGGATATTGTTGGTGGAGCGATAGTTTTGCTCCAGACGAATGGTTTCTGCGCCGCGAAAATCGTTCAGGAAACGCTGAATGTTTTCCACCTGCGCGCCGCGCCAGCCATAAATGGACTGGTCGTCATCACCAACGATCATCACCCGGCTGCTGTCGCCAGCCAGCATTCTAATCCAGGCGTACTGGATATTGTTGGTATCCTGAAACTCATCCACCATGATGTTGGTGAAGCGTTCACGATAGTGGTTAAGAATGTGCGGCTTATTCAGCCACAGCTCATGGGCGCGCAGCAGCAGCTCGGCAAAATCAACCAGCCCGGCACGATCGCACGATTCCTGATAGGCCTGATAAATGCGCAGCCAGGTTTGCTCCACCGGATTGCCGTAGCTTTCAATATTCTGAGGACGCAAACCCTCATCTTTTTTGCCGTTGATGTACCACATCGCCTGACGCGGCGGCCACTGTTTTTCATCCAGATTCATTGCCTTAATCAGCCGCTTCAGCAGGCGCAGCTGATCTTCGCTGTCGAGGATTTGGAAGTCCTGCGGCAGTCGGGCATCAAGGTGATGCGCGCGCAACAAACGATGCGCCAGACCGTGGAACGTCCCGATCCACATGCCGCCCTGACTGGTGCCGATAAGCTGCTCAATACGATGGCGCATCTCTGCGGCGGCTTTGTTGGTAAAGGTAACCGCCATAATTGAGTAGGGCGAGCAGTTCTCTACCGTTAGCAGCCAGGCGATACGATGCACCAGCACGCGTGTCTTGCCGCTGCCCGCGCCTGCCAGCACCAGCAGGTTATTGCGTGGAGCCGCCACGGCTTCGCGCTGTTTATCATTCAGGCTGTTTAGCAGGTCAGAAACGTCCATAAGCACCGTCAGTCAGGAGAATCGCTCCAGCAAAGTCACTGGATATTTGTACAGAAGATTATATCAGCGCCGTCAGCGATGCCAACTGCGTAATTTCTACATGCGGCAATAGTCGCGCATCGTCAATCTGCATCAGGTTGCCCTCACGCAGATTGATCCAGCAGGCCTGCATACCGTAGCGCACCGCGCCAGCCACATCGGTAGTGAGATCGTCACCCACGTGCAGGATATTTTCCGGCGCGAGTTTTAATCGCTGCGCCGCCAGATGATACATATCCTGATACGGTTTCGCGCGCCCGTGCGGGCCGGCACGCAGCACAAACTGAAAATAGCGGTCAAGCCCGAACAGATGGGGTTCGGCGTTGCCGTTGGTTATCGCCACCAGCGGAACCCGCTCCGCCAGCGCCGCCAGCGCCACGTGCGTTTCCGGTGGGACATCAACCTGGCTACGCCAGTGGGCGAACACTTCCATGACCTTATCCGCACCTTCCTGCGCCTCGGCAGGCGTCAGGCCGATATTCAGCATCGCCAGTTCCACGGTGCGCCGCCGCCATTCCGTGACGTCATGACAGATATCAGGTTCCTGCGCCAGCAGTTGATTGCGCAGCTGCTGATAGGCTTCCACCGAAAAATCATGCAGATCGGGATGCCATGACTGCAAAAAGCGGTGCGATTCCCGCGTGGTTTTCAGGATCACCGGATGGTTGTCATACAGCGTGTCATCCAGATCGAAGGTAATCGCTTTGATCGGCTGCAGCCGACGGTAAAAATGCATCAGGATTTTCCTCGTTTGGCGCGTGGATGCGCTTCATCATACACTGACGCCAGGTGCTGAAAGTCGAGATGGGTGTAGATTTGCGTTGTCGAGAGGCTGGCATGACCCAGTAGCTCCTGTACCGCGCGTAAATCACCGCTGGATTCCAGCATATGCGTGGCAAAAGAGTGGCGCAGCTTGTGAGGATGAACGTGGCTGCTGACGCCTTGCTTAACGCCCCATTCGGCGAAGCGTTTCTGCACATTGCGCACCGAAATACGCTTGCCTTCTTTTGAGATGAACAGCGCATCGCCGTTGGGCGCGAAGCCTGCACGCAGCGTTAGCCACTTTTCAATCCATTCAACCGCTGTGCGCCCAATAGGCAAACGGCGCTCTTTGCTGCCTTTGCCGGTAACCCAGACTTCACCCGCTTCCAGATCGAGATGGCGCAGATCGATGCCAACCAGCTCGGAAAGACGCAGCCCTGCGCCATACATCACTTCCATCATGGCGCGGTCGCGCACCGCCAGCGGATCGTTTTGGTCAATGCTCAATAGCTGATTAACTTCATCGACATCAATATTCTTCGGCAGATGTCGCGGCGCGCGCGGCGTGGCAATACCTTTGGCCGGATTGGCCTTCAGCACGCCCTGGCTGACCAGCCAGTCTAAAAAACTGCGCAGAGCGGAAAGCCGCAGCGCCAGGCTCGCCGGCTGTAAACCGGCACGACGCCCTTTTGCCGCCAGCGACCGCACATGCATCGGTTCCAGTTGCGTCCAGTCAGTGATGTTCATTTCACTGACCTGTTCCGTCAGCACCGTAAGCTGGCGCGCATAGTTTTCATGCGTTAACGGGCTGAGCTGGCGCTCTACCTGAACATAGCGCAAGAAACCGTCCACGGCGGCCTGCAGCGGCACGATCGTATTCATGTGCGCGCTATCCAGCGGTTCAACAGTTCCGGCAGCATCAGCGCCAGATAATGCAGCAGCAGCGTGCCCTGTCCGGGCTGATAATGATGCATATCGCGACTGCTGAAGATCAATACGCCCAGGTCGCCACGCTCGCCAAACAGCGACATCGCCACTGAACCCACCGAGCGCGCCTGCGGCAACAACAGCAACAGCTCCGGCCCGTTCAGGCTGCCCAGATAGTGCTGCTCTTTACCCAGCAGCTGAATACGCACGGGTTCAAACGCCTGACGCGATAGCGCCAGTTGCGTAAAGCTCGACGGCGCGCCCAACTGCCAGCGGTCGCTGAATAGCCGTACATCCGCCCCGGCCAGGCCTAAATCACGCGCCCAGCGTTGCAGGCGGTTTAGCATATCCTGTAACGAAGGCGCGGAGGCCAGGTGGCTTTGCAGGCTAAGCAGGCGATCAAATAACTGGTGATTCGCAGATGCCTGCTCCATCAGCTGAGTAATCTCTTCTTCCAGCTGTTGAATATGGTTACGCTGCCGCGCCATATGCCATTCCACCAGCGATACGGTGCCGCGCACCGGATGCGGCACCGCCATTTGTTCTACCTGGCGCGCATTGCGAATAAAAAAGTCCGGATTTTGCCGCAGGTAGTCACCTACCGCTTCGTCGTTTAGCATCAGCTCTGAGGCTGTCTCTTCGACATTTTTCATAAATGAATAAACCCATCGTAAACATGCGTGGCCGGTCCGGTCATGTAGAGCGGATTCCCCGGCCCTTTCCAGGCGATGTGCAGCGTGCCGCCGGGCAGATCGACACGCACTTTTTCCGCCAGTAATCCCTGCTGTATGCCGCTGGCAACTGCTGCACAGGCTCCGCTGCCGCAGGCCTGCGTCTCTCCCGCGCCGCGCTCGTAAACGCGCAGACGGATATGTTCCGGGCTAACCACTTCCATAAAGCCGACATTTACCCGCTCCGGGAAACGCTCATGGCTTTCCAGTATCGGTCCCAACGTCTCCACCGCCGCCGTTTTGACGCTGGCAACCTGGATAACGCAATGCGGATTGCCCATAGAAACCACGCCAAACATCAGCGTCTGCTCAGCGACGCGCAGCAGGTACAGGTTTTCCGCTTTGTTGGCGCGAAACGGTACCTGCTGCGGCTCAAAATTAGGTTCGCCCATATTTACGCGCACCAGCTCGTCACTGGTGACGCTCAGCACCATACGTCCCGTTTGGGTACTGACCCGGATATCGCTTTTATTCGTCAGCCCTTTCAGACGGACAAAACGGGCAAAACAGCGCGCGCCGTTGCCACACTGCGCCACTTCGCTGCCGTCGGCGTTAAAAATCCGGTAGTGAAAATCAAGATCGGGATCGTACGGCGGCTCAACGATCAGCAACTGATCGAAGCCCACGCCCAGATGACGATCCGCAAGGCGGCGGATCAGCTCCGGCGAGAAATAGACATTTTGCGTGACGGCATCAACGACCATAAAGTCATTACCAAGACCGTGCATTTTCGAGAACTGCATTTTCTGCTCCGCCGGCTGGGCCATCATGATTACTGCGTCGCTTGCATATCCGCATCCGGGCTGGTCAGGTTAGTGTCCTGTTGGCCATCCGGCTGGGTCGCCGTTGAAGAAGAAGTGGACTGTCCGGCCGATGGCTGTGGTGAACTCTGTTTCGGCTTATCCTGCGGCGGAAAATAGAGCGGCCCTTTCAGTCCGCAGCCAGCCAGGCTGGTTAACGCCAGCGCCATTGCCAGCCGACAAATGGTTTTCTTCATGGTATTCCTGCTTATGATTGATGCATATTCATGGTTGCTTATCATCGCAGCTGACTTTGGAAAAGCAACAGGAAAAGGTGACGTGATGTGCTGCATCTCTCTCTTATCAGACGATGTTGCAACGGCTCCCGGCGCGCTATACTCGACCAAAACTTAAAGGAAGCAATGATGCAAGACAGTGAATTTCACCAGTTAGCTGACGATCTAATGTTAACGCTGGAAGAGCAGCTCGACGCCTGGGAGGGCGACAGCGATATCGATTATGAACTCCATGCCGGAATTATGACGCTTACGTTTGAGAACGGCAGCAAAATTATTATCAATCGTCAGGAGCCGCTGCACCAGGTGTGGCTGGCGACCAAAGGTGGCGGTTACCATTTCGATTATCAAAGCGGTAGCTGGATTTGCAACCGCAGCGGCGCTGAATTCTGGCAACTGCTGTCGGAAGCCTGTAGCGCGCAGGCGGGCGAAAAGATCACGTTGAGTTAAGCGCTTGCCGGGTTTGAGCCTGGGACGGTTTAAGAGGCAAAGCCCCAGCGGGGCTTTGTTCTATAGAGAATATTTGGTCAGAAAGATGATACTGCTCTCTGTATCGCGCCATATATAAATGTTGGGGGCAGTACGGCCATCCTTTTCCCAGCGTTGACCAATCTCATCGTCAGAGACATGCTGATACCCCAAAGCCGTCAGATACTTTTCTAATGCCGCCGTTTCCGTTGTGCCATTAAAGACAATACCGCTAATTTCAGGAGAAGGGCCATCCATCCGGCGAAAGCGAAAGTAATAATCATCAGTTATACGCGGCGCATTTTTGATATCTTCATCGACGAAAAGGTGATAAAGCCTCCGCTCGCTCTGTTTGAAGCCGGGATTCCGCTCTGCCTTATTTATCAGGCTGGTATTGATGTAAAAAAAGTCGACAACGTTAATTACCAGCACCGCCAGCAGTAGCATCAGCGCCCACTTAAGCCATTTCATTTTTTCTTAACGTCCCATCCAACGGTGACCTGCGCTCCGGCGTCGATACGACGAACGATATCAGAATCAAACTGGGTAAACGGCCTAATCGACATCATAAAATTCGGCAGCCTGCCTTTATAAGGAATATGAGGAATACGTGTATCAGCGGGATCCGGGAACAGCAGCGGGTTAAATCCTTTGTTTTTAAAACTGCCCAGCGCGCCATAGTAGTCCCAGCGCCTGAGCGCCGCCTCTTTGCTGACTATTTTCAGCCAGGGCCAGTAATTTTGCGGCCGCACAACTTTATAAAAGCCCAACAGATCTGAAACCAAATCCTCAGCGCTGAAGCCGCTGTCGGTGTACCAGCTAAAAAACGGCATCGACTGCCAGTTTTCGAACGCAATCGCCGTGTCCATCATCATCGCCAGCGTAATGCTGTGCCTTTCAGTAAGCGTTCGCCCTCGTTTGATATTCCAGCGTGAACAGCGGCCGGTGCTAAATGGCTGGTACGTCATTGTTTGCTGATACTCAACCAGATAGTAAGGCTGCCCGCTGGCCTCGCCCCTTTCCATTTGCCCAAGGCAATCCGTTATATCACCCCCACGCGCATGCCCTAAATCTATCCAGCCTAAAATTTCTGAATAAACCAGCCCAGTATCTTTTATCCCTGATGCCTGGGGATCAATAATATCCTACGTTTGCTCATAGCTATCCCTGCATGGTTAACAACAAGGTTTTGGCGAAAAAACAGCCTGTACTATGAGCAAATTAAGGGAGAAGCGCAGCCGCGCACTTAAGACCTGTCTCGAAAATGGGGAAGATAGAGCGGATTTCCCGGCCCTTTCCAGACGATATGCAGCGTGACACCGGGCAGCTTGACGCTTACGAGGGCGACAGCGATATCGATTATGAACTCCATGCCGGAATTATGACGCTTACGTTTGAGAACGGCAGCAAAATTATTATCAATCGTCAGGAGCCGCTGCACCAGGTGTGGCTGGCGACCAAAGGTGGCGGTTACCATTTCGATTATCAAAGCGGTAGCTGGATTTGCAACCGCAGCGGCGCTGAATTCTGGCAACTGCTGTCGGAAGCCTGTAGCGCGCAGGCGGGCGAAAAGATCACGTTGAGTTAAGCGCTTGCCGGGTTTGAGCCTGGGACGGTTTAAGAGGCAAAGCCCCAGCGGGGCTTTGGTTTATAAACTATATTTCGTCAACCGGATGATCTGCTGCTCTTTATTTTGCCATATATAAAATTCAGTTTTCCGCCGGCCCTCTCTTTCCCAGTGTCCGCCCCACTCATCGTCAGGGACATACCGATATCCTAAAGCCGTCAGGTAGTTTTCTAACTCAGCGGTATCCGTTGCGCCATTAAAGATAATAGCGCTCATTTCTGGCGAAGGACCGTCCATCATCCCATAGCGAAAGTAATAATCATCTGAAATACGCGGCGCATTTTTGAGCTCGTTATCAACGTAAGAGTAATAAAGCCACCAGTCGCTCTGTTTAAAACCAGGGCTCTTTTCTGCCAAGCCCATCATTTTACAGTCGGCTAAAACCAGGGCGATAACCATTACCACCGTTAACCCCAGCGTGCGCGTTAGCCATTTCATATTTTTTATTAACGTTCCCATCCCACAGTAACCTGCGCCCCGGCATCAATACGACGGACAATATCAGAATCAAACCGGGTAAATGGCCTAATCGACATCATAAAATTCGGTAGCCTGCCTTTATAAGGATTATGAGGAATACGTGTATCAGCGGGATCCGGGAACAGCAGCGGGTTAAATCCTTTGTTTTTAAAACTGCCCAGCGCGCCATAGTAGTCCCAGCGCCTGAGCGCCGCCTCTTTGCTGACTATTTTCAGCCAGGGCCAGTAATTTTGTGGCTGCACAACTTTATAAAAGCCCAACAGATCTGAAACCAAATCCTCAGCGCTGAAGCCGCTGTCGGTGTACCAGCTAAAAAACGGCATCGACTGCCAGTTCTCGAACGCAATCGCCGTTTCCATCATCATCGCCAGCGTAATGCTGTGCCTTTCTGCAAGCGTTCGCCCTCGTTTGATATTCCAGCGCGAACAGCGGCCGGTACGAACCTGTTTGTACGTCATTGTTTGCTGATACTCAACCAGATAGTAAGGCTGCCCGCTGGCCTCGCCCCTTTCCATTTGTCCAAGGCAATCCGTTATATCACCCCCACGCGCATGCCCTAAATCTATCCAGCCTAAAACTTCTGAATAGATCAACCCATACTCTTTTGTCCCTGATGCCTGGGGATCAATAATATCCTTACGTTTGCTCATAGCTATCCCTGCATGGTTAACAACAAGGTTTTGGCGAAAAAACAGCCCGTGCCATAAGCAAAATAAGGGAGAAGCGCAGCCGCACACTTAAGACCTGTCTCGAAAATTTACCAGGAAAAGGGCATTGCCCGGGATAACGTGATCGTCTGGCAGACGCCGGTCCGGGTGGCTGCAACAGCGTGATGCTACTGGCTTAGTAAACCTGGAAGCGCTGCGGATAGTCGTTGCTGTCCGGCTGGTTAGCGCACAGCTGGGTGAGAGTCTGGCTACGGAAGGGAATGACCTGGGTGCGATTATCTACGCTGACAATTTGGTAAAACTGCGGCAGGTTGAAATTAACGAAGCTGGAGCCGTAGGTAAAACGATCGTGCGAAGAGGAGTAGAAGCGGCTCACATCGCGCACCAGCTCCTCTTTGCTGCCTTCGCAGTGGTGATAAACCTCAATGCGATTGGCCTCATCCAGAATATAGATATTGAAGCCGCTATCGTTATTGGTGTCCTCAAAAAAGAACTGGATGATCCCTTCGCTGGCATAGCCATTAACCACCGGCGGCAGCTGAACCTGCTCGGTCTCAACTTTAATCGACAGGCCGTGCAGCTTGTTGTTGGAAATCGCGCCGTAAAATTCCACCGCGTTTTCCAGTTTCTGCACCGAGACGCCCAGGCGTTCAAAAAAGAGCCCCCATGTCTGACCGGCGACGCGCAGGGCTTTAAAGCGGCCCGGATCCTGACGCGTGCTGGAGAGACGCAGCTCAATGCATTCGGAAACCAGCTGCTGGACGCGCGTACGGATCAGCCCGCGCAGATGCTGGCTATAGCAGAACACTTCAACCGCATCGGGCGGTGCTGCATCCTGATGCATCTTACCGAGAATGGTTTTTAACGCATCCAGCATCGCCTGCTCGCCGCTGAAGTGCAGCGTACGCACTTCATTCCACGAGTTACGGTAAAGCAGGTCGATACTGCCGATCAGGCACTGCTGCTGCTGGCCAAAGCTGAACACGTCCAGCTTACGGAAATCAAAATGCACGACCTGATTACGGAAGGCGGCGGTCGGGTCATATTCCAGATTAACGATCAACGCCAGATGACGAATTTCGCACGGGCTGTAGAGCGCTTTCGCCGTAGGGGCCGGCAGCCGCAGCGGGAAATGGTGCGAAACATCCGCTACCAGCTCCTGCAACCGCGCCAGATCGCAGATTTCGTTGCCTTTAATATGCAGACGGGTTCTTTCCGTCAGTAAGCCGTTAAACCAGGCCCAGGCCACCAGCTTATTCAGGTAGCGGTTATACTCCAGCGGCTGATGGCTGATAATCGAACTCATATCCGGCGCCTGGTTATACAGATACCAGCCTGACCGGTTAGCACGCCCGGCCGGAACATGAATAAAGGTTAAATGCGTTTCGGACAAATCGGGCGAAATCTGCGGGTTAACCAGCGTCACTTTGCCCGGCAGCGCTTCAAAAGCGGCATACAGCTTACGCGTCAGCACGCCAATATCCTGCGGGCTGGCGCTAACGCTTAAGTTGTTACGGCGCGCAAAACGAATCAGATTGCGATAGCTCTGCATCATCGCATCCAGCAGTTCATTATGCGCTTCACGCACACGTTCGATTTTCCAGTCGGCCCGGCTATCGAGCACCGCAAGACGCGCCTCGTCCCAACCCCATTCGCTGACCAGCTGCGCCAGAATCTCGCGCCGCCAGCCGGAGCGATGCGCGCTTTCATCCTGCGACAGTTTTTCACAGACTTTCAGGTAAAAGCAGCGCCGTACCAGATCGAGTCGGGCATGATCGTCGATGCTGGTCAGATAGTGCGTTACGCGCTCCAGCATCATGCAGTAGGGATCAAGACCGAACGACACGATTTCGCCATCGTGCAGGCGCTGTTTGATATCCATAGCCAGCAGGCGAGTCTGGGGATACTCCCAGGAGTAAGCCTCCAGCAGCAGGGTTTTCAATACGGCTTTATAGGGCGAGTCGATGCTTTTATAGAGCTGCCACAAGCTGGCGCCAAAATATTCTTCGGCAGAAAGCGTACTTAGCCCGCCCAGGTCGAGCCATTCATTTGGCGTGAGCACCCCTTGCGCATAAAGCGACATCACGTAGTCGTCGTAATGCTCTTCTTCTTCACCCGGCACCATATTCCACAGGATGCGCTTGCCTGCCATACGCACGGCGGTACGATAAAACTCATCCAGCAGTAATATATGCTGCGTTGAGCCGCAATCTTCGCCGCCCAGGCTGCCACTTTCATTATGGCGAAAGCGATTCTCGTCGATCAGAAAGAAGCTGACTTCAACGCCCATCGCCGCGCACCACTTCTGCAGCAGCTGACATTTTTTCTGCAGCGCCAGACGCTCTTCACCATCCAGCCATGACTGATGGCAAACCCAAATATCCAGGTCGGAAGTGCTGTTCTGTCCAACGGAAGAGGTACTGCCCATAGAATAGAGGCCGGTAATCGGCATCTCTCCTTTGGGCGGTATCGCGACAGGCTGGCTCGACTTGCGTTCAATTTCCTGCAAATAATGCAGTTGGCTTTCATCGGACGTGTAGAAGCTGATGCCGTAGGGAACGTTACCTTCAAGGTAACCCGGCATCAAAGGATGATGATGATGTAATAGGGTTGGCAGCAGACCGTATACCTGCTGGAAAGCAGGGCCCATTGCAGCCAGTGCGCGATCGACACGCAGTTGGTTGATGGCATCCAGTCTCTGTTTCAGTGTCTCAATGTAGAGGTACAAGACGTCTCGCCTGATTGTCCCAGTGCTTATAAATAACCCTGTTTCCGTACTCCGCCGCTTCATTAAAAAATTTTTCGGGCAGATTACTGCTGGAAACGTGATCAATCTAACACCTGGCAGATTGACCGTAAAGAAAGTTGCGCTACTTAACAGTTTAGCACGCTTTATCCACCGATCGATCTGTCCTGTCCCTTTTACGCTTTCCTTTACTCGTCTAAAAATCGTGGAAACTGACAGCCTTCCTGTATCAATGATAGGATAATCAATGAACGATCAAAACGGTATCAAGCATGTTAGATAAAATTTTAAGAATTGCCACCAGACAAAGTCCACTGGCGTTATGGCAGGCACAATATGTTCAGCAGCGTCTGATGGCCTGTCATCCGGGGCTGCAGGTGGAGCTGGTGCCGATGGTAACGCGCGGCGACATTATTCTTGACACCCCGCTGGCAAAAGTAGGCGGCAAGGGGCTTTTCGTCAAAGAGCTCGAACTGGCGATGCTTGAAAACCGGGCCGATATCGCGGTGCACTCTATGAAAGATGTGCCGGTAGAATTTCCGCAAGGTTTGGGCCTGGTCACCATTTGTGAGCGCGAAGATCCGCTGGACGCCTTTGTCTCGAATCACTACGCCACGCTGGATGCGTTACCGCAGGGCGCTGTGGTCGGCACCTCCAGCCTGCGTCGTCAGTGTCAGTTGGCGGAGCTACGGCCCGACCTGACGATTCGCTCGCTGCGTGGCAACGTCGGTACGCGACTCTCAAAGCTGGACGCTGGTGAATATGACGCCATTATTCTGGCTGCCGCCGGTCTGAAACGCCTCGGCCTGCAGGATCGCATTCGTTATGCCATCCCCGCCGAAGTTTCTTTGCCTGCCGTGGGTCAGGGTGCCGTGGGGATTGAGTGTCGTCTGGACGATGAACAGACCATTATGCTGCTGGCGGCATTAAATGATGACGATACCGCGACGCGTGTAAAAGCGGAACGCGCTATGAATACGCGGCTGGAAGGTGGCTGTCAGGTTCCGATCGGTAGCTATGCCGTGCTTGAAGGCGATGATATTTGGCTACGCGGCCTGGTGGGTTCACCAGATGGTACATCCATGATCCGTGGCGAACGTCGCGGCCCGCGCACTCAGGCGGAGCAGCTGGGTATCTCCCTGGCGGATGAACTGCTTCAGAACGGCGCACGAGAGATCTTGCGCGAGGTTTATCAGGGAAATCCTCCAGCATGAGCATTCTTGTTACCCGCCCTTCCCCCTCAGGCGATGAGCTGGTGACGCGCCTGTGTGCGCTGGGTCATACGGCCTGGAGCTTTCCATTAATTGAGTTTTCCCCTGGGCGTGAACTGGCGCAGCTGGCGCAGCAGCTTACTGCCCTGGCGCCTGGCGACTTGGTTTTTGTCCTTTCTCAGCATGTTATGCATTACGCGCAGCCCTGTTTGCAGCAGACGGGTTTAACATGGCCCGCTTCGCTGGACTATTATGCTATAGGGCGCACTACCGCCCTGGCGTTGCATCGTGCGTGCGGGCAGAACGTCCTCTGGCCGCCAGAGCATGAAACCAGCGAAATGCTGTTGCAATTGCCCACGCTGCGGCGGCTGAAGGGTAAAAAAGCGTTGATCCTACGCGGCAACGGTGGTCGCGAACTGCTTGGCACCACGCTGGCGCAGCGCGGAGCCGAGGTTCGCTTCCTGGAGTGCTACCAGCGTTGTGAAAAGTTTTATCATGGCCCCAGCGAAGGAAAACGCTGGCGTGACCGCGGTATTGATACGCTGGTGGTCACCAGCGGCGAGATGCTGCAACAACTTCATCGGTTATTCCCTGCGATAGATCGTGAGGAATGGCTGCTGGGCTGTCGGCTACTGGTCGTCAGCGAACGTTTGGCTACCCTGGCCCAGGAACTTGGCTGGCGTAATATCAAGGTAGCTGATGGTGCTGATAACGACGCGCTGGTGCGCGCGTTACAAACAACTTGAAAATGGGATGTGCCACAATGACGGAACAAAAAGATTCCTCCGCCATGGTTGAAGAGACAACGCCTGCGGTAGAAACCACGACTCCGCCTGCAAAAAAACCGACGCGTAAATCATCAGGCCAAACCGGCACCGCGCTGGGTGCTCTGGCGATTGTAGTTGCGTTGGCGATTGGGGCTGGGCTATGGGTCAATGGGCGTCATCAGGCGCAGCAACAGGCGCAGGTCAGCCAGACGTTAAGCGAACAGATCTCCGCGCTGACGCAGCAAAGCGAACGCGAAAAAGCGCAGCTGAAACAACAGCTGAGCACGCAGAGCAACGAACTGCATACCGCCCAGGCCCAGCAGGCAGCCCTGAGCCAACAGCTGGATGAATTGAAAGAAAAAGTGGCCACCATTTCAGGTAACGATTCTCGAACCTGGCTACTGGCGCAGGCCGATTATCTGGTAAAACTGGCCGGGCGTAAGCTGTGGAGCGATCAGGATGTGACTACCGCAGCGGCGCTGTTGAAAAGTGCTGATGCCAGCCTTGCGGATATGAACGATCCCAGTCTGGTTCCGGTGCGTCGGGCTATTACCCAGGATATCAGCAACCTTTCGGCGGTGAGCCAGGTTGACTATGACGGCATTATTTTAAAGCTGAATCAGCTCTCTAACGGCGTCGATAATCTGCGTCTGGCGGATAACGACAGCGATGATGCGCCCATGGATGCTGACAGTAATGAACTTAGCTCTTCGCTGCGAGAATGGCGTCAGAACCTGGTAAAAAGCTGGCACAACTTTATGGATGATTTTATTACCATCCGCCGCCGCGACAATACTGCAGAGCCGCTGTTAGCGCCGAATCAGGATGTTTACCTGCGTGAAAATATTCGCTCACGCCTGCTTATTGCCGCCCAGGCGGTGCCGCGTCATCAGGATGAGATCTATCGGCAGTCGGTGGATACCGTATCGACCTGGGTACGCGCCTGGTTTGATACCAGCGATGCCAGCACCAAATCTTTCCTGGCGCAGCTTGATGATTTAAGCCAGCAGACGGTTTCAATGGAAATTCCGGAGTCGCTGGAAAGCCAGCCGTTGCTGGACAAGCTGATGCAAACGCGGGTGCGTAACCTGCTGGCGCAGCCCGCTGAACCGGCAGCACAGCCGCAGCAGGGAGAGTAACGATGCTAAAAGTTTTTATACTATTTCTGTTGCTGATTGCCGGTGTGGTTATCGGTCCTATGATTGCGGGTCATCAGGGCTATGTGCTGATCCAGACCGACAACTGGAATATTGAAACCAGCGTAACCGGCCTGGCGATCATGCTCATTATCTCGCTGTTGGTGATCCTGGCCGTGGAATGGTTGCTGCGTCGCCTGTTCCGTACCGGCGCTAAAACCCGCGGCTGGTTTATGGGGCGCAAACGTAATCGCGCCCGTCGCCAAACGCATGAAGCGCTGCTTAAGCTGGCGGAAGGCGACTATCGCCAGGTAGAAAAATTGCTTTCGCGCAATGCCGATCATGCTGAGCAGCCAGTGGTCAACTACCTGTTGGCGGCGGAGGCGGCACAGCAACGCGGCGATGAGATGCGGGCGAACCAGCATCTGGAAAGAGCTGCAGAGCTGGCGCATAACGATCCTATCCCGGTGGAAATTACCCGCGTTCGTCTTCAGCTGGCGCGTAATGAAGATCATGCTGCCCGTCATGGCATCGATCGTTTGCTGGACGTGGCTCCGCGCCATCCCGAAGTGCTGCGCCTGGCGGAACAGGCTTATATACGTACCGGCGGCTGGAGCGCGCTGATCGATATCCTGCCGGCGATGGAAAAAACGCAGGTGGCAGATGACGAGCATATTAAAGCGCTGCGTCAGCAGGCCTGGCTGGGTTTGATGAACCAGGCGATGGCGGAACAGGGTAGCGAAGGTCTGAAGCGCTGGTGGCAAAGCCTGACCCGTAAAACGCGCCACGAAACGGCGCTGCAGGTGGCAATGGCGGATCATTTAATTGCCTGCGACGATCATGATACCGCTCAACAGATCGTGCTGGATGGGCTGAAGCGTCACTATGATGAGCGCCTGATCCTGCTGATGCCTCGACTGAAAACCGGCAATCCGGAACAGCTGGAAAAAGCGCTGCGCCAGCAGATTAAACAGCACGGCGCTACACCATTGCTCTATAGCACCCTGGGTCAACTGTTAATGAAACATGGCGAGTGGCAGCAGGCAAGTGAAGCGTTCAGAGAAGCCCTGAAACAGCGCCCGGATGGTTTTGATTACGCCTGGCTGGCCGATACGCTGGATAAGCTGCATCATCCGGAAGAGGCCGCCCAGATGCGTCGCGAAGGTCTGTTGCTGACGTTAAAAAATAACCGCTAATAACAGCGTAAAAAAAGCCGGGATAAAACCCGGCTTTTTTATGCGTGCTGTAATCCGCGATAAAAATTTAGCAAAGCTGTTTTCCTGACGTGACGATTGCCGTCTTGTTGCCGGAACAGCATAAGCGATGCAGTACTCAGATAAAAAAACACCTGCCTAAAACAGGCAGGTGTAAAGATCAGGTCGGTAAGACAACCGGATTGGTACCCGACTCAACGTAGTGCCCTTAAATCCAATAAGGCGAACGATATTGGCTGGCTGGACAACGGGTACCCTAATTTGGCTCTGCATCATTCCTGGTTTATGAAGCCGAAGCGAACATAAGAGGTGGAATGAGCATCTACGCAAATAGTATTGCATAAGCTGTGCCAGTCTGCGCTGATCTTTTCCGTTATTGTCTATCTCTTTGAATCAAGAAAAAATAGTCTGACGCCCTGTTTTAAGCAGCATATCGTTGTCATAAACAGGCGACAGCCTGCCAATAATTTGTCTCCATTTTGAGACAGCCCACACCCAACCAAAAGAGTTTATTTATAATCAATAGATTATATGTCTCTAGTCAGAGACATACGTGTTAGAAACAGCAAGAGCAGCATACGCTTAAACAAAAACCTTGTTACGTATCCGGGATGCAAACTCTTAGTCGATGCCCATCCGGATCAAGCGCCACGAAAGTTCTGCCAAATACCGCATCTTTTGGTGGCTGTTCTATTTCCACTCCTGCTCTGACCCAGCGCGTATAGAGCGCTTCTACAGCCTCGTTATTCGTCACCATAAAACATAGCTCCGTGCGATTATTCTGCCCGTTTGAGACAAAATCTTTTGCCTGAGTCGACCATAGCCCCAGGCTCAGACCATTATCAAAAGTAAAAGCGGCCCAGGTGGGAAGCACGACATCCGCTGGTTTTTCAAAAAGACGTTCATAAAACATACTGCTCTGTTCCGGACTCGAAACATAGAGGATTAACAAATTTGGCATTACCATGCTTTAATCTCCTGACCACAGAAAGATATGACTATGCCAGGGAGCCATGACAGAACGTGTCAGCATCAGGACCAAAACGGGCTGAACGCCTGCTAAATCTTCTTCAGATCCTGCGCCGACATCGCTATCCGGTTAGCGGTAATCATCTTGCTCAGGAATTACATATCAGCTTACGCACCCTTTATCGGGATATTACTTCATTGAGAACCCAGGGAGCCGATATTCAGGGAGAAGCCGGGACAGGATATATCCTTACGGCAGACTATCTGTTGCCTCCCCTGATGTTTACTCCTGAGCAACTGGAGGCGCTGGCCCTGGGGCTGCGCTGGGTTTCGCTATATAGCGATGCGGCTTTAAGCCAGGCGGCAGATGAGACTTTGAGTAATATTGCCTCTGTCCTGCCCGCTCGCCTTCAACCGGTTCTCACCCATTCAACGTTGCTTGTTGGCCGATCCGAAAACAAAAAAGAAAAAAGTGAAAATTTTAGTACGCTGCGTATGGCTATCAGAAGAGGATTAAAGATACGTATTGGCTATGAAGATCAAACAGGCAAGCAAAGTGAAAGGACGCTTTGGCCTTTTGCATTGGGTTATTTACCAGAGAGAAAGATGTTGACCGCCTGGTGCGAGCTGCGTAACGATTTTCGTCATTTTGATATAAACCGGCTCGGTTTTGTGCAGATGCTGGATGCACGCTATCCATATTCACGGCAGCGGTTGCTGAAACAGTGGCGTCAGGCGGGTTGTGATAAGGTCATTGGGGATAATAAATAAAGCAGAAGCAGAAGCAGAAGCAGAAGCAGAAGCAGAAGCAGAAGCAGAAGCAGAAGCAGAAGCAGAAGCAGAAGCAGAATATCAGATACAAAAAAACCTGCATAAGCAGGTTAATAAGATGGTCGGCGAGAGAGGATTCGAACCTCCGACCCACTGGTCCCAAACCAGTTGCGCTACCAAGCTGCGCTACTCGCCGACATAATGCTCTTATCTTACTTTCTTTTGCCTGGTGCGAAGAGAGGGACTTGAACCCTCACGTCCGTTAAGACACTAACACCTGAAGCTAGCGCGTCTACCAATTCCGCCACCTTCGCATGTTCCAGCAAAAGTTGGGGTGGCTAATGGGACTCGAACCCACGACAACTGGAATCACAATCCAGGGCTCTACCAACTGAGCTATAGCCACCATTACTTCTTACTACTAACGCGGTAAATGTTACCACCGCAGCTCTTGCGCCCGATTAATGGCGCGCCCGACAGGATTCGAACCTGAGACCTCTGCCTCCGGAGGGCAGCGCTCTATCCAGCTGAGCTACGGGCGCGTAGCGCCGTTGCGGATGGGGATACTACGGATTTGCACCCAAGCTGTCCAGTGCTTTTTTAATAAAAAAACGCGTTTGATTACGCTTTGTGCATTCCGTCTAAACAAACGCCAGTTCAGGTCGGCAAACGAATAAAAACCCCTCATTTAGCCGTTTGCCGCCCTGAAATAGCCGATCTTTATAACTGACCGCGATAGTAATAACGCAGGAATTTTATCAGACGCAGCTGACGACGCAGACGGCTGGGCTGGCTTAACAAGCGATAAAGCCATTCCAGCCCCAAACGCTGCCAGATAACCGGCGCGCGCTTCACATGTCCGGTAAAGACATCATAAGTGCCGCCTACGCCCATATAGAGCGCCTGCGGACAAACCTTTCGACACGCCTGCATCAGCAGTTCCTGCTTCGGTGACCCCATTGCCACCGTAACGATCTGCGCCCCGCTCTGTGCTACGCGTTTAAAAAGCGCTTCGCTGTCGTCTGCACTGAAATAGCCGTGCTGGGTGCCCACAATATTAACCTGCCACTGCTGGCGCAGCTTCGCTACCGTCTCTTCCATTACCTGCGGCTTGCCGCCGATCAGAAAGACCGGAATGCCTTGCTGCCCGGCACGCGCCATCAGCGCTTCCCACAAATCGGCCCCGGCGATGCGCGTAACCTGCGCCTGCGGATACTTTTTGCGGATCGCGCGCACAATGCTAATGCCGTCCGGGTATTTGATCTCCGCTGCATCAATCAGCTGACGCAGCGCCGGGTTTTCCTCATAGGCCAGCACCTTTTCCGCATTAATGGCGACCAGGGTGCCGCTACGTGCCTTGCCATCCGGGCAAAGATAGTCCAGGCATTCAGCCATGCCGGAAAAAGCGTGCAGCCTGATGCCACGAATCTGGTATTGGGGCGCCTTCGGCGTGACATCCATTTTAATAATCCTCACATCTTTCCGGCGTCGCGGCAGGCGTTTCCGCCAATATGCCAGCGCGTCGACGCGGACGAATCAAACCGGCGCTGTCCAGCAGCCAGAAAAGTAACTTAGCTATCATCACGCAGGCGGCAAAAATCAGGCAGAAGAAAACCACGCGGCTGACGAAGGCGTCCAGCCCTTCACGTGCCAGCACAATCATGTTGAACACCGCACCGAAACAGAAGCTTTGCAAGATTGCAGAGGTATAGCGGTTAGCGTGTTGTTTGCCTCCTTCATAAAGCCAGTCGAACCACTTAATAATCAGGCCCACCGCAACCGCGCCCACCGGAATAGCGGCTACGCCACCCATTACGATCAACGATCCCAACAAAGTGGGAGAGATCGCCAGACCTGAGTGGTTGTTCAGCACTTCCCAGGTGAAGTAGTTCGCGCTGTTCAGCACCAGTGAAGGTCGGCTCGGCCACAGCCAGCCGGGAATATAGACATAGAAATCACGAACAATCGGCGCCAGCCCCTGAAAGTGAATGTTGTCGTAGTTTTGTAACAGCAGCGCCAGGTTTTCCCACGGCGAGAAAGTGTCACGCGTCAGATAAAGAAATGTGTACAGCGCCTCGGCGCCGCTGACGTCAAGGTTATAGCGCCGCAGCGCCAGCCAGAACATCCCTACAATACCGAATGCGCCGGCGGCCGCCAGCATCCACAACGTGATCCAGCCGCGAATAATGCCGATGAACAAAAACAGGGCAAACGCAATAATGATGTTGGCGCGCGTGCCGCCAACAATGGCATAGGTCAGCAGGCCAAAGGCAACGGTGCTGGCAAGGAAAAATAGCCAGGCGCGTCGTCCTGGCTTCAGGAAGTAAACCACCAGCATTGCCGGAATAAAGAAATAGAAGAAGCGCTTGAGCGCCACGCTGGACACTTCACTGGAAAATATCTCGCTGTATGCATGCAGGCGAAACAGCAGAAAACCGTTACGCATAAAGAATATCGCCACGGTTACCAGCGCCAGCAGCGCCAGAATGCCCCAAATCAGATGCGCCTCTACCCGATTCACACTCAACAAGCTGCGCCCGCTATCAGTCCGTCGCGCCCGCAGACGCGTTTTATAGCTGACATAATAAATGGCGTAAAAACTGCCGGCCGCCAGCAACGCCTGCAATAAGAACGTCGGCGGTACTACCGTGACATCAAACCGGAAGACCAGCAAACTGGTTAAGGGAAAGCCGAAATAGAAGGTCAGCAAAAACAGTAGCGAGAAAAAGACGTTAAAGTTAAAGCGTACCCGCCGGAATTCGCGCCATGTCAGGGTCAGAATAAAGCCCAGCGACACCAGCCAGACCAGCAACAGGCCACCAAACTGCGCGAGACTCATTGCGCTCCTCCTTCTGCCAGCGTGAGCGCCTGCTTCCAGCCGCTAACAAAGGCTGGATCAAAGAAGGCGATGCCGGTTTTATCTATGCCAGAAAGCTGCTGACGAGCCTGAGCAACAATGTCCAGACTCAGCGCATCAGTATCAAACAATACGGGAAGCTGTTGCTCCACCATATCCTGCCAGAACGGGTTTTTCCGATTCAGTACCACCGGCACGTTGGCCTGCATCAGCAGACAAAGCGTCCCTATGCCCTGCTGACGCTCAAAAACAAAATAGCCCAGGTCGCAGTCGGCGATCAGTTGCAGATAGTCGTCAAACGCCATTTTATCGGTCAACAACGCCACCTGCCCATGGGGAAACAGATCGCGTGCAGCAGCGCTTACCTGATCGATATAAGCCTGATTATTGGGCGGATAACCGAGCGGCACTATCACCCTGACCTGTTCGCCAAACTGTTGCCGGATAGTCTGTAGCGCCGGAATGTGGCGATTGCTGGGATCGCCGGAGTTACCTAACAGCAGCGTAAAGGTTTTATCCTGACGCTGACGCGCTGGCATCGCCTGATGCATACGCGTAGGGAAATAGAGCAGCGAAGCTGGCACGCGCCGATGGCGCTGCTGATAATGGCTAATATCACCCCGGGTAGCGAACAGGTGCGCGACTCGTCCCTGCGCCAGTCGACGCAGCTGATAAAACAGACTGAACTTCAGGCTGCGTGACTCTTCATACAGATCCGCCCCCCAGACATGCCAGTAAACCTGATTGCGCCGCAGACTGCCGCTCAGTAATGCCAGCCACAGCCAGGGATTAAACTGCCCGTGCAGGAAAAAGTGGGTTTGCCGATCGCGCGCGCGTTGTAGCACCGCCTGGGCCAGCGCTTTTTTACTGGCAAAAATTTGCACCTGCAATGCCGGCCAGGCGGCGGCCAGCGTCATATCCTGGCTGACGACCATAAAGGTGCGCGGCGTGCGGCACGGCTGCGCTTCCCGCATTACATCATTAAAAAAACGCAGGATAGTCTGGTTATGATGCGGAATATCCGAACCCAGTACATGAATCAATGTCGTCATACTCTTCGGCGATAAATCAAAAAAGCGCATAAACAGAGCGCAAAATAGACAATATAGGTAGCCATATACGCCTGCGCGGCGCCGATGGCACCATAAGACGGTATTAACCAGCGCGAAAAAGCGGTCAGCAAAACAAACTGGCTAAGCTCGGCGGCAATATAAAAACGCAGCGAGGCTTTCGCAATCACCAAATAGCCGAAAACGTAAGCTCCAACCTTCAGCACATCGCCAATAAGCTGCCAGATAAAAAGGTCGCGCATGCCGGTGAACTGGCTGGAAAACAGCAGCCAGATCGCTACATCGCGCAGCAGCCAGACGCAAAAACCTACGGCAGCCACCGCTGGTAGCACAAAACGCAGCGTGCGGAAAATCTCGCGTGAGATTTCCGCTTTTGTATTCAGGCGTGAGAGCGTCGGCAGTAGCCAAACGCTAAAGGTGGCGGTAATAAACTGCAGCCAGGCATCGGATATGGTGGTAACGCCCTGCCATAGCCCGACTTCTTCCCAGCTATAGCGCGCTGCCAGCAGGTTACGCATCATCATCCAGGCAATAGGAAGCGTAGCGGACGTAATAAGCGCCATCAGCGTAAACTTAGCCAGCTGACGCGCCAACTCACTCCGCCAGCGCGGTGCCAGCGCGCGCAGCGGCAGGTGGTCGCGCTTTATCAGCAGCAGCAGCGCCGGAATGGCGATCAGCGCCGGCACCAGCGCCAGCCCAACCAGTGCGCCGCTATAGCCGCCCAGCCAGTAACAGATGACATAACCGATTACGCCGATGAGGCTGCCTGCCATCAGCGACAGCGCATTGCCCATCGCATCGCGGAACCCTTTCATGATTGCCAGCGCCAGATTGGCCCAGGCGATACCCATCTGCAAAAATGCCACGATGCGAATCACCTGCTGATAACGATCGTGACCAAACAGCAGCTGGCTAATGGGCGCGGCAGCCAGCAGAAAAATCACCGCCAACAGCGTGGAAAAGCCCAGCACCATGGTGACGGCAGTGCCGGTAACGGCGGCCAATTGCTGCGGCTGCTGTTGATACTGCGCGACATACTTAGTGACGCCATTAAAGATACCGGCACCCGCCAGCACGCCCAGCACGGTGATCAGCTGGCGGAAGTTGCCCGCCTGCCCTACTCCTTCCGGCCCAAAGCTGACTGCCAGCAGCTTTACCACCAGCAAGCCGGCAGCAATTTTTACCAGCGTGGACGCTGCGGTCCACACCGAGGCTTTAGCTAATGACATATCAGGAGAAGAAACTCAGCAGAGAGTTGATAACGGTGCTTTGATTGTTATCTGACAGGTTATAGAACAGCGGCAGACGCAGCAGGCGTTCGCTTTCAACGGTGGTATAGCGATCCTCGCCCGCAAAGCGGCCAAACTGCTCTCCCGCAGGCGAGCTATGCAGCGGAATGTAATGAAAGACCGCCAGGATCTCCGCCTCTTTTAGCCAGTTAATCAGCGCCGCCCGATCGTCCGCATCGCGCAGTTTAATGTAAAACATATGGGCATTGTGTTGGCAATCTAAAGGGATGCCCGGCAGTTCAATACGGCCCCGAGCCGCAACCGGCTTCAGGGCATCATGATAACGCTGCCAGAGATGCAGCCGTTGCTGATTAATCCGCGTTGCCGCTTCCAGTTGCGCCCACAGATAGGCTGCCTGCAGATCGGACATAAGATAGCTGGAGCCGATATCGCGCCAGGTATATTTATCCACCTGCCCACGGAAAAACTGGCTCCGGTTAGTGCCTTTCTCACGAATGATTTCTGCCCGTTCCACCAGCGCGCTGTCATTGATCAGCGTGGCGCCGCCTTCACCGCCCGCGGTGTAGTTTTTCGTTTCGTGAAAGCTGAAACAGCCGATGTGGCCGATGCTGCCCAGCGCCCGCCCTTTGTATGTAGACATGACGCCCTGCGCCGCGTCCTCAATCACATACAGTTGGTACTTGCGCGCCAGCGCCATAATCACGTCCATGTCACAGGGAACGCCTGCATAGTGAACCGGCACAATAGCCCGCGTTTTTTCAGTGATGGCCGCTTCGATACGGGTTTCATCAATGTTCAGCGTATCAGGACGCACATCCACAAACACAATCTTCGCGCCGCGCAGCACAAACGCATTGGCGGTAGAAACAAAAGTGTAGCTCGGCATAATCACTTCATCACCGGGCTGAATATTGATCAGCAACGCGGCCATTTCCAGCGATGCGGTGCAGGAGGGCGTCAGCAGAACCTTTTTGCTGCCGAAACGCTGCTCCATCCACTGCTGACAGCGACGCGTAAAGCCGCCGTCGCCGCACAGCTTGCCGCTACTCATGGCGGATTGCATATATTCAACTTCGGTTCCCACCACCGGTGGCGCATTAAATGGAATCATGACGTTACCTGTATAACCAGTAAGCAGTGCTCTCAAGAGAGGCACCACAACGAAGATAGAGCCGCATTGCGGCCAGATTGCTGAGCTGCGTCGCAACACGCAATTTGTTACGCCGCCGCGCCCGGCACCAGTCAAGCGCCGCCAGCATCAGCCGGGTCCCA
This sequence comes from Pantoea sp. FN0307, assembly GCF_050113815.1. Lineage (NCBI taxonomy): Bacteria > Pseudomonadati > Pseudomonadota > Gammaproteobacteria > Enterobacterales > Erwiniaceae > Pantoea > Pantoea sp. FN0307. The sequence continues at coordinate 27,443 of NZ_JBNJSO010000010.1, read as the reverse complement.
ACGCCCTGGCCCTGCGCTGTCGGCAGGGTCGCCAGCAGGCCGATACGCGCCTCATCAACGCCCAGCTCGCGCAGCGAAACGAAGCCCTGCAGCTTGCCCTGTTCATCATGCGCGATCAGACACTGGTTATCGAACGTGCCGCGTACTGCGTTTTCGATCCATTGCGCATAAAAGCGGGCGCTGTCGTGCGGCTGATACCAGGGCGCGCGAAAGCGGCTGTAAGCGAAAGCGGCGCCAGCGGCGGTACGCAATGCCGGAATATGTTCCGGTCGCGCGATACGTATACCGGATTGACGCTCCCCGGCGGTGACGGCAAGCAGTAGATCCGCCTCTCCTTCCACCAGGTGGAACCCCAGCTGCTGTAGCGTATCCAGCTGTGCGGTCTGCTGGCTGTCGACTTTTGCCTGCACCACATCAAACGCGTCGAGCTGCGCCAAATCGAGCGTGGCGGAGGCATCCCATGCCAGTTGAGCGCTGTTGTGTTGGAAAAAGGCGTTTTCCCAGTCGAGCGTTTTAATACTGGCGTGGACGCGCATGTAAGATATCCAGTAGATACTGACCGTAGCCGGTTTTTTGCAGCGCCTGAGCCGCACGGCGCAGGCCACCATCATCCAGCCAGCCGTTGCGCCAGGCGATCTCCTCCAGACAGGCGATTTTAAAGCCCTGCCGTTTTTCAACCGTTTGCACAAAGGTGCTGGCTTCAATCAGGCTGTCATGCGTACCGGTATCCAGCCAGGCAAAGCCACGGCCCAGCAGTTCAACGCTGAGTTCGCCCTGTTCCAGATAACGCTGGTTAATAGAGGTGATTTCCAGCTCGCCGCGTGACGAAGGCTTAACCTGGCGTGCGAACTCCACGACCTGGCTATCGTAAAAATAAAGCCCGGTAATCGCCCAGTTAGATCGGGGTTTAACGGGTTTCTCTTCCAGTGAAATCGCGCGGAAATCGTCGTCAAACTCCACCACGCCAAAGCGCTCGGGATCCATAACCTGATAGCCAAAAACTGTCGCGCCCTGACTACGCGCCGCCACTTTTTTCAATTTGGGACTGAAGCCCTGACCGAACCAGATATTATCGCCCAGCGCCAGACAGCTCGGCTCGCCGTTAAGAAACGTTTCGCCAATAATAAAAGCCTGCGCCAGGCCATCCGGGCTGGGCTGGGCCGCATACGCCAGCCGGATGCCGAATTCGCTGCCGTCGCCCAACAGGCGCTGGAAGTGCGGCATATCATCCGGCGTGGTAATAATCAGAATTTCGCGGATGCCTGCCAGCATTAATACTGACAGGGGATAGTAAATCATCGGCTTGTCATAGATGGGCAGCAGCTGTTTCGAGATCCCTCGCGTGATAGGATGCAACCGCGTACCGGATCCACCGGCCAGAATAATGCCTTTCATGGTGATTCGCCTCAGTGAGGGGAAGAAAGCCCGAGCCGCTCGCCCTGATAGCTGCCATCAAGAATGCTGCGCCACCAGTTCTCATGACTCAAATACCACTGCACCGTTTTACGCAGGCCGCTTTCAAACGTCTCCTGCGGACGCCAGCCCAGCTCGCGCTCGATTTTTCCGGCATCAATCGCGTAGCGCTGATCATGACCAGGGCGGTCGGTAACAAAGGTAATCAGATCGCGGAAGTGCGCAATGCCCGCCGGTTTGGTCGGCGCCAGCTCTTCCAGCAGGTCGCAAAGCGTATTTACAACGTCGATATTACGCTGTTCGTTATGACCGCCAATATTATAGGTTTCTCCGGCCTGGCCAGTGCTCACTACGGTTACCAGCGCGCGCGCATGATCTTCCACATACAGCCAGTCGCGAATTTGTCCGCCATCGCCATAAACCGGCAGCGGTTTGCCTGCCAGCGCATTGATAATCATCAGCGGAATAAGCTTTTCGGGAAAATGGTAAGGACCATAGTTATTAGAACAGTTGGTCACGATAACCGGCAGGCCGTAGGTGCGCATCCAGGCACGAACCAGGTGATCGCTGCTGGCTTTACTGGCGGAGTAAGGACTGCTGGGCGCGTAAGGCGTGGTTTCGGTAAAGAAGTCATCGCTGCCATGCAGATCGCCAAACACTTCATCGGTGGAAATATGATGGAAAACAAACGCCGCCTGCTTTTCAGCTGACAGGCCGCGCCAGTAATGACGCGCCGCTTCCAGCAGCTGCCAGGTGCCGACAATATTGGTTTCAATAAATGGCCAGGAGCTGTCGATAGAGCGATCAACGTGGCTTTCCGCCGCCAGATGCATAATGCAGTCGGGCTGATAGCGTGTCAGCAGGCGATCCAGCGCGGCGCGATCGCAAATATCGACGTGCTCAAAAGCAAAGCGATCGCTATCCGCAACCGGAGCCAACGAAGAGAGATTGCCGGCGTAGGTCAGCTTATCGACCACCGCCACCCGGTGTCCGGTATGCTGGATAAGATGGCGAACCACCGCCGAACCGATAAAGCCTGCGCCGCCGGTAACCAGAAATTGCTTCATCGCCACACTCCTTTCGTGTCCACTACCCAGCGCTGGGTGACCTGCTCGCCGCTTACCGCTTTAAAAACGTGGTGATCAACCAGCATCACCAGAACATCCGCCTGCGTGAGCGCCTGCTCCAGCGTTACCAGTGTCGCTTCATCAGCCAGCGCCGCCGGGATCTGCTGCACATTAGGCTCCACCACCCAGGTCGTGCCGCTATGCCAGGAGGCGACCAGATGCGCAACCTCCATCGCTGGGCTTTCCCGTAAATCGTCAATGTTAGGTTTAAAGGCCAGGCCAAAGCAGGCAATGGTTAATTCGCTGGCGCGCTTGCCGCTCTCGCTCAGGCAGTCGGCAACCGCTGCTTTCACTTGATCCAGCACCCAGTGCGGCTTGGCGTCGTTTACTTCACGCGCGGTGCGGATAAGACGCGCCAGCTCTGGATTCTGCGCGACGATAAACCAGGGATCGACTGCAATACAGTGGCCGCCGACGCCCGGCCCCGGCTGCAGAATATTGACGCGCGGGTGACGGTTGGCCAGCGCTATCAGTTCCCACACGTTGATGTCCTGCTGCGCGCAAATCAGCGACAATTCGTTGGCAAAAGCGATATTAACGTCACGGAAGCTGTTTTCGGTCAGCTTGCACATCTCAGCGGTGCGGGCATTGGTGACTACGCATTCGCCCTCAAGGAAAATGCGGTACAGCTCGCTGGCGCGCTCAGAGCAGGCTGGCGTCATGCCGCCGATCACGCGATCGTTTTTAATCAGCTCAACCATTACCTGACCGGGCAGCACCCGCTCAGGACAGTAGGCGATGTGAATATCGGGGCTATCCGGCTGCTGCTGTGGAAACGATAAGTCAGGACGCGCTTCAGCCAGCCAGTCTGCCATCTGTTCCGTCGCGCCGACCGGCGAGGTGGATTCCAGGATCACTAAATCGCCCGGCTTTAACACCGGCGCAAGCGACAGCGCGGCTGCCTGAACATAGGTCATATCAGGCTGATGGTCGCCTTTAAACGGCGTGGGAACAGCGATCAAAAACGCATCGGCCGCCACCGGCTGCGTGGCGGCACGAAGAAACCCCTGCTGTACGGCCTGCTTAACTACCGTATCCAGATCCGGTTCGACGATATGAATTTCGCCACGGTTTATGGTCTCAACGGCGTGCGCATTGATATCAATTCCCACAACATGCTGCTGGCGCGATGCAAACGCGGCGGCGGTAGGCAGCCCGATGTAACCCAGGCCAATAACCGAAATCGTTCTAAAACTCATAATGTTACTCTGTGATTTTTTAACGCCTGCAGAATGCGGGCACAGGCATGGCCATCGCCATACGGATTATGCGCATGGCTCATCGCCTGCCAGGCTTCTTCATGGGTGAGCAGATGGGTAACCTCTGCCACAATCTTCTCTTCGCGGGTTCCAACCAGGCGCACCGTTCCGGCCTCAATCGCCTCGGGACGCTCCGTGGTTTCGCGCATGACCAGAACCGGTTTACCCAGCGAAGGCGCTTCTTCCTGAATGCCGCCGGAGTCGGTCAGAATGAGCCAGGCCCGATTCATCAGCCAGACAAAGGGCAAATACTCCTGCGGCTCAATAAGAATAATATTGTCGATGCCGCTCAGGATACGTTTAACGGGCTCGCTGACGTTGGGGTTCAGGTGCACCGGGTAAACTATCTGGATATCAGGATGCTGACGCGCCAGCGTCGCCAGCGCGCTGCAAATGCGCTCAAAACCGTCGCCAAAGCTTTCACGGCGGTGCCCGGTAACCAGAATCAACTTTTTCGCCGCATCAAGAAAAGGATAACGCGCGGCCAGGCTCTCGTGGTGCTGGCGATCGGAGAGAATGCGATCGCGCACCCAGAACAGCGCATCAATAACCGTATTACCGGTAACAAATATCTGCTTATCCGACAGGTTTTCCCGCAACAGGTTCTGCCGGGAGTATTCAGTAGGGGTAAAGTGCCACGTAGCCAGATGGCCGGTCAGTTTACGGTTCGCTTCCTCAGGCCATGGCGAATAGAGATCGCCGGTGCGCAGCCCGGCCTCAACGTGCCCCACCGGGATGCGATGATAAAAAGCGGCCAGGCTGGCTGCCAGCGTTGTGGTGGTATCGCCATGCACCAGCACGACATCAGGACGGAAAGAGGCAAATACGCCTTTTAGCCCCTCCAGTATCCGGCTGGTGATTTCCGTGAGTCCCTGCTCCGGACGCATAATATCCAGATCATAGTCTGGCTTTAGCGTGAAAAGGCGCAGAACCTGATCGAGCATCTCGCGATGCTGGGCCGTCACACACAGGCGGGCATCAAATGCGGCATCGTTCGCCAGCGCATGCACCAGCGGAGCCATTTTGATAGCTTCCGGCCTCGTGCCAAAAACGGTAAGTACTTTCACTGTTTTTCTCTTCGTTCGTTAGCCGTGTCAGTCACAGCGACACCTGCAACGCGCGTATCAGGCACGAGGACGGCGAATAAGGGCAACGCCTGCACCCACCAACGCGCCAATGGCGCCCCACATAATCATGACCAACGTCCGGCGCGGGCTGTCGCGCTTCACCGGCTCTTCCGGGGTGCGCAAATAGCGGTAGGTCTGAAACTTCTGCTCAAGCGTAGGCCCAACGTTCAACGTATCGAGCATGGCCCGATTTTGATCATAGTCCAGATCGTATGTCGGCCCATTCGCCTGCAGGTTTTCCAGGCGCGCCTGCAGCATCGGCCTGCCAAGCAAAAAGAGTTCTGAATCGGGCAGCTGCTCCGATGGCGTACTGGTTTTTGCCTGGTCGATCCCCTGCTGTTGCGCAATTTTTAGCGCCTGCTCTACGCTGCGTAGCTGCCGTTGATACACCGCATTGGCCACCTTTTCCTGACGTTTGACCTGCGCTTTCAGTTGAACGGTACGCGCCGCCCAGGCCGCCGTCAGTTCCTGATTTAAATGACGCGCCGCGCGTTCGCTGGCGAAAGCAACATACTGACGCAGCAGATTGTTGGCATCTACTGCGGTTTCCGCTACCAGCCTGACGCTATCGCTCAGGTTTTTCGCGCTGTCCGCCGGGCTGAACTGAATATTGCTGACCATTTCGTCCAGCAGCGCGGCATCTTTATGGACGTTGCCGCTTTTGCGGTGCTTATAGTAGTCAGTTTGTAACCAGAATTCGCGCCGCGTGTCCCATGAAGAGAGTTGCATAAGAAATTCCTGGTAGGCATCGTCCATTACCGAGGGCTGCGGTACCGTCAGCGCGGTGGCGCCATTACGGTTATCCAGGTTGCGTAAGAATTGCTGCTGCGAATAGTAGCCGCCAATCATATTTACCGTGGGACGATCGGTGATTGCCGTGGTGCTCCACTCCTGTTTAACCAGCAGAGACCAGATAAACGCCAGTAGCATGCCCAACAGCGCCAGCCCGATAATCCAACGTTTGCCGCGCCACAGCGCGCAAAACAGGCCACGAATATCCAATTCGTTATCCACGAAGTCAGAGGTCATATGCAGGGTATCCTTGTCCAGAGGGCGCTTAGCCCGGGTGCTTATTTTTATTAGCGCGACGCAGGCGGCGCTTGAGACGTTTGATCATGCGGGCAACGCGCCAGGCGCGCTTGATGCAGTAGCCGTAGAGGACGAAAGCAAACAGAAAAAGCAGCAGCATCACCCACTCAGGAATAAACGCCAGATACTCACCCAATACGCCCACAGCAGCCAGTAGCGCAGCGGCAAGCGTGATCAGCACAAACGCCTGTCGTGAAGTAAACCCGGCGCGCATGATCAAATGATGAATATGCTGACGATCGGCAGAGAAAGGACTCATTCCTTTACGCAGTCGGCGATACATGATCGCCACCATATCCATCAGCGGAATGGCAATCAGCCACAGCGCCGTAACCGGCGTAATGGGGTGCGTAACGCCCTGGGTGGTTTCCAGCAGGATCCAGATAATGGTAAAGCCAATCAGCGTACTGCCCGCATCGCCCATAAACACTTTATAGCGTTTACCGAAAACGCCCAGATTAAGGAGAATATAGGGAAGCGTGGCGGCAATCATGGCAAAGCACCACATCGCCAGGCTGTGCTGGCCGTCGAAAAAGAGGATGATGCCCATTGCGCCAAAGGTCACGCAGGACAAACCGCCCAGCAGACCATCAATGCCGTCAACCATATTGAAAGCATTGATTGCCGCCCAAACGGCAAACAGCGTCAACACATAGCCAAATGGCCCGACAACCAGTTCCATTGGTCCGATAATATAGCCAAGACTGAGCAAGTAGAGTTTGCCCACCACCATCATCACTATCGCGATAGCAGCCTGTACGACGGCACGAATCTTGACGCTAATGTCAAAACGGTCATCCAGCGCCCCAACTAATACCAGCACACCGGCACAGGCCAGATAGAGTATCGCGTGGGGCAGATAATAATTAGTGATAACAAAAGTAAAGCAGATGCCTGCATAAACGGAGATGCCGCCAACCAGCGGAATCAGTCCCTGATGACGTTTACGATAATTCGGGCGGTCAACCAGGCCGACTTTTTTAGCTGCTTTGCGGGCAAAAAAAATGAATGCCAGTGAAAACAGAAAAATTAGACCAAGCTCGGTACTCATGGTGAGTAAATTCACATTAACAACTCTCAGCTAAGACACCGGGTAAATATAAGCAATAATTATGCCTGCCACCCTGACTGACGTCCTGATAACGCGATTTGGCCGCACGACCGCTGATTATTTAAGCAAAAGCGTCTGCTTTTATTACACTTAGCGACCGGTGACGTCCGACAGTCGCTTTATCCTATAGCCCAAAAATAAAAAACGCCACGTCTGAGCGTGGCGTTACCCGAGTTTTCTTACCGTGCTAAAGAGTCTTGAACTCTCCCTGACGCAACGGCTAAAAAATTATGAACGTTTCATCATGTCGAAGAATTCATCGTTGGTCTTGGTCATGGCCAACTTATTGATGAGGAATTCCATCGCGTCGATTTCGCCCATCGGGTGAATAATCTTGCGCAGGATCCACATCTTCTGCAGCTCTTCCTGGGAAGTGAGCAGTTCTTCTTTACGCGTCCCGGAACGGTTGTAGTCGATAGCCGGGAACACGCGTTTTTCAGCAATTTTACGCGCGAGATGCAGCTCCATGTTACCGGTGCCTTTGAACTCTTCGTAAATCACTTCGTCCATCTTCGAACCGGTGTCTACCAGCGCAGTAGCGATAATGGTCAGGCTGCCGCCCTCTTCCACGTTACGCGCCGCACCAAAGAAGCGTTTCGGACGATGCAGGGCGTTTGCATCCACACCACCGGTCAGAACCTTACCGGAAGCTGGCACGACGGTGTTGTAAGCACGCGCCAGACGCGTGATGGAGTCGAGCAGAATAATAACGTCTTTTTTATGCTCAACCAGGCGCTTGGCCTTTTCGATCACCATTTCGGCAACCTGAACGTGACGAGATGCTGGCTCATCAAAGGTAGAAGCAACCACTTCGCCTTTGACCAGACGCTGCATCTCGGTCACTTCTTCAGGACGTTCGTCAATCAGCAGCACCATCAGCACGCAGTCAGGATGGTTGTAGGCAATGCTCTGCGCGATATTCTGCAGCAGCATGGTTTTACCCGCTTTCGGCGGTGCAACAATCAGACCACGCTGGCCACGGCCAATCGGTGAAGCGAGATCCAGCACGCGTGCGGTCAGGTCTTCTGTTGAGCCGTTACCGCGCTCCATACGTAAACGAGAGTTCGCGTGCAGCGGCGTCAGGTTTTCAAACAGAATCTTACTGCGCGCATTTTCCGGTTTATCGTAGTTGACCTCGTTAACCTTCAGCAGTGCAAAGTAACGCTCGCCCTCTTTCGGCGGACGAATTTTGCCTGAAATGGTATCACCAGTGCGAAGGTTAAAGCGGCGAATTTGGCTGGGGGAAACATAGATGTCGTCAGGACCGGCGAGGTAGGAGCTATCTGCGGAGCGGAGGAAACCAAATCCGTCCTGCAGTATCTCCAGTACGCCATCACCGAAGATATCCTCACCGCTTTTCGCGTGTTGTTTGAGGATAGCAAAAATGATGTCCTGCTTACGCATGCGCGCCAGGTTTTCCAGCCCCATGTTCTCGCCAAGAGTAATCAGCTCTGAAACCGGCGTATTTTTTAGTTCGGTAAGATTCATAATGGTGGGTTCTTAAACTCGGGGTATATCTCGAAAAGGTTGTCGTGAATGGTATGGCAAAAGAAGGTCCATGCCCGTTAATGGCTCCGTTTCCGTGTCTGCTCGATGATCTTATGCGTGAATGCCGATCTGAAAACGAGGAGACGGTTGAAAACAGATGCCGGAAATTGTGATGCTAACCGTCAGATTGTTGAGGCACTGGGAAGATAACGCCAGCGTTCAACAAGGGAAACAAACTACAGGTAAGTTCGTAATGCAGTAGATTTAACTTAGCACGCTTCATGCCGGGCGTCTAGCGGTCTGGCAAAAATTACTCTGACCGCCAGCGCCGGCAATGAATCAGCTCAGGTTCGCGTTCAGGAACTCTTTGAGCTGGCCTTTCGACAGCGCACCAACTTTGGTCGCTGCAACTTCACCATTTTTAAACAGCAGCAGCGTCGGGATGCCGCGAATACCGTATTTCGGCGCCGTTTCCGGGTTCTCATCGATATTCAGTTTGGCAATGGTCAGCTTACCGTCATACTCTTCTGCTACTTCGTCGAGGATCGGGGCGATCATTTTGCACGGACCACACCATTCTGCCCAGAAGTCCACCAGCGTTAAACCTTCGGCTTTCAGCACGTCGGTTTCAAAGCTATTGTCGGTTAGATGAACGATTTTATCGCTGCTCATGTCTTACTCCACAAGATTATGCCTGGCTGGTTGGCGTAAAATCTGCCAACGTAGGTTGACTTTATTTCACCGGATACGCTTTCGTAAAGCAATAGTAAGCTGATATTCTACCACACTATGAGCAAAACACACTTAACCGAACAGAAGTTTTCCGACTTCGCCCTGCACCCACAGGTTATCGAAGCCCTTGAAAAGAAAGGCTTCCATAATTGTACGCCTATCCAGGCGTTAGCATTGCCCCTTACACTGGAAGGGCGCGATGTCGCGGGCCAGGCGCAAACCGGAACCGGCAAAACGATGGCGTTTCTAACGTCAACGTTCCATTATTTGCTTTCTCACCCTGCAGCCGAAGGCCGTCAGATCAATCAGCCACGCGCGCTGATTATGGCTCCGACGCGCGAACTGGCCGTACAGATTCATGCCGATGCTGAACCGCTGGCGCAGTCCACCGGCCTGAAGCTGGGTCTCGCCTATGGCGGCGACGGCTATGACAAACAGCTAAAAGTGCTGGAAAAAGGCGTCGATATCCTGGTGGGCACCACCGGTCGCCTGATCGATTACGCTAAGCAGAACCACATTAACCTGGGCGCAATTCAGGTGGTGGTGCTGGATGAGGCCGATCGCATGTTCGATCTGGGCTTCATTAAAGATATTCGTTGGCTGTTCCGCCGTATGCCTGCGGCAAATCAGCGTCTGAGCATGTTGTTCTCCGCCACGCTTTCTTATCGCGTACGCGAGCTGGCGTTTGAGCATATGAACAACGTCGAGCATATCGAAATCGAGCCGGATCAGAAAACGGGCCACCGCATTCAGGAAGAGCTGTTCTACCCTTCTAATGAAGAAAAGATGCGCCTGTTGCAAACGCTTATTGAAGAAGAGTGGCCGGACCGCGCCATTATTTTCGCCAATACCAAACATCGTTGCGAAGATATCTGGGGCCATCTGGCAGCAGATGGACACCGTGTAGGGTTGCTGACCGGCGACGTGGCGCAGAAAAAACGCCTGCGTATCCTGGAAGACTTTACCCGTGGCGACGTAGACATTCTGGTTGCGACCGATGTTGCCGCACGCGGTTTGCATATTCCGGCAGTGACGCACGTCTTTAACTACGATCTGCCTGACGATTGCGAAGATTACGTTCACCGTATCGGTCGTACCGGACGCGCCGGCGCCAGTGGTCACTCTATCAGCCTCGCCTGTGAAGAGTACGCGCTGAACCTGCCTGCCATCGAAGAGTATATTGGTCACGGCATTCCGGTCAGTAAATATAACAGCGACGCGTTGATGACCGATCTTCCGCCGCCGAAACGCCTGACGCGTAACCGTCCGGGTAGCGGTCCGCGCCGTGCTGCGGGCAACAACCGTCGCAGCGGTGCACCGCGTAACAATAACCGTAAACGTTCAGGTTAATCACACCATGTTCAGCGCGTCGTCACTTTATGCTGCGATTGATTTGGGCTCTAACAGCTTTCATATGTTAGTGGTGCGCGAGGTGGCGGGAAATATTCAGACCGTCGCCCGCATCAAGCGTAAAGTGCGCCTCGCCGCCGGCCTTAACAGCGCCGGAGAGCTTTCTGAAGAAGCGATGGAGCGAGGCTTACAGTGCCTGAGGCTGTTTTCAGAGCAGCTGCAGGATATCCCTGCCGATCAGATTCGTGTGGTTGCCACCGCAACGCTGCGTCTGGCGGCAAACGCGAAACATTTCCTCGCCCAGGCCGAAGCGATTCTTGGCTGTTTAGTTAACGTTATTAGCGGCGAAGAAGAAGCGCGGCTGATTTACCAGGGCGTAGCGCATACTACCGGTGGCTCTGATGAACGCCTGGTGGTGGATATCGGCGGCGGTAGCACTGAACTGGTTACCGGAACCGGCGCGCAAACAACCGCGCTGTTCAGTCTGTCGATGGGCTGCGTCACCTGGCTGGAGCGTTATTTCGCTGACCGGCATTTAGGTAAAAAGAACTTTGAGCAGGCGGAACAGGCCGCTCGCGCCATGATTCAGCCTGTCGCGGGACGATTGCGCGATCAGGGCTGGCAAATTTGCGTGGGCGCTTCCGGCACCGTGCAGGCGCTACAGGAAATCATGGTAGCGCAGGGCATGGATGAGCGTATTACGCTGGATAAACTGCAGCAGCTTAAACAGCGTGCGATCAAATGTGGCAAGCTCGAAGAGCTGGAGATCGAAGGCCTGACTCTGGAGCGGGCACTGGTTTTCCCCAGCGGCCTCTCTATTCTGATTGCCATCTTTGAAGAATTAAATATTGAAAGCATGACGTTGGCAGGCGGCGCTCTGCGTGAAGGCTTGCTGTACGGTATGCTGCACTATCCGGTCGATCGGGATATTCGTAGCCGAACCATCCACAATGTTCAGCGTCGTTTTATCATCGACGTTGAACAGGCGGAGCGCGTACGTCAGCTGGCGATGAGCTTTGTTCAGCAGGTAAGCCCGCACTGGAAGCTGGATGCTTATTGTCGTGAGCTGCTGGAAAATGCCTGTCTGATCCATGAAATTGGTCTGAGCGTGGATTTCCGTCTTGCCACCCAGCATGCCGCTTATCTGGTGCGCCATCTTGATCTGCCCGGGTTTACGCCCGCTCAGAAAAAGCTGTTGGCCACGCTGTTGCAGAATCAAAGTAACGGTATTGACCTGGCGCTGCTGAACCAGCAAAACGCTGTGCCGCCCCGCATGGCAGAACGGATGTGTCGGCTGCTGCGTCTGGCGGTGATTTTCGCCAGCCGTCGTCGTGATGACAGTTTGCCAACGGTGCAGTTGCACAGTGAAGACGAGGCGCTACAGGTGCTGTTGCCGTCAGGCTGGTTGCAGGCTCACCCGCTGGGCGCGGAGATGCTGGAGCAGGAGAGCCGCTGGCAATCCTATGTGCACTGGCCGCTCAGGATAATTTAGCAGTTGGGCTGCGTCATTGCAGACGCAGCCTTCTCTGTCAGGTTCCTTTCCTGGCTTTATCCAGCATCGCACGCAAACCGGCAACCCGACTTTGCCCGGTTTTCATGCGCTCTTCCGCACTGACAACTTTACGTTCAGTTTCCCACATCAGATCATCCTGCGGCAGCTCCAGCAAAAAACGGCTGGGCTGCGGACGTACCAGTTCGCCATATTGCCGACGCTCGCGGCACAGCGTGAACGTGAGCTCTTTTTGCGCGCGGGTAATGCCAACGTAGGCCAGCCGCCGCTCTTCCTCGATGTTATCTTCATCAATGCTGCTCTGATGCGGCAACAGCCCCTCTTCCATGCCGACCAGGTAGACATAAGGAAACTCCAGGCCTTTCGACGCGTGCAGCGTCATTAGCTGAACCTGATCTAACTCCTCATCGCTTTCGCCACGCTCCATCATGTCGCGCAGCGTAAAACGGGTTACCACCTGCGTCAGCGTCATTGGCTCATCCAGTTCGCTGCCTTCCAGCATCTCCGTCATCCACTGGAAGAGCGTATTAACGTTTTTCATGCGCATTTCAGCGGCCTTCGGGCTGGCGGAAGTTTCAAACAGCCAGCTTTCGTAGTCGATGCCGCGAATGAGATCGCGTACCGCATTTATCGGCTCCCGCTCCGCCAGCTGGGCAATTTCCCGTAGCCAGCCGGTAAAACGCTGCAGATTTTCCAGGCTGCGCCCGGTCAGCGTTTGGCCCAGTCCTAAATCAAAGCTGGCGCTGAACAGACTTTTGTTACGCTGATTCGCCCATTCGCCCAGTTTTTGCAGCGTTGCCGGGCCAATCTCACGACGCGGCGTATTGATAATGCGTAAAAAAGCGCTGTCATCATCCGGATTGGTTAATACGCGCAGGTAGGCCAGCAGATCCTTGATTTCAGGACGTGAAAAGAAAGATGTCCCGCCCGAAATACGGTAGGGAATGCGGTTTTGCATCAGCATCTTTTCAAATACGCGCGACTGATGGTTGCCACGATAAAGAATGGCGTAATCTTTATACTGCGTTTTGTTAATAAAATGGTGCGCAATAAGCTCGCCGGTCACGCGCTCCGCCTCATGATCTTCATGATTCGCGCTCAGCACTTTAAGCTCGGCGCCGTAGCCCAGCTGTGAAAACAGGCGCTTTTCAAACACGTGCGGATTATTGGCGATCAAAATATTCGCCGCTTTCAGGATGCGCTCGGTGGAGCGATAGTTCTGCTCCAGCTTAATCACCTGCAGCGCCGGAAAGTCCTCTTTCAGCAGCACCAGGTTTTGCGGCCGCGCGCCGCGCCAGGAATAGATTGACTGATCGTCGTCACCGACCACGGTAAAGCGCGCCCGCGCACCCACCAACAGTTTTACCAGTTCATACTGGCTGGTGTTGGTATCCTGATACTCATCCACCAGCAGATAGCGAATGCGCTGCTGCCAGCGTTCACGCACCTCCTGATTGCGCTGCAGCAATAGCGTCGGCAGCAGGATTAAGTCATCGAAGTCCAGCACGTTACAGGATTTAAGATGACGATCGTACAGTTCATAACAGTGAGCAAAGATACGATCCCGCTCTGACTGCGCCCGCGCCTGGGCGTGTGCAGGATCAATCAGATCGTTTTTCCAGTTGGAAATGGTAGAAACCAGCAGCTGCAGCAGATTTTTATCATTTTCCAGCCACTGCTCGGTTAAATCTTTTAGCAGCGCCAGCTGATCCTGGTCATCAAACAGGGAAAAGTTGGATTTCATCCCCAGCGCGGCATATTCACGCTTGATGATTTCCAGTCCCAGCGTGTGGAAGGTAGAGATCATCAGCCCGCGCGCTTCTTTCCGGCCCAGGGTTTGCGCCACGCGCTCTTTCATTTCGCGTGAGGCTTTATTGGTAAAGGTGACCGCCGCAATATGGCGAGCCTGATAGCCGCACTCACGGATCAGATGGGCAATTTTATTGGTAATGACGCGCGTCTTGCCGGAACCCGCGCCCGCCAGCACCAGGCACGGGCCGGTGACATATTCGACGGCTTGTTGTTGGCTGGGATTCAGACGCATAGAAGTACTCAGTGAAAATAAGGAGGGTTAACTAACAGCGTGGTAGTATATCCAGCAGCATCCATACGACTCAAGGCACGATCATGGCAAAAACCGCAGCGGCAATGCATATCCTTGTAAAAGAAGAGAAACTGGCTCAGGAGCTGTTAGCGCAGCTGGAAAAGGGCGCAGACTTTGAAAAACTGGCGAAGAAACACTCAACCTGTCCGAGCGGACGCAAAGGCGGACACCTGGGCGAGTTTAAAAAAGGGGCAATGGTGCCGGCTTTCGATAAAGTCGTGTTTTCCTGCCCTCTGCTGACGCCTTACGGACCTCTGCACACCCAGTTTGGCTATCACATCATCAAGGTGCTGTACCGCAACTAATAAAAAACCGGTGTTGAACACACCGGTTTTGTCTGTTTCCGCTTTGCTTATCAAGTCCGGGCCACAGGGACTCCGCTATGGTGTTCGTCCTGCAGCAAAGGGCAGGTAAGAACAGCCCCAGCAGCATGGATAACGGTGTGCTGGGGCGTGCAAACATGGTCAACGCAACGGCAAGCTAAAAGACGCTATCAGCCCGCGACAGAAATACGTTTCATATCGGTCATATAACCACGCAGTTTACGTCCCACCGCCTCAATCGGGTGATTACGTACCGCTTCGTTAACGTCACGCAGCTGAGCATTATCTACTGCGGCTGGCGCAACCTCTTTGCCTAAATCACCCGCCTGCAGCGTGGTCATGAACTCTTTCAGCAATGGCACGGCGGCGTTAGCAAACAGGTAGTTGCCATATTCAGCGGTATCGGAGATTACCACGTTCATTTCATACAGACGCTTACGGGCAATGGTATTGGCGATCAGCGGCAGTTCATGCAGTGATTCATAATAAGCGGATTCTTCGATAATGCCGGAATCCACCATGGTCTCGAACGCCAGCTCAACGCCCGCTTTGACCATCGCAACCATGATCACGCCACGATCGTAATATTCCTGCTCGGAAATCTTACCTTCATACTGCGGCGAGTTTTCAAAAGCGGTCTGGCCCGTCTCTTCACGCCAGGTCAGCAGTTTCTTATCATCATTTGCCCAGTCAGCCATCATGCCGGAAGAGAATTCGCCCGAAATGATGTCATCCATATGCTTCTGGAACAGTGGCGCCATAATAGTTTTCAGCTGCTCAGAAAGCGCAAAGGCGCGCAGCTTAGCGGTGTTAGAAAGGCGATCCATCATCAGCGTGATACCGCCATGTTTCAGCGATTCGGTGATGGTCTCCCAGCCGTACTGCAGCAGCTTGCCTGCATAAGCTGGATCGGTGCCATCGGCAACCAGCTTGTCGTAGCACAGGATAGAACCCGCCTGCAGCATGCCGCAGAGAATGGTCTGCTCGCCCATCAGGTCAGATTTTACTTCGGCAACGAAGGAGGATTCCAGCACGCCCGCACGGTGACCGCCGGTCGCTGCGGCCCAGGCCTTGGCAATGGCCATACCTTCGCCTTTTGGATCGTTTTCCGGGTGTACCGCAATCAGCGTCGGTACGCCAAAGCCACGCTTATACTCTTCACGCACTTCAGTACCCGGACATTTCGGCGCAACCATCACCACGGTAATGTCTTTACGGATCTCTTCACCCACTTCAACGATATTGAAACCGTGGGAATATCCCAACGCCGCACCTTCTTTCATCAGCGGCTGCACAGCCTGCACCACGGCTGAGTGCTGTTTGTCTGGCGTCAGGTTAATCACCAGATCGGCCTGCGGGATCAGCTCTTCATATGTCCCAACCTTAAAACCGTTTTCGGTGGCCTTGCGCCAGGAAGCGCGCTTTTCAGCAATCGCTTCGGCACGCAGCGTGTAAGAGACATCCAGACCAGAATCACGCATGTTAAGGCCCTGGTTAAGGCCCTGAGCACCACAGCCAACAATGACGACTTTTTTGCCCTTCAGGTAACTTGCTTCATCAGCAAACTCATCACGCGTCATAAAGCGACATTTACCTAATTGCGCCAGCTGCTGACGCAGGTTCAAAGTGTTGAAATAGTTAGCCATGGGCACTCCGTTTTGAGGTTGTGTTTACCGTTATTTTTTACGCGAAGCCGGTGACAGCCTCGCCTTCTATAGCCCCATCATATGACAGGAAATCTGTTGCTTAAATTGATATATTAACAACGTCGTATTGCAATAACTGCAACGTAGAAATGAGGCCTGAATCGCATGGATTTACGAGACCTGAAGCTTTTTTTACATCTGGCGGAAAGCCGCCACTTTGGCCGCACTGCCCGCGCCATGCATGTTTCACCCTCTACACTTTCGCGCCAAATACAGCGACTGGAAGAGGATCTCGGCCATAGCCTGTTTCTGCGTGATAACCGCACCGTTACGTTGACCGACGCAGGAGAACAGCTGCGTCAGTTCGCACAGCAAACCCTGTTGCAATATCAGCAGATGCGTCATGCCATGGGTCAACATGGCCCTTCACTGAGCGGCGAGCTGAAACTCTTCTGTTCCGTTACTGCCGCCTACAGTCATCTGCCGCCGATACTTGACCGCTTTCGCGCGGAACATCCGCAGGTGGAAATTAAACTCACCACCGGTGATGCTGCCGACGCCGTGGAGAAAGTTCAGACCGGCGAAGCCGAACTGGCCATTGCCGGTCGCCCCGAAACGCTACATGCCAGTATTGACTTCACGCCGCTGGGCCATATTCCTCTGGTATTGATTGCGCCAGCCTTGCCCTGTCCGGTACGCAACCAGGCGACACAGCCTGAACCCGACTGGACGCAGATCCCCTTTATCCTGCCGGAACAGGGCCCGGCGCGACGACGGATCGACCTCTGGTTTCGCCGCCTGCGTATTGCTAATCCGCTTATTTACGCGACCGTTTCCGGTCATGAAGCCATTGTTTCCATGGTGGCGCTGGGCTGTGGCATCGCCCTGCTGCCGGACGTGGTGCTGGAGAATAGCCCGGAACCGGTACGCAACCGTGTTCTGGTACTGGAAGACATTGACTCAGTCGCGCCTTTTGAACTGGGCGTCTGCGTTCAGAAAAAGCGGCTCGGCGAGCCGCTGATCAAAGCGTTCTGGCAACTGTTGTAACTAGCCAGCCAGGAAAAAACGAAACGCCGGGTTCTGGCTTTCATCATGGAAATCGTAGCCGAGCGCGGTGAGATGCTCTTCGAAACGGGGTTCATTCTCGCCCAGCTCAAACGCCGCCAGCACCCGACCATAGTCGGTGCCGTGGCTACGATAGTGGAACAGTGAAATATTCCAGTAAGTGCCCAGCGTTTGCAGGAACTTCAACAGCGCGCCTGGCGCCTCCGGAAATTCAAAACTGAACAGGCGCTCACGAAGCGGCTTAGAGGGACGACCGCCAACCATGTAACGAACATGCAGTTTGGCCATTTCGTCATCAGAGAGATCGACCACCTGATAGCCGCCTGCCGTTAACTCGTCGATGATTTCCCGTCGTTCTTCCCGACCGCGCGTCAAACGAACGCCAACAAAAATGCAGGCGTCTTTGGCATCCGCGTAGCGGTAGTTAAATTCTGTTACCGCCCGTCCGCCCAGCGTCTGACAAAACTTCAGGAAACTACCCTGCTGTTCCGGGATGGTGACAGCCAGCAACGCCTCGCGCTGCTCGCCAAGCTCACAACGCTCGGAAACATAGCGTAGCCCGTGAAAGTTAACGTTAGCGCCAGAGAGAATATGCGCCAGTCGCTCACCCTGCAGGTTATGCTGCTGGATATACTTTTTCATGCCGGCCAGCGCTAATGCTCCGGAAGGTTCCGCCACGGCGCGCACATCTTCAAACAGATCTTTCATCGCCGCACAGATGGCATCGCTGTCAACGGTAACGATATCATCCAGCCAGGCCTGGCAAAGACGGAAGGTTTCGCTGCCAATACGCCTTACCGCCACGCCTTCAGCAAACAGCCCGACACGCGGTAAATCTACCGGCTCGCCCGCTTTCAGCGCAGCCTGCAGACAGGCTGACTCGGCTGCCTCTACCGCTATCACTTTGATTTGTGGCATTAATTGTTTAATCAACACCGCCACGCCAGCAGCCAATCCACCGCCGCCCACCGGAACAAAGATACGATCAAGATGCGCATCCTGCTGCAACAGCTCCATCGCCAGCGTTCCCTGACCGGCAATGACCGCAGGATGATCGAAAGGGGGAACAAAGGTGTAACCCTGCCGCTCCGACAGCTCGATCGCTTTCGCTTTCGCCTCGTCAAAGTTGGCACCGAACAGATAAGCCTCACCGCCAAACGCGCGTACTGCCTCAACTTTGATATCTGCCGTGGTAACCGGCATCACAATCAGTGACTTAATGCCCAGTTTGCTGGCGGAAAGCGCAACGCCCTGCGCGTGATTTCCCGCAGAGGCGGTGACCACGCCTCGCGCCTTTTGCTCTTCATCCAGACCGGCAATCATTGCGTAGGCACCGCGCAGTTTAAAACTGTGTACCGGCTGACGATCTTCGCGTTTAACCAGCACCGTATTGCCAAGACGGGCAGAGAGCTTTTCCATCTTTTGCAGCGGCGTCACCTGTGCCACTTCGTAAACCGGCGAGCGCAGAACGGCACGCAGATATTCAGCGCCGCAGGGCGCATCGGGTAACGGTTGAGACTCAGCCATCCTTAGCCTCCAAGCTTCGATTTATCTCGCACTGCACCTTTATCCGCGCTGGTTGCCAGCGAGGCATAGGCGCGCAGAGCCAGCGAAACCTGACGCTGACGCGAATGCGGTGTATATGCGGCTTCTCCACGCGCTTCTTCCTGTTCACGACGCGCATGTAATTCATTGTCCGGTACATCAAGCCTGATGCCACGGTTTGGAATATCGATTTCAATCATGTCGCCATCGCGCACCAGGGCGATTGTGCCGCCGCTGGCCGCTTCCGGCGAGGCATGACCGATAGAGAGACCTGACGTACCACCAGAAAAACGTCCATCGGTGATCAGTGCGCAGCTTTTACCCAGTCCCATAGATTTCAGGTAAGTGGTCGGATAGAGCATCTCCTGCATGCCCGGTCCGCCTTTCGGCCCCTCGTAGCGAATCACCACCACGTCTCCGGCCACGACTTTGCCGCCAAGGATCGCCTCAACCGCATCATCCTGACTTTCATACACTTTCGCCGGTCCACGGAATGTCAGGATCTCTTTGTCTACGCCTGCGGTTTTAACGATACAGCCATCTTCCGCCATATTGCCGTACAGTACCGCCAGACCTCCGTCCTGACTGTAAGCATATTCGCGTGAACGAATACAGCCTTCCTTACGGTCATCGTCCAGCGTGTCCCAGCGGCAATTCTGCGAGAACGCCTGGGTGGTGCGGATACCTGCCGGTCCGGCGCGGAACATTTTCTTCACTGCCTCATCCTGCGTCAGCATGATGTCGTAGTTATCCAGCGCATCACGCAGCGTCGTACCCAACACGTTATGTACGTTGGTATTCAGCAAGCCTGCACGATCCAGCTCGCCCAGGATGCCGATAACGCCGCCCGCACGGTGAACATCTTCCATATGGTATTTGGGAGTGCTGGGTGCCACTTTGCATAAATGCGGCACCACACGCGACAGGCGATCAATATCGGAAATATTAAAATCGATTTCACCCTCTTGCGCTGCTGCCAGCAGGTGCAGAACAGTATTGGTTGAACCGCCCATGGCAATATCCAGCGTCATCGCATTTTCAAAAGCGGCTTTATTGGCGATATTGCGCGGCAGCGCGGTTTCATCATCCTGTTCGTAATAGCGTTTCGCCAGACTGACGATGCGCTTACCGGCATTAATGAACAACTCTTTGCGATCGGCATGCGTAGCCAGCAGTGAACCGTTGCCCGGCTGAGACAGCCCCAGCGCTTCCGTCAGGCAGTTCATGGAGTTAGCGGTAAACATGCCGGAGCAGGAGCCGCAGGTAGGACAGGCGGAACGTTCAATCTGATCGCTTTCAGCATCGCTGACATTAGGGTTCGCGCCCTGAATCATGGCGTCAACCAGATCCAGCTTGATGATTTTATCGGACAGTTTGGTTTTGCCCGCTTCCATCGGTCCGCCAGAGACGAAAATGGCCGGAATGTTCAGGCGCAGCGCTGCCATCATCATTCCCGGGGTGATTTTATCGCAGTTGGAAATACACACCATCGCATCGGCGCAGTGCGCATTCACCATGTACTCTACCGAGTCGGCAATCAGTTCGCGCGACGGCAGAGAATAGAGCATGCCGCCATGACCCATGGCAATACCATCATCTACCGCAATGGTATTGAATTCTTTTGCTACGCCGCCCGCCGCTTCGATCTGTTCAGCGACCAGCTTACCCAGATCGCGCAAATGAACGTGGCCCGGCACAAATTGGGTAAAGGAGTTAACGACAGCGATAATCGGTTTGCCAAAATCGGCGTCAGTCATTCCTGTGGCGCGCCACAGGGCACGGGCACCGGCCATGTTACGGCCGTGAGTGGTAGTGGCGGAACGGTACTTAGGCATGCTCTGTTTACTCCAGTCTGGATATATAAGCGGGCCGATAATCGCGCCCACAAAATCATGAATTTATGGGTTTACCGGATCCAGCCAGCCCCATTTATCTTCAGTTTCGCCGGTGAACAAGCCAAAAAATGCCTGCTGGATACGTTTCGTCACCGGACCGCATTTACCTTCGCCTACTTTAATGCCATCGACGCTACGCACTGGCGTAATTTCAGCCGCGGTGCCGGACATAAAGACTTCATCGGCCAGGTAGAGAGACTCACGTGACAGCACCTGCTCACGCACTTCAATACCAGCGTCTTTCGCCAGTTTAATAATGGCATCGCGGGTAATGCCGGGTAATGCGGAGGAGGTAAACGGCGGGGTAAACAGGATGCCATCTTTTACTTCAAACAGGTTTTCACCCGCACCTTCAGAAATATAGCCGTTGGTATCCAGCGCAATGCCTTCCTGGTAACCATGGCGACGCGCTTCGCTGCCCACCAGCAGTGAGGAGAGGTAGTTACCGCCCGCTTTCGCCGCGGTAGGGATCGTGTTAGGCGCTACGCGATTCCACGAAGAGACCATCGCATCGATGCCCTGCTCCAGCGCTTCTGCGCCCAGATAAGCGCCCCACGGGAAGGCGGCAATGATGACATCAGTGCTGTAGCCATCCGGTGGGTTAACGCCCAGACCAACATCACCAACAAATGCTAAAGGACGAATATAAGCACTCTGCAGCTTGTTCACGCGCAGCACTTCACGGCAGGCTGCCATCAACTCATCCACGCTGTGCTTCAGCGGGAATCGATAAATTTTGGCAGAGTCGTGCAGGCGCTGCATATGTTCACGGTGGCGGAAAACCACAGGCCCCTTGTGGGAGTCGTAGCAGCGGACGCCTTCAAAAACAGACGTGCCGTAATGCAGGGCGTGAGACATGACGCTGACTTTCGCCTCTTCCCATTTCACCATCTCACCGTTGAACCAGATAAAGTCTGCTTTCTTCGTACTCATTCTTATTTCCTTTCGCGACTATGCGCGGATTTGTTGTGTTGTCTGTTGTTGAATCTGGACGCAAGCGACATCCATCAGTTTGCTCAGCTGTGTTGACAGTAAATCGACTGAGCGCTGACTGGCAACGGTCATTTCGATATTAATATTCTCGGCGTTAGCCACGCTGGCCATATTCATAGCACAGACCTGAAAGCCGCGATGACGAACAACGCGCAAAATACGCTCCAGAACTTCAGGCCGGAAACGCGCTTCGATAGACAACTGGTGCTGGTTCATACGGTTTTCTCCATCATGTTTGCATTGCTGGCGCCGGGGGGCACCAGAGGCCAGACGTTCTCAAGTTCATCAATAGCCACATGCAACAGATAAGGGCCTTCACTGTTCAGCAGCGCATCTAATGCGGCGTCAACCTGATCTTTACGAGTGATACGCTGGCCAGGAATATCAAAAGCGCGAGCCAGCATCAGAAAATCGGGATTATCGGACAGGTTGGTTTCACTGTAGCGCTCTGAAAAAAACAGCTGCTGCCACTGGCGCACCATGCCTAAACGCTGGTTATCCATCAGTACGATTTTTATCGGCAGCTTTTTACGCTTGATGGTGCCCAGCTCCTGCACGTTCATCATGAAAGAGCCATCGCCCGATACGCAGATGACACAATCTTCCGGCCGGGCGACCTGAGCGCCAACCGCGGCTGGCAAACCGAACCCCATGGTTCCCAGCCCGCTTGAGGTGATAAAGTTCTCCGGCGCGCTGAATGACATATGCTGCGCCGTCCACATTTGATGTTGACCAACGTCAGTGGTGACAATCGCGCTTTTAGCTTTGCGATCTGACAGCTGGCGCAAAAACAGAGGCGCGTAGATGGCCTCGCCCGGATGATCGTAACGCCAGCGGTGCTCGCTCTTCAGCGCAATAACCTCAGCGCGCCATTCATCGATATCACAGGGTTGCGCCAGCTCCGGCAGCAGCTCATTAAAGTCACCCTGCAAGCCAACGTGCGCCCGACGCAGCTTGTTCAGCTCGGCCGGATCGATATCCATATGGATAACGCTGGCATGCGGTGCAAAAGTATCAAGCTTGCCAGTCACCCGATCGTCAAAACGGGCGCCAACGGCAATCAGCAAATCACACTGCTGTACGGCCAGGTTCGCCGCTTTAGTGCCATGCATCCCCAACATTCCGAGGTAACAGGCATCGCTGGCATCCGGCGCACCCAGACCTTTCAACGTTGCTACCGTTGGCATACCGGTTTGCTGAACAAACGCGCGCAACGCCGGTACGGCCTGGGCGATGCCTACGCCGCCGCCAACATACAAGACCGGCTTTTTCGCCTGCGCAATCAGCGCGCGCGCCTGCTGTAACTCATGATGAGGATGCGCAACCGTCTCGGCTACGGGCAGCAAATGCGGCGTCAACTCGCCGCTGGCTACCTGAATATTTTTGGGGATATCAACCAGCACCGGGCCGGGACGACCAGATTGCGCTATCGCAAAAGCTTCTGCCATTACTTCCGGCAGCGTCTCTAACGACTCAACCAGAAAGCTGTGTTTAGTGCAGGCCAGAGATAAACCCAGTACGTCAATTTCCTGAAAGGCATCGGTGCCGATAAGCGGGGCGGCAACCTGGCCGGTGATAGCGACAACCGGTACAGAATCCATCATAGCATCGGCAAGGCCGGTGATCAGGTTGGTGGCACCCGGCCCGGAAGTCGCGATACAGACGCCCACGTTACCGGTTGCACGGGCATAGCCGATGGCGGCCATGGCAGCGCCCTGCTCATGACGGCACAGTAGGTGTTCAACGCCTCCGTCATACAGCGCGTCGTAAACCGGCATAATCGCGCCACCCGGATAACCGAACACGGTTTTTACCCCTTGCGCACGCAACGCTTGAACCACCCACTGAGCACCTGTCATCGTTATTCCCCTGCCTGATCCCGGGAACAACAGTATTTTATGCTACTGTACATTGTTTGTTCCTCTTTCATTAACTATCCCGATACCTGACCATAAAAAAACCCCCGGACCTTTCGGTGCGGGGGTTCTTTTAGATTCAGGCTTGATTTTTAAGCCTTTCTTCCTCCGAGCGCAGCCCCGCACGGTGTGATAATAATCACCACCACGCTAATCACGACTAGGCTAATCACTCGTAGAAGGGCTTTCATATGCTGTTCAAAATTTCACTTATTCGAAGTAATGCCTAAAGAGTTATCACAGACAGGCATAGCTCGACAACCTTTTTCATCACAAAATTTTATATCTGCTTTAGCCATATTTAAAAATAGCCTTTCATTTCAAAAGGTAGCAAGCATTGAAAGTTATTCATTACGAACCTGTCGCAATGAGTTATCCAGGATGAAGTCTCTTTCTGCTTGAGCAACTTTTTAATGTTATGAACGTAGAAGCAAAACTTTTCGGCAAGGCACGCAACTTTATTTAACCAGCATCGCCTTGTTGCCGAACCCTCTGCATACTTCTCTGGAGATGACACAAGGAGCGAGTATGTCTTTATCCCGCGTTATTACACGTGCGGCCCTGGGCGTAGAAGCGCCGCTGGTGACGGTGGAAGTTCATATAAGTCGTGGTTTACCCGGCCTTTCGCTGGTTGGGTTACCTGAAAAAACGGTGAAAGAAGCGCGCGACAGGGTGCGTAGCGCGATTATTAATAGCGGCTTTGATTTCCCGGCAAAGCGTGTCACGGTTAATCTGGCTCCTGCTGATTTGCCAAAAGAAGGCGGCCGCTTCGATCTCCCCATTGCCGTTGCCATTCTTGCCGCTTCAGAGCAACTTCCTGGCGTAGAACTGGCCCAGTTTGAATTCCTGGGAGAGCTGGCGCTTAGCGGTGCGCTCAGAGGCATACAGGGCGCGATTCCCGCAGCAATGGCCGCCAAAGAAGCGGACAGAAGATTAATTTTACCTGCTGAAAATGCTGCCGACGTGGGTTTGGTCCAACAGGGAGAATCACTGGTTGCTGAGAGCCTGATGGAGATCTGTGCTTTTCTCTTAAAGCAGCATTCTCTCTCACCAGGGAAAGCAGAGGAGATAGTTAACGAAGAGAAAAGCGAGGACTTGTGCGATATCATCGGTCAACAGCAGGGAAAGCGAGCGCTGGAAATCGCCGCGGCAGGAGGACACAACCTACTGCTTATTGGCCCGCCGGGAACAGGAAAAACTATGCTGGCGATGCGGCTAACCGGGCTATTACCTCCTCTTACCGAACGTGAAGCATTAGAGTGCGCCATTATTGCCAGTATCGTAAAAAGTGGCGATGTGCATAAACAATGGCGCAGGCGACCGTTTCGGCTTCCCCATCATAGTTCAACGCTCTATGCGCTTATCGGCGGTGGTAGCATTCCGCAGCCCGGCGAAATTACCCTGGCACATAACGGAGTACTGTTTCTGGATGAACTGCCCGAGTTCAATCGAAAAACGCTGGATGCGTTACGTGAGCCGTTAGAAACCGGTGAAATTACCATTTCGCGCGCACGGGCCAAAGTCACCTGGCCTGCACGCTTTCAACTTGTTGCCGCAATGAATCCCAGCCCAACCGGGCATTATCAGGGCAATCATAATCGCAGCACGCCACAGCAAACGTTGTGTTATCTCAGCCGCTTATCAGGGCCCTTTCTTGATCGTTTCGACCTTTCGCTGGAGATACCGCTGTTGCCGCCAGGAATGTTAAGCCAGCCGCAAAAAAACGCCGAGGGCAGTAATGAGGTCCGGTTACGGGTGCTGGAAGCGCGTGAACGTCAGCTGGCGCGTCAGGGCAAAGTGAATGCGTTAATGAGCAATGCAGAAGTACAGCAATGGTGTGGGTTACAACAAGCCGATGCAGAATGGCTTGAGTCAGTATTGGTTAAACTGGGGCTTTCTGTCAGAGCCTGGCAACGCTTGCTAAAGGTCTCACGTACCATCGCTGATTTAGCAGGGCAAGAAAGGCTTAGTCGTGCGCATCTGTTGGAAGCTTTAAGCTATCGCGGCATGGATCGTATGATGGCGCATTTGCATAAAAGCCTGGAATAGAAATGGGGCCGCAGCCCCATTTTAACGTCAGATGATTGCTATCTTTTCTGAAGAAGGTTTTGCTTAATCGTCAGAATCGCTATAGTCTTCAACGCCTTCCATTTGTGGCTTACCACCTGAAAGAGTATGAAAGCGTTTTGGACGCTTGATACGCGTCATATACTTACTCCATACGCGCTCAGCTTCAGTTTGTGGTTCACGTAAACCACGACATACTTCTATGAACTGACGCTCTTCTTCTGTCACAGGCTCACGTCTGGACAGATCAAGCTCATTAAACGCGTAACCGTGCCTTTCGAGAAGCTGAGCTTCTTTAATTGTAAAGTCACCATGACGCGAAAACCCACGCGGGTAGTGTTTGTTATCAAAAAAACGATTAGTTGTTGCGAAGCTATCCGCCATTTTACACGCTCCTAACTCTTCTATGGCCGTGCGATTTATGGCGCGGAGTATTAGTTAGGCTTGACAGAGTGTAAAACAAAACATTTAAATCATTACGACAAACAAATTTTTGGGAGTGGGCTGTGGATACGGAATTATTAAAGACCTTTCTTGAGGTGAGCAGAACGCGCCATTTTGGCCGCGCAGCAGAAGCCCTCTACCTTACGCAATCTGCAGTGAGTTTTCGCATCAGACAGCTGGAAAACCAGCTGGGTGTTAATCTTTTTACCCGTCATCGTAATAATATTCGGCTCACTTCTGCCGGCGAGCGTCTGCTTCCTTATGCTGAAAGCCTGATGAGTACCTGGATGATGGCGAAAAAGGAAGTCGCGCACACTCAGCAGCATCATGAGCTGTCGATAGGTGCCAGTGCATCCCTTTGGGAGGCTTACCTTACGCCATGGCTGCAAACGCTGTACGAAAACCGTGAAAGTCTGCACCTTGAGGCACGCGTTGCACAGCGGCACTTACTGGTTAAACAACTGCACGAGCGTCAACTTGATCTACTGATTACCACCGAAGCGCCTAAAATGGATGAGCTGACCAGCCAGCAGATCGGACATATTTCACTCACGCTATTTCGCTCGCGTAAAAGTGAAAAGCGGGAAAAGTATGACTATATCAAACTGGAGTGGGGAGCGGATTTCCATCAGCATGAAAGCTATCTGGCCGGTGCGGATGATGTGCCCGTACTAACAACGACATCAGCGCATTTAACCCGTCAGTTACTCCATACTACGGGCGCCTGCGCCTTTCTACCGGATAACTGGATACAGCTGTATCCTGATCTAACGGTTATTCCTGACACGCCCGTGGCCGTAAGGCCGTTATATGCGGTTTGGCTACAAAACAGCGATCAGCAGTCTCATATTCGTCAGTTACTGAAGTTTCCGGTACTGGTGCCAGCATAATTTATTAAAAACAGTAAACGGGAAGTTATAAGAGAAGAGGGGTGAGGGGAATATTCCGTTCATCCTGCCATCATAAAAGTGGTGACTGGTTAACGGAAAGCAAAAAAAATCCTTTGCGTTAGCAAAGGATTGTTTATCTGGCAGGGGCGGAGGGACTCGAACCCCCAACACCCGGTTTTGGAGACCGGTGCTCTACCAATTGAACTACGCCCCTAAATAAGGGTGGCGGTGCGGACGGGACTCGAACCCGCGACCCCCGGCGTGACAGGCCGGTATTCTAACCGACTGAACTACCGCACCACCGAATACTGCATTACCAGCGGGGTCTCGCTGATAACCGGTGTTACCT
>NZ_JBNJSO010000009.1:0-109302 GCF_050113815.1 Pantoea sp. FN0307 | reverse complement strand
TTAATATGTCCCGTTCGTCAGTAACCCGCTTCAGCTCCTTCTGGAGTCGGCGGATCTCAGCCTGAGCATCTGACTGTTCTTTGTTGGTGGAAGAGTCCGGTCCGTACTTCTTTATCCAGGCATAAAGACTGTGGGTAGTGATATCGAGACGTGTTGCAACACTGGAAACAGAATGACCACGATCAACAACCTGTTTTACCGCTTCAATTTTAAACTCTTCGGGATAACGTTTACCGCTCATGAGCACCTCTCTTTTAAGTCATCTTAAATGACTCCGGGGTGTCTGTTAAACCTGTGGCGATTCACCATCAGGAAGTGGATGACAGTGGGTTAACATGACATTAGCCACAATTGCTGTAAATAATTCATTCCTTTGTATATTTATATTTATATTTATATTTATATTTATATTTATATGCTTTCTTAATTTTCTTAGTGCAGCTGGCAATGTTTCAATGTCAAGAAATACTGTAGATGTTTCATCTCTACCTGGTACGGTGCTAATGTTTGTAGTGCGGGAAGCGGTTTCCTTGCAAAGAATGTTTGTGCCAATTGATGTTAGCAATAAATTGAAGTCATCATCATTTTCAAGAGCCTGCCTGAAGCCTCTTCTTCCTGATAAAATAGCAAGCCGCTCAGGTTGGATATTGATTTTCTTTGTGTTTACCAGATCATGATCCACGTGACCGCTTAACTTGTGTTCAAAATCTTTTATGCGGTCACCTGTAATTAATTTGTCTGAAAATCTCTTTAATTCCTCATAATTGATATCTGTTAGTAAAAGATATGTCAGTGCTTTATTTGCTTTTTTAATAGTATGCGAGATATATCGGATAACTCATTTAACTCTGGGTAAGGTAATGAGTTAAGTATGGTTTCCTTTCCATTTAACCAATAATTCAATGTTATTTTCTCCAGGATTTAACATGCTTAAATAAGATAATCCTGGCTTACATAATTATCATTTTTATGAATTTTTAATTAAGGATATGTGATTTTATTTTTAGTAATTCCCTTTTGAAACTATACCGGCATGGAGTGATTAATTGATTGTGCATTCTAATGATAGTAAATAGAAGCTGATATCATATCTCAGAGTCATTGAGTGATGCCGGATTTTTAATTTAAGCATTCGAGTTTCACCTTTCTGCTGAAAATCTTAATGGCGTCAGTACATTGCTAAACCAGCTTTTATCCAAAAATTTATCACGACAGAACTAGCTAAACTCCTTTAAAAATCTATATATATCTTATAGTTAACAAGAGAAAATCACAAAGCTACGCCATATTTACAGGCTCAGCACCCAAAAATTCGATGAGAACTGCATATATCATCGGGACAGAGAGAGGACTTTGTTAAGCTTACTTATTAAAATGTCTCTTTGAGAAAGTAGCTTTACTCGAGTCCCACGTGCAGGGGATAATATGGTCAGATTTCACCAGCTTCGCAGGCCATATGCCTGATCAGCTCAGAGGTAAAAATGCCCGACTCTGTTGATGACAGCTTTCCTTCAGCCAGCCTCCCCCTTGTGCCAGCAGAAGCCCAGGATGCATTTGCCCTGGCGGCTATCAACAGCAGTTCGTCGCTCAATCCGGCGCAGGCCTACCTGATCGGCCTGTCTTCTGCCGCCAGCCGGCAGACGATGAAATCCTTTCTCAATATCGTGGCGGCAATGCTCGGCTTTACCTCTTTGCAAAATTGCGCATGGGGCAGCCTGCGCCGACACCATATACGCGGTCTACTGGAAATGCTGCAGGTCAGCGGCAGAGCACCTGCTACCATCAACACCTATTTATCTGCCCTGAAAGGGACCGCCCGTGAGGCGTGGATGATGAAGCAGATGGATACGGAGAGTTATCAGCAGATTTTGACGGTACGCGCGGTGCGGGGAAGCCGCCTGACCCGAGGTCGTGCACTGGCGCCGGAAGAAATACATGCCTTGTTCCGCAGCTGTGAACAAGATACGGGCTGCAAAGGACCGCGCGATGCCGCCATGCTGGCGGTCATGCTCGGTTGCGGACTGCGCCGTTCTGAAGTGGTTGATCTGGACTACGCCAGCATCCTGCATAAAGAGCAGGCTTTAATCGTGCGAGGTAAGGGAAATAAAGAACGCCTGACATTTATGCCTGAAAATGTTTGGCAACGCATTTATACTTGGACGGACACGATCCGGGGCGAGCAGGAAGGGCCACTCTTCACCCGCATACGCAGCGGTGACGATGTCACTTTTCAGCGTATGACACCGCAGGCGGTTTATCATATCCTCGGCCAGCGACGGGCTGACAGCGGTATTGATGAGTGCGCACCGCATGATTTACGTCGTACCTTTGCCTCAATGATGCTTGATAACGGGGAAGACCTGATAACTGTTCGGGATGCAATGGGACATGCCAGCGTTACAACTACACAGAAGTATGACCGACGCGGAAATGAACGTTTGCGTAAGGCTGCAGACAAACTAAAGTTTTAAGGCCTAAGTAATGAAGGTCTCAATGTACTAGGCATACGTACCATAACCAGCGTTATAACCTTATTTCCTTGAAGCGAATATACTCCCGTAACAACATATCCAGCGGGAAGCGTAGGAGATAATCTTTGTGTTAGTCGAAACGTAAAACTATTATGTTGCGGATTCAGCTCACATAATATAGCAGCTTCAAAGCCAAAAATATGCTGTGCTTGTGGGAAAAGCGCCTTAAACAAACTTTCTTTAGCAGAAAAAACAATAAGCAGAGCGATCTCAATGGGAAGAGAACTTCGCGACAGAAGTGCCCGTTCATGATGGTTTGTAAAGCTAGTCGCTATTTCTCGTATAATTTCTGTACAGGAGGTTTCAATATCTACCCCTAGAGAAATGCGATACTGCAGCGGTGAGATTACCGCAATAGCCCAGTGGCTCGTATGTGAGATGCTTCCATTCCACCCAGATGGCCAGACAGGTAAACGATCTGGACCAATATTAACGGTGCCATTACAGCCGCTCAGGCTTAGTAATTGATGAGCAGCATATCGCCCGGCAAGATAGTCAGCTCGCCGTTTCGCTACCGCTGAGGTCAGTGCATTCGGCAAAGGTACTGCCAGCTTCGCAAACAGCGTATCAAGGTAAGCCTGATGATCAAACTCAACTAGGCAGACTTTAACGGCCTTATTTCCAGCGACAAAGCCAGTCTGCTGCCGACGAATAAAAGCACAAACCGGGTTATTCATCTCAAAAGTAAACATAATTCTAGTATTTCAGTCCTGTTAGAGGTAATCGTAAAAATTACTTATTAGTGTCTTAGCAATTATCGAAAATTTACTAGCATAAATTTTTTTGAATGTAAATACGCAGCGGAAACAGATGGCTAATAGAAGTAAATAGTTTAAGTCATTAGAAGATGACAGGAAAACATAAGCCACCAAAAATGATGACTTATAGATTTATTAGGATAGATTGATCAATGTCGCCGCCGTAATACCAAATACAATCAAGACAAAGTGGGTAATCATTAAGTCATTCTGTTTAATATAATAGGCGAACCAAAGGCCAACAAAACTTAAAGCGAAACTCATAAAGAGAAACAAAGCCATTCCGTAGTTGGCCCAAATCAAAAAGTCTTCGTTGCCGGTTACTGTCCATCCACTATATGCAACGCTGTAAAGCGATACAAACAGTAGTGTTGCTGTAATAAAGTTAAATAATATCAGAATAATAGCGCAAGCTTTATGCCAGAAAGAACCACTTACCCGACGATTTATTAGAGACGTTTGTACTACAGGTGACGTTTCAATCAGCTCCATATTCATAATCTTGCCAACCATTTTTTGCGCTCCGGTAAAATCTTGTATTAACCCGACTCCCTCAAGAAAACTCCAGAACGCTAGTCCAGCTACTACAACAAACTTTATTAGATTAATACCGCTTAGTTCTAGCATATGTTTATGCTCCGTTCATATTTTACTGTCAGTGATTTTTAAGCGACATTTCCATACTTAAAAAGTGATGCTCCCCACTTAAGCCCAGTGGAAATGGTACTCATTACTATCTCATCGCCAAGAGAAATTTTTCCTCGCTGATATAATAAATGAAGAGAAAGTAGTGGATCGGCACAGCCTACATGCCCTAATTCTGGAAGCAGAGAAAGGTTGCTCCTCTCAACAGCTAAGCCAGTTTGCTGGCATAAAACTTTTATACTTTGACTACCTTCGAGAGTATGTAGTAAAAAAGGAGAAGTAGCTGGATTACCACTTTTTAATAACACACGTTGGATAATATTAACGCTATTATCCACACGCAATTGAAGGAAGGTCATTAAGTCCTCTGCGGAAAAGTTGTAATTATCCATAATTCGCTCGCGCCCCAGTTTATCGTGGCGACTGTCACGGCCTTCCGGTAGCCACGGTGAATATCCCCCACCATATTCAATACGCATCATATCAACATAGCGGCAATCTGATATATCCTCGGCAGCTATATAAAGGAAACCGGGTTGATCTTTATTCTCATGAGCCTTCCCAACTACCGCAGCAACCGCACCATCGCTCAATACCGCATTCATGAGGCCAAACCTATCTTGGTGCGGATCACTAATGCGTTGAGCTAACACCACTAAACCATTTTTTCCTGCAGGTAACTCTGCTGTCATTATGGCAGCCTGCATCCATACACTTATGGCGCTACCGCATCCCTCCATTAAATTTATTGTTCGAATATGATGGCATTGAAGTTCAGCACCTACCTGGCAGGCTAAGTCGATACCGATAAAGTCAGGAATACCGGAAAAACCCGCAATTATAAACCCAATATCTTCCGAAGAAATATTTGCTTCTTCCAATGCATTACGCGCCGCATAGAAAGCCATTTCTCGCACACTATATGGTGTGGTCCAGAATTGGTCATAACCTGCATAGCGTATTGCTTCCAATTGTAATTTATTAGGGTGAATAATGTCTTCGATATGGCCTGATTGGGTTAAATGGTGGCCAATACTTAATATTTTCATCATGCCTCACTTTTCCAATGGTATTATTGTTACCTTACCGATCTCTTCACCTAAAAGCTGTGCTAAATTTACGCTAACTCCATAATTTAATTCCATATTTCTCAATATCAAAAGTGCCATAACAGAGTTTCCTCCCAACTCGATAAAGTTATCATCTAATCTTACATCTTTTTCTTTCAAAATATTTTTTATTTCATTTAGAAGATTTGTAAGATTAACTTTTTTATAATCCATAGTTTTTCCTTTTTATTTCTTCGCGATCAGTTTTACCCCGCGAATTCATAGGCCATTCATTTTGATTGGTGATGAAATAACGGGCAGGACGTAACCACGGTGACATTTCCGCACAGGCGATACGCAGATCTCGCGTAGTTAAATTTACTCCTGGCATGATATTTACGCAGGCCTTAATTAATGACGGAGCGGTGCCTGCTTCTTCTAACCAGACAACAGCCTCACAAACACCCGGTACAGACTGCAAAAACTCTTCAATTTCTAAAGGATCAACACGAAAACCGTTGATTTTGTAATAACCCTCTTTGCGTCCTATATAGTGCCAGACACCATTCCTGTCACAGCGACAAATATCTCCTGTTATATGTCCATCTAACAGACGCTCGCGTCCTTCATAGCCTGAAAAAACCTGACTTCCTTGCAGTAAAAGATCGCCGCTGCCATCTTCACCTTTTTCTTGTAAAGAGAAATTCATATCATGAAATGGTTTACCAATAGGAATAACATTATAACTGAGATCATCTATGCTTATTGTATAAGAAGAACAAAACACAGTAGCTTCTGAAGGCCCATAAGTATTAATCAGCCGTACCTGCCGTTCAACCAATTTAGGTAATAAAGGACGCAAAGTTTCCGCAGTTAGTTTCTCGCCACAAAAGACAACCGTTTTCAATACCAATTGATCAAACAGGTTAGGTGTCTGGCCTGAAAATAAATAACGGAACTCTGAAGGAGTTGTCGACAGTAAATGCACATGCGATTGTTTCAGAATCTCTAAGGCCAAAGCCGGATCGCGTTTAGCTTGTTCGCTTATTACCACCAGGCAGCCGCTATGTGTTAGTGCTCCAAAAATTTCCCAAATTGAAAAATCAAAGGATAAATCGTGAATCCATGACCAGTTAATTCCTTCGGTGACAGTAATCTCATGGTGGATATTCAGCAAGAACGCGCTTAGCTGTGCTACGCAGATTGGCACCAGTTTGGGATCACCCGTAGTGCCCGAAGTACGAACGCAATAAACCTCATCATTATGCCTCTGAGCATGTACCTCACCCATAGGGATTAACCATAAATGCCATTCTCTGATTTTTATGCTACTTAATTCACTAAGCTCGGCAGAAAAGGAACAAATTGCGGCGCATTTTGTATGAGCAGCAAATTGGTATTTCTGCAGAGATGTCATACTGTTTGGCACGGAAATAAATGATATGCCGGACAGTAAACATGCTACTACCATTAAATACAGCTCGCCAGAGCGAGCGCTGTCTAGTGCTAAACGCTGCCCTGCAACAAGACCTGCATCATTAAATTCGCGGGCGATACGCAGAGCATTGTCATATAGTTGTTGATAAGTAAGACTGCTTTCTCCATCTATTAAAGCTGTAGCATGCGGGCTTACTGTTAACGTATGAGTTAAAGCCACGTTGAGGAAATTCAATTTTGTATTGACTTTCAAATCATTAACTTGTTGCATTATCTTTCTATACTCACTCTTATCATTGATTGACAGTATCGCTATAACTACGACACTGCCTGCAAAAATTTCCCGTCAGAACATACGTGTCAGTGAGGCGGGATCTTCCTTGAGAGCACTGATACCTGCCAGTTCTTCTGGAATCAGCTTTGCAAAACCGCCATGTCGAGCACCGACATTAACATCGCGCCAGATTTTCTCTAACGGACACTCTTTTTCGAGCGCGGAAGAACCGAGTAACCAAAGCAAATCCTGCACGATATCAACACAACCTCGCATAATTTGGGTTGCTCGACTGCGGATTGCTACACGCTCTGCACTTGTCAATGCCAGATGCTGTTGTGCTGCGTTATCGATCACCGTGGCGTTATGATCCGCAGCAAGCAACAACAAATCGAAGGCCGAACAAAGCCGGCCAATTTCATAACGGGCTGCCCCAGAACGACGCATGGCAGTATAAGTGCTGCCAGCTATAGGATTGTCAAAACTCGCTAACGCAAAGTTTAGACCACTTTCGGTTGCCCCTAGAAGCGTAGCTGGAAGACAATTCATCAGCACCCCAGTAAAGTAGCTGGCATAAGAGTTTGTACCTGATGGTGAATGATTCACTCCTGCCAATATTGGTGCGTAAGCTATAGTGAAAGTCTTAGGGATAGTTATGCCATTCGCCTCCACGGTAACGCTTTGCGTCCCCCGCAGGCCTGTCGATTTCCAGTCAGCAACTATTTTTAGCTGTTGAGATGGAACCATCGCAACTCGTACTTCTCCTTGCGGGTCTGTAGCCAAGCAAAAAAAATGAGATGAGCATGGATAACCGGAGGCGTATTTCCATATGCCACTTAATAACCATTCTTCCCCTGTAGCAGCTTGCCGCAACGACCCTGGACGTCCTAACACCATTGCCAGCATCGCGTTTTCACGCATATCAGCGTAGACCTTAGTGGGTAGTGAAAAATTGGAGCACATTGACCAAGCCGAATTCGCTACTCCAACTAGCCAGCCAAGAGAAGCATCGGTTTTACCTAGTTCACGGCAAACTGCTATAACGTCTTTTAGCGTGCCGGTTTTGCTATGGGCACTTTCATCAAGTATTCTCAACACTGGCGAAGTTTTTAGTGCTTTTAACGCTCCTGCCATTAAAGTGTCCTGCTGCTTATCCTTTGACCAGGCGGAGAGCAGTGTGGTGACAGGTTCCTGCCACTGGTTAAAATTAATTGTCTGTTGAGTCAAGGGAAGCTCTCCACAATTTGATTTTCTCTTTCGCCTGAATACAGGCCAGTTCAATGAACTCATCTGATGTAGCCAGCATTGCTGGCATTACAGGGGTATCAAACATCTTCCAAAAAAAAGGCAGACTGGCGCGTGGATCTTTAACGTTAAAACCACAGGCAGCACGTCTTTTTAACGCTTCGCTATCATAAGCTGCGCCAATTACTTGGCGTTGAGCAGAGGTTGTTGCCCATCCTGTACGGTAAGGACCGGGTTGAATAACTCCAACCTGAATAGAGGTATCGTCAAGCTCAAGACGGAGCGTTTGACCCATTGCTTCAATTGCGTGTTTACTCATTTGATAAGCACCAAGCAGGGGCCAGCATGCTACCCCACTCATACTGGATACCAGTAGAATACGAGCCTCTTCTAATTGGCGCATTAACGGTAGCAGAGGCTTTATAACGTTAAGTGTGCCTTCAACATTGGTGGCAAACTGCTGTCGCAACTGGTCAGTTGACAGGTCTTCCAGAGTGCCGAACTGTGCATAACCTGCAGAGGTTACAATCCGATTTGGTATCCCAACTTCTTTTGCTAGTTTAGGCAACAATTGCGCCAAATGTTGTTCATCGCATACATCTGCAACACAGGGAATAAAATGCTCTTGGTATATCTCAGACATTTCGTGAGCTGCTTGGGCGGAACGGGTAATACCAATTACACGGTCACGATGTTCACGTATAACAGAATCCGTCCAGCAACGTCCTAGTCCATTCGAACAACCGCTGATAAGCCAGATATTCATTATCATGTTTCCTTAATTGCAGGTTGAATTATATGGTTAGTTCGTGAAAGCCATGCCCCTGCGCCAAGGAAGCAGGCTATAACTAGAAAGCAAATGAATGCAGCTAATGCGACGGTAGCAGATGCTGACTTAAGAGATGAACTTTCCGAAATTACATCTAAGTTGATTATGTAATCGAACAGCACGGCGATTGCTACACTGCCGAGAGCACTCATTAATTGGCGAACTACATTAAAAAAAGCGGCCGCACGACCAAAGTTAGTAAAGGATGCCCGACTAAAAGCCAGATTTGCCAACGGAGCGAACGACAGTCCGGTACCTATCCCAGCTAATGCCATACCTGTGACAACAATAATAAAACCTATATTACTGGCTGAAAATAACAGTCCAGAACTAGCAATAATAAGGTTAGCAATAGCAAAGCAGAGCATTCCCGCACGAATAATAGTTTCTGGGGCACTTTTATCCGAAAAGTATCCGGCTAAAGGGCCTACAAGAGCATTTGATAAAGCAATGGTAACCATAATGATGCTGATAGAGACTGGCCCTAGGTTCATGCGTAACTCCATTAAAAATGCTAATGGAAGGTAGAAAGCCGTTAGGCCAAACCCGAGCAATCCGGACACAAGGCAGGTGCGTAGAAAAGGGCGATCTTGCCATAGTTCAGTAGGTAATAAATGCTGTGTATTGTTCTTTAGTTCTCCACGGATGAGCAGAACTATCCCTGCGATGCCTGACAGCAAAGAAACCCCGCCTATTACTATTCGTTTACTGTCACCATGCAAAAAGTCTATCCCCAGCATGATAGCGATTAGCGCGGTACCGAATAGGCCACAGCTTAATAATTCTGCCTTTTTAACACCGTTGCCCTCTGTGTTCGGGAGACAAATAAAAGTGATGCCGAGCGCAAGTAACGCTATGGGTATGTTGATCCACATAACCCAGCGCCAGTCGGCCGTCTGTAAAAAAAATTGTGTAATCACTGGTCCTGTAGCTGTCGCTATACCGGCA
The DNA here is from genome assembly GCF_050113815.1 of Pantoea sp. FN0307. Lineage (NCBI taxonomy): Bacteria > Pseudomonadati > Pseudomonadota > Gammaproteobacteria > Enterobacterales > Erwiniaceae > Pantoea > Pantoea sp. FN0307. Next base: position 99,586 of record NZ_JBNJSO010000009.1, on the reverse strand, counting down.
ACCGCCCCCCAGACTCCCAGCGCCGCACCACGTCCCCCTTTTGCGAATATTACGGAGATAAAAGCCATACTTTGTGGGGCCAGTAGCCCGGCACCTATCCCCATTATTGCCCTGCCAATAACTACTTGCAGTAGAGTCTCCCCTGAACCACTGAGTAATGCGCCAATCGCTAGCATAAATAAAGCTAAGCTGAGTATAACTTTTCGATTAAATGCATCGCCAAGCCGACCACCAAACAAGAGAAAGCCAGCATAGGTAATTAAGTAACTATTATTTACCCAAGCTACTCCTGCAGGCGTCACCTGATATTCATCAATCAGTACGGTATAAATCAAAGGTACTGTTGTTGTATCCATCATAACCATAAAAAAACCAAGGCAAAGACCGAAAAAAGCTACTTTTTGCCGGACCATAAACCCTCCTTAATATTTTCTTTCTATCCACGGACTTTCAATGTGACGTGCCAGCAGGGTAGCCGTGTGAATCCTTCATCATCGAGAAATATTTCCAAATTTTTCTTTTTGCAAAAATCGGCTATAGCTGCAGCATTCCCTTTATACTCAACTCGAGAAACAGAAGTTACACTCCATCCAGAAATTTCTGCATTACTACATATTTCTGATAGTTGAATAGCCAGGGGCAATGGCATACCATATTTTTCAGGGGCAAAAGTAATAATATGAAATTTAGTTTCAGCATGTGCAATGCGGAACATTTCTTTTAAATATGTTACACGTTCATTAGTGGGAATCGCATGGTAGAGAGCAGAATCAAGAATAATATCAAATTTTTCTTCTAATTGAGTGGCCAAAGCATTAGCAACTAAAAAATTGATATCCTCTGTAATACTTTTTTTGCAGCGTTCTATCGCTGCTGAGGAGCTATCGATAGCTGTTACACGGAAACCTTTTTGCGCTGCTGCTTGTGCATTTTGTCCCAGCCCACAACCTACATCAAGCAACTTACCTGGCTTTTCATCATCAAAAACTTTGCTGATAGCAGGTTGGGCCTTGCCTATATCCCAAGGGACGACTTTTATTTCGGCACTATCTATCAATGTTTTGCCCTGATAAACGCCTTGAAAGTCTGCTTTATCATATTCACTATTATTAATGTTGCTCATTATGTTTACCGGAATCCATTATATAAAAGGTTAAAGTAAAAGATTAATGATAATTCATTTGCAATTATGTTTAATCTGATTACAAAGTCCTGACACAATATCCTCGAGTTGTCATCAAAAATTCTGAAAGATAACCATCATGAGGAATCCGTGGGTGCATCCAGATTGTAGGTATATGGCCAACATAAAGGTTGCGCACCCCAAGAATATTACTAATAGATTCAATCAGCTGTGGATTACTGGAAGCAACTGTTATAACCAACGCAGGGGCTAACGAATTAAGATCGTCCCCTTCCTTAAAAGAGGCAAAAGTAACCGAGGCAACTGGTAATTCTAATTGCATCAAGGGATCCGTTAATGAAGATGCTATCATCACTAACGGCATCACTAAGTAAGTGTTATCAGAAGAATTTAATACCTGGGGTTCCTTTATCAGCGCTTGTGTATAGTGTTTTATTTGCTCTTTCCACCATTTAAAACGTTGCGGAGATAACCGTGCCAGCCATTCTCCACACTTCTGTTCATCTTGTAGTTCCCGGGAAAGATAGTTACAAAACTCCTGAGCAAAAGCTTGCGCATCACCTTCCACTATAACGCTACTTGCACAGACGCAGGCCGCACCGCCAAGTCCGCAAACAGATTCGAATACTAATTGTAGTGCTTTTTCCAAAGGGTAATCTGCACCAATAACGATTTTGGAACGCCCAGGCCCCTGTACTAACACATCTTTTCGATCGGAAAAACGTGCCATTAAGGCATCTCCGCCATAAAGTAGGCTTAAGTCTGCGGCTTCAGTTAAAGCGTCTATCACTTCATAATCGCAGGGTAATAAAGCCACATAGTCTTGTAAACCAGCCGCTACCATCGCAGCTACAAGACGCTGTGCAGTCCATGGCTCACGTTCAGAAGGACGTATCACAACTCGGTAACCTAGTGCTATGGCCTGCGGCCAGAGAGCATGTACACCGGTGCCATTACCCGGTGTGATGACAGCTAAAACATCGCCCCGTCTGATGCTTTGAGCACTACCACCGCTTAGTTTTGCGCCGTCTTCCTGTAAAGGTACTCCATAGGGAATACCGAGCTGTGCAAATTTCAGAGCAGAAGCAGTAGCCATGGCAATTTTTGAAGTAGCATTGTCCACCACGGGTTGTGGCAAACCTGTTATTAAACACACTTTCGCGCAATATTGTGTAGGCGTCATTCCGCATAGTGAAGCGCTGGCAAAAATTTCCGCAGCGCGCTGCAGTGCTTGATGCCGGGAATCTTGATCGAGACGTGGAGCCTGACGCAAATGCGCTATAAGATAATGCATAAACACAGCTGGAGACTGCTCTAACCTGGCAATCGGCTGCTCATAGATATCGTAAATTTCTCGCTGAGAAGAAAAATGCTTGTAGGACAGCGGTGTAATTGTATTAATCAAAGGCAATTCATTACCGTAGTTATGAGTATGCTCTTGCGCCATTTTAGGCATCAGTAAACTCCTTCAATGACTTGGCGACCTTCGCTAATTTGCTGTGGTGCTATATTGGCCAGACGATCACCTGCCATGCCCAGTACACCCGGTAGCCTGATAGCGGTGTCGCGTTCTATTACTCGTGGATAAAAAGCATATGGAGAAAGATGAGTGACAATCACCGTGCCACGTTCACCATAATCCACGGTCCGCAGCGTGCTATCGTCGACGACATCGTAAGTAATAAACGGAGAAAAGCTGTCATAGATGATTTGTTCGCTGTCTGCTGTAATAAGCAAAGAACGGGAAACACCAAGTGCTGAAGTACTGCCATAACTGGCACTAAACTCGCAGTCAGGAAGGATTTCACTAGCGATAAATTTAATCTCATCCAGATTTAGCTCAGTACCACCTAATGTAATTTGTGCGAGCGACCGTCTCATTTGAGTTACTACCTCAGGTCTCTTTAGCAACTCTCGAAGCACTGGAGGCGTAGTTACTAGAAAACGAATATCTTGATTGACTAGCGTATTGTGAACCTGCTCAACTAAATGTTGGGTATAACGGCGCACAGTGGCAGTATCGCCTTCGTTAATCAAAAGTTTCACCCAACGCGGATCGATATCAATTGAAAAAAAGAATCCACCCAGTCTTTGCGCACGCTCTTTATTAATTGCACCTACAATATGTGGCCCGGTAGGAATAGCGGCAAGCGTATTGCCTGCTGGGCGACCAGGCCGGTTTTGATAGTTAGACATTCGCCATGAAATCAGCGTCTGAATCCACTCATCGTAAGCAATTACATATTTCGGCGTACCTGTTGTGCCACCGCTTTCATAAACGTGTGAAGAAAGATTTTTAGGCAGGCCACGTGGGATTAACTGTGTCACTGGTATCTTACGCAGCAGGGTAGAGATGTCGTTAAACTGCTGCAAATCCTTAAAATTTTTGATTGAAGTGCAAGGATCAAAATTTAAGTGTTCAAGCATCCCCAACCAGAAGTCACTGCCAGTTTCCGGTGAAAAATGCCACTGCATTAATGCTTGAACAAAATCATCGGCACAATTATTTTTTGCCGCATTCATAATTACGTCAATTTTATGGCTGTAATCTTGCATTTTCCCATCCTTGCTCGTTGCGTGTATAAATTAATCTTTTATGAATACGAGAAGCTGAAGCAGACCAAAATTCATAACTGTTAAAAGTGAGCTGCCAGACAACGAACCGTTCGGGGCGTGGCAGTTTTCCGTCATTTTCTAACTGAGCAACCGCCGCCAGCAGTGCATTGATATTGGTTAATGGCTCACTTTGATGAGAAGCAATAGAAACAGGATCGTAGGCTGAATTTCGCTTGTGCCAAATTTTATCAGCAAGATAATCAGGCAGTAGTTCTGCATTTCCCGATAAACTTATTTGTCGCCCTAGTTCGCGCCAGTAGATGTGACATGAGGCTTCTCTATTTGCACAGATATCCTTACTTTTGCGGCTACCAATATGGGTAGCAAACCATAATTTCTCACCATCAAGGTGCACTGGGAAGATAGTGCGCATCGAAATGCTGCCTGAATCATCGCGAGTAGCGAGAGTCCAAGCATCAGGTTCACGCACGTTCTCCTGATGCGCTTGCTCCAGCCAACTGAGTAAGATCTCATAAGGAGTCGCTGGCGGCATATCATATTGGGGAAAAGGGAGGTCCATCATTCCGCTTAACGATTCAAGCCTTTTCATTTTTTACTCCCAAATAATTTATTATTGGTCGTTGTATGTGTTAGTTAATACTGTTCTTAACCAAGCTCGGCAGTCAGAAAAAAGAGTAACCTGTCCAGAAAGCTCAATATGAGTAACTAACTCATTTTCTTGTTTAATTTCTCCATGCATGACACAGCGACGATTTAGCAAGATACCTTGTTCAATCGTTAGGCGTTCATTAGCTTTTAATTGTCCATATTTCATTAGATGCAGAGCAATTGGGCCGACTACAGAGCCTGTCCCTGCATCTTCTTTCACTCCATAAGCAGGTGAAAACATGCGGTTTTCAGCCTTAAAGCCACACCATGTGAAGCAGTTCACCGCCAGATTTTCAAATTCTGCTAGTGCTTGATGATCGGGGCGTAAGGAATGTAATGTTTGGATACTGTCAACTGGAACCAGCACATGCCTAGCTCCCGCGTCATACATTTCAATTGGCTGAACGCTCTGCTTTAGTCCAAGTGCCTTTAGCAAACGTTTTTCTTCATTGAAAGGAATATTTAAAGCGGGCGGAACATTAATTTTTACGGTACTGAGAGTTGAACTATGATGTTCAACTGTTACTTTAACTGCACCAATATCGGTATGAAAAATGAATTGTTCTAGGCCGTGGCGACGTGAAAATGCACTTGCAGCGCCCATTAACGGATGCCCGGCAAAAGGCAGTTCATTAACCGGAGTAAAAATTCGTACACGAGCTTGCCCATCTGTAGTTACTTCACTGATAAAAGTACTTTCAGATAGCTGTAACTGGCGGGCTATCGCTTGCATTACTGGCGCAGAAATGTCTCCTGAATTATGAAAGACACTAACAGGATTACCTTCGAGCGGAGAGTTGGTAAATGCATTTAAAATTGTGTAATCGTGCAGTTGGTTATCCATTATGACGCCATTCCTGAACATTCATTTTGAAGAAGAGGACTTACAAATCTCTCTAGAATAGCTGGTCCGTTAATAGTCAATATTGATTCAAGATGAAATTGCACTGATGAGAACGCAGCAGCGCGCACCGCATGCACAAGTCCGTTTTCTTGATCGCTATATACGGATATGCCTTTTTGATACATTTCAAATTGTTTTTTCCTATCGGCCATAGCGCAAAATGTGTTGTAAAAACCTACAGTTTCCTGCTGTCCATCAAGGTTGATACATTTCTGTATGCCCTGATTTGGTGGTGAAAGACGTATCACTGATAAGCCAAGCTGGAGACAAAGAAGCTGATGGCTCAGACAAACAGCAAAAAAAGGCTGACCGGTTATTCTCAATTTCATGATCGCTTCATGCATCGCACTTACGCGCATATCATCATTATTTAATGGGTTTCCAGGGCCAGGACCTGCAACAATCAAGTCCCAACCATGAAATTCCATTCCACTGTGTACTTTTTCTACTTGGGCACTAGCCCCCAGCGATGAAAAAAGCGTCTGAAACATGGCGGTGAAGGTGTCATTACCGTCAAGAATTAAAATTTTCTTGTTTAAGAAGTGAGGCAGTCGACGGTGACGATGCTCTGGCGTAGTTAGCCAGAACTGTGAAATTTCAGCGTTACGGCTGGCCAGTAATGGATGAATGAGCGGATGATCGCTCAGTTGTATATCTGTTGGTATGGAACGCATTTTACGTTGCCCAGGCAAGGCGCAGTCTTGAGTTAGCGCAGCGTAGAGTGAATGAGCTTTGCTACGGGTTTCTTCTGCTTCATCCAGCGGGATAGAATCGCGAACAATGGTAGCGCCTACACCTATTTCAACCTTACCGTCAGTCGAAATTTCAGCTGTACGAATACAAATTGCCGAATCTAGACTTGGATTATTCGGCGAGCTATCTACTAATGCCACTACGCCGCTGTAATAACGACGTCCTTCTGGCTCATAGCGTGCAATCACCTCACAGGCATTTTGCACTGGACTACCTATAACAGTTGGAGCTGGAAGAGTTTCACGCAAGATGTCCGCAATACTCGCGCGTGTTGTTCCTGTAAGCCAATACTCGGTATGGATTACATGGCTAAGCTGTTTTAAACGCAACTCACTAACTTGCGCACCGTTTTCACATAATCGTGACATTACCTTGAGCTCTTCATCCACTACCATATAAAGCTCATTGGTTTCTTTCTGATTACTTAGAAAATGGCGTAATGCATCAATTGTCTCCCCCTGTTCTGGATAACGAAAAGTTCCACTAATAGGGTTCATACAAACCTTACCATCATGTAGTGAAGCATGTAGTTCTGGCGATACGCCAATAAAGGCCTGTTCACCAGTGTTGATCAAAAAACACCAGTATGCAGATGATTCAGCCTGCAGAAGGCGACGATAAAGGCTTAGAAGCTTATTTGGCTGGTAGTCGACAAGAGTAGTACGGAGTTTGCGATGGAGCACAAAATTAGAGCCAGCTCCCTCACCAATTTCTTGATCAATTAATTGACTAACACGTTTACCAAATTGGGCATCGTCAAGGTTAAAGTGCGTATCTTTAACTACAATCGGAACATCAGGTAACAGATTCAAAGCTTGTGGCAAAGATACCCACTGGCGTGCCAGTACTGGCATACTTAAAATAGGCGTATCATCTTCTACCGCTTTATAACCGCGCTTAGCCACTTGGCAAAATGGCATCAGTACTATTTTTTCTTTACTACCTGAAGCGTGAGCAGTAAGCGCTGCTTCAATAGTTTGCGCCTCTCCCTGTGATAACTGCAATACTTCAAGCTTATCTGATGAAAATGCAGGACGGTAAAGCAAACCAAAAGGATTATCAGGATTGTCTATAATTTGCTTTATTAAATCAGTCACTTGAAAGCACCTCATTTATAGAAACTACCCGAGCACAGTTATCTGCTAGATGATTTAAAGTCTGTTGATGCCCAGCCTGAGTAAAGTCGGCTATCGCGTCAGCAATAACAAAAGGCTTAATGTCCCGCGTAAAGGCTTCAACGGCTGTTGCCGAAATCCCTACCGAAGCGTAAATGCCAGTGATAATGATTGAATCACGCTTAAGTTCTTTCAGCATATCGGCAAGCGGAGAGTGGTAGAAAGCACTGTAACGCCATTTAGTTAAAAGCGTTTCATTAGTTTTTGGTGTCAGTTGAGCAATTATTTGCCGGTCTTCTTCCATAGTACGCATTCCAGGCCCCCATAAATCGTTCAGAAGCCCCCTTTGCTCCGGTGTCATATCACCGGGCTGAGCGCTGTAAAATACAGGAATACTATTGTTTCGTGCCCACCTTAATATTTTTTCTATTGAATTAATGACTGAAGATGAGATTTCATCTGGCAGAGCCTGAACAAAATAGCGCTGCATGTCATGAATCAGTAAAGCACTGCGATTTACTTTTAAATCCCAGGTCAAAGGCTGGTTAAAAGGCATTGCTAAACCGTCTAAACAATAAGACTCACACTGTAATGTTCTGCTCATCGACTCATCCTGTTATCATAAGCTATAAAATCACTAAATCAGCATCGTTAGTTTTAATGTACTTTGGATCAAAGATATTGGCTTCATAGCAGAACCATGGGAAAATTAGGAAGAAATCAGCTGTGATATTGCTAATCAATAAAGTCAGGATGGGATTCCATCGCGTCTTATTTTTGGGACGTTGATGCCTAACGATCTCAACTGAGTAACCGGATTCATGAATTCTCTATTACGCACAATCTGACCATCATATAATTCAAATGAATGAATAAAGTGGTTTTCGTAATAACTCTCAGGATATCCGGGGAAGCAAATTTTGCCGTGACCGTCGCATTCAACCCATATATGATTAGGGTTGTCTGTTGTGAATATTTGAATATTATACCACTCCCAATCAGGGAAGCACTCCAGAGACCACCGTGCATGTTTTTCCAAATTCTCAATTCCCTTAATAACTATCGGCTCCCCAGTCTCTGTAGTCCATAATCCGCCTTCACCTTCATTGACAAAGAGCTTATGCCTTTCCAGACGCGAAACCCCTCGAGTTGCTAATAAATATTGCTCGACGGTCTTGCGATTTTTTTCACGCAACTCCTGCAAATCTGAGCCCATTTCAAACATAATAAACAACCTCTCTTTTTTCGAGTCATTGAGTGCTTGAAGCGTAAAAGATGACTCAAGATAATTTCAAAATAATTACAACGCAACAAATTTCTAATTTTTAAGAGGCAAAATGTCAACATTAATGTACTTATTTTTTACATCGAATTAAATTATGCTTAATTGAGACTTTCATCTATTTATGAGTAGTGAGTTTCTTTTTTATGCGGAAAGTCTTAATTTCCTTTCCTGCGAAAGGAAAGCGTTATTTTGAGACTGAAATCTATTTTTGAGAGTGCTATTCTCATTTATGTTTGTCAAAGAAAATTATTATGGGAGCTGGATCAGAAAATCGTTAATTTATGCTATTTAGCACTAATCATCTCATGATAGACACGGCTGATGGGTTTATTATTTTTGGAATAATTACAGTAAAATATACATTGCATCTTTGCTTTTAAATAATTAGAATTATTAAGCATAATTGCATCTGGAGTAACGTAAATTATAACTACCGTAATAAGGAGGATTCATGAGTAATGATACAAATTTAGATACAAAGATTACCCCCAATCTGCAATTGGTTTACGTTTCAAATGTTGAGCGATCGACTGAATTCTATAAATTTATTTTTAAGAAAGATCCTGTATTTGTCACGCCGCGCTACGTTGCTTTTGCGTCTTCAGATGATACGCTGTTTGCTATCTGGTCTGGCGGTGATACGCCAGATTCTGAAGTTCCTCGATACTCAGAAATCGGTATTATGTTGCCTACCGGTCAAGACGTCGATAATTTGTTTAATGAGTGGAAAGTGAATAGCAATATTGCTGTGTTTAAAGAGCCCTATACTGATGTATTCGGTCGAACTTTTCTTATCAAAGATCCAGACGGTCATGTCATCCGCGTTTGTCCTCTAGACTAGTATCATATAAAAAAGCTTTAGTGACGTTTCATTTCTTTTGGAAGTGAGACGTCGTAAGCCTCATGGATAGACATTCAGTCAATGAGCATATTTACTAATATGTCCAAGTTTTTATATTTCCCTCGTTAATCCCTACAATAGTTGGCTCCTCCATTTGAATCTAAACCGCAGTTCATCACAATACCGCTGGATAATATCCAACGTCAGCGCCGCCATGCACAATGGTTCATAATCTCATCATCAGGAATATCGCCGCCACGGCATAGCGCAGCAGCCGGAACGCCATATGCCGGTCCGGCGTAGACCAGTGATTGGTGCGGTGGATGCTATGCTGGGATTGACTTTGGCAACGGGCTTTTCTGGCCACGGCTTTGATACTTCTCCTGCCGCTGGGCAGTTAGTTGCAAATTTGGTGACTAACCATACTCCTATAATCGATCCTGCAGCTTACAGATTTGCGCGCCTGGGGTAATGGCAGCTCCTGAGCCGCCTATAACAGCAAACCGCTAATGACGCCAGAGGGCAAAACCACAGGCGTATAGTAACCTAATCCGGAGTGCCTTAATTTTTATCGTGGACCTGAGTATCCTTCCTCACGTCGTGAGATGCCACTGGCTTGCCTTTTTCATACCTTTCACCTGAACAGATCTCTTTTGCCTGTCACATGCGCATGTTTGCACATTCACCCGGCCCACAAAATGTCAATGGGCAGGCGAAGCCCCCTCGAAGCAGATGCATTTTGTGCGGGACGTAAAAGGTATTAGGACACACCCGTGAGCCCTAGTCTGACGGCTCCTGAAGTTTCATTTTCGACAATCTGTATTTAGCGTGCATCTGCATAAAAGTCTGCCTTCAAAAATATCCAGATGACAGGCCTAATTAGGTATGCCCTAATCCCATAAACACAGTGCCGCATAAACACACAGATGACATTCGGGAACACATCCTTACCACAAGCTAGCGTATCATGGTCAGTAAGGGTTTCTCAGCTGCAGGACTCAACGAAATTCTGACCGGCACAGCCATGCTGGAAAGCTATTTTACTGGCTATCTGACCAATGCCGACAAGATGATGGACCAACCCAACTGCACCATGGCGCAGCGGCTGATAAGCTAATGACAGCAGTGGCAGGATACCAGGAATATCAGGGCAAAAGTCCGATGGTAGCACTGGACGCCGACGTGACCGATTTTTCAGAGAGTATGCGACTGGCATTTAAGAAAGGCACGTTTATGAGCAAAGCAGGGGAATAAGGTTGTCATGCTGATGGGCGATACTACCGCAGCAGTGCAGGCGTTGCAGGAGCAAACAGAAAACCAGCTCGCCAACGTCAGATTATTCAAACAAACGCAACACCAGGTTAACCTTACCGGTGGAGGAAGGACATTAAGAGCACGCTCCGCTCCCGCAGCTACAGCGAGGCACGTGAATTAATATATGCTTTTAATTTATATTATAAGTAAATTTACCCTGACAAGCTGTTGGGATATGAAGAGAACAACTAACTTTCCAGCTGTTTTATTAGACTGTCGGTACGCCTTATCTGGGCTTTGCCGCCCCGGCTCCGTTAAACGGCCTGCATCATGCGCCCTCTTGTAGTCAGTGTAGTAAACTTTGCAGGTCGTCTTTAGAAAGACCAGTCATTTCCATAACGGCAATCTCATCAAGGCCGCGTTTCAGCATATTACGGGCAATTTTAAAAGCCGCTTCGCGTTCACCTTCAGAACGACCTTGTTCAATACCTTTTTTGATTCCTTTCTGTTCCAGCTGTTGTGCAATGGTCATCAGTTCGTCTCCATGTTGCGGCACGCGCTGTGCCAGGTCACGGACAAAAGCTTCAGCGCCGGAAGATTCGCCCGCCTGCAAAATATAGTGTATCAGGGAAATTACCTGCGGCGAAGCGAGCCAGTTTTCCATCAGCAATGTCGCCAGCCGTTCGGTTAATTCAGCCAGATCACGTTGATGGATATGCTTTTGCAGCAGGGTGAGCGCAGCCATGCTTCGATGATTCATAATCTCATCATCAGGAATAACCGTCACATCCACCAGCGGGAAATCGCTGGCATAGAGCTTTGTCGCCAGCCCTGGATCGTCAAACTCCTGAAGCCAGTTCATGGCATAGGGATAGGGGCTGCGTCTGCCGGTATAAAACAATACCGGGATCACCAACGGCAATTTTTTATGACCCGCTTCAAGGTGCCGCTGCATCGCCGCCACGGCATAGCGCAGCAGCCGGAATGCCATATGCCGGTCCGGCGTAGATTGATGCTCAATCAATACATGGATATAGCCGTCGCCTGTGGTGGTTTTCAGGCTGTAAAGTACATCGCTGAAGTATTGCCGCAGATCGTCTTCAACAAATGATCCGGATTCCAGTTTCAGCGTGCCAAGATCGCAAATAGCGCGCAGCTCCGCCGGAAGATGGATTTCCATAAAATCGCGCGCGATCGCCGGCTGCGTCAGAAACTGGCGGAAGGTAGCGTCATGAGGCGTTGGCGTGCTGTTTTTCTTTTTCATCTTTGTATGCCGCTGCGTTATTAACATACGGACTTTATCATAAAACGGCAGGTCATAAATCAGGCCACCTTCTACATAAACAGAAATTCTTTACAAATCAGTCTATTGTGTAAACTCCCGGTTTTCTTTCAGTGATCATACTCAAGCGGCTGCAGGAATACGCGCAACCACCTTGATTTCAAAATCCCCCGCCAGCCAGCTAACACTTCCGTCTTCCCGCTTACTCAGACCCTGCCGATTTTTATCCACAGGAACTGGGGATACCCTGTGCATGATTCAGTATAAAAAAGCGACGCCGCTGCGGCTGTTTGACAGTTAAGGGCTTGCAAGCAAACTTTGCTGCATTTCAATGTAACCGCAACAGGAGCGTATTTACGCCGGAGCACTCGTAACCACTGTAGACAGTAAAAGCTGAATATCCACTGTAGACAGTAAATTCTGAACAACCACTATAGTGAGTAACTTCGTATTATCCACTGTAGTGAGTAGCCCGCGAATCCTCTCAACCATTATGAAGAGAAGTCGCTTACAGATGTCTATTTCAACGAGCATTCAAGCCAACATTTGTGCAAAACAGTGGTGAAACAGAGTAATCCTGCTCACTACAGTGGTTGTTAGTGCTGTACTGCTCTTTTCAGTGGTTACCCGAACTCGCCACGACGGATTTTTTCCAGCAGTAACCTTTCCTCTGGGGAAAGGCGCACCATTTCTCCCTCCGGTTCAGGTAGCGTGTCCGTTTCGTCTTCAGAGAGCTCGGCTTCAAGTTCAGGCGGCAAACTCAGTGGAATATGATCGGGCCGCAGCTTTGGCCGCCGATAGTGGATATGGAAATAAACAGTCCGCCCTCGCTTCAGCTCGGTGTAATCGAGATAGCCAATATCTCTCAACTGCTCCATTGCTTTGCGTACCGTGGCGTTTTGCGTGATAGTGCGGGACGTCAGGTTCAGACGAGCGCGCAGTCGGGCCAGCGATACCGGCGCCGGGTTGGAAGGCAGACTCTCAATAAAAGTGTAAAGAGCCTGCGCAGACTCCTTGCGTGACAGAGCGTTAATCGCACGCAGTTGCAGCAGCACTTTGCGGTCGAACTGGTAAAGCTCAAATATTTTAGGATCGGCTTGTAGAGTCACTTCATCCGTTCTGGGACTGTACTTAGCTGACTGCACAAGGTGGGTCACATAGTAGTCGCCGGCTTTGTTAGTAAACGAGATGGTATTAGTCGCGATACGCGTCAGGGATGCGTCCAGACGCTTACGCAGCCGGGCAGAAGAACGGGCGGAAGGAATACCACAGAGTTTAACAAACTCCACAAAAGGCAGCGTGACAGTATCGCCCAACACCTTATAACGGGCGAAAGCATGAATAATGCCGACCCAGGTTTTAAAATCGTTATCCATATCGAGGCGGGCGCCAGTGATACGTATGTTCTCATATCCCTCAGAGCGCACCAGCGAAAGTTGTTTCAGCTCATCAGTCACATCCATGGACGCCATCTGCCCGGTCCTGCCGCGCGCGGTTGATTTCAGCGTCGGCACGAAAAGACCAAGTCGCATTAACGCGACTGGCTGTACGGTATTGTTAGAATTCGGCACCAGCGCCACTACACTACCGGTCGCCTTATCCTGCTCACTGAAAGATTCTGCGATCAAATCCTTATCATGTTCCATTTCGCTGTTTCCGACTCGGGTGCCTCAACACGGCCTCAGACTGAATACAACGGATATTACCACTCACTATAGTGGATGTCCTATATGGATAGCGTACTAATTACTCTCTATAGTGGATATTTATGTTCAATATCCACTATAGAGAGCAGCTACTTACTATAGTGGATACTCATTTTGTTAATGGTTCTCCTGCAACCAAACAATCTGTTTTTATGATATCCCTTAAAATCATTCACTTAAGCTAAATAAATACCGTAATTTTGGGTCTTTAAAAGCTTTTAAAGAAACCTCAGGATCGGTTCACAACTATTCTGGACAGTTATACACACCTAGAATCGCAGCTAGCTGCCTATAGTGGATAGCATCTGCTCTCTTCCGTGGATGTTCTGCTCACTACAGTAGTTATCCTACCTCCCATAGTGGTTAATTTGCTCTCTACAGTGGTTAAAAACTCTTATATCCTTTTGATTATAAAAAGGAAATAGGAAATGGGATCTTTGGGATCTATTAGGGATCATTATTGGATCATCTTATTGGATCTGAACTGTTGATAAGTGCATAACCTTTCGCCCGTTATGTCAGTGCAATCTTCAACAACTGTGCCTTTGCGCTTCCTCGTACAGACAGACTTCGCTAGTCAGTACTGCGGCGAGCACCATTAACTAAAAACCAGACAGGTAACAAGAAGATGCTGTTTCCCGTATACCTGTTCAGTAATCACAACAACCTGCATAATTTCAAATAAAAGTTTACTTTCTAAAATTTATGCAGGATTATTACCTTTAAGCTTAAAAGCTGCATAAAGGAAAAGAATCATGATGAACCAGTCGGCGACAAAGCTGGCCCAGCGTGCTGAACGTATGCTGCATTCGTTAACAGAACAGATTCAGGCTCAAAAAGAAGAATTCCACGAAAACGAATATTTTCAGGTTTATGCAAAGGCTGCGCTGGCAAAGCTACCTAAATTGACGAGAGCAAATGTGGATTATGCCGTCAGTGAAATGGAAGCCAATGGCTATGAATTTGAAAAACGTCCAGCTGGCTCTTCCATGAAGTATGCGATGACGCTGCAGAACATCATCGATATTTATCAGCATCGCGGCGTTCCCAAATACCGCGACCGTTATCATGAAGCTTTGACGATTTTTATCGGCAACCTTAAGGGCGGCGTGTCAAAAACGGTTTCAACCGTTTCACTGGCCCATGCATTGCGAAGCCATCCTTCTCTGCTACTGGAGGATCTGCGCATACTGGTTATCGATCTCGATCCCCAGTCATCTGCAACCATGTTTTTGAATCATACGCGCGCTATTGGGATAGTGGAAACAACCTCTGCTCAGGCAATGCTGCAAAATGTCTCACGTGAAGAAATGCTGGAAGAGTTTATCGTTTCCTCCATCGTGCCAGGTGTGGATGTACTGCCAGCCTCGATTGATGATGCCTTTATCGCTTCTGACTGGAATACACTCTGTGCCGAACATCTGCCAGGTCAGAATATCCACGCGGTACTGCGCGAGAACGTAATTAATAAGCTGTTAAAAGATTACGACTTCATCTTTATCGACAGCGGGCCGCATCTCGATTCTTTTCTGAAAAACTCCATTGCTGCAGCCGATCTGATGATGACGCCTGTTCCGCCAGCACAGGTTGATTTTCATTCCACGCTGAAATATCTGACCCGTCTGCCTGAGCTGATCAAACTCATCGATGATTCAGGCTATAAATGCCGCCTGAAAGGCAACATCGGCTTTATGTCAAAACTGTCGAATAAAGCCGATCATAAACTGTGCCACAGCCTGGCCAAAGAAATCTTCGGTGGCGAAATGCTGGATGTTGCCCTTCCCCGACTGGATGGTTTTGAACGCTGTGGCGAATCTTTCGATACCGTCATTTCGGCTAACCCGGCAACCTATATCGGTAGCAGCGAAGCACTCAAGAATGCCCGCAACGCAGCTGAAGACTTTGCCAAAGCAGTTTTTGATCGTATTGAATTTATCCGGATGAACTGAGGCGCCCATGTCCAGAAATCGTAAAACCATCGGAAGGACCTTCACGCCTTCAACCTTTAGCCATATCGCCAACAATGAAAACAGTCAGATCTTTACGCTCTCCTCCGGCAGTAAAGTCGAGTTCACTCTGGTTACTGTGCCAGCAGAGGAAGTCGAAATCGGCACTTTTGTGGTACAGGAAGTTAATGGTCGCGATCAGGCCGCTCTGACGCCGGAATCGCTAAAAGATATTACCCGAACACTGCCAATGCAGCAGTTCTTCCCTGCTATCGGCGTGCGGCGGAATAATAAAATCGAGATCCTTGATGGGTCACGCCGCCGCGCCGCCGCGATTCTCTGTCATACCAAACTGACAGTGCTGGTAACGGAGGAGGCGCTATCGGTTGATGACGCAAGAAATCTGGCTAAAGATATCCAGACGGCAAGGGAACACAATATTCGCGAAGTGGGTCTGCGCCTTCTGGCGCTAAAAAACAGCGGCCTTTCACAGAAAGAGATCGCAGAGAGTGAACACCTCTCGCAGGCGAAAGTGACCCGCGCATTGCAAGCTGCCGCTGTTTCAGGCGAGATGCTGTCGGTTTTCCCGGTACAGTCTGAACTCAGTTATCAGGATTATAAAGCGCTGTATAGCGCCGAAGCCCTTATTCATGCTCAGGGAGAAACGGTTAGTGAAATCATTACGCAGCTGAAGGAAGATATCGACGCTATCCGTCATCAGGCTCAGGCTGCTGAAGATGAGATCAAAGATAAGCTGGTGGCACTGTTCCGTCAAAAGTCTGCTTCGCTGACACAGCCAAAAGGCGAAGAAACAGTTGTTACGTCATTATGGCGCTTTGAAGACAAGAACCGCTTTGCGCGAAAGAAAAGCAAAGGCCGTATGTTCAGCTATGAATTCAATCGTCTGCCAACAGAAGTACAGGTAGAAATCGATAACGCAGTTCAGCAGGTGCTGGAGAAACACCTGACAAAATAGTACAGAGACCCTCCGCTCTTTCTTGCTATATAACTCACTGATTTTATACTTAAAAAGATAAAAATTTCAGGGTGAAATCTCCAGCCATTTCACCCTGAGTTATTTTTTATTTGGTTATGACCGCCAGCCTTCAACTCCCCTTTGAAATAACGATGTCATATCCCTTCAGCCAGATAAAGCTAATTAGTACCCGATTGTTCGGGAATCAGGCATTAACAACATAGTCAATCTGGGCAAAGGAAAAAAACACAGAACTAATAAAACGCTGAGATGCCATACAGAGCGGCGAATTGACCAGGGCTTGCAGCTGCAATGCCGCCCACGCCAAACATCGTACCAAACATAATTCCTGACACCATGCCCGTTCTGCCTGGCAATACCTCCTGCGCATAGACCACCAGAGCGGCAAAGGCGGAGGAAATGATCAGCCCAATTATTACGGTCAGTGCGATCGTCCAGAACAGATCAGCATGAGGCAGTATCAACGCAAAGGGAATCACGCCAAGGCGATATCCACACAACCGCTTTGCGACCAACACGGTCACCGACCGGTCCGCCGACAAATATGTCCAGCGCCACCGCGGCCAGAAAGGCGAACAGACAGAATTGCGCCTGTTCAATCGGCAGCTGAAAACGCTGCAGCAGATAAAAGGTGTAGTAATTGCTGATGGAAGCGATATAGGTGAACTTGGCGAACAGCAGCACGCCCACTCCACTTATTGTCAGCATTACGCGTCCTTGCGGAAGAGACGGCGTTATGGCCGAAGCATGTTTTTTCATATGGGCGTGGCCATGTGTAACCGACCACACGCTGACTTTTGAAAGGACGACAATCGCCAGCAACGCTATCAACATCAGCCAGGCCACCGATAACTGAACATGTGGCAGGATCAGCAGCGGCGCCGGCGTTGCTGCCTACCTGAAAGCAGGACTGCGCAGTGCCGAAACGACCACCGGATGCCATACGCGCAACGCGAGAAGACTTTGGATGAAACGTCGATGAACCCACGCCAATCAGCGCAGACGATAAAATCAACAGCGAATAAGAGCTGGCAATGGACATCAGACCAATGCCCACCAGCGTGACGGCCATTCCCGCAGGCAACAGCAGCGGCATGGGGCGCTTATCGGTAAAAAAAACTACCCAGGGCTGCAACAAAGATGCAGTGATCTGATAGACCAGCGCGATCATGCCTATCTGCGTATAGCTGAGGGCATAGCTGGATTTGAGTAAAGGATAAAGAGTCGGCAACGTGGCCGGGATTATATCGTTGCAGCTATGGGAGAGCGCAACGTCTCCCTCGACGGAAAAAATAAACCTGTGGGCGTCGTTATGCTACTTGCCCGATGTTTCCTCTGTCGTTTCTGGATTATATGACATGCGATTTTATCGTCAAAAGATGACGACTCTCTGTTGGTTGTGTCAGGTAAGACCGTGATTATAAGCTCACCAGAAAGAAACGTAAGTCATAATGTGGAACGGTTGCTGGCGCAGCGTACAGGCGCCTGACTGTCCATTTCGTAACCCTGCCGTAGGGAACAGGCTTCCAGGTTATTTGATGGCAAAAAATAGGTGGAGAAACAGGAAAAGACCGTTAAATAGTGCAACAAGGTTTTTTCGACAAAGTTTTACCATTGTAGAAGTATTGTCCTTTTTTTTATCGTTAGATGGCTGACGAGCTACTCACATCATTCTACCCCGCTCAATATACTTCTGCTTCAGTAAATCTCTGATCCGGATCTGCACCGGACACGCTGTTCGCTTCAGGCATCTCATCCGCTTCAAAGTGAAATATCCGGTTACCGTGTATACTGTCATCTGATGTCGAGGATGGTCGCTGACAGGCTTATCACGGTCTATTCAGAAGCATATTAAAATGAAAAACATGTACCGATAGGTACTGATACTTGCCATTTCTCGGGCTGTCTTTCAGACAATTTCAATTCTGACGATGACGATTGGGGGACTTGCCGGTGAGATGCTAGCTCCCTCTTCCTCACTGATAACCTTGCCTCTGTCAATGGTGAGCCACGGCGGTTGTCATGTTTCCAGCGTCTCTGTGCATGAGCAGGATTGGCAAAAAAAAGGCTTCATCACCCGTGTCCTGAACGGCATGGTTGCCGCTGCCGTTTCAATGGCGGCAACGATGTTTCATTCCATTCTGCTGTTATGTCTTAAGCTGTTTTTCCTAGGCATATACCAAGCGCTCGCCCAGTTTTACCGGTTTGCTGTGGGTGAAGCGGCACTCCCGGCGTCCCGGGCAAAAGCTATCTCACTGGTGCTTGCCGGCGGGGTGGTCGCCAGCGCTGCTGGGGCTATTACTCGCCCGTAGCGAAAGCGCGTTGTTTGCCGTGCCGTATGTTGGCTCGTTCCTTTTTATGGGAATAATGGCATCGCTGGGGGGCGCGGTGCTTTCACAGCTACAAATGCCAGCGCAGCAGATCAGCAGCACCTCCGTTCGGGTTGCTGCGCGCCCGTGGAAAGAGGTCATCATGAGCTCACTTATCTGGTCGCCCTTTTTTCTGCTGCTTCGGGGTTCGTATCATGGTGCTTGCCATGACGGCGACGCCCATTACGATAAGAGATCATATGTTTGAACTCTCCCGCAGTGCTGAATTGATCCAGCTACTTGTGCTACCGCCAAAACCAGATGGGTATGACAGTCAATAAGCCGTGGCGTCACCTGGCGGCCACCCACGTGCCGCCGGATACTACTCCACACGCCGTCAGCGCCAGAATCCGGGCGTTGCGCAGGATAAGATCGTGATGGTCGAGCATGCCGTAAGGCTCAGGACGTTCGGAATCAAGCGTTGCCAGTCTGACATTCCGCCAGATCATATCGGTAGGGAGCGGTTGCACAGTCTGTTCTTCCAGTTGTCAGGTGTTGTATATACATTTAATTCTATCAATGAATGCCTGTCAACAAACCCCTGCAATGATGTTATATGTTTGTGATGGAAAAGGAGATTACGATAGGTTTAGGCTGAGGCACCTGTAAAGAAGAGACGTGGTCTGGGTTAACTTCTTATTTTTAATCAACGCGTTTTCGCTGCCAGAAAACGCCATTAGCGCTGGCAATATTTCGACTGGCTTCACCAGATAAAATTATCACTTAACTTTTTGATATTCTTCCATTTTAACGGATAATTTCAGGGTGAAATCTCCATGGTGTAGCGAAGAAATACCCTTTTTCACACGCGCTCAGGTGGCTGTGCGCATCGGGGCAGGTTTTGTCGAAAGCATAGAGCCGGTCTGCAACAACCAGTCATTGTCGACTAAAAGAGGATCCACGATGGAAATACGTCAACCTTTACCGCCGTTTACCCTTGAAACCGCTACGCTGAAAGTGCGTATAGCGAGATGCCTGGAACAGCCGCGATCCGGAAAAAGTTTCATTGGTTTATACCACCGACATGTGCTGGCGCAACCGCGCTGAGTTTGTGAACGGGCGTGAAGAGGTAGTGCAGTTTCTGCAACGTAAGTGGAGCCAGGAGCTGGATTACCGACTAATCAAAGAGCTGTGGACCTTTGACGCCAGCAAAGTTGCGCTACGTTTCGCTTATGAATAGCATGACGATTCCGGCAACTGGTATCGCAGCTTCGGTAATGAGTACTGGGAATTCAATGAGCAGAACTTGATGCTAAGACGTTACGCCCGCATCAACGGTAAGCCGATAAAAGAGTTGGAGCGCTGTTTCCACTAGCCGCTGGGCAGACGTCCGGATGAGCATCCGGGGCTCAGCGAGCTGGGTTTCTGAAAGAGTTGATCAGGCAGGCCATCGTGTACCGCGCGAGCCTGCCCGTCGCCTCGTTAAATTCTGTCTCATCCTGAAAAAACGCGCGGTAGCTTCTATACTGTGCATTTTGCGAATATGAAATGGAAAGATGACAGATTTAATACATAAAGAGAGTCGCACGTTGCGCAGCCAGACCCTACCAGGCGTGACGCTGGTCACTTTGTCAGTCCTCATGTGGAGTTCAGTTGGTATTTTTGTCCGGCATCTGCAAATGGATGTTTGGTCTATGGTGGCCTGGCGTTCCCTATTCGCGTTTATCACGCTGGTCTTTGTGCTGCTTTTTTGTCGTAACAACCGTTGGTTTCCTCAGAAGGTGCGGCTGGGCTGGCGTGAAATTTTTTCTGCCGTCGTGATGTCTCTGGCAATGTTCTGCTATATCGCCGCGCTTAAAGCCACGACCGTGGCGGGGGTGATGACCATTTATGCCACAACCCCTTTCATTACGCTTGGGCTGGGATGGCTGTGTTTGCGGGAGCGGTTAACCTTCCGGGCAGCGGTCTGCTCACTGGCGAGCCTTATCGGTGTCTGTATTATGGCCGGCTTCTCCAGCAATCAGGGCGATCTTGCTGGTTATTTTATTGCCTTTCTGATGGCGATCGGTTTTGCCGGCAGTATTGTGCTGGCGAAAAAATGGCCCGATATCAATCTGCCAGGCGTGACGGCGATAGCCTGCCTGATCTGTATGGTTGTCTGTTTTATGAAAAGTCCGGCCGATGCGCCCGTTCCGGATTTGACAGAGATGCTCTGGTTATTCGCCTTCAGCATCGCGACTCAGAGCCTGAGTTATTTACTTTATCTTGGCGGAAGCCGGTTTATTCCGGCGACGCTTGCCGGTCTTATTGGTCAGCTTGATCTGCTTTTGGCACCTTTATGGGTCTGGATGATTTTTGATGAAACGCCGCCCTTGTCCACGCTTGTGGGCGGCGCCATCACATTTACCGCTGTGATTACTTATCTCGCCCTGGAGTTCATTCATGCATCACGTGTCAGGGGCGCTCCGTGATGTTTCAGCACCCTGTAAGCCAGCGCTACCTGAGAGGGTTATGAATGACGAACGCGTTCTCCCCGATCATCAATGACGGCTTCACCATCCTCTTTGGTAAAGGCCCCTTTACGGGCAACCCGCCAAAGAATAAACGCGGCCATAGCCGCTACCAGACTGACCGGCACCC
Organism: Pantoea sp. FN0307; assembly: GCF_050113815.1. Lineage (NCBI taxonomy): Bacteria > Pseudomonadati > Pseudomonadota > Gammaproteobacteria > Enterobacterales > Erwiniaceae > Pantoea > Pantoea sp. FN0307. Next base: position 78,185 of record NZ_JBNJSO010000009.1, on the reverse strand, counting down.
CCAGTGGTTCAAGGGCAAAAAAACCGATCAGCAGCAGAAGCAGCACCGCTCAGCCGGTTTTAAAAGTGCGCAGGTCGCGAATCGCCTCCCGTGGCGCTTTCAGCTTCGTCAGATCGTAGTCGGCGGGAATATCTTTGCGGAAAAAAGATGCAGCATGACCAGCGTGGCGGCAACGGAGGCGATATTGACCGGTGCCATGACCGAAGCATATTCACTGAAGCGCAGTTGAAAGAAATCTGCCGCCACGATGTTCACTAGGTTCGACACGATGAGCGGCAGGCTGGCGGTATCCGCAATAAAACCTACTGCCATAACGAACGCCAGCGTGGCCCCGGGGCTGAAACCCGGTGCCAGCAGCATGGCCATAACGGTCGGCGCCAGGATGAGGGCTGCGCCGTCATTGGCAAACAGCGTCGCCACCAGCGCGCCCAGCAGAACGATCCAGGTAAACCGTAGCCTGCCTTTTCCGCCTCTTGAGCGGGAAACGTGCAACTCGACCCATTCAAAGAAGCCGGACTCATCAAGCAGCAGGCTGATGATAATAAATGCAATAAAGGTGGCGGTGGCGTTCCAGACAATCTGCCAGACCGCAGGGATATTGCCGATCTCTACTACGCCGGTCAGCAACGCCAGAGCGGCGCCCAAAACAGCGCTCCAGCCAATGCTCAGCCCTTTCGGCTACCAAATAACCAGTACCAGCGTCAGGACGAAAATCGCGCCCGCCAGAAACATAATATCTCCTTTTGCTACTCCGCCGCGTTTGATGCTGCGGCTGGATAAACCGCTAATTTTCAGATGTGGTTAAACGTATAAGTACAGATAAATTTTTCAGAGGCAGACTGCTTTTCCATTTGTGGTTGCATTATCGCGTTCAGGCTGATGGCGATAATGCTGAATATCATACTGCTGGCACAGGTAAGCCTGTTCAATAACCACTGCCGCTCAGGCGGGCATATAGTAAGTTAAGTGGAATGCAACATTGAATGGGTAAACTTTAAGCAGCGATATTGCTGTCAGAGGTGAACGCTATGCTGATTCCACCGGATGAACGTGTTCTGTTACTGGCCGAGCGCTGGCTGAAACTGTTATCAGATCTGGGGCGGGCGCAGACCACACTTACCGCCTACCGCAGTGCCCTCCGCCATTATTTTGCGTTTTGCAGCCTGCATAATATTGAACCTGAAAAGGCCCAGTTTGAAGACCTGGCTGCTTACATCAGCCCTCAGCTACCCGGGATGCCTTTCCCCGTGGCAAGCGCCACGCTTCAGCTTCGCCTGTCTGCGATCCGTCTCTGGTATGACTTTCTGGTTTATCAGGATATATGCAGTCTCAATCCGCTACCCCGTGCGGGTTTACCTGGTACCATTTATACCGGGCGGGGGCTGGTCCCGCGTATCACCCGCTTACCCGTAATACCTGACAATGATCAATGGCTGAGATTTCTTAAACATGTTTCAGCTGCCTCCCTGCGTGACCGGCTGATGCTCGCGCTTGCTTATTTTGGTGCACTCCGCCGTGCAGAGGTGACAGCCCTGGCGCTTGAAGATATTGACCCCGCTCATCGCCTGATCCGTATCCGCCCGGAAACAACGAAAAGCAGGCGGGAAAGGGTTGTGTGTTATGGTCCGGACGTGGCGCCGGTACTGGCAAACCATTTTCGGCAGCTAAAGCAGGCTGACTGGATACAGGGTGCGTTGTTCCGTTCATTTTCTGATCGTAATTATGGCACCCCCCTTTCTGTGTGGAACTGGAGTAAAACCGTACGCAGATGGGCTCTGGATACCGGGCTTCAACACATTACAACACATACCTTCCGTCATCTTCGTCTGACTCATCTGGCACGGGCCGGCTGGAAGCTGCATGAGCTGGCGACTTATGCAGGACACAGGGATCCGCGCACCACACAGATTTATATCCATCTGTCAGGTTCCGATCTGGCTGGCCGGATAACCGCAGCCGTGGTCGAAAACGACAAAAAAGTAGCCGGGCTTATTTTTCAGACGGGGACATACTGATGAAGGAAAAGACAGCCAGCGTCTCCTATGTACCTTTTAAACGCACAGATTATCAGCTCAGTGATGCATTAAGTCCTGAGGAAAGGGAAGCAATAAGTACAGGCTATCGACGGTCAGCTGCTTTAGACCAGCCGGATTCCCTGCCGTCTTTACTGTTGCCCCTGCAGGATATTGCTTCGCGCAGCAATATTAGTGCCAGACTGGTCAGAATTATCATACTTGCCGTTCTGGCAGAAACGCACCGGGCAGGGCAACCCTGCTGGTTATGGACGCAGGAAAGATGGTTAACGCTCTGTCAGCAACACAGTTCCGGCAGGCCTTTGCTTGTCGCCTTTGCCTTTCATCTCGGCCCGTTTCCCTCTGCGCTCAGCCAGCCAGTGCATGGCGCACCGTCACTTTATGCGAGTGCCATCTATGGCCGGAGCTTTGTCAGCCATGAACTTAACCGGCTGAACGACGTTCTGATCTCACTGGGATATGTCGGGCAGAATCAGAAACACAACCTGTCGGGTATGCTGGGTGTTCTGATGCTGATGAACAATGATCCGCAACTTGAAACTTTTACGACAGACCTGCTGTGGCGGGGGCAGAACTGCCACGACCGGGGAATCGCAAGAGTTACAGGGAGAATATCCTATGCACTTGCTGCTATGGGGATTATAAAAAGCCCCCTGAGAATGCGTAATTATAAAGAATGGCATGAAAAGCCAACAGAAGGTATCGCGCCTGACTGGGCCCGGTGGTGCCGGAAGTGGCGGGAAACGTCGGTACTCCGCCCCCGCTCCAGAGAAAATCAGTACAGTTTCATTCTCCGCTGTGGCCTGTGGCTTGCCCGGGAAAAGCCAGAAATATGCGAGCCGTCTGACTGGACAATGGAAACCTGCGCCAGCTTTATTTCAATGGTTGGCAGACTGAAAGTGGACGGGCTGTCACTGGACACCCATAAAGGAGGCAGGCGATCAAGCCGCTCTGGAGAGCCTCTGATGCCCCATTCCCGCAGCCGGTTTGTTTATGCAGTACGTCGTTTTATGCTTGATTATGAAAGCTGGGGGTGGGGGAAATTAAAATTCAGTCCGGCCCGTCATCTTTCCACGCCTGACACACCGCTGTTTCGTCAGGGCGTGAACCCCCGTGTCATTGATGATCCGGTCTGGCTGAAACTGGTCTGGGCAAGCCTGAATCTGCGTAAGGAAGACCTGCTGAGCGAAATTCATTACCCCCTGTCTATGCTTCAGGCTATGGCGGTGATCTGGACACATGCCGGGCTGCGACAGAACGAACTTATGCGCCTGACAATGAACTGCGTTACTCCACAGGCGGATGACATTCTGCAGGAAAACGGCAGCGCTATCCCGGCGGGTACTCTGTGCTATCTCAGCGTGCCTGCCGGCAAAACGTCTAAAGCTTTTGTTAAGCCGGTCTCATCTGTTGTGAAAAAATATGTCGATATCTGGCTCAGTGAGCGTCCTCAGGAGCAGGCAGCACTTACGGATGAACGCACCGGTGAAAAAGTTCGTTATCTGTTTCAGAATCGGGGTAAACCGGTGGGAAGGAACATAATAAATCTCACTGTCATTCCGCTTCTCTGCGCCAGAGCGGGTATGCCTGTGGAAGATTCACGCGGTCCCATTACAAGTCACCGCGGCCGTGCTTCTGCCGTTACAGCACTGGCCGGTGTTCCTCAGGGCATGTCTTTATATGAGCTGATGCAGTGGGCCGGCCACTCGTCCCCACAGTCAACCATGCATTATATTCGTATACGTCCGACTCAGCTGGCTGCCTCGTTCGTAAAAGCAGACAGAGTGGCTCACATGATAAGCGTGCTGATTGACCACGATCCGGAAGCCGCCAGTCTGACCGGACCCGCGACGTACTATGATCTGGGTGACTCATACTGCACGAACCCTTTCTGGAGCAGCTGTCAGCACCGGATGGCCTGCATTGGTTGCGATTTTAACCTGCTCAAACAGAGCGCGCGCGGACTGGTACTGGAAAGCAAAGCCTCTGTCAGACGTTACCTTGAAGAAGTTCCGCTCACACCCGATGAAAGAGCCATCGTTGAACAGGACGCAGAGAAAATTGAACAGGCTCTTAAAAGGTTGCCCCTTAAACCCGAAGGGTAAAACGGACCGCTTCGTGCCAGAAGCGGACGTTGCTGGTACAGGCATCTAATAAATCCGCCCCAGTGACTTTTGAAGTCTCTTGCATTACGTATGAGTCAACGTCCGAATTTTAAAGTCTGTGAATTTCCATCTGCTCAAAGAAAAGTTCTGGTGCAGATATTTCCCGTCTTACAGCCGACTCCATAATTGAAAATATTCATTCGGGGACTTACAGGAGCCAGAGCTGAAGCAAAACGCTTCTGCCATCCCTTAGCCCTGAACGATTCACTTTTATAGCTCAGGTACGTCACGCTGAGTTAATTTTTTATCAGCATGCCAGTATGTTTCGTTGGATAAAATCGTCAATATCCTCTTTCGCCTGCTTTACTAAGCTTTCAGAGGGCAGGGTTAAGAGATGTTCACTATAACCAAACAGCATGGCATCCAGCTGCCGCGCTACGCGGTGCGCATCAACAATGCGAAACGTGTGCTCGTCCATGCCTGTCTGGATAATGTTTGCCAGCACCTCGTGCCACTCATCCAGAAAAGTTTGCATCAGACTCGCGTAGGTTTCGTCATGGGTGGAGAGTAACCATAAGGAACCATATAATTTACGGGTCGGGTCGGGGGTGTCGGAAATAATACCGTCAATAAATTCCTGCAATTTTTGTCTGGCGGATAAAGGCTTAATGATGGAACGAAATTCTTTGAGTTCGGCATTCATAAAGTTTGTTATTGCCGCAAGACTCAGAGACTGCCAGTCTTTGAAGTAATGGTAAATGTGGCTGCGGGACAGACCCAGATACTCTGTCACATCTCGCGTTTTAACCTTTTCAATACCCTTCTCTGTAAATAACTCAATAACAGCCTTAAGAATTTTTTCTTTCATTAGCTCAGATTTAGCGTTCATCTCTCACCTCTGTTGACTTTGAGCGCTGGCTCAAATACCATGCATCTTTATTGAGCATTTGCTCTATTTTAACAGAAGTACCACTGATGAACACTGAAAATATAAAGGCCATTTCTCCGACCAGAAGCGCCTCCGGCACGCTGAAATCACTGGCTAACCGCTACCGCAAAAAGCTGTTCTTTACCTTTTTACTGGTTGTTGCCGAAAACGTCACTTATCTGTTGTACCCGATCCTTGCTGGCGTCTCTATTAACGCCATCATGTCCGGACAGACATTAAACGCGATGCTTTATGGAGTAATGATCTTATTTATCTGGTGTCTGGGTGCAGCGCGCAGAAGCGTTGATACCCGCACTTTTGCCAGGATTTATGCGGCTCTGGCAGTATCCGTGGTCAAGACGCAACGTAAAAGTAACTTTAATCATTCAACCGTCGCCGCACGGGTAGTTTTGTCGAGAGAGTTTGTTGATTTCTTTGAACTGCACTTTCCTATGCTCATCACTTCGCTGTTCTCGATGATTGGTGCAGCGGTGATGTTGCTGATTATCGAATTCCGGGCGGGTATTGCCTGTCTGGTCATCCTGGCTTTACTGGCCTGTTTCCTGCCCGGTTTTGCCCGAAAAAATGAATTGCTCTATAACAAACTCAATAATCGTCTGGAAAAAGAGGTTGATTTTGTCAGCAGGGCGACAACCTTATCTTTGCAGCGACACTATTCCACTCTCGCCAGATTACGTATCCGCCTCTCCGATCGTGAAGCAATGGGGTATCTGTCAATCGGTGTGCTTGTCGCCATGTTATTTAGCCTGACCATTATCTGGATGACGCAGTCGACGGGGATCAATGCCGGGCATATCTATTCAGTCATGACCTATATGTGGATGTTTGCTACCAGTCTGGATCATGGCCCACAACTGCTGGAGAAATACTCCCAGCTCAATGATATCGGCCGCCGCGTCCATACAGAACAAATCTGATCATAACGTACACATCAAATCTTCCTGTTTAACTACCGGACATTCCGATGCCGCAATTCTTTATTGAAAGGCCTGTTTTTGCCTGGGTTATCGCCCTGTTTATCGTACTGGCAGGCGTAATTGCCATTCCACAGTTGCCTGTGGCGCAGTACCCCTCGGTGGCTCCCCCGAGCGTCAGCATTACGGTGACATATCCCGGCGCCACGCCAGAAACCATGAATGAGTCGGTCATCTCGCTGATCGAGAGAGAAATCTCTGGCGTCGACGACATACTCTACTTCGAGTCTTCAAGCGATACGTCAGGCACTGCCAGCATTACTGTTACCTTTAAACCCGGAACGGACATCAAGCTCGCTCAGGTTGATGTGCAGAACAAAATCAAGGTGGTTGAATCCCGGCTGCCGCAAACCGTACGCCAGAACGGTCTGAACGTGGAGGCGGCCAACTCTGGCTTTCTGATGATCGTCGGGTTACGCTCGCCCACGAGTCAGTACAGCGAACAGGACCTGAGCGACTATTTTGCGCGTAACGTTTCTGAGGAGCTGCGCCGCGTGCCGGGCGTCGGCAAAGTTCAGCTATTCGGCGCGGAGAAGGCGATGCGCATATGGCTGGATCCGGTCAAACTGTTTAACTATAAGCTCTCGGTCAGCGACGTCACCACCGCGCTGAACCAGCAGAACGCCCAGGTCTCGCCCGGCAGGATCGGCGATGAACCGGCGCAGCCCGAACAGTCTGTAACCTACCCGCTTAACGTGCGCGGGCAACTCAGTTCTGTGGAAGAGTTCCGCAACATTACGCTTAAAGCGCTGAGTAACGGCTCACGCGTCCGGCTGGCTGACGTGGCGCGCGTGGAACAGGGACTGCAAAGCTACGCGTTCGCTATTCGTGAAAACGGGCATGCGGCTACTGCTGCAGCGATCCAGCTGATGCCTGGTGCCAATGCCGTCAGCACTGCAGAGGGCGTGCGTTCACGGCTGAATGAACTCTCAACGGTGCTGCCGCAGGGCATGGCGTTCTCAGTGCCGTTTGATACCGCGCCGTTTGTGAAGCTGTCGATTGAGAAAGTAATACACACTTTTATTGAAGCCATGGTGTTGGTATTCCTGGTTATGTTGCTGTTTCTGCAAAATCTGCGCTACACCTTTATCCCGGCGATTGTCGCGCCGGTGGCGTTGCTCGGCACCTTTACCGTGATGTTGATGAGCGGGTTTTCCATTAATGTGCTGACCATGTTCGGCATGGTGCTGGCTATCGGCATCATTGTTGACGATGCGATTGTGGTGGTAGAGAGCGTTGAGCGCCTGATGGCAGAAAAAGGCCTCTCGCCAAAAGAGGCAACACGTGAGGCGATGCGCGAGATTACGCCGGCGATTATCGGCATTACGCTGGTGCTTACCGCCGTGTTTATCCCAATGGGATTCGCCACCGGCTCGGTTGGCGTCATCTTCCGGCAGTTCACGCTTTCGATGGCCGTTTCCATTCTGGTCTCGGCTTTCCTTGCGCTGACTATGACCCCCGCACTGTGTGCTTCGCTGCTGAAGCCGATTGCGCAGCACGGCGGGGAAAAGAAAGGCTTTGCAGGCGGGTTTAACCGCCGCTTTAGTGCCCTGACGGCCCGATATGAGCGGGGATTGCACGCCACGCTGCGCCGCAGCGGCCGCGTCATGCTGATTTATGCCGCGCTGTGTGCAGTGATTTTTGCAGCCTACTCGGCGCTTCCTTCATCCTTTATCCCTGACGATGATCAGGGCTACTTTATGACGTCGATCCAGCTGCCTTCAGATGCCACACAGGAAAGAACCCGTCATGTGGTCGATCGGCTTGAAAAAACGATCATGGAAAGGCCCGGCATTGCCAGTAATATCTCCATTTTTGGCTTTGGTTTTTCCGGCTCCGGTCCGAACACCGCGATGGCCTTTACCACGCTGAAAGACTGGGGCGAACGGCAAGGCGCGACCGCTGATGGTGAAGCAAAATTTGTCCAGACGAAAATGAATAACGATTCCGCCGCCACGGTAATGAGCCTGATGCCGCCCGCGATCTCCGATATGGGTACTTCATCGGGCTTTGACCTCTACCTCGAAGATCGTGCCGGTCGCGGTTATGCTGCATTGCTGCAGACGGCCTCAGAGCTGACGGAGAAGGCCAATAACAGTGGAATGGTCAGTGATGTTTACATTGAGGGTTTACCTGCGGGCGTAAATGCCAATCTTGAGGTGGACAGAGAAAAAGCGGAGGCGATGGGCATCAGCTTTGACGACATTAATCAGATGCTGTCCGTCGCGATTGGCTCAAACTACGTCAATGACTACGTAGATAACGGGCGTGTACAACAGGTTATTGTGCAGGCGGACTCCCCTTATCGTATGCAGCTGGAAGATTTACTCAAGCTCTATGTCAGGAATGCCTCCGGCGAGATGGTGCCGCTGTCGGCCTTTGTCACGACGTACTGGACCCAGTCGCCGCAGCAGCTCAGTCGTTATCAGGGTTATCCGGCCATTAAAATCACCGGCAGCACCGCCGCCGGTTACTCCAGCGGAGCAGCGATGGCTGAAATGGACAAACTTGCGGCTTCTCTTCCAGCAGGCTATTTCGCTGAGTGGACTGGCGCCTCGCTGCAGGAACGTAGCTCAGCGGCTCAGATGCCGCTGCTGATCGCCTTATCCGTTCTTGTTGTTTTCCTGGTGCTTGCCGCGCTGTATGAAAGCTGGTCAGTACCGCTGTCAGTGATACTTGTCGTTCCGCTGGGTATGGCTGGCGCTCTGCTGGCGGTATTTATCGCAGGTATGTCCAACGACGTTTTTTTCAAAGTCGGTATGATCACACTAATCGGGCTTTCAGCCAAAAACGCCATCCTGATTGTAGAGTTTGCGCGACAGCTTTATGCGCAGGGTGAACCGCTGCTTGAGGCAACGAAGCAAGCGGCCCGACTACGCCTGCGGCCAATTATCATGACGTCACTGGCTTTTACTCTTGGCGTGGTTCCACTGATGCTGGCGAACGGTGCCAGTAAGAGCACCCAGAATGCGATTGGCACGGGCGTGTTCGGCGGGATGCTCAGCGGCACGCTGCTGGCAATTTTTTTCGTGCCGGTGTTCTTTGTAATTATCACATCGGCTGTGCAAAAGCTTAGCGGCCTGCTAAAAAGGGTAAATAAAGCCTGATCGATCAGCCTCAGGGCAATCCTGAGGCTGATTGCAGGACTATTCATCGCAAATATTGCATAAACCCTGTTTTAGGCACGAAGGTCAGCTCTTCGCTCAGAGCAGCCATTCAAATGCGAAATAATCCTGTAGATTTTCCATTCCACATAAATGGCGATATGTCTGCGCGGATGATGGCTATCCTGGGAGAAATGGCACCCGGGCAGGAAATTTATTCGATCGATGAAAGCTTTCTCGATGTCAGTGGCATTGCAGCTTATATGCCTCTTGAAGCCTTTGGGCACCAGATTCGTGACCGGGTTAAGAAAAAGATCGGGCTGACTATTGGCGTAGGATTCGGCCCTTCCAAGACGCTGGCCAAACTGGCTAATTTTGCCGCCAAAAAATGGACCCTTACAAATGGCATAGTCGATCTCTCCAGCCCTGAACGGCAGCGCAAGCTACTGGCGCTGGTAAGCGTGGATGATGTCTGGGGATTGGTGGCAGGCTCAGTAAACGTCTGCATGCAATGGGTATCAGTACGGCGCTGCAGCTGGCTGACAGTAATATCAGCATGATCCGCAAAAGTTTTGACGTGATAGTGGAGCGTACCGTTCGCGAACTTAACGGCGAATCCTGTCTCGTACTGGAAGATGCGCCGCCGCCAAAGCAGCAAATTGTAGTGAGCCGCAGTTTTGGACAGCGTGTGACAGGCATTGATGAGTTGCAGCAGGCGGTGGTCACGTATGCCACCCGTGCAGCAGAAAAACTGCGTGAGCAGGGTTCTAAATGCCGGCACATTAGTGTGTCAGTCGCAACCGGCCGATACGGAAACGAGCCTCAGTATGCGAACGCGGCAGCAATGACCTGTGAATACCCTACCAGTGACACCCGGGATATTATCGGCTTTGCCCTGCAGGCTCTCGAAAGCATATGGCGAGACGGATACCGGTATGCAAAAGCGGGCGTTACTCTGGGGGATTTTTATCAGTCAGGTGTGGCGCAGCTCGATATGTTCAGTCAGCAGCTGCCGCGCGCAAACGCTGATGCACTGATGTCCGCTGTGGACCGGATCAACCGGTCCGGACTGGGTAAGGTCTGGTTTGCCGGACAGGGAACGGATAATGCCTGGCAGATGAAACGCGAGATGCTGTCACCCCGTTACACGACCCGGCTTACAGAAATACTGACAGTGAAATAACGCGTAAAGCTGTTATTTTATGCGACAGAGAGGATGCCTCATGACAGAACGTAGTGAACACAACATAGCTGCACGCTCAGCTGAAGAACGTGAACGGGTAAATATCGATCTCGCGGCTTCCGGCGTTGCGTACAAAGAACGCATGAATATGCCGGTGCTCGCTGCTGAAGTTGAGCGCCAGCAGCCGAAGCATAATCGGGAGTATTTTCGGGAGCATCTTACTTTCTACAGGGAACTGTCCAGACAGTACCCTTCAGGAAACGATGCGGTTTATGCAAAACCTGAGACTGATAAATAGCTGCATCATCCCTTTTCCGGATCAGAACGGCCAGTACCGACAGCTTATCGCTTGCTTCGGTGTCTAAACAGTTCCAGAAAGCTTTTGAAAACATACCGGAGCCTTCGGCGGAAATGCTGGAAAAAGCGCGTGAGTTACATGATATAGATGAGGCCAGACGCCTGCAGCACCGCGTGCAGGGCCTCGGTAATTCCTGATTGTGGCGCCTGCCTCTGACAAAATAGGCCGCTAATGCGGCCATTATTTTATTTGCTTACCGGAAACTTTACGGCGTAGGGGCGCAGTGTATCGTCAACGGCTGACACCAGCGCAGTCGCGACTTCGCTGAGTGTTGCCGTAGGACCGAGACGCGGATCGGTCACGGTATAGCAGTGTAGTGAGCAGATTTCTTCAATAAAGCAGAAGCCCATGCCCAGCGCGTTGTTCGGGTAAATGAAGGGAACGCCGTAGCCAGGATCGGGAGACAGCAGGTTACCGTTACAATAAGGCAGCGCAAACTGCCCGAAAACGTTTGTTGGAAGAGAACGGGTGTTTTCAGTGCGCAGCGTCATCAGAACGTGGCTGAATCCCGGATACGATCCTTCTGCCTGCAGAATCTGCACGCGAGAGTACACCCCTTCCGCCCCGGCCTCGCTGAGCGCATTGGCGGGTTGCAGACCCTGCGCGCTTCGCAGCTGGTTGATGTGCTGGTAATAATCTTGGCGCTGATACCACTGTCCCCAGAAGCGCGCAAATCCGGCCCAGAATGCTTCTATCGTCTGCTCATCGCGGCTCGCAATTTCGCTGAATAGGGCAAGGTGCATTGATACGCCGCCCGTAATCTGTGTGCCTCTAGGCAGGCACTGGCCGGCGCGCATGCGGATGAACTGTGCATTTCGCAGCAGGATGCGGGTCAGATCGTCCTCATTACTGATACTCAGCAGATCTCGGTATACGGCTTCAAATTGCGGGGCCAGCGGTACGGCTGACCATACCGGAGTCAAAGCGCCGTTTAAATACTGCACCACGTCCAAGTCGAGTGAATTAACCAGAGGGCTCTTCAGGCAGAAAACGTGAATGAGGCTGCTCATTGGCCCGTTGACCATCTCGCGCAGTAGCACTGACTGGTTTACCTTGCGGGCCTGTGAAACGTCTTTCAGCGCCTGGCTGACCGGGGCCGGGATCCCCTTGACAGAAAGCGAAACCGTTTCAGGTATGTCGGTTGAATCATTGTGCGTGGTTAAAGCCATCTTGATTACCTCAGTGGAATATATTTATTTTATCCGACATGGTCATTCAATTTGTCGTTGGTAATACAATATCTAAATCGTATTACAATTAGCAATGGGGCGGTATAATTACAGAAGGTATTTTTTTATTGGTAGTTTTCCTCGTCAGATCCGAAAAAGGGAAGTTCGGAAGTCATTGAAGATTGAGTGAGTTTACGACTATGCTCGCTTGCAATAAAAAACAGTTAAAAGGAACATTAGGGATGTATCTTGATGAACCGGTCAGTGAATGGCCTGCGCTCTAGGTTACGTGGAGTGAAGATCCAAATGAAAGAAATTTGGCTTTTGACGGGGATATTCCTGACTAGGCACATCCACCTGAGAAGCTACGTCTGGGGTATGCATTAACTAGTGAAATACATGCGCATCTTATCTATGTCAGCAAAATCCACTCTGTCGAGGAACTCAGGGAGGGGGCCGTTGATGATAAGATTGAAGCCGTAATCAATTGCTGGAAAGAGAGCAAAGCCCTGACTCCGCCTGCGTTACGCATAGTAAATGATGAGGGCGTCCAGAAAATCTACATTGCGGGGGGAATCACCGGTTTAATGTGGCGTACCTCTCCGGGCTAAAAACGATAGCTTTTCTTGCTTGTCCTGAGGATTCGGCGTGCCTGTCGGCGCTGATTCGGTCATTAGTATGGAAGCCTTAAGATTGAACTCCGGGCGAACTCCAGGCCTGTTGATGCCAGATGTTCGCCCGCCATAACCATCAGAAATGGCACTTAATCAGCTGGCCCCGGAGAGTAAGAGTCACGGATGGATTCGCTGCTCCCCGCGATAAGCTCCAGCTGATCCCCAGCCCGCGCCCTGAAGGTTTCCAGTAACTCTCCGGCCAGCACAATGAGCTCATCGTTCGGTATATACCCGCTGATTTTACTGTGATGCAGCGCCTCATCCCGCTCCAGATACACGTCGAGCGCTGTCAGCTTTTCACACAGGTCAGTCAGGGCGGCGGTGGAGTCCGATGCACCGACCCGGAGTTGCATGGCCCGAACGCTTTCGAAGTGTTTTCTGAAACGTTCAAACCACATGGTGAAAGTATAAAGCGGAATACCTTCCCCTTTGTCATTCAGCGCCAGCGCCTCTTTTGCGCACGCTATCGCTTCAGAGCTATCCCGGATAATCATCTGGTTCAGGGTGTGGTCGGACACGGCTCTACCACTTAATTTTTGCAGCTCGTTAATATAGCCTGCGGCCTCTTCAATAAAATTTCGGGTGATCTGCAGATGCTCGGGGGTCAGGACCGCCAGGCTGGCCAGATTACCGATCGCCAGGCGCAGGACCTCGGATAACCGGTTAATACCATCGAGGCTCACCGGGAAATGATTGTAGCCTCCGGCAGGTGAAGCTGTACGTTGTCCCGGCGCGGAGAGGATAAGATCTTCGTGGTTGCGGTAAAAGCTGTAAGCTTCCTCGATATCTTTCATGGCCATAGCGACAGCGTTATCAGGCAGGGACTGGCCCGGCTGCACCGACTGGGTGAAATGCTTCAGCCGTCCCCAGACAGTTTTAAACTTCTGCAGGGCTTCGGAAAAGACTTCCTGCGGATTGACCGCCGCCGGTTTATAGCGGATCTGGAACGGCAAACTGCCGGTTTCAGCGATATAGTCGGTGAGGGCAGAAAAATAACTGCTGAAGGTATAGCCGGCCGCCAGCAAAATAGGCTCAGCCTTTTCTTTAGATTCATCTTTGACGCGTGTATTCAACTGTGCCATGTTGCTTATCCGTTATCATGTAGTCATATTTGCATTGTATAGCATTGTGATATACGTGTATACCAATGATTATAGGTTTTGATTTGATTTACATAAAGCGAATCAGGTTAAATTTCTCGTTTTGTTCTCCATCTTTCATCAGGATCCGAAAACCGGCAGATCCGGAAAAAGGCATTCAAGGGCTGGCTGCTCACTGCTCGCCAGCCTGTACGTGATTACAGGCTAGGGGCCGCTTAATGCCAGAAGGGAAGTTACATAACTACAATGTACAAGAGCACTAACGTTATTTGGTGTGATGATACCGGTGTAACCTGCCGCCTATGCAACAGGCTTCAATGGAGAAATATACAATCCATCATGCTTCTAATTATCTTTTATCTCTCTAGAAGCAGGGATATGTCAGTTTTGTCGTTACATCAGCAGAGGGTTCCAATCAAAAAAACCGCCTTACGGCGGTTCAGGTGCAATATTGGAAATATGCTTTCAGGACGGGCACTATCTGTTAATACCGTCTAATTCAGACGCATATGATAACTAGACGTTTCATTTCAAATATTACTTTTTTACTGCAAGTTTATGAGCAAGCCAGTCTTTTCTAAATCACCGATTCTTTGTGCATCAGCAATCAATTGCTTTTTGTCAGAATTGAATAAAACTACCCTTCCATAGGAGGTAACCAGATCGACCGTTTTTTGCAGATAATCACCGGTTCTGTATTTGCAGACAGTAAAACCATAACTTTTCAGGGATGAGCACTGCAACTCAATGTTCACCGCTTTAAGGGTCCCCGAATCAGCCGAACTGAGAAAATACTCTATTGCATAACGTTTCAGCACTGGGCACGCATCGGTTTTATCAGCAAACTCTTGCGGAGATATGCGGGCCATCAGGCTCAGGTCAATAAGCGAGTGAGAATTACACTCCTCAACCAGGCGGGGACCTAAGCCTCCATGCATACGGGCTCCAGATTCGACCAGGACGGGGCCAGTTGCGGACATAATAATCTCATTATGGGAAGCTCCATTACGGATACCCAGTGAGGTCAGAACCGACTTGATATAGCTGATAAGAGTCGGATGTTCTTCAAGCGATTCAGTGATCATCTGGCGGTAAATGGGCACACCATTGACTTCCTGCTTCACGTACTTGAAAATATTCACTACAAAATGCTCACCGTTGCTGCTGACAGCATCAACAACATATTCTGTTCCTTCAATCTTCTGTTCGATCAAAATCTCCGTATTTCTGCATCCGGAATAATCAAGCGTGTCAATCAATGTGCTAAAAGCACGTCCCACCTCTGATACATTTTTGCAGAAAAATACGCCTTCAGTGCCAAAAGAACTGACTGGTTTTATTACATACTCCTTAAAGGGATTATCTGCACACCATCTTAATATTTCCCCCAAATTCCCCGATTTGTAATGCGGGATATAGTTTATCCCATCCAGCATCAGCTGACGCTGCATTAGATGTTTATCGCGCCGAGCCTGGCTGAGTTCAATTAGGTTTGGCAGAAGTTGCCACTGGTCACAGAGTTGGTCAAAGATCAGCACACCAGGCTCGGAACCACAGACGATGAAGTCAGGCGCCTGACCGAGAGCTGACTCAATCTGATGGACTGTTTCATGATGAGACTGATACTCGAAAACCATCGAATAATCTTTTTGTTGAAAAGTTGCCATGACGGCAGGAGGGAGGTTTACGTTGGTTATTAGTGCTATGACATCATAACCATAAAGTGACTTTACCCGGTTTGCAAAGACAGCGCCGCTAGAAAAGGGATCGACGATCAGAACGCATTTATTTTTTTCCATTATTTTACTCCGGATTTCTAAATCAGATTATGTCGATGACAGCGTCTTTGTCAGGAAACGAGCAGCATGCCAGATGAATATTTTCTGCCTTGTCTTTTGCTGACAGACAAAAATCAGGCTCACTTCGAACACTGCCGCTGTCCAGCCTGAATTTACAACTTCCGCAAATACCTGATCGGCACATATTCCTGACTGAAACATTGTGATGTAGCAGGTTGTCGAGAATAGTTCTTCCGTTGTCTGCGGTAATCTCTCGGTTCAGTTTCCTTATCGTTATGCGACTTTCATGTATCTTCGTCGCTGCCGCACTGTTCATCGCTGCTACCTGCCCGGAACTGAACGCCTCCACGGCAACGGTAGCCTGAGGAAATCGCACCCGAACAGCCGAAACCACAGCCTCTGCGAACCCTACGCTTCCACAAACAATAGCGGCTTCAGGAGTGCCATTTATATCTGCTGTAGCCAGATCTGCTCTGCCCTGCCTGATAATCTTGCTGTCTTTCTCAAGATTCGCGCGCGTCACGTTAATGCGCAGTGAGAACCAGTCACATCGCATGTGAAGATCAAGCAATTCATTCAGGCATGGGACCGAACCGAGATCTGGGCAGCTCAGCATCAGCAGCACACTTTTATCGGGAGCGCTGTATCCGTAATATTTGAAACATTCGCGTATCAGAGCAAGAGGGAGCGTTATTCCAATGCCCCCTGCCACGAGAAGTACATTACTTTTGTCACGAATAGCTTTAAAAGTTATTTCCCCTCCACGCCCATTAATTTCAATTTCTTTTTTTTCTGCTAGCAGTTTTGAAATTATAGCCGATGCACTCCCCTCGCCTTTGTTTTCAATAATGAATTCATAGGATTTTCCCGGCTCAGCAGATACTAACGTATAGCATCTCTGAAATGACGTGTCATTTTCATCTTTGAAATTAAAGCTAAAATACTCCCCCGGCGAGACATGTTCATTAACTGAATCAGTATTGCAAGCAGGTCGCAGGCGGAACAATTTCATCCTTGCTGTTAACAAAGATAAATCTTCGCAGACAAGTTTCATCTTGTACGGTCCCCTTAAAGGCCAATTCTTGAAATAACTGCCTCGGCTGAGTCGAGATAAATACTTATTTCGTTGCAGCTTTCCGTTTCTGAAATTATTTCTCTTGCATAGGGCATGCCTGCGATTTTAAAAGCGTTTTCCCAGGCACCCATCTCGTTATCAGCAAAAAGGTCCGCTGTTTTAAGCATGGTATCCCTGAGATATTTGCGCTCACTTAAACTCAGATCGCGCACTATGTCGTAAGCGACGTAACTGAAAACACTTGAATGGCTCCACTCATCCTCAGCATGAATCCGGGTTACTTCATGACATATCTTCTGAATACTACTGTCCTCAGCCATTACTTTCAGATAATCCGTTATCAGGGTTTCACTGGCACAGGCGATTGCAAATCTTGTAAGCCGCCGCTGCCATTCAGCGCTGCAGCCCGCCAGCATCTGTCGACGCCAGTCGATAAGATTAAAGTTAGTATAGTTAAGCGGTTCAAGCCTGCGCCGATCATAAATATAGTTACATGCCATTACTGACATTCGCGTATGCAGTGCCTCGTCCAGGAGAGCTTCTGACATAACGTCCTGAAGTTCAGCTCGGTTGGGCGAGTTAACCGGCGGACACTTGATTATGTCTTCGCAGGCCGGTGTGACGATGTCGCATTCAATGTAAATTGTTTTTAGATTGTATATTCCCCAGGCATAGGACAGGCAACGACCCTTCACATCCTCAGGTGCTTCTTTCCAGGCATCATGCTGCCTGAACGGCAGCAACGACTCACTGAAATCTTTCTTATTGACATCGAATTCAAGCTCAGAATATTGAGGGTGCGTTTTATTTACTGCCGCCCGGTTCTTCCAGAGCGCAGAAAGTTTTTTCAGCATGAGCGCGACATTTTCACTGTCGGGTATTACATATTCAGCGGACATAAATTACTCCTTTAACTTTTGACTGCCACATTATTGTTCGTTTTTAACACGGATAAAGCTCATGAAAACGGCCCCCGCAAGAGCAAGCCCTGCAGAGATGATCAAGGTTTTTTCCCAATGCCCACCATCAAGTAAGTCCCCATAAATAACGGCCGAAAGTGCACTCCCGAGATAAAATGAGAGCTGTCTGATACTGGTTGATAAGAGAGACCGTTCTTTGGAAAAGCCGGTAATAGCCAGTGTATCCAGAAGTGGCATCAGGCAGTAGTTGAGAAGAAGTCTCATGAAATAAAGAGCGATAAAAATTGCTGCAGGAATATGTAATGACTGGAAAAATAAACATGCTGCAGTTAGCAGGCCGGCTATGATCACAGTAGGTTTCAGGGAGAATCGCTTTACAAGCAGTGGAGCGAATAATGCTCCGACAATGCTGACAACTTTATCCCCCCCCATAATCAGTGAGATCTCACTGACATTCATGGTATAGGCAAGGTTAAATACAATATTAATGAAGCGAAAAATAAGCGTTATTGATGCACCAAGAAGAGACGCGGCAATAAACAGAATAATAAAATTACCCCATTCCATGTTCTTTGCACCGCTAAGTCGGCGATCATCGCTCCCCGGCTCAGTAATTCCCCGGATGGATTTGACGCGAAAATAAATCATTAGCAGGGCGGAGAAAAATGAGGCAACGAGAATAGCCTGATAATTTCTTAATGGTACAGCATGTGAAAAGTGTGTAATGACGCTGACTGCGATTGAGCCTGCCATTGCCGCTCCCAGATAGGAGACAAAGAAACAGCTGAACAACGTCGTCCTGTTCCTGGCATCGATATTTGATCCCATAAGAGAGTTGCCCAGCGACAGCTGTGCGATCATTCCGGAAAGAATCAACCCCAGCGTAACGGCACTTCCCCATACCGTTGCAAGCACCGGCAGAAGAATAAATGGCAACGCGTAGATAAATGCAAAAATCAACAGCAGCTTCTTCTGAGACATCCGTCTGCTGGCAAAAATCAGCGGAATTACCGCTGCTGCCATCATTGTCATAGCTACAGCATAGATGTGTCCCGTTGCCGTTTTATCGACGCCACGTGCCTCCAGGTAGAAGTTATAAACAGCATCAAACATGCCATTGCTGAGTCCCATCAGGAAAGTAGCGAGCAAAAAACTGTGGGCTGCTGAACCAAATTTCTTTATTTCCCTAAACATCTTTAGCCTTTTCCTTTAACACTCAGTAATGCGAGACCCGTGAAGTTCTCAATCAGACGCTCACCCTCCGGCCATTCACCATACCCTGCGGCCGTATGAAGATGGCCCGCTCCGCTGAACAGGTGGGTTTTACATCCCCACTGCGTAGCCAGTGCGTGTGCGCGCGCTTCGCTAAGATGCTCGTCATTGTCGCTGTGAATGAGCAGAGCGTTATATCCCAGCGTTCCTGAGGGTAACGGGCGCTGTTGTCTGATAGGAACTATCGCTGTCTCAGCGTCTACATCTGCCGGTGCTACAAGGATCAGAGATTTAACCCTGCTGCATGAATGCGTAGCAGCCCACTGGGCTACGGCTACTGCACCGCAGCTGTGACCAAGGAGTACTATGTCCCCCTGAGTGCCGACAACTACCTGATTAAGTCTGTCAACCCACAGAGAAGAAGGTGTATTCCAGTCATCCTGCTGAACACGCATGACGTTGCTGTACTTCCTTTCCATAAAAGACTGCCAGTGATCCGGGCCTGAATTTGTATATCCCGGAACAATTAGATATGTGGTCGTCATTGGCTTCTCGCGTCAGTAAGTTTTTCGGGGGCAATTCTGATCCCGAATCTTGTGGAAAGCAGCTGTGCCATTTCCTCTCTGTCAGTTATTTCCTTTGATGAGGTGCTTAATCCATTTACCTCGGTAAAAGTATTGTTTCGTATGCTTATCCTGCCGTTCTCTGTTGGAAGGCTTGCAACCCTGTTTGTGTTAAGCAGACTTTCCGATGAAAAGAGAGTGTAGAAATAAGCCATGTTGATATCGGCGGGGTAAGTAGCAACATCATGAAACGAATAAATGTTTTCCCAGACCGCATCATTTTTGCTGTTTTCTTTAACCGAGACTACCCAGCCAAGCTCAGGATGACTGCTAACTCTGGAGGACAAAAAAGGATGCTCATGTATGTAACCGTCAGTAAGTAACAGAGGAGCTCGTGGGCCTTTCGCACCAAAACCAACATCAAAAATCCACGGTTCTTGGTCTACAGTCACAATAAATAACTGGTGCGTTGCAGGCGTCATGAAGGGTATCAGAACCCTTGCCAGACGTGTCTGATACATAAAACCGATATGATCAAACATTTCTTTTAGCAATACGGAAAATTCGAAGCAGATCCCTCCCCTATTGTTAAATATTATTTTATCGACAATCACGTCGCGTGCTAAGTCTCCAGACGCGTTATCTCGCATACTGAAGTTTTCAAACGGTACTGAAAAGAAGTGGGCTCTGTGTAAAGCCGAAAGGAAAGAACTATCCCGCCTTGGCTTTTCCAGTAAATTCAGTCGTTTTAGATAACCGAATATGTCCTTCATGCTGCTCTCCTCGAAGCCACTAACAGAGTGGGTCTGCGCCACCCCTACATTTCGGGAGTAGATAGTAAGAGCAAAATGTGACAAGACAACATAATTATTATCGTAAAATATCAGAATTTCTTAATTATAACGCTATGATTCCGAAAAGAGGTGTTAAACCAGTAACCTTTAATGACTAAGTAGATGTAAAATATGGATTTAATAGAAATGAATATATATATTTCTAAAGGTTATAAACAGAATCCGCATTGCATTGTTTCATAATGAGTCACCTTCTTAGGTGTGTTGCGCATTTGTTATGCATACTTTGTTTTTGTATTTAAAAAACTTAGCACGCTTGTCTAACACAGTCAGGGTAGTGATGATTTCCGTTTCAAATCAACAGATGGGCGGAAGGTAAAACTGAAAGGAGGTCGAAAATGTGGAGGTCATTCACAGAAGCTAACGCTAACGCGCCTTCGGCTTGTTCAACTGCTTAAAGCTCTACAAAAAATTAGTGGATCCTTTAGCAGTTACCAAAAGTTAAACTCCTTAATTCTGGTCATATCTGGAAGCGTGCAGAGATAATCATCCACCTAGTTCGAAAGCCTGGCGGCCAGCTCCACTACACCCGGAGCTGCTTAAAGAAGACACCGGCTTCATTCTGTGATTTTGACTATACGCTGTATATAAAGGGCTCATCGACAGGCGCTCCCCTTTCGTACCTGCATCTCTTGCTTTACGAAAACTCCTGCGTCCAGCGATTTTTTATAAGGTCTACGAAGTACGAGAAAGATTTGCTGCTGACATGACAAATCATACGTGTATGCAGTTTTTGTAACTTAAATACGGTTTTCCTGCATCTGCGCTTATTTAATGCTACTGCATGATTTACCTTCCTACAGACTTTTTTTATGCATCATCCACTGCATCAAGCATATTCTTGTTTGTTAAATCCTGAGGATCCGGAAAAAGGGAACCGGATCTGCCGATCGTCGCCCTCCGCCGCCCGGCCCCAAACACTATATATAGTGGCATCGTCAGCTGGTCATGCCGCGACATGTTGGGTTTTCAGGCAAGATCCATAACCGGTCCTGCGCGCCGGAAAAGGCCGCTTTGCTTATTTTCCCGCCGTGGTAAAGTTCCGGAAACTGTGAAATAACGGGAAAGTCGGATCAGCCGGATACGGCCATCCGGTAATTTAACTGAGTGATTATAAGTCTACTTATTATCACTTTAAAAATGATGACAGCAGGGGAAAATCATCCGGATGACAGATGCCCGGGTTGTGCTCAGACAGATCTGCTGCATATCATAATTACTCTCAGTGACTATTTATTGGGAAAGGATTTGGTTTATGGCCGGATTAATGGAAGGAAAGCAAGCTGTTGATATGATCAGCATGTACAGAGCGCTGTAGGAACTCGGTCACAGGCGTGTCTGGTTGCGAGAATTCGGCGAAGGCGTTCGAGTGATGCTTACCTTTGAAGACCGGATCATTGCGGGCTACGATCGCAGCCTGCGCACCTGGTGCTTTCGAAAAGAAGCTAACTGGGTGGATGGCTACCCTGACGGCGATCCACCTAGTGGTCAGGGGTTAACAGAACTCACGGAAGATAGTGAGCAACTTTTCTATCTGACGTTGCAGGATGACTGATATTGCGGCTTGCAGACCAACAATAAGTAATGGCGGGATTTCTAAATAAAGCAGCGCAGGTGAACATAATAAGGGAGGTCGGCGTTATGCAGGACAACGTGATTGACGGGCTGGTGACTGCGGCCGCACATCCGGTGACTGTGCAGGTGATTAATCAGGGGCCGGGGATCTTGGGAAACGTGGTCACGGCCGCAATCACCGCCGGGGCGGCGATTGCGGCCGTCATGCTGACGCACCGGTTCACCCTTCGTCGTGAAAGAGCTGCCGCTGAGGACAAGCTGGCCCGGGAGCGATATTTCATTTCCACTGAGCTTGTATTCCGGCTTGAGCGATTTGCACAGGAATGTGCTGACGTAGTGAACGACGAAGGAGAGGATGATGGCAAGGGAAGCCTCCGGACGACCGCGAGCGTGGAAGCATTTTCTGTCAATGATATTGCCGGCGACTGGCGGGTACTTCCAGACCGGATTCAGTACCGTATCCGCGAGCTGACGGTACTGATCCCTGAAGCCAACCAGCATATAAGTGTTGTCAGAGACTGGGATTATCCGCCCGAGTGGCCTCTGACGTTTCGTGAACGACGGTATCAGTATTCACGTCTGGGCATGCGTGCCATTTTATTGGCCAAGCGACTACGCAAACTGAATCATATGCCCTCTTCACGCCTTGATGCCAACAGCGACTGGTCGGCACAACACGTGCTGTGGAAACAGTGGCGAAAAGAACGGAAATTCAGGGCGCGTATGGCGCGTGAGGATGCTGTTTAAGTTTTATGGAGTAACTATGACACTGCCATCTCACTATCCGCAGGCGCCCGTCACGCCGCTGCCGGTCGCCATTGATTATCTAAAGCTGGGAGAAGAATCCCACATAATCCGTGACACGGCATTCGGTGATGGAAACAGTAATCCGATTCAGCCTGCCTCCGTTTAAGTCCCTGCCCTGTAGTCTGTATGCCGTGATATACGCAGTTTCATAAGCCTAAAAGGAATCGATGATGGGTAGTATGAAAGAGCTGATTTTTGATATGCAGAAAGAACACCGGGATGAATGGATTGCTATTAACTACCCGGAAGCGGAGGAAGGCTCTAAAGCATGGGATCACGCCATTCAGGAATATCAGTGGTTTCAGGACTGGTTAGAAGAGGCTGCAGAACAGGCGCATTTTGAAGCTAAACTGGCCAGCATACCTGGCCGCTTACATGATGCCAAAGTTGAATTGCAGGAGCTGGAGAGATTGCTGGCGACCATTCAGCCAGACATTGTATTGCGGATGGCATTTGTCCATGTGGTGACCGTTCTGGACAGCTTTCTGATGTACAGCGCACGGGCTTTACTCAGCCATTCTCCTCACCTGCAGAGGTTCATGAAAAATGCAACCAAACTGGTGCGCAGTGAAAAAGAAAGAAAGGCCCTGCTTAATAAAAAGTGGTTCGAGCAAGAGCCCGGACTGGAAACACCTGAACAGGCCTTTACATGGCGTGCCCAGGCCATTGTGTCAAAAAAAACCTTCCAGAACCCCAGTGCTATCAAACGCTATTTTGAACTCATGCTCAGTACGCCTCATGCCTGGGATTATGAAGAACTAGGAGTCGTGATCGACACTCGTAACGATCTGGTTCACCGCAATGGATTTACTCTGGCCGATGAGCCTGTACATATCTGGCCAGAGCGGGTCGCAGACGCCATCCTACGTGTCTCCGGCTTTATTGAAGCAGCAGCAGAAACACTTCTTCAGGAGGACGATCGTTTCCGGGATGACGGTGATTGTTTCTGACAACGAGTTTCTTGCCTATATGGAAGAATTTACTATTAATCCGACTGTTACCAGCATTACTGCTTGGGAACACGACATTAGGAAAGTTTGCTCATGACCATCGCAGCTGAGGGGATTTCCGCCTGGATACCGGCAATTGCAGCGCTGGCCGGTATCCAGGCGCGCTGGGAAGTCAGTGGCTTTCACACCACTTCACGGCTGAACGTGAAAGAAAAGCAGCAAGCGAAAAACTTCAGAGGGAGCAGTATTTTATTGCCACCGAACTGGTTTTTCAGCTTGAGCGGTTTGGTGAAGAATGCGTACCGCCCGCCACGGACTACGGTGATGTTGAGGATGGATCTGGCCTGGCAGTGCTCGAGACGAGTATACCCGGGATCGAATTTTCCGGCGTCAAAGGCGACTGGCGCTCACTTCCGTCTGATCTGATGTATCAGATTCGTGAGCTGGAAACGATGATTGCAGAGTCGAGTAACGTTGTCAGCACAGCATTTGATGATGCCGATCCGCCCGACTTCATCGAAGGTTTCTTCGCGCACCGGCAACAGGCCGTAAGGCTGGGTATACGTGCATTTATTCTCGCAGCCAGGCTGCGAAAACTTTGTAAAATGCCAGCTATGAAAGGGGCCGGGAACAGCTGGCCTGCACCACGCCACCTCTGGTCCCAGTACCGGGAGCAGAGGGCAATTCTCTTCGCTGCCAGACGTACCCGAGTGACGCGTGCTCTTGAAATTACCCGGTTGGCTCATGAAAAACGGCATAATTATTAGGAATGATCATGACACTGCCATCACTTTATTCACAGCAGCCTGTCACCCAGCTGCCGGTCGCCATCGACTATCCGGCGGCGCTGGCACTCCGCCAGATGGCCGCGCAGCACGATGAATATCCACAATACCTGCTGGCGCCGGAAGTCAGCGCCCTGCTGCATTATGTGCCGGACCTGCACCGCAAGATGCTGTTTACCACACTGTGGAACACCGGCGCGCGTATCAACGAGGCGCTAGCGCTGGCCCGCGCGGATTTCAGCCTGGCACCGCCCTACCCGTATGTGCAGCTGGCCACCCTGAAACAGCGTGGCCAGAAGGCGAATCGCGGCGCCGGCCGGATGCCGGCCGGGATGGTGCCACACCGCCTCGTTCCGTTATCCGATCCGCAGTTTATCGCCCAGCTGGAGATGATGATTGCCACACTGAAAATACCGCTGGAACGGCGTAACCCTGAGAGCGGGCGAACTGAAAAGGTGCGGCTCTGGACCATTACTGACCGGACCGTACGCACCTGGCTGAACGAAGCGGTTGAAGCCGCAGCAGCTGACGGCGTGACATTCTCCGTGCCGGTCACGCCGCACACGTTTCGCCACAGCTACGCCATGCATATGCTCTATGCAGGGATTCCGCTGAAGGCGCTGCAGAGCCTGATGGGACATAAAAGCATGAAGTCTACCGAAGTGTATACGAAGGTGTTTGCACTCGATGTGGCTGCACGATACAGGGTGCAGTTTCATATGCCTGGTACAGAAGCGGTAGCAATGCTGAAACTACGCGAGTAATCATTCAAAAACTTGCAACGCCCCGACCGACCACTTGAGAACAGGGGCAGAGCTAATTCTTGAGGATATACAAGCTGGCTTAGCCTCTTGATAAGGTACTTCAGGATATTGTGAAATATATGAGGTAATATTTTGTCTTTCTTTTTAACGGAATTTATTATGCGAGTGTTCGTTATCCTGATATTTATTTTAATATTGATTATATCAATTGATATGTACTGGGGCTTGGATTTGGCCTGGGTTTGGGCCAAGTCGAATGCTTCGGTGTTAGGGACATTTTTTACAGCTTTTGCATTTGTTGCGACAATCTGGAGTGCCCACGAAGGGAGGCGTAGCAGCACTGCGGCCATTAAAGCGTCTAATATATCGGAGGAGTCACTGAAACTTTCTGGTAAAATTAGTGCAGTTCAAACATTTGAATCGCATTATTCCCTTCTTCTTGAACAACACAATATTTACCACGAAAAGCTTTGCGAATATTTAGACTCAAAAGTCGGAAGGGATTTATTAAATAACATACAGTCAAAAAATAATGTTTATCTCGCATGTCGTCAACTGTACACGCATCCTGTAATAAGCCCTTACATGAGGGTTTTGTATCATACGCTCGATTTCGTAAGTACCAGTTACTACAACGAGAATGGAGATGTAAGTGAACATAAAAAGTACACATCACTGATTAGATCACTGATTAGAAACGATATTTTAAGTCTCGTTGGGTTAAACGCTTTAATCATGAAAGAAAAGAACCCAGGCGAAAATTATGGCTTTGAATACTACCAGCAACTCCTTCATAAATATGATTTTTTTGAACATGTGAATTTCATTTCATGGGCGGGTGAGACTACTCTGGATGACGGTTGCAATGAGCTTTCTAAAAAATATGAATCACTTATATATGAGCACGCAAAATCACTTATAAAACTTCGAATATCCCAGGTCGCTAATAATAAAATTGGTGCGTCGAGCATTTATTTCAAAAAAACGCCGGTAAAGCTAGTTCTTATTTATGTATATAAAAACCCTTTCTCGGGAAAATTAAATGAATTAATCAATAAAACACCAAAAGACATCTTTAGCATATTTAATTGTCTGTGGAAAAATAACGCAAAAGAAACAGACTTTGCTTTGCAGAAATCGAGGGGGCTGAACGCAGGGTTATTGAAAAGAAAGATTTTATCTGAACTGAGCGATGATCTGACACAAATGAAAAAAGAATTCGATTCTTTTAAGCATATATGACTCTGAACGGTATCGTTTTGTATGCTGCCAGATTAATACTTTATTAGGGAAATTTACCAAAGTGCTAAATGAGCTGCGCAAGTTTGCGCATAAAGAACCCGGAAGGAGTAAATATCGACAGGAAGCTCAGAAACATGTCGCAGGATTGACGTTTTTTCCCAACCGGATAAAAGAATATTTTGATGCCATGCTGAGTTCACCACCGGACTGGCCGATAAGATATTTGATTAATGCTGTTGATATCCGTAATGCCCACCGAATGGCAGGGGAATGGCATAAAAAACGTCTGGCAACGGTCGCTCACTGTTAAACGCGAATTATCAGGCAAAAGATGGTTAAATTAAGCTCTGCTAAACAATCAGGTGAAAAAGGAGGCGGTAATATGCTTGAGACGATTAATGACGGGGTAAGTTTTTTCACGGCGATGGTTTTTGCAGTGCGATGGTTTTTGCAGTGCTTATATGGGCGACGTTCTGCATAGCGGCCTGGTACAACTTTTTCAGTGATGCGCGGCGGTCATCATGGCACAGCGGTGGTCTGACAGACTTTATTGACCTGTTTCCTGTATGGCTGGTTAACGGCGTTTTGGCAGCATGGTTCATTGCAGGTACATTTCCGCTGCTTAACTATGTTGCAGATAAAGAACAGTTCGGCAGCGTCGTTGGACGTACCAGGGAAATGGGGCTTTTCGACGAACGACCGTGGTATGGGATAGGCGGTTATCAGTTTCTGGCCGTGGTGTTAATCCTTGTGACCAGCTACCTAATTCACCGCTATCGTGACGCCTGAAATTGATGTGTGTAAGGCTTTCAGGCGTTTATCATGCCGCTCACTGAAGCGGCATTTTTATTTCAGTTATACAGGCATTTTTACCGAACGGCGGCAGAACGGTGTAAAAAAACGCTGCTTTCTTGACGACAGATGCTGCCGGCGCTTCATCAGGAAACGAACAAAACAGCCTGATGCGGTTACCTGTTATGCTTCGCACAAAAAAGATCATGCTTTTTATATGCTACGTATGTGTCATGTTAATGGGTGTCAAATGATAAATGACAGGCTGAAACTGATATGATTATATTTATGTGATTTATATATGTTATAAAATATAACTGTAAGAGTCATCATCCTTGCTTTACAGGTGGAGTCACACCCGGAACTATCGAGTTTGTGTTATATATATTTCAATTTCATGATACGTTGAAATCTCTGCTGAACTTTAACTTTAACCACTTCTGTGAGGTTTGCGATGCGCATTTTTGTTGACGACGGCTCTACTAACATCAAGCTGGCGTGAAAAGAAAATGGGGAGGTTAAAACCTTCATCAGCCCTAACAGCTTTAAACCAGAATGGTCGTTGAATCTGTTTGATGATGGTCAGTCTGCAAACTATGAAATTGAAGGTGAAAAGTTCAGCTTTGATCCAGGCAGTGCCGATGCAGTCGTGACAACAGAAACACGCTATCAGTACAGCCAGGTAAATACGGTGGCAATCCATCACGCACTGCTGCAGTCGGGCATCGAACCACAGGTAGTAGATGTTGTGGTGACGCTACCGCTGTCTGAATATCTGAATGCTGATTTCCAGCCTAAAACTGAAAATATTACCCGCAAGAAAAAAAGCGTTAAGCGTGACGTTACTCTGCAGGGAAACAGGCAGGGTTTCACTATCGACAAAGTCACTGTTCTGCCTGAAAGCATTCCGGCGGGCTTCAACGTCCTGACCGGGCTGCAGGACGATGATTCACTGCTTATCGTGGATCTGGGTGGTACCACCCTGGACGTTTCACATGTTCGGAGCAAAATGTCCGGCATTACGAATACCTGGTGCGATCCTAAAATTGGCGTATCCATTATCACTAACGGTATTAAAAACGCACTCGCCGGGCATACGCGCATCAGTTCTCTTCAGGCAGATAACATCATCGTTCACCGTGAAGAAAAGGCCTGGATTGAACATCGCCTTCCGGATGCCAGATTACGTCAGGCCGTGTTGAACACGATGGAAGAGAAAGAGCGCATTCTGACTAACCGCGTGGTGGATACGCTCGATCGTTTTACAGGCTATACGCATGTAATGTGCGTAGGCGGCGGTGCAAAGCTGATTGCCGATGCTGTAAAAAAAGCAACCAACGTGCCCTCAGATCGCTTTTTCACGAGCAATGACCCACAGTTTGATCTGGTGCTGGGCATGCTGGAAATGAAGGAAGGCAGCGCGAATGACTGACAAATCCTCACCACGCAAAATCGCGTTTAACCTGTATCCGGATGAGCAGGCCGGGGACAGGTTAGTGGTCGATTTGCTGGATGAAACGCGCCTCAAAGAGCGGGGGCGCGCCATGCGCGCCTTTCTCCTCACCGGTGCCGCACTGGCGTCCATTGATCGCCGGCTCCCCAATCTGATAGCTGAGCTGGCAACCGAAAACGTTACGCTGCAGGACATCCAGCGTATTATCAGTAGCGTGATCCCGGATGCATTCACGCCGGACGATTCGGTGATACGGGCATTACTGACCAGGCTAGGTCCGGCTGCCAGTGCGACAGATTCTGCTCAGGCAGAAAAACCGGTGCATCAGGAAGATAAAAACGTCGCCGATACCCGCGCAAACAGCTCCAGGATGTTTCCGGACGACGAATGATGGGCCTGTTTTTTTCCAGATGATTAAAACAGGCGCCGGGCTGCACTCAAATAAAATCCCCTTCACTGCAGTCCGGCAGCCTGACGCTTAATGTGAAAACTTTTACCTCTTCATGAACTGAGTGGCATCCCTTCAGATATCCAGTAAACATCCTTAACACACTTTTGCTACCGGTATATCTTTCCAGTTCGTCGTCCAGGCCTGACTCAGCATTTCCCGCTTCATCTTCCATTCCGGGTCAATGCCTTTGCCCGCAAAGCCAATGCTGTAACGACCCGACCGGTTCATGGTATCAAGCAGGTTCATCAGGGCCTCGCTGCCGGCACGCGGTGCCTCATCATCAAACAGGTTCAGCTGCGCCACGCCGTTCGGCCGCAGCTCGCTGAGCATGATACCGGCTTTCGCATAGCGATAGCCCGGGCGCCAGATAGCGTCCAGGGACTTCACCGCCGCCTCAGTAATGTTTCGCGTGTCCTGCGTGCCTACGTGCAGCTTTACGAATGCCGTGTTGCTGTATCCGGCCTGGGTGGTGTCGAAGGGCGACGTACGGATAAAAACCGAGACGTGATGACAGAACTGGCGGTCCTCGCGCAGCTTTTCCGCCACACGCTCGGCATAGGCGCAAACCGACTGACGCATCGCATCGTATTCCGTGATGCGCTCGCCAAAGCTGCGGCTGACTACTATCTGCTGCTTTGGCGGGGGCGCATCCTCCATCGGGATGCAGGATTCGCCATTGAGCTCACGTACCGTGCGCTCAAGAACCACGCCAAAGTTTTTACGGATAAGGGAAGGGGAGCTGCGCGCCAGATCGAGCGCCGTAGTCACGCCGAGCAACTGCAGGCGCTTCTCAAGCCGGGAACCCACGCCCCAGAGTTCGCCCACGGGCTGACGAGACAGTAGCTTTTCGGTCCGCCTCGGATTCCCCGGCGTGAGCGCCAGCACCCCGCCAAACTGCGGCCATTCCTTCCCGGCCCACTGCGCTGATTTCGCCAGCGTCTTCGTCGGGCCCAGCCCGACGCCGACCGTCAGCCCGGTGCAGGTTTTGACATGGTTTCGGATCATGCGACCAAAATCTTCATAGGGCATGGCCATCTCCATACCACGGCAGTCGCAAAAACCTTCGTCCACCGAGTAGACTTCCAGGCGTGGCACAACCTCCTCGATACAGGACATGACCCGGTTGCTCATCGAGTGGTAAAGCGCGTAATTGCTTGAAAAGAAATGTATTTTTTCGGGGAATTGCTGATTTTTTATTTTAAACCACGGCTCGCCCATTTTAACGTACTTCTTCGCTTCCCTGCTGCGGGCAATCACGCAGCCGTCATTATTCGACAGGATGGCCACCGGTGCATTTTTCAGGTCAGGCCGGAAGACCTTCTCTGCACTGGCGTAAAAGCTGTTCACGTCAATTAAACCGAACATGTCAGTTTCTCCTGCGTGCGGTATGAACGAAATGCACAACGACGCCGAAAATTTCCAGCGTATCCGGATCAGGAATGATAACGGGGTAGGCAGGGTTCATGGGCTGGAGTACGGGACCCTTCGGGGAAAGCAGCAGCCGCTTTACCGTGAATTCGCCGTAAAGCTCCGCGATGACAATGTCGCCGTGTTCCGGTCTGAGGGAACGATCGACAATAAGCAGGTCGCCGTCATAAAGGCCGATGTCCTGCATGCTGTTGCCCTGCGCGCGCAGGAAGAAGGTGCTTGCCCGGTGGGCTATAAGATATTCATTCAGATCGAGCTCCTGTTCCGCATAGTCCTGGCAGGGAGAGGGAAACCCGCAGGATACACGTTCCAGAAAAAGAGGCCTGAAGCTGGGCGGCGGATTGTCCGCCGGGTGCATCAACTCAAAGGCGTTAAACATAGCAAAAGTCCCTGTTAAAGCGCTGTATGTATTTACAGTAGTATTAACTGGCTTTCAGGGCTGTGCAAGACACAGTGAATCACACCTGCATGGCGAAAAAAGAAGATCATTGATTTATAAAGTTTTACAGCGAAACGGAAGGTTATTTATTGACCAGCGCTTTTCAGCCGTCAGCGGGCAGGGGCTGCAGCTGTTTATCCACAGCTTTATGCGCCGGATGTGCAGCGTAGATGTGGATAAGGGCCCCTCCGGCTCCCCTGTCGGGTCGTCAGCCCCACTCAGCTAACCGCCAGAGCCGGTAAGCTTCGCCGGACCGCCGGGGACGCGTTCCGGGCCTGTCGGCTGGGGTCTGAGGGCCGAAAGCAGAAACCGTGCTGGCGCTCCTCTGAAAACGCCGGCGCGGGGTTTTTAAGCGAGGCCTGTTGTGTAAGATCACCGTTCGTTTTCAGGGAGCTGTCGCATAAGGAATTTGTTCTGAAACTCTGTCACCCCGCTTTTCTCATTTCCGTCTGCCTGCATCCGCGGCGCGTGCGCCGGCACGGTGACGGCTGAGCAACAGCCGGCCAAAACTGCAGAAAAAACACAGACCAAAACAAAGACCAAAACACAGACACGGCAGGGCAAAGCAGGGGCTGCAGCCAGCCCCAGGGCTGGCGCGAACCGCGACGGCCAGAATCCGCCGCCGCTCTGAGGCGCAACGCCGTTTCGCTGCCGCTCAGCCGCCGTTGCTGCTGCATCGTGCTGTGCTTTTCCTACGCCGTTCACCGGTTTAAGTCCTTTCGCCGGGGCTGAGACAAGCACAGGCGCCGTGGTCGTCCAGGGTGAAATGAACGCCGTGAAAATTTTTTTCCGGCCACTCCATTAGACCAGAAATAAATTTCCCCGTCGCCCCGGACGCCTGCCGTCACCCGCGCTGGTTTACGCCCTCGCGGCGAAGGATCTCAAACGGGTGAAGTGAATACCGGAGGAAAAAACCAGCCGATTTCCACAAAACGTCAACACCGCGGCTCCCGAAACTCAACGGGTGACGTGGTTAAAAAACCAACTGCATGAGGAGAAACGTTATGGCTTCACGGGGCGTCAACAAGGTCATTCTGGTCGGCAATCTGGGGCAGGACCCCGAGGTGCGCTACATGCCGAACGGCGGCGCGGTCGCGAACATCACGCTGGCCACCTCTGAATCCTGGCGCGACAAGCAGACCGGGGAAACCAGAGAAAAAACGGAATGGCATCGCGTGGTGCTGTTCGGAAAGCTGGCTGAAGTGGCCGGGGAGTTTCTGCGTAAAGGCGCTCAGGTGTACATCGAGGGCGCGCTGCAGACACGGAAATGGCAGGACCAGAGTGGGCAGGAGCGCCACACCACGGAAGTGGTGGTGAACGTCGGCGGCACCATGCAGATGCTGGGCGGGCGCGGCGGCGGCACTGGCGCACAGACCGGACAGCAGTTCAGCGGTCAGCCTCAGCAGCCGCCGGCAGCGTCAGATAATGGTGGCAAAGGTGGCAAAGGTAGCCGGGGCGGACGCGGTGCGGCACAGCCGCAGCCTGACCCCCATGCACCGCCGCAGGGCAACCAGCCGCCGGCAGATTTTGACGATGACATCCCGTTCTGAATGACACTGCGCCGCTGACCTGCGGCTGCAGGGCTGGCGCACTACCGGAGAATTCCATGACCAGTCACACACCATTACTTCCGAACGGACCCTTTACCCGGGAGCAGGCAGAGGCCGTTGCCCGCACATACAGCAACGTCACGATTGAAGACGATCAGGGCACGCACTTTCGTCTGGTCGTACGCAGCAGAGGGGGGAACATGCTCTGGCAGGCATTTAATTTTGAGCCGGAGGCCGGGTTCTGGCTCGGACTGTATATCGAGCTGAACGGCACAAGAACGCATTAAGAAGGTGCCCTGCCGGAGTCCTACCTCCGCAGGGCCGGACAATCGTCATCAGTGAGGAATCAGATATGTCAGCTATCCAGTCTAAAGAAAAAATCCGTAACGGCAAGACCCACGCGTACTACGGCCGCAGGTCGGTCGGTTTCCGCAGCTGCAGCGGCAGTGAAATGACGCGCGATGAGAGCGTGACGCTGCAACGGCTGTACGCCTTTTCGCCGGGCGATTTTGAGGCCTACAGCGCACGCGGCGAGGAGTTCCGCCGCCGGCTGTGCGGCGCCGTGCTCCATGCCTTACCGCTCAGTGACAGCTGGCTTACTGACTGCGAGTACCGGGAGGAGTGGGGCGGGGTGTTCCCGGTTCACCTGCGCCTGACGCACCGGAAAAACCGTCACGTCACGCTCGATATCCTGAGCCCGGGCAACGAATCACCGTTCTGGCACGGACTTATCTGGATAAATCCCGATCACACCGGGTTGTACGTTCTGAACACCGAACAGTTTGAGCCGGAAACCATCGGCCGGCTGCTGACGCGCATAGAGGAAATGGTGTCAGCGGGTATCACGCCGGCGGAAATCGTGGCGGTGCTGGGCAGAAAAGGGGGATGCGTATGAATACAGTAATGATGACGCCATTAATGGTTCCACCTGTTTACCCGCAGCCGCAAAAACGTTGTCATCTGTACGACGTGGCGCGATGTCCTGTACATACGTTCACGCTGGTTGTGAATTCAGGTAAAGCTGATAACGGTGATGTCAGCCCCGCGCCGACGCTCCCGGCGCCAGGTCTGTCTGACACAGTCCTGCGGCCCGGAGAAGCGACGCCCGGGCGTTCTGCGCAGGCCATGCTGCGTCAGGCAGAGGCGCAGGAGAGGCTAATCTGCGAGGCAGAAACGGCGCTGGCCAGGCAGACAGTCAGCACATACCGGAGATGGTTTTCATGCTGGCGCCGCCGTGGCGTACGGGTTAACGATCTGCTTGATATGACGTGGGTCTGGCGCCAGCGCGCATGATGATGCTGTTTTTTTAAACAGGAACTACGGTGATGTGACTTCAGGAATGATTTTACGGTCAGCCGGCACGACGTCACATCATTTTAGCTTTGCTGCGACGTTCATGACTTCTGCTGAGCTAACCGCTCAGCAGATTGCTCATAAGGCAGTGAAAACATCCAGTACTCCCCTGAAGAGCGGTAAACCTGCGGATGAACACCCGCATGAGGATCAATCAGGTAGTTGGTTACCCATATTTAAAGATTTCCTGCAGATGGTCGATGAACAGTGTTTTGATTCTGAGGGAAATTATGAAAAATAAGGCATTGCTTACCCTGGTATTACTGTCAGGCCTGCTGCTGAGTGGATGTTCAAAGCATTCTACCGACATGTTTTTTAAATATGCGACCCTCACGTTCTTCGATACGTACAAAACAGAGGTGCTTTACTGGCAATTCAAGGACGGCGTCAGGGTCACGGATAAATGGAATCCCGCTCACTTCCCTGTGCAAGTGGCTGATAATAAATGCTATGTTCGCTTCAGGATTGATATGGGGGGGATCTATGTTGGGCTGCCTACCATTAATACCGACAACATTGAAAAGGATACTGTGCCCTTCAGGGATTTTCTCAACTGGGCGGCGCAACCATATGAAAAAAGAGAAAAAACGAAACGATCCCTTTCAGAAAGCAAACGATATGCTGAACTGGATTTTCGGGTTGAGAATGAGACAGGTACAAATACTCCTTTGCTGATTATTACACGGAAAACAGGATATTTCGTTTCTGATTTAGTAATAGCGATGCGGCCCGTTGATGTTTATTACGTCATAGCATGGGCTAATATGGTGAAGGAAGCAAAAGATAAGGGAACAGAACTGTAATAGTAATTTATGGGGCCTGTAGCCTGTAAAAGCTGATACGGGCGTAACAGTGTTATCAGCCCCGTCTTTTGTCCGGCTACAACCTCAATAAGCGGTGCCCGTTTTACTTTATTTTTAAAGGCTGAAAAACTATCCCTTTCACCAAATCGATGGGAAGTGGCGTAAAACTACCTGTCGGCGATTTAATATCTGTTAATCCCTGAGCCATCAAGAGTCCACGCTTTGCTTGTTGTGCGTAATGTTGCTGCCAGCAATAATTTTCCGGTTGCTGCTATGGATGTTGTGCAGCAGCTGCGTCATCGCTATTCACTGACTGAAAGCCAAAAAAATTAACGTTCTGATGGCCACCTCCGGCTCCCCGGCGTTGCCGGGTCGTCAGCCCCACTGCGCTTACCGGCAGAGCCGGTAAGCTGCGCCGGACTGCGTGGCGTTCCGGGCCTGCCGGCTGGGGTCTGATGGCAACGGCCACATCAACCCCTGCAGCCGGCTGGCGCCGGCGCTTCTGCAGGCCGCCGCGCTGCGGCAACCTGTAAGGACCGGACCGGCGAAAAGCCGCCGTCCGGGGCTGTGCCCTGTTCATCACCTGCTGTCCTGTTTTGTCCCCCTGAGCCCCTTCGCCGTGCAGAAACCTGGCACCCGGGCGTCTTCACGCAAGGGTCGCCCAGCTAAACGGCGGCACCCGGTCCCTGCGGGCTGCGGCTTTGCCGTTTCCCCCTGCGTTCAGCCTGATGCCCGGTCGCCTGTTCTGCCCTCACGGCGAGGAACTCAGAGAAACATCACTTAACCCTGAACAGGAGAAACAACATGTCACAGCAGAACGTCAACACCACGGCTTCAGAATCTAAAGAATCATCTTTTTTTAAACGCGAAAACTACCGCGCGACGTATTCACCGGATGATAACAAGCTGCGCCTGTATTCGCTGCACCGTCTCGATGAAGAAACGTATCAGCGTGTGAAGCAGGCCGGTTTTAAATATGCGCCGCGTCAGGGGCTTTTTGTGGCCCCGATGTGGACGCCGGGCCGTGAAGACCTGCTGATCGAACTGGCCGGCGAAATTGAAGACGAAGATCAGTCGCTGTTTGACCGCCAGGAGGAACGCGCGGAACGCTTTGAAGAGTACAGCGAAAAGCGCGCAGCCGAGTCAGGGCAGGTACTGGCCGCCGTGGACAGCCTGGCTTCGGCTATTCCTTTCGGTCAGCCAATTCTGGTTGGGCACCACAGCGAGCGCCGTGCCCGTAAACACGCGCAGAAAATTGAGAACGGCATGCGCCGCGCGGTAAACCTGTTTGAAACGTCCGAATACTGGGAGCGCCGGGCAGAGGCGTCGCTGCGTCACGCGGCCTACAAAGAGCGCCCGGATGTGCGCTGGCGTCGGATCAAGAAGATTGAGGCCGATTTGCGCAAGGCAGACCGCCGCCTGCAGGAATGTCAGAAGTTTATCAAACTCTGGTCATCTGAAAACCTTAACCGGGCAATGGCTCTTGTCATAGCGAACATTGATCATCTTCACTGCTGTTTTAGCCTGGAAAAGTATCCGCGCCCGCCAGAGAAAAGCCAGTATGAAGGCAGCCGAAGCATCTGGTCTGCCCTTGAAGACGACATTATTACCGCTGAGCAGGCGCGGGACATCTGCATTCCCTGTCATGAACGCACCATTACACGGTTAAGCCGCTGGACAGCGCACTACCGCAACCGCATTGCCTATGAGCGCGCCATGCTGGACGAGCACGGCGGCGTGCTGGCCTCAGATACTGAAATGGTGCCGGGCGGCCAGGTGAAAAGTCGCGGAGAGTGGCTGACCATCATCCGCGTAAACCGCAGCGGCGGAAAAATCAGCTCGCTGGTCACCCCGGAATATTCATTTATGGGGCGGGAAGGCGCCACGACCACTATCACGCCCGATCGCATCACCGAATATAAGGCGCCCAGTGCAGAGGAGGCAAAAGCGGCTAAAGCGGCCGCGAAGCGTCCGCCGATCGTTAACTACCCGGGCGAGGGCTTCGTAAGCATGACAAAGGAGGAGTGGAGCAAAAAGCACGCCGATTTTAAACAGGTGAAGGGCATTGCGGCCGGTGACGATCACAAGGCTTACCGGATACGCCGCGTCATGTCCACGGGCTACACCCTGTCGCCGGTGTATATCACCGATATGAAGACAGTAGAGGTGCCGCGCTGACAAACCAGGCTCCCCGGCACGGCCGGGGAAGTTGTGCATATACAAATGACTATATAAAGCATGCCGGCAAGCGCCGGCATGGGAGAAAAAGAAATGCAAACCGAACTCAGCACGCGAATTGCGCAGATGCAACAGAAACTCAGCAATATGCAGCCCGTCGCCCGGGTACTTGCTGACACACAGCTGTTTGTTTCGTCAGATCCGGTGTGTCAGAATCTTGTCTCACTGGCCGATATTCGTCCGGGTGGCGAGGTGTTCTTAACTGTCTGAAAGATATAATTAAAAGCTGATTTTTTAGTTATATTTCGTTGTTTCCCTGAAATTACACTATTGAGAAAATCATTATGGATAATATTTTTAAGTATCTGGAAGCGGTACCTCATCATTTAGGTGTCGAAAACAGGCGTTTTGGCTACGGTTTTACAGCAGTCATTCTGGATATGAAAAGTGCTGAGTTTGTTTTTGATATGTTGAGTTCGCGTGATAGTGCATATGACATGCAATCCTTTCTCGTTGAAAACCCTCTGTTCCCGGCGGCGCAGGGAGATACGCCAGAAGCGGCATTAACACGGCTTAACGCCAAGCTGGGGCTTTTATATGATTTCAAAGAATCAGGCGGCGTTTATCGGTGGAGTGCAAAAGAAAAGTTTGAGTTGAGCGCGCAATGCGATCAGGAAGAGGGTGAGCCGCTTTCATTCTATTCGGTCAGCTGGTCAGATGTGGTTAGTGATTTAGAATCTGCCTGGAAAGAGCAAGGTGATGGTTTCTACGAGCACGCCCTGAAAAATAGTAGCTTAGTTAAAATGCGGGATTTCCATGCCCTGAGCCACTTTAGCTATCAGGGTGCTTTCTCAGAACTAAAACGTACCTGATTATACCTGTCCTCCGGACGTGCTCCGCTTGCATCGCCCGTACTGCTGATGTACCGACCCTTAACGTGTTATGCCGGGCGCAGCCTGTCCGGCTTGATGCAGACTCTGGCCACGCCTGAAAAGCGGGCGGACCTGCGGGCCGGGTAAAGACGGTGCTGACGCACCGTCTCTCTCCCTTCGCCTGCGCTTTCTCTCTCCGGGGCGCTGTCTCATGGTCTTCTCTCTTCGCTTCCTGCTGCTGTTAAGGCTTCTGCTGTGCAGTTGCTGCGTCACCGGGCTTTGCTCACTGAAGGTCAAAGGCATCAACACCCTGATGGCCACCTCCGGCTCCCCGGCACCGCCGGGTCGTCAGCCCTACGGCGCTAACCGACAAAGCCGGTAAGCTCCGCCGAACCGCCAGTAGCGGCGTTTCGGGCCTCACGGCTGGGGTCTGATGGCAACGGACAGGTCAACTTTTGTCAGTGGCTAAAAGTCCGCTATGAGCGGAAATCGGACGTAAAATTATTACAAGAATGTTATCAAATCCTCTACTTTAAAATCAGAAAAACATGATTTTTTATATATTAAGGATTAATTCTTATTAACACTTTTTTAAATCATCAACCATTTCTGGGTGATTTAAACTAAACCTCAGCAGTTTTTGAATAACCATGTCTAAGTAAATATTTACAGTATCAATATCTTTTAAAGGTGAGAGGGTTTTTTTGAAGTCGATCTCATTACCATGCGCAATGTCACTTCTTAGTTGATAGAGTTTTTTCCACAATGTACCATAATTTAGACCATTAAAAAGATGTTGGTGATCAACTGTTCCACTCATATTTAACAGTAGCTGAGTTTTATAAATTAACTGGTTTGTAATGGACTCGCCAGCTGTTCTTCCATTCGTAAGTAATGCCTCAAGCGTAGAAAAATAAGATAGTGTTAGCAGGTTGCTCTGTCGTGGTATGCTATCTATTCCATAAAATAGTTGAAGTATACCTTTATAACGACTTTTAGAATTTAGGTTTATTAATTTTAAGAATATATCTTTGAATTCAATTAGTTGTTCTTGGGTGTACTCAGCTCTATCTTCATGGCTCCCCATCGTCATCAATGTTAAGTCACTGTAAGATGAAAGGCTACGGGCACAAATTGAAGTTTCTGTTTCGTCGGAATAAATTGTCTGCATGGTAAATCGAAGTTTGGGACTCATTAGTGAGCCTGCATAATTTATCTCATGTATATGCTTGTTAAAATTACGAAACTTCAATAAATAGATATTACTCTTTTCTGCATGTTCCCAGTGAGTGTGCTTATCACCATCATGAACAATTATTTTTTTTTCAGAACCAAATGGGACAAACGTCCGTGAAAAATACCCAGCATCCTTAAGGTTATCTTCAAATATATTCATTTCCAAATCTGTAGATGCTGCAATTACGTAATCATCACAGATATAAAAAGGAAGTGCTTCCTTTGGAAGTGTCGCATTTGTAGATATTACACAGAAACCGCCGTCATACATTAATTAGCTCCTTTTTTGGTTTTATGCATGTCTGCAACATACTCCATGTAAATTAGCACAACATGATGTTAGGAACATCCGCTTTTGGCACACAGCGGACACTGGCATCAACACCCTGATGGCCACCTCCGGCTCCCCGGCATAGCCGGGTCGTCAGCCCTACTGCGCTAACCGGCAGAGCCGGTTAGCTCCGCCGGACCGCGTGGCGTTCCGGGCCTGCCGGCTGGGGTCTGATGGCAAACGGCCAGGTCAACCCCTGCAGCCAGCTGACGCCGGCGCTTCTGCAGGCCGCCGCTGCGCGGCAACCTGTAAGGACCGGCCCGGCACCGTGGTGTGCCGTTCCGGGGCTTTGCCCTGTTCATCACCCGCGTTCTGTTTCGTTTCCCGAATCCCTTCGCCGTGCAGAAACCTGGCACCCGGGCGTCTTCACGCAAGGGTCGCACGCTAAACGGCGGCACCCGGTCCCTGCGGGCTGCGGCCTTGCCGTTTCCCCCTGCGTTCAGCCTGATGCCCGGTCGCCCGTTCTGCCCTCACGGCGAGGAACTCGGAGAAACATCACATGAAACTGAACGGGAGAAACAACATGTCACAGCAGAACGTCAACACCACGGCTTCAGAATCTGAAGAATCATCAGGGAAAAATCTTTTCTGCGCCCAACAGGTGCCTGCGAGCCTGCGCCTGACGTTCCTGGAGGGCTTTTTTGGTCGTCTGGCTCCAAAAGCTCCGCTTTTACTGGCTCACTGGATGCAGTCTCACTGTCAGGACTACGCAGGTGGGTACTGGGAGTATTTTCACACCAGTAACAGCGCCTGCTTTATGGTGCCGGGATTTGAAGGCAAAAAACATTTTCAGATCCTGTCCAGAGGCTTCAGTGCAGGCATGTCGGCCGAGGCCGCAGGTGTCAGTGCCACGCTGACTGTACTGAAATGCCTGGCCTGGCAGGCGTGGAGTGAAAACGGCAATGACCCGTTGATCGGTAAGCTTAACCATCATGAAAGCGCCCTGTGGGAATACGCCCTGACGCTTGATGAAAAGCGCGTTATTTGTCTGGCAGTGGCCTGAGTAACTGCAACGCGGGCAGCAAGTCGCCCGCGATAACGGTCCCATATGAGAACGACATTATGACTAAAAAAACAGCTTCCAGGTGTGACTTAGTGGCACTTTGTGGTAACGTATGTGTTACTAAGTCACACACCGGAGGACATATGGCATCAACAAGACTTCGTCAGCAGGGCGGGGCGGTCGTGCTGACCATCCCGAGCGACATCGCTGCAAGAGCGGGCTGGACGGTTGGCATCGAGCTGGACGTGACCGCAGAGGGCGAGGCCGTGAGCATTGTGCCGGTTGCGCGCGTACCGCGCGGTCGTCGTACTGTGGCGCAGCTGCTGGCCGGTATCGACCAGCAGGAAATTCAGAGCTACAACGAAGAAACCGCTGATGGCCTGGGTGATGCACCGCAGGGCAGGGAGCTTATCTGATGGTTTCAAGGAGGGTGCCGCAGAAGGGCGAAATCTGGCACGTTAACGGCGATCCGGTGGAAGGCCGCGAATTTAAAGGGCCGCATTACTACCTGGTTATCTCTCAGCGCGAGCTGGTTGCGGCGCTGGGAACGGCGGTTTGCGTGCCGGTGACAAGCGGCGGCGGCGCGTCCCGTTCGCAGGGCGTGACCGTCTACCTGGACGGCAACAGCACAGATACCGGCAACGTAACAGGCGTGGCGTTGTGCTATCAGCTGCGCTCGCTTGATCTGACCGCGCGCAGGGCAAGCTATGCCGCCACGGTTGAACCACATGTCATGGATGAGATACTGTCGCTCGTTGTTGATTTAATCGATCCTCGATGAAGAAAGATAAACCTGCTTTTTAGTTTTCACGAGGAAAGAAGGATCAGGCGCGGCATTAAACGCCTGCCTGATTTTGCACTGATGATTTGTTTTCATTATATCACCTGCACTTATTCCCCACGGGAAAACGCTTCATATAATTGAAATGACGCGCACGTACGCGCTGGAGAAAAAATAATGAGCTTCGGAGTGTTAAATGCTGTCCTGGTCATGGGCTACTGCATAATCTCGAAATGTTTCTTCCCTGAACTGCACGGCGCAAGTTACTTTTTTGGCCTGGCGCTGTGCGTCATTGCGGCAAAAATCTTTGCCTCCGGAAAGAAAAAACCTGCTGGAGATGAGATGATTTTTCGGCTGCTGTTCCCGTTTACTGGGCTGGCGATGATTATTGCCGGCATCTGGTTTTATCCAGCGACCGAGGCGATTACCGCCTCAGAAAGCGATATTGTCCAGGCCAGTGGAGCGTCTCCGGAGGAAATTTTCACTCTGTTCTTTATCTGTACGGGCGGCATCATCCTGATCCTGAGCATGGTCAGGATGCTGAAGAAGTGAATCCTGATTTTACTGGCCGTATGAGGAGCAACCTTTACGGCCTGTATTCCGGTTCAGCCAGAAAAGCGGGCGGCCCTGCGGGCCGGGTAAAGACGGTGCTGACGCACCGCCTCTCTCCCTTCGCCTGCGCTTTCTCTCTCCGGGGCGCTGTCTCACGCTCTTCTCTCTTTGCTTCCTGCTGCTGTTAA
Source organism: Pantoea sp. FN0307 (assembly GCF_050113815.1). Classification (NCBI taxonomy): domain Bacteria; kingdom Pseudomonadati; phylum Pseudomonadota; class Gammaproteobacteria; order Enterobacterales; family Erwiniaceae; genus Pantoea; species Pantoea sp. FN0307. Next base: position 36,580 of record NZ_JBNJSO010000009.1, on the reverse strand, counting down.
GGCTTCTGCTGCGCTGCAGCTGTGTCGTCAGCTCTCTTTCTCTGAAGGTCAACAGCGCCAGCATCCTGATGGCCCCCTCCGGCTCCCCGGCATAGCCGGGTCGTCAGCCCCACTGCGCTAACCGGCAGTGGCCGGTAAGCTCCGCCGGACCGCAAGCGTTCCGGGCCTCACGGCTGGGGTCTGATGGCAACGGCCACATCAACCCCTGCAGCCGGCTGGCGCCGGCGCTTCAGCAGGCCGCCGCGCTGCGGCAACCTGTAAGGACCGGACCGGCGAAAAGCCGCCGTCCGGGGCTGTGCCCTGTTCATCTCCCGCGTTCTGTTTCGTTTCCCGAATCCCTTCGCCGTGCAGAAACCTGGCACCCGGGCGTCTTCACGCAAGGGTCGCACGCTAAACGGCGGCACCCGGTCCCTGCGGGCTGCGGCTTTGCCGTTTCCCCCTGCGTTCAGCCTGATGCCCGGTCGCCCGTTCTGCCCTCACGGCGAGGAACTCGGAGAAACATCACATGAAACTGAACAGGAGAAACAACATGTCACAGCAGAACGTCAACACCACGGCTTCAGAATCTGAAGAATCATCATCTTTAAAAACAAAAAAAACGCGTCGTCCCGCGAAAGCGAAAGCGGACAAAGCCGCAGCAGCGGCGGTAGAGCAGGCACTGGAGAAAATCGACATCGAGATGATCCCGCTCTCGCGACTGATGATTTCACCTCTCAACGTGCGCAGTAAGATCTACGTCCGGTCACGTATCGAGTCGCTTGCCGCCACCATTAAAAACGTCGGGCTGCTGCATAACCTGATCGCGCACGATATGGCTGACGGGATGCTGGGCGTGGCCTGCGGTGGACGCCGTCTTACCGCGATGCAGCTGCTGGTTTCGCAGGGCGTGTATCAGCCCGATCAGCCCATCCCGGTCAAGCGCGTCACTGAGGAGCTGGCGCGGGCGGCTTCAATGGTCGAAAACGGCGAGCGTGAGGATATGCACCCTGCCGAGCAGATCGCCGGTTTTCAGGCGCTGGCAGACGAGGGCAAAACACCTGCGCAGATTGGCGATCTCATGGGTTACAGCTCGCGCCACGTTCAGCGCTGCCTGAAGCTGACTGGCCTGGACCCTGCCATTCTTGACGCGCTGGCCGCCGATAACATCACGATCGATCAGTGTCAGGCGCTGGCGCTGGCCGACACGCATGAACGTCAGCTGGAAGTGTGGGAACAGGCCTCCGGGTACTACAACGCCTCCGCTGAAATCATCCGTAAGCTGATCACCTCCACTGAGACGGCGATTAGCCACTCACTAAAGTTCGCTTTTATCGGTAAAGATGCCTATCTCGCGGCGGGCGGAACCATTCGCACCGACCTGTTCAGCGATGAAGACGAGGGCTATATCGATACCGCGCTGGTTGAGCAGCTGACGCTTGAAAAGCTGCAGCAGATTGCCGCCGCCGTCGAGAAAGAAGAAGGGTTTGCCTGGGCTGAGGTCAGAATGGACAGCCGTCTGCACAGCTGGAGCAGCGAGGTGAAAAAAACGTATCACCTGCTGCCGGAGCGCTGCCCGGAGCTGACGCCGGAGGAAGATAAAGAGCTGAGCGAGCTTCGTGCCCGGCTGCAGCTTTCCGACGACGACGCGCTGGTTGCGCAACTGAGAAAGCAGGTTGCCGCGCTGGAAGAAACGGGGCTGAAGCGCAGCTGGGCAGGCGCGGACAAGGGCAAAACCGGGGCGCTGGTCTGCTTTGAGCGCGGCAGCTGCTTCATTCAGCGCGGGGTGCAGCGTCAGGCCGACCTGCCGAAAAAGGTGAATCCTGAGAATAAGGAAGGCCTGCAGACGCTTTCCGAAGACTACTCCGCCACGCTGGTTCGCTCGATGTCGTGCGAGCGCTCACTGGCTGTACAGGCGGCGCTGTGTACGAAGCCGGACATCGCGCTTGCCATGCTGACCTGGACGCTGTGCCGCAGCACCTTCAGCCACCGCAACTATGACGGAACCCCGATGAAAATCAGCCTCACGGACAACAGCACTGCGCTGATTGCCGGGACGACCGCGAAGGAAGATACAAAGGCCTGGCAGTTCATTCAGGAGCAGAAGGCGCAGTGGGAGGCGAAACTCCCGGAAAACTGGTCGCAGGACTTCCGCTGGCTGATGGGCTGGAGCACGGGTGACGTGCTGGGGCTGCTGGGATTCTGCAGCGCCACGGCGGTATGCAGCTTCCAGGAGCGCATTTATGGTCGCAGCCAGACCAGTAACCTCGATACGCTTGAAATGGCGCTGGGCTTTAACCTGGCCGACTGGTGGCAGCCGAGCGCTGAGGGCTTCTTTAAGCGCATGAGCAAAGAGCAGATTGCCGGTGCGCTGAAGGAGGCCGGTAAAACGGGTAATGCCAGCGATGCGGAGAAGATGAAGAAGGGCGACGCCGCTGAATTTGCTGAAGAGGTGATGAAAGATGCCCGCTGGGTGCCTGCGTGGATGAAACCCCTGCAGCCTGCAGCGGCGGAAAACGGCAGCGAAGACGAAACGGGCAACGAAGGCTGACAGCGGCAGACCGCCCGTCCGGGCGGTCACTACAGACAAGGAGAAAACCTGATGAATACCATTCCCCGGCACCTTTCAATCGTTCCCGCCTGCCCGTATACCTTTGCCATCAGCCTGGCCGTTGCCGAGGTTGAAAAGCGCCTGCAGGGCAGGGCGGCGCGCGGCGCACACCCCTACGCCAGTGCCTTTATGCGCCATTACTGCGGGACACGCACCATTAAGGCTGACCAGCTGCGCCGGGTCATGCCTGAATACACACCCGGTGATCGCTCTGCGCCGCCTGCGCGGGAATACCTGGCTGCGCTCGATACGCTTATTGCCTCACGCGGCGAGCGCTGCCCTGCGCCGCTGTCGCAGGATACCGGCTCAAGGCTGTTTCCGCTGACCGCCGCCCGTTTCACGGAGCGTCGGGAAAAGCGCTTAACGCTGCGTCAGAGCAGGGCGCAGAACCGGGAGGGCCGGGAGCGCGAGCAGAAGCGCAGGCGCTATCAGAACCGGCTGGCGCAGGCTGCGCTGGAGCTGGCGTTTCACACGCCGCAGACGGTGGGGGGCTGGCATGCACACTGGCAGGGACAAGACATCTTTGACAGCGATCTTCTGTCGCTGATACTGACCTGGCTGAAGCGATTTGTGTCATGCCGCCATATCGATCCGCTGGAGTGGTACGGTGAGCCTCTGTGGCGCGTGATGCTCGATATCAGCATTATGGCCGGTGAGCTGAGCGCATTCAGCAAAATGACCGACCGGTTTGCGCTGCCTGTACTGCTGACGTTCAGACCCTGATTCTGTTAAGCCGGGTGCAGCATGTCCGGCTTGCTGCAGACTCTGGCACCGCCTGAAAAGCGGGCGGCCCTGCGGGCCGGGAAAAGACGGTGCTGGCGCACCGTCTCTCTCCCTTCGCCTGCGCTTTCTCTCTCCGGGGCGCTGTCTCACGGTCTTCTCTCTTCGCTTCCTGCTGCTGTTATGGCTTCTGCTGTGTTGCAGCTGCGTCACCGGGCTTCGCTCACTGAAGAGCAAAGGCATCAAAACCCTGATGGCCACCTCCGGCTCCCCGGCGTTGCCGGGTCGTCAGCCCTACTGCGCTAACCGGCAGAGCCGGTAAGCTCCGCCGAACCGCGTGGCGTTCCGGGCCTGCCGGCTAGGGTCTGATGGCAAACGGAAAGGTCAACTTCTGCCAGTGGCTTAAAGTCCGCTATGAGCGATGAACGGACGTTGAGACACATAATAAATCGTCTCAATTTTCAACTTTTCTGAATCTTAACGTCCTGAGAAGTAAATCGGATACACTCCAATGCCTAAGATCCCTGAGAAATACTGCTTCTGAGCAATTATATTTTCATTAGTTCAAGGGCCACAAAGATGTTCATTGCCTGGAATTTGCATACTGGGTGGCCCGCTGTAATGGGCTGGATCCGCATCAACCAGTCTTTCCACTGTGGTACTCTAGCCCGGCAGGCAGGAGCTGTTATACACCACCGCCCCTGCAGCGCTAATGCGGAGATAGCACTCCGCTCAGTAAGGCTTGTACTCTCATAAACCGCAATATTTTTTAGCTTAAGCCTTAATGTAAAGTTAACAATTGATTCAGGCAATTATGTAATTTCGTAGTTCTAAATGTGTGATGATCGTAACTCATACGCATATAACTATCTATCTCATCCAGACGCATGTTCTTATTTACAGATACATCCGTTCCATACATCATTTTTAATATGCATGTAAAATCATGACCATTACATATAGAAAAGTGGTCTGGAGACATTAATTCTAGTTTACGCATTTCATTAAATAAGTCTGCTGCATTAAAATGCCTACCCGCACGACTTCTATTAACCACATGGTTTATATACTTATTCTCATCAACTAAAACATTAGTTCTATTAATACTTACAAACTCCCTGTGTGCTAATCCTTTGAAATTAAGGTTACTATGTGTAAGGTAATTGTACCATTTAAGAAGCCCGATTTTATAACATGCACTAAGGATATTCATCTTTACATCACGACAAAATGTCTCAGCCAATTCCCCTTGAATTAGTTTTCTATCTGTGTGTGACATAATAAATTTATCAACTACTCCACCTTTCACTAACATCATTTCAAGATCATGAGCATCAGTATAAAAAACCCCGTCGTAATTTATTCCACTTAACTCATCAAAATCAGCGTCACATACACCATATACAGCATCATTCCCTGCATGACGTAATTGACTAACAGCCGATATTACCTCACGCTTTCCATTTTCTGGCGATTCATAAATGATCCTATTATCAAGCCGGTAGGCATTAAAAAATCGGATATCTGTAATGCCCTCAACTACAATCAATATACGACGTCGATTCATTTCGCTTCTGAATAAAAGCATCATACTACTCAGCCAATCATCTTCGCTAACAGCATCGCGTAATGACATCATTTACTCTTTTCCTTCTGAAGGCTGTTGGCTTTCATTACTATTTTTAATCATTTCATAAAGATCGTATGTTAATTCCCAATTCTTACTGATTACTTGTGGTGAGTGAGTAGCAATAATGACCTTTTCATACTCGTTGATTTTTTGAATTTTTTTGAGAGAATCTAAGAAAGTTTGTTGCCAAGCGACATGCAATGATATCTCAGGCTCGTCAATAAGAATTACTTTTTGTGAAACCAGATCGAAAATCAAATTAAAAAGAAGAACTACTTGGTTTTGTTCACCCGATGAAAGCATATTGCGATCAATCAAATCACCATTTAAACTTTCGAAATAAAATCCGTTTTTTCTATCAATCATCACTTTTTTAAAAGCTAAAATCTTTTCTTGCAAAATTGATTCAAATAGATCAATCTTTTGATGCAATGTCTGAAACGGTGACAGTTTCCCAAGGGCATCTTCAATGTATAGATCCAAGACACCTAGATATTCATTACTACTATAAAGACTTGTACTTTTTTCAGGCATTAGATCATCTTCAGCCTGAATAAGACCATACCGCATGTAGTGACGACGTTTATCTTGAATGCCATTTAAGCGTGCCTGAATATTTCCTGATGAAAATCGTTTTTGTTGTTCTAAACGTTCAAATAATCGGATAGGAAATGTAGCGTCTAATTTTTGTGATAGTGCAGCGGACTCATCTTGTGCGTTTTCCATCAAATCTTTTAATTTCCTCGCACATAAATCAATGACCGTTTCATCATCAGCTCTGACTTGTAATCGATCTGCACATATAAAAGATACGTCTTTTTTCGATGTAATGTGACTTAAAACCTTCGAGAATAATGGCTTATCCAGTTGTGGTTTTTTTTTTGGTTTAGCTTCCCGCCCATGCCAGCTTATATAAAATATATCTTCCGTACTGGCTTCATCTTTTTGTAACTTAAGTTTTTCAGTCGCAGTGCTTCCCGAATTATTGTCTAGATGATTCAATATTAAGCCATCTTTTTTAGTGTCATGAGTAATTGAAACTGAGCCACCTTGAAATTCAATCTTAATTAAACTGAACTTAATTTTACAGAGAATATTTAATTCATTTGCAAGAATACCATTGATTATTTTAAGAATCATCGTCTTACCATATCCATTTGGACCTGTAAGCATAGTAATCTCATGGTTATCCAAGGGAATTTCATAATCAAGGAGACCAAATAGTTTGTTTATTTTCAAATGTGTTAATTTCAAGTCAAATCCCTTATATAGACGATTAATTACAATTATTTATCACATTGCTTCATAAAGTGCATTCTACTTATTAAATTAATACAAAACAAATAGATTTGAAGTATTCATCTTTTATCTCCAGGCTCTCATACTTGGCATCGGAAACCGTAACTTGAAGCTCTGAACCCATCGTCAAGCCGTCTCTATTAAGGCTATGCACTACCTGAGTGATTAGCCATGCCTATTTGTCTATCACGCGTTTAAAGCTTTTACCGCTAACGCCATTAGACAAATCCCGCGCACGGCGATTTTGCCGCACTTTGTTTCTGAGCCCCATTCACATACACCCAGCAGGTTAGCTGGCCTGTCACTACTACTGGTGTAAGTATCCCTGCAAAACGAACAATCCTCTATTACTCTCTCCACAAACACCTTCGATTGATTAACGCAGAAATGTCCGCTTTTGGCACATAGCAGACACTGGCATCAACACCCTGATGGCCACCTCCGGCTCCCCGGCGTTGCCGGGTCGTCAGCCCTACTGCGCTAACCGGCAGAGCCGGTAAGCTCCGCCAAACCGCCAGAAACGGCGTTTCGGGCCTCACGGCTGGGGTCTGATGGCGAACGGCAAGGCTCAACCCCTGCAGCCGGCTGGCGCCGGAGCTTCTGCAGGCCGCCGCGCTGCGGCAACCTGTAAGGACCGGACCGACGAAAAGCCGCCGTCCGGGGCTGTGCCCTGTTCATCACCTGCTGTCCTGTTTTGTCCCCCTGAGCCCCTTCGCCGTGCAGAAACCTGGCACCCGGGCGTCTTCACGCAAGGGTCGCACAGCTAAACGGCTGCACCCGGTCCCTGCGGGCTGCGGCCTTGCCGTTTCCCCCTGCGTTCAGCCTGATGCCCGGTCGCCTGTTCTGCCCTCACGGCGAGGAACTCAGAGAAACATCACTTAAACCTGAACAGGAGAAACAACATGTCACAGCAGAACGTCAACACCACGCCTTCAGAATCTAAAGAATCATCATTTTCAATGACAAAACCCGCAGAAGATGTCAGCTATGAGGCTATACGCCGCGCCTTTCGTCGCAATCTTTTTTACGTCGATTACCCGCAGTTCAACGTGAATACCGTGGCGCTGCGCAGCGATTTTAATATGCATCTGGAATACCTGGCGGCGGCGACGTTTACACGGGACGAGGCTTCATTTGATACGGGGAATTACCGCTCTACAACAGAGCTTATGCTGATTAACCCACATGAAAAACTCCTGATTACCGTTGCCGTATTTGCACCCAAAGCTGGCGCGGCACCGGAAACCTATGAAACCCGTGTCGTGCATTCAGCAAACCCCATCGGCGACGAAGAGTATGTGGAGCTCAGCGAATATCAGACCACCAACGTTTACAAGTCAGCGGGGCGGCTTAACGTGGCGGCGCTGGAGTTGTTCTGGTCAGAACATGAGGGGCTGAAAAAATATGCGCAGGCCAGCCTGCCGAAAGCAGATGAATACAGCCCGTTTTGTCACTGGCAGTTTTCCCGCCTGAAAGGTTAATGATTCATTCCCCTGCAGCACGCTGCAGGGGAAACAGGAGAAAGCGATGAACACACAGGAACGTCTGGCAGCCGCGCTGAAAAACCCTCTGCAGGCAGGGGACGTGACGTACACCGGCCACGTTATGACCGACGCGGAATGCATCACCTACAACCGCTATACCGCCGAAGCCGCACGACCGGGAATAAGCGGGCAGGCGCGGGAGTTTTTACTCGATCAGCGGCACCGGTTTTTCGTTCTGATAAGCGAAAGCTGACAGCCAGTAAAGCCAGGAAATATCACAGCCAGTCACACGGGAGACGCAATATGTCACAGCAGAGCATCAGCACCAGTTTTTCAGAATCAGAAGAAACCGCGCTGGAAGCAGTGGGAGCCAGTATCAGCTTTTTCAGTCACCTTCACGTCCGGGACACACAGGGTAATTATGTTATGGCCTCTGTCAGTCAGATCCTTACAGAAGCCACGCGGGCTATTGATTTCCGTTACCCTGCAGGCACCGTGTTTGAATCATCAGAAGTGTCAGAAGAATTTTTCCGGGCAAAACTTGCCGGACGTGAAAGAGAAACCTTTGCTGTTGCGTTTCTGAATAACCAGCATCAGCTGATTGCTTATGAAGAGTTATTTATGGGCAGCATCGCATCAACCGAAGTCCATCCCCGTGAGGTGGTTCGCGCAGCCCTGCGGCTGAATGCTGAAGCGGTGATCCTGAGTCATAACCATCCCTCATTCAGTACCGAACCCTCCCGCGCAGACGTGCAAATCACCGTACGCCTGAAAAAAGCGCTTGAGCTGGTCGCTGTGCGGGTCATCGATCACATCATCGTGGCAGGTAATGAGGCCGTATCAATGGCCAGGAAGGGGCTTGTCTGATAGCCAACCTGATGCACCTGTGTGGGCAGGAAGGCATAACGGGCGGGGAGGTAACATTTGCATCGCTGGTCAGCATGGCAGAAATGCACTATCAGGCAGATCTGGAGGAAATGTAACGCAACAAGGGCGGGGCCGCTTATGGCCCTGCAGCTGCATTCACCGGCGGCTGAACGGCGGGCGGCCCTGCGGGCTGGGTAAAGACGGTGCTGACGCACCGTCTCTCTCCCTTCGCCTGCGCTTTCTCTCTCCGGGGCGCTGTCTCATGGTCTTCTCTCTCTGCTTCCTGCTGCTGTTAAGTCTTCTGCTGTGCTGCAGCTGCGTTGTCATCTCTCTTTCCCTGAAGGAGAAAAACAGCAACGTCGTGATGGCCACCTCCGGCTCCCCGGCGTTGCCGGGTCGTCAAGCCCCACTGCGCTAACCGGCAGAGCCGGTAAGCTCCGCCGGACCGCAAGCGTTCCGGGCCTGCCGGCTAGGGTCTGATGGCAAGGGCCAGGTCAACCCCTGCAGCCAGCTGACGCTGGCGTTTCTGCAGGCCGCCGCTGCGCGACAACCTGTAAGGACCGGCCGTCGGAGACGTCCGGGGTGTGTTCATGCTGTCCTCACAAACGGTGCCGTCATGTTACGGATGGTTCCCCGCGGAGGGCTGGTCGTAGCAACGTCATTCGTTCAGCGCAAGGGTGAAATGCACGCCTGCGGCGCCCCTGCACTGCCCGCCTGACGCCGCTTACTTGCCCTCTGCCGCGAGGAACTCACCGAAACATGATTAACCACCTGAGAGGAGAACCAGCATGAACACACAGAACGTCAACACCGCCGCTTCAGAAGCTTCCAATACATGGGTTAACAGCCAGAAAGTCTGCGTCAGCGCGAACGATCTGCGTACGCGCTGGTATGCCACAGGCGAAGACGGCGGGAAAGTCACTCCGGCAGCGGGGAAGCACTATCCAGCGCGAAACGGCAGCTATGGAGCAGATGTGCTGTTGCTCAATGAAACTGAAGTGGCGGCATTACTGGCGGCAGGACATCGCGCGCTGCCGCGCATGGCGAGTTCAGCCAGGGGGATGACGGCGCTGTACGACGTGGGCGACATCTCTGCGGAACGTTACATCATTGCCAGCCGGGATCAAATTTATTACCGCACTGCCTCATGGCAGGAAGCCTGCCGGGAGTATATACGGCGCTTCTCAGCAGTAATGGCGGAAGAGGCGAAAAAGATTTTCGACAGGTTTCATGCAGCGTGTGATGCAGGGCTTGATTATTACCAGGCCAGCGACGTCGCACGCGGCATCATCTCACTGGAAAGCGCCCTGAATCCTGCGCAAGACTTTCAGGTAACTGCCGGTGCCGCTGATACCACCTTAAACGATATCCCGTTCTGAAAATGTCCTGCGGCCCGGAAGAAAACGGGTCGCGCCTCTCTTTCATCAGCATTAAGGGAAACTGATATGAAAATACAGAATGCGCAGCCTCTGGTCGTGGGGCAGGTTGTCAGCACAGTTCTTTACAATCGCGGCCGGGGTGTGATTTTCGCGATCCACGGCGAGCAGAAACCGGCGTCAGTGGGGTCGCTTTCGGGATGCGTTTCGTACGGCGGGAATGCGACATTTGACATTGCATTCGAGAGCGGCGGAATATCGCGCGCGCTGCCTGAAAGTATCCTTTACGGGAAACAGTGGAGCATATTCCCGGAAATAAAAAGCGGTAAAGAAACGACGCGCATCGTAAAACAGGCAGAGGCAGAAGAACGTCGTAAAAAGCAGGCGCGGGAGGAAGAATCCCGCAAATATGAAGCGGAATGTCAGCGTCTGAAAACGGCACCAGAATATGCTTCGCTTTCGCAGGATAAAAACGGCGCGGTACAGGTCACGTCAAATATACGCAGGGAACTTAAGGCGAAGTTTCCGGGCATTAAATTTTCCGTTCGCAAGCGCAGTTATGACAGCGTAAGCGTTATCTGGACAGACGGACCTACGGAGGAGGAAGTTAAATCTGTCACTGATAAGTATAAAGACAGCTATTTCGATCCCATGCAGGATATGTCTGTTTCCAGTGCGTCTCCCTTTAATCGTATTTTCGGCGGAGTGGGTCATGTCTTTACTGACAGAAATTATTCCGATGCCATGAAACAAAAAGCGGTGGATACCATCGCTAAAAAATATGGCAGCAGCCTGGAGGGCGAGGAAATCACACTGGCACGATTTAAATCGGGCGAACTGTACCGGGTCGGCCGGGATTTTTTCTGGCACAGTCAGGGCGTTCACGGTGAAATAAACAGAATACTTTCTGAAATAAAAGCATAAACAGCAGGGGGCCGGATGGCTCCCTTTTTTTTGAGGCCTGTTATCCGTCGCCGGTATTGAACCGGTGACGAATAAATAAAAAACGGTGCAAACTCTTTCTGCGCAGTGCGGTAAAACATCAGGGGCGTTACTCATGTTAACCGTACCCGGCATTGAACCGGGAACGATTAATTCTATGCGCAGGCTGCATTGACGGATTTAAATCAGCACAGGCACAGAAGAAAAAAATTAATGCAGTCCGTAATAAGGATTTTAATCATTTATCCGTTGATTGCCGTACGTGGGATTTTACCCGCCTTGATGGCCTTATAATGTGCGTCGATAATCATCGCGTAGTTATACCGGTTCTTGATCGTCACCGGAATGTTTTTCATTCCCGCGTTATACATTCCCACTGCCAGCCACGTTGTGCCGTACTGATTGAAGTTCCTGCGCAGCAGCATGGCACCGATGAAAATATTCAGGCACGGATCGCTGAGGAGCTTTTCTTTACTGAGGCCGGGATATTCTTTCTGTAATCCGCGCATGGTCACCGAATTAATCTGCATGATACCGTAGTCACTGCTGCCGGGCTTTCCGTCTTTGGTTTTGTTCGTATTTATGGCGGCAGGATTGTAGCGGGATTCCTGCCAGGCGATAGCACGCAGGTAATCCGGATCAATGGAATACCATTCACCTGCTTTAATAAAACAATCCGCATTCACGCTGGCTGAGAAAATGCCTGTCGCCAGCAGGGCTACAGCGTGTATAAATAAACGCATAGCGGCTCCTGATTTGAAAAGTTCGGGAGTGCTTATTAACTCAATAATATCATAAGAAGTAGGATTTTACACACCACTCGCAAATTTATTTTTTCATTATTAATTCTTTAATATCAGTAACTTAGTTGAGATTCGTGTAGAAAATCGCCTTGTTTGTGGTTGCCTGAAGGTTGCCAGTAGTTTGCTTGCTGGCAACTTATTGGGTGCTTAATAGCAAATGTATTATAAACAGAGATTTAAATAACTATAGCCACTGTTTAATGCCCTTTGGTTGCCTTGTATTTTCCATTTGGTGGCTGTATGGTGGCCTGGTGGCATCCAAAAAACATACTCTCATCATCTTGTTTGGGAGTTATCATTGCTCATCCGATGAGTGATTCCAGAAGGTAACTGAATTAAAGAGGCTGGTATAATCATGAATGACGAAAATTCATCAAAAAGAAACCGCGTTTATCTCACTGTACCTTTTTAACTTTTGGAGAAAGTTGATGCGCATGTAGAAAAAATGCTGGAAGATGGTGAGTCCCGGGATACTGCTAACCGGTCATCCTTTGTCATGAAAATGTTCAAGCTCGGTCTAAGGGTGCATGAGAATAAAATTAATAAGGACGCTTCAGAGAAAACACTGGATCAGAAACTGGAACTCATCGCTAAAAATGCACTAATGAATGGCTTTATCATAGATGCTATTTTTGGAATTATGAAAGAAACGATTGATCAGTCAAAAGTAGTAAAAAATGAAACGTTACTTGATCCAGACTGGCCTAAAGAAATGAAGGAAAGGGTTGCCGGTAAATTACTTGAATACTTTAAGTAGCTACCATAAGCCTGATATGCGTCGGAACGTATCAGGCTTATTCTTTCAGTTGTCATCATTCTGTCCCGAATCCTTGTCCTTCTCTCTTAATAACTCCGTTTCTTTTCTCTGTGCTTCAAGAATATAAAGACGCAACGTAAGCGCATTAATCCCGTACTGCGTGTAAATCTGCTTGCGTGTGTGTCCGTCACATAAAACAGCATTCACAGCCTGATCGCGGTCGCGTTTTGAAAGCACGTTGCGGTTATCATATTTGACGCGCTTTTCCTTTATTTCAGGTGAGTCTTTCTTTTTACTCCATGCTCTTTTAACCGTCGCCACCGTCACACCCAGTATAGCGGCGGTTTGTTGCAGTGTTTTTCCCTGTACACGCAGCCTGACCGCATATTCTTTTAATTCCTCCGGTGTAACCCTGTGGTCTTCACGTCTGCCGATGTACTTAACAAGTGTATCTGTCGTGATGTTGTATTCATCCAGAATATGTTTTCTGAGCACACCCGTTCTTAATTTGGTTTTTATCGCTTCCACATCTTCCTGTGTCAGTTTTTTCTCCCGCTCCCGGGGTGTAATTTCTTTTCCGTCACGATCGGCTATTTTTTACGGCATGATAGATTACCGCACGGGATACTCCGCAGGCTTTCTCTATTTCTTCTACTGTCATCTTTGGCTCTGCATGATACATACCTGCTATCAGCTCCCACTGCTTCCAGCGGTAATCCATTGCGGAGTTGCCCTTGCGTTTTTTTATCAGTTTATAAACATACGATTCAGAACAGTTCTGCTCTTTGCATATTTCGCTGACGCGCCAGCCAAGCATAACGCGCTCCATAATTTTCTCTGCGTCGAGTCCTTTTTTTCTTTTATTCTGCACTGCAGACGCATTTTCATTAACAGCCTCAGCGGCTTTTTTTACCCCGACCGGCGCAGGTTTTTTTTCCGGTCTCTCGTATTCACCCGGTTCAGTAAATATCGCCTTTTCCAGCCAGTTTTTTAATTTACGTGCCTGCCAGAGGTTTACGCAGGAACGGGGAAGGGGTGAGAGAAAATTCGCATTTATCATTATCCAGGCATCCGGGTCTGCGCTGTCTGAATAAACACTCATTTGTGCAAGTGTTCGCTCTGCTGCTGCCTGCAGTTGCCTGGCGGGGACGCGTTTTTTAATAAAGACGAGCAGCAGCGTGTTCAGCAAGGCGACTGAGGAAGAGAAGAAGCGCATCCCGCGCAACCGCAACCTGACATGGGAAACGTTCACAAAACTGAACCAGTTCTTCAGCAACGATCGCGCATTCAAGGAATTCATTATGTCGATGGTTGGCACGGTAATTTATGACGCGAACGGTAACCCAACATTCCTGCAGCCGCGAGGCGGCAGCGAGTCAATGTTCAACACGCTGCTGAACGGTGGTACCGAGAAAATCTACCGCTGTAACGACAACACCACCTGTCTGTCGCCAACCATTGCGAATCTGCCCCTGAGCGAAGACGAGGGCATGACCGGCCGGGTGCGTGACATGCTTAACGACATTTTTGATAAGGCCCGCAGCGATACGGCGCTGACCGAAAGCGAGAAGGCGCTCATCAGCAGCACCCGCGTGCGTATCCTGCGTTACACCATCGACTCGGCGTCAGTGGGCATGGATCAGAGCGTGGTCAGCAGCCTGGCAGAGTACATCGCCGCCGACATGGTGATGTCCTACATAAACGGCCTGATTGACGTGGCCGCGAGCGGCGCTGCCGGCACGCTCGATACCGAAGAAGAGAACAAACACTTCCGGGAGAACCTGCGTCAGGTGCGCAACGAGCTGAGCCAGCGCGTCGCGCGTATTCAGGTGCAGCAGAACGGACTGGCTGAGTACGACCGCAGCCTGTCCGAGACGCGCCAGCAGCTTTCTTCATCCGTCTCTGACAGCGTGCTGTCGAACTATCAATTCGGGAGTAACTAATGGCACTTGATATCTGGGTGGTGAGTTCCGGTGGCATGATCACGATGGGCCTTAACGCCGTGGCGACCATGATGGAAAATGAGGGCTGGCACAGCACAATCTGGGTGGCGGAGATGCTGGGCATCGCTTTTTGCGTAATGACCTATCTGCGCACGCACAACATGACCGCCATGTTCGGGTGGGGAATGACATTTGTGATGGTGACTGCGTTGCTGCTGACGCCGAAGGTGACAGTGGTTGTGAATGATCTGACCGCGCCCGAAAACATCGGGCGGGTGGATAACGTGCCGGCGGGACTGGCAATGCCGCTGAGTATTATTACCGGGGTCGGGTACACGTTAACGACCTCGTATGAAGATATCTTTCACTTCCCGGACGAGCGGGCCTACACCAAAACCGGGATGCTGTTTGCCAGCAAGCTGCTACAGGACAGCTTCACCATCGACAGCCGCAACCCGGTGCTGGCCTACAACATGGGCGAGTACACCAAAAACTGCGTGGTACCGGACATCATGTTGAACCACAAGTACAGCATGCAGGACGTGATGGAATCAGAGGACGTGCAGGCACAGATTTTCAGTAACCCCAGCCCGCTGCGCGGCGTCTACTGGCGTGACGCCACCGGTACCACATTTATGTTCTGCCGGGACGCGGCACCGCGCCTGAAAAACTTGCTGACGGCAGAGAGCAATAACACAGGCAGCACATTCATGGCCCACGCGGTCCGCATGCTACCGGGAAACCGGGCGCCACAGACGGTCTATGCCGAGCAGCTGGCGGGCTCTTATGAATACTTTCTCGGCAGCAGCAAGTCGGCACAGAGCATTATGATGCAGAACATCGCCGTCGCGGGCCTGCGTCGCGGGCTGAACAGCTACGTGAAGGGTATGAACGACACCGCATCAATGGTGGACAGCCCGGTGGTGCTCGCGGCTGAACACAGTGAGCGTCACGATGACAGGAGTGCGCCGGCAGCTGCAGAGGCGGGCGGTGAGGAGCTGGACCGTCGCGAGGCCGAGGTGCTGGAGAAAGCCGTTAAAGCGGCACAGCAGCAGGAGGAGAAAGAGCCGGAACCCGTCACGCCCGATGAGGCTCGGAGCGCACCGGATGACAGGGACAGCGAACGCGAGGTTGCGCTTGCAGCGGCACTGGAGGAGCTGCGTGAAGAGGAGGCTTTCGATTACCGCGACCATGACCTGTCGCCGGAGCGGGAAGACCGTGCCACGATGATGAACGACGAAGTAAACGTCATGCGCCATGAGCGCAGCGAACCCGAGCCGGAGTTTGGCCATAAACCCCAAAAAACGCTGGAGTAGACCTTATGACATTACTGCTGATTGCGGGCACCGTGTCCGTTTCCCTGCTATGACACGTTACCACTGTAATGTGGTTCTTTAAGTTGCCTATTTTCGATCTTCTTTTGATGAAATCATCCAGGTTAACCAGTAAATCCCCAGGCCAGCGATAAAGACGAGAGCGGGGGCGATAACGCGCATAATCCCTTCATTCGCAAATATTGCGATAAAAATTCCTATAACTACGGCGCTGATAACAACCGCCCCGGATAACTCAGAAACGACTTTTCTGATTAGTCTAAAGATTGTCGATTGCACCCAGAAATTGCTCCGTTTTCGAAGGGTTTTTGCGAAGAGTCTCACCAAGCTCGATGTAATTAGCTAAAGGTTCTTCAAAGAGGAAGTAAAGCATAGCAAAATCAAGGGCATAAAGCCTTTACCATAATTCGGGACTTTTATGACTTAAACGCCGGGAAGCTGCAGAAGCATGTGAAAGCACCCCCTGTAAAACGATGCCGCCCACAAGGGAGCCTGTCCATAATCTCAGTGACAACTTCGTTATTGTGCTGGCCATCATTCCGCCAACGACTATTGAACCAAGATAACCTGTAATGGCCAGTTGCATTGACTGTCTTGAACCCAGTGAAGTTGCTGCTCCGATTAGTTTATCTTTGATTTTTTTCAGGGCTGGATCCGGGAGATATGATAAAGCCGACTGAACAAACGGCCTGCCGCCCTGCGGTTGGCCGGTCCCTCGCGTTCTGGATTGAAAATCCCGCACGCTCATGACCCTTGGAGAAACCAATGCGAATACCTGCCCTGTCGGGGATATGCCCGAGCTTACTGAGTACAGTCTGCAGCACAGGTATTCATGCCGGGATATGGGCAGTGGATGCAAGTTGACATAACGTCTTACCCGTCCGTAACGCCGGTAAGGGAGGCAATCATTAAGAACCACGGTAGTGATTTATTTAATTGATTTTCAAGAAAAATCATACATCACTATTCACTAATAGTGACAGGCGGTATTGTCAGTTTATTTCGTGTATACTCGCTATGTGGCTTTGTAAAAATTTAAGGATGAAAGGTGGGAACGTTATGAAAGTGAGTGAAGAAGCTTTGTTGAGGTCTGGCTTCAGCTATTCTGATCTCCAGAAAGTTAAAAACAATATGGAAAACTTTGGGGGAACGCTTGAGGAGATTGTCCATGACTTAGCAAAACGATTTACTATAGCTAAGTGGATTACTATTGTTGCTTTCGCCATCCTGCTGTTCACATCGATTTTATCAACAAAAAATAACACCCTCTCTCTGGCTTTTGCGCTAATTGTAGGATTGCCTTTAGTGTGGTATTTAACGCCCGCCAGACTAGCATTTAAAGCCTGGCGGTATAAGAATTATGCTTCTAGGATTGAGAGCGATCGGTAATTGTCATTAGGTCGAAAATAACTTTGGCTTTTACGCCATACCCAACTATTTTCATGGTTAGCTTTGGACGGCTTAGTGTACTTACCTTCCGGTAATAATCTATTGGGATATAGCGAAATAATCGCCATGCTTCGGGCTTTTTTATTAACCCAAAAATGCTGTAGGCATTCGCAATAAGTGAGACTGACTTATACGCTCCTAACCCGCTATTGGGGCTAAATCCCATGAATTCGGCAGTAGACATGGCTGCATCAGCAGCAAACCCTTCAGATGTCGCATCATGTAGCACTTGATGGCTAAACTCTTTGCTCAATCCATTAAAGCCATCTGTGACAAGTACCGCCCCAGCCAGCATACCCAATGGGTTAGCACTGGCAAGGAGAGTCGTTCCCAAAGCTATCTCAGCCCCTGAAAGTACTACATTCACAGCGGAAATTACATACCCAACAATTTTGTTATTTTCACGGACGAATTCTACCCTGGCGTAAATTTTTGCAGCCTTCGTGCGCAGCATTCTGTCCTGTTCCTGAAGGTTTACGGTTTCTGCCCTCAGTTTTTGGACGCAGACCATACACTCTTCATCTGTTTTCGCTTGCCTGGCGGCAGCAAATTGCTGTTCAACGACCTGTTTTATTTCCTGAACGAAATTTATACGGGTCAGACCATCTCTGAGATGATAAGAGGATAAAGTATTGGCCGTGTTGATTAGTTTCCTGGCTTCCAGATTAACCATTGTCTCGGCCCAGGCTTTATTTCTTCCGCCAGAGCTCATCATATTAAGCAATGCCGCATCCATTTTTGTTCTCCCTGTATATTATATTGCCGATGATACCCGTTTATTTTCAGCTGTAAACCGTCGTTCCAGAGCTTTCACATCTTCGCTCGACAGGCGAAACGCCAGATAATGAGCATGTTGCCCGATTACCGCTACTGAAGCACGTTCATATCAATATGCTGGGGCATTATACGTTTTCATTACCGGAAGATATTCTGAATGGAGGGTTAAGAACATTAAATTTCAACACAAATAATGAATTAAGCCCTTAGTGTCGTTTTTACATCATTGACCCTCGGGCCCGAGCAGCGCGTTCGCCAGCGGCTGTGAGGCATCACAATTTAAGCTTATTACTGATTTGGCTTATGCTATGCTGCGGAAAGTCTTATTTAGCAGCAGGGTATGAGCATGAGCCCCCGTGATTCAGTAACATCAGCTCCCGAGAAGAAACGCACCCGTAACAGAGAGCAGCCAACTCCTGATAAGGAACGCGTTCGTGCCTATAAGGCAAGAAAACGCGAAACCCACAAAGCACTAAGCCTCTTTATTCGCAGTGACTTGAAAGAGGCGCTGGTAAGGCTTTGTGAGTTAGAGGGAACAACACAGGCCGAAGTGCTGGAAACTCTGATTGAGGCGCAAGCCCGTAACAAAGGCTTGCTGTAACCAGGTTACTTTATTGCCCTGAGCGTTTCTGAGTGATAGATTAAGGACAGTTAAGAATCGATGGCTGGCCACGCCAGAAGGTGGCAGGGATCTGAGGCGGCATGACCAAATCAGAAAAGAAAAAACCCCGATAATCTTTCGAGTTTGGCGACGCGAGTAAGATTACCGGGGCCCTAGAGAACCGCATAGAACGATTGCCCTATGCGGGGAGTATATATATATGCCCGGAAAAAGACAATTCGTTCTGTGCGTACTCCTGCTGTGCAATTTAAGCGCAGGGCGGGGTGGTTAAGCTCACTTCGTCTCAACAGGCTAGCCGGCCTGACAATCGCCACCGTGGCGATCATTCCACAGCCTGCAAATGCGCTAATCCGGAGTGGTTTGCGCCAGAGGGCTACCGGCGACTACCCGGACAGATGGGGCATGCCATGAGCCGGCTTGTAGTGAAAGACAAGCGCACGGGTAAAATGACGCTGCGCCAGCGCATGTCCCGCCATCCCTATTTTGTCCAGCTGCGCGACGTCGCAGGACGTAAACGTGACTTCCGTCCGGAAAAACAGGCGCTGTATGACGCCATGTGGCCGCTGTGCATTCAGCGCGCAGATCTGGCCACGTCTGTGGTTACCTTCAACGGCAGCAGACTGGCTGACGAGCTGAGCCCGAAAGATGAGCAGGGCAACGTTATTCCGGAAACGCGCGTTGAACCCAGCCGGCTTTCCCGCCTGTTTGAAGAATGGGAGCGCTACGGCCTGATTGAAAGACCGGACCTGGAAATGGACCCGGTGACGGGTTACTGCATGCCGCGCCATATCGTGCTGACTGACCAGTTCTGGCTGCTGTGCGGTATCGACATGGACAAATTTCTGGCGGAGCGCAATGAGCGGCTCGCTGCTGAAGCCGACGGCATCATTGAGCCGGGCACGAACGCTTCCGTTCGCGCCGCACGTCGGCGCTGGTATGAAAACATGCGCATGGCCACGCTGATAAGCCGCCGTGAAAAGGCGTCAAAGCAGAAGCGCCGCAAGCGCCTGAGCAAGTTGCCGCTTGATGACAGGCGTAACGCGATGGCCAAGCTGTTGCGCACGCGTCCGGCCCACGTATGGCGAAATCTTCCGCCTGAAGACTTTGACCGCCTGGTCTGGAAGTGTCTGCGACAGCTGGAGCTGGGCCTCGACTATGAGCCCGCGCTCTCCGAAATACCTGATATCGTTCACTGACACCCCCAGCTATTTTTACCGCCTTAACTGGCGGTAAAGTCGTTTGTGCCGCGCCCGGAATGCCCGTATCTGCATCGGTATTTGCTCTCGCAAAACCGCAAACGAGGTCAAAAATGTGGCCCCGTTTGTTTTAACCACAGTTACCCGCAATCAATATCCTGAGTTTACCGGCATACACAATCACGGCTACGCGCAAGACAGTCCTGACTTACGTCAGAAAGAAATAATCAAAATAATAAGTAGGTGTTCATGCAGGTATTTTACGTGGATAAGTTTAATCCCTTCGCTTGCAGCGGCCGCAAGCGTCCGTGCCGCTCAGATTTTAAAGTAGCTCCAGCCGTTTACCGGCGGGCAAAAACAATTAGTTACAACATTCAAAAATACTTCATTTAACCCCCGGATCGAGCAAAACATGAAACAGCAAACTCCACCCGGACCAGACCTGCGCCGTACCTGAAGCCCGGTTGCCCCCACTGAACAGCCCCCGCCGCGCCGGCCCAAAGGGCCGGTACTGCAGTGGCTGGTAAATGGGTGTTGTAACTAATATATCGGTGTTGCTGTTAGTAGTGTCGCTGAAAGGTTCTTTTGTCTCCGACCATCAGACTTCTGAATCGCTGACAGGCCGCTGCTTTAACGGCGTCTGGCAGGGCGTGGTTGGGTTTGTGCGATATGTACGCTTGGGGGCGGCTGCGCCGCGCTACCGGCGCCGTTCAGCTGCAGGGTGACATTTCGCACCGGATGGCACCTTTATGCCGCTATGCGGCATACAGAGGCTGACTGCGCACTGCTCGCCAGCCTGTCAACTGCATGACGTTAACTCGAGTCGGCCTGTCAACTGCATGACGTTAACTCGAGTCGGCCTGAATGTATTTATTTAATTCGACTCCCTGCCCTTCGCGAAAATTGAACTCATACGTGCAGCCTTTCGCTGCCAGAACACGATACAGCTCGTAAATAAGGTCCCGATTTGGACCTTCACCTGCGGCGGCCTTTTCAAGGGCAAGCGGTGATGATGTAACCAACACTACATGACAAGGTTCATCAAGCTGCAGGACACCATCTATCAATCCCTGCATTAAGCTGCGTTTTGAGGTCGTGTCCTGATAGTGAAATGTCATCGGCGTTTTCTTGTTTTCCCGCTCTATCAGTACTCGTGCAAAGCCTTCGCGTTTTTGCTGGTTACAACTACCTGTCGAATAAATATGAACTGTTCTAACCATGATATAAGTATCCCATTAGCAGCCCATCCTAATACATTTTCATA
Source organism: Pantoea sp. FN0307 (assembly GCF_050113815.1). NCBI lineage: Bacteria > Pseudomonadati > Pseudomonadota > Gammaproteobacteria > Enterobacterales > Erwiniaceae > Pantoea > Pantoea sp. FN0307. Next base: position 15,530 of record NZ_JBNJSO010000009.1, on the reverse strand, counting down.
GGCCTGTTGAGCTGTAGCCGAGGTTAAAAGCCATAGAATGATGTATTGGCCATGTACGTGAAAGCGGTTACTTTCATAAAAACTGTATCTCAATAGGGGGCCGTTTGGAAAACGGAAATTACCCAGCATTAAGCGCGTTACTTGTTCTTTTTCAATCGACTGATCGAGCCTGCAAAACGTTACGCAGCCATGCAACACGTCCTCGGCATCAATACCTCACAAGAATGCCCTAAGGACGAACTGCCCCATGGCATTTAGGTTATGACAATTATCCCTATGACATATAGATAATGACACTAGGGGATTTCATGGGGGAGTTACCCTATGACATTTGGGTATACATCAATGTCATAAAATCTTTATTTACTGTTCATTTTTAATCATAAAATAAAGGAAATAAATTCCGCTAGCTACAATTGTGATTCGGGGAAACCCTCTCTTACCGAAGTTTTACCACTAAGTGGATTGAAGTCATGCGGGCACTGCGTAAAGAGCAGGCGGAAAACTCCCACTTCGGCCATCCCTTGGTCGAGATGCGCCTGGTAAGCAGAGTTTTTAAAATGTAGGCTATTTATCCGGACAAGATGGCTTGACTGTTCTCGTATTTGCAACAGTGCCCTATGAACTGGGATGGGATGTCCATCAACAAACAGCAAGACACTTCTGGAAAAAACATAAATCAGGGAATCCCACTTAAATTTTATAACATCGCCGACAAGTATACGTTGGAAGCGGCTAACACGCCTGTCGAGGCGGAACGCGCTCCGCTGGCGAACTATGTTCAGCTACTGGTCACCCGCCTGATGAATAATCAAGAGATTAGTAACGATGTTCAGCTGGAGATGGCCGCCGGAGCTGCTATCGACTCGCAACTGATTGATGAAATAGCAATGTTTCTCAAACAGCAGGGCAATGAGTAGCCAGCTGCTCACATTTGTAATGTGGGATGAGAAGTCTAAACCATGTTCAGGCTTTTTTTTCCTGCTCTTAAAACCCGTAGGAACGAAGGTCACAAGCCATCACACAGGTAAAAAATACTAAATATTACTGCGCGTCAACTCATAACGAAAAGCACACGAAATCTTGATGATGATATGACAATTAGATTAACCATATACATTACGCAGTTTTTCTAAAGGTTTTTTTTGCTGCTCTTGAGTAGTTAAATGGAGGTTTATACCATGAATATTTTTTTATTTAGTTTAATACACCGCGCAACCACTTTGGAAAAGTTAGTTGTCTGTAAATTAATCTAATCTATTGAAAGAATTAATTACGTGTGTTAGTTTAATTTAACTAATGATTCTTGTTTTATAATACATTCCTTCACCATAAGGAAGGGGTTATTTCGTCTTTTAAAGGATTGCAGTTGAATAATTAAGACTGAATCTTTGTGATGTCATAATAAGGAGTAAAATATGCAGTTGAATGAATATAAAGAGTCTTCGGAAATAAAGGAAATTCAGGAGCTTTATGGAGTACGCTATTACCAAGCTGGTGACAGATATAAATACGAAGCCCCTGCTTGCCAGGCCTACTATTTTGAAAGTTATGTAGGTGAATATGAAATTAATGTAGAGCGCGGGGATTGCGTCTATTTTATCAGTGACTGCAAGAAAAGCGCCTCCGTGAAACGTGGCCCCTGTCAGGTCAACTCTAAACATTGTGCAACAATTATTCGTGGGTATATGCCAAGTGAAGTGACTGCCTCACTGGAAGGTACAACGCTGCTTCCTTATGTTAATGGCTGCTCAACCAAGCAAATTTTCTTTCCTCCACGAGTCGGTGACCCGACATTGCAACTGCTTAAAATTCCCGCCAATAGTGCAGAACAAGCCCATCATATCCATTCTACAGTGCGCGTGGTTTATGTCCTGAGTGGTAAAGGAAAAAGCATTGTCGGGATGGAAGGTAAAAGCGTAGAGCAAGATTTGCTTCCCGGAATGGTGTGCATCCTGGAACCCATGTGTCCACATCATTTTGAAACGCCATATGGCGAACCTTTAGTGGTCATTCCCCTGCATGTCTATTCCTCTACTGGTGCTCAGGAAACATCGCACCCGATGTTTAACGGAACCTATATGATGAATCAGGGCGCATAATAATTTCTTAAGGGAATAAGCATGGATTTAATCACTTCTGAAAAAAACATTGAGAATATTGAACTCTCGGTTATTAAGCAAATACCATCTGGTGAGAGACTATTGGTTTCACTACCAAACGGAATAATGCTGGCCAGAGTATTGCTCCATGCTTATACCTCGGGAATTGTATCTGTCCCTGTGAGTCCTAGCGCAACTGTAAAGCAGATTGGCTTTTATAGTGATCATAGCGAAGCCAGTTTCTTATATAATAAGCAGGGATTGAAAAGATTAAACAATGCCTATAGCAATCCGCTAGATAGTAACGCGGCATTTATTATGTACACCTCAGGTTCAACGGGAGATCCGAAAGGCATTGTTCTGCAAAAACCAGCAATCGAACAAAATGCCCGGGTACTTTCTGTAATCCATAACTTTAAAGATGGACATGCCACCTGCCTGCCGCTTTTCCACTGCAATGCGCTAATGATGTCTCTGATTGGTAGCCATATTGCCGGCACAAGGTTGTTAATACAGCATCGTTTTGATGCCTATGACTATTTCGCAAACATCAGGAAGCACCAAATCCGTACCGCAACCATTGTTCCCGCACTGCTGGAAGAACTGGTTGAGTGCAGCCCTGAATGGCCGGATAGCTTAGAGTATCTGATCACCGCAGCCGCACCTTTGAGTCAGAGCCTGGCCAAACGCTTTTACCAGAAGTATGGACCACGCATCAGACAAGGCTATGGGTTATCTGAAGCGGTTAATTTTAGCTTTTTAATGCCTAAACTCAGTGATAAAGATTTTGTCAGGCAATATATCGATAACTACCCCCCAGTCGGTCAGGTTCTTCCTGGCCAGGAATACCAAATCCTTGATAGCGGAGAGGTAGTGATTGGTGGTGAAACCATCATGAATGGTTACCTGAAAAATGAGGAAAAAACCCGCGAAACGCTGACCGCTGATGGCTGGCTGAAAACCGGTGATATTGGTGAGATGCGGGATGGATTACTAGTACTGAAAGGGCGGGTTAAAGAAATTATTAACCGTGGCGGGGAAACCCTCTACCCGGTGGATATTGAGAAGCACTGGGAAAACGTCGGCCTGAAAAAACCCTTTGCCGCCGTGCAAATTGCGAATGAAAAGTTGGGGGAAGATATTGGTTTGTGCATTGAACATGGAGGTTTAAGCGATCTCTCTCAGCTACGTAAGCTTAAACCTTATATGCCTTCAGCTGTCGCCTGTGCTCCGTTAAAAGTCACTTCAACAGGTAAACCGAGAAGACGGGAGATGGGGGCGAAGCTGTTTAGTATTACCGAGAGTGACATCAAGTATGCTTCCCTGCTGTCACTCGCTGCCAAATATGCGGATGACATCATCAACCAAATTGGTAGCCAGCATGTCACAGCAGAGAGTCCGGCTGGCTATATACTGCGGGAAGCTCAGCTCCTGGTTGCTCACAGCGCCGCCATTGACGGCAGAAATACTAACAACACTCTGGTAGAGGCGACACCGGCAATGCGGCTGCAGGGAATGTTGGTGGATAATATTACTTCGCTGGTGCAGGGTGAGGTAGCAGGAGAAGATATTGTCCGTAAGGAAAAGGGCTTATGGACCCGCCTGATGTGCGAGTGGCCGATGGATGCTTATGCCCGAATGACCGCTGATTTCTTGATCGCTAATCGGTTGCTGGAAGGAAAGGTTTTGGAAGCAGGCGCTGGGGTGGGAAACACCACTAGGTTGATCGCGGATGAGATAAATTCCGAGTATATAAGGACCGATTATAACACCCAGATTCTGCGCAAGATTTCCGTCCGCGGTCATTGTGAATTCTATGATTTTAATCAGCCAGGCAGTTGGCGCGATCTTGATACGATTTTTTCCGTCAATGCTATTCATTGCGCATCGGATAAACAGGCCACGCTCTGTAATTTTTATCAAATGCTGAAGCCTGGCGGCACATTAGTACTGGGGGAAGGTAATAATACAACAAACAGCGCCGGAACGCCCTGGGCATTGAATGTATTATTTGGCCTTTTTGATGGTTGGTGGAATGTATCCGGTTTTTTACAGCGTGAAGAGTGGTTGCAAATGTTAATTACCGCCGGGTTCCGGGAGTGGGGTTATTCGCAACTCCGTTCTGGTGAACATGATTTAGGTGGTGTGTTATGGGCCGTGAAATAATGCAAGAAAAACGAATCTGTTTTATTTTCCCCGGTCAGGGGAATCAATGGCCGGGTATGTGTGACGATTTATTAGAAAATAATGACACATTCAGAAAACAGATGGCCGAGTGCGATGAAATATACCAGCATATTGGAGGGTTATCGGTGCTTGAATTACTCGCAAGCGCCAGAGAATCCACCGAGGTATTTGACGATATAACCCGAGTTCAGCCGGTTTTGTTTTGCATACAATACTCGCTTGCCCGTATGTGGCAGAGCCTGGGAGTACAGGCTGATGCCGTGATTGGGCACAGCTTGGGAGAAATTACAGCCGCCTGCTTTGGCGGTTATCTTAGTCTGAGCGATGCATTAAGAATTGTGTATGCCCGGGTAGAGAAGATAAAGACGATTGCCTCACAAAGTGATGGCGGCATGATGGCGATCAACTTGCCGCTGGAACAGGTCGCAGATTTGATAGCTCCTTATGAAAAATTATATATTTCAGTATATAACAGCCAGCAGTCTCACGTCGTTTCGGGTAAAAAACAGAGCCTCGATGCACTGGCGCAGGAGCTCGAAAGCAAAAATGTTTTTCATAAGATCCTCGCGGTCAATCATGCTTCACACTCTCCATATGTTGCCGAAATCAAAGATGCGCTGATCGACGATCTCAGAAGCATTGTACCAGGCAAAGGCAACAGAACCTTCTATTCGACCCTCTATGGTTATGCCATCGATTGCAATCACCTTACGCCAGAATATTGGGCTGAGAGCGAAATGTTTCCGGTTCGCTTTTCGGCTGCGTTAGCTGAGACGATTGCAGATGATTATACCGACTATATTGAGGTTAGCCCGCATCCGACGCTGTTAAAGTATGTCGAAGCCGTCAGCGGAAGATCAGACTTACGTTTGATCCCAACCCTGATCCGTAATCAACGTTTCAGCGCCGATCTCCATGCGATCTTTAGCGTAGAAGAAAATCCGGGGGGCAAAAAAATTCGTTGGCTTAGTGACAAGCCCGACAGCAAAACGTCGCAAGTCCAGCAAGTGTTAACCGATATTATTGTCGGGAGTGCATTGCGATTGCCAGAGGTCGTACTTACCCAAAATACACTTCAGGAAAATGGCATCGATTCACTGACGATTTTGTCGGTGAAAAAGAAAATTGAAAGCCACTTTAAAATCAGAGTTGCCATGAAAGATATTTTCACCGGTAGCTTGGAGGATATCCTCTCGTTACTTATTGAAACTATCCTCGCAGAACCGAGCTCGGAGTGTGATAACAGACTGCCAGCGACTGAATATAAAAAACTGACTGACATTCAGCAGGCCTATATTCTTGGCGAGAGTGACATTTTCCCGGATGGTAATACGGTAGCTCATATTTTTGCCGAACAGAATTTTTCTGAACTTAATGTTGATAATTACTATCAAGCCTGGTCTAAGGTGATCGGTAAGCATGCTGCGTTACGTACCTGCTACCGGGATTCAGTGCCTTGTGTATGTCAGGATTTTGCTATCAATAAGGTGGTGAAATTTACTAACCTTGAAGGGGCGAAAAACATTCGTCAGCGGTTACGCAATGACCGGGAAAAGTTTAAATCCCTGCGCCTGTCGCGGGAAGAGCCAGTGCGGCTCCGGGTTCTGATCACTAAAGTTACGGCTCGTCGCTACAAAGTGTCTGTATATATCGATCTGATCGCCGTTGATGCTATCAGTCTAAATATCATCTTTCGTGACCTGTCATTTTACTATGCCAATCCGCACGAATTGAGCAGAGCAGATAACGCTTGGCAGGATTATCTGGACTACTTTAATCAGAAAAAAACAGAACCAAGCTGGCATTTTAGCAAATCATGGTGGCAAGGACGGGAATTACCACCGCCGCCTTCACTTCCTCTGATCCAAGGAGGATCGTGGCAAAACACGGCCTTTGTGAGAAAAAAGCTGACGATAGCAGCGAAAGACTACGAAAAATTTAAGCAATCAGCGAGGGCGATAGGTGTCAGTCCTGCGGTGGCGCTAGCTGCTGTTTATAGCTACACCCTGTCGCTGTGGTCCAAAATAGACCGATTTTCCCTCTGTTTTATGCTCTCTGAACGTCCGCTGGAAGATAAGCGTTTTAGCGAAACGGTGGGGAATTTTAGTACCACTGTGCTAATTGACATCGACTGCACTAAGGCTATGCAGTTCGATAATTTCAGTCGGCGACTTCAGGACGATCTCTGGGAGAAAATGGAATATGCCGCGCTTAGCGGCGTAGAGGCGTTGCAGCTTGCCATGATCCCTGGCACTGGCAATCAACCCGCTATCCCCTTTGTATTTGCCAGCGGGTTGGATACTCAGGTTAACGAGCTGGAACCCTCCGGTCGGCCTTTTCATTGGTATGGCAAGACTACCCGCTACTCTTATTTAGAAACTCCGCAAGTCTGGCTGGATAATCAGGTATTCGAAGATCATGAAAATAATCTCATTGTGCATTGGGACTATCGCCGCGATAAGTTCTATCCGGGTTTAATGGATGAGATGTTTAACGCCTACAGCAATTCACTGATTGCACTAATGGCCGGTGCAACAAACTGGCACAGCATTCTGACGCCTCCTCCTTCAAACGCGTTTCTCACGGCGCTGTCGACGATGCGTGACACAGCCTGTGAAACAGCTGATGAATTGTTGACACAAGGCTTGGTAAATCATGCACAGGCAACTCCTGACAACATTGCCCTGCGCTGCGGAGCTGATAAAACTACCTATCAACAAATGCTGAGCTATGCATTGCGGATAAAAGAGACTCTGACTGCAATTGGTTGCAGTTCAGCAAAACCTGTCGCTGTGTATATGGAAAAAAGCTGGCAGCAGATTGTGGCTGTTCTGGCTGTTCAACTGAATCATCAGCCTTATTTACCGCTGGCAGCGGGTCAGCCGGTTACGCGTATTCGGACGATTATCGACACGGCACAGTGTGAAGTGATATTAGTTAGTCGTGATACCTATTCCACCATGTGGGACAATTTCCCCGGATTGAAAATGGTAGTGATTGATGAATTAACGCAGTCTTTGCGCGCCAGCGAACCCCCTGTATTGCTACCCGCGCCGGAAGACAGTGAGTTGTCAGCCTATATTATCTTTACCTCAGGATCGACAGGAATCCCTAAAGGCGTTGAGGTTTCCCACCGGGCAGCAGTTAATACCTGTCTTGATATTAACCGGAAATTTAATCTCACCAGCAGGGACGTGGTTTATGGTGTCTCTGCGTTGAGCTTTGACCTGTCGGTCTATGATATTTTTGGCACTTTTTTCGCAGGCGCTACGCTATGCCTCTCTGACGGGAGCTCAGGCAATGATCCTGCGGTATGGTATCAGGATGTGCTGAATAATCAGGTGACCATCTGGAACTCTTCTCCGGCATTATTCCAAATGCTGCTGGAGTATATCCGGCGGGAAAACTTAACCATTCCAACTGATCTGCGGCTAGTGATGCTAAGCGGTGACTGGATTCCGCTGAGTCTGGTTCAGCACGTTTTAGATAGCCAACATCCCCTGCAACTGGTCAGTTTAGGCGGCGCCACAGAAGCGGCTATCTGGTCGGTATATTACCCTATTAATACGCGGCAGAAGTACTGGCAAAGCGTTCCTTACGGCAAAGCGCTGGCCAATCAGCAATTATATGTCTTGGATGATAAACTCCATGACTGTCTGCCCTTCATACAGGGCGATATCTTTATTGGAGGGGAAGGACTGGCTAAAGGGTACTTTAATAATGACGAAAAAACCCAGCTTGCTTTTATTCGCCACCCTTTCAGCGGAGAAAGGCTGTATAAAACGGGCGATAAAGGACGCTACTGTCGGGATGGGCTGATTGAATTTCTTGGCCGAGAAGATAATCAGGTAAAAATACGGGGTTATCGCATTGAACTGGGTGATATTGAGTCGGCGCTGGAGTCCTGCCGGGGTATCATCCAGGCGGTTGTTAGTATCATCGGCAGAGATTTCGCCGATAAAACTATCGCCGCATGGGTCAAAGTTGAACCCACGGCTGACCTGGCTGATGTTCGCCAGCAATTAGCTGAGAAGTTACCTGAATATATGCAGCCATCTGCTTGGTATCTGATGGAGCAAGTGGCTTTAACGGTCAATGGTAAAGTTGACAGAAAGTCACTCACCACGGCTCATCCGTGGCGAAGCAGCGAGCCTGTCGTGACAGATGTCTCTGGTCCCACTGTCCGGATGCTGGTAGAGATTTGGCAGGAGGTATTGAAAATTGAGGATCCTGCTACGGATTTACATTTTTTCGAGGTTGGCGGCAATTCTTTTAATGCCTTGAGAGTGCTCAGTGAAATCAGGCAACGTATTGGTATAAAAATAGAGCTGGGAACCTTTTATCAGCTGGCCAGCATTAGCCAGTTGAGCCGTTTTATCGATGTAAACCAGCTGCCGCAGAATAATGTAATGGTTGTCAAAGAAGGTCGCCCCGATTCAGCATGTATCTTTATATACCCTATCGGCGGGTCAGGGCTTTGTTATAGTGAGCTGATCAGCCGACTGCATACCGACGACACCATCATTTTAACTGAGGCCGATTATGACCGGGACTACAGTACCAGTGGTCACAGTCTGGCGGATATTGCAGAAGATTTAGCGGCAACACTGCTAAATGAGCATAGCTTTCAACATATCAATGTGGTCGGTTGGTCGATGGGCGGCGTGATTGGCCAACACATGGCACGCTATTTACACAGTCAGGGGTTGAGTGTTTCCCTCACTATGCTTGACTCGCCGCTGCCGGGCTATCTGCAATCACTGACCGAAAATGAGTTTAAGGCGTGGTTTATCCGCGATCTCAGGCTTGATAGCATCAGTGAAGCGCAGCTGGAATGGACGCCGCTGTTACTTAACCGTTTTCAGATTTTTAAATTTAACCAAAGAATACTCTCACTGCACTATGCACAACCTGCCAGCTTTCCGGTTTTCTATGTTACAGCGACAAAGAAAGACCAGCCGCATTATTTTCCGATTAGCGAATATTTTCGCAAATTCTGGGGCTGGGATGCATTTTTATCAAACATTTGTAAAGAACTCAGTATTGATTGCGACCATTACAGCCTGATGAGCGATATGTATATCGGCTTGCTGGCAGAGGAAATAGACGCCTTTCTTGCAATACAATCGTTACAGGAGAAAAGAAATGTCAAAGGATAAAGCTGTCATTCTGGCAGGTGGCGTTTTTTCATTTAAATACCCTCAATGGATATCGTCGCTAAAAAATCGCGGTTTCAAAATACTCAGTCTGGATGATGATAATCAAAACACCACTCGGCTGATGAATAGTTATGGTTGCATAACCAACTCTTTTTACTCGGATATTGCAGAGTTTTATGCAGCCAGTCCGAATGATCTCTCTTCGATTTTGCATATAGTGCAGCAGTGGAGTGAGAAATACGCCATCAGCGCAGCTATCTCAATAATTGAGGATTTTGTTACCCCGGTTGCTTACATTTGTGAACGCCATTCTTTACCCGGTTCTGGTATAAAAGCGGCACTGATTTGCCGCGATAAGCTATTACAACGACATTTTCTCCCTGAAGTTAGCCCGTCATTCACATCCAGTAGTAAGCCGAAGCTGCAAAAACAGGTGCCTATTTCGTATCCTTTTGTCATAAAACCCACAGGGCGCAGTGGCAGTTCAGGTGTTCATCTTATACGCAGTAATAATGATTTGAGTGCGGTTCTCGACCAATATCATGACGACGAGTGCTTACTACTAGAATCGCTTATTGATGGGCCGGAATACTCGGTTGAATCTGCCATCGTTGATGGGAAAGTGATAGTGACAAACATTACCGAAAAAACAACTAACTGTCAGAATAGCGATAATTTTGTTGAAATGAGTCATACCGTCCCCGCGAGGACACTGTCTGAGCAAATGCAATTTTCACTGCGGGAAACTAATCAGTGGATTATTGAGCGCCTTTCTTTTTTGTCAGGAATTACCCATGCTGAATTTAAAATTGATCAGCATAATCGTATATGGCTGATGGAGATTGCCGCTAGAGGGCCAGGGGATATGATTTTATATCTTTTTCAGCTGGCGACAGGGAATTCGTTTGAAGACATGGCTGTTTCTATCGCGTTGAATGAAAGTTTTGCGTCAGACATTACTTATCATCGCTATGCCAGGCAGGTGTTTATCAGCCCTGAATCCGGTATCCTTAGCGATGTCAAACTTAAAAATTCTGAACAGCAGGTGCTATTCCTGCGGGATAATCAGTGGCGTTCTGCACTGGCAGTTCCCTTTTTTTGCAGTGAGAAGAATTCGTTGATTGAAGTGGTAATCGACAAACCTCGCGGAATGGAAATGAACCCGGAGGTGAGAGACTCAAAAAGTCGGCTGGGTTATTTTATTACGGTTTCAGAAGATGAGAATGATCTGGATGTTTTTTCAAATCAAATTGAAGAGTCCATTGAAATAATATCAATGAAGGCTGTGGTATGAGCAATCGGTTTAATTTGCCCAGAGGGATGTGCGACCGGGGTAAAGATGAATGGAGTTTTTTCCTGAAGCTTCAGCAGGAGTGGCATGCTATCAGTAACCGCTATGGTTTTCTGCCTGTTGCACCTTCACCAGTAGGCTTTGAGGAGACATTCACATGGGAGAATAATGCTTCCAGCCAGAGAATTTACCAGTTTAACGATCTAAAACACCGTTCTCTGGCACTGAATGCGGACTCCACACCGTCGATGCTGCGTATGTATACTACAGATAAAAAAGCGCACAGCAGATATAGCTTCTTTTGTGATATTTTCCGCTATTCCCGTCAGCCATTAAGACACTTTCACTTTCTCGGGGTGACCGAGGTTCATCAAAAATCAGCCCGCTTCCATCAGGCTGATGTCCATGCCTGCAAAAGGATGCTTTCTATTTCTCGTGAGCTGCTTGTCGGTAAGGCCAAAGCCTGTACAGGTGTTAATAATATCCGCTTCTGGAAGGCGTTCATCAATGCAGCGCCGGATAAAAAAAGTGAAAGCGCGGAGATCTTCAAAAATCTTGCCCGGTTGTCAGGCAAAGAAGCGTTAGATTATCTTGCTGGGCAGCTGACTGATGAACAATCGTTGTGGTTGTTGACTCTGCTATCCGGCAATCTTCTATCCTCTGTTGATTATCAACCTGTGCGCTGTAAAATCAGTGAATTATTTCCTGATCAGGTTCATCTTCTGGATGAAGTCTTTATCTTAACGGATTATTTTCAGACAGCAGCGGAGTTTTCTGTTTACGCCGATTTGTTCAACTTTCATGCGTTCGAATTTCACGATGGATTGATGTATGAAATTTTGGATGCCAGCAGAACAGTTCGCTTCGGCGATGGAGGAGTTTATCACCAATATGCCAGCGATTTTATGCAGGAAAAAACATCGCTTTATTCATCCGTTATCGTTCCCCACCGGCTGAAAAAAGTGACTGCTGATGAGCAGGACATATCCGCTGCGGATGTAATGCTGTGCCTGGACGGTGAGCTGATAAGTCACGGGGAAGTGGATGCATTTCTGAAAATGCTACGTGATAATAACATCAGAGTCTACGATGTGCCTTTCTCCAAAGCTAGGTTCCATTACCAAGAAAGAGAGAGACTTTCCATTCCTTGGCTGATATTTATCGGTCGTCATGACTTGGAGCGAGGGACTGCGAAAGTATTCAGTCGCCGTGAAGATAATCTACAGACGGTTGATTTGGCTAACTTACTGGACTTTTTCAGAATTAATACTTTGTCTCAATAGCATGGTGGCTTTATGCAGAATGACATCGGTTTTGAAAACAAAAATATCTGGTCTAATCGCTCGTTTATTAACCTTTATGGTACGGCATTTTTTGTCAACATGGGCGTGAAGATTTATGCACTTGCATTACCGCTGCTGGTGTATGAATTGACGCGCTCTACGGAAGTTATGGGTTGGGTGAGGGCTGTAGAATTTATCCCGCATATCTTTCTGGCGGCAATCATAGGGGTGGTCGTCGATCGTTTTAATAAGAAAAGCTGGTCGTTGGTTATGTTACTGGGCCAAGTGTTGATTCTGGCTATAACCTGGATCTCTGTGAGCTATCTGCGCAATCCTCTGTGGCTGTTAATTCCTTGCGCTTTTCTAATGATGGCGTTAGATAACGCTTACAATAACGCTCGCATGAGCATGATTAAACAGGTTATTCCGTCACATCAGCTCAGTATAGCGACTGCCAGAATGGGGGGGTTATACAGCTTTTTCGATGCAGTAGGGCCAGTTATGGCCGGGGGAATATTCATGGTCTCCTCGATACAGAACTCTTTTCTGGTTGTTATTGCCCTAATTATGTTTTCCGGTTTAGTTTTACTGCGGCTAGATTATCACGAGGTGATTGATGCTAACCATCCACCGATTCTGACGTCACTGGCGTCAGGCTGGAAGATTTTGCGTGAAAATCGGCCAATGTGGCTGATTTCGCTCGTGATTATGTTTCTTAACGCCACTGGCTCGGTTTTTACCTTACAGATTATATTCTTCGCCAAAGATACGCTGGCGCTTTCAGATGCTTACGTTGGTTATTTATTTGCACTTACCGGCTTGGGTGGAGTAGTTGGATCCGTGCTCTCAGATAAGCTCAGGCTCAAAATTGGCTTAGGACGGTTATTTACTTACACCATTGCTCTCGAGGCGATGGGTTTTATTGGGGTAGCTATATTCCCCACAACGCTTTCCCTGGCTTTGTCGCTATTCTGGACCAGCATGATTGGTATTATGACTAGTATCTGCGTGTGGACTTACCGCCAAGAAGCGTTCGAAAAAAATGTGATGGGGAGGATCACAGGCATTACCGGCATGATTTCTAAGATTGGGATGCCAGTTAGTCTTGTTTTATCGGGATATATTGTCAACCTGACGGGTACCGCGACAATTTTTCTAATCTGCGCGCTAGTGCAGGTTGGGGTGGCGCTGGCCATTTGGTGTTCTCCCGTTCGTCAACTCTCATAAAGACAGGATGTGAAGATGAAAGTGAATGTTATTGTAGTGCAGGCAGCTCCGGGTTTTCACGCAAACTGGCTAAGGCTTTCGGCGTCGCTCGGTGAAAAATATGCTTTTCATCTGCTGGTACCAAATGAGAATATCGCGGCAATACCCAAAGATTATCTGCCAGTCTTTTCTTCAGTGAGTGGGGTTGCTGATTTTACGCCTTCGGGTTGTCAGCAGGCAGTTGAGTGCATAGCCAGCAAGCAGAAGATTACTTGCTCTGATGTGATTTTTATCGCTAAGGATGAAGACAGCCTTGATGTTGCAGCACGGCTGCGTGAGATAAACGGTACCAAGGGTACAAAACCCGCTGATATCTTACCCTTTATAAACAAGCTTGTCATGAAAGACAGGGTTTCTTTGGCTGGCATTTCAGTCCCCGGCCATCTGGCGTTTGATCCTAGCGCCTATAAACGTTGCGCAGAAAATTGGCTAAATTTTGTTGAAGACAAACTCGCCTACCCGCTGTTTACCAAACAGATTGATTCTGCGGGGAGCGAAGATGCACGAAAAATTCATTCCCGCAGTGAACTAATGCAGTGGTGCAGCGAGCATGCTGAATGTGACAACTATGAAATTGATGAGTTTATCGAGGGGGAGCTTTTCCATGTGGACACCCTTGTAAGCCAAGGAGAAGTGCTATTAACGTTCGTCTCACGCTATAACCGACCCAATGCGGAAGCCCTGTTGGGATTATCAATGGGCAGCACGCTAATGTCTGAGGATATGGCTGATTATGCCGCACTCGAAGAGTTTAATCGCAATGTTCTGAATTCTCTGACGCCGTTACCGGATGGCGCATTTCATCATGAAATATTTAAACGCCCCAATGGTCAGCTGATCTTTCTTGAAATAGCGGCCCGGTCTGCCGGTGCATTTATCCCAAAAATGTTGGAAAAGGCCTGCGGGATTAATATTGAAGAAATGCACTTTATGGCACAGCTGGGTGAGATTCCTCCTCGGTTGAGCAGTCAGTTTAAGCAGTATGCAGCATGGCTGTTTTTCCCTCCTCGTCCCGGTGTAATTGAGCATTGCTCCGTGCCTGATTTGACCGTTGAGCATGAGTTGTTTTGGCGTCACACTACCGGAACGGAACTGAGTGCCCCGGCCAGCTCGTCCGACAGGGTATTAGGAGTAGTTCTATGGTGTGAAGATGTTCAGAAGTTAGCCAACAATTATGCCTACTTACAAAGCGGCTATCAGCCTTTTACTTTGCTCGATGAAGCCGTAGGGGCGGGATAATAAATCCCGGCCGTCCGAAGTGAACCCCGAAATTTGGATATTCAAGGAGTAGGGGTATACTTTTCATTGGGTAGAAAAAATGCACTGTTGCAAATATGAGGACAGTCAAGTCATCATGTCCGGATAAATAGCCTACCTTTCAAATACTCTGCTTACCAGGCGCATCTCGACCAAGGGATGGCCGAAGTAAAAGTTTTTCGCCTGCCCTTTATGCTGTGCCCGCATGACTTCAATTCTCTTAATGGTGGCATACGCCGTCTTTATTGATTAAAACCCCAGAGTGGCATTGATTATCCGTTTCAGCTTGACTTGGTCACAAGCGATGACGTTATTCCGGTATTTAATCTGCCGGTGCACAGCCGCTGGCGGGCATTTATCTTCCTGTTTCAGCAGTGTCAGTGCACAACCGTACCTTCCGGGCCACTTTTTTATGGCTTTCTCCTCTGAACAAATCGCTGTCCGCGGGATGTTCCTTCTGCAGCGTAGGGGACATGCACTCTCCTTTGTGCCCATACTGCGGGCAAACGGTATGATTGGCGGCGTGCCAAATGGTAAGCGTTGCTTAGCTTTCAAATCATAATGCTGAAGGCAAGAATATTCCTAATAATTTCGATTTGTTCTGCTATGTGAATCGCCACGGATAATCTAGACACTTCTGAACCGTTGATAATACTGATTTTCATATTCCGTCGGTGGCATCTGATCACTCGACCCATGTCGACGCTTACTGTTATAAAACATTTCGATGTAATCAAAAATATCGCTGCGGGCTTCTTCCCGCGTTCCGTAGATCTTTTTCTTTATCCGCTCGCGTTTCAGTAACTGGAAAAAGCTTTCTGCAACCGCATTATCGTGACAGTTACCACGACGGCTCATACTCCCCTCCAGTCCGTGTGATTTCAGGAACGACTGCTACTCATGGCTTGTGTACTGACTCCCTTGATCAGAATGAACCAGCACCTGTTTTTGGGGATTACGCCGCCATACAGCCATCAGCAGTGCG
>NZ_JBNJSO010000008.1:0-123366 GCF_050113815.1 Pantoea sp. FN0307 | reverse complement strand
CTGCCGCCAGCGTTCAATCTGAGCCATGATCAAACTCTTCAATTTAAAAGTCTGATGCTCAAAGAAAAACGTCGTAATGAATTACGTGTTCACTCTGAGACTTGATACTGCAATAGTTTTTGCGATATCCCGTCCGTGAGTGCCCACACAGATTGTCTGATAAATTGTTAAAGAGCGGCGCCACATTCTTCAGTGGCGCGGGCTGCGTATACTACGCTTTCCCGCTGAAGAGTCAAGAGTTTATTTTCTTTTCCCTTCCTGACAAGGCCGACTAAGAAGTCGTTGTTCCGTGTCAGTGGAGGCGCATTATAGGGAGTTCTTTTTGCCTGACAAGTACTAATTTCAAAAATAAATTCAGATG
Organism: Pantoea sp. FN0307; assembly: GCF_050113815.1. Classification (NCBI taxonomy): domain Bacteria; kingdom Pseudomonadati; phylum Pseudomonadota; class Gammaproteobacteria; order Enterobacterales; family Erwiniaceae; genus Pantoea; species Pantoea sp. FN0307. The sequence continues at coordinate 123,005 of NZ_JBNJSO010000008.1, read as the reverse complement.
TTGTTTTTTTCATCAAAGTGCGAGTTTTTCAAGCTTTTCGAAGCCATAACGCTGTAAAACGGGTGTTAATTGTACTGTTTCCGGCTTCATTTCCATGCAAAAAGCCAGATTGGCATCTGAAGAGCAGGCGTTTGGCGCTTCATGCTCAAGCAGCCATACGGTACGCCGTGCAATAGCCGCCCCTGAATCAATCAGTCGAGTGCCTTCAGGTAATACCGCCTGAAGCTCTTCCGCTAACAAAGGAAAGTGGGTACATCCCAGCACAACGGTATCGGGCGGTTCAGACATACGCAGCCAGGGCTGTAAAATCCGACGAATAGTTTCAAGAGGGATGGTTTGCCCGTGGAGTTTCATCTCTGCCAGTTCCACCAGCTCCGCTGAACCCAGCATCTCGGTTTTACACTCGCTGGCAAACTGCGCAACCAGCTCGCGCGTATAAGAACGGCGTACTGTTGCACGCGTAGCCAACAGCCCAACAATACCGTTTCGGGTTAGCCGGGCGGCAGGCTTGATGGCAGGTACGACGCCGACAACCGGAAAGGCGAAATGCGCACGTAATGCAGGCAGTGAAACGGTGCTGGCAGTATTGCAGGCCACAATCACCATAGATAATGGATAGCGTCGCGTTACTGCTTCCACGATAGCCACTACGCGATCGACGATAAACTCTTCCGATTTCTCACCATACGGAAAAGCGACATTATCAAAAGCGTAAAGGTAATGCAGATCCGGCAGCAGTTGCCGGACCTCATCATAGACAGAAAGCCCACCGACGCCGGAATCAAACACCAGCACGGTAGGCCGCAGATTAGAAGCTGTAGATTCCGCTGAGGTAGTACTCTCGTCCTGCAGTTGGATAGCCATACACTGTCTCATAATCTTTATCGAACAGGTTGGCAATTCTACCACGAACCGTCAGGCGAGAGGTGAGCGGATAAGAGACGGCAACATCCCAGAGGCTGACACCGCCCATTTTTATCCGACGAGAGGGATAGCTATTAAAGTCCTGATCGTAGCGTTGGCCTAAATAGTGCCAGGTTAAAGACCAGTCAAACTGATGCAGCGTCCAGTCCAGCTGGTATTTGACCTGTTGTTTGGCGCGGCGTAGCAGTATCTGATCGGTTTCGCTGTTGCGCGGATCAACATAATCATACGATACCTGATGACTGAATGGCCCGGTATCAAATTGCGCGGTCGCTTCGACGCCTTTAATACGCGCTTTGCCAATATTGTAGTAACGAAAAGTCGTAGGATCGCTGCTAATCAAATTATCAACATCGTTGCGCCAGGCGGAAAGACGCCAGTTTACCGGCCCGGTTAATCCTTCTACGCCCCCTTCCCACTGCTTGCTTTCTTCTGGATTAAGCTCACGATTGCCATAATTAGGGCTGTAAACCTGCGACAGACCCGGGGCTTTAAACGCTGTACCGTAAGAAGCGAAAAGGCGATATCCTTCCACGAACTCCCAGCCGGCGGCAGTTTGCCAGGTGCTATGCCAGCCAAACTGGTTGTTATCATCGCCGCGCAACGCGCCTTCCAGCGTCACGCTTCCCACCTGCTGCTGACCGGTAATATAGATACCGGTGTTGCGCTGTTCATAACCCTCATTTAAATAGTTAGTGCCGGGTTCGGTAGTCTCTTTTTGCCAGTCGATGCCTGTGCTTATTGCACCATTACCTACCTGGAAAGTATTGCCCCACTGCAGGTTATATTGTTCAAGATCATCCAGCGTGTCGTGAGCGCTATAACAGCCAATACGCCGGTCATAATAATAATCTTTACTATGACTGTAGCTTGCGATCAGTTGAGTAGAATAGATGCCGTCGTGAAAACGCAAGCCACCATCCCAGGTTCGACTATAGAGCTGACGCGTATCCAGCAATACGCCGGGAACAAACTGATAGTTGTCGTAGGTATATGAGGCATCAATATCAGTACGGTTATCGAAACCATAACCACGTACAAAACCACTAAACCGCTCGTCAAACTGATGTTCTAACGAGCCATAAAGCGTTTTACTCATAAAACCATCGCGGTCTGGCTGCGCCGGACCACTGGCGCTTGGGAATCCCGCTTTAACATCATATCCTTTGGTATAAGTGTAATCGCCCGCCAGGGTTAATTTAGTGGCCTCGCCCAGCATCTGTTGCGTTGTGCCATCATAGGATTGGTAACCGTTAGATCCCATGCCAGCGGTTAAGGTCGTACCCGGCTGCGCGCGTCCGGTAATGATATTGAGAACGCCGCCGATAGCATCAGAACCATATACAGCAGACCGCGCACCACGGATATATTCTATCCTTTGCACCAGCGAAAGCGGAATTTGACTTAAATCGGATGAGCCGCTGATACCTGCCTGATTCAGCCGCACGCCGTCGATCAGAATCAGTACATGCCTTGACTCGGAGCCACGAATAAACAGCGAGCTGAGTTGTCCCATGCCGCCGCTTACCGCAGTATCGACGCCGGGCAAACGCCGCATAACATCGACCAGGCTTTTCGCCTGCCAGCGATCGATATCTTCGCGAGTGACAACGGTCGTTGGAGCCAGCACGGAAGAGACAGGCTGAGCGTAACGATTTGCCGTCACTGTCATAGCCTCATCACTGTTTGCGGCAATGCCGGATTGCGCCCAGAGGGAAACCGCCGCGACAGCCAGTGCCAACGGCGTTTTTTTCATTATAATCATCGGTTTCAAGCATCCAAAAAACACAGCAGGATGCCGCATGCATACGGCCAATAGTACGCGATAGCCGTAAAGTGCGACGTGTTGCCGGCAGGTCTTCGGGCTTGGAATCGATTAAATGGCGAAGACTTCCCATCAAAAGACAGTGTCTGCGTTAGCAATCGCCACGACATTCCTTACCGCTGCGCGTCAGCTCCAGAATTTCACTGGATTCCCTTTTAACTCAGCAGGAGGCCGGCTCGCGCAGTCTACAATTGAGGATTATGGAAGTCCAGACTTCTGGCCCGCCATAACAGAGACGATCACAGCACTGGACATCACCTGGTGAATCCCTACAATCGCCCGGCAAGTTTGCCATTCAATCAGGAAAAGCCATGACGCCCGAAAAACTGCCTGTCGACCAGTATGAAACCCAGCTCGCGGAGAAAATGACGCGCCTGCAAAACATGATGGCATCGTTTTCTGCGCCTGCCGTTGAGGTCTACCGCTCGCCGGTCAGCCACTATCGTATGCGCGCCGAATTTCGTATCTGGCACGAGGGCGACGACCTTTACCACATCATGTTTGATCAGCAGACGCGCGATCGTATTCGTGTCGATCAATTCCCGGCCGCAAGTGAACTGATTAATCAACTTATGCCGTTGATGATCGCCGCGATCCGCCGTAACGATGCGCTACGCCGTAAGCTTTTCCAGATCGATTACCTTTCGACCATGAGCGGTCAGGTGGTGGTATCACTGCTTTACCACCGCAAGCTGGATGATATTTGGCAGCAGGCGGCAGAAGCGCTGCGCGATGATCTGCGGGCCCAGGGCTTTGACTTACAGCTTATTGGCCGGGCGACAAAAACCAAAATCTCTCTTGACCGCGATTATGTCGATGAGCGCTTGCCGGTAGCCGGCCGCGAAATGATTTACCGTCAGATTGAGAACAGTTTTACTCAGCCTAACGCAGCAATGAATATTCAAATGCTGGAATGGGCGCTGGATGTGACAAAAGGCGCTACCGGCGATCTGCTGGAACTCTATTGCGGCAACGGCAACTTTTCTCTGGCGCTGGCCCGTAATTTCCGTCGCGTACTGGCAACGGAAATCGCCAAACCTTCCGTAGCGGCCGCTCAATATAATATTGCGGCGAACCAGATCGATAATGTGCAGATTATTCGCATGTCGGCAGAGGAATTTACTCAGGCGATGAATGGCGTTCGCACCTTTAACCGTCTGCAGGGCATTGACCTTCAGGCGTATCAGTGCGAAACCATTTTTGTGGATCCGCCGCGCAGCGGCCTGGATGAGGAGACGGTAAAACTGGTGCAGGGCTATCCACAGATTCTCTATATTTCCTGCAACCCGCAAACACTGTGCGCCAACCTGGAAACGCTATCGCAGACGCACGATATTACGCGTCTGGCGCTGTTCGATCAGTTCCCCTATACCCATCATATGGAATGCGGCGTACTGCTCACGCAACGTTAAAAATGCAGCGGGACAGTAACGCCCACATAATCAGGATCGGGATGCTGCGAACGTTCGGTACAACGGCTGCGCTCGGCTTTGCTGTCCGCTTTCTTGCTGGCGGAAAGGCAGTCGTTGTATCTCTGTGACGGGCTGCGTTCATCGCCATGGATGCGTCCCTGGGATGAAGCCGGGTAAATAGCCTCGCCCGGTGTCCAGCTGCTGCCCTGATAATCGCTGCAGCTGACGCAAAGTACCAGCATTAGGGCGGCTGAAAAGCCATGTTTATTCATGCACTACCTCCTTGTAAACTTTATGGATTTGGCGCAGTCGCCCTGACTGCGCCAGGCATCTTAACGTCGGCGGCGCAGCCTGGTGCCAATCCAGAAAATCAGCGCCACCATTAATACGACGGGCAGAAAATTAGAGCCGATTTCCGGGTAGTCGGCACGTACAGTCGCGCTATACAGCAGAATACCCAGCAGGAAAAAGGCCGCGGCCAGCGAAGGCATCCCTTCCGGCATGGCGCGATTAAGATAGCGTTGATGCAGGCACCAGGCTGCAAGGCCCAGCGCGATAAGCGGAAAAATCGAAAACGGCACGAAAGAATTAAAAAGCACTGAAAAAGAGCCATTGATCGTCAGGCCAGTAATAAACGCCAACAGCAAGGTTCCTTTATCGCGTGGATTTTTATCTGTCATGTCCTCTCCTTTTTATATTTAGTTATGGTTATCAAGCGTAACGGCCATGCGCTCTTGTTCCCGACGATACCAGTAGTAGGCGCCTTTAGAAATCATGCGCAATTGTAAAACCAGCCGCTCTTCCAGCTTGCGTCGTTGTTCAACATCAACATCCAGCGCCTCGGCGCCCGCGTTAAAAACGATAATGACCATCGCTTCCGCCTGCGCTTCGGTAAAGCTACGCGGCATACGATTTTCTAATTCAAGGTAATCCGCCAGTTCGGCAATAAAGTGCTGAATTTCACGTGCAACGGCGGCACGAAAGGCGGCAGAAGTGCCGGAGCGTTCCCGCAGCAGCAGACGAAACGCATTGGGATTACTGTCGATAAATTCCATAAAGGTGGCGACGGAGGTTTTGATCACGCTGCCGCCTTTGGCAATACGCTGGCGCGCCTGACGCATTAACTGTCTTAACATCAGTCCGCTTTCATCAACCATGGTCAATCCCAGCTCATCGACATCGCGAAAATGGCGGTAAAAGGAGGTTGGGGCAATTCCGGCTTCACGAGCAACTTCCCGCAGACTCAGGCTGGCAAAACTACGCTCGGCACTTAATTGACTGAATGCCGCTTCAATTAGCGAACGTCGTGTACGTTCTTTTTGCTGTGCTCTAACGCCCATTTTTCTGCCTGTTAGCCTGCCGGAAGCCCACTATAACAAATTACTCAGCATACAGTCCGTCAAAGTTTGTGACCGACTGTTAACCTCTTTATTTAGCTAATTGAGGCTAAAATCATTCAGGGAATTGGGATGTACGCGCCGGGATGTTAGAATCTCGTTGCTAAAATGTATATAAAATAAAGGAAGTGCCGGTATGCAACATGCTTACGATTACGATGTTATTGTGATTGGCTCCGGTCCGGGCGGTGAAGGCGCCGCAATGGGCCTGGTGAAACAAGGGGCCCATATCGCGGTAATTGAGCGCTATCACAATATAGGCGGCGGCTGCACACATTGGGGGACGATACCGTCTAAAGCATTACGACATGCAGTAAGCCGTACCATCGAGTTTAACCAAAACCCTTTATACAGCGATCACTCCCGTCATCTTCGCTCTTCATTCGCCGATATTCTGAATCATACAGAAAACGTCATTAGCCAGCAGACCCGTATGCGTCAGGGCTTCTATGAGCGTAACCGCTGTGAGCTTCATCAGGGCGACGCCCGTTTCATTGACATGAATACCATTGCGTTAACCCGACCTGATGGTTCCGTTGAGCGGCTGACAGCAGAGAAGTTCGTCATTGCCTGCGGTTCACGCCCTTATCATCCGATTGACGTTGATTTTACCCACCCGCGCATTTATGACTCCGACTCCATCCTTAACCTTAATCATGAACCGGGCCATGTCATTATCTATGGCGCAGGTGTGATTGGCTGCGAATACGCTTCTATTTTCCGTGGCCTGAATGTGAAAGTGGATCTGATCAATACGCGCGACCGCCTGTTGGCTTTCCTGGATCAGGAGATGTCCGATGCGCTTTCTTACCATTTCTGGAACAGCGGCGTGGTTATTCGTCATAACGAAGAGTTCGAGAAGATCGAAGGCGTTAACGATGGCGTGGTAATTCACCTGAAGTCAGGTAAAAAAGTCAAAGCAGACTGCCTGCTCTATGCGAACGGACGCACGGGCAATACAGACTCTTTGTCGCTGGAAAACGTTGGGCTGGAAGCGGATGGACGTGGTCTGCTAAAAGTTAACAGCATGTACCAGACGGCACAGCCGCATATCTATGCGGTAGGCGATGTCATTGGCTATCCAAGCCTGGCTTCCGCCGCGTACGATCAGGGACGGATTGCCGCTCAGGCCGTGATAAAAGGTGAAGCGACGGCGCATCTGATTGAAGATATTCCGACTGGCATCTATACCATCCCGGAAATCAGCTCAGTAGGGAAAACCGAACAGCAGCTGACGGCGATGAAGGTGCCGTATGAAGTGGGCCGGGCACAGTTTAAGCACCTGGCGCGCGCGCAGATTGTCGGGATGAACGTTGGCAGCCTGAAAATCCTGTTCCACCGTGATACCAAAGAGATCCTGGGTATTCATTGCTTTGGCGAACGTGCGGCCGAGATTATTCATATTGGCCAGGCGATCATGGAGCAAAAAAATGGTGGCAACACGATTGAATACTTCGTGAATACCACCTTTAACTACCCTACGATGGCGGAAGCGTACCGCGTTGCCGCGCTAAACGGCTTAAACCGCCTGTTTTAACGTGGTTTCCATATAGTTCTGCATTTGGCTACGGATAGCCTCGGCCAGTTGCTCATAGCGGCTGCGCAGAGGCGATCCCGGGCGGTAAACCAGAGCGATAGTACGCTGCGGCACCGGCTTATAGCAGGAAACGTAGGTTATGCCGTCGCGGGTGCGATCCTGAGGAACCGCCAGCGCAGGCAGCAGAGTAATGCCGCTTCCTGCCGCAACCATATTGCGCAGCGTTTCAAGACTGGTAGCACGGAAGTGCGTATCTTCATCGGCGCCCGCCTGGAAGCAGAAACCCATCGCCTGATCGCGCAAGCAGTGACCATCTTCCAGCATCAGCAGTTTCTCACCAGCAAGATCGGACATCGGCACACGATCGCGATCTTTCCACGGATGATCCTGCCAGATCGCCAGTTTCATCGGCTCATCAAACAGCGGCACTTCGATAAAGGCTTCGCTCTCTTTTACCAGCGCGATGATTGCGCAGTCGAGCTTCCCGCTATCCAGCTGGCTTAACAGCTGCTGCGTTTGCGCTTCGTGCAAATACATTTCCAGCTTGGGAAAACTTTGATGCAGCTGAGGAATAATATGCGGCAGCAGATAAGGCCCCACCGTTGGGATTAAGCCAATATGCAGCGGACCGGACATCGCTTCGCCCTGCTGGCTGGCCATCTCTTTCAGCACTTTGACTTCACGCAAAACGGTGCGCGCCTGATCTACCAGCAGCAGACCCGCCTGGGTAAACAGCACCTTACGACTGGTGCGCTCCAGCAGCATGACACCAAGCTCATCTTCCAGCTTACGGATCTGACCGCTTAAGGTAGGCTGACTAACGTGGCAGGCGTCGGCAGCGCGACGAAAGTGGCGGTGTTCAGCCAAAGAGACAAGGTATTCAAGATCACGAATATTCATTTTATCCTCCGAGCCACGATAGCCCGTGGCAATGAATAGAATAGCAATGAACGATTAGCCCTATCAAGGGTAGATGGGAATAATGCACACCAGAAGCTAAACACATCAAGCGCAACGCTAATTAAGAGGTATTGATTCTTATGTTTGCAAGTCAGGAAGGTAAACGCGTCCCACAGGTAACTTTTCATACGCGTCAGGGCGATAGCTGGGTCGATGTTACAACTGACGAGCTGTTTAAGGGCAAAACCGTAATCGTATTTTCACTGCCGGGCGCGTTTACGCCAACCTGCTCTTCCAGCCATTTACCGCGTTACAATGAACTGGCAGGCGTCTTCGCTCAGCATGGCGTTGACAGCATTTTGTGCGTTTCAGTTAATGACACCTTTGTGATGAACGCCTGGAAAGCCGATCAGCATGCCGAGAACATTACCTTTATTCCGGACGGCAACGGCGAATTTACGCGTGGCATGGAGATGCTGGTTGAGAAAGCTGACTTAGGTTTCGGTCCGCGCTCATGGCGTTACTCAATGCTGGTTCGTGACGGCGTAGTGGCTAAAATGTTTGTGGAGCCGAATAAACCGGGTGATCCGTTTGAAGTTTCCGACGCTGATACCATGCTGCGTTACCTGGCGCCAGAATTCAAAGTGCAGGAGTCTGTCTCGTTGTTTACCAAACCCGGCTGCCCGTTCTGTACCAAAGCGAAGCAGATGCTGATCGATCGCGGCATTCAATATGAAGAAATCGTTCTTGGACAAGATGCCACCACCGTTAGCCTGCGTGCGATGACCGGTCGTGCAACGGTACCACAGGTCTTTATCGGTGGACGTCATATCGGCGGCAGCGATGACCTGGAGAAATTTTTCCACTTTGCCTGAGACTGAGAATCCGGAAACCGGCTCCGTTACCCTGGTCGGTTTTCAGATGTGCCCATAACAAAAAAGTATCTGAAGTCAGAGGTTGGCGGGCTAGTATGCCCGCCTTTTTTTGATACATCAGTAACCGGACGAATATTTCATTTAAAGTAGATTAATATTTTCAGACTACCCGATTTGCCTTCCATCAGATTATCAATAATGTCTTCCGCCACGATCAGGCCTGGCTGATAGCCAACGAAAGGTCCTGCAACCGCTCCCGCCATAGCGCCTAATACCGTATGACTTATCCGGCATATAAATTTAGCCGCATGACACAATATGCTGGCGAAGGATGTTTATGCGGAGGGTTAAAAAAGGAAATGAAGGAGTGATATAGCGAGGCACGGAAGAGGAGTGGTCAACATTGGTTGTTAAATCAACAGCGCGCTTTTACATTTTATCAGCCACAAAACAGGCGTTGTTTTGTGGCTGAATCTTTTATCAAAACACATTATTCCGATCAGTTTATTGTTCGGTTACCGGTAAATTACCGATCGCTGAGTCTTGCCTTTGCCTCAGCTATCGCGTTGGCAACCTGTTGTGGTGCCACGCCACCTTTGGCATTACGCTTATCCAGGCAGGACTGAAGCGAAAGAATTGGGTAAACATCCTGTTCGATTTGCGGACTAAACTGCTGAAGCTGTGCCAGCGTTAACGCTTCCAGCGCCACGCCCTGGCCGATTGCCGCCACCACCGCTTCACCCACAATATGATGCGCTTCGCGGAACGGGATGCCTTTCGCCACCAGATAGTCCGCCAGTTCGGTCGCATTAGCATAGCCCTGCTCTGCCGCTTCCTGGCAGCGTGGACGTTTTACCTGAATGCCATCCAGCACCAGCACCGACATATGCAGACAATCAAGCCAGGTATCAAGCGCGTCAAACAGCCCTTCTTTGTCTTCCTGCATATCTTTGTTGTAGGCCAGCGGCAACCCTTTCAGCGTCATCATCATGCCGGTCAGCGCACCCTGCACCCGACCACACTTGCCCCGGATCAGCTCCAGCGCATCAGGATTTTTCTTTTGCGGCATCAGTGAAGAGCCGGATGTCACGCGATCGGATAACTCAACAAAGTTGGCTTCACCGGTATTAAAAAAGATCAGATCTTCGGCAAAGCGCGACAGATGCACCATGCCGATCGCCGCATCGGAAAGCAGTTCCAGCGCATGATCACGATCGGAAACGCTGTCCAGGCTATTACGTGTGGCACAGGCAAAGCCCAGCCATTCGGCCAACTGCTCGCGATCGATTTCATATGCGGTTCCAGCCAACGCACCGCTACCCAGCGGGCTGACATCCAGGCGTTTCAGCGTATCCTGCAGGCGGCTCTCATCACGCGCCAGCATTTCAACATAGGCCAGACACCAGTGCGCGAAAGTCACCGGCTGCGCGCGCTGCAGGTGGGTATAGCCTGGCATAACTGCATCCTGATTGGCTTCTGCGGTATCCACTAATGCCCGTTGCAGTTCGCGCACCGCGCTCAGCAGCAGCAAAACCTGCTCTTTGCACCAGAGCTTTAAATCGGTCGCAACCTGATCGTTACGGCTACGCCCGGTATGCAGCTTTTTGCCCAACGCGCCCACTTTTTCAATCAGACGGCCTTCAACCCAGCTATGGATATCCTCAGCGTCGCTTTGCAGAATCTGCTGTGGATTAGCACGAACTTCTTCCAGCAGCGTATTCAGCGCAACTTCCAGCTGCTGCTGCTCATCCTGAGTTAATACGCTAACGGTCACCAAGGCTTTTGACCAGGCGACAGAACCGATAATATCCTGTTCTGCCAGTCGATAATCAAAGCGCAACGAATCATTGAACTGCTTAAACCGTCCATCCGCCGCCTGTGTAAACCGTCCACCCCATAGTGCCATCTTGAATGCTCCTGAAATCTGTTGCGCGCAAGGCTCAGCCTGGCTTGTTATCAGGGCGGCTTCAACGCCTGCCGCCCGTTGCCGTCCCGGTTATTTCTTCTCGTTCAGCGCCCGAATGCGTGAAGAGAGAGAGAACAGACGGATAAAGCCGCCCGCATGGCTGTGATCGTAAACTTCATCTTCGCCAAAGGTTGCGAACTCTTCAGAATAGAGGCTGTTTGCCGATTTTTTCTGAATCGCCGTTACCTGACCTTTATAGAGCTGCAACACAACTTCGCCGTTGACTTCGGTAGCCAGTGACTCAGCGGCAGCCTGTAAGGATTTACGCAGCGGAGCGAACCAGCGCCCGTCATAAACCACATATGACATCTCCAGGCCTAACTGCTCGCGCCATTTAAAGCTATCGCGATCCAGTACCAGCTGCTCTACGGCACGCAGCGCATTGACCATAATGGTGCCGCCAGGCGTTTCATAGCAGCCGCGGGATTTGATGCCTACCAGACGGTTTTCCACGATATCGATACGTCCCACGCCGTGCTTCGCGCCCAGCGCGTTGAGTTTATCAAGGCACTGGAACGGGCTCAGCTGCTCGCCGTTAACTGCCACAACGCGGCCTTTTTCTACCGTTACCGTTACCTGCTCTGGCTGATCCGGCGCTTCCTGAGGATCCACTGTCCAGACCCAGCAATCTTTATTCGGCGCGTTCCACGGGCTTTCCAGCACGCCGCCTTCGGTAGAAATATGCCAGGCGTTTTCATCACGGCTGTAGATTTTTTCCAGCGAGGCGGTGGTCGGGATATTGCGCTCTTTCAGGTAATCCAGCAGCGCTTCACGCGAGCGCAGGTTCCACTCACGCCACGGTGCCACCACTTTCAGCTGCGGAGCCAGCGCGGTGTAGGTGGTTTCAAAACGCACCTGATCGTTACCTTTACCGGTTGCGCCGTGACATAAAGCATCAGCACCCACTTTTAACGCCAGCTCAACCTGCGCTTTGGCAATGATCGGACGCGCCATAGAGGTGCCCAGCAGATAGCTGCCTTCATACAGCGCGCCGGTTTGCAGCACCGGGTAAACGTAATCACGGATAAACTCTTCACGCAGATCGGCAATATGGCATTCTGACGCACCTGACTGCAGCGCTTTCTTCTCTACGCCGACTAAATCTTCGCGATCCTGACCAATGTCCGCGACAAAAGCGACCACTTCACAGCCGTAATTCTCTTTCAGCCACGGAATAATGGCAGAGGTATCCAGGCCACCGGAGTAAGCTAAAACGATTTTCTTGATGCCTTGATTTTGCATGTCTTAGTCCTTGAATATTTTTACTTTATGCGTGGATCCGGGTGCCGATAGACACACCGTTAAACAGAGAGGGCAATTGCTCAGCATGACGCCAGCTGGCGATATCGACCGGACGCCCCAGCGTACGTGCCGCATCCAGAGCCGCATGGACTTTCACAATCATACCGTCGGTAATAATGCCCTGAGCGATCAGCTGCTCCGCTTGCATCGCCGTCATTTCAGGAATGCGCTGACCTTTGCCATCCAGAATACCGCTGACATCTGAAAGCAAAACCAGATCCGCGCCAAGTGTCGCCGCTAACGCTGTTGCCGCCTGATCGGCGTTAACGTTCATCAACTGACCCTCTTCCGTGATGCCGATTGAGCTGATAACCGGCATATACCCTGCCTGCAACAGCGTGTTCAGCAACGCCGGCGAGCCTGGCAAAGCGTTACCGACATGGCCCAGCTCATCATCGAATTGAGCTACATTCGCCATGCCGCCATCGCCCAGGCAAAGTCCAACCGCCTGAATATGATGTTTCTTTGCCCAGGCCAGTAGGGTTTTATTAGCGGTTCCAGCCAGCGCGCCGGTGATAATGTCGATCTGATCGGCGGGCGTAACGCGCAGGCCATTTTTCTTTTGCACCGGCAGCGCCAGCTTTTTCATCAGTTCATCAACCAGACATCCGCCGCCGTGAACGATCAGCAGAGGACGCTGATGTGCCTCCCGATAAGTTACCAGCGCCGTAAACAGACGCGCCAGCGCTTCTTCGCTATCCAGCAGCACGCCGCCCAGTTTGATAATTAATGGAGTGGTCATAGTATTTATCCGCTTAAATAAGTGACTGGGTTTCCGGGAAACCGAAACGAATATTGAGACACTGCACCGCCTGCGAGGCTGCGCCCTTCAGCAGGTTATCTTCCGCCGCCACCACAATCAGATGCTCATCCTGTACGGCAAAGCCGATATCACAGAACGGCAGGCCCACCACGGATTTCAATGCCGGCACGCCCTGCTCATAGATACGCACCAGCGGTTTATCCTGATAGGCGTTATGGAAAGCTTCGGCAATATCCTCGCGACTGACGCCCGGCTTCAGGCGACAGGTAATAGTGGCAAGAATGCCGCGAGGGAAATTGCCGAGATGCGGCGTAAAAATAACCGGCACGCCAAGGTGCGCGACGATTTCAGGATGATGCCGATGATTAAAGATGCCGTAAGGTTGCAGACTGACCTCACAAAAGCTGTTATTGAGGCTGGCTTTACGTCCAGCGCCGCTTACGCCGCTGGTGGCATTAATTACCGGCCACTGCGCATTATTCAGCAATCCTGCTTCAATTAATGGCTTAAGCGCCAGCTGCGACGCAGTGGGATAGCAGCCAGGCACGGCAATCAGCTGCGCTTCTTTAATCGCGTCATGCTGCCATTCAGCCAGGCCATAGACCGCTTTCTCCAGCCACGCTGCGTGCTGATGAGTAAAGCCGTAATAGCGTGTATAAAAGTCACCATCGTTTACGCGGAAGGCACCGGAGAGGTCAAACACCACACAGCCTGCCGCCAGAAATTGCGGAGCCAGATCGTGACTAACTTCATGGGCGGTGGCGAGGAACACCACATCCACCTTGTCGGCCCACACTGACACATCGCTCAACGGCTCCAGCGGCAGATCAAGGATCCCTTTTAGCTGCGGGTGCAGGTCAGAAAGACGCTTTCCGGCATCCGGGCTTTGCGCTGAAACCGCTAAAGCGGTTATGTTCATATGGGGATGGCGATTCAGGAAGGTCGCCAGCTCAACACCAGCATAGCCACTGGCACCTACAATCAGCGTATTCAACATCAGGCTGTATACCTTTTACAGTCATTCAGATCCGGTGTGCAGCCGTGTCGCCGCGCGCCCATGAAGTTTAACGTCAGTCAGCGGGTAAATTCATTTCCCATCCCGCGAACGTTATTGTATTTTTATTCACTATTAATGCATGAATATTGATACATCCTAACTCAAGGACCGTCAACAGTGAAGACAAAATTACCGCCTTTTATCGAACTTTACCGCCAGCTGATAGCCACACCGTCGATCAGCGCTACCGATAGCGCGCTTGATCAGAGTAATGAAAGTTTAATCACTCTGCTGGCCGGCTGGTTTCGTGATTTAGGCTTCAGCGTAGAAGTCCAGCCGGTGCCGGGCACGCGGCATAAATTCAATATGCTGGCCAGAAGCGGTGAAGGCACAGGCGGCCTGTTACTGGCTGGCCATACCGATACGGTTCCCTTCGATGATGGGCGCTGGACGCGCGATCCTTTTACGCTGACAGAGCATGACAACAAGCTGTACGGCCTCGGCACGGCAGATATGAAAGGTTTCTTCGCCTTTATTCTTGATACGCTTCGTGACGCCGATATCAGCACGTTTCAGAAGCCGCTCTATATTCTCGCTACGGCGGATGAAGAAACCACAATGGCCGGTGCTAAATACTTTTCTGAATCCACCAGGCTACGCCCCGATTGCGCGATTATCGGCGAACCGACCTCGTTGAAACCGGTGCGGGCGCACAAAGGCCACCTATCCAATGTGATTCGCATAGAGGGGCAATCGGGCCATTCCAGCGATCCTGCTCGCGGCGTTAACGCGATTGAGCTGATGCATGAGTCAATCGGTCATCTGATGCAATTGCGTAATACGCTCAAAGAGCGTTATCACCATGACGGCTTCGCCATTCCTTATCCCACGATGAATTTTGGTCATATTCACGGCGGCGATGCAGCGAACCGTATTTGTGCCTGCTGCGAATTACATATGGATATTCGTCCTCTGCCCGGACTGACGCTGACCGATCTGGACGAGCTGTTGAATGAGGCGCTGGCGCCGGTTAGCGTGCGCTGGCCGGGCCGTTTGACAGTGGCCGAACTTCATCCGCCGATTCCGGGCTACGAGTGCCCGCGTGAGCATCAGCTGGTTCAGGTAGTGGAAAAGCTGCTTGGTACGCCAACGGAAGTCGTGAACTACTGTACCGAAGCGCCTTTTATTCAGCAGTTGTGTCCTACGCTGGTGTTAGGACCGGGATCGATTAATCAGGCGCATCAGCCAGATGAATTTATTGATATGGCATTTATCAAGCCGACATGTGAGCTGATCGGTCAAATGGTTAACCATTTTTGTCACTGATTTGCATCATTTGGGGCAATTCACTGCTAAAACGGTAAATTGCTCCTGAAAAGTTTCAACTTTGCCGATAAGAATAACTTATCCCACTCCGTCAGCGTTAAATTTCTTAAATTACCAGCATTTACCTGCATTACGCGGCACGTTTTACGCAATTGACGAACGGTAAGTTACATGGCTAGATAAAAGGCGGCGTTATACCCGCAAGGGTAAAAACTAAAAGACAAGAAGGGTGTCAGGGGTCATATGAACGAACAATATTCCGCAATGCGAAGTAATGTCAGTATGCTCGGCAAACTGCTCGGGGATACGATTAAGGATGCGCTGGGAGAAAACATCCTTGATCGGGTGGAAACCATCCGCAAACTCTCCAAGTCATCCCGTGCGGGAAATGACGCTCATCGGCAGGAACTGTTAACTACCCTGCAGAACCTCTCCAATGACGAACTACTGCCGGTAGCACGCGCTTTCAGCCAGTTCCTTAATCTCACGAATGTGGCTGAACAATATCAGACCATTTCACCCAACGGTGAAGGTGCCAGTCATGCTGAATTGATGAAAAAGGCGTTCGAGCGGCTGAAGCAACAGCCTGACCTGAACGAAGCAGATATCCGTGAGGCGATTGAATCGCTTTCGCTGGAGCTGGTTCTTACCGCACATCCTACCGAAATTACACGCCGCACGCTGATTCATAAGTTGGTTGAGGTAAATACCTGTTTAAAACAGCTCGATCATAATGATATCTCTGACTATGAGCGCAACCAGATTATGCGCCGCCTGCGTCAGCTGGTAGCCCAGGCGTGGCATACCGATGAAATCCGTAAATATCGCCCTTCTCCGGTTGATGAAGCCAAATGGGGATTTGCGGTAGTGGAAAACAGCCTGTGGGAAGGCGTGCCGAATTTTCTTCGTGAGCTGAACGAACAGGTCGAAGAGGCCTTTGGCTATACGCTGCCGGTAGACTTTGTACCGGTGCAGTTTACTTCATGGATGGGCGGCGACCGCGATGGCAATCCCAACGTTACCGCCAGTATTACCCGTCATGTTCTGCAATTGAGCCGCTGGAAAGCCACCGATCTTTTCCTGCGGGATATCGGCGTGCTGGTCTCCGAGCTGTCGATGTCGGAATGCACCGAAGAGCTGCGCGAGCTGTGCGGCGATCCGCACGCGCAGGAGCCCTACCGCGAAGTTTTAAAACGCCTGCGGACCCAGTTGATGACGACCCAGGCTTATCTGGAGCGGCGTCTGAAAGGCGAGCGCCTGCCGCGTCCGGAAGGGCTGCTGATTTCCAACGATCAGCTATGGGATCCGCTTTATGCCTGTTATCAGTCATTGCAGGCGTGCGGCATGGGCATCATCGCCAACGGACAGCTGCTTGATACGCTGCGTCGGATTAAATGTTTCGGCGTTCCACTGGTACGTATCGATCTACGTCAGGAAAGCACGCGTCACACCGAAGCGCTGGCAGAAGTCACGCGTTACCTCGGCCTTGGTGATTACGAGAGCTGGTCTGAAGCGGATAAACAGGCATTTTTGATCCGTGAGCTGAACTCAAAACGTCCTTTGCTGCCGCGTCAGTGGGAACCAGGCGAAGAGACGCGTGAAGTACTGGAAACCTGCCGCGTAGCGGCGGAAGCGCCACGCGGATCGATTGCCGCCTATGTTATTTCCATGGCGAAAACGCCTTCCGACGTGCTTGCGGTTCATCTGCTGCTGAAAGAAGCCGGTATACCTTTCGCCCTGCCGGTCGCACCGCTGTTTGAAACGTTGGATGACCTGAATAACGCTAACGATGTCATGTCGCAGCTGCTGAGCATCGACTGGTATCGCGGCTTTATTCAGGGCAAGCAGATGGTCATGATCGGTTATTCCGATTCAGCCAAAGATGCTGGCGTGATGGCCGCATCCTGGGCGCAATATCAGGCGCAGGACGCGTTGATTAAAACCTGTGAAAAAGCCGGTATCGCCCTGACGCTGTTTCATGGTCGCGGCGGCACCATTGGTCGCGGCGGCGCACCGGCGCAGGCGGCTCTGCTCTCCCAGCCGCCGGGTAGCCTGAAAGGCGGCCTGCGCGTCACCGAACAGGGCGAAATGATCCGCTTTAAGTATGGTCTGCCGGAAGTAGCGGTGGCCAGCCTGTCGCTTTATACCAGCGCTATCCTCGAGGCTAATCTGCTGCCGCCGCCAGAGCCTAAAAGTGAATGGTGCGACATTATGAATCAGCTCTCTAAGACTTCCTGCGCCGTCTATCGTGGTTATGTGCGTGAAAACCCTGATTTTGTGCCCTATTTCCGCTCTGCTACTCCGGAACTGGAATTAGGCAAACTGCCGCTGGGATCGCGCCCGGCCAAACGTCGCCCTACCGGCGGCGTTGAGTCACTGCGCGCCATTCCGTGGATTTTCGCCTGGACACAAAACCGTCTGATGCTGCCCGCCTGGCTGGGCGCAGGGGCGGCGCTACAGCAAGCGATGGATGAAGGTCATCAGGATCAGCTGGAGGCGATGTGCCACCACTGGCCTTTTTTCTCTACCCGTCTCGGCATGCTGGAAATGGTTTTCTCGAAGGCCGACCTGTGGCTGGCGGAATACTACGATCAACGTCTGGTAGATCCATCTCTGTGGCCGCTGGGCAAGCAGCTGCGCGATCGCCTCGCTGCGGATATTAAAGCAGTGCTGACTATCGCTAATGATTCGCATCTGATGGCTGATGAACCATGGATTGCAGAATCGATTGCTTTGCGTAACGTCTATACCGATCCGCTCAACGTTCTACAGGCTGAACTGCTGCACCGATCGCGTGCGCAGGAAGCCAAAGGAGAAGAGCCGGATCCGTGCGTTGAGCAGGCGCTGATGGTCACTATCGCTGGTGTGGCAGCAGGTATGCGTAACACCGGTTAATTGCCACGACAAAAGGCGCATCGCCATCTGGCGATGCGCCTCATCAGGCATTCTTTTTCGATTACTCAGTTAATCAGGCAACCAGCTGCGCTGACGGGCGCACGCCCAGCGTATGGCAAATGGCGTAGCTCATTTCAGCGCGGTTCAGCGTATAGAAGTGGAAATCCTTAACGCCTTCACGGCTGAGGATTTTTACCATGTCCATCGCCACATTGGCGCCCACCATTTTGCGCGTTTCCGGATCGTCGTCCAGTCCGGCAAACATGCTGTTCATCCAGCCCGGTACGCGAACGTTGGTCATGGCGGCAAAGCGCTGCAGCTGTTTAAAGTTAGAAACCGGCAGAATGCCAGGTACGATCTCTACATCAATGCCGGTCGCTACGCAGCGGTCGCGAAAACGCAGATAGCTTTCCACATCAAAGAAAAACTGCGTAATGGCGCGGTTGGCGCCCGCATCGATTTTACGTTTCAGGTTAATCAGATCCGCCTGAGCGCTTTTCGCCTCCGGATGCACTTCAGGATAGGCAGCGACGGAGATATCAAAGTCACCGACCTCTTTGAGCAGCGCCACCAGATCGGTCGCATACAGCTCTGGTTTGCCTCCGCCTGGCGGCAGATCTCCGCGTAGCGCGACAATATGGCGAATGCCATTTTCCCAGTAATCCCGGGCAATGGTACGTAGCTCATCCCGGGTGGCGTCAACACAGGTCAGATGCGGTGCCGCTTCCAGTCCGGTGCGCTCTTTGATGCCCTTGATGATAGAGTGGGTGCGATCGCGTTCTCCTGAATTCGCACCGTAGGTAACGGAGACGAACTTTGGCTTCAGGCTGCTGAGCCGATCAATAGAACTCCACAGCGTCTCTTCCATTTCACTGGTGCGCGGCGGAAAAAATTCAAATGAAACATTAATCCGCCCGTTCAGTTCTGCCAGGCTCTGGTTCAGCGCTTCGCGCTGGTTGGCGTGAAAGAAACTCATATCCGCTTACCTTATCAATCGCTTAGTGGATGATGCGTGAGCATCACGCTAAACATCTATACGTTTAGACGTCTATAACTCCATAAGATGCTATCAGCCTGGCTATTTGTCAATCAAAAAGCAGTGCAGTGGCGCTGAATTCCTTTCAGGTGCACATGAAAAAAAAGCAACATCCTTCAGATACGTGCAGAAGCGAGAAAACCAGGAATTTTCTTTATTAAAAACCTCCTAAAAAAGAGGCTATTACCGTTATGTAACCGATTTACTTCCATGAAACGTAATTTATCGTATTTAACCTACAGCAAAGGGGCCGATAGCGGCTTCAGCGTGCTATATGGCGTGGAAGCGATTAAGGAAACCTACTGGAACTGGTTCGAGTATAAAGACCTCACCTATTCCGTCACCAGCAACGGGCTGGCGCTGGATGGCAAGCACGCCCTTGATTATGCTGACGCGGTGCATGGCGATCAGTCCGGCAGCGGTAATGACATCATGTATGCCAACGGCGGCAATGATACCGTTATGTTTGCTGGCGACAGCGTCGGCGATAACGTCATCTATCGGTTCGACCAGGACGATAAGCTGGTGATCCTCGGCAATAAAGAAATTAATGCCAACGGCAACTATCTGGATTATCTGAGCGAATGTGATGATGGTCTGCTGTTTACCTGTGGCGACAGCAGCATTTCACTGGTGGGCCTGACGCTTGATCAGGTGCATGAAAGCCAGTTCGTGCTAGCCTAAAACAACGGGTGGCTCAGGCCACCCGTTTTGTTGTTACACCAGCTGCGCCAGCCGATTAATATCAGACTGAATCGCACCCGCCGTTACATCACGTCCTGCACCCGGCCCGCGGATCACCAGTGGATTATCGCGATACCAGCGGCTTTCAATGGCAAAGACGTTATCACACGGCAGCAGCGCCGCCAGCGGATGTTCCGGACGCACCGCCTCGATACCCACACGCGCTTTGCCGTTAGCATCAAAACGCGCGACGTAGCGCAATACCAGCCCCATCTCCTGTGCCGCTTCCAGACGCTGCAGCATCTGTTCGTTTAGCGCATCGCTGTTTTCGAAAAAGTGATCGACAGAGCCTTTTTCGCAGCCCGCTGGCACCAGCGACTCAACGCGTACCTGATCCGGTTCAATATCGTAGCCCGCCTCACGCGCCAGGATAACCAGCTTACGCATTACATCCTGACCAGAGAGATCAACGCGGGGGTCCGGCTCGGTTAACCCCTGCTGCCACGCCTGATCGACCAGCTCGCTGAACGGCACCGTACCGTCAAACTGCAGGAACAGCCAGGAGAGCGTGCCGGAGAAGATGCCGCTGATCGACAGAATACTGTCGCCGCTTTCCCGCAGATCGCGCACCGTATGGTTGACCGGCAGCCCTGCGCCCACCGTGGCGTTATACAGCCAGTGACGTCCGGTTTTCGCAAATGCGTCCCGGATCTGCCGCCACTGATAGCTGCCTGACGCGCCGGCCACCTTGTTGGCGCTAATCACATGAAAACCGTGGCTGGCGAAATCAAGATATTGTTCAGCCAGCGCTTCGCTGGCGGTCACATCCAGCACCACCAGATCATCATAAGGATGCGCCCGCATCCACAGGAACAGAGACTCTTCATCCTGTGCAATCGCTTCATCTTCAAAGAAAGCCAGCGCGCGGCTGGCATCCAGCCCTTCATAGCTCAGCAGACTGCGACGGCTGTCCACCACTCCCGCCAGCACAAATTCAAAACCGGTGCGCGCCGAGAGATTTTTCTGTTCCCGGGCAAACAGCTCCAGCCAGCGCGAACCGATATTTCCTTTGCCAAACAGCATCAGGCCAATACGTTTTTCCGCGCGGAACAGCGACTGATGCAGCCCCTGAACCAGATGTTCCGTCGGGCCAACACGCAGCACCGCCACCAGGCTGATTTTATCTTCCGACTGCCAGATAAACTCTACCGGTTGATCGTTAATCTGCTGCCAGAAACGATGAGTATGCAGCGGGTTGCGGCTGACGCCCGCGCCAACCAGCGCCACCAGCGCCAGCCCTTCGCGCAGCTGCAGATGGCCTGGCAACCCGGCATCCTGCAGCAGTTCAAACACGCTGCTCACCACTTCGGAGGTATAGCAGAGCTGAAGCAGGTTGCGATCGCTATGTACGCCTATGGCCAGCGGACGAATCTGCGCCCGTTTCAGCAGATGATCGACTTCTTTATGCAGCGCATTGAAATCGTGTTGCGCCGACACTTCAATATCGATCAGGCAAACATCGTCATGACTGGTCACAATACGCGCGCCGGTGCCGGAAGCCAGCACACGCTCAATGCGCGTCGATCCCTGCTCAGGCTGATAGCTGCAGCGCAGCTGTAAATCGATATCGCTGTTGGAAACCGGCTGCAGCGTGCGGGCATGCAGTACCGGCGCTGCCAGACGCGCCAGCTCGCTGGCTTCATCCAGTCGCAGCAGCGGCAGCAGACAAGCGTCTTTTACTTTGCGCGGATCGGCGCTGTAGACTCCGGCGACATCGCTCCAGATGGTGACACGACTGACGCCCGCCAGCGCACCGATTTGCGTTGCTGAATAGTCAGAGCCGTTACGCCCCAACAGCACCGTTTCACCTGCCTCATTGCGACAGATAAAGCCGGTAACCACCAGACGCTGATGCGCATGCTGCGCGATCAGCTGCTGCAGCAGCGGCCAGGACTTTCCTTCGTCAACCTGCGGCTGCGCCGCCCGCTCGGCGCGTAAAAACTCGCGGGCGTCCAGCCAGCACGCTTCCAGATCGCGCTGCTGCAGCACTGCCGCCATCAGCCGCGCCGACCAGATCTCACCGTGCCCGACCACCTCGGCATAAACGGCGTCGGTAATTTTTCCATCCAGCAACCCAGCCAGGTGCTCCAGATCCTGAATAAAGCGGCTCAGCAACGGCTGAGCTAACTCCGGCGCGAGCAGGCCGTTGATCAGATCGGACTGATAACGACGCAGGCTCTGCTGCACCTGATGAGCCGATAAGCGATCGGTCTGGCTGAGCTTCAGCCAGCTAATCAGCTGGTTAGTGGTGCTGCCAGCGGCAGAGACCACCATTAAATCGCCCGGCTGACTGTAATCGGCCATGATACCCGCGACGCGCTGATAACAGCTGACATCGGCAAGGCTGCTACCGCCAAATTTATGCAGCTGCCTGCTCTGCGGCGCTCCCGCTGCGGCTGAAATACTCATTTCTTAATCCTCGGCTGCCACCCGGAATGCATTATCCAGATCGGCGATTAAATCTTCATGATCTTCTATCCCAACCGACACGCGCAGTAAGGTATCGGAAATCCCTGCCGCCGCACGCGCTTCTGCCGACATCCCCGCGTGGGTCATGGTTGCGGTATGGGAAATCAAACTTTCCACTCCCCCCAGCGACTCAGCCAGGGTAAATAATTCCAGCGCCTTCAGAAAACGGCGCAGACGCTGTTCGTCGCCATCAAGTTCAAAACTTAACATTGCGCCAAAGCCGCGCTGTTGACGCACCGCATGCTGATGGCCCGGGTTCTGTGGCAAAGAGGGATGATACAGTTTTTTCACCAGCGGCTGCTGCTGCAAATACGCTACAATCTCCAGTGCGTTACGCTGCGCTGCCGCCATACGCGGGCCAAGGGTACGCATTCCACGCAGCAGCAAATAGCTGTCAAAGGCAGAGCCGGTCACGCCGATATTATTCGCCCACCAGGCAAGTTCGGTTGCCACCGCCGCATCTTTCGCGATCACTGCGCCAGCCACCACATCCGAGTGACCATTGAGGTATTTGGTACAGGAGTGCACCACCAGATCGGCACCCAGCGCCAACGGATTTTGCAGAGCGGGGCTTAAAAAAGTGTTATCCACGACGCTTATCGCGCCAGCGGCGCGCGCGGCCTGACAAATCGCGGCGATATCCACCACGCGCAGCAGCGGATTGCTGGGACTTTCCACCAGTACCAGTTTCGGCTGTTCAGCCAGCGCCGCCTGCAGGGCTTCGGCATCGCCCTGATCGACAAATTTAACGCGCCAGGCGCCGCGCTTGCTTTGGCTGTCAAACAGACGATAACTGCCGCCATAGCAGTCATGCGGCGCAACCAATAAATCGCCAGGTTTCAGGAACAGCGTACAGACCAGATGAATCGCGGACATACCGGTATTGGTCATTACAGCCCCGGCCCCCCCCTCCAGTTCGGCCAGCGCACGCTGTACGACATCACGCGTAGGATTACCGCGACGCGAGTAGTCATGAGCGCGTGGCTGATTGAAATCAGTGAAGTTATAGGTGCTGGAAAGGTGAATCGGAGGGACAACGCAGCCATACTGCTCATCATCATTCAAACCGCTGCGCACTGCGATGGTTGCCTGTTTACGCGTCATAGTGCTTACTGTTCCTGAAAGACCCTGAAAGAAGGCTAACAGGATAACATCACGCCACTGGACGTCAATACATCTGGACATCTAAATGTCTTTGCGTATAGATTGAGCAAATGCGCAATAACCGCTAAAATTGCAGTGAATTGCCTCCTACTGCAGCGCAACCCAGGTAAAAGCAGCAAAGTTACGTATTAAATGCTGACTTTGATTAGTGAGGCGTGAAAATATCGGGCATAATTGGCTGAATTTCGACAATTTAACTTTTAATAATTAAGGTAACTCATGGCTGAATGGAATGGCGAATATATCAGCCCTTATGCTGAGCATGGTAAGAAGAGCGAGCAGGTCAAAAAAATTACCGTGTCTATTCCGCTGAAAGTGTTAAAAATCCTGACAGATGAACGTACGCGCCGTCAGGTAAACAATCTGCGTCATGCCACTAACAGCGAGCTGTTATGCGAAGCATTTCTGCATGCGTTTACCGGTCAGCCGCTACCGGACGATGTCGATCTGCGCAAAGAGCGCAGCGATGAGATCCCGGAAGAGGCGAAAAAGATTATGCGTGAACTGGGTAAAGATCCCGACACATGGGAATACTGATACGCTGTTTTTGCGCATAAAAAAACCCAGCCGAAGCTGGGTTTTTTCTTGCATCCGCTCCATCGAAAATAACGTAGCGTCTGCCGGGAAACTTATTTGCTGCCCGGAATGCTGAAGCGTTTGTTGAAGCGCTCAACACGACCACCGGTATCAACAACACGCTGTTTGCCGGTGTAGAACGGGTGGCATTTACCGCACACGTCCAGGTTCAGATCGTGACCCACTGTAGAGCGAGTTTTGATCACATTACCGCAAGAACAAGTTGCAGTAATTTCAACATACTTAGGATGAATACCTTCTTTCATGGGGTAACCTCAGTAAAGGCCGTGTCGCTCTCCCGCGCCAGGAAAAACCTGCGCCGGCACCACACGCGGATTGAACATTCTGGTGATTTTTGATGCCTTATTCCGCATCAAAGGCGGCGAACTATACAGAAAATAACCGCCCAATGCAATCGAATCCGCACATTTATGGCTACACAGTGTACACTACGCCGTTCAACTCTTTTTACGGATAACGTCATGCCCGTTGCTCAGGTCGCGCTGCCCGTTCCGCTCGCACGCCAGTTTGATTACCTGCTTCCCGCGCATCTTCACCCGGTGCCTGGCGGGCGCGTTCGCGTGCCCTTTGGTAACCGCACGGCAATCGGTATCGTGGTTGGCTTCAGTGAACAAAGCGATCTGCCCACCGGACAGTTGAAAAGCGTGCTGGAAACGCTCGACAGCGAAACGCTGTTTCCTGCTTCGCTATGGCGCATTTTGCACTGGGCCGCCGAGTACTATCACTATCCGCTGGGCGAGGTGCTTTTCCATGCGCTGCCGGTGCTGCTGCGCCAGGGTAAACCGGCGCAGGAAACGCCGCTCTGGCAGTGGTTTATTACCGAGCTGGGACGGGAAACCGCGCCGGAAAGCCTGAAGCGCGCGCCAAAGCAGCAGCAGGCGCTGGCCGCATTGCGCCAGCAACCGCTTTATCGCCATGAGATCACTCAACATGAACTGGCAGACGCGGCGCTCCAGGCGCTCCGCGCTAAGGGTCTTTGCGATCTGCGTGAGCATCTGCCCGCCCGTCAGGACTGGCGTGATAGTTTTGCGGTTAACGGCGAGCGGCTGCGGCTAAATACGGAGCAGGCGTTGGCAGTTGGCGCGATCCGCAGCGAAGATGAAAAATTTGCCCCCTGGCTGCTGGCAGGGATTACTGGCTCAGGCAAAACGGAAGTCTACCTTAGCGTCCTGGAAAACGTGCTGAGTCGCGGACGTCAGGCGCTGGTGCTGGTGCCGGAAATCGGCCTGACGCCGCAAACCATCGCCCGCTTTCGGGCACGCTTTAACGCCCCGATTGATGTCCTGCACTCCGGTCTGAACGACAGCGAACGTATGGCCGTCTGGCTGCGCGCGCGTCAGGGTGACAATGCCATTGTGATCGGCACCCGCTCCGCGCTGTTTACGCCCTTTGCCCGTCCGGGCGTCATCATTATTGATGAAGAACATGACAGCTCTTATAAACAGCAGGAAGGCTGGCGTTATCATGCCCGCGACCTGGCGGTATTCCGGGCGCGTGAAGAGAACATCCCGATCGTGATGGGCTCGGCGACGCCAGCACTGGAAACACTGCATAACGTGCAGAGCGGGAAATACCGTCAGCTTAACCTGAGCAAGCGCGCCGGTAATGCGCGCCAGGCGACGCAGCAGCTGATCGATTTAAAAGGCGTCCAGCTGCAGGGCGGCCTGTCGCCCGCGCTGATCCAGCGTATGCGTCTGCACTTACAGGCGGATAATCAGGTGTTGCTGTTTCTTAACCGCCGCGGCTTCTCGCCGGCACTGTTATGCCACGACTGCGGCTGGATTGCTGAATGTCAGCGTTGCGATCACTATTACACGCTCCATCAGCAGCAGCGCCAGCTACGCTGCCACCATTGCGACAGCCAGCGCCCGGTGCCGCGTCAGTGCCCGCAGTGCGGCTCGACGCATCTGGTGCCGGTGGGCCTCGGCACCGAGCAGCTGGAGCATAATCTCCAGAGTGTATTTCCGGGCATTCCGCTCTCGCGTATTGACCGTGACACCACCAGCCGCAAAGGGGCGTTGGAGCAGCATCTGGCCGATGTGTTTCGCGGCGGCGCCCGTATCCTGATTGGTACACAGATGTTGGCGAAAGGGCATCACTTCCCTGATGTAACGCTGGTATCGTTGCTGGATGTGGATGGCGCGCTCTTTTCGGCGGATTTTCGCGCCGCTGAACGCTTTGCCCAGCTCTATATTCAGGTTGCCGGGCGCGCTGGCCGGGCCGGTAAGCAGGGCGAAGTACTGCTGCAAACCCATCATCCTGAACATCCGCTGCTGCAGATCTTATTGCATCAGGGCTACGATGCGTTTGCCAGCCAAACCTTAAGCGAGCGCCGCAGCGTGCAGCTTCCGCCATTCACCAGCCATGCGCTGTTTCGTGCTGACGATCATGATAATCAGCAGGCGGCAGCCTTTTTACATCAGCTGCGCAACCTGCTGGAGGCCAGTCCGCTGCGCGATGAGTCGTTGTGGATTATGGGCCCGGTACCTGCTCTGCAGGCTAAGCGTGGCGGGCGCTATCGCTGGCAACTGTTGCTACAGCATCCTTCCCGGCTTCGGCTACAGCAGCTGCTCAAAACCAGCCTGCCGTTAATCTCCACCCTGCCGCTGTCGCGTAAGGTGAAATGGACACTGGATATCGACCCCACGGAAAGCTGATCGATGCTTACGCACAAGGTTTGCGAGCTGGATCGAAAAACCTCGAATAAGTCACAGTTTTTATGCAATTAAGGTAACGGCCCCTTATACAATCTGTTAAAAATGTGATGGCCGTCAGCTTTGACCGCAACAAGCGCAGCAGACGACACATGACGTCTTACTATTCAGGCCGGTGTAAGGAGAAAAGCGTTGGAGCAGAACCAGGAGTCAACGGCAGCCACCATGAAAGACGTGGCTGAGCGTGCGGGGGTTTCAACCGCCACCGTGTCCCGCGCACTGATGAACCCTGAAAAGGTCTCAGCGATAACCCGCCAAAAGGTTGAACAGGCGGTGATCGAAGTGGGCTACTCTCCTCACGCTCTGGCGCGGAATGCCAAACGCAGCGAATCACGCACTATTCTGGTTATTGTTCCCGACATCTGCGATCCCTTTTTCAGCGAAATCATTCGCGGCGTTGAAGTTACGGCAGCCGCTGAAGGCTATCTGGTACTGATTGGCGACTGCGCCCATCAGAATCAGCAGGAAAAGACTTTTCTGAGCCTGATGCTGACGCGTCAGATCGACGGCATGGTACTGCTGGGTTCCCAGGTGCCTTTCGATACCGGGGTGGAAGAACAGCGCAGTTTACCGCCGATGGTGATGGCGAATGAATTTGCGCCCGATCTGGAGCTTCCCACAGTGCATATTGATAACCTGACTGCAGCCTTCGAAGCGGTTAATCATTTATGGCAGCTGGGCCACCGCCGCATCGCCTGCATTGCCGGCCCGGAAGAGATGCCGCTCAGCCATTATCGTTTGCAGGGCTATATTCAGGCGCTACGCCGCCATGGGCAGGCAATCGAATCACGCTATATTGTACGTGGCGACTTTACCTTTGAAGCCGGCGCTGCGGCGTTTAAGCGGCTGATGGCTTTACCACAGCCTCCGCAGGCGCTCTTTTGCCATAACGATATTATGGCCCTGGGCGCGATGTCGCAGGCGAAAAGCATGGGCCTGCGCATTCCGCAGGACATCTCTCTGGTCGGCTTTGATGATATTGAGCTTTCACGTTACAGCGATCCTCCGCTAACTACCATTGCGCAACCGCGCTTCGCTCTTGGCCGGGAAGCGATGCTGCTCTTGCTGGAGCAATTACAGGGCCGTACCGTGAACAACGGCTCGCGCCTGCTGGAGTTTGAACTCAAGCTGCGCGGAAGCACAATGCACGCCAGCTAAGCGTTCAAATGCTGTTGATCCGGCAGTTTCAGCAGATTCTTAATCGACTCACTGCTGGTCAAACTTCCAGCCCTTGAGTAACATGGCGGGCTAATAGCCGGATAGCTAAGGTGTTGCGCTAACTTAGCGCGTTTTATCCGGCATGCATTTTCTTCTTTGAATTAGCGGAACGATTAGTGGCACAAAAAGATTATGTAGGCCGCGGGCGTTCGACGGGGACGCGTCGCAAGAAAAGTAATAGCCGCAGCAAGAAACGCAACGGCAGCTCCGGCGTTTCAAAAATTATGATCGGGCTGGCGGTAGCGGTGCTGGTGACATTCGCGGGCGGGCTATGGTTTATCGCTCATCATAAAAAAGAAGAGACGCCGATTATCCCGGATCACAAAGTCAGTGGAAACGGGTTACCGCCCAAGCCGGAAGAGCGCTGGAAATATATTAAAGAGCTGGAAAACCGTCAGCTTAGCGTGCCCACGCCAAAAGAGCCTTCCGCCGGCGGCGAAGTGCAGTCGCAAACTCAACTGACCGATGAGCAGCGCCAATTGCTGGAGCAAATGCAGGCCGATATGCGCCAGGCACCCACTCAGCTAAACGAAGTCCCGTGGAATGAACAAACGCCGATACAACGTCAGCAGACGCTACAGCGCCAGCAACAGCAGCTGCAGCAGCAGCGCATTGAGCAACAGCAACGCGTTCAACAGCAGCAAATTCAGCAGCAACAGCGTCTTGAACAGCAGCAACGTCTGCAGCAGCAGCGTGCTCAACAGCAAACCACGCAGCAAACGCATATGCTGCCGCAAAATGGCGCTCAGCAGCCGGTAAATGCGCCGAAACCCCAGGAAAACAGCCGCGTTAAACCGCAGGAAACCGCCAAAGCCAAAGCGGTGGAAAAAGAGAAGTCGCAGCGCTGGATGGTGCAGTGCGGCTCGTTTAAAGGCAGTGAGCAGGCGGAATCGATCCGCGCCCAACTGGCCTTTGAAGGTTTTGAAAGCCGTATCACTAACGGCGGCGGCTGGAACCGAGTGGTTATCGGGCCCTATAACAGCCGCGCCAGCGCCGACAGCACCCTGAAACGCCTGCGCAGTTCCGGTCATTCAGGCTGTATTCCTCTCGCGGTTGGGGGTTGAAACCCTTCAATCCTGCCCCATATCTTGTTGCATTATGCTTCGCGCCACACAGCGCGAAGCTCTTTTTCCACTGTAACAAGGGGTCTGCCCGTGACAACGATAGTAAGTGTACGACGCAACGGCCACGTAGTAATTGGCGGTGATGGCCAGGCTACGCTCGGTAATACCGTAATGAAAGGCAACGTCAAAAAAGTGCGTCGTCTCTACAATGATAAGGTGATTGCGGGTTTTGCTGGCGGTACAGCCGATGCCTTTACGCTGTTCGAGCTTTTCGAGCGTAAGCTGGAAATGCATCAGGGCCATTTGGTTAAAGCCGCGGTGGAACTTGCTAAAGACTGGCGAACCGACCGTATGCTGCGCAAACTTGAAGCGCTGCTGGCGGTGGCGGATGAAAACGCCTCGCTGATTATTACCGGCAATGGTGATGTTATCCAACCTGAAAACGATCTGATCGCGATTGGCTCCGGCGGCCCGTACGCCCAGGCGGCGGCACGCGCCATGCTGGAAAATACCGAGCTAAGCGCTCGCGACATTACCGAAAAAGCGTTGGGTATTGCAGGTGATATCTGCATCTACACCAACCACAATCTGACTATTGAAGAATTAGCGTCCAAAGCGTAAGGATCGAAACTATGTCTGAAATGACTCCGCGCGAGATTGTCAGCGAACTGAACAGATTTATCATCGGCCAGGATGGCGCCAAACGTGCTGTGGCGATCGCCCTGCGCAACCGCTGGCGTCGTATGCAGCTGGATGAAGATCTACGCCATGAAGTTACGCCGAAAAATATTCTGATGATTGGCCCGACCGGCGTAGGTAAAACGGAAATCGCCCGTCGCCTGGCTAAGCTGGCTAACGCGCCTTTTATCAAGGTTGAAGCGACCAAATTCACCGAAGTCGGCTACGTCGGTAAAGAAGTGGATTCTATTATCCGCGATTTGACCGATGCGGCGATGAAAATGGTACGTATGCAGGCGATTGAACGCAATCGCTACCGCGCAGAAGAGATGGCTGAAGAACGCATTCTCGATGCGCTGATCCCTCCGGCTAAAAATAACTGGGGCCAGCCAGAGCAAAATGCCGAGCCGTCTGCTGCGCGCCAGTCCTTCCGTAAAAAACTGCGCGAAGGCCAGCTGGATGACAAAGAGATTGAGATCAACCTGGCCGCCGCGCCGATGGGCGTAGAAATCATGGCGCCTCCAGGCATGGAAGAGATGACCAGCCAGCTGCAGTCGATGTTCCAGAATCTGGGCGGACAAAAGCAGAAGCCGCGCAAGCTGAAGATCAAAGATGCAATGAAGCTGCTGGTGGAAGAGGAAGCGGCCAAGCTGGTCAATCCAGAAGAGCTGAAAGAAGAAGCGATCGAAGCGGTTGAGCAACACGGTATCGTGTTTATCGACGAGATCGATAAAATCTGTAAGCGTGGCGAAACCTCAGGCCCGGATGTTTCTCGCGAAGGCGTGCAGCGTGACCTGCTGCCTCTGGTAGAAGGCTGCACCGTCTCTACCAAGCACGGCATGGTTAAAACCGACCATATCCTGTTTATCGCTTCCGGCGCATTCCAGGTAGCCAGCCCGTCAGATCTGATTCCGGAACTGCAGGGTCGTCTGCCGATTCGCGTTGAGCTGCAGCCGCTGACCGTAAACGATTTCCAACGTATCCTGACCGAGCCAAGCGCTTCCGTTACCGTGCAGTATAAAGCGCTGATGGGAACCGAAGGCGTTAATATCAGCTTTACCGAAGATGGCATTCGCCGTATCGCTGAAGCGGCATGGCAGGTTAACGAAACCACTGAAAACATCGGTGCGCGTCGTCTGCATACGGTGCTGGAGCGTCTGATGGAAGATATTTCCTATGATGCCAGCGATCGCAGCGGTGACAGCATTACCATTGATGCCGCGTATGTTTCGCAGCATCTGGATCAGCTGGTTGCTGACGAAGACCTCAGCCGCTTCATTCTGTAAGCGGTATTTAGCATCAGTAAGGAGGCTACGGCCTCCTTTTTTATTGCTTTCTTCTGCGCCTGAACCACGTCAATTTGACGGAGGTTAAGGTGGCTGCGTGTATACCGCCGTAGACTCGATCTACCTCTTTTGGATTAAAAACGGCGGCGGTCTCACTTATGGAACATATTCAACCGGCAACGTTCTTTCACTTCCGCGCCTGGATGGAAAGCCTGCGCTTGCGCACTTTGCCGCTGGCATTCGCCTCTATTCTGACAGGCTCTGCTCTGGCCTGGTGGCAGGGCGCTTTCAGCCTGACCATCGCCCTGCTCTGCTTCCTGACCAGTGGTCTGCTGCAGGTGCTATCTAATCTGGCTAACGATTATGGGGATGCGGTAAAAGGCAGCGACGGTAGCGAACGTCTGGGCCCTTTGCGCGGCATTCAAAAAGGCGCGATTACCTTAGCGCAGCTGCGGACATCGATAGTTATTGCTACCGGAATGGCGCTGATCTGCGGCATTTTACTGATTAGCTATGCCTGTCACAGCCTGAGCGATATGTTGAGTTTTCTGCTGCTGGGGGCGCTGGCGATTGTCGCAGCCATTGCCTACACCGTAGGAAAAAAGCCCTATGGCTACCTGGGCCTGGGCGATTTATCGGTGTTGATATTTTTCGGCTGGCTGGCCGTCAGCGGCAGCTTTTACCTGCAGAGCCACCTTATCAAACCGCTGGTGCTGTTACCTGCAACGGCCAGCGGCCTGCTGGCGGCGGCGGTGCTTAATATCAATAATCTGCGCGATATTGAAACCGATCGTCAATGCGGCAAGATGACGCTGGCAGTACGGCTGGGCGCTGCTCACGCTCGCCGCTATCACCTGCTGCTGCTGAGCGGCGCGCTGCTCTGCTATGCCGCCTTTGCCTGTTTCGCCCGCCCAGGCTGGGGAAGCTGGCTTTTTCTGCTCTCTGCGCCGCTGTTCTGGCAACAAGGCCTCTATATTCTGCGTGAAAGATCGCCCCTTGCTATGCGTCCCATGCTGGAAAAAACGGTGAAAGCAGCGCTGCTGGCGAACGTGCTGTTTTCTATAGGGATGCTGCTTTGATTGATATATCGCAACCTTTGCACCATTGATGATTTTGCCAACAACTTAAATAAAGCGATATACTTACCGCTCCTGTGGCAAACAGACGAAAATCCTATGAAATACGATACTTCCGAACTCTGCGACATCTATCACGAAGACGTAAACGTGGTAGAGCCCCTTTTCTCCAATTTTGGAGGTCGCACCTCGTTTGGCGGCCAAATCACGACGGTGAAATGTTTCGAGGACAACGGCCTGTTATACGACCTGCTGGAAGAAAATGGCCGGGGTCGTGTGCTGCTGGTAGATGGCGGCGGCTCAGTGCGGCGCGCGCTGGTTGATGCGGCGCTGGCTCAGCTGGCGGTGCAGAACGAATGGGAAGGCATTGTGGTCTACGGCTCGGTCCGCCAGGTTGACGATCTGGAAGAGCTGGATATTGGTATCCAGGCTATTGCCGCTATTCCGGTTGGCGCGGCGGGCGAAGGCATTGGCGAAAGCGATATTCGCGTTAACTTTGGCGGTGTTACCTTCTTTTCCGGCGATCATCTGTACGCGGACAACACCGGTATTATCCTGTCGGAAGATCCGCTGGATATTGAATAGCGGATGCGGTTACTGCGCCTGAGCTTGTCGCCAGGGCAGATCGCGGACAGCAAAAACGGGTGCCTGGGCACCCGTTTTTTATGTTCGATGAAAGCAGCATCCGTGCGGATTAAACTTCTTCCATCTTACCTAACAAAGCCCGCAGGCGCTCCTGCCACTGAACCTGTTCTTCTTTCAGGTGCTGGTTTTCACGCACCAGCGCTTCGCTGTTTCCCGAGGCCTGTTGAACTTCATGTTTCAGGCTGTTGTTCTGCTCTTTCAGCTCTTCGATTTCCATCTGCAGCAGCGTGATGGTATCAATCGCCTGCTGTACTTTCGCTTCCAGTTTCTC
This sequence comes from Pantoea sp. FN0307, assembly GCF_050113815.1. Classification (NCBI taxonomy): domain Bacteria; kingdom Pseudomonadati; phylum Pseudomonadota; class Gammaproteobacteria; order Enterobacterales; family Erwiniaceae; genus Pantoea; species Pantoea sp. FN0307. The sequence goes on along the minus strand of NZ_JBNJSO010000008.1, from coordinate 89,924 downwards.
GAATACTTCAAATGACATTCTATGACTTCTCCTAATCGCAAGGCGTTGATGATGCCAGCCGCAGACGACGAGACATCACAAAACTTCGTAAAAAAATCTAACACTCCGATTGTAAGTAGCCGCACAGCCCAAGTCCAGCGGCGAACCGTTGTGAAGCGCAGTATGTAACACTTTTCAGCATATACCGAAAGCGGTACGGCAGCCTAATCGTTGATAATGGCCCGTTTGTTAACAAAACGAACGCAACGTGCAGCGAGAGGTGACAAAAATGATGTTTAAAGAACAGCAAAAGACGCGAAAGCGAGCATTTTTTTGATGGACTACACAGTTTTAGCGTTCGCTATTTCTCGTTTATGCGCGTTAACGATAAATTCACAACAGCCCTACATTTGTTTGGGTAGCTCAATGGAATGAAAACAACGATTGATAAAATTTAACCTCGCCTTCAGGAATTTCATTATGAGTCAGACAGCAACTAGCACACTCAAAGGTCAGTGCATTGCCGAATTTATTGGAACCGGCATGATCATCTTCTTCGGCGCTGGCTGTGTCGCCGCAATGAAGCTGACTGGCGCCGCTTTCGGTCAATGGGAAATTTGCATTGTCTGGGGCCTGGCCGTGGCCATGGCCGTCTATATGACGGCAGGGGTTTCAGGCGCACACCTGAACCCAGCCGTTACCGTCGCACTTTGCCTGTTCGCCAATTTTGAAGGACGTAAAGTTGCCCCTTATATTGTGGCTCAGGTCGCCGGAGCATTCTGCGCCGCCGCACTGGTTTATGGACTTTATTACAGCTTATTTATTGACTATGAAAGCAGCCATCAGATGCTACGCGGCAGCGCAGAAAGCCTCGATCTGGCCGGCATATTTTCAACCTACCCTAACCCGCATATTAGTGTAGGGCAGGCGTTTCTGGTGGAGATGGTGATTACGGCAGTATTGATGGCTGTGATTATGGCGCTTACCGATGATGGCAATGGCGTACCTCGTGGGCCATTAGCACCGCTGCTTATTGGTTTGCTGGTTGCGATTATCGGTGGTGCAATGGGGCCGCTGACCGGATTCGCACTGAACCCGGCACGTGATTTTGGTCCAAAAATTTTCGCCTGGCTGGCAGGCTGGGGTAACGTCGCCTTTACCGGTGGCCGTGATATTCCCTATTTCCTCGTGCCGATTTTTGGCCCGCTGGTTGGTGCCTGTCTGGGAGCCTGGGGTTATCGCTCACTGATCTGCCGTCATCTGCCCTGCAACCTTAATATCACGCAGGATACCAAAGCGGGAAAGCCGGTCGCGCGCGCTGAGCAGCATAAAGCGTAACAGTGTTTAATCTTTGCACATCAGGAATTGATTATGTCTACAGATAAAAAATATATTGTCGCGCTCGATCAGGGCACTACCAGCTCTCGTGCTGTGGTTCTTGACCATGACGCCAACATCGTGGCCGTTTCCCAACGCGAATTTACACAAATCTATCCGAAAGCGGGCTGGGTTGAACACGATCCGATGGATATCTGGGCTTCCCAAAGCTCTACGCTGGTTGAAGTGCTGGCGCATGCGGATATTCGCTCTGACCAGATTGCTGCTATCGGTATTACTAACCAGCGCGAAACGGCGATTGTCTGGGATAAAGAATCTGGCAAACCGATCTATAACGCAATTGTCTGGCAGGATCCACGCACGGCTGACTACTGCGAAAAGCTGAAAAAAGAGGGGCTGGAAGAGTACATTCAGCACACCACGGGTCTGGTAATTAACCCCTATTTCTCTGGCACCAAAGTGAAATGGATCCTCGATCATGTGGAAGGTGCACGCGAGCGCGCCAAACGTGGCGAGCTGCTGTTCGGAACCGTGGATACCTGGCTTATCTGGAAAATGACCCAGGGCCGGGTACATATTACCGACCACACCAACGCATCGCGTACCATGATGTACAACATTCATAAGCTGGAATGGGATCAGCGGATGCTGGACATCCTCGACATTCCGCGTGAAATGCTGCCGGAAGTGAAATCTTCATCTGAAGTGTATGGGCAAACCAATATCGGCGGTAAAGGCGGAACGCGTATTCCTATCGCCGGTATCGCTGGCGATCAGCAGGCGGCACTGTATGGCCAGCTCTGTGTATTGCCGGGTATGGCGAAAAATACTTACGGTACCGGCTGCTTTATGCTGATGAACACCGGCACCGAGGCGGTCACCTCTACGCACGGCCTGTTAACCACTATCGCCTGCGGCCCGCGCGGTGAAGTTAACTATGCGCTGGAAGGTGCCGTGTTTATCGGTGGTGCCGCAATTCAGTGGCTGCGCGATGAGATGAAACTGATCAGCGATTCTGCCGACTCAGAATATTTCGCCATGAAAGTAAAAGACTCAAACGGCGTCTATATGGTTCCTGCCTTTACCGGTCTGGGCGCGCCTTACTGGGATCCCTATGCGCGTGGTGCGCTGTTTGGTCTGACGCGCGGCGCAAATGCCAATCATATTATTCGTGCAACGCTGGAATCTATCGCCTATCAGACGCGCGACGTGCTGGAAGCGATGCAGAATGATGCCAATACGCGTCTGCAATCCCTGCGCGTTGACGGCGGCGCGGTCGCAAATAACTTCCTGATGCAGTTCCAGTCCGATATTCTCGGTACCCGCGTAGAGCGGCCGGAAGTACGTGAAGTCACCGCCCTGGGTGCGGCCTATCTTGCCGGTCTGGCAGTGGGCTTCTGGAAAGATCTGGATGAAGTACGTGCGAAAGCGGTTATTGAGCGCGAATTCCGCCCGAGCATTGAAACCACCGAGCGAAACTATCGCTACGCCGGCTGGCGTAAAGCTGTGGCCCGTGCCCAGGCATGGGAAGAGCACGACGAGTAATGCTTCAGGCCCGCGTCGCCAGGCGGCGCGGGCTTTTCTCTCCCCTTTCCCCGCTGTGATACACTTTCGCCTCATTTGTTTTTTCAGAGGCTGGTCATGAAACGAGAACTCGCCATTGAATTCTCCCGCGTTACCGAAGCTGCCGCTCTGGCAGGCTATAAATGGTTGGGTCGCGGCGACAAAAATCAGGCTGATGGCGCAGCAGTGAATGCCATGCGCATTATGCTCAACAAAGTTGATATCGACGGTCAGATTGTTATCGGCGAAGGTGAAATCGATGAAGCGCCGATGCTCTATATCGGTGAGAAAGTCGGCACCGGCAACGGCGATGCCGTTGATATCGCTGTCGATCCGATTGAAGGCACCCGCATGACCGCCATGGGTCAGGCGAATGCGCTGGCCGTGCTGGCGGTTGGCGACCGGGGCACGTTCCTGAATGCGCCCGATATGTATATGGAAAAGCTGATTGTCGGCCCCGCCGCCAAAGGCCATATCGATCTCAACCTGCCGCTGGAAACTAACCTGAAAAATATCGCAGCGGCATCAGGCAAAACGCTGGATGAACTGACGGTAACCATTCTGGCGAAGCCGCGCCATGATGACGTGATCAGGCAGATGCAGCAGCTGGGCGTGCGCATTTTCGCGATCCCCGACGGCGATGTCGCCGCCTCTATCCTGACCTGTATGCCCGATAGTGAAGTCGATGTGCTGTACGGCATCGGCGGTGCGCCGGAAGGCGTGGTATCAGCAGCGGTGATCCGCGCGCTGGATGGCGACATGCAGGGGCGTCTGCTGCCTCGTCATGAGGTGAAAGGGGAAAGCGAAGAAAACCGGCGCCTGGGCGAGCAGGAACTGGCGCGTTGCCATGAAATGGGGATCAACGCCCATCAGGTGCTGACGTTAGATATGATGGCGCGTAACGACAATGTGATTTTCTCCGCCACCGGCATTACCAGTGGCGACCTGCTGAAAGGCATTACGCGCCAGGGAAATATCGCAACCAGTGAAACGCTGCTGATCCGGGGTAAATCAAGGACTATCCGCCGTATTCAGTCGATTCACTATCTCGATCGCAAGGATACGGCGCTGCATCCGTGGATCCTGTAAGCATCAAATGGCCTGCGGTTCGGGGCCTTTTGATAGCGGCCACCAGCACAGCAGCATTAACACTGCAGTCGCGCACATCAGCATGCCCAAGCTAAACTGGCTGTTCTGCGGCAGCATCGCCGACAGCCAGGCAACCAGCCCGGAACCCAGGTTCTGTAGCCCGCCAATCAGTGCGCCAGCCGTCCCCGCCAGCCAGGCGTAAGGCTCCATCGCGCCAGATGTTGCCAGCGGAAACATCATCCCGGCGCCAAAGAAAAACAGGGATGCCGGTACCAGCAGCGTCCAGATATTCATGATGCCAAACCAGGCGGGCAGCCACATCAGAACGCCAGCCAGCAGGCAGCTGTTTACCGCATACCACATCAGCGTATGAAAGCTTTTCTCGTCACGTCCGGCAAACCAGGCGCCGAAAAAGGCTGCCGGGATCGGCAGAATAAACAGAATACTGATGGTCATTGCATCCAGCCCCAGCACGCCGCCCATCAAAATGCCGCAGCTTGCCTCATAGACGGCAATCCCCGCCAGCGCGCCAATAAGCATAATCAGATAGCGAACAAAAATGCGATCGCTCAGTAATGGCCGATAACGCGAAAACAGTGGCCGGGTTTCGCTCGCCAGAGGACGGGTTTCCGGGAGCCAGCGCGCCATTGCGCCGGTGACCAGCAAACACAGCAGCAGCAGGAAAGCAAAGCAGGCGTGCCAGCCAAACAGATGCGTTAGCATCGCGCCGATCATTGGCGCTGCAAGTGGGCTGACAAGAATCCCCATATTTAACAGGCTGTTTGCCTGACGCAGCGCGCTGCCGGCATATAAATCACGCGGCATGGTCCGCGCCATCACGCCTGCGACGCCGGTGCCTAATCCCTGCAGGGCGCTGGCCGCTATCAGCCAGTCAATAGAAGGCGCAAGCAATGCCCCCAGCGCGCCCAGCATAAAAATAGCCATGCCCGCCAGTATTACCGGTTTACGTCCCACGCTATCGGAGAGAGGCCCGTAAATCAGCTGTGAACTACCATAGGTCATCAGGTAGGCGGCCATTACGCGCTGCATTACGCCATCGCGTATGTTAAAAGATGCAGCAATGTCGGCCATTGCCGGGACATAGATGGTTTGTGCCATTTGTCCTACCGCCACCAATACAATCAGCATCAGTAACAGATGTCCGTTTTCTATCTTTTTCATAGCCACTTAGAAGAAAGTTACAGAATAAAAGCCCACTGTTTGACTGTTATGTAGCAAATCAGTGGGGATTTCAGGTTTGATGGCGGCAAAAATAGCAGTTTGCTCACAGAAGGGAATGACGCAGCGATAAGTTTTTTTGCCATTCTGTCAGCAGAAATTGCCCTTCTTTGTAAAACTAACTATACGGCCGCACAAACTGATACCTCCTTTTGTCGCGCAGAGCTTTTCTGGCGCAGGCAGGCTGGAAAAAACGGCGTTGAGTGACGAAGATAGGCAAAGAGCTAACTGGAGAGAGGAAAAGTCATGGCTGAATGGGTTAACGGCAGCGTTACGGAAGTTACACACTGGACGGATAGTTTATTCAGCATCAAGGTTAATGCTCCCGTCACGCCCTTTACCGCTGGTCAGTTTGCCAAGCTGGCGCTGGAGATTGAAGGCGAGCGGGTGCAGCGCGCCTACTCTTATGTGAATGCTCCTGCCGATCCCGCTTTAGAATTTTACCTGGTCAATGTGCCGGAAGGGAAATTAAGCCCAAGGCTACATGCCTTACAGCCGGGCGATCGGGTAATGGTGACGAAAGAAGCCGCCGGTTTTTTTGTGCTGGAAGAGATCCCCGAATGCCAAACCCTGTGGATGCTGGCAACCGGCACCGCTATCGGCCCTTACCTTTCGATTTTGCAACAGGGCGAAGGCCTGGAGCGGTTCCAGAATCTGGTACTGGTTCATGCCGCGCGCTACGCCGCCGATTTAAGTTATCTGCCGCTCATGCAGCAGTTAGAGCAGCGCTATAACGGCACGCTGCGGATCCAGACGGTCGTCAGCCGCGAAGAGAGCCCGGGCTCGTTAACGGGGCGCGTCCCGGCGCTGATCGCCAGCGGTGAGCTGGAGCGTGCGGTAGGGCTGCCAATGGAGGCTGACAGCAGCCACGTTATGCTGTGCGGTAATCCGCAAATGGTGCGCGATACCCAACAACTGTTAAAAGAGACGCGCGCAATGAATAAACATCTGCGGCGTAAACCCGGTCATATCACCAGCGAGCATTACTGGTGAGGACTTTTTTCCACGCCGCGCCAGCGAAAATAGTTAACCGGCTGCGCGGCACGACCATAACGGTTTTCGCCTGCCGAACCGCTCAGTAGCCCTAATTCGCATAACATGCCGACAAGAATTAGCGCAGGCACAAAACGTCCCAGACCGCTGTGCCAGCCAGCGCCTAAAACGCCCCAGTTACCCGCCAGCAGGATCCAGGCAACCACCAGCAACAGCGCCCAGTAGCCGCGTTTGTTACGATCGTGCAGGCGTTTCACCAGCACCGCGCTGGCAGGCCATAGCAAGCAGACCACGCAGAATGCTGCCGTCTGGGTATCCAGCAGATCGTTTCCCGCCAGCGTGAAAAGCGCGGTCATGGTCAACAGCCAGACTATCTGCCAAATCCAGAAGTCACGCCGTCCCAGGCGACCACGATAAGAAAAACACCATTGCTGTAGCGTCATGCTTTCGTCCCGAGGAAAACTAAAAAGGGTTGCCGCAGCTTTTGACTTTGGCGGGTAAAAACCGTTCTAATCTGGGCTGAGTTTACTGGACAGGGCAAAAAAAATGAAGAAAGCGCCAGGCTCTTTGCTGACGCCCATCCCGATACTATTGGCACTATTGACGGGCACCGCCGCGCATGCCGATGATGTATCGTCGCGTAGTAATGACTTGCCCACTGCGCCTTACCTGCTGCCAGGTGCGCCAACATTTGATATGAGTATTGCGCAGTTTCGGGAAAAGTATAATACGGCAAATCCTGATTTACCGCTCAGCGAATATCGGGCGATCGATAGCCGACTGGATAAAAGTCCATTAACGCGTGCGGCCAGCAAGATCAGCGAAACGCTCTACGCCTCTACGGCGCTGGAGCCGGGCACCGGAAAAATAAAAACGCTCCAGATCACCTGGCTGCCAATTCCCGGCCCTGATGAAAAAGCAGCACAGGAAAAAGCACAGGCATATATGACGGCGCTGATGCGCTTTTTCTCGCCAACACGTTCGCCAGAAGATAGCCGCAAAAGGCTGAATGAGCTGCTGAGCAAAGGGAAAGGCGCACGCTATTATTCGCAGACCGAAGGCGCGCTACGCTTTGTAGTCGCAGACAACGGCGAAAAGGGGCTCACCTTTGCTGTAGAGCCAATCAAGCTCTCGCTCACTGTGCCCTAAGGGTTGTGCCAAAAATGACGAAAAGCAAAGCCATTCAGGGTTAACATCTCTATACTGTCTGGCAGACATCGCTGCCCGTCGGGCAGTGTACTTTACTGGTATTGCGTTACACGTGGAGGATATGATGCGACATCCATTAGTTATGGGTAACTGGAAACTGAACGGCAACAAAAAAATGGTCAGCGATCTGATCGACGGCCTGCGTAAAGAACTGAACGCCGTTCAGGGCTGTGGCGTTGCCATCGCCCCGCCAGTGATGTATCTGGATCAGGCGCAGCAGGCGCTGGCCGACAGCCAGATCGTACTGGGTGCCCAGAACGTTGATGTTAACCTGTCTGGTGCCTTTACCGGTGAAGTCTCTGCCGAAATGCTGAAGGATATTGGCGCTCGCTATATCATTATCGGCCATTCAGAACGCCGTACTTATCACAAAGAAAGCGATGAGTTTATTGCGAAAAAATTCGCCGTGCTGAAAGAAGCAGGTCTGACTCCGGTACTCTGCATCGGTGAGACCGAAGCAGAAAACGAAGCGGGTAAAACCGAAGAAGTATGTGCGCGTCAAATTGATGCGGTGCTGGAAAGCCAGGGTGCTGCTGCCTTTAACGGCGCAGTGATTGCCTATGAGCCGATCTGGGCGATTGGTACCGGCAAATCAGCCACTCCGGCGCAGGCGCAGGCGGTGCATAAGTTTATTCGTGAACATATCGCAAAGAAAGATGCGAAAGTAGCCGAGCAGGTTATTATCCAGTACGGCGGCTCCGTTAACGATAAAAATGCCGCAGAGCTGTTTGCTCAGCCGGATATCGATGGCGCGCTGGTTGGCGGTGCTTCACTGAAAGCTGACGCCTTTGCCGTCATCGTCAAGGCCGCTGCCGCAGCAAAAGCCTGATGTTTAACGGGCGGCATTGCCGCCCGTTTTCTGTTGTGCCTTAATGCAGAATCGTACAGCGATGTTCCTGCAACTCTTCCGCCGAAGCCCGATTCAACTTCAGCCAGTCACGCTTTATTGCCATTAATGCCAGCCTGCCATCGGATAAGCTAGCCAGCGCCAGGCCATATTTCCCCATCTCCTGCTGCGCCTGCGGCACTTCCTGCATTAAACGCATAAAACTGCTCTGCTGCGCCAGCTCGGCTGGCGTCAATGCGCGAACCAGCCAGCGATGCTGATGCAATGTTTCCGGCTGCCACTGTGAATTCAGCTGCGGCGTTAGCCTGTCCAGCTGTTGACGTACCTCAGGATCCAGGCAGGAGATATGAATATGCAGCTGGTTCTGGGTACGGCCATACTCGGAATTAATGGCTAATGAGATGGCGCTATCGGGAACGGCAGAGCCGTGACGCATCGTCAGCAGATGACGCTGTTGCCAGGCCAGCGCAAAGAAATCAGGCGTAGCGGGATCCCGCAGCGCCGGGCTTTCGATACCGCTGATGCGGGCCACAGGCATTAATAAATATTGCAGAGAGCCGTTACGATCTTTCAGCGTGACGTAACCTGCCTTGATATCAACGCTCTGGCAGGGGCTGGGATCGTTTTTTTGTAGCTGGCCCGGCACGCACTGCTGGCTAATAATTTGCCACAGCGCGTTGCCGTTATGATGGAAACGCCATGCCGCGAAGGCCAGCGCGATAACAAGAAAGGCGATAACAACCGTAACGATTTTCAGAACGCGTGCAGGGACTGACATAGCGACTCCTCCTGATGAACGCTGACAACCCTCGTTGGCTTAACGAGAATTGTCACGCTAAATCATCAGAGGAGAACGCGCTAGCGTTTCATTACCTGGTCGTAGGTGCCACCTTCCGCAAAGTGCGTTTTCTGTGCCTGCGTCCAGCCGCCGAATTTGTTATCAATGGTGAACAGCTTCAGCGGCGTAAAGGTGCTGGCATATTTCTTTGCCACCCCGGCATCACGAGGACGGTAGAAGTTTTGCGCGGCAATGGCCTGCCCCTCCGGTGAGTAGAGATAATTCAGATAGTCATTGGCTACTTTGCGCGTATCACGATCGTCAACCACGCGATCGACAACGGATACCGTCGGCTCGGCAAGGATAGACTCACTGGGCGTAACAATCTCAAACTGGTCTTTACCCAGCTTATTTACCGCCAGATAAGCTTCGTTCTCCCAGGCAATCAGCACATCGCCAATGCCGCGCTCAACAAACGTATTCGTTGCCCCGCGAGCGCCGGAATCCTGTACCTCGACGTTTTTATACAGCGCTTTAACAAACTCCAGCGCCTTATCCTGGTTGCCATTGTTCTGGTCCAGCGCGTAGCCCCAGGCGGCAAGATAGTTCCAGCGTGCGCCGCCAGAGGTTTTAGGATTAGGAGTAATAACCGCAACGCCAGGCTTCAGCAAATCTGGCCAGTCGTGGATCTGCTTTGGATTGCCTTTACGCACCAGAAAAACGATGGTGGAGGTGTAAGGCGCAGAATTATCCGGGAGCCGTTTTATCCACTCTTTATTAATTCGGCCGCGCGCGGCAATGGCATCAATATCGGAAGCCAGCGCCAGTGTTACCACATCGGCGCGAATGCCGTTGATTACCGACGTTGCCTGCTTGCCGGAGCCGCCATGCGACTGGCGGATCACGATATTATCGCCGGTTTCCTGCTTGTAGTGCGCGCTGAACGCTTTGTTATATTGCTCATACAGCTCACGTGTCGGATCGTAAGATACGTTCAGCAGTTCAATATTTTTTGCCAGTACGCTGGTTGATGCCAGTAAAACGGCCAGCCCTACACTCCACTTATTCATCGTACGCTCCCCCGGAAGTTATTAACGGAAGCGTGACATAAAGCTTACGGCGTTTTAAAGAATTAAAAATAGGAGGTTATTACTTTATGGAATATAAAAAGGGGAAACAGGGCACTGCGTGCGCAGCGCCCTGAAAACAATTAATAAAGTTTTTTTGCGGTTTCCAGCCAGTCGCGTTTGAAAGGGCGCTTCATGTTTTCAATGGCATCGATGATATCGTGATGCACCATCTTTTCATTCTGGATACCCACGCAGCGGCCGCCGTAGCCCTGTAGCAACAGTTCAATCGCATAAGCGCCCATACGTGAAGCCAGAATACGGTCATAGGCGACCGGTGCACCACCGCGCTGAATGTGACCCAGAACCGTCGCGCGCGTTTCGCGTTTGGTTTCCGCTTCGATATATTTCGCCAGCTCATCGATATCGCAGATATGCTCAGTAATCGCCACGATAGCGTGCTTTTTACCTTTCTCGATACCCGCTTTGATCTCCTGCACCAGCTCTTCGCGAGTATAAGGAATTTCCGGCAGTACGATAAATTCACATCCGCCCGCAATCGACGCTGCCAGCGTCAGATCGCCACAGTAACGGCCCATCACTTCAACGATAGAAATACGCTGGTGTGAAGAAGAGGTATCACGCAGGCGGTCGATTGCTTCAACCACCGTTTCCAGCGCTGTGAAATAACCAATGGTGTAGTCGGTACCGGCCACGTCGTTATCGATGGTGCCCGGTAAACCGATACATGGGAAGCCCATTTCAGTCAGGCGTTTCGCACCCATATAAGAGCCGTCGCCACCAATCACCACCAGCGCATCGATATTGCGCTTTTTCATATTCTCAATGGCTACCTGACGCGTTTCCTCATTACGGAACTCAGGAAAACGCGCAGAGCCCAGAAAGGTGCCGCCGCGGTTAATCATGTCAGAAACGCTGTAGCGGTCGAGGTTGATCATGCGGTCTTCATACAAGCCGAGATAGCCATCATAAATGCCACAAACTTCCAGTCCTTCACTCAGGGCGGAGCGAACGACACCGCGAATAGCTGCGTTCATCCCTGGGGCGTCGCCGCCGCTTGTCAGTACACCGATTTTCTTGATCATGGCTACCTCTGGACTTAATACTTAATGATGAATTCGTTACGCCGGAAAGGTTCGACGCCCGCTCAGTGTCCGATCTTACCGACTCATAATGGCAAATAGTATATCAAACCCCTGCTGCTGAATTGATTCAGGTCAGACTAGTTTCGGGTAAAATCTTTTCCACAATGTGGCTTTGCGCCTCGTTCAAAAGCCAGGCTGATATTATTCCACACTTCTGCCTATAAAAAACCCTGCGGCTCGGTGCGGGCAACAGAACAGGGATCCTGATGGATGATAATATCCGAGCCAGGAAAGTGTTTTAAAAGCGCCTGCTCTACCTGCTCCGCCACGCGATGTGCCTGAATTAACGGCAAGTTATCCTCTATTTCCAGATGGACCTGAATAAAGCGTGTCGGACCTGATTGTCGGGTACGCAAATCGTGCGCGCCCTGGACGCCAGGCCAGCTGGTGATGATTTGCACTATCTGTTGCCGCTCCGCATCAGGCAACGCACGATCAAGTAAAGACTGTACGGCATCATAGCCCATACGTAACGCGCTAAACAGAATCCATGCGCCAATGCCTAACGCAAACAGCGCATCAGCCCGGGTGAAGCCATACCAGCTAAGCGCCAGCGCCAGCAAAATGGCCCCGTTCATCAATACGTCAGACTGATAATGCAACATGTCGGCACGAATCGCCTGGCTTTGCGTTTTACGCACGACCCAGCGTTGAAAAGCCACCAGCAGCAGCGTTGAAACCAACGCCACAAGGGTAACGACCATACCTACCAGCGGTGCGTGTAGCACGCCCGGAGAAGCCAAATGCTGAATACCGGTCAGGAACAAAAACAGGGCAGAGCCGGAAATAAACATGCTCTGCGCCAGGGCTGCCAGCGATTCCGCTTTACCATGACCAAACGTATGCTCCGCATCCGCAGGCTGCAATGAATAGCGCACCACCAGAAGATTGGTTAAAGAGGCGGCGGTATCGACCAGCGAATCCACCAGAGCTGCCAGTACGCTGACCGATCCGGTATACCACCAGGCGAATATCTTGATAAATAACAGCAGCACTGCCAGCACCGTTGCTGCCATTGCCGCCCGGTTAACCAGCCGCGCATAGGAAGCTAACATCCGCACCCCACTGAAAGTAAAAGCTAAGTATAAGAGCAGTATCGCAAAAAGCAGCAGGATACGCGCAAAGGATGTGCAGAAAAGGGAGATATTATGGGCAAAAAAAAACCCCGCCATCATGGCGGGGAAGACAGGGATGGTGTCTATGGCAAGGAAAACAGGGATACTATATTACTGGTTACTGCCGGCACTACTCGCTTCATGCAGAGGCTGAACCTGCTGCAAATTCGTCAGCCTGCGCAACTCACTCATTCGTTGCTCATGCTTTTGTTGCAAAACAGCCTGTTGCTGCGGCGTTAGCAGGTGATACATCTGGTTGCGGATACGGGCCATTTCGACCTGCCGCGCAACCTGTTCCTGTGCTAACTTTTCTGCCTGAGCCTTTACGGCTGTTTCATTAAACTTTTCTGCAATCACCAGATTATGCAGAGTTTCTAAATCTTTCACGTTTACGGGAGGGCGCTCATGTTGCGTTTGCTGCATTAGATCCCGCATCTGCTGACGCTGTTGTTCCGAAAGCTTAATGCCATCAAACATATGGCTTTGCGGATTTTGCGCTATGCTGCCAGTCATCAATTCGCCTGGCGGATGCATCCCGTCAATCGTCGTAACGTCTGCTGCCCATGCGCTGGAGTAACTAAAAACCACCGAGGCTGAAGCAAAGACGACGGCGGTTACTTTGCGCATCGTTTACTCCCACATTCGTTTGCATCATTTGATTCAACGCAGTTCAGACTACAGAGATAGCTGCAAACTAGCGTCAGGGGGTGTAAAACTACGTAAAGCGATGGAATGGGGTAGGCGATCACGCTATTTTGCCTGCGGAGGGCTTAAGAAAATGAATAAAATCCTGTTGGTTGATGATGACCGCGAATTAACTTCGCTGCTTAAAGAATTGCTTGAAATGGAAGGGTTTAATATCGTTGTCGCCTCAGATGGGGAACAGGCGCTCAGCCTGCTCGATGACACCATTGATCTGTTATTACTCGATGTGATGATGCCTAAAAAGAACGGCATCGATACGTTGAAAGAGCTTCGCCAGCAATATCAAACACCGGTGATTATGTTGACCGCGCGCGGCAGCGAACTGGATCGCGTTTTAGGTCTCGAACTGGGTGCCGATGACTATCTACCGAAGCCGTTTAACGATCGTGAACTGGTCGCCCGTATCCGCGCTATTTTGCGTCGTTCCAGCTGGAGCGAACAACAACAGCAGCATGACAACAGCTCGCCAACGCTGGAAGTCGACTGCCTGCGACTCAATCCTGGCCGCCAGGAAGCCAGCTTTGATAACGTTACGCTGGATCTGACCGGTACCGAATTCACCCTACTCTATTTGTTAGCCCAGCATCTTGGCCAGGTAGTATCACGCGAGCATCTCAGTCAGGAAGTGCTGGGTAAGCGCCTGACGCCATTTGATCGCGCCATTGATATGCATATCTCTAACCTGCGTCGTAAGCTGCCTGAACGCCGCGATGGTCACCCCTGGTTTAAAACGCTGCGTGGCCGTGGATATTTGATGGTCTCCGCGTCATGATAAGCAGCCTGACCACTCGCATCTTTGCCATCTTCTGGTTAACGCTGGCGTTGGTTCTGATGCTGGTGCTTATGCTCCCTAAGCTGGATTCACGGCAGCTTACGTCACTGCTGGAAAGCGAGCAGCGACAGGGCATCATGATTGAGCAGCACATTGAAGCGGAGCTTATGCAGGATCCGCCCAATGATTTGATGTGGTGGCGTCGGCTGTTTCGCGCTATCGATAAATGGGCGCCGCCCGGCCAACGTCTGCTGCTGGTTACCAGCGAAGGCCGCGTTATTGGCGCTCAGCATAATGAAATGCAGATTATCCGCAATTTTATCGGGCAATCTGATAATGCCGATCATCCTCTGAAAAAGAAATATGGCCGCGTTGAGCTGGTTGGGCCCTTTGCCGTACGCGATGGCGAAGATAATTATCAACTCTATCTGATGCGCCCGGCCAGCAGCTCCCAGCTGGATTTTATCAATCTGCTGTTTGACCGCCCGCTGTTGCTCTTGATTGTCACCATGCTGATCAGCTCCCCTCTGCTGCTGTGGCTGGCCTGGAGCCTGGCGAAACCGGCGCGTAAGTTAAAACACGCGGCGGATGATGTGGCTAGTGGGAATCTGCGTCAGCATCCGGAACTGGAAGCGGGGCCGCAGGAATTTCTTGCCGCTGGCTCCAGCTTTAATCAGATGGTCAGCGCGCTGGAGCGCATGATGACCGCGCAACAGCGCCTGCTCTCCGATATTTCACACGAGCTGCGTACGCCCTTAACACGTCTTCAGTTGGCCACTGCCCTGATGCGTCGTCGTTATGGCGAAGGCAAAGAGTTAGGACGCATTGAACTGGAGGCGCAGCGCCTTGACGGCATGATTAACGATTTGCTGGTGCTGTCGCGTACGCAGCATAAAAATGCGTTAGTCAGCGAAGCGATGAAAGCAAACCATCTCTGGAATGGCGTACTGGAAGATGCCAAATTTGAAGCGGAGCAGATGGGTAAAAAGCTGGAGGTGCCCTACCCGCCAGGCCCATGGCCGCTGTATGGCAACCCCCATGCGCTGGAAAGCGCGCTGGAAAATATTGTCCGTAATGCGCTGCGCTACTCAAATTCACATATTTCAGTGAGCTTCTCTGTGGATAATCAGGGGATCACAGTGCATGTCGATGATGACGGTCCTGGCGTCAGCCCGGAAGATCGTGAACAGATATTCCGTCCCTTCTATCGCACCGATGAGGCGCGTGACAGGGAGTCCGGCGGCACCGGGCTGGGTCTGGCAATTGTCGAAACGGCTATCCAGCAGCATCGCGGCTGGGTAAAAGCGGATGACAGCCCGCTCGGCGGCTTGCGTCTGACTATCTGGCTACCGCTGTACTCTGTGCGCTAATTTGTTATGCTTCGGCCCTCGTTATCGGGGGCCTTATGCTGAACATCGTCTTATTTGAACCTGAAATTCCACCTAATACCGGCAATATCATTCGCCTGTGCGCAAATACCGGCTTCCAGCTGCATCTGATTGAGCCGCTTGGCTTTACCTGGGATGACAAGCGCCTGCGTCGCGCCGGGCTTGATTACCATGAATTTACCGCGATTAAACGTCACGCCAGCTTTGAGGCGTTCTGCACCAGCGAACAGCCTGAGCGTCTGTTTGCGCTGACAACCAAGGGCACGCCTGCGCACAGCGCGGTTAGCTATCAATCAGGTGATTATCTGCTGTTTGGCCCTGAAAGCCGCGGCTTACCCGCCACGATTCTGGATGCACTACCTCCACAGCAAAAAATCCGCATTCCCATGCTGGCGCAAAGCCGCAGCATGAACCTGTCGAATGCGGTTTCAGTGGTGGTGTATGAGGCCTGGCGGCAGTTGGAATATCAGGGCGCTCTGCTAAAAAGCTGACGCCGACGAAGGGCGACGTCAGATGCCGTCGCCAAACTCAAAGCCGGGGATCGTGCCGTTAAAATGTTGATCCATATCCATGGATGGCTTATCGCTGGCCGGTTTGCCAACGATGCGCGCCGGCACGCCGGCGGCGGTGGTATGCGGCGGCACCGGCTGTAGCACCACCGAACCGGCACCAATTTTCGCCCCGCGCCCAACTTCAATATTGCCGAGGATTTTCGCACCGGCGCCAATCATCACCCCTTCACGAATTTTAGGATGACGGTCGCCGCTGGTTTTACCCGTGCCGCCAAGCGTAACCGACTGCAGGATAGAGACATCGTTCTCAACCACCGCCGTTTCGCCAATCACGATGCCGGTCGCATGGTCAAGCATGATGCCGCAGCCAATACGCGCGGCCGGATGGATATCTACGGCAAAAGAGACAGAGATTTCATTTTGCAGATAGACCGCCAGCGCCCGGCGACCCTCGTTCCACAGCCAGTGGCCGATACGATAAGCCTGCAGCGCATGGAAGCCTTTCAGATAGAGCAGCGGCGTCGAATATTTATCTATCGCTGGATCGCGCTGGCGTACCGCCAGAATATCGCGTGCCGCCGCAGCGATCATTGAGGGGTCATGGCGATACGCCTCTTCGACAATCTCACGAATGGCGATAGCGGGCATAATTGCATTAGCCAGCTTGTTAGCCAGCATATAACTTAGCGCGCCGCCAAGGTTCTCATGCTTAAGCAATGTCGCATGGAAAAAACTGGCCAGCATGGGTTCACAATCCGCCAGGGCACGCCCTTCCGCTTTGATGTTATTCCAGACCAGCTGTAACTCTTCATCCGACATTGCTCTCTCCCGATAAAAAAATAGCGTCCGGTTCGCCCGAGACGCCACAGGTATCCAGCCGGGCCTCCCGCCTCAGCGACTGCTGTTTTCATCCTTGCGGGTACGTCCCAGCAGGTTCAATGCTGCCTCGCGCGCCGATTTTTCGCAATACAATACCTGATAAATTTGCTCGGTTATTGGCATTTCGACACCATAGCGTGCCGCCAGCGCGCGCACCTCTTTGGTGTTGCGATAGCCTTCCACAACCTGTCCAATCTGTGTCTGCGCACTCTCGACATCCACGCCCTGACCCAGCATGATACCGAACCGGCGATTACGTGACTGATTATCAGTACAGGTCAGTACCAGATCGCCCAGCCCTGCCATGCCCATAAAGGTGGTAGGATCGGCGCCCAGCGCTTCGCCAAGACGACTCATCTCCGCCAGGCCTCGGGTAATCAAAGCAGTACGCGCATTCGCCCCAAAGCCGATACCGTCAGAAATACCTGCGCCGATAGCGATCACGTTTTTCACCGCACCGCCCAGCTGCACCCCGATAAAGTCAGGGTTGTTGTAGACGCGAAAACTTTTACCGCAGTGCAGCAGCAACTGAAGATCATCAGCAAACTGCGGATCGGTCGCGGCCAGTGCAATCGCAGTAGGTAAACCCGCCGCCAGCTCTTTCGCGAAAGTTGGGCCGGAGATCACCGCCAGCGGCAGCGTATCGCCAACAATATCGCGCGCCACATCCTGCAGTAAACGTCCGGTTTCGCGCTCCAGCCCTTTGGTGGCCCAAATAATACGCGAGTCAGCACGCAAATGTGGCTTGATCTGCTGTAGCACTTCGCCAAAAACATGACTCGGCACCACAATCAGCAAATCACGACTGGCGGCAACGGCCTGGGCAAGGTCTGGCTCGGTAGATAGCGTGGCGGGAAAAGGCACGTCTGGCAGAAAAGCCACGTTGCAGCGCTCGGCTTCCAGCTGGGAGAGATGTTGAGGATTATGGCCCCACAACAGCACCTGATGGCCGTTGCGGGCTAAGGTAATGGCGAGTGCGGTGCCGTAAGATCCGGCACCAAGCACGGTAACTGCTGCGTTACGCTTGTTCATCAGGCATCCTGACGAGGTTCGCCGCCTTCTTCTTGCTGCTGCAGATAGTTCATAAACAGCGCATCGAAGTTAACCGGCGCAAGGTTAAGTTGCGGGAAGGTGCCGCGTGAAACCAGACTGGTGATGCACTCACGGGCGTACGGGAACAGAATATTCGGGCAGTAAGCGCCAAGGCAATGTGCCATCTGGGTGCCTTCGATACCGGAAATAGTGAAGATACCCGCCTGCTGCACTTCGCACAGGAACGCCGTTTCCGTCCCTACGGATGCCGTAACCGTTACGCGCAGCACCACTTCGTAAATACCTTCAGCCAGCTGGCTGGAGGCGGTATCCAGATCCAGTTTAACTTCCGGCTCCCACTCTTTCTGGAAAACCTGCGGCGCGTTAGGCGCTTCAAAGGAAATATCTTTCGTATAAATACGCTGGATCTGGAATGACATTTCGCTGGTGTTTTGTTCTGACATTGTGTTGAGTCCTGTTAGTTAAAAAAATCCATCGTGGTGCCAGTTAAGCCATCATTTCAGCAAAGGATCAAGACCTTCGCGGCTGTCCAGCGCATAAAGATCGTCACAACCGCCAATGTGTTGTGCATCGATAAAAATTTGCGGTACGGTGGTTCGGCCGCTGCGTTTAATCATCTCTTCGCGCTTATCCGCATCACCGTCAATCGGGATTTCCTGGAAAACCACGCCTTTCTGCGTCAGCAGCGCTTTTGCCCGATGGCAGTAAGGACAGGTTGCTTTGGTATAAATCTCTACGTTAGCCATGTTCAGCACCTTGTAAGGTTATTTACCGCGTACCAGCGGCAGATTTTCACTGCTCCAGCCAGCGATACCATCTTTCAGTACGCTTACCTGCTCGAAACCTGCAGCGCTCAGCTGAGAAGCCGCTTCAAAGGCGGAAGTTCCCGTCGCGCAAACTACAATTATGGGCTGAGCTTTATGCTTTTCCAATTCGCTGAACGTGCCCTTTTTAATATCCGCCGCCAGAATATTATGCGCGCCGGAAATATGACCTTTACGAAATTCATCGCGGGAGCGGGTATCCACAACCACCGCATCTTCCTTGTTAATCAGGCGAGTCGCTTCGCCACGGCTGATGGTTTTAACTTTGGAAAACATGCCCTTAAACGTGGTCACGATCACTAAAACCAGCAATACGACCCATGCCAGACACAGAATGGGGTGATTGCTTGCGAATTGCATAATTTCTTGCATGAGGGGTAACAACTCCCGACAGGGTTAATAAGCGAAAAATAGGTTTCTGAGTATACCTGCGCCACCTCGCATGTACAGTCGCGAAGCGGTGAGAGTGTGGTTTTCTGTTGTATAAAGCGGAAAAAATTTGCCGTGGCGCAAACAATACCGGAACCCGACGGTAAAAAGGCGCGGCAGAGGCGGCGATTATCCGCTAATGTCCTTTTAATAAAGCGAATTGCATTCTTTGCTGCCTGCCGTGCGGTAAAAGAAAGGCGTTTGAAACGAACAGAAACGCAAAAGCCAGGCCCATCGCTGGCAAGCGGCTATTCATCATGGAATAATCGACTCCTTATGAGGGAAAAAGCATCAGTTTTACATTCATGGACTTCAGGTAACTTTATGGCCGGTTACGCGCCGTTACACAGCCGTTTGTCCGCGCTCTCCGTCAGCCTGTTATGTGCTGGCGTACTGCTGTTGCCGCTGCATGCCAGCGCTGCGGATGACAATAAATCCCAGCTTAAATCTATTCAGCAAAACATTGCTGAAAAAGAAAAGAGCGTTCGCTTACAAAAAGAACAGCGCAGCAAGCTGCTGGATCAGCTGCAAAGCCAGGAAAAAATCATTGCCGAAGCCAGCCGTAAACTACGGCAAACTCAGCAACTGCTGACCCGTCTGAACAAAGAAATCGATACGCTAAACCATTCTATCGCTCGGCTGCAAAAGCAGCAGACGCAGCAGGAAACCTTGCTGGCGCAGCAGCTTGACGCCGCTTTTCGTCAGGGCAAGCATAGCGGCCTGCAGCTCCTGCTTAGCGGTGAAGAGAGCCAGCGCAGCGAACGCATCCTTTCTTACTTCGGTTATCTTAACGAAGCACGGCAGAAAAATATCGATGAACTGCAGAAAACGCGGCGCGATCTGGCCACGCAAAAAGCGGATTTGCTCAACAAACAGAACCAGCAGAAGTCATTGCTAAGCGAACAGCAAACGCAGCAGGCGCGGCTGGAACAGGCGCGCGTTGCACGGAAAAAAACGCTCGTGACGCTGGAAAGCGCGCTGGAAAAAGATCAGGCCGACCTGGTAGAGATGCGCCAGAACGAAAGCCGCCTGCAGGATAAAATCGCCCGTGCCGAGCGCGAAGCAAAAGCACGCGCTGAGCGTGAGGCGCGGGAGGCGGAGCAGGTGCGTAAGCGCCAGGCGCAAGCGAAAGCCAAAGGCTCTACCTATAAACCCACCGAAAGCGAGCGTTCGCTAATGTCACGTACCGGCGGCCTGGGTCGTCCCGGCGGTCAGGCTTTCTGGCCGGTACGTGGCCGCATCGAACATCGCTTCGGTGAAGCGCTCCAGGGCGAGCTACGCTGGAAAGGCCTGGTGATCGACGCGCCGGAAGGCACCGAGGTTAAAGCCATTGCCGACGGCCGCGTGCTAATGGCCGACTGGCTGCAAGGTTACGGACTGGTGGTGGTGGTCGAACATGGCAAGGGCGATATGAGCCTGTATGGCTATAACCAGAGCGCGCTGGTCACCACCGGCGCTCAGGTAAAAGCCGGACAGCCGATCGCGCTGGTCGGCACCAGCGGCGGCCGTGGCACGCCGTCACTCTATTTTGAAATCCGTCGTCAGGGACAGGCGGTCAACCCACTCCCGTGGTTAGGAAAATAAGTGTTGTTTTCAGTTAAAAGAATGGCCGTGGCGCTAAGCGGCCTGCTGTTCGCCTGTTCGGCGAGCGCTGGTAAATTGGCTATCGTGATTGATGATTTTGGTTATCGTCCCCAGCAGGAAAATCAGGTGCTGCAGATGCCGAACGCTATTTCGGTAGCAGTATTGCCTACCGCTCCGCATGCGCGTGAGATGGCAACCAAAGCCCACCAGCATGGGCACGAAGTGCTGATTCATCTGCCGATGGCCCCGCTCAGCAAGCAGCCGCTGGAGCGGGATACGCTTCAGCCGGAAATGAGCGCTGACGAGATCGCCCGTATCATTCATAACGCGGTAGCTAACGTGCCCTATGCGGTGGGCATGAATAATCATATGGGCAGTAAAATGACCTCCAGCCTGTCAGGAATGCAAAAAGTCATGCAGGTATTGGATCACTACAGTTTTTACTTTCTCGACAGCATGACCATTGGCAACAGCCAGGCGACACGCGCCGCTGCGGGCACGCGTGTAAAAGTCATTAAGCGCCGCGTATTCCTTGATGATAATCAGAACGAAGCAGAGATTCGCAAGCAATTTAATCGCGCGGTGCATCTGGCGCAGCGCAATGGCTCAGCGATCGCGATTGGTCATCCCCATCCTTCTACCGTACGCGTTCTGCAACAGATGCTGCCCAACCTGCCTGCAGACGTAACGCTGGTTCGCCCCAGCCAGCTGTTGAATGAGTCACAGACCCCTTCTGCTGCACCAGCGCCGCAGAAAACCGCGCCGAAGCCGCGTAATCCGTTCCGTGGTGTCGCGATCTGTCGCCTGCCGCAGCCGCTAACGCCGGTGCCGGCAACGCACGCGCTGGAGGTAATTACCGAGAGCGTTGCGCAAAGTCCGCTAGTGAAAAAGATCGGCAGCCTGTTTTGATAGATTGTGCATCGTCAGCGCGGCAGGAAATCTTTATAATGCCGCCCTGATCATTTCTTCCTTCGTGAGCGTAAGGATATGGCGCGATGACGCAAGCTCGACAAAAAATCCTGTTGCTGGATAACGGCAGAGAATGGGGCGGCGGCACCAACAGTATGCTGGAACTGCTGAAGCGTATCGATCGCGACCGTTTCGATATTACCTGCTGTTTTTATTATAATTACCAACGCGGCGAGGGTGAGACCATCGAGTCGGTGCTGAACGCCATCGGCATTCCGGTTATCTTTATTCCACAGCGTAAACAGCCTCTTTCAGCCAAGCTGCAAAAAGAGCTGCTGCGCGCGCTGCTGTTTTTCAGCCGCTCGCTGAAAAAGCGCGTGGCTGAGACGATCGATCGCCGCTGGCGCGTTGAGCCTAACGCACTCAGGCTGCGTGAGCTGCTGCTGCAGGGTGGGTACGATACGCTCTATATGAACAACCAACCCAGTACTAACGTTGAAGGTTACCTGGCGGTCGCCGATATTCCCGTTTCTCTGGTACAACATTGCCGTATTGAGCCGCTGCTGACTCCGCAACTGGTCCGCATGATTAATCAGCGGGTCAATGCGGTGATAGCCGTTTCTCATGGCGTCTGCCAAACCCTACGCTCCAGCGGCGTTGATCCTTCACGCTGCTTTACGGTCTCCAACGCCATCGATATCCATCAGCCTCTGCCCGATCGTTGTACGGTTCGCGCCCGGCTTGGCCTGCCGGAAGAGTGTTTTTTATTCGGCAGTATTGGCTCGCTTATTGCCCGTAAGGCGACACATCATACTCTGCAGGCGCTGGGCGCCTTTCAGCAAGCCTGCCCGCAGGTTAACTGGCATATGGTAGTGGTCGGCACAGGCCCGGAGCTGAACAGCCTGCAACAGCTGGCTGTGCGGGAAGGCATTGCCGATCGCGTGACGTTTACCGGTTTTCGTAATAACGCGCTCGATTATCTGGCGGCCATGGATGTTTTTGTGCTGGCCTCTAAAAGTGAAGGTCTGCCGCGCGTGGTGCTGGAAGCGATGCTGGTTAATACGGCGGTAATCGGCTCGAATGTGGTGGGCACCGCCGAGCTGGTTGATAATGGGCAAACCGGGCTGCTGTTTGAATATGGCGATACCGCACGCCTTTGTGCGCATATGCAGGCGCTCTGCCAGGATCACGCCCTGCGCCAGCAGCTGATTTCACAGGCTAATGCCAACGTTAAATCTCACTACGCTATTGAAAATTATGTGGCGGGCGTCGAAGCCCTGTTGCGAAGCGTGGCAAAGGAATCTTCTTCTCATGTTTGAATTTTTAAATCCTCAATACCGTCATATCCAGTCGCGGCACAATATCCCCTATACGCAGGCGGAGGTGCAGGGCGAGGTGCCTGTTACCTCCATTGTGATCCCCTGTACCGGCGCAGACTTTATTGAGGAAGCCGAGCTAAGCGCACTGTTTGCTTCACGCTATGCCGAACGGGCAGAAGAGATTGTTATTGTCAGCGATCAGCCCGCCGCGCTTTTCCGCAATTTGCCGCCAAAGACGCGCGTGGTCACGCTGACGGTGCCGGACCGTGAAGAGAGTTATCGCTATAAGCAAATCTATCGCAGCCGGTTAATTAAGCTACAGGCACCGCTTCAGGCACAAACCGACGGTATTTTGATGATCGATTCTGATCTTAACCTGTTGCAAATGCCTGAAATAAATATGAAAGCAGCACATATCTACTCCAGCTTTCGTCAGGGTAAAATGATTGCCAAGCTGGATAAGGCGGCGCCAGAGGATCAGCCCGCCTATTATTCACGGACGGTACGCCCTTTTCTGGTCGATCACGTTAATGGCGCATTCCTGGCCGCTACGCGCCAGACCTGGAAGCGTATCTGTCCGCTGTGGCTGACGCTGTTTCAGGATACCTGGGAGTTGATGGATGATTCACAGCCGCCGACGGATCAGCTACCGCTGGCCGCCCTGCTGGATTTGCTGGATCTCAAAACCGTTAACCTGGGTGAATGGATGAACTGGCCAGTCTCCAAACGTATCGGCGGTCAGGAAGCCACTATTCCGAAAGAAGTGATTGGCGCGCATGGCGGATTTCCGCTGAGCGAATGGCAGAAATATCTTCAGTCTGCGGATGCGCCGCTGCTGTTTAAAGGTCAGGACTATACGCGTAAAGTGCGTTACCTGACCGATGCAGAAAAGAAACAGTAAGCGTGCGGCTGCCCGTAGCGTGCTGATGCGGGCAGCCGATCATCATTAATCCCAGCTCAGCACCACTTTGCCTGAGCGCCCCGAACGCATTTCGTCAAATCCCTGCTGGAACTCATCAATGCTATAGCGATGGGTAATTATCGGTGTCAGGTCAAGTCCAGACTGGATCAGCGCGGCCATTTTATACCAGGTTTCAAACATCTCACGGCCATAGATCCCTTTAATAAACAGCCCTTTAAATATCACCTGATTCCAGTCGATCGCCATATCCGATGGAGGAATGCCCAGCAGCGCAATACGCCCACCGTGATTCATTGCCTCCAGCATGGTGCGGAACGCAGGCGGCGCGCCTGACATCTCCAGCCCGACATCAAAGCCCTCGGTCATGCCCAGCTCGCTCATTACCTGCTTGAGTGATTCACTGCTGACGTTAACCGCACGCGTGACGCCCATCTGACGCGCCAGCCCCAGACGATACTCATTCACATCGGTAATCACTACGTGACGCGCGCCAACGTGCTTACATACCGCCGCCGCCATAATCCCGATCGGCCCGGCACCGGTAATCAATACATCCTCTCCGACCAAATCAAAGGAGAGCGCGGTATGCACCGCGTTGCCAAAGGGATCGAAAATCGCTGCCAGCTCATCAGAGATGTTATTGGGGATCTTAAAAGCGTTAAACGCTGGAATGACCAGATATTCCGCGAAACAGCCCTGACGATTAACCCCGACGCCAACGGTATTACGGCAGAGATGCGTGCGCCCAGCGCGACAGTTACGACAGTGGCCGCAGGTGATATGCCCTTCTCCCGAGACGCGATCGCCAACAGCGAAGCCTTTAACCTCCTGCCCAATCGCAACCACTTCACCCACATACTCATGGCCGACAATCATCGGTACCGGAATGGTTTTTTGCGACCATTCATCCCAGTTATAAATATGAATATCGGTGCCGCAGATAGCGGTTTTACGGATTTTAATCAGCAGGTCGTTGTGGCCGGGTTTCGGGATCGGCGCATCGGTTACCATCCAGATCCCTTCTGTTGCTTTTAGTTTTGCCAGTGCTTTCATAGCGACTTTCCTCAGGCGATAACGCCAAGCTGTTTACCAATGCGCGTAAAGGCTTCCACCGCACGTTCAAGCTGCTGATGCGTATGCCCGGCTGAAATTTGTGTACGGATACGCGCCTGCCCCTGCGGCACAACCGGATAAAAAAATCCGGTTACGTAGATGCCCTCATCCTGCAGCAAACGCGCAAACTCCTGCGCCACCTTTGCTTCACCCAGCATCACCGGAATGATGGCGTGATCGGCACCGGCCAGGGTAAAGCCTGCATCGTTTAACGCCTGACGGAAGTAGCGGGTGTTATCCCACAAGCGTTGCCGCAGGCCATCGCCGTCGCTCAGCATATCCAGTACCCGCAGCGAGGCGCTGACGATCGCCGGTGCCAGCGAATTAGAAAACAGATAGGGCCGTGAGCGCTGGCGCAACCACTCCACCACCTCTTTTTTCGCCGCCGTATAGCCGCCGGAAGCGCCTCCAAGCGCTTTGCCCAACGTGCCGGTAATAATATCGATGCGCCCCATCACCTCGCAGTATTCATGCGTACCGCGGCCACCCGCGCCCACAAAACCTACCGCGTGCGAATCATCCACCATCACTAACGCATCAAACTCATCGGCCAGATCGCAAATACCGCGCAGATTGGCGATAACGCCGTCCATAGAGAAGACACCATCCGTAGCGATAAGAATATGACGTGCGCCTGCTGTACGTGCCTCTTCAAGGCGCGCGCGCAGCTCTGTCATATCGTTGTTGGCATAGCGATAGCGCCGCGCCTTGCACAGGCGCACGCCATCAATGATCGATGCATGATTCAGCGCATCGGAAATCACCGCATCTTCCGGCCCCAGCAGAGTTTCAAACAGCCCGCCATTGGCGTCAAAACAGGAGGAGTAGAGAATCGCATCTTCCATACCGAGGAATTCAGCCAGCCGCTGCTCCAGTTGCTTATGGATATCCTGCGTGCCACAGATAAAGCGCACCGATGCCATGCCAAAACCGTGACTCTCCATCCCTTCCTGGGCTGCCAGGATTAATGCCGGGTGGTTAGCCAGCCCAAGATAGTTATTGGCGCAAAAGTTAACGACCTCCTGACCCGCCGCAAGGCGAATCTCAGCCTGCTGCGCCGAAGTAATAATCCGCTCCTGCTTAAACAAACCTTCCTGTTGCGTTACTGCCAGCTGTTGCTCAATTTGACGATAAAAATCCGCAGGCATTTTTATTCTCCGTGACCGGCTTATAGTCGGCACATCATACTGAACGCTGTCTCGCCAAACGATAATCGACGCAACAGAATGTGAATTTTGCAGCATATATCACGCCTGATGCTGGGGTTACATTTCGTTACGGACTCCTCTGGCTGCCTGTCTGCCAATGAAATGTTATGATGAGCGTTATTTAGGTGTGGAACCTCCCGTTCCGCCTCACTGTTTAAGGTTAAGCACATGATTATTGTGACTGGCGGCGCCGGTATGATCGGCAGCAATATTGTTAAAGCGCTCAATGATGAAGGTATTACCGATATTCTGGTGGTGGATAACCTGAAAGACGGCACCAAATTCGTTAATCTGGTTGACCTTGATATCACTGATTACATGGATAAAGAGGATTTCATTGCCAGCGCAATGGCCGGTGATGACCTGGGTGATATTGAAGCGGTTTTCCATGAAGGCGCCTGTTCCTCTACCACCGAGTGGGACGGCAAGTACATGATGGATAACAACTATCAGTACTCGAAAGAGCTGTTGCACTTCTGTCTGGAGCGTCAGATCCCTTTCCTGTACGCTTCCTCGGCGGCCACTTACGGCGGACGCAACGACAACTTTATTGAAGAGCGCCAGTATGAGCAGCCGCTGAACGTTTACGGCTACTCGAAAATGCTGTTCGATCACTATGTGCGTCAAATTCTGCCGGAAGCGGATTCTCAGGTGTGTGGCTTCCGCTATTTCAACGTTTACGGACCACGTGAAGGTCATAAAGGCAGCATGGCAAGCGTTGCCTTCCATCTCAATACGCAGTTGAACAACGGCGAGAATCCCAAACTGTTTGAAGGCAGCGATAACTTCAAGCGCGACTTTATTCACGTCAGCGATGTGGCTGCGGTGAATCTGTGGTTCTGGAAAAAAGGCGTTTCCGGCATTTTTAACTGCGGAACCGGCCGTGCCGAATCTTTCCAGGCCGTAGCGGATGCCGCGCTGGCTTACCATCAAAAAGGGGCGATCGAGTACATTCCTTTCCCGGAAAAACTCAAAGGGCGCTATCAGGCTTATACCAAAGCGGATCTGACTAATCTGCGGGCAGCGGGCTATGACAAACCGTTTAAAACTGTGGCCGAAGGCGTAGCTGATTATATGGCCTGGCTGAACCGCGACGCATAAGGAAGGCGCACCCGGCATGAAAATACTGGTAATCGGCCCCTCATGGGTCGGCGATATGATGATGTCGCAAAGTCTCTATCGTACGCTGAAGGCCGAGCATCCTGATGCCGAGATTGATGTGATGGCGCCAGCCTGGTGCCGTCCATTACTGTCGCGCATGCCGGAAGTCAACGAGGCGCTGGCGATGCCGCTGGGTCACGGCGCGTTAGCGCTGGGCGAGCGCTATCGTCTTGGCAAATCGCTGCGCCATAAAAAATATCAGCGCGCCTATGTGTTACCCGGCTCGTTTAAATCGGCGCTGGTGCCTTTTTTTGCCGGTATCCCACAGCGCGTGGGCTGGCGTGGCGAAATGCGCTATGGCCTGTTAAACGATCTGCGCGTGCTGGATAAACCCGCTTTCCCGCTGATGGTGGAGCGCTATGTGGCGCTGGCCTATGACGCGTCGCGCATTAAAAGCGCCCGTGACCTGCCACAGCCGTTGCTGTGGCCGCGCCTGCAGGTAGAAGAGCAGGAAAAAATCGAAACCGCAGCGCAGTTTTCTCTGAACGCTGAAAGGCCAATCATTGGTTTCTGCCCAGGCGCGGAGTTTGGCCCGGCCAAACGCTGGCCACACTATCACTATGCCACGCTGGCGCAGCAGCTCATTGCCGCTGGCTATCAGATTGTGCTGTTTGGCTCTGCAAAGGATCGGGAAACCGGCGAACAGATTTGTCAAACGCTGGATGAAGCCGGACGTCACTATTGCCATAACCTGGCCGGTGAAACCAGGCTGGAGCAGGCGGTCATTCTGCTGGCGCACTGCCATGCAGTAGTCACCAATGATTCAGGGCTGATGCATATCGCCGCCGCGCTAAATCGTCCGCTGGTAGCGCTATACGGGCCCAGCAGCCCCGATTTTACTCCGCCGCTCTCACAGCAAGCTCGCGTTATTCGCCTGATTACCGGCTATCATAAGGTGCGTAAAGGCGAGGCGGACCAGGGCTACCATCAGAGCCTAATCGATATCCAGCCTGCGCGCGTTATGGAAGAGCTTATGACGTTATTAAGTCAGCAGGAGCGTGCATGAAGGTGTTGATTGTTAAAACCTCTTCAATGGGGGATGTCCTTCATACGTTACCGGCGCTGACCGATGCCATGCGAGAAATCCCTGATATTCGCTTTGACTGGGTGGTTGAAGAAAACTTTGCACAGATTCCAGGCTGGCATCTGGCGGTAGACCGCGTATTGCCGGTGGCGATTCGCCGCTGGCGTAAACACTGGTTCGGCAGTCAACAGCGCGAAGAACGTGTCGCGTTCAAACGAGCACTGCAGGCGCGTGAATATGATGTGGTGATTGATGCTCAGGGTTTGATTAAAAGCGCAGCGCTGGTAACCCGCCTGGCAAAAGGCATTAAGCATGGTCAGGACAGCCGCAGCGCACGTGAGCCTTTCGCCAGCTGGTGGTATGACAAACGCCACGAAATTGATAAGCGACAGCATGCCGTAGAGCGCACTCGCGAGCTGTTTGCCAAAAGTCTTGGCTATGAGAAACCGCAAACGCAGGGCGATTATGCCATTGCCTCTCATTTTCTTGCTCACCCACCCGCTGATGCGGGGCGCTACCTGGTCTTTTTGCATGCCACCACGCGTGATAACAAACACTGGCCTGAAAGCCACTGGCGTGAGCTGATTACGTTAATCGAGCCGACCGGTTTGCGGATTAAACTCCCATGGGGAGCGGAGCATGAGCATCAGCGGGCACAGCGTCTGGCTGCTGGTTTTGATCATGTTGACGTGCTGCCGAAGCTAACGCTGGAGCAGGTGGCGCAAACGCTGGCGGGCGCAAAAGCGGTGGTTTCAGTGGATACCGGCCTGAGCCATCTCACTGCCGCCCTCGATCGTCCTAATATTACACTCTACGGCCCGACCGATCCCGGTCTGATTGGCGGCTATGGACTGAATCAGCAGGCGCTGCGTGCGCCGTCAGGCGATATGCAGGATATTAATGCTAAAAGCATCTTTGCTCTGCTACAGGAAAGATTTAATGCATAAACTTCATATAATTAATTTAGAAAAGATGGGTGGCGTCGAGCGGCTTTTCCTACAGTATATTCAGGATGATTCTGCGCAAAATGATGCCATCTTTTGTATAAGTAACCATATCGGGCCGGAGATAGTAAAGCATCTTTCTAATCGCAAGATTACCTTTGTTAATCGTATTTTTAACAAAGTGAGCATTAAATATCCTGCTTTTTTACGCAAATATGCTCTACAGCTAAAGCTGCTTCTGGCACAGCCGGATGCCATTATTGTCTGGGATCTGGTACCTAACCTGTTAGCGAAGCCTAACCGCAGCAAAATTATCTATTATGATCATGGTTGCTCATGGCGTTATCGACATAATAAAAAGACTCTGCGTTTTTTCTCAATGTTGAGTGGTGTGATTTCTGCTGCCTGGGCATCAAAGCGAGTCATGGAAATACGCTTTAATCTGCCATGTCCAGTTAACGTTGTTATAAATCGTATTCTTCCACCACGTGATATATTTATGGGTATGAAGACACCACTTACTTCAGTGCGTCTGGGCATTGCTGCCCGTCAAGTTGGCTTGAAGGGCATCAGCGTAGCGTTGCAGACACTCAGAGTACTGCTGGATCGAGGCATGAATGTTACACTCGATATTGCTGGTAAAGGGCCAGACGAGGAAAAATTCAAAGCTTTATCGCACAAGCTGGGCATTGCTGATCGAGTAAGATTTATAGGTTTCCAGCAGGACTTAAGCAATTTTTTCAACCATATTCATATCTATATCAGTACGCCTGTTACTGAACCATTTGGCCTTTCATGTATGGAAGCGCTGCATTATGGCGTGCCCGTGGTTTTTCCGCTGATTGATGGTCAACCTGAAGTTGTAAAAAATGGTTATTGCGGTATTGGCATAGTGCCTGATATTTTGCCTGAAACTCATTGGCAGCAAACCGGTATTGATGTCGATTTTCCTCACTATGTTTACTATCCAAAAGAAGATAAGCTTCTGCCGCCAAAGCTTCTCTCACCAGAAGCCTGCGCGGACGCTATTGAAAATATTGCCGGACCAGACTATGAGCGTTACCGGGCAAATGCCTTTACTCATGTCAGAACTCACTTCGATCACAAAAACTTTGTGAGCGATTTCAATAAAAATATTGATGGAATTATAAATGCTCAGACAAGAAACCATTAAAAAAGGTTCTTTTAAGCAAATCGTATTAACTACTGCAATTGCTATTATATTTTTATCTCTTTACGGTATGGTTTTTAATCCGATTTACGCTCGAAAGTTTTTTTATACGGCTGGTTACGCCATTATAATTCTTGCGGTAATCGATTTTAAAAAAATCACACGACCTTTCAGAAGATTAAATATCACTTTAGCCATTCTGGGTTATTGTCTCACTCTTCTGGTATGGTTTTTACTCTACCATAACAGTGGCGAATACTCTGACATTTATCACGCTTATGAAACGTCAGGGCGTGTTCTGTTTATGTCTGCAATATTAGTCTTTATTTTGTCAAATACGCACTTTTCTTTTCCTCGGACGCTATATAGTATTATATTAATTGGTGGTGGCGTAGCGACCGACCTTTTTGCTATTTATCAGTCAAATATCATCAATTTTAGCCGCGTTGAATTAGGCTTTGATCGAGCCACAATGGCCGCATATGCTATTAGCATAATCAATATACTCATGATCAACGCTATCCTGACCTTTAACGGTAAAACGCGTTATATCCTCTATATCACAGGAATGGCGTTAAGCCTGAGTGCAATTGTTTTTACCGGTACTCGAGCCGCTATCCTTGCTTATCCAATATTGTCTATTATTCTGACGTTCTTCCATCCCAATGTAAAAAAAGCCCACCTGATAAAACTTGTTGCTTGTGTGCTGGCATTACTTATCGTCATGATATTTGCTTTTCAAAAAGAATTAGAAGGAAGAGCGATTGCATTTAAAAACGATCTGGTTAACTTTGAGAAAAATAACAGTAAAACCTCGGTAGGCGCACGTTTGGCGATGAATTGGGCAGGTTTCCATGCTGGTATGGCAGCTTTAGCAGGTCAGTCAGCCGAAAGCAGGGCAATCAATATTGATCAACAAATTCAGCGAGATCCCGCTATGGCTGGTGCAGGCGTCTTCAAGCATGTGCATATGCACAATGAAGTGATCGATAATTTTTCCCTACGCGGCTTAGCTGGAGTCATTATGCTAACGCTCTTTTATGTTGCACTTATTTATAACGCCTGGCAAGAACGTAACCTGGTACAATTTGTCATTACGCTGAGTTTGATAACTTACGGGCTAAGCGATGTTATTTTCTTTAGCCGCGAAGGAACTATCAGTTATGCTATTGCTATTCTGGCTGCTCTAACATTCTCAAAATTCAAAACACCTAACGGCACGGATAGAGATAATATTTATGTTTAACTCCAATAAATAATTATGCATGGAATAACAATATTTCGTTAGCATATTTTTTTCAAATTTATATATGGTAATAAAGAAATGCGAAACAAAAAAATTATTATTGCAGGTTACGATCTTAGTGGGTTTGGCGGTATGGAAACAGTATGCGATAGCTTTGTACGCCTACTACGGAGGAGTCATCCACATTTGACCGTAAATTTTGTTTTTTTCAAAGAGGGCAATACTCAAGTAGATGATACCTGGTTGGCGCAGCATAACTTTACACGACTCTATTCAAGCGTTCATAACACAAAAATTCGTCGCCTTTGTTTTGCCTGGTCCTTCGCCAGGGTGTTACGTTATGAAAAAGCGGATATTGTGCTTTGTCTGGATTCCCTTTCCTGTTTTATTGCCCATAACGCGCGAAAGTTCATATTCAGAAAGTTCCCTGTTTATTCATGGGTACACTTTTCTACTCATAATATGTATAAAGCCAAATACATATGTAAAGCGGATGCGCATCTCTCTATTAGTACAATGATCTCACAACAGCTTAGAGATATGGGTATCTCATCGGAAAAAATTTTTACTGTTCATAACCCAGTTCGCAGCGTCGACAGGACGATACCACGCCCTACAAAAGTGACCCGCTTTCTCTATGTAGGCCGCATTATTGCCGACGAGCAAAAAAATATGCGTGGTCTTTTTCAGGCGCTTTCACAGATAAAGGGTTGCTGGAAACTGGAAATTATCGGGGCTGGTGAGGATATGGCTCTGCTGCAAGCATTAGCAGAATCATTAAATATTAGCGATCGTATTACCTGGCACGGTTGGCAAAAACAGCCGTGGCTCTATATACAAGAGGAGATAAAGTATATTACATGTTTATTATTGACTTCTCATTATGAAGGTTTTGGTATGGTGTTGGCAGAAGCTAGCGCAAACGGCGTCTACGCTATTAGCTCTGATTGCAAAACTGGGCCAGCTGATATTATTCAGCAAAATATTAATGGTAATCTGTATCCTGCTGGGCAGCCGGAGCAACTTGTAAAACTATTGCAGGAAATCGTAAATGGTAAATTATTACCTGACCATTTCACTATAAAGGCCGCTATTGCGGATTTTTATGAAGACAAATATATAGCGAAAATGCTTAAGGCATTAGAATTGAATTAATATACTTCTCCCAGAGGGCTATAATAGTCGGGTCTGATAGTAGTCTGCCAGGGTCATGCCCTGCACCTTTGGTTGCAACCACGAGAAAAATGCCTCTAAGTCCTCATATAATTTCTCAATGTCGCTGTCGGTTTTGAAAGTTGGACTGCCTCCCGGCATATATTCGGATGAATGTAGCATATACTCAACATAATCGCTGCCCTGAGCCAGACTTAGCTCCACGACTTTCTGCATAGCGCTGACATTTCCACCCATGGGTCTTAACCAATGAACGGAAGGTGAGCGCATTTTCCCTCTCAGTCGATCATAACCTTGCTTAATACTGTTCATCAGCGGTGAATGTTTATACTGAATACTCATTGGTACCTCCAGTAAAGGAGAGGAGCCAATGCGGCTGATATTATTTTCGTCCAGAAAATAAGCTTGAGAGGGGAAGTGACGATAATCACTGCCTCCCAAACCTTGCGGATCGCCTTTAGCGTATTGCCAGGTTATTTTTGGCGTTACCGAGCAATCAACCTGGTAACCCAGGTTGATTAAACAGCGCGCGTATAGTTCATTAAATGCCCAGCGTCCGGCACGATGACTACGCATTTTCACCTGGAAAGTATCCTCTAAAAGATTAGTCAAAAAGATAATCTTCTGGCGCATCAATTCAATCGGATATTCTATTAAATAGGGCTTATGCTTCCAGTCATCATTAGTCAGCGGTTTCAGAGGAGGACTGTTCCACGCATGCAAATGCATACCCACCTCTCCCGTGCCTCGTGCCAGAACATCCTTAGCAAACTCAATGAATACAGGATCGATGGCCATCTCATAATTGGTCAACCAGACTGGCTTGAAGCCATATTTCTCACACAACTGCTGGAAACGAGGTAGATAACGCGCGTTTTCAGTGGCGATACTGCTATGGTTTTGCCATAGGTTATCGCCTTCGGTATCAATAGTGATAAGAAATGCGGGTTTCTGCATGAAAATGTCCTCAACCGTTGAGAGCCGAACATGGTAAAGCAATTAGCTTTAAAGCTCCACAATGCTTCTCTCTTTCCATACGATCACTTAAAATCACAGATTGGTTCGCAGATTAAGAAATAAAATGGCTTTTAACCTCATCCCTTTAGCTGCTCTTAGACCAAGACGTGTTTTGATAGTCAAATTGCGTCATCATGGCGATATGTTGTTGATTACGCCAGTAATCAACGCTCTTAAGCAACAGGATGCCAGTACACTTGTTGACGTATTGTTGTATGAAGAGACACGCGATATGCTTGCTGCAAATGAGCAAATCAATTGTATCTATGGCATTGATAGAAAATGGAAAAATAAAGGGACATGCTATAAGCTACGTGAAGAAGCGAGACTGATCCGCACACTACGCCAGCAACGTTACGATACCGTTCTTAACCTCGCGGACCAATGGCGCAGCGCGCTGATTACACGCCTGACCGGTGCGAGCACCCGCATTGGATTCGATTTTCCTAAAAGGCGTCACCCCCTTTGGCGATATTGCCACACAATATTAGTGCCAACGAAAGATCATGATAATCAACATATTGTTGAACAAAATCTTTCAATTTTAACACCGCTGGGCCTGAATAATACGCCTGCCTTTGTGAAAATGGCGTATCGGCCAGAAGACTGGGAGAGAGCGCAGGCATTATTGCCCGTTTCAGTGCGTGATAATTACGTAGTGATTCAACCTACCTCTCGCTGGTTTTTTAAATGCTGGCGAGAGGATCGTATGGCAGCAGTTATTCGTGCTCTTTCCGCTGCCGGACAACATGTAGTATTGACCTCAGGTCCGGATTTACGGGAAAAAGCGATGACTGATGCCATTCTGGCGCAGTGTCAGGGTGAAAAAGTCATTTCTCTTGCGGGTCAGTTAACCTTACGACAACTCGCAGCACTTATCGATCATGCTCGTCTGTTCCTTGGGGTAGACTCTGTGCCAATGCATATGGCTGCGGCGTTAAACACGCCACTGGTGGCGCTTTTTGGCCCTTCTAAGTTAGTTTTCTGGCGCCCGTGGGGGGCGAAAGGCAAAGTTATCTGGGCGGGCGATTTTGGCGAACTACCGGATCCCGATACTATTGATACAAACACTCAAGTTCGTTACCTGGATTTAATTCCAACGGAAACTGTGATTACCGAGGCGGAGAAGTTGTTGTCGTGAACCCATTCAGACTAGCCCTGGTCAGACAAAAATATCGGCCCGATGGCGGAGCCGAACGTTTCGTATCACGGGCACTTGAAGCATTAGATAGCCATAATCTTGAACTGAATGTCATTACTCGTGATTGGCAGGGGCCAGTAATGCCTTCCTGGCATATCCATATCTGTGATCCCTTTAAGTATGGCAGAATTAGTCGGGAGCGGGGTTTTGCATGTGCTGCGCGCCAGCTTTGGCAGTCTGAAAAATTTGATTTGGTGCAGAGTCATGAGCGTATTCCTGGCTGCGATATTTATCGTGCTGGAGATGGTGTTCATCGACGTTGGCTTGAACAGCGTGCCAGGATATTACCCGGCTGGAAAGCGAAGCGCCTGTTTACCAACCGGTACCATCGTTATGTTATGGCTGCTGAACAGGAAATGTATCAGGCGCCTGAGTTGCAAGCAGTGATCTGTAATGCAGAGATGGTTAAGCGTGAAATTATGGAAGATTTTGGGCTACCTGCTAACAAAATCCAAGTGATATATAACGCCATAAATAGCCAGTTTTTTCAACCACCTACTTACGACTCCCTGTTAAAGCTACGTCAAAAATGGCAATTACCGCTGACAGCCACTTGCTTAATCTATGTCGGCTCCGGCTTTGAGCGTAAAGGACTGGAAAATGCTATTCGGGCAATTGCGGCCAGCGATCGGCACTTAATTGTCGTCGGCAAAGATAAGAAAGAACAACGTTATCGCTCGCTGACAAAAACACTTCACTGCGAAAATCGCGTTCATTTCTTTGGAATGCAGGCTGATACATTACCCTTTTATCAAATGGCAGATGGGCTACTGTTGCCGACACTTTATGATCCTTTTCCTAATGTAATTTTAGAAGCGATGGCATGTGGGCTTCCTGTCATTACCACTACAGGCTGTGGCGGCTCAGAATTCATTCATAGTGGTAAAAACGGCTTTGTCTGCGATGCTCTCGATATTAAGGCACTAAACGAGGCGATTATGACGCTGCCTACTCACGCTTTAGGATCATCTGAAGGCGAACAAGCCCGAGCGCAGGTTTTACCTTACGATGGCGAAAAGCTATCAACTCAGCTACTAACCCTTTATCAGACACTGCTGAGGTAACGATGCGTATTTTAATGATTATTGATGGACTACCTGGAGGCGGAGCCGAGAAGGTTGTTTTAACGCTGGCAGAACATTTTATTCGTCAAGGCGACAGCGTAACTCTGTTTTCATTACGTGATATTTGTCAGTATCCTTTGCCTGGAGGACTACATTATCAAGTTATTGCCGATAAATGTCGCGCTCCCTGGAGAAAGCTGACTGAATTAAAGCGTCGTGCACGTCATCTGGATCAGGCTATTGCTGAAGCCGAGCAGAGCGTACGCTTTAATCTTGTGCTTTCGCACTTACATAAAACTGACCGCATCGTGGCACACAGTAAAAAGCTGGCCCAGCATAATTTGTGGTTCTGTTTGCACGGTGTATTCTCCAAGTCCTATTTAGGGCATCGTACAGGCTTTAGCCGCTGGCTAAAGCAGCAAAAAGTTAAGCGCGTTTATCAGCATCGTAATATTATTTGCGTTTCAGACAGTGTCGGTCGTGATCTGGTGTCAGAGTTTTCAGTAACCCCTGCAAGACTAGAAACTATCTATAACCCATTTGATATTGAAGCAATCCGCAAAAGCGCTGATGAATCCTGCGAATTAGCAGGAACAGATTACCTGATTCACGTTGGTCGATTTCATCAAACAAAGCGTCATGACCGTCTGTTAGAAGCTTATGCTAAAAGTGGTCTTCAGTCTCCTCTGGTTTTACTCGGTCAGGGTAAACCCGAACAGGAAGCACAGCTTCGTCAACTGGCCGTCAGACTTGATATATCAGACCGAGTAATTTTTAAAGGCTTCCAGCTTAATCCGCTGCCCTGGATTCGTCATGCCAAACTGCTTGTTTTAAGTTCTGATAGTGAAGGCTTTGGTAATGTTCTGGTTGAAGCGCTTTTGTTGGATACACCGGTCGTCAGCACCCGCTGTCCTGGCGGCCCGGCCGAAATCCTGACTGGCGAACTAGCTCGAGGTTTATGTGAGATGAATGCTGATGCTCTGGCGTATGCAATTCGAGATATTTACCTATCACCTCCTGTTATCGATCAAGTCCTTCTGCAGCAGCGCTATAACGTCGAAAACATATGCGACCAGTATCGGCGCCAGGCACGTTTATAATCACCATAAAGTGATACCCGGCTATATATATGTCTAACAAACCATTGCTTAGCTTGATTATTGCCGTTTATAACGGCGAAAAATTTTTGGCTACTTTTTTCACCAGCATTGAGCAACAATCACTATCTAATTACGAATTAATTGTTGTCAATGATGGTTCTACCGACGTAAGCGCGAAAATTATTGCGACATGGCAATCAAAATTTGATGCTATGCAAGTTATTAATCAGTCTAACCAAGGCGTATCCGTGGCGCGCAACAGCGGAATGGCTGCAGCGACAGGGAAATATATCGTCTTTCCAGATATTGACGATAAGATTTATCCAGGCATTTATTTAACTCTACTGGATATGGCGGAAAAGGGGGCGTTAGATGTGGCTACCTGTAACGGACGTTACGTCTATCAGCATGGCAAAGCGAGACATTCGATATTTCCTCTTGAACGTCTGTATTCTACGCCAGTATTGCTTGGGCCCGTATGGCTAAAACAGGCGTTAGATCCGCGTAAATTTCTGCATGTTACCTGTCTTAATATCTATTGTCATGATTTTCTTACCGCGCATAATTTTATTTTTGAACCCGGGTTACGCCATCAGGATAACCTCTGGACCACAGGAATATTCCTGACATCAGCCTGCGTTCAGTATACCGATCAGATCTTTTATGATCATTATATTCATTCTGAATCTGTCTCGCACGAGCCTGATACTGATGAAACACTTATGTGCTCAGCTCGACCTTATATGAAAATCATTTATATGCTGGATCAGATAAACAGACGTCATATTGAGCAAACCCGCTCTATTCGCGCATGCCGCTGGCAAATTGCCAAAGAAGGTCCTGGGATTATCCATACCTTTGACAACATGCAAGAACACCACTACAAGCATTTGATTATTAAAGAATTTTTTGATAAAGCCAGCTGGAATCTTATTTGGCGTTATGCTCAGGACTTAAGATTGCGTTGGTGTCTGTCTCGCCGCTATCTTCGCCTGAGAAAGGCATTAATCCATTGAAAGATAAATACCAAAATTAACTTAAGACAGCAGCAACAAAAATAGTAGGCTACATGAAAGGAAAAATGAAGGACCCTTATGAAAAAGTTAGTTAAATGTATCTTTGCCGCGGCCTTCCTTGAAGCGTGGAAACTGACCGGCTTTCGCGTAAAGAAGATAAATAACGTTGCTGACTTCGGCAACCCTCAAAACATAGCCATTTTTTCAACCACAGCCTTGGGCGACTTTTTTTTCAATACCCCCGCCATCTATTTTATTAAATCCTACTGGCCACATGCGAAAATCACACTGGTTATCAACAAGCGCAATATGCAATTAGTTGATGGGAGTAGCTTGTTTGATAAAATTTTATTCTGGAACGGCAAAATTAATGGTCTGGCTCCCCTGATTTCAGAGTTAAAGAAACAGCATATTGATGCAACATTTCTTCTTCACTCCCGATCTCCTTACGATATTATCGCAGCTTCTCTGTCGCGCTCTCGTATTATTTTAAAAGATGTTTACTATAACGATTATCAAGGCAGGAAACATTTTTTCCTGGCTCGCTATCTGTCGTCCCATTTTGATAATCGACAGGAAGGAGCTATTCATTGCATTGAGCAGAAGACTAAACTGCTTGAATCTGTAGGCATTGAGGTGAAAAAACCTTATGAAATGCGTGTTCCATCTCCTTTCATTCCTTTCCCACGCGAAAAGATTACTATTGGTATACATGCTGGCGCTTCAGGCGAATCGCGCTGCTGGCCGACGGAAAAATTTGCACGCTTGATTGAATTGTTGCTGGAAAGTTACTCTCATATTGAGATAGAACTACTCGGTGGTCCAGGTGAAGCTGAACGCAACCAAAAAATTATTCAACAAGTTAATGTTCCCCATGATCGTATCACTAACCTGGCGGATAAAACCGGCTTGAAACAGTTAATAGAACGTATTGCTACTCAATCCTGTCTCATAGTAGGTGATACCGGTCCGCTACATATTGCGGTCGCATTAAAAACGCCTGTTGCTGCATTGTTTCCTGGCACGCTGTCAGCTATTGGTGGAAGACCATTGCAGGACCCAGAGCTGCATAGCGTATTGATTTCACCGGACGAAAACCAAGGTATTGCTGCTCTTACTGTCGACAGTGTTTTCTTAGCTGTACAGGAAAAGTTGCGTGATGATAATGATATGCGCTGATGAAAGTTTTAACGTTAAACAAGCCACAGCATTGCAACCTAGGCGATGCCGCACGTGCCAGAATAACGCCTTATACGCCACAGCGATTAGGTGCAGAACTGCACGCGCTTTATCTACAGCTGCTGGCGGGCGCGGCGGAAGAAAGATGAGTGCAGGCAAGTTATCTGCTAACATGCCGCATTCCGCATATTTTGCTTAAGTCTGACGCATCAGTGTCGTAAAGATCGGTATGACAACGATTTACACCGCCCTGCTTTACCTCATACAGCCTCTGATCTGGCTGCGCCTGTGGCTGCGCGGCCGCAAAGCACCTACCTATCGCAAACGCTGGGCGGAGCGCTACGGCTTTTGTGAAGGCAAAGTGAGCCCTGGCGGCATCCTGCTGCATTCGGTTTCAGTGGGGGAAACGCTGGCTGCCGTACCGCTGGTGCGGGCGCTGCGTCATCGTTACCCAACGCTGCCCATCACCGTCACCACCATGACGCCCACCGGCTCGGAACGTGCCCAATCCGCCTTTGGGAAAGATGTTCATCACGTCTATCTGCCTTACGATTTGCCCGACGCAATCAACCGTTTTCTCCATACTGTCGATCCCAGACTGGTCATCATTATGGAGACCGAACTATGGCCCAACTTTATTAAAGCGCTGCATGAACGTCAGGTGCCGCTGGTTATTGCGAATGCGCGTCTGTCGGCCCGTTCAGCGAAGGGCTACAAGAAGCTGGGGAAATTTATGCGCCAGCTGTTGCAGCGCATTACGCTTATCGCAGCGCAGAATGAAGAGGACGGCGCGCGCTTTGTCGAGCTGGGGCTGAAGCGGTCTCAGCTGGCAATTACCGGCAGCCTGAAATTTGATATTTCCGTTACGCCCGAACTGGCGGCACGCGCAGTTACGCTACGTCGCCAGTGGGCGCCCCGTCGCCCTGTGTGGATCGCCACCAGTACTCATGAAGGGGAAGAGGCGATCGTACTGGATGCGCATCGTCGCCTGCTGGCACATTTTCCCGATCTGCTCTTGATTCTGGTTCCGCGTCATCCGGAACGCTTTGATACCGCGCGGGAAATGACGCAGAAAAGCGGCTTCAGCTATACCTTGCGCAGCAGCGGCGAAATTCCTTCCAGCGGCACACAGGTGGTTATCGGCGATACCATGGGCGAGCTGATGTTACTGTACGGTATTGCCGATCTGGCCTTTGTTGGCGGCAGCCTGGTAGAGCGCGGCGGCCATAATCCTCTGGAGCCTGCGGCACATGCTATTCCGGTGCTGATGGGCCCGCACACATTTAATTTCAAAGATATCTGCAGCAAGCTGAAGCAGGCGGATGGTCTGATTACGGTAACCGATACCGCTACGCTGGTGCATGAAGTGGGTAATTTGCTGATTGATGATGATTATCGACGCTATCATGGTCGTCACGCTGTTGATGTACTGCATCAGAACCAGGGCGCGCTGCAACGCCTGCTGCAGTTGCTTGAACCTTATTTGCCGCCACGGAATCATTAAATGACCGTACGCCAACGCCTGTCAGTGGTCATGATCGTGAAAAACGAAGCGGAGCTGCTGCCGGATTGCCTGGCTTCAGTGAGCTGGGCCGATGAAATTATCCTGCTGGATTCCGGCAGTCAGGACGCCACGCCTGCCGTAGCGGAACAGTATGGCGCTAAGGTTTTTCGCTCCCAGGAGTGGCCCGGTTATGGCCAGCAGCGCCAGCGCGCGCAGGCATACGCCAGTGGTGAAATGATTTTGATGATTGATGCGGATGAGCGTGTCACGCCGGAACTGCGCGCTGAGATAGAACAGGTGCTGCAGGCTGCGCCGCAGCCGGATAAGGTTTACAGCCTTGGGCGACTGAACCTGTTTTTAGGACGCTTTATGCGTCACAGCGGCTGGTATCCCGATCGCGTGGTGCGTCTCTATCCACGTACCTATAGTTATAA
Organism: Pantoea sp. FN0307; assembly: GCF_050113815.1. Lineage (NCBI taxonomy): Bacteria > Pseudomonadati > Pseudomonadota > Gammaproteobacteria > Enterobacterales > Erwiniaceae > Pantoea > Pantoea sp. FN0307. Next base: position 48,690 of record NZ_JBNJSO010000008.1, on the reverse strand, counting down.
CGATCATCAGGTACATGAATCTCTGGAGACGGAGCAGGCGCAGGTTGTGCCGCTGGCGGGACATCTACAACATCTCACCTGTCGCGATTTTTGCGCCTTTCAGCGTAAACAACTCGCCTATGCGGAAGCCTGGGCGCTGCAGCGTCATCAGCAGGGTAAACGCTGCGGCATTTTCTCTGTGTTCAGCCATACGCTGGGCGCATTCTGCAAAACGCTGCTGCTGCGCGCCGGTTTCCTTGACGGAAGCCAGGGCTGGCTGCTGGCGGTAGTGAATGCGCAATACACCTTTAATAAGTACGCGGCGCTGTGGGCGCTGGGTCAGTCGACTAGCGGAGACAACAAATGAGTACCAGGGCTATCTATCCCGGCACCTTTGATCCTTTTACTCTGGGTCATCTGGATATTCTGAGCCGCGCAGCGCTGATGTTTGATCATATTATTCTGGCTATCGCCGCCAGCCCAGGCAAGAAACCGCTATTCAGCCTGGAAGAGCGCGTTGCGCTGGCGCAGCAGGCCACGGCCCATTTACCCAATGTGGAAGTCACCGGCTTTAGCGATCTGATGGCGAATTTCGCCCGCGATCGCCAGGCCAATGTTCTGGTGCGCGGCCTGCGGGCGGTATCTGATTTTGAATATGAAATGCAGCTGGCGCATATGAACCGCCACCTTCTCCCGACCCTGGAAAGCGTTTTTCTGATGCCTGCGGAAGAGTACTCTTTCATCTCTTCTTCGCTGGTAAAAGAAGTGGCCCGGCACGGCGGCGAAGTAAAAGCTTTTCTGCCAGAGTCAGTCTGGCAGGCGCTACTGGCAAAACTGGCCAGCTAAGTCGCCAGCGTTATTTCTGGCAGCTACGGCAGAAAAAGGTGCTGCGCTGCCCATGTTTAGCGCTTTCGATCGGCGTACCACATACGCGGCAAGGCTCACCGGCGCGGCCATAAACCTGTAGCTCCTGAGCAAAGTAACCTGGCTTGCCATCGCTCTGCAGAAAATCACGTAGCGTGGTGCCGCCCTGCTCAATTGAGCGCAGCAGTACTGCTTTAATCACCTTAACCAGCAGCGCGATCTCTTCATGATTCAGCGACATGGCTGGTCGATCGGGCAAGATCCCGGCGGCAAACAGCGACTCGCTGGCATAAATATTACCTACGCCCACCACCAGCTTATTATCCATCAGCCAGGGTTTGATAGCGGTACGTTTCCCGCGTGACTTTTCCAACAGATAGTCGGTATTAAACTGCTCGCTTAACGGCTCAGGACCCAGATGCGCCAGCACATTGCTCGCCTGCAAATCCTTACTCCACAGCCAGGCGCCAAAGCGGCGAGGATCGGTATAGCGCAGCACTTTACCATTGCTCATCACCAAATCGACATGATCGTGCTTTGCCGCAGGAATTGCCTCTGGCAGTACGCGCAGGCTGCCCGACATGCCAAGGTGAATAATAATCCAGCCTTCAGGCAGCTCCAGCAGCAGGTATTTTGCGCGACGCTGTACGCTCAGCACCGGCTGATCGCTCAATGCATGAATCTCCTGCGACACAGGCCAGCGTAAACGCGGATTACGCACCACCGCGTGCAGAATGGTTTCGCCTACCAGGTGCGGTTCAATGCCGCGACGGCTGGTTTCTACCTCAGGTAATTCAGGCATGACAGCTCCTCACGTTTTACGGTTTCATAAAAACAAAAAACCCGGCCGAAGCCGGGTTTTTCATGGAAGCTGCAATTATTTAATTTTAGCTTCTTTGTACATCACGTGCTGACGTACAACCGGATCGAACTTTTTCAGTTCCAGTTTTTCCGGCTTAGTACGTTTGTTCTTCGTGGTGGTATAGAAGTGACCTGTACCAGCAGAGGAAACCAGCTTGATCTTCTCACGAATACCTTTAGCCATGATTCAGTTCCTTAGTACTTCTCACCACGGGCACGCAGATCGGCCAGAACCGTATCGATGCCCTTCTTATCAATTACACGCATACCTTTAGCAGATACACGCAGAGTAACGAAACGTTTCTCGCTCTCAACCCAGAAACGGTGAGAGTGCAGGTTCGGCAGGAAACGGCGTTTCGTCGCGTTCATTGCGTGGGAACGGTTGTTACCGGTCACCGGACGCTTGCCAGTTACTTGGCAGACTCGTGACATGTCAATTCTCCAAAAATCAAATCAGCTCGAGCTTTAAAAATTAGGTCTTGGCCGCCTCGTCAGGCTTGTAGCCCATCCAGGCGAGTTCCATGTGAACCCGCTGAGCAGGCCTAAACGCCAAACCCGAGATTCTCAAAGGTGGCGTAGTATACGCCTTGTATTGCCAGCGCTCAAGTCCCGAACAGATAAAGATCCCTCTGGATCGCCGAAATAGCACAGAAAACAGGCATTTTTTGCTCTTAAAGCCAGCCGCGCTCGGCGAAAGAAACGTATTCTCCCCTGCCAATCACTAAATGGTCGAGCACACGAATATTCATCAGCAGGCAGGCTTGCTTTATACGCTGGGTAATATCCCGATCGGCGGCGCTTGGCTCGGCATGGCCAGACGGGTGATTGTGCGCCAGAATCAGCGCCGCGGCATTAAGTTTTAGCGCCACACGCACAATTTCACGTGGATGTACCTCTACGCTGGCGATGGTGCCGGTAAACATCTGCTGAGCCTGCAGCACCCGATGCTGATTATCGAGAAAGATAGCCATAAAAATTTCGCGCTCCTGATGTGCCAGCACGCTTTGCAGATACTGCTGCGTCAGTTGAGGATTCTCCAGTACGTTTTCCCGCGCCAGCTGCGCATGGAAAAAACGTCGACCCAGCTCTGCTACGGCATGCAGCTGTGCCAGTTTGGCATTTCCCACGCCTTTAATTGTATCGAATGCGCTTTTTTCAGCGCTCATTAGCAAATACAGAGAGCCAAACGTCGCCAGCAATTCATGCGCCAGGGCCATAACCGGCTTGCCGCATGTGCCGGTACGTAAAAAAATAGCCAGCAACTCCGCATCGCTTAGTGCTGATGCACCCATCTGCTCTAACTTCTCCCGGGGTTTTAACACGCGCCTCTCCTGCTGGCTGTTGTTACTATCTGGCCACTACTCTGCGCCTGCCAAAGCGATGCAGCCAGCGGCAGGATTTAACTTTTCGGGACAACTCGCAAAGGTGGCTGGATGCTAAACAGCATGGTCAACAGAATGTGTTAAAATCGCGCCATTGTGGCAGGCCTGGTTCGTCAAGAGGTCAATAAGGGCAGAAGCGAATATGATGGGATTAACCGGTAAACATATTGTATTGGGCGTCAGCGGCGGCATTGCGGCGTATAAAACGCCTGAACTGGTGCGGCGCTTGCGCGATCGCGGCGCGGAAGTTCGCGTGGTGATGACCGAGGCCGCTAAAGCCTTTATCACACCGCTGTCGCTTCAGGCGGTTTCCGGTTACCCGGTTTATGATGATCTGCTTGATCCGGCGGCAGAGGCCGCAATGGGTCATATTGAGCTGGGTAAATGGGCAGACCTGGTGATCCTGGCACCCGCTACGGCGGATTTAATTGCACGCGTAGCGGCAGGCATGGCTAACGATCTGGTTACCACGCTCTGCCTGGCCACCGCTGCACCTATTGCCGTGGTGCCCGCCATGAATCAGCAAATGTACCGCGCCCTGGCCACCCAGGAAAACTTGCAGCGCCTCGCGGGACGCGGTGTGTTGATCTGGGGGCCGGATAGCGGCAGCCAGGCGTGCGGCGATGTGGGGCCGGGCCGCATGCTCGACCCGCTGGCAATAGTTGACCGCGCGGTAGCCTGGTCAATGCCCGTCAACGATCTGCAACACCTTAATATTATGATTACCGCTGGCCCAACGCGCGAAGCGCTGGACCCGGTGCGTTATATCTCTAATCACAGCTCGGGTAAGATGGGCTTCGCTATTGCCGCCGCTGCGGCCGCGCGTGGCGCCAATGTTACCCTGGTCGCTGGTCCGGTCGCGATGGCGACGCCCGCAGGCGTAACGCGTATCGACGTTACCAGCGCGCTAGAGATGGAAAAGGCGGTAATGTTGCATATTACGCAGCAAGATATTTTCATTGGCAGCGCAGCCGTGGCAGACTACCGCGCAGCAGAGGTCGCGTCAGAAAAAATCAAAAAGCAGGGTGATGAAATTACGCTGAAAATGGTAAAAAACCCCGATATTGTCGCAGGCGTTGGCGCTATGCAGGAAGGACGCCCCTATGTTGTAGGGTTTGCTGCTGAAACCCGTAATGTGGAAGAATACGCTCAACAAAAACGTGTGCGGAAAAATCTGGACCTGATCTGCGCCAATGATGTATCCAAATCCGGGCAAGGTTTCAACAGCGATACTAATGCTCTTCACCTTTTCTGGCAGGAGGGAGAAAAAGTTTTGCCTCTCGCAGATAAAACTCTCCTTGGCCAGCAATTATTAGACGAGATTGTCAGCCGTTATGATGAAAAAAATCGACGTTAAGATTATTGATGCGCGCGTAGGTAAAGAATTCCCTCTGCCGACCTATGCCACTTCCGGCTCCGCAGGCCTGGATTTGCGCGCCTGTCTTGATGCCCCGCAGGAGTTGGCGCCCGGCGCCACAACGCTACTGCCAACCGGCCTGGCGATTCATATTGCCGATCCCTCTCTGGCCGCCGTTATTTTGCCGCGCTCAGGCCTGGGTCATAAGCATGGCATTGTACTGGGCAACCTGGTTGGGCTGATTGACTCTGATTATCAGGGGCAGCTAATGGTTTCCGTATGGAACCGCAGCCAGGAGAGCTTTACTGTCCAGCCTGGCGAGCGCATTGCTCAACTGGTTTTCGTGCCGGTCGTGCAGGCAGAATTTAATCTGGTTGAAGATTTTGATGCCAGCGCGCGTGGTGAAGGCGGTTTCGGTCACTCTGGCCGGAATTAAACGCACAGCAACACCCTCCGCAACCCGACTTGTTTATTTTTCAGCACCGTGAGATGCCTTCTCACGGATGTTGCGTGGGCCTTTGCCCGTTTATGATAAATCTCAGGGGTTTATAACGTCATGGCAGAAAAAAAGAGCGCGAAAAGGAATCGTCGCGATGAAATCCTGCAGGCTCTGGCGCAAATGCTGGAATCCAGCGACGGGAGTCAGCGTATTACTACCGCTAAGCTGGCCGCTACGGTAGGCGTCTCCGAAGCTGCGCTTTACCGTCATTTTCCCAGTAAAACGCGCATGTTTGATAGCCTGATCGAGTTTATTGAAGATAGCCTGATTACCCGCATCAACGCGATTCTGAAAGATGAAAAAGAGACCATGACGCGTTTGCGTATGATCGTGCAGCTAATTTTAGGTTTTGGCGAGCTTAACCCTGGTCTGACGCGTATTCTTACCGGTCATGCGCTGATGTTCGAACAGGATCGTTTGCAGGGCCGCATTAACCAGCTTTTCGAGCGTATCGAAGCGCAGTTGAGGCAGGTGATGCGCGAGCGCAAAATGCGTGAAGGGCAAGGCTTTGCCACCGACGAAACGCTGCTTGCCAGCCAACTGCTGGCTTTTTGTGAAGGTATGCTGTCGCGCTTTGTGCGCTCAGAGTTCCGCTATCTGCCTACACAGGAGTTTGACGTACGCTGGCCGCTGTTAGCAGCACAGCTGGTATAGCGCGAGTGCATAAATGTCGCCGGGTCAGCACAAGCCCGGCGACACAGTAGCATCTACGCTTAGATACCGTAGGTTTGACGATAGCTACGTACTGCAGCCAGATGGTCAGCCATTTCAGGCTTTTCTTCGAGATATTCGATCAAATCACTTAGGGTGATAATGGCGGTAACGTGGCATTGATAGTCGCGCTCTACTTCCTGAATCGCTGATATTTCACCACGCCCCCGCTCCTGACGATCCAGTGAAATCAACACGCCGGCCAGGCTGGCCCCGTTAGTCGCGATAATTTCCATTGATTCACGGATGGCAGTGCCAGCGGTGATGACATCATCGACCAGCATTACGCGTCCCTGTAACGGACTGCCTACTAACGTTCCGCCCTCGCCGTGATCTTTGGCTTCCTTACGGTTAAAGCAGTAAGGCACGTCGCGCTGGTGATGATCCGCGAGCGCAACGGCCGTGGTCGTGGCGATGGGAATGCCTTTGTAAGCCGGGCCAAACAGCAAATCGAAGTCGACGCCGGAATCAACCAGCGCCTGCGCGTAAAAGCGGCCCAACAGTGCCAAGTCGCGTCCGGTATTAAACAGGCCAGCATTAAAGAAGTAGGGGCTTTTACGTCCCGATTTCAGGGTAAATTCGCCAAACTTTAATACCTGCTTGTTTAATGCAAACTCAATAAACTCACGCTGCCAGGCTTTCATCTTTACTCTCCTCGAAATTTAACGATAAAAAAGGCGACTCTCTGGTCGCCTGAAATAATTAGTTGCTTAGCGCCGCCTTCTGCGCCTGAATCAAGGTATCGATGCCGTCTCGCGCTAACGCCAGCAGCGTCAGCAATTCTTCGTGGCTGAAAGGTTCGCCTTCGGCTGTGCCCTGAACTTCAATCATGCGGCCATCTTCCATCATCACCACATTCATATCGGTTTCAGCCGCAGAGTCTTCGACATATTCCAGATCGCACAGCGCTTCGCCGTTAACAATGCCAACGGAAATCGCCGCTACCATGCCTTTCATCGGATTTTTTGCCAGTTTGCCGGCAGCAACCAGCGCATTCAGTGCATCTGCTAACGCCACACAGGCACCGGTAATGGAAGCTGTACGGGTACCGCCATCAGCCTGCAGCACATCGCAATCAAGAGTAATGGTATATTCACCCAGTGCTTTGAGATCCACTGCGGCGCGCAGCGAGCGCGCAATCAGACGCTGGATCTCAAGCGTACGTCCACCCTGTTTACCTTTTGCGGCTTCACGCGCATTGCGGCTGTGGGTTGAACGCGGCAGCATGCCGTATTCGGCGGTAATCCAGCCCTGTCCCTGACCTTTAAGGAAGCGCGGCACGCCCTCTTCTACGGTCGCGTTACAAAGCACTTTGGTATCGCCGAATTCAACCAGTACAGAACCTTCTGCATGTTTGGTGTAGTGACGAGTCAGGGTAACGGGACGCACCTGCTGTGTGAGACGGCCTGCTGGACGCATGGTTTTTCTCCGGCTTGCTAATATTGGCTGCGCATTATACGGTTTTAGCGCTGCTCTGCCTACCGGCCCCGGGCAAGCTTCCGGCTTAATAATTATCACAGCCCGCTGTCAGTCCAGCGTTTTACGGAAGGATTTCAACGCAATTCCTACCACAATAAGCGTAAGCAGACCCAGCGGCAGCAGATCGGTAAGCAGATCGCTAAAGCCATAACCTTTCAACATAATTCCCTTAGTCAAACGAATAAAATAGGTTAAGGGAAGGCATGACCCTATCCATTGCGCCCAGAATGGCATGCTAATAAAAGGGCTAATGAAACCGGAAAGCATAACGGAAGGAATAAAATAGAAAGAGGACATCTGCAAAGCCTGAAGTTGGTTTTGCGCGAGGCTTGAGATAGTAATGCCAATCGACAGACAGAGAAAAACGTAGATAAAGAGCACAAAAAAAAGCAAAAGAACACTTCCCAGCAGCGGAATATCAAATAGATAAACGGCACAGAGCAGAATCAGCAATGACTGAAAAATGCCGATTAGAACATAGGGAATAATCTTACCGGTAATAATTTCAAAGCTGGTCAAAGGTGAAATAAGCAGGTTCTCAATAGCACCGTTTTCCCGCTCTCGGGTAATCGCCAGCGCGGTCATTAGCACCAGCGTTGTACTGAGTATCGAGCCGATGATACCGGGGATAGTATTATATTGCGTGATCCCTTCTGGATTAAACATACGATGAATAACTAATTCAATATCATCTGGCTTTAATTCATTACGCAGCGAAGGGGGAAGATCATGCTGAAACATTGTTATTGCCGCCTGCGTCACTGCACTTAACGCACTGCCGATGGTTAATGGATCGATAGCGTCGCCCTGTATCAGTATCTGCGGCTTTTCTCCCCGCAGCATTTTATGAGTGAATCCCTGTGGAATAGTGATTATAAATATAACATTGCCCCGAACAAATGCAGAACGCGCCTCTATCTCTGACTCAACCGGAATCATCGAAAAATAGCCTGTATTTTGTGCCGCAGAAACAAAAACCTGGCTCAATTGCTCTGTATCATAATTTAACAGTGCGGTGGGAATATTCCGCGCATCCATATTAACCGCATAGCCAAGAATCGTTAGCTGAAGCAGCGGTGTAATTACTACCATAGCCATACTGATTTTATCGCGTCGCAGCTCATGAATTTCTTTAATCACTACGCCTATCCAGCGTAAAAAGGAAAAATTAGTACTTATTGTTTTTAGCATTGTTTTTCATTAACCAGGTAAAGGCATCTTCCAGCGTCGTTTGCACTTTGCAAAACTCATAATCAGAAGCAACAGCGTGTGACAGTATTAGGTTTAATACCTTTTCATCTTTCGCCGTAACAAAGAGGCTATTACCGAAAATAACCGTTTGTTCAATACCTGGCATTTTCAGCAGCTCATTCTCCAGTTCCGTCAACCTTTTCCCGCTTATTTTGACCGTGGTTAAATTTTGCTGATGGATAATTGACCCAACGCTACCGTTAGCTAACAGATGCCCATAAGAAAGGTAGGCGACTTTATGGCATCGTTCAGCCTCATCCATATAATGCGTACTGACAAGGGTTGAGATACCCCGATCGGAAAGCTGATGAAGAATTTGCCAGAACTCGCGGCGCGCTTTGGGATCGACGCCGGCGGTGGGCTCATCCAGAAAAAGCAAAGCGGGATGATGCAGCGTGCAGGCAGCAAGTGCCAAACGCTGCTTCCAGCCGCCGGACAGAAATTTTGCCAACTGATGCTGGCGCGAGGTAAGCCCCAGCTCCTCTAATGTTTGATCCACACGCGCTTTACCCCGGGCCAGATTATAAATGCGCGTGATAAACAAAAGATTTTCCCGGATTGTTAAGTTGCCCCACATGGAAAAATGCTGGGTCATATAGCCGATATGATGTTTAATCTGTTCCCGCTGGGTAAATATATCCATGCCAAGGCAGTGGCCTTTCCCTGAATCAGGGGTAATCAGCCCGCACATCATACGTATTGATGTTGTTTTCCCGCTGCCGTTTGGCCCTAGAAAACCATATATTTCGCCTTTCCTGACCGTCAGTGAAAAATCTTTTACTACATGATTAGCGCCAAAATATTTGTTCAAATTACTGACTTCAATGCATACATCACTCATTAAAAACAACCTCTATATTTACAGGCTGTCCTGTTTTTATATAGGGAAGATCTTCTTTCACGGGAATGGCCTCAGCCATAAACAAAAGCGTCTCTCTGCGCTGAGTACTGTAAATAACGGGCGGGGAAAACTCTGCCTGAGAGCTAATATAGTTGATATGAGCTGATAACGTTTTGCTACAGCCGTCGCAGTAAATCTTTAGTTTCGTTCCACTATTTAATTCGCCCAGTCGATTTTCCGGCACATAAAAGCGCACCTTAATACTCTCAGGCGAGAGTAAACTCATAACGGGCTTACCCGCTGCAGGACGCTCTCCCGGCTGATAAAGAATGTCATAAACGGTCGCATTCTGCGGAGCAAACAGCGTTCTTTGTTGCAGATCCCAGCGTGCCTTATCGCGTTGTAATTTAGCCGACTCAACGCGCGATTTTTGATTATTAATTTCAGCCTGACGAGCAGGTAGCGCTTTTGCTTCCAGCTGGTATAGCAGCTCCTTAACCTGCGCTTTTTTTTGAACATACTCCTCTTTCGCGCGTTCCCATTCAGCAGTAGATATCATCTCTTCCGTATAAAGCCTCTGCTGCCTGTTAAATTGCCTCCTGGCCAGACTGGCAGCCGACTTTGCTTTCTCAAGCTGTGCATAGATGACTTTCAGGGCAGACTCCCGCTCGCCCGTTTCTAAATTGTGCAGCATCGCCTCTTCAGCGCGGACCTCTTCTTGCGCTATGCGAAGCGCATTTTCTGCTGGAAAATCAGCCAGATGCATTAATTTCTGACCTCTATTTACCGTTTGTCCTTTACTAACGAACAGCTCTTTTACTTCGCCGCTGAAAGGAAAAGAGAGATAAGTAAATTCTCCATAGGTATAGCCTGACAGAACAAAAGAGCTGGAATCCTTACATCCGAGTAACAAGAATAAATAACACAAAAAAACAACAAGCTTTTTCTTTATCATATTTATGATCCGGACACGCTATCGGGGAGAATAGCAAGTCTGTCTTAATGGCTTTTAAAAATTGGGGCAGAGTTTGATCGCATCCAAAACTTATCCTTACTAAAGATATATTTATTCTTGAATCAAATAACGCTTCCCATAGTTTTCCTTAAGCTTATTTATTTCACAGATATTTAGCCCAGCAATAGAATTAAAGCTTTCATCCTCAACAAAACATAATAATTTCGATCCGCCTGTGCTATACCACTTAGCCGCTTGCTTATAAGGCCAGGGAAGATCACAACCCTGCTCGCGCAACGTTGTATTAAGCTTTTTCCACTCCTCATTAAAGTTCTCACCGCTAAAAAAGTTAGCAATCTCCTCATCATCAACATTACTGTATTTCCGGGAAGGCGAACAAAAATCCTCATCTGAAGAGAGATAGCTTTGAAAGAAAGCCATCATCAGTTTTTTGGCATATTCTGGGAAATCTTGAGGGATAGTAAGGACACCCAGAAGGTACTTATAGTTTTTATGCTTTAACGCAACATGGAAGATGCCTTTCCAAAGCGCATCAAGAACATGGGTTTTTTGATATTGTTTTTGAATGAAACCCCGGCCAATTTCAATACTCTGACTCGCTATTAGTAAGAAGCTCTCTTTATAATTAAATAGTTCGTTACTATAGAGCCCTTTCAGTCCTTTTTTTGAAAGCTGCTCACCCGCCAGTACAAACCGATATGACCCAGCAATTTCTTGCTGTTCAGGATCCCAAACTATAATATGTTGATAATCCTTATCATAAACATCATTGTCATAACTATTCCCTGTTCCAGCCCCTATGTCACGGAAAGATATTTCTCGCAGGCGGCCCAACTCACGCAGAACAGGGGAATATTCCTCACCCTGATGGCGATACAGTAAAACGCTTTTCCCATCACGCAATGTTTTTAACACCTCACACTCTGTCAGCATCGCATTTAATCGTTGTTTGTTTACCGGAGCGGCAACCGGGGCGAGAACCGGCAAAGTGCCGGGAAGATTTTTGCCTGCTTTTTCGATGTGCTCCGGAAAGGATGCAGCAATAACTGCTGCAGACTCTCTATTAATGTCGAGCCTGGATACGTTTATCGGCTGAAGGATCTTTATTTGCAATGATTTACCTTTATGACGCAAGCATTCCCTGATAATCATCAAGTTAGAAAAAGGACGCCAGATCTTTGCCGTCATATAGTAGCGCCAGCTATTTAAGCCTTTGATGTTTACCGGAACTAAAATTGCATTATTTTTTTTCGCCAGGTGAAGGAAGACAGAGTTCCAGGGAGCTTCCTGTAGTCCTGATCTTTGTAAGCCAGCTAATCTGCCCGAAGGAAAAATAATCAGCACGCCGCCTTTTTTAAGATGCGTATTCATTTCGCGGTACTGACCTGCGCTCATTTTTCCCTGCATATTCCTGATGCCAATCGTAAGATCGCCTGTTTTTGGCAGCATATAGGTAAGCACATGATTAGCCACTATTTTAATATCGTGCCTTACGCTGGAAACAGCCACTATCAAACCCAGACCATCTATAACTGTAGGATGATTAGCCACGATAATAACAGGCCCTTTGCGGGGCAGGTTGTTATAGCCTTTCGGATCCACATCCAGATGAATACGTAGCCTCTCAGCTACGGCCACTAACCACTCGATGCCGTTTTTGCTTTCAGCCTCTTTTATGCAGCGATAAAGTATATCTTGACCCACGGCCCACTTTGCTAATTTACGCAGAATAAAAGATAATTTTTTCCCGGGGAAGAACTCCTTGAGAATACTATCAGTTACATCCATTGTATTGTTGTCTCCTTAACATCCCTTTCATTTATTCATCTAACTCCCTTCAATTCATTTAATAATAAATCTTTAACCTTATCTGCATCCAACAAATTATTAGCCATTACTTATTTATTATCAGAAAAATATCCTTGAAGAAAAATACTTTAATAAAAAATATTTTTAAATCATAAATTTATTAAATCTCATTTAAAAACCGAAAGCAGGATCACTATTTATCAAGTAATGATTTCAGGCATCTGCACGATAAAGAAACAAGTCATTAAATCATTACTGACGCTTTCTAATAATGGGAATTTGGCAATCCATTTCACTCTTCACTAAACATGAATTTATTCATGAGCTATAAAATATATTCTCACCATTGTCATCCATTTTATTAAAAAGCACTATATCAGATCACTTCTATTTATTATCTTTACCTGCTTGTCAGGCTTATCATGTTCTTTTATTTAAGTCATCGATTGGCCTTCCGGTAGTAACACAGAATATAAACGCTCTGCTTAACTTTACTGCCACTTTTCACTTACTGTTTATAATTCCTATTTTTACCTGTTAAGAAGGAAGAGGCGTCGCTATAATCTATTAAACTTTCTTTAATACGGGTATGCAAAATGATTCGCAGTATGACCGCCTACGCCCGGCGTGAAACCAAAGGCGCATGGGGCAGCGCAGCATGGGAGCTGCGTTCCGTGAACCAGCGCTATCTTGAAACGTATATTCGCCTGCCGGAGCAGTTCCGCAGCCTGGAGCCGGTAATTCGGGAGCGCCTGCGTAATCGTCTGACGCGCGGAAAAATTGAATGCAATCTTCGCTTCGATGCCGATCCAGGCGCGCAAAGCGCATTAATCCTGAATCAGCCGCTGGCAAAGCAGCTACTGGAAGCCGCACAGTGGGTGAAACAGCAAAATGTTGATGGTGAGATTAACCCGGTTGATATATTGCGCTGGCCTGGCGTGATGTCCGCTCAGGAACAGGATTTAGATGCGATTAATGCGGAACTGATAGCCACCCTGGAGCTGGCGATTGATGATTTTATCGCCGCGCGTGAAAGCGAAGGCGCCGCGCTGAAAGGCATGATTGAGCAGCGCCTTGAGGGCGTGAACACTGAAGTGAAGAAAATACGCGCCTGGATGCCGGAGGTGCTGAAATGGCAGCGCGAGCGGCTGGTGACTAAGCTTGAAGAGGCGGAGTTACAGTTGGACAACAATCGCGTTGAACAGGAGCTGTTGATGATGGCTCAGCGCATTGATGTTGCCGAGGAGCTTGACCGCCTCGAAGCGCACGTTAAAGAAACTTTTAACATCCTGAAAAAGAAAGAGGCCGTTGGCCGCCGTCTCGACTTCATGATGCAAGAGTTCAACCGTGAATCGAACACGCTGGCATCAAAATCAATTAACGCTGATATTACTGCTTCAGCAATTGAACTGAAGGTGCTGATTGAGCAGATGCGTGAGCAGATTCAGAATATTGAATAACGCCGCCAATTAGCGAACCTGGTAACAGCTACCTTCATTGCCCGCTTTAATCGCGGGCTTTTTTATTTTCAATGGTTACCGCGTTACTCGCTTCAATCTGCGTTTGCTGACAAATAACCAGCAAACGGGACGTGAATGATTTCTGCACAAGATTTTACGCCTTTGCCTCATTCCCTTACGCTTTACGCAATGCTTAAATCGTTTCAGGCCCAATTTCGGAGGTAACATGCTGCCATCACACACACTAAGTCTGACCATTACACGCCATTGGCTGGATCTCTATGAAACTATCTGGAAACCAGAATATTTCCCAAAATGGGTTTCCCAGTTAGGCGAAGCGCCGTTACAGGCAGAAGGCAGTTACTGGAAAGCCAAAGGCACTGATGGAGCGTTAAAGGTCCGCTTTTCCGAGCACAACACCTATGGGGTAATGGATTACTGGATTGATAATGGTTTTGGTAAGGAGATCTATATGCCGATGCGTATTGTCCCTAATCAGGAAGGTGCGCAGGTGCTGCTGACCCATTTTCGTCAACCTTTAACCTCCGATGAAAAATTCCAACAGGAATTAGCACTACTGGAGCAGAACCTGCAGCGGCTTTATCAAGGCGTAACGGCCAGTTCCTGATATCGAAGCGCCAGAAAGCGTCATCCTGTTGACGCTTTTCCGCGTTATTAAGAAAGCAGCCCTGACGTCGCGTTTTATAAATATAATCAGTCGCGATACCAGATGCTCTTATCCTGCTGATTTTATCCAGGGCTGGGTTGGTAAAGAGTAATGTCATGACTCTGTTATACCGCCCTTATCAGATGGCACAGACGGCATTCAGGCTGCTTTTTAACCACTCTTTTTAGCTACCTCCGGATCTGATAAAAACTTAGCATGGAATAACCGTGCAGAAAAATTACACATTTCCATGTAAAATACAGGGATTTTGTTAACTCAACTTATCTATGAAGAATGCGATAAATCTGAAGTCTCAACTAAAAAAAATCAAATAATCAATAAACTAAACTCAAAACCCATGAATTTCCTCTCAACTCATTAAAGACTACTTAAGCGTTACTATTCCTTTTCTTAGCTATTTTTTTTAATACATTCATTTCTAACATCCATTTACTACTGGATCTTTAGTTTCAGATATTTCTCATGGTGATTCTTAACAGGAAAAAAGTTATAAATCTTCCTGCACACAGCAATTTCTAATAATCAGACATTCCAGGAATTTCCTATGGAACGCATATCGCTGCAAGACTTTACTGAGCAAGAATTTGTTAATATTGCACGTAAAATATTATCAGCTGATTTCGAAACTACCGAAGGACTATTGCAAGCAGTGACGGAATTTGTTCTGTTAGCAGGACATCCAGCTGGTACCGATCTTATTCTTTATCCTCAGGATTTTAATATCAGCACACCACAAAGCATGGTGGATGTGATAAAAAGCTGGCGGACTCAGCATGGACTGCCTGGTTTCAGGGATGATTACCTTGCTATAGCCTTATAATAAAAAGCATTTTCATTTCTATAAAATAAAAAATAATTTTAGGGTGTTACCTTTCCAACACCGCTCTTTTTAGCACCACGGATATACGATGTCTTTGAAACAAAAAGCAATTAATGGCGCAAAATGGTCAGCCATTTCTTCAGTAATGACGATTGGGCTTGGCATTTTGCAGCTAGCTCTGCTTGCCAGAATGATTGATCCGAAACAATTTGGTTTATTAACTATTGCTTTGGTTATTTTGACGCTGGTCGATACGCTTTCCGACTTTGGTTTATCCAACTCAGTTATACAGCGGAAAAGTATGTCTGAAACGGAGCTATCAACTTTATACTGGCTAAATATTTTTATTGGTCTGGCCGTTTTCGCCATTATCTATTTGAGTAGCCATGCTATTAGCGTATTACTTCAGCAACCAGAACTGAATGAGCTTATTGAGACGCTATCTGTTGCCTTTCTTATCATTCCGCAGGGACAGCAGTTTCGGGCTTTATTGCAAAAAGAGCTGGCCTTTACACTTATAGGGCGTACCGAGGTTATAGCAGCAATATCAGGTTTTGCTGTGACGTTACTTTCTGCTGTATGGTCACCCTCGGCACTTTGCGCTATCTGGGGATACCTGACAATGGTTTCCATACGCATGCTGCTGTTTTGTTACTACGGTGGAAAAATATACCGCCCTCAATTTGTTTTTGAGTTGAAGAGCGTACGCAGTAATTTACGTTACGGCGGCTATCTGACGGCAGATAGTTTGATTAACCAGCTTGGTATGAATATGCCTACTATACTGCTGTCACGCCTGCTGGGTGCGGTTGCAACCGGAGGATATAACCTGGCTTATAACCTTGCCGTTATGCCGCCTGCAAAGATCAACCCTATTCTGTCACGCGTGTTATTTCCCGCCTTTGCGCAGATGCAGGATGACCAGCCACGTTTACGACATAACTTCTATAAGATGTTATCAATCATGAGCCTGCTGAATTTCGTTGCGCTGTTGGGTATGGCTGGCATCGCTCATAATTTAGTGCTGAGCTTGTTTGGCGAGCGCTGGTTGTTTATTACTCCGGTCCTGCAGATATTGTGTATCGCAGGCATTATGCGAGCCATTAACAACCCTGTAGGCGCCCTGGTAATGGCAAAAGGTGCGGTTGATATCAGTTCAAAGCTTAATGCGCTTCGGTTGGCGCTTTCTGTACCGGTTATCTGGGTAGGCGCGCAGTGGGGCGGGCTGACAGGTGCCACTATCGGTTTTACTGCGTTACAAATTTTCACCGCGCTAACAAACTATTTTGTATTAATACGCCCAATTCTGGGTGCCAGCGCTAAAGCTTATTTAACCAGCCAGTGGCTGCCGCTGCGTATGGCGCTGCCAACGCTTTGCATCAGCTACGCGCTTGGCTACGGATTAGAAGAGCTGCTGCCGGTTGCGCTTACGCTTACCATTCAAATTGCCGCTGGCGGACTGGTTTGGGTTTTAATGCTCTTAAGGAGTCAGGATCCGCTGATACTTGAACTCAAACAGATTGTGTTGCGTAAAACGAGCACAGCCAGGACGTTAAAAAACAATGAAAAATTAATATAATAATAAAAGCTGTTAATGGGTGGATAAATGCCTGTAAACAGGTATTTTTATTAAGCGCGCTACTACAGCGCGCTTTTTTTATTTTTTGGCGTTCTTTCTCCCCGCTTCGCATAAACAAAGATAATCCGAAAGCGAATGCCTTAGAAATTTTCACTCGTCTACACTCAGAGAAGCGCTGTAGGCTTGCCACCGTTTCCCTGGAGCTGGCTATGTTACTGACCGTACTCTATATCATTGGCATTACTGCCGAAGCGATGACCGGCGCGCTTGCTGCCGGACGACGAAAAATGGATCTCTTCGGCGTTATTATTATTGCGTCGGTAACCGCCATTGGCGGTGGTTCAGTGCGTGACATGCTGTTAGGTCATTACCCGCTCGGTTGGGTAAAGCATCCTGAATACATCATGATTGTTGCTGCCGCAGCCGTAGTTACCACGGTTGTTGCTCCTCTGATGACCCATCTTCGCAAGGTATTTCTGGTGCTGGACGCATTAGGGTTAGTGGTTTTTTCCATTATCGGCGCTCAGGTTGCGCTTGATATGGGACACGCTTCCATTATTGCTGCTATTAGCGCGGTCATTACCGGTGTGTTCGGCGGCGTGCTGCGTGATATGTTTTGCAACCGGATTCCGCTGGTGTTTCAGAAAGAACTGTATGCCGGGATCGCTTTTGCCGCAGGCTGGCTCTATATCTTGCTGCTAAAAACGCCGCTATCTCATGAAACGGTCATCCTTATTACCTTGCTGTTCGGCTTTCTTTCCCGTCTATTGGCGCTGCGCTTTCGTCTGGGGCTGCCCATTTTCAATTATCCACATCCGGAACATTAGCAGGCTGACTTACCGGCAACGCCAGCGGTTCGGAATCAGGTAACGACGCCTCTCCCTTACCTTTTCGTGCCGCTTGCCACTGCTGAATAATATCGATCATTTCTTTTACCTGCTTATCCTTTAGCCAGAGATCAATGCGCTGTGCCAGCGTTTTGCCGACGCCAGGCAACTGTTGCCAGCTTTGCAGGCTGCGCGACAGCAGCTGAGGCCAGTTATTATCCGGTAACACGTTGAGCGCGGCAGTGGGTAAAGGAACACCAAGCGCCTTTACCCAACGGCGAAAAGGCTGATGCTGCACCTGGTTAAAGTAATGTACGATTTGCCTGGCTCGTTGCGGCGTTATACCCGGCACGGCTGAAAGCTGCTCACTACTCATATTGAGCCAGGAAAAAAGATGTACGAAATCCGGATGCAGCAGCAGGCGCTGCCAGGTGCTGCGCTGAATTCCCGGTAAATCGAGCCCTTCTCGCTGGCTTAACCAGCTCAGACGGGAAAGCAGCTGTTTCCGACACTCCGCACTGTTATAAAAGCAGCTCAGGCTGTGATAATTCTGCGAATCGGGTGGTTCCGGCCGATGGCGATGCATAACTCGCCAGATCACTTTTTCAAGATGCGGGATGCCCTGTCCTGCCAGACTGATTGCTACCTGATCGCCGGGAACAATATCTAATGCCTGCCATCGCGCCAAAGAACCCAGGCTCACTCGACGCACGGTTTTATCATCCAACTGCACGGGCACAACGTTTAACACTACCGAGATTTTCCCGGTGCGTCCTATCGGAAAATCAATGGACTGCACTTCGCTGCTGATAATCGGCGGGTTATATTTCCAGGCAGCCACTTCTTCACTGTTTCCGGGCAACCATTGCTTACCGGCTGAACGGCGATCCTGATGAATCACCACGCCATCAGTGACAAAGGGCAGCGGCGCGCGAAACCAACGCGCACGCCACAGGGCCACCTCTTCTTCACTGTTTACCGGCTGCGTCCAGGCGCTGGCTAAGCCAAAGCCTAACTGCTTAAGTGCCGTTTGCCGCTGCGCCATGGTTTGTGGCCCATCTGGCCACGCCCAAATAAAGATACCCAGCCGTGAAAGCAAGGGCGAAGGCTGCTGGCGCATTAGCGCGCCCGCGACCTGAGCACGCGCATTTTTCCCGCCATCTGTGGCCTGTTGATGATCGGTCACGGTTAAGAAGAGTTCACCCTGCAGTACCAGCACGGGCCTTTTATCGGGAATGACCTGCGGAAGCGTGGGAATATAAGCGGCTTTATTCAGCCAGTTCTGCCCTTTTACTCCATCGCCACGGCTAATCAACGAGGCCAGTTTTCCCTGACGATAAACTAACGTTACGGCGACGCCATCAACTTTCGGCTGTATCCATAACGGTCCTTTGCCCTGCATCCAGTAGGCTACCGCCAGCTTATCCGGTAGTTTTTTTACTCCTGTATGAGCAACAGGATGATCGACCGTACCGTTATCTGCCCAGACCGAACGATCTGGCGCTGTTGCGGGTTGAAAACAGCGCTGCCATTGCCGTAACCGCTGTTGCAGGCTGTCATAAAGCGCATCATCAATCAGCGTCTGGCCGTCACGATAGTAAGCATTGTCCCAGTTGCGTAGCTGCTGCTGAAGATGAGCGATCTCTTCCGATGCCCTTGCCGGCGTCCAGCGAGGGCACAGCGCCTGCGCTGTGCCGGCAAACAGACACAGCAGCCATAAGGCCGTCTTTCCTGACATAGTTCCTCCTTGCTTTCAACGGCCTCAGTAAAACGGATTAAAGGCAACGCAGCGAGAAGCAAAGAATGAAACTGGAAAACCATGCAGGGATTTTTACTGCAAAGCGTGCAAACCGCTCCGCCTTACGCGGCATACTTTCCATAAAACAAGAAAAACCACAGCGGAACGGCGCAAACGCTGCATGGCGGCGGCAAGCCGTGTATACTGTGCAGGAAACAGACTCCGCTCTTTCACACACTTCAAGAACTATCATGGCTCAAGGCACGCTTTATATAATTTCCGCCCCCAGCGGCGCAGGCAAATCCAGTCTGATTCAGGCTATGCTGAAAACGCAGCCGCTCTACGATACCCAGGTATCCATTTCGCATACCACGCGCGGAATGCGTCCCGGCGAGCAGCACGGCGAGCACTATTATTTCGTTTCTAAACAAGAGTTTGAAACGATGATTGCGCAGGATGCTTTTCTTGAGCATGCTGAAGTGTTTGGCAATTATTACGGCACTTCGCGTGTGGCCATTGATCAAGTGCTGGCAACCGGCGTTGATGTCTTCCTGGATATTGACTGGCAGGGCGCGCAGCAGATTCGGCAAAAAATGCCTTCGGCACGCAGTATTTTTGTTTTGCCGCCTTCAAAAGAGGAGCTGGATCGCCGCTTACGCGGTCGCGGTCAGGATAGCGAAGAGGTTATTGCCCGCCGCATGGCCCAGGCCGTAGCCGAAATGAGCCACTATGCCGAGTACGACTATTTAATTGTTAATGATGATTTTGATCTGGCGCTATCGGATCTCAAAACCATTATTCGCGCTGAGCGTCTGCGTATGGGCCGTCAAAAAGCCCGGCATGATGCATTAATCAGCAAACTATTGGCAGACTGAAGTCACTTTCAGTATTATGCCCAGTCATTTCTTCACCTGTGGAGTAGCACACTTATGGCACGCGTAACCGTTCAGGACGCAGTAGAGAAAATTGGTAACCGTTTTGACCTGGTTCTGGTCGCCGCACGTCGCGCACGTCAGATGCAGGTGAGCGGTAAAGATCCGCTGGTACCGGAAGAGAACGATAAACCGACCGTTATCGCTCTGCGTGAAATCGAAGAAGGCCTCATCACCAATCAGATCCTTGATGTTCGTGAGCGCCAGGAACAGCATGAGCAAGAAGCCGCCGAGTTGCAGGCTGTTACCGCTATCGCTGAAGGTCGTCGTTAATTAGCCGGAAGGCTCGCCCTTGTATCTTTTTGAAAGCCTCAATCAGCTGATTGAACAATACTTGCCTGAGGAGCAGATCAAGCGCCTCAAGCAAGCTTACCTTGTCGCACGTGATGCTCACGAGGGGCAGACTCGCTCCAGCGGTGAGCCTTATATCACCCATCCCGTCGCCGTCGCCTGTATCCTGGCGGAAATGAAGCTCGACTATGAAACGCTCATGGCCGCGCTACTGCATGACGTGATTGAAGACACTCCCGCCACCTATCAGGACATGGAACAGCTGTTCGGCAAAAGCGTCGCCGAACTGGTTGAAGGCGTATCCAAGCTGGATAAGCTGAAGTTCCGTGATAAAAAAGAGGCGCAGGCGGAGAACTTCCGCAAAATGATCATGGCGATGGTGCAGGACATTCGCGTCATCCTGATCAAGCTGGCCGACCGTACGCATAATATGCGCACGCTGGGCTCGCTGCGGCCCGATAAACGGCGACGCATCGCACGTGAAACGCTGGAAATTTACAGTCCGCTGGCGCACCGCCTGGGTATTCACCATCTGAAAACCGAGCTGGAAGAGCTGGGTTTTGAAGCGCTCTATCCCAACCGTTATCGCGTGATAAAAGAAGTGGTGAAAGCCGCGCGCGGTAACCGTAAGGAGATGATCCAGAAAATCCTGGCGGAGATTGAAGGGCGTTTGCAGGAAGCCGGTGTTCCCTGTCGCGTTTTTGGCCGTGAAAAGCATCTCTATTCCATATACTGCAAAATGCACCTGAAAGAGCAGCGCTTCCACTCCATTATGGATATTTACGCGTTTCGCGTGATCGTCTGCGATGTGGATACCTGTTATCGCGTGCTGGGTCAGATGCACAGCCTGTATAAGCCGCGTCCGGGGCGGGTGAAAGATTATATCGCCATCCCGAAGGCAAACGGC
Source organism: Pantoea sp. FN0307 (assembly GCF_050113815.1). Lineage (NCBI taxonomy): Bacteria > Pseudomonadati > Pseudomonadota > Gammaproteobacteria > Enterobacterales > Erwiniaceae > Pantoea > Pantoea sp. FN0307. Next base: position 27,439 of record NZ_JBNJSO010000008.1, on the reverse strand, counting down.
TATCAGTCGCTGCATACCTCGATGATTGGTCCGCACGGCGTGCCGGTTGAGGTGCAAATCCGTACGGAAGATATGGATCAGATGGCAGAAATGGGGGTGGCGGCGCACTGGGCTTACAAAGAGCAAGGCGAGAGCGGCACCACAGCCCAGATTCGCGCGCAGCGCTGGTTACAAAGCCTGCTGGAATTGCAGCAAAGCGCCGGCAGCTCCTTTGAATTTATCGAAAGCGTTAAATCCGATCTTTTCCCGGATGAGATTTACGTTTTCACCCCGGAAGGGCGCATTGTCGAACTGCCTGCTGGCGCCACGCCGGTGGACTTTGCCTATGCGGTGCATACCGATATTGGTCATGCCTGCGTGGGCGCCCGCGTCGATCGTCAGCCCTATCCCCTTTCGCAGCCGCTGGCCAGCGGCCAGACGGTGGAAATCATTACTGCGCCCGGCGCGCGTCCCAATGCCGCCTGGCTTAACTTTGTTGTCAGTTCGAAAGCGCGCGCCAAAATCCGTCAACTGCTGAAAAACCTCAAGCGCGAAGACTCAGTGAGTCTGGGACGACGCCTGCTTAACCATGCGCTGGGCGGTAGCCGTAAACTGGCTGAGATTGCGCCGGAAAGCATTGAGCAAGAGCTGGAGCGGATGAAGCTGGCGTCGCTGGACGACCTGCTGGCGGAAATCGGCCTGGGCAACGCGATGAGCGTTGTGGTGGCGAAAAATCTGCTGGATACGGCAGGCGGCGCTTCCACCAACTCCACATCGCGCAGCAAGCTGCCTATTAAAGGCGCTGATGGCGTGCTGATTACCTTTGCCAAGTGCTGCCGTCCTATTCCTGGCGACCCGATTGTGGCGCATGTCAGTCCCGGTAAGGGATTGGTGGTTCATCATGAATCGTGCCGTAACATTCGTGGCTATCAAAAAGAGCCCGAGAAGTTTATGGCGGTGGAATGGGATAAGGTGACCGAGCAAGAGTTCGTCGCTGAGATCAAAGTTGATATGTTTAACCATCAGGGCGCGCTGGCGAACCTGACGGCGGCAATTAACACAGCCAAATCGAATATTCAAAGCCTGAACACAGAAGAGCGTGACGGCCGCGTTTACAGCGCCTTTATTCGTTTGACGGCACGCGATCGCGTTCATTTGGCAAATATTATGCGCAAAATTCGCGTAATGCCGGACGTGATCAAAGTTCACCGTAACCGAAACTAACGCATGAATGCTCAACGTTTTGCTCGTATACGCGAGATGCTGGCCGCGCGCCAGCATGATCTTACCGTATGCATGGAGCAGGTACATAAACCCCATAACGTGTCCGCCATCATTCGTACGGCGGACGCGGTGGGCGTGCATGAAGTTCACGCCATCTGGCCTGCTAACCGGATGCGCACCGTGGTTTCCTCTGCTGCCGGCAGCAACAGCTGGGTACAGGTGAAAACCCACCGTACGATTGCTGATGCGATAACCCATCTGAAGCAGCAGGATATGCAGATTCTGGCGACCAACCTTTCCGCTAAAGCGGTCGATTTTCGTGAAATCGACTATACGCGGCCAACCTGTATTTTAATGGGTCAGGAAAAAACTGGCATCACGCAGGAAGCGCTGGCACTGGCCGATCGGGATATCATTATTCCTATGGTGGGCATGGTGCAGTCGCTGAACGTTTCAGTCGCCTCCGCGCTGATTCTGTATGAGGCACAGCGCCAGCGGCAAAACGCTGGCATGTACCAGCGCGATATCAGTACGCTGCCGCATTCAGAACAGCAGCGCCTGTTGTTTGAAGGCGGTTATCCGGTACTGGCGCGCGTGGCGAAACAAAAAGGGCTGCCCCGCCCCGAGATCGACGACAACGGCGAGGTGGTTGCCGATGCCGGGTGGTGGGCCGCCATGCAGTCAACGGCGAAACGATGAAAGGCCGCCTGCTGGATGCCGTTCCGCTCAGCACGCTTTCCGGCGTAGGCGCCAGCCAGGCCGGAAAGCTGGCGAAAATCGGGCTGCATACCGTGCAGGATTTGCTGCTGCATCTGCCGCTGCGCTATGAAGATCGCACACAACTCTATCGCATTAATGACCTGCTGCCGGGGATCTGGGCGACGGTTGAAGGCGAAGTGTTGCATACCGACGTAACCTTTGGTCGTCGCCGGATGCTGGTCAGCCAGATTAGCGATGGTTCTGGCGTAGTGACATTGCGCTTTTTCAATTTCAACGCAGGTATGAAAAATGGACTTTCACCCGGCGCGCGCGTGACGGCTTATGGCGAGATCAAACGCGGCCAGCGCGGTGCCGAGATGATCCATCCGGAGTATCGTATTCAGGGCGAGCACAGCATCACTGAGCTACAGGAAACGCTGACGCCGGTTTATCCCACTACAGAAGGAATTCGCCAGGCCACGCTGCGTAGCCTGACCGATCAGGCGCTTCAGTTACTGGATACCTGCCCGATTGCTGAGCTGCTGCCTGCCGAATTAAGCGGCGGTCTGCTTAGCCTGCCTGATGCGTTACGCACGCTGCATCGACCACCGCCAGATATCCAGTTGGTTGATCTGGAAAGCGGTCGCCATCCCGCTCAACGTCGTTTAATCCTTGAAGAACTGCTGGCGCACAATCTGAGTATGCTGGCGGTGCGTGCTGGCGCTCAACGCTATCATGCACTGGCAATGCCGCCGCGCCACGCATTGCGCGATCGTCTGCTGGCGGCGCTGCCTTTTAAACCGACCGCTGCCCAGCAACGGGTGGTTAAAGAGATTGAGCAAGATCTTACCCACGATTATCCCATGATGCGGCTGGTTCAGGGCGATGTTGGCTCTGGCAAAACGCTGGTTGCGGCTCTGGCTGCGCTGGATGTGATTGCGCATGGTAAGCAAGTTGCGCTGATGGCACCGACCGAGCTACTGGCTGAACAGCATGCTAACAATTTCCGGCAGTGGTTTGCCCCGCTGGGCATCGAGGTAGGCTGGCTGGCGGGCAAACAAAAAGGCAAAGCGCGGCTGGCGCAGCAGGAAGCGATTGCCAGCGGCCAGGTTTCTATGGTGGTGGGCACGCACGCTATTTTTCAGGAGCAGGTGCAGTTTAACGGTCTGGCGCTGGTGATTATCGATGAGCAGCATCGCTTCGGCGTCCACCAGCGGCTCGCGCTGTGGGAAAAAGGCGAGGAGCAAGGGTTCCATCCTCATCAGTTAATTATGACCGCAACACCGATCCCGCGTACGCTGGCAATGACCGCCTATGCCGATCTGGATACCTCGGTTATTGATGAACTTCCTCCGGGACGCACGCCGGTCACCACGGTGGCCATCCCTGATTCGCGACGCGCTGAGATTATTGAACGGGTAAAAAGCGCCTGTCACACAGAGGGCCGCCAGGCTTACTGGGTATGCACCCTGATTGAAGAGTCTGACCTGCTGGAAGCGCAGGCAGCGGAAGCCACCTGGGAAGAGTTAAAGCTGGCGCTGCCTGATTTACAGGTAGGCCTGGTTCATGGCCGCATGAAGCCGCAGGAAAAGCAGGATGTGATGCAGGCTTTCAAACAGGGCAAGATGCAACTGCTGGTCGCGACCACGGTCATTGAAGTCGGCGTGGATGTCCCCAACGCCAGCCTGATGATTATTGAAAACCCGGAGCGTCTGGGCCTTGCTCAGTTGCATCAGCTTCGAGGTCGCGTTGGCCGTGGTGCGGTTGCCTCTCATTGTGTACTGCTCTATAAATCCCCACTGAGCAAAACGGCGCAAAAGCGCCTGCAGGTACTGCGCGACAGCAATGACGGCTTCGTTATCGCCCAGTGCGATCTGGAAATTCGTGGGCCTGGAGAGCTGTTGGGCACACGGCAAACCGGCAATGCGGCGTTTAAAGTGGCCGATCTGCTGCGCGACCAGGCCCTGATCCCTGACGTACAGCGTATTGCACGCCATATCCACCAGCATTATCCGCAACAGGCGCAGGCGTTAATTGAACGCTGGCTGCCGGAAACCGATCGCTACACTAACGCCTGACCTCTCTTTTCTGATCCCGGACAACTCCTGTTTAAATAACCGGTGTGCCATAGATGCGGTTGCTGAGCAAACGATTGCTTTTAACATGCAGTGAATTACAATCGCCACTTTGTTTCTCAGGGAACCCTAATCATGTCCGCCAATCCTCATGAAATCGCCCCGTCCGCCGCCGGCGTGACGCCGAAGAGCGAACTCATTTATCGTCTGGAAGATCGCCCACCGCTGGCGCAAACCCTCTTTGCCGCCTGCCAGCATCTGTTGGCAATGTTCGTGGCGGTGATTACTCCTGCGCTGCTGATTTGTCAGGCCCTTGGGCTGCCTGCTCAGGATACGCAGCACATTATCAGCATGTCGCTGTTTGCCTCTGGCGTGGCGTCGATTTTGCAGATTAAAACCTGGGGGCCGGTAGGATCAGGGCTCCTCTCTATTCAGGGCACCAGCTTTAATTTTGTAAGCCCACTGATTATGGGCGGTCTGGCATTAAAAAATGGCGGTGCCGATGTCCCCACGATGATGGCCGCGTTATTCGGCACGCTTATGGTCGCCTCCTGCACTGAAATGATTATTTCCCGTGTACTGCATCTGGCGCGCCGGATTATTACGCCGCTGGTTTCCGGTATTGTGGTAATGATTATCGGTCTGTCGCTGATTCAGGTGGGCTTAACTTCTATTGGCGGCGGCTTTGCCGCGATGAACGATCACACCTTTGGCGCGCCGAAAAACCTGCTGTTGGCAGGCGCGGTTCTGGCGGTGATCATTATCCTCAATCGTCAGCGGAACCCTTACCTGCGCGTTGCCTCACTGGTGATTGCAATGGCGGTGGGCTATTTGCTGGCATGGGCGCTGGACATGCTGCCGGAAAACACCGCACCAGCCAACAGTGCGCTGGTGGCTGTGCCGATGCCGCTCTATTATGGCCTGGGCTTTGACTGGAACCTGCTGATTCCGCTGATGCTGGTATTTATGGTGACCTCGCTGGAAACCATCGGCGATATTACCGCCACCTCTGATGTCTCAGAGCAGCCGGTTAGCGGACCGCTTTATATGAAACGTCTGAAAGGCGGCGTGCTGGCGAATGGTTTTAACTCTTTTGTCTCTGCGCTGTTTAACACTTTTCCTAACTCCTGCTTCGGGCAGAACAACGGCGTTATCCAGCTGACCGGCGTTGCCAGCCGTTACGTCGGCTTTGTGGTGGCGTTAATGCTGATCGTGCTGGGTCTGTTTCCTGCGGTAAGCGGCTTTGTACAACATATTCCGGAGCCGGTACTGGGCGGCGCGACGATTGTGATGTTCGGCACCATTGCCGCATCCGGCGTGCGTATTGTCTCGCGCGAGCCGCTAAATCGTCGGGCAATTATGATTATGGCGCTCTCGCTGGCAGTAGGGCTTGGCGTGTCGCAGCAGCCGCTGATCCTGCAGTTTGCGCCAGAGTGGTTAAAAACCCTGCTCTCCTCCGGTATCGCCGCCGGCGGTATTACCGCAATCTTGCTGAACCTGTTTTTCCCTCACGAGAAGTAACCCTGGCGGGGCGGGCTTTGGCTCGCCCTCCGCCACGTATTTATTCCGGCTTTACAACCAGGCGGTTGAGCTATGCCAGTAATTAAGGCATAACAGGCGATACCGGAAATTCATACGGAAGGATGCAAATGAAATTTATCGGAAAGTTAACGCTTTCGCTGCTGTTGCTACTGCTGCTGACGCTGGTAACAATCTATCTTTTGCTGCAAACCCGTTGGGGTGCGGAGTGGGTCAGCAGACGCATAAGCGACGATACCGCCTGGCATCTCTCCGTCAGTAAAATAGAGCATAACTTTTCCGCGCCTGGTCTGCTGACCTTACGTAATGTGAGTTTTGGTCACGATGGCCAGCCCGCCGTGATGGTGGCAAAAACTGTTAATCTTGGTTTGACCTTCTCTCTGTTTAGCGAAGCGCCACGCTTTACGCGCATTGAGTTGCAGGATGGCGCGCTGAACGCCGCCAATATGTCAGCAAATATGACCTTGCCGTTACAGGCCGATCGCCTTCAACTACGCAATATGCAACTCCATAGCCCCCGGCAGGCGTTCAACGCGATAGCGTTAAACGGCGGCGTGATCCCCTGGCAGCCGCGCGCGGGTAATATTTTGGGTGATAAGGCCAGCTTTCAGGCCAGTGCAGAACGCGTAACGTTACAGGGAGTGAAGGTGACCAATGCACTGGTACAGGGAAAAATAAACGACAACGTGCTGGTGATTAATAATTTCGGCGGCGACCTGGCACGTGGCTCGGTAACCGGCAGCGCCCAACGTGATGCACAAGGTAAATGGGATGTATCTGCGCTGCGCCTGAATGATATTCGCCTGCAAACAGACAAATCACTTAGCGCATTCTTACAGCCGCTACGTAGCTTGCCTGCGGTATACTTTTCTCGCGTGGATGTGACGAATACCCATCTGCAGGGGCCGGACTGGGCAGTAGCCGATCTCGATTTGCTGTTGAAAAGCGTCACGTTAAGCAATGGCGACTGGCAAAGCGATGACGGCTCGCTGGCGCTGAATGCCGACAACTTTATCAACGGTCAGCTGACGTTAAACGATCCGATTCTGAATCTCGACTTTTCTCCACAAGGCATTACGGACGCACGGTTTAGTTCACGCTGGGTTAACGGCTTAATCCGTGCACAAGGCAGTTGGCAACGTCAGACCAAGCGGCTTACGCTGGATGAGGTGGTGCTGGCCGGGCTGGAATACACGCTGCCGGAAAACTGGCGCGAGCGCTGGATGGCATCTCTGCCAGCCTGGCTTGATAGCGTGTTGGTGAAAAAGCTAAGCGGTAACCGTAATCTGATTATCGATGTAAACCCTCAGTATCCCTTTCAGATAACCGCACTGGATACCAACGGTTCCGATCTGTTACTGGCGCAGCATCGTCAGTGGGGTATCTGGCAAGGCTCTCTTAATCTGAATGCGGCGGAAGCCACATTCAACCGAACCGACGTTCGACATCCTTCGCTGGCGTTAAATGCCGATGCTGAACAGATCGCGGTAACGGAGATGAGCGCGTTTGTGGATAAAGGCATGCTGGAAGGTGTGGCAACGCTGGATCAAACGCCGGCGCGCCATCTTTCGTTAACGCTGAATGGCCGGGCTGTACCGGCGGATGTGTTACAAAACTGGGGTTGGCCAGCGCCGCCGCTCACCGGTCAGGCCACACTACAGTTGCAGCTGAATGCGCGCCTGGCGGCAAAGACGCCGTTAAAAAGCAGCGCTAACGGCACATTAACGCTTTCCACAGACGGCAAAACCTTGCAACAGTCAATGACTCAGGGCGAAGTCAGCACTCATCCGTGAGGCTCCAGCGGCCCGTCGGGATCGGCGGGCAGCACAATATAGACACCGCTAAAGACCGCCCCGCACTCCTCGTTACCAAACAGCTCCACTTCCAACTGCACGCGCGCTTTACGTCCGCGCGCCAGACGGTCAAGGTCGCCGCTGAGTGAGCCCAGATCGGCAGAAGCACTGGGCTTGCCGCTGACAGGCTTGCTGTAACGGATATGGGCATCGGCCAGGATAATCGTGCCGCCTAAATGACGCTCACGCAGCAGCAGCCAGATCAATCCCCAGCCGGTGAGCGTGGCCAGGGAAAAAAGACTGCCTGCAAAAAGCGTATGGTGTGGGTTTTGATTGCCGGTTTCCGGCATGGTGGTCATAAATTTTTGACCGGTATATTGCGTAATGCGCACGCCCATTTTTTCACTGAGCGGAATGTGCTCATACCAGGCCTGTTGCAGTTGCCCGCACCAGTCAGCGCGATGCAGGATATCATCCAGCGTGATCACGGGTTTAATCATTAAAAAGTGGCGTACCGGCGTGCTGAGCGGTGCGGTAATCTCGCCCTGATTAACGTAGCCCAGCTTGGCAAAGAATTCGACCGCATCCTCACGCGCGCTACACACCACTCGCTTAACGCCTTCCTGACGGGCGACCGATTCCAGCGTCATCGCCACCAGCGTACCCAAACCCTTGCCCTGTACGGTAGGATGTACAGCCAGAAAGCGAATAGAGGCTTCATTGTCCGCATTGATATAAAGACGCCCCGCAGCGACAGGTTTTCCCTGTTCATCCACCACCATTTGATGATGCGCCATCGCATCCCAGGCGTCCCGCTCGGAACCCTGCGGCTGACGCAGCGGCTTACGTAACATTTCCCAGCGGAACTGGTAATACATTTCCAGCTCTTCGGCAGTTTCCGGCACTCGTAGATGATACATAAAAGGATTCTCTCATTCGGCGTAGGCGTGGTTGTTCCAGACGGCTATGACTATCGGCATTATACCTGTAGCCAGAAGGTCACCGGTCCATCATTCACTAAGGCGACCTGCATATCTGCGGCAAAGCGCCCGTTCTCTACGGGTAGATTTTTCTGTCGGCAGCAGTCGCTGAAATAGTGGTAGAGGCGTTCCGCCTCCTGCGGCTCAGCGCCACGGGAGAAGCTGGGCCGCATGCCCTTTTGTGTGTCGGCAGCCAGCGTAAACTGCGAAACCACCAGAACGCTCCCGCCCGCCTGCTGGACATTGAGGTTCATTTTGCCATTTTCATCGCTAAAAATACGATAGCCCAACACGCGATCGCACAGGCGTTGCGCTTTTTGCTCATCATCTTCTTTTTCCACACCCAGCAATATCAGCAAACCGGGACCAATCTTGCCCACCGTTTCATCTGCTACCGTAACGCTGGCGCTCAGCACCCGCTGAATTAATGCAATCATGCTTCCTCGCTGCCTTTTTCTTGTTGCTGCTGCTGACGATACTCGCCCAGCGTGACGGTTATCTCCGCCCCTAATAATACGATACACCACGTCCAGTAAACCCACAGGAACAGGATCGGGATCACGGCCAACACGCCGTAAATCAACTGATACGAAGGGAACATGGTGACGTAAAGCGCAAACGCTTTTTTACCTAATTCAAACAGCAAGCCCGCAACCAGCGCTCCGATTAAGGCGTCGCGCTGCGGCACCCGCGTGGTTGGTACCAGACTATATAACAGCCAGAAGGCCAGCCATGAAAGCAGTAGAGGGAAAAGACGCAGCGTCTGATCGATAAGCCCGGTTACCCCGCTCACGGCCATCCATTTTAACGACAAAAGCCAGGTGCTAATTGCCAGACTGGCCCCAGCCAACAGCGGCCCCAGCGTCAGGATCATCCAATAGACCGCAAAAGAGTAAACCAACGGGCGCTTTTTCTGGCTACGCCAGATGGCATTCAGCGCGCTGTCGATAGAGTGCATCAGCAGCAGCGCAGTGACTATCAGCCCAACCGCGCCTACCACCGTCATTTTATTCACGTTGGCGACAAACTGATCGAGGTAATCCTGCACCACATTGCCTGCAGCCGGGACAAAATTATTAAAAATAAAGTGCTTTAGCTGTACGCTGATCTCGGCGAACACCGGGAAAGCGGCAAACAGCGAAAAGACCACCGCCACCAGCGGCACCAGGGCCAGTAAAGAAACAAAGGCCAGGTTGCCCGCTTCGGTGGTCATGCCATCGTGTTCGATACGATGCCAGAGGAGTTTGAGCCAGGTACCCGCAGCGCGGATACGTGGACGTAAAAAAAATTGCGCCATCAGCTAACCACGATGGGCAAACCAGTTCGGCACGACCTGCGCATCGGTAACATGCACGGCGGTTATACCCACCTGGCGCGCCGCCTCAATGTTCTCAAGATTATCATCAAAGAACACGGCCTCATCAGGCTTAAAGCCCTCTTCTTGCAGCACCCGCTGGAAAATACGCGCTTCCGGTTTGCGCATTCCCAGATCCTGCGAGAGATAGAGCTTATCAGCAGCCTGCTGCACTTCCGGATACTGTGAAGGCCAGTAATCGCAGTGCAGTCGGTTGGTGTTAGAGAGGATGACCACGCGTTCGCCACGGCTGCGCAGTTGTTGCATCAGGGTAATCACTTCTGGTCGCAGACCCACAAACACCGCCTGCCAGCCCGCCGTAAACTGTTCGTAACTGAGCGCGATATCCAGCTCAGCACAAAGGTTAGCAGCGAACTGCTCATCGCTTATTTCGCCACGCTCATGCTGCTCAAAATTTTCGCCCATCTGAAAACGACTTTTTAACAACGCCAGCGGAACGCGACCCAGATCGCTCCAGACGCCTAATACCCGGCTAAAGTCGATATCTACAATGACATTACCTAAATCAAAGATATACAGCATAGCCATCTCCTTCCCGTCGTAGAGGAGTAACTTTAGCGGGAAAGCATCACTTTGACTATGCGGCATTGCGCATCATGCTCACACAAGGTGAGGAAACCGCACCGGGTAAAGGGTCACCTGACCGGCCGAAAAGGGGAATTATGTTTCGGTTAATTCCTCACTGGCTGAAGTCGTGACGGGCACGATTTCAACCCGGCTGGATTTCAGCAGATGCTGTAAGGCAGGCCCCGGCAATACAGCTCCCATTATCACGCATGGTACTGATAAAGCTGGTGGGCAGGCAAAAGCCATTCTTCATTAGCCAGCCCGTGGCCTGTTTTGCTTATCGGGAACAAAGGTGGATTACGGCACCCGTAATCGTCAGGCATAAAAAAAGCCCCGCCTTTACAGGCAGGGCTTTTGCGTAGCAGACAAGATCTTAAGCGTCTTTGCTGCCGCGTGAAGCGCGTTTACGATCGTTTTCCGTCAGGTGACGTTTACGAATACGTACGGAAGTTGGCGTTACTTCAACCAGTTCGTCATCATCGATGAACTCGATCGCCTGCTCCAGCGTCATCTTGATCGGCGGTACCAGCGTAGTCGCTTCGTCCGTACCGGATGCACGCATGTTGGTCAGTTTCTTACCGGTCAGACAGTTTACAGTCAGGTCATTAGAACGGCTGTGAATGCCGATAATCTGTCCTTCATAAACTTCCGCACCGTGACCCAGGAACAGCTTGCCGCGATCCTGCAGACCAAACAGCGCAAAGGCAACAGCTTTGCCCTGACCGTTAGAGATCAGAACGCCGTTCTGACGCTGACCCACTTCGCCCGGACGCACATCGTCGTAATGGCTGAAGGTAGAGTACAGCAGGCCAGTACCGGAGGTCATGGTCATGAATTCGTTACGGAAACCGATCAGACCACGGCTTGGGATCACGTAGTCAAGACGTACGCGGCCTTTGCCATCCGGATCCATGTTTTTCATGTCGCCTTTACGTTCGCCCATCGCCTGCATGACCGCGCCCTGATGCTGTTCTTCGATATCCAGCGTCACGTTTTCAAACGGTTCCTGCTTACGACCGTCAACTTCGCGGAAGATAACTTTCGGACGGGATACCGCCAGCTCAAAGCCTTCACGACGCATGTTTTCGATCAGTACGGAGAGGTGCAGCTCGCCACGACCAGAAACACGGAAAGCATCCGCATCTTCGGTTTCTTCAACGCGCAGCGCAACGTTATGTACCAGCTCTTTCTTCAGACGATCCAGGATCTGACGTGAAGTAACGTATTTACCTTCTTTACCGCAGAACGGAGAGGTGTTGACGTTAAAGAACATGGTTACGGTCGGCTCATCCACGCTCAGCGGCGGCAGCGCTTCTACGTTCTGCGTATCGCAGATCGTATCAGAGATGTTCAGCTCGCCCAGACCGGTGATAGCGATAATGTCACCTGCTTCAGCCAGATCGGTGTCGATACGCTCCAGACCAAGGTGACCCAGCACTTTGCCGACTTTCGCGTTACGCGTTTTGCCGGTGCTGTCGATAATGGTTACCTGCTGGTTCGGTTTCACCTTGCCACGCTTGATACGACCGATACCGATAACGCCCAGGTAGTTGTTATAGTCCAGCTGAGAGATCTGCATCTGCAGCGGGCCGTCCAAATCAACATTCGGAGCCGGAACGTGCTTAACAATCGCCTCATACAGCGGGGTCATGTCGTCAGCCATATCGCCGTGCTCAAGGCCAGCAATACCCTGCAGCGCTGAAGCATAAATAATCGGGAAATCGAGCTGCTCGTCGGTAGCATCCAGGTTTACGAACAGGTCAAACACCTGATCAACAACCCAGTCAGGACGCGCGCCCGGACGGTCGATTTTGTTGATAACCACAATCGGCTTCAGGCCATGAGCAAAGGCTTTTTTGGTCACGAAACGCGTCTGCGGCATTGGGCCATCCATCGCGTCGACAACCAGCAGCACTGAATCAACCATGGACATAACGCGCTCAACTTCACCACCGAAGTCGGCGTGTCCCGGGGTATCAACGATGTTGATACGATAGTCGTTCCATTTGATGGCGGTATTTTTCGCGAGGATGGTAATCCCACGCTCTTTCTCCAAATCGTTGGAGTCCATTACACGCTCAGTTGCTTCAGTACGGGCATCAAAAGTACCAGACTGTTGCAACAGTTTATCAACCAGGGTGGTTTTCCCATGGTCAACGTGCGCAATAATGGCGATGTTACGCAAATTTTCGATCACAGCTTTGCCTCAGGCATTAGAAATAGCGCGCTATTGTACACGGATTAATCGAAGGACTGAACAGGATCACAAATATCAAAGAAAGAATGCTGCAAGGCTTGCCTTAAACACCACTTTCAGTGCAAAAAATGCACCTGATTGATCAACTGCACCATAACAGTGCCCAAACTCTACTCAATTGCACTACAATGGTGCGCGATATCCATCATGGTGCATCCCTCGTTTGACGAGAGCGCTTATAATAGCGCTTTTTAGCCAAAAGAAGAAAGTTGGCACAAAATTCGCTTTAATCAGTTCAAGCCAAAACGACAGTTTCCACAACGGTTGATAGCTTGTCTGAGATCTTTATTGCCTACTGTACGCTGATCTTTACGCGCCTGGCGGGGTGAAGTTCTCTTTCCACGACGACAATGACAATTACCAGGAGAGTTGAGTATGTCTGCTGAACACGTTCTCTCGATGATGAACGAACACGAAGTGAAGTTTGTTGACCTGCGTTTTACCGATACCAAAGGTAAAGAGCAACATGTGACCATTCCGGCGCATCAGGTTAACGCAGACTTCTTCGAAGAAGGCAAAATGTTCGATGGTTCCTCCATCGGCGGCTGGAAAGGTATTAACGAGTCAGACATGGTGCTGATGCCGGACGCGTCCACAGCAGTATTGGATCCTTTCTTCGAAGACTCCACGCTGATCATCCGTTGTGACATTCTGGAGCCTGGCACCATGCAGGGCTATGATCGCGACCCACGTTCAATCGCCAAGCGCGCTGAAGATTTCCTGCGCTCTTCAGGCATCGCCGATACCGTACTGTTTGGCCCTGAGCCTGAGTTCTTCCTGTTCGACGATATCCGTTTTGGCAGCAGCACATCCGGTTCTCACGTTGCTATCGATGATATCGAAGCGGCCTGGAACACCGGCAAAGAATATGAAGGCGGCAACAAAGGTCACCGTCCGGGTCTGAAAGGCGGCTATTTCCCGGTACCGCCGGTTGACTCCGCACAGGACATCCGTTCTGCCATGTGTCTGACCATGGAGCAGATGGGTCTGGTTGTTGAAGCGCATCACCATGAAGTGGCCACCGCAGGCCAGAACGAAGTGGCAACCCGCTTCAATACCATGGTGAAAAAAGCCGACGAAATTCAGATCTACAAATATGTCGTGCATAACGTGGCGCACGCCTACGGCAAAACCGCGACCTTTATGCCGAAGCCGATGTTTGGCGATAACGGTTCTGGCATGCACTGCCATATGTCCCTGTCAAAAGGTGGCACAAACCTGTTCGCAGGCGATAAATACGGCGGCCTGTCTGAAATGGCGCTGTTCTATATCGGCGGCGTAATCAAACATGCGAAAGCCATTAACGCCCTGGCTAACCCAACCACCAACTCTTATAAGCGTCTGGTTCCGGGTTACGAAGCGCCGGTTATGCTGGCCTACTCAGCACGTAACCGCTCAGCATCTATCCGTATTCCAGTGGTCGCCAGCCCGAAAGCACGCCGTATCGAAGCACGCTTCCCGGATCCAGCGGCTAACCCGTACCTGGCGTTCGCTGCGCTGCTGATGGCAGGCCTGGACGGTATCATCAACAAGATCCATCCTGGCGACGCCATGGATAAAAACCTGTATGACCTGCCGCCGGAAGAAGAAGCTGAAATTCCAAAAGTGGCCGGTTCGCTGGAAGAAGCGCTGAACGCGCTGAACGAAGACCGCGAGTTCCTGACCCGTGGCGGCGTGTTTACCGATGATGCTATCGAAGCTTACATCGAGCTGCGTAAGGCTGAAATGGATCGCGTGCGTATGACGCCGCATCCGGTAGAGTTCGAGCTTTACTACAGCGTTTAATTGGTTTGCGTTTTTTGTTGCCGTGGAAACTTTCAGCCCATCTTCGGATGGGCTTTTTTCTCCACCTGATCAACGGTCGGAATATCGCGTTATCGAACCTGAAACTATAATGCACTGATTTGGTGCAGGAGAACGCTGTATGGCAACTGGCCTGTTGCCCGATGCCGGGCAGATTCTCAATTCCCTGATTAACAGTATCCTGCTGATCGATAACGAGCTGGTTATTCATTATGCCAATCCAGCGGCACAGCAGCTGTTAGCACAAAGTTCCCGTAAGCTTTTTGGCACGCCGTTGCCTGAACTGATTGGCTATTTCTCTTTAAATATCGCTGTTATGCAGGAAAGCCTTGACGCTGGCCAGGGGTTTACCGACAGCGAGGTAACGCTGGTAGTGGATGGGCGCGCCCATATCATGTCATTAACGGCGCAGCGACTGCCAGATGGTCTTATCCTGCTGGAAATGGCGCCGATGGATAATCAACGCCGCCTCAGTCAGGAACAGATCCAGCATGCGCAGCAGGTTGCCGCCCGCGATCTGGTTCGGGGCCTGGCCCATGAGATTAAAAATCCGCTGGGCGGGCTACGTGGCGCCGCACAGCTACTGGCTAAAGCCTTGCCCGAGCCGTCGCTGACGGAATATACCAAAGTCATTATTGAGCAGGCAGATCGGCTGCGTAATCTGGTAGACCGTCTGTTAGGGCCGCAGCAGCCCGGTATGCACGTCACGCAAAGTATTCATCAGGTGGCGGAGCGTGTGGTTAACCTGGTCACTATGGAGCTGCCGGACAACATCTCTTTGGTACGTGATTACGATCCCAGCCTGCCGGAACTGCCCCACGATCCCGATCAGATAGAACAGGTTTTACTGAATATAGTCCGTAATGCGTTACAGGCGCTGGGCGAGGAAGGCGGCACCATTACCTTGCGCACCCGCACCGCTTTCCAGCTTACTTTGCACGGTACCCGTTACCGGCTGGTGGCGCGCATCGATGTGGAAGATAACGGACCAGGCATACCGGGAAGGCTGCAGGATACGCTGTTTTACCCCATGGTTAGCGGTAGAGAGGGCGGCACCGGATTAGGGCTTTCCATTGCCCGCAGCCTGATCGATCAACATTCCGGAAAAATAGAATTTAGCAGTTGGCCAGGCCATACCGAATTTTCGATTTACCTGCCGATTCGTAAGTAGAGGTTTCTATGCAACGAGGGATAGTTTGGATCGTCGATGACGATAGCTCCATCCGCTGGGTACTTGAACGCGCACTTACGGGAGCTGGTTTAAGCTGCGCCACTTTTGAGAGTGGCAACGACGTGCTGGAAGCACTCGCAAGCAAAACCCCAGATGTTTTATTGTCAGATATTCGTATGCCCGGAATGGATGGCCTGGCGTTACTAAAACAAATTAAACAGCGGCATCCGATGCTGCCGGTCATCATTATGACCGCCCACTCCGATCTGGATGCGGCGGTGAGCGCTTATCAGCAGGGCGCTTTCGATTATTTGCCCAAGCCGTTTGATATTGATGAGTCCGTCGCGCTGGTTGAACGCGCAATTAGCCATTATCAGGAGCAGCAGCAACCACGAGACCGACCGGTCAGCGGTCCGACAACCGATATTATTGGCGAAGCGCCAGCGATGCAGGATGTGTTTCGTATTATCGGCAGGCTTTCACGCTCGTCGATTAGCGTGCTGATTAATGGCGAGTCGGGGACCGGCAAGGAGCTGGTAGCGCATGCCCTGCATCGCCACAGCCCGCGTGCTAAGGCTCCCTTTATCGCCCTGAACATGGCGGCGATCCCTAAAGACCTGATTGAGTCTGAGCTGTTCGGCCATGAAAAAGGCGCATTTACCGGCGCAAATCAGATCCGTCAGGGCCGTTTTGAACAGGCGGACGGCGGTACGCTGTTTCTGGATGAGATCGGCGATATGCCGCTGGATGTGCAAACACGTCTGCTGCGTGTGCTGGCGGACGGGCAATTTTATCGTGTCGGTGGCTATGCGCCGGTAAAGGTTGACGTGCGTATTATTGCGGCCACGCACCAGAATCTGGAGCTGCGCGTACAGGAAGGCAAATTCAGGGAGGACCTGTTCCATCGCCTGAATGTGATCCGCGTACATCTGCCGCCGCTGCGTGAGCGACGTGAAGATATTCCCCGGCTGGCGCGTTATTTTTTACAGGTTGCCGCGCGTGAACTGGGTGTGGAGGCCAAGATCCTGCATCCTGAGACTGAAGCGGCACTGACACGTTTGCACTGGTCAGGTAACGTACGACAGCTGGAGAATACCTGCCGCTGGCTGACAGTGATGGCTGCCGGTCAGGAGGTACTGATCCAGGATCTGCCGCCGGAACTGTTTGAAAGCACCACCAGCGATACGGCAGTACAATCATTGCCCGATAGCTGGGCCACACTGTTAGCGCAGTGGGCCGATCGCGCGCTGCGTTCCGGTCATCAAAATTTGCTGTCTGAGGCGCAACCGGAAATGGAGCGCACTTTGCTGACCACGGCACTACGCCATACGCAAGGACACAAGCAGGAAGCGGCGCGCTTACTCGGCTGGGGACGCAATACCCTGACGCGTAAACTGAAAGAACTGGGAATGGAGTAAGCAAGAAAAGCATATTTTTTGCACAATTTTTTATGCTTTGCTCTTTACACCTCGATGCCGTTCAGTATCATTTTGAGCGGTTATCGGGAGGCTTATCATGCTCGAATCGCTATTGGTTTCATTGAGCGCTGCAGGCGATGCAGCTATCGGCCATCCACCGCAAACCGCTTTAGCGGCGGTGCTATGTGCCGTAATGGTTAGTTTTTTCAGTTAATTAAAAAGGCCGGCGCATACCGGCCTTTTTGCTACGCTGCATCATTAGATCACGCGAGAAAACTGCTGCTGTCGCGCCTTCTGTCGCATATAGATATCAAAACACATGCAGATATTACGAATCAGCAACCTCCCTTTTGGCGTAACCCGTATCCCGCTCTTCTGAATCTCCACCAGCCCATCGGCGGCCAGAGGCGCAAGCAAAGCCAGATCCTCGGCAAAATAGTCGGTAAAGGTTATGCCGTTAACCGCTTCAATGTCGCAAAAAGAAAGCGAAAAGTTGCAGATAAGCGACTTGATAACGTCACGACGCAGGCAGTCATCCTGGCTTAGCGTCAGGCCACGCCATAACGCGTTGCCCTGCTGTTCCACGCTGGCATAATATGCCTTCAGCTCTTTTTGATTTTGAGCATAACAGTCTCCCAGCATACTGATCGCCGAGACACCCATTCCCAGCAGATCGGTCTCGCCCTGGGTGGTATAGCCCTGGAAATTGCGATGAAGTTTCCCCTCGCGCTGGGCGATAGCCAGTTCATCTTCCGGCCGGGC
Organism: Pantoea sp. FN0307; assembly: GCF_050113815.1. Classification (NCBI taxonomy): domain Bacteria; kingdom Pseudomonadati; phylum Pseudomonadota; class Gammaproteobacteria; order Enterobacterales; family Erwiniaceae; genus Pantoea; species Pantoea sp. FN0307. The sequence continues at coordinate 9,797 of NZ_JBNJSO010000008.1, read as the reverse complement.
AAAATGATCCATACCAATGTAGTGATAACCCTGCGCGGTCAGGGTAGCGATAGTTTGCTGCAGGATTACCAGCTTTTGCGCCGGGGTGGGCAACTCTTCATCTTTAATTTTACGCTGAGCGGCAAACAGCGTTGGCAAGTGCGCATAATTGAAAACGCTTAGGCGATCGGGCCGTAACGTGGCCACTTTTTGCAGCGTATAATCGAAGCTTTCCGGCGTTTGCATCGGCAAGCCGTAAATCAGATCGATATTACTGGAGGTAAAACCCAGTTTGCGCGCGCGTTCGATCAACGCAAAAATAAAGCCTTCGTCCTGAACGCGATTGACACGCTCCTGCACCGCTTTATTAAAATCCTGCACGCCCATACTCAGACGGTTAAAGCCCAGCGCCCGCAGGTGATCGAGCACATCTAATTCCAGCTCACGCGGGTCAACTTCAATGGAAATTTCTACTTCGCTGTTGAAGTGAAAACATTCCCGCAATACCGCCATCAGGCGACTCAGCTGCGCCTTGCTTAACCAGGTTGGCGTTCCGCCGCCCCAGTGCATTTGGGTAACGGTTCTGTTGCTGAATAGCGCAGCACGCTGGCGGATTTCCAGTTCCAGGACATCCAGATAACGATCGCCTTTATGCGACTGGCGCGTTACCTGCTTGTTACAGCCGCAGAAATAACAAAGGCGGTGACAGAAAGGAATATGGAGATAAAGGGAAAGAGGTCGCGTGGGATAACGCTGGGCCGCCTGCTGAAATGCCGCTTCGCTCCAGCCTTCGTTAAACTCCAGCGCGGTGGGATAAGAGGTATAGCGCGGCCCGGCATAGTTGTACTTTTCGATCAGGGCCTGATCCCACTCGGTTAACGGCATTGGCATGTTCACTCCTTCCATTTACGACGCCTTACGGGCCGCGTCAAGGGCAAGGAGGCCTGGCGCTGCCGGTTAGCGGTAGCACGGCGCAACCGTGATTTCAGCTGCGTCAGGCGGCGTAGTTTAACAAACAGCCAAAACAGATAACATGCCAATAGAATGGCGATGATTGATCCAGGCCAAAACATAGTCGAATACCTGACTGACGGGAGCAAAGCCAGCGCCCGTTCCCGTCAATTTAGGTCAGCGAGCTTATTTCTCGCCTTTCAGCAGACGATACATATCTTCATCTGCCTCATCTTCTTCATCATCGTCCAGACCGATACCGAGCTGTTCCATCAGCACATCAATACGATCCAGCGTCTGATCGAGCCAGGCCTGATCTTCTGCTGATAAGACTTCGCCGTTCTCCAGGCGATCCAGCAGCCCGTCAAGACGCTCATCATTTTCCAGCATCGCCAGTTCATCTGCCGGCTCCATGAAAGGCTTCTGCTCAACGGGCGCCTTCTTGATCGGTTTCGCTGCCGTGACCGCAACGCCTTCTTTTAATAACGGCACCGGTTTTTTACTGCCAATACGCGGATCTTTCTCTTTGGCCGCGCTGTTTTTGTCACTCTGAGACATAACAGGGTTCGCGCGGCTACCTGCTGCATGGCCGCGGCGCTTTTTATCGCGCTTCCGATCGCGCGCTTCCTGATTTTTATCTTCGTGCGATTTGCGTTTTACTTTTGGCGCAGCGCTACTTTGTGGCTTACGTGCAGGTTTCATGATCTTTTATCCGGGGTTTTTCTTTAGTATAGAATTGCGGCGGAATCTAGCAGAAAGCGCACAAAGAAAAAAGGCGGCAGGTCACCCTGTCGCCTTTTTTCGTACCTTCCGTAGAAGGACAACCTTCCTTTACATCCCTGCTGCAGTCAACATCCCGGTTTTTCCATGTGCATTACGCTCTCGTCCTGAGCGTTTCCTTTTCCCTGACGGCGCATTCCAACGCACCTTGTCCTGTTCCCAGCTCTCTGTTTTCCTGACTACTCCGTGAGCGCTTCATCCTGAAGTGAGCCATCCAAACTCTGTGAATTACTTTAGACGAATAAGTAAAACTAACAAGGTACCTAAGGGATTTCCTGGACTCTTTTTCACACCCTTCCGAGTAACAGTTTGAATTTATTTAGAATATTTATTTGAATGGCGTTTAAAAACGTCAATAACTGGCAATAGTTATGGCAAATATCTTACAATTTTATTAGTCAACTGTACCAGGAAGCGCTTTACGTGCTTTAAGGGTATAATCACGCCATTAAACCCAATGAACTCTTCAGGAGTCACTATTTTGTCTGGCTGGAATTATCACGTCACCCATTTTGTTACCAGCGCCCCCGATATTCGCCACCTTCCGGCTGATGTGGGTATTGAAGTGGCATTTGCAGGCCGCTCTAATGCGGGTAAATCCAGCGCCCTTAATACGCTGACTAACCAAAAAAGCCTGGCGCGCACCAGTAAAACGCCTGGCCGTACCCAGCTTATCAACCTGTTTCAGGTCGCTGACGGCATACGTCTGGTGGATTTACCTGGTTACGGATACGCTGAAGTCCCGGAAGAGATGAAGCGTAAATGGCAGCGCGCCCTGGGCGAATATTTGCAGAAACGCGAGTGCCTGAAAGGTCTGGTGGTATTGATGGACATCCGTCATCCGCTTAAAGATCTCGATCAGCAAATGATTGAATGGGCAGTGCAAAGCCAAATACCGGTACTGGTGCTGTTAACCAAAGCCGATAAGCTGGCATCCGGCGCTCGTAAGAGTCAGCTGAATGTGGTGCGCGAAGCCTCACTGGCCTTTATGGGCGATGTGCAGGTAGAGCTTTTTTCTTCTCTGAAGAAAATTGGCGTGGATAAACTGCGGCTTAAGCTGGATAGCTGGTTTAGCGCGCAGGAAGAAGTGCCATCTTCAGAACAGGGGCAATAACCCTTCAGGATGCGTAGCGGATTACGCATCCATTTTTACCGAACGCCCAATAAAAAACGCCCCAGTCACAAAATGACTGGGGCGGCTAATATTCAGCCAAATCCGATTACGTGAAGTAAAAGGTCTGAAAGATAGAACATCTTACCTCTGTACCCTACGCCGTAAACTTTACCTGATTTTTTCTGGCCGACAAAGAATTTTTTGTAGTTAATTTTCATAAAACCGCCGTTTTTTCTTAACAGGCGTCACATAAACAGCGTATGAATGTAGCTTAATTACCAAAAAAGTGTTTAAGCGCCATAACGTTAGCATTTAAGTAACGGTATGGCGCAATCGGGCCAGGCGCGCGGCGCGCTGATTATGCCGCAACACCAGCGTACTCTGGTACGGATCAGTGCGCCTGATCCCAGTTATCACCGACACCAATATCTACGCGCAACGGAACATCCAGTTTCATGCTGTTTTCCATGAGCTGACGAATTTTTGCGCTGGCCTTTTCCACGTCCTGCTCCCTGATTTCAAATACCAGTTCATCGTGAACCTGCATAATCATCGTAACCTGCGGCGCATCAGGCTCCTGCAACCAGGCGTCCACGTCAATCATGGCCCGTTTGATAATATCTGCCGCCGTGCCCTGCATCGGCGCGTTAATCGCTGCACGCTCAGCCGCTTTACGACGAATCGCATTGGCGGATTTGATATCCGGCAACCACAGCCGACGTCCATCCAGCGTCGAGACGTAGCCCTGTTCAGAAGCCTGCTGGCGCGTATTTTCCATATACTTCAGCACACCCGGATAGCGTTCAAAATAGCGCTCCATATACAGCCTGGCCTCGCCCGCATTAATATTCAGCTGACGGGATAAGCCAAACGCGCTCATACCATAGATCAAACCGAAGTTAATTGCCTTGGCGCTGCGACGCTGCTCGTTGGTCACTTTATCAACGCTGACGCCAAAGACTTCTGCAGCCGTAGCCCGGTGAATATCCTGACCTTCCGCAAAAGCAGTCAGCAGTCCTTTATCCTGTGACAAATGCGCCATAATACGCAGCTCGATCTGCGAATAGTCAGCCGCTACGATGCGGCAACCTTCTGGCGCGATAAAGGCCTGACGGATACGTCGCCCTTCTTCATTACGCACCGGAATATTTTGCAGGTTAGGATCGGTCGAAGAAAGACGCCCCGTTGCCGTTACCGCCTGTTGATAAGAGGTATGCACCCGCCCTGACCGTGGATTAATCATCTGCGGCAGCTTATCGGTATAGGTTGATTTCAGCTTAGAGAGCCCGCGATGCTCCAGAATCACTTTGGGCAATGGGTAATCCAGCGCCAGCTCTGCAAGAACCTCTTCACTGGTCGATGGCGCGCCACCCGGCGTTTTTTTGGTGGGTTTGATGCCCTGTTTTTCAAACAGAATGGTTTGCAGCTGTTTAGTGGAGGAGAGATTGAACGGCTCGCCCGCCAGTTCATGCGCTTTCTCTTCCAGCTCTTTAAGGCGAGCGGTCAGCTCCTGTGAGTGCTTAGCCAGGATATGCTGATCGATTAATACGCCGTTACGCTCAATACGCGAGATCACCGTTAACAGCGGCATTTCGATCTCTTCAAAAACTTTTCTTGGGCCCGCCTCTTTTTCCAGCTCCGGCCACATTTTTAAATGCAGCTGCAGCGTAACGTCTGCATCTTCTGCCGCATAATGTGCCGCCTGCTCCAGAGCGATCTGGTTGAAGGTGAGCTGATTTTTGCCTTTTCCGGCGATCTCGGTGAAGGTCACCGTTTTATGGTTGAGCCAGCGCGCTGCCAGACTATCCATATCATGCTTACCGACGACGGTATTCAGCATATAGGACTCAAGCATGGTATCGAATTTAATCCCGGCCAGCTCGATGTCATAGTTCTTTAAGACGCTACGATCGAACTTCAGGTTTTGACCGACTTTCAATGCGCTTTTATCTTCCAGCAGCGGCTTAAGCTGTGCCAGCACCGCATTCCGATCCAGCTGATCCGGCGCATCCAGATAATCATGGGCCACAGGCAAATAAGCGGCTTCGCCTGGCGCTACGGCAAAGGATAAACCGATAATATTGGCGGTTAAGGTATCCAGCGAGTCTGTTTCCAGATCAAAGGCAAACAGCGAACTGTGTTTCAGCTTATCCAGCCAGCTATCGAATGTGTCCTGATCAAGGATGGTTACGTAGCCATCCGAAGAGAGTACGCTGACGCTTTCCGGCTGCGGCACTGCTGCTTCCTCTACCGCCTTCTGTGCGCCGCTGTTACTTTTCCGTCCCTGCAACCATTTCCCTTCTTGCAGATCGGTAATCCAGCGGCGGAATTCATAATGGCGGAACAAGCCAAGCAGCGTTTCTACGTCCGGCTCGTTAACGGTGAGTTGCTCGCAGCCGATATCAAGCTCTACATCCGTTTTGATGGTTGCTAACTGATAGGAGAGCAGCGCAACCTCTTTATTCTGCTCCAGTTTAGCCGCCATGGTTTTCGCGCCACGAAAGCTAAGGTCAGCGATTTTATCCAGATTGTCATAAAGCGTCGTAATGCTGCCCAGACCCTGCAACAGCGCCTGTGCGGTTTTTTCACCCACGCCCGGGATGCCCGGAATGTTATCGGATGCGTCACCCATCAGAGCCAGAAAATCAATAATCAGCTCAGGCGGAACACCGAACTTTTCTTTTACTTCATCCGGTCCGAGGATGGCGTTATTCATGGTATTAATCAGAGTGATATTCGGCGTAACCAACTGCGCCATATCTTTATCGCCGGTACTGATTAACACCGCACGTCCCTGCTTCTCCGCCTGAAGGGCCAGCGTGCCGATAACATCGTCAGCCTCTACGCCAGAAACCGCTAACAGCGGCAAGCCCATCGCGCGCACCATATTATGCAAAGGCTCTATTTGCGCACGAAGGTCATCCGGCATAGGCGGGCGATGAGATTTGTAGTGCTCAAATAATGCGTCACGGAAGGTTTTGCCCTTTGCATCAAAGACTACCGCTACATGGCTGGGTTGATACTGCAGCAGCAAGCTACGCAGCATATTCAGCACGCCGTACATTGCTCCGGTTGGTTCCCCGGCACTGTTGGTGAGCGGCGGAAAAGCATGGTAAGCGCGGTAAAGGTAGGAAGATCCATCTACCAGAATCAAAGGGTTTTCTGCGATTTGAGCCATAAGTTTCACGTTCCAGGATGATCGTTGGTATGGCATAAGGATGCCACATGATACGGATAAATATGAAATAACCTGGACGGAAGTTTAGGGAAAGCTCAGAAAACGCTAAGCGGAATTTGCCTGATTACCTGTGGATAACTTTGTGTGCAAAATTGCTAACGTATTGTTATTTACGTAAATATACAATATATGGTAAAAATTATTCTTTTCTTATCAACCTGTTGGATCAAGAAAACGATCCTGTCAGTGGAAAAGTCAAAATAGATAAAATGTGGATATAAATATCAGCGATCCTTTTTTGATCACCGACGTCTTATTAATTTAATCCCGAAATCATCCGCCACTCCCTGCTTATTTTTTCAACAGAGACTGCGGGAAAGTATACGTCAGGAATAAAAAAACGCCGGGATAACCCGGCGTCTTTTTTAGATCGTTTTTACTGCTTTTGCAGCAGGAATTTTACGACATTGGCATATTGCTGAACGAAGTTATCCATTGAGCTGGTATCCAGCCCGCCGTTGTTAACCATATATTTGCCATTAACAAACATTGCCGGTACACCGCGCAGTTCGACATCCGCTGCCGCTTTCTGCTGCTGAGCAACCAGCGCTTTTACCGCAAAGCTATTCCAGGCCGCATCGTATTCTTCTGGTTTAATCCCGGCGGCCTTCACAAAGGCTTCTTTCAGGCTGGCAGGATCGGTAATCGTTTGGGTTTTCTGGATACCTTCAAAGATAGGCGCGGTAACCTGCTCTTCAACACCCAGCGCCATCGCAACTGCCCAGGCGTGCGTCATGATCGGGCCCAGGTCGCCACCAAGAAAATCAACATGATATTTGGTGACTTTGACACCTTCCGGCAGGGCTTTTTTTACGGCATCACCAACATGGTAAATTTCTTCGAACTGATAACAGTGAGGACAGAAAAAGGAGAAAAACTCCATTACCTGAGGCTTACCGGCTACCGGCTTATCCAACGTAACGTATTGCTGACCATCGGTGAACTGCGCAGCTGAGGCACTGAACGCCAGTACGACACCGACCAGCGCAAGCCATAATTTTTTCATTTCGAGACTCTCTCCATAATCAAACATCAATATTCAGGCATTAACCGCAGGGGCGGCTGCTGTAATACGGTATTTTGCTCTCTGAAGGACGCAATTTGCCTGCGCCAAAAATCTTCTTCCGTCATCCACGGAAAGCTACGCGGAAAAGCAGGATCCTGCCAGCGACGAACAATCCACGCCAGATAATAAACCATGCGCATAGCGCGTAAAGGTTCAATTAATGACAATTCGTTAATATCAAAGTCTCTGTATTCACCATACGCCTCCAGCAGAATATCCCACTGGATACGCTGCTGCTGACGATCGCCGCTTATCAGCATCCAGAGATCCTGGACCGCAGGGCCATTGCGGGCATCGTCCAAATCAACAAAAAGCGGTCCGTCACGCCACAGGATATTACCTGGATGACAATCGCCATGCAGGCGTAACGGCGTCCAACTGCAATGCCAATATGTCTGTAAAGTGCTCCTCAACGCCGCAATGCTCGTATTGAGATCATTTCGTAACGAAGAAGGGATCAGTCGACACTCCTGTAAGATTTGTGCGGGCTCCTCAATATATTCCTGCAGCCCTATGTCAGGGCGAGCCGTAAACAGCTTACGTTCGCCGGTTTGGTGGATGCGTCCCAGAAAGCGACCTACGCTCTCAAGCTGATCGTCATTATCCGTTTCGTATTGTCGACCACCAAGGCTGGGGAATACCGCAAACCAAAAGCCATCATGCTGCTGCAATGTGCTACCGTTGAGTATCAGCGGCGCAGCAAGCGGCACCTCATCCTGCTGAAGCTCCAGCGCAAACTGATGTTCCTCTTCAATCTGGGCACGGCTCCAGCGCTGCGGGCGATAGAATTTAACGACATAACGCTGCCGCTCTTCATCAGAAAACTGATAGACGCGGTTTTCGTAGCTGTTAAGTGCGGTTAGCCCGGAATCGACGCGCAAACCAGCATCCCAAAGCGCATCAACAATAGTATCGGGATTGAGGGTGTGAAAATGAAAGGCGGTATTTTCCATCGTGCATCTCTGTTCAGTGCCTGCAGCGGGTAAGAATAACATTGATCGGTCAGCACGACAGAAAGCGCAGAAGATTAATCCTTAATTATGCCGCGTGCGCGCAGCAACGCCGTTTTGAAATCTTCCTCGTAATCCTTTTTAAGGCCGGGAATGGCTTCTTGCTTATCTGCACCACGCATTTTTAAATGATAGATCAGAATATCATCGGTTAATGCAGACAAGGGACCGTCAAAGCCTGACTCGTCCGCCAGTTTTTGTAAGAATTGCAGCAGGTTAAGATCCGGCTCGCTTTGCCAGGCCGGTTGTAGCAGTTCCAGTAGTTCATTCAGTCGATGGTATTTCATAAAGTTTATCCATAATGGTTAACTGGATGCTACGTTAGCAGGGTTATTCCCACAATAAAAGAGAGGGTTTGCGCGTGAGCAAGCAGCGGGAAACAATATCTGGCGTCATTCTTGCCGGAGGACGTAGTAGCCGTATGGGGGGACAGGATAAGGCGCAATTGCTGCTACAGGGAAAACCTTTGTGGCAGCATGTCTGGCAGCGGCTGGCTCCGCAGGTAGACAACATTAGTATCAGCGCGAACCGCAACCTGAGGCATTATCAACAGAGCAAGCTGCGCATTATTAATGATGTATTGCCCGACTATCCTGGGCCGCTAGCTGGCATGCTGAGCGCGTTTCAGCAAATCGATAGTTCGTGGCTCGCCTTCTCCGCCTGCGATACGCCATTCATACCCGATGATTACGTTATACGCCTCTGGCAGCAGAAACAGCAGGCACCCGCAGTATGGGTGCGTTCAAATCAACGCGATCATCCTGCGCTGGCCTTAATTAATCGTCAGGTCATGTCTGAACTGGCCCTTTACCTGGCTAGCGGCGAGCGAAGAGTAATGCATTTTTTACATCAGGTGGGCGGACATGCCGTGTTATTTAACGATAATGAGCAAGCTTTCGTTAATATCAATACGCCAGAAGAATTAGCACATTATGAGGGGAAGCACTAAATGTTGCCCATACTGGCTATCGCTGCCTGGAGCGGAACCGGAAAAACAACGCTGCTTAAGCAGCTCATCCCTTTATTAAAAGAAAAAGGGGTCCGGCCAGGACTTATCAAACATACGCATCACGATATGGATATAGATATACCCGGTAAAGATAGTTATGAATTACGCAAAGCGGGTGCTGATCAGGTGTTAGTCGCCAGTCAGCAACGCTGGGCATTAATGACTGAAACGCCGGATAACAAGACAATAGATTTTAATTTCCTGATAAGTCGCATGGATAAGCGTTCTTTAGATCTGATTTTGGTAGAGGGGTTTAAAGATGAGCCGATCCCGCGCATTGTTTTATGCCGCGATCGTAGCGAGGAAGAAATAAAGGAGCTGCTGGATGAGCATGTTATCGCCGTGGCCAGTGATTGTTCACTTGATGTTTCGGTACCGCTGTTAGATCTGAACGATCCTACAGCTATTACCGGGTTTATTGTGCAATGGCTGAAAGAGTGTCCCTGAGAAGGGGCATTGGTGTTATGTTGCCAAATAATAGATACGAAAAAGCCTCAGCTTTCGCTGAGGCTCCGTCGTTATCTGATGCCTGGCAGTTCCCTACTCTCGCATGGGGAGGCCCCACACTACCATCGGCGCTGCGGCGTTTCACTTCTGAGTTCGGCATGGGGTCAGGTGGGACCACCGCGCTCTCGCCGCCAGGCAAATTC
>NZ_JBNJSO010000007.1:0-209838 GCF_050113815.1 Pantoea sp. FN0307 | reverse complement strand
CCGGGTGTGTAAGCGCAGCGATGCGTTGAGCTAACCGGTACTAATGACCCGTGAGGCTTAACCTTACAACGCCGGAAGCGTTTTGGGGAATTGAGAATTTTCAGTGTTGTTGACGGATAGACGTGCGTGGCCTCCGGGCGGCGTGCGGAAACAGAATTTGCCTGGCGGCGAGAGCGCGGTGGTCCCACCTGACCCCATGCCGAACTCAGAAGTGAAACGCCGCAGCGCCGATGGTAGTGTGGGGCCTCCCCATGCGAGAGTAGGGAACTGCCAGGCATCAAATTTAGTGTGCTGATATGGCTCAGTTGGTAGAGCGCACCCTTGGTAAGGGTGAGGTCCCCAGTTCGACTCTGGGTATCAGCACCAGTTTTATCAGGGCGGCAGTAATGTGGCCCATGCTTAAAAAGCAACAGTTTAAATAAGTCGTCTTAGACAACTTATAAAAAGATTTGCCTGGCGGCAAGAGCGCGGTGGTCCCACCTGACCCCATGCCGAACTCAGAAGTGAAACGCCGTAGCGCCGATGGTAGTGTGGGGTCTCCCCATGCGAGAGTAGGGAACTGCCAGGCATCAAATAAACGACAGAGCCTCAGCGAAAGCTGAGGCTTTTTCGTTTCTGCTTATCAGAGAAGTTTTGCCGGCCGTTAATAGATATATTTCTGTTGGGCAGTTAGAAACTATCTACCCCAGCCCAGCCCAGCCCAGCCCAGCCCAGCCCAGCCCAGCCCAGCCCAGCCCAGCCCAGCCCAGTTCGGAGTAGATCTCAAAACTGGCTTAATGAATAACCTGCGATAAAAACATACGCGTACGTTCTGATTTAGGATACGCGAAGAATTCTTCAGGCGGTGCCTGTTCTACAATCTCCCCGCAATCCATAAAAATCACCCGATCGGCCACGGTACGGGCGAAGCCCATCTCATGTGTAACGCAAAGCATCGTCATACCATCTTCTGCCAGACCAATCATGGTATCCAAAACTTCTTTTACCATCTCAGGATCAAGCGCTGATGTTGGCTCATCGAACAGCATAATTTTAGGTTTCATACAAAGTGAACGAGCAATCGCTACCCGCTGCTGCTGACCGCCAGAAATCTGTCCGGGAAATTTATGGGCATGTTCAGCGATACGAACCCGCTCAAGGTAATGTATCGCTAACGCCTCAGCCTCTTTTTTTGGCGTCTTTCGCACCCAGATTGGCGCAAGGGTACAGTTCTGCAACACTGTGAGATGCGGGAAAAGATTAAAATGCTGGAATACCATGCTGACTTCAGTACGGACTTTTTCAATATTGCGCAGGTCGTTATTTAAATGAATGCCATCCACAATGATTCGTCCCTGCTGATGCTCTTCAAGATGATTAATGCAGCGTATTGTTGTTGATTTTCCGGAACCGGAAGGACCGCACAGCACGATACGTTCACGCGGTTTTACCGTGAGGTTAATATTTTTCAGCACATGAAACTGCCCGTACCACTTGTTCACATTTTCAAGCGTAATCATTGTATCTGTAGAATGAGTCACTGGTTTCATTAGAATACTCCTTAATGTGCTTTACGCCCGGTGTTAAAACGGTTTTCAAGGTGCTGACTGTAACGCGACATACCGAAGCAAAAGATCCAGTAAACCAGCGCAGCAAAAACGTAGCCTTCGGTCGACATACCGAGCCAGGCTGGATCGACAGTAGCCTGCTGTACGCTACTGAACAGATCAAACAGACCGATAATGATTACCAGGCTGGTATCTTTGAACAGGGCGATAATGGTATTGACCAGGCCAGGGATGGTGAGTTTGAGAGCCTGAGGGAGAATAACCAGCAGTTGGGTTTTCCAGTAGCCGAGCGCCAAAGATTCCGCCGCTTCAGTTTGTCCTTTTGGCAACGCCTGTAATCCGCCGCGCACCACTTCTGCAACATAGGCCGACTGAAAGAGAATAACGCCAACCAGGGCCCGTACCAGCTTATCTATCGATGTTCCCTCAGCCATAAACAGCGGCAGCATAACGGATGACATAAAAAGTACGGTAATCAGGGGCACGCCGCGCCAGAACTCAATGAAAATCACTGACAGCGCCCGTACCACCGGCAGGGTTGAGCGGCGTCCCAGAGCCAGTAAAATGCCCAGCGGTAAAGCGCCGGCAATCCCAACAGCCGCAATAATCAACGTCAGCGTTAAACCACCCCATTGACGCGTTTCTACGCGCTCAAGGCCAAACAGACCGCCATAGAGCATCAGCCAGACAAAAAGGGGAAATACCATAGCCCAGACGGCAATATAGCGACCACGGCGTGGCATTTGCCTGATAAACATTGGTATAAGAGAAAGCAGCCCGATGATTAACGTAATATTGATACGCCAGCGCAGTTCATGCGGATAAAGCCCATACATAAATTGGCCAAAACGGGCATGAATAAATACCCAGCATGCCCCTTCTTTTGTACAGTCGGTACGGCTTTCGCCAAACCAGTTAGCTTGAAAAATCAACCAGTTCAGCGCAGGCGGGATAACGCTCCATATAATCCATAAGCAGAGCAAAGTAAGCAGCGTATTGAACCAGCTGGAAAAAAGATTTTTCTGAGCCCACCGCGACATGCGCATAACAACATTTGTCGGGACGGGAGACGGATCGTGTGTGGTTACTGTCATGGTAAGCCGTACCTTTTAACGTTCAACCAGGGCGATTTTGCGGTTGTAGATGTTCATAAGTAGCGAGATCAACAGGCTGATCGTCAGATAAACCGCCATCGTCATGGCAATCGTCTCTATTGCCTGGCCGGTCTGGTTAAGAACCGTGCCGGCAAACAGCGAAACCATATCGGGATAGCCGATGGCAGCCGCCAGCGAGGAGTTTTTTACGATATTCAGATACTGGCTGGTTAGTGGTGGAATAATGACCCGCATCGCTTGCGGAAGGATGACCTGTCGCAAGCTAACCGGATTAGGCAAGCCCAACGACATGGCTGCTTCATGTTGTCCATGCGGTACTGATTGAATGCCTGAACGGATCACCTCGGCAATAAACGAAGAGGTATAAATAGAGAGCGCCAGGGTGAGCGCAGCCAGTTCAGGTATCAATACAAAACCGCCACGAAAGTTAAAACCACGCAGTGCAGGAATATCCCAGTGCATCGCCGCGCCGAACAGCAAATGTGCGATCAGCGGTAAAATAACCAGCATTGCTACAGCTGCGGGCCAGGTGCGGCGTAGCCTGCCGGTTTTCAACTGATAGTTGCGATTAAAACGAAACAGGGCAACGGTAGCGATAGTGGCCAACAGCAGGGCGATGATAAAAGGCCACGTCCCTGGAGCATACTCTGGCCAGGGAATATAAAGCCCGCGATTACTGATAAACGCCAGATCAAAAGCATTCAGCGCCTGTCTGGGCCCGGGCAAATTACGCAGCACGGCGAAGTACCAGAAGAATATTTGCAGCAGCGGCGGGATATTACGGAAGGTTTCGATATAGAAGGTTGAGATTTTACGCAGCAGCCAGTTGTCAGAAAGGCGCGCCAGACCGATAAAAAAGCCCAGCACGGAAGCAAAAACAATACAAAGCGCAGAGACCAGCAGCGTATTGGTTAAGCCAACCAGAAAAACACGCGCATAGGTATCACCATCAGAATAATCGATAAGGTGCTGAACGATCCCGAAGCCAGCGCTGCGTTCCAGGAAGCCGAAGCCGGAGGTAATGCCCCGGTTGGCCAGATTGAGAACGGTATTATGGATGAGATATCCCACTACGGCGAAAACGGCGACAACGGCGAAAATCTGGTAAAGCCAGGCGCGAACCGCAGGATTAGAGAATGAAAAGTCCCTTTTCACGGTTGGGCGTTGAGACATGATCGACCTCAAAAGCGAAAATACTGGCGAGGGCACCGTAGCGGTGCCCGGTGTACTGGCAGGAATTAACGTACGGGAGGCGCGTATTGGATGCCGCCATCTTTCCAGAGCGCGTTTTGCCCACGCGCTATTTTAAGCGGGCTATCTTTACCTACGTTGCGATCGAAACTCTCCTGATAGTTGCCGACCTGTTTGATGATGTTATAAGCCCATTTATTATCCAGCTTCAGATTTTTACCGAAATCGCCTTCTGAACCCAGCAAATGCGCCATATCCGGCGTGCTGGGTTTGGCCACCATTTGGTCGACGTTTTTCGAGTTGATGCCCATCTCTTCGGCATTCAGCATGGCGTAGAAAGACCATTTTACGATAGTGAACCAGTCATCATCACCTCGACGAACAACCGGGCCAAGCGGTTCTTTTGAAATCACTTCAGGCAGGACAATAAATTCGTCAGGCTTGCCCAGCTTGATGCGCAAGGCATAGAGTTGTGACTGATCGGAAGCCAGCGTATCGCAGCGACCGCTGTCGAGCGCCTTCGCTGACTCATCGGAGCGATCGAAGGTTACGGGCGTGTACTGCATCTTGTTTGCTTTAAAGTAATCCGCCACGTTTAGCTCAGTATCGGTCCCGGCCTGGATACATACGGTGGCACCATCAAGCTCTTTCGCACTTTTCAGCCCGGCTTTGTTATGGGTAAGAAGCCGATGCCATCATAGTAGTTGACGCCAGCAAACAGGAAGCCCATCCCGCCGTCGCGTGAGGATGTCCATGTCGTGTTACGCGATAAAATATCAACTTCGCCCGATTGCAGGGCAGTAAAGCGCTCTTTAGCGGTAAGCGGGGTATATTTAACTTTGCTTGCGTCGCCAAATAGCGCAGCGGCGGTGGCCCGGCACAAATCGACATCCAGTCCGGTAAATTTACCGTTGGCATCAGCCCAGGAAAATCCTGGCAGACCATCGCTAATCCCGCACTGAATAAACCCTTTCTTTTTAATGGCGTCAAGCGTAGCGCCGGCATGAGCCTGATTCGCGATAGCCAGCAGCGACGCGGTAGCTAACACAGCGGAAAGCATCATTTTATTCATAAATCATCCTGTGTGGCGTGATCATATCGTTATGGGGTGACGAGCGCTTGTGCTGCGCTTTTCCTGTCTGCGGCGGTTAGCCATTCACAACAGTGCAAGGAGAGTGCCAGAATTGCAGGATCATGGTTCTTTGTAGAAACGCGATTAATAACGGAAGGTAACGGAAAAGTTTGGCTACTATCGCGCACCAGTATGAGGCGAGGTAAGGTGTGGCGATCACAAAGAGTGCAAGAGTGCAAGAGTGCAAGAGTGCAAAGAGTTAAAGAGTTAAAGAGTTAAAGAGTTAAAGAGTTAAAGAGTTAAAGAGTTAAAGAGGATAACTGGAATGTGAACTGGCGCGCACATTACACTTGTGCCGCGACCTGCATAAAAAAGCCCGTTAGTGTTACCACTAACGGGCTTTCATCGATCGGGTTAACTAATAGAGTGAGGCAGTGCCTACCGGACGGGTTTTAAAACGTCGGTGTAGCCATAGATATTGGCTGGGCGCGCGCAGAATTTCCCGTTCAATAATTTTATTCATATAGGCAGCGGCAGCCTGTTCATCTTCCAGCGGATAGTTTTCCAGCTCTGGCTGTATAACCAGTTCATATCCCTGGCCGCGCTCTTTACGAATCAACACCACGGTAATCATCGCCGGTTTCGCCATGCGGGCCAGCATAAAGGTACCGTTAGTGGTCGCCGCCTGCGGAACCGCAAAAAGCGGAGCGAATACGCTGCCTTTCGGGCCGTAATCCTGATCGGGAGCAAACCATACGGCCTCGCCTTGCTTAAGCGCTTTTACCATACCGCGCAGGTCACGACGATCGATCATGGCTTTATTAGAGCGCATACGGCCTTTGGTTTGCACCCATTCCATCAGCTTGTTGTTATGCGGGCGGTACATCGCCATCATCGGCTGACACAGACCCATCGTGCGGCCGCCCAACTCCAGCGACATAAAATGCACGCCAATAATCAGCGCGCCGCGTTTGTTTTTCTGTGCTGCATGGAGGTTATGTAAACCATTAACGGTAAACCAGCGCTTTACGCGTGCGTCGGACCAAAACCACGCCATGCCGGTTTCCATCAGGCCCATGCCTAACGATTCGAAATTATGGATGATGCGCTGTTCCAGCTCAGATGGGCTAAGATCGGGGAAGCAGAGCTCTAAATTACGACGTGTAATACGTACGCGGCGCGGCAAAAAGCGCATCGAGGTACGACCCATCCAGACACCCAGCTTCTCAAGCAGCGGAAAAGGAAGCTGAACCAACAGAAACAGAACGCCAAGACCAAACCAGGTAAGCCAGTGGCGAGGATGCAGCATATCAAGGGTAAAACGTGGTGATGATTTCATGACGCTCTCATATGCGTAAAAAAAGATGTAACGCATAAAGATGGCAATCAGTCGCGGTACAGTTTCTCAGACAACGATGGTACACAGAAGTTAGGCCGGGCAGGCCAGATTTACAAAAAACGGACAATTCTTGAGGTCCAGACATTAAAAAAGGCGCATCCGAATGGAGCGCCTTTTTTCACAGCGAAGAAATTAATTCATGCCGTATTTTTTCAGTTTCTTACGCAGCGTACCGCGGTTGATACCCATCATCAGGGCTGCACGGGTCTGGTTGCCACGGGTATATTGCATCACCATGTCCAACAGAGGCTGCTCTACTTCAGCCAGTACCAGCTCATACAGATCATTAACATCCTGACCATTCAGTTGAGCAAAATAGTTCTTCAGTGCCTGTTTTACCGAATCACGCAGCGGCTTTTGCGTCACCTGATCCTGTGAGTTAACGGTAGAAACGGTCAGTACGTCAGAATTTACGCGTTGTTCGAACATAGTTCTGTCAGCTCTTTATTTCGTTTACGCAAGTTTTTCGAAGTATGCCTCCAACGCCTCCAGCTGTTCGCTGGCATCCTCAATGGCGTTGAATGTGCGCCGAAACTGGTCGTTTGGGGCGTTTTCCTGGAGATACCAGGAAACGTGTTTTCGTGCAATACGGTATCCCTTGCCGTGACCGTAAAAGTCGTGCAGTTCCCGTATATGCCCGATGAGCAAGCGCTTCACTTCTGCCAGCGGCATGGGTGGGAGCAACTCCCCAGTGTCCAGATAATGCTGGATTTCCCGGAAGATCCACGGTCTTCCCTGAGCGGCGCGTCCTATCATCAGAGCATCAGCTCCCGTATAGTCGAGCACCGCCCTGGCCTTGTGCGGGTCAGTAATGTCTCCGTTCGCGATAACCGGAATGGAAACGTTCTGCTTAACTGTCCGAATGCTGTCGTATTCAGCGTTGCCATTGAACAAACAGGCGCGGGTTCGGCCATGAATGGTCAAAGCCTGGATACCACAACGTTCAGCCAATTGGGCAATTTCAGTGCAATTACGATTATCTCTATCCCAGCCGGTACGAATCTTTAAGGTAACCGGCACCTCTACTGCATTAACCACAGCGGTAAGAATATTCTTCACCACGTCGGGATATTGCAGCAGCGCAGAGCCTGCCATCTTACGATTAACTTTTTTGGCCGGGCAGCCCATATTGATATCAATAACCTGAGCGCCGGACGCAACATTAATCCGTGCCGCTTCAGCCATTTCATCAGGATCGCAACCGGCAATCTGCACGGCGCGAATTCCGGGCTCGTCACTATGTACCATACGCAAACGAGACTTATCGCTGGCCCAAACCTCTGGGTTTGACGACATCATCTCGGAAACGGTCATTCCGGCCCCCATCTGATAACAGAGCGTTCTGAAAGGCCTGTCAGTAATACCGGCCATCGGAGCGGCTATCAGTTGATTACGGAGCTGGTGTTGTCCAATGCGCATGAAAGAAGTGACCGTATCTACTCGCAAGGCGGCGTATATTACGCATTTTTTACTGAAGATGAAAGGCCAAACTTTGAACAATCATTGGGTGAAAATCATAGAAAAGTCGGTTACTCCATGACCCTTCAAAGTTTATCCTTTAAAAACATGAGTTTAAAATTTCGCGCTTAAATTGTGAGCAAAGATTTTTATTAAAATGTGATCTCATCCACAGGATAAAAGCGGCTTTCCGGCGCTTAAAACCACAGATATAACATCAATAACACCTCTGAAACCCGCTATGGCTTTACCTGGATAGCGTTAAGGCACACTTATTCCACAATTTGCCGGCCATGGAGCGGCTGCAATGGGCGGTTATTTGCCCTGTGCATCGCTTGCGCAAAACGTGCCAGCTGCGCTTTTGATGCTTCCACCGGCTGTTTCATTACCAGCCATATCACGCCTTCCGTACAGGGCGGGGTGGTCAGGGAACCGCTGAACCGGTAATAATGTTTATCCTGTGGAAAAAACGATGCAAAAGAGAGGTTTTTATGCAGCGCTTTTTCCTGATTTTGCCGTTGCGGCAACGCATCAAGGAGCCAGTCCAGCGCTGGATTGGGCTTACCGGCTACCAGCATGACGGCGACTACCGCCCATTCACCATTACGGTTAGCATGAACGAAATGCACCTCCAGCGGAAAGCTTTGACCGTTGATATGATTTTCGCTCGGGGTATGAAAATGGAACTGCTTTAGCTCCCAGCGTTGCCTGTCCAGCATAAAGCTATTTCCATGCCCAACAGCGATTTGGATCGTGTGACCGTTGTTGATAATGCTGGCTGCCAGGGTGGAGAAATCAACCGTTAACGGCGGCAGATTTCCCGCTACAGGATCGCTGATATCAATGGGTGACTGGTATCGTCCTTTATTGCAGAAAAACCACTGCTCGTTGAGTTCGCTCCAGTGCCCTGGTGAAGCACTCCCTTCATATGACCATTGATTTTCCGCAAGGGCCGATGCCGCCCAGGCCAGCGGCAAGCTCAGCAGCACGGCTATTGTTTTTTGCATCTTGCTATCCCTTTTTTGTTTATCAGAGGCGTCTCAGCGCCTTACCGATCGAAGCAGGAAGCTTTGAACCGTGCTGATAGTACAAAAAGCAGACAGTTATCTGTAAGTAGAAAAGAGGAAAAAGGAAATGGCGCGTTGCGATAGCCGTTCACAACGCGCGGGCAGGCAGGCTTAGCGGCGAATACCGGTAATGCGGCACCATTCCTCTTTTTCCGCCACAGGGTCAAGCTCAAAGCGTTCGCTGTAAGCTTCACAAACGCTGTCTGCCTGACTGGCAAGAATACCCGACAGACCTAAATGGCCACCCGTTTTCGGCAGGACGCTGATAAGCGGTGCCAGCTCACGTAGCGGTCCGGCAAGGATATTCGCGACCACCACATCAGCGCTCAGGTTATCCGGCTGCTGGTGGGGGAGATAGAGCGATAAGCGTTCGGATACGCCATTGCGTTCGGCATTATCGCGGCTGGCCTGAATGGCCTGCGGATCGATATCGATCCCGATCGCCTGCGCAGCGCCAAGCTTCAGGGCTGCGATAGCGAGAATACCGGAGCCACAGCCGAAATCGATCACGGTTTTGCCCTGTAGATCCAGCCCGTCAAGCCAGCTCAGGCACATCGCGGTCGTGGGATGCGTACCGGTTCCAAAAGCGAGACCCGGATCGAGCATCACATTAACCGCAGTGGGATCGGGCACGTCGCGCCAGCTTGGGCAGATCCATAAACGTTGCCCAAAGCGCATCGGATGGAAATTTTCCATCCATTCGCGTTCCCAGTCTTTATCTTCGATCTGTTCGATCTTATGGCGAAAGCCCTGGCCCAGCAGCGGATCCTGCTCCAGTAGGCTAACCACTTCCGCCATATCCGTTTCGGCATCAAACAGGCCGATAGCATCGGTATCGCCCCACAGGCGCGTCTCGCCCGGCAGCGGCTCAAACACCGGCGTATCGTGAGTATCCTGGAAGGTTACCGACACGGCTCCCTGTTCCATTAACAGGTCACCCAGCGCTTCTGCATCCGCGCCGGTTGTGTTGATCTTGATTTGTATCCAGGGCATAGCGATTCTCTTTATTCATACAGTGAGGAGGCGTCCGACGCTGAAGCCGGGCGACCAAACTGGTTACCGATAATAAATGCCAGCAGGCTTAACAGCAGGGCCGGCACGATAGGATGAAAGCCTGCTGGCTGCAGCTGCAGCGCTGCCAACAGGGTATAACAGGTCGCGCCGACAATCATCGCACTCAGAGCGCCGGCGGCATTGGCTTTTTCCCAATAGAGGCCTAACACCAGCGGCCAGAGAAAGACCGCCTCCAGCCCGCCGAACGCCAGCAGATTCAGCCAGATCAACATATCGGGCGGATTCCACGCCGCCAGCAGCAGCAACATCCCCAGCACCAGCGTAACGATGCCGGAAAGACGGCGCAGCCGTGGCTCGTTCTCCAGCTGCTGTGGATAAAGCCGCAGATAAAGATCTTTAACGATCGTTGCAGAGGATTGCAGCAGCTGAGCATTGATCGTCGACATAATTGCCGCCATCGGCGCGGCCAGAAAGATCCCGGCGGCAAAGGGTGGCAGGACGGTCAGCATCAGGGTGGGAATAACCCGATCCGGGATAGTCAGATCGGGCAGCAGCGCACGACCGAGCGCACCAGCCAAATGCATACCAAACACCATCACCGAAACCACTATCGTGCCAACGATAATGCCGCGATGCACCGCTTTGCTGTTTTTATAGGAGATGCAACGCACGGCGGTATGGGGCAGGCCGATAACGCCAAAACAGACCAGAACAATAAAAGAAGAGAGAAAAGTAGGCGTAATAATATTATCGACGCCCTGCGGCGTGACCAGACGTGGATCGATATGCTGCAGTTTACTCACCGCCGCATGCATACCGCCTGCCTCATGTATCACGGCGAACAGCAGCAAAAAGGTGCCGATCAGCATCACCAATCCCTGCATTGCATCGTTCAGCACGCTGGCACGAAAACCACCGAACGCGGTATAGAGCGCAATGGTACCGCCGAAAATCAGCAAACCGGTATCGTATGGAATGCCAGCTGCGGTTTCCAGCAGCCGGGCGCCGCCGATAAACTGTACGGTCATGGCACCAACAAACGCCACCAGCAGGCTAATGCTGGCCAGCCAAACCACCAGCGAGCTGCGGTAGCGCGCATAAAGCATATCGTTAAGGGTCACCGCATTGTAACGTCGCGCCAGAATGGCGAACTTTTTACCCAGCACACCAAGCGATAACCAAACGGCGGGAACCTGAATCATCGCCAGCAGTACCCAGCCCAGCCCATATTTATATGCTGCGCCAGGCCCGCCAATAAAGGAGCTGGCGCTGATATAGGTAGTGGTCAGCGTCATTGCCAGTACGAAGCCGCCCATAGAGCGTCCGCCAAGAAAATATTCGTTAAGAAAGTTTCCCTGACGACGTTTACGCATGGCGTAGACCGAGAGCAGGGCAATCAGCAGCAGGTAACCAAGCAGGGGAAGAATAACTTCAGTTTGCATCATCATCCTCCAGCGGAATATCACGGAAGCAGACGCGAACCATCAACCAGCACAGGAAAATAAACAGTAGGGGCGCAAACAGACAGGAAAGCTCGAACCAGCGCGGCAGGCCGGTAAAGCCGGGTTGTACACCGCCCAGCCAGGCTGCAAGCGCCCAGACGGTAAGATAAGCCACTGCCAGCCAGAAGGACCAGCGGGCCTCACGGTGTGCCTGAATAAAGCGCGTATCGAGAGAAGTGCTTTTCATCATCAGCAAAACCAGAAAGAAAAAGGCCGGACAAGCCGGCCTCAGACAGGGCAACAGAAAAATTATTTCTCTGCCAGACCCAGCTTTTTCTCCAGATAGTGGATATTGGTACCACCGTGCTGGAAGTTTTCATCGCACATGATCTTCATCTGCAGTTCGACGTTGGTTTTAATCCCGTCGATGATCAGCTCAGCCAGCGCGTTTTTCATGCGGGCAATCGCCACGTCACGGTTTTCACCGTAAGTGATCAGCTTGCCAATCATGGAGTCATAGTACGGCGGTACGGTGTAACCGGCATAAATATGCGATTCCCAACGTACACCAAAACCACCCGGCGCATGGAAGCGCGTGATTTTGCCCGGACTTGGCAGGAACGTATTCGGATCTTCCGCGTTGATACGGCACTCCACCGCGTGGCCTTTCACCACAACTTCTTCCTGCTTGATCGACAGCGGCTGACCTGCAGCCACACGCAGCTGCTCTTTGATCAGATCCACGCCGGTAATCATTTCGGTCACCGGATGCTCAACCTGAATACGGGTGTTCATTTCAATAAAGTAGAACTCGCCGTTTTCATACAGGAACTCAAAAGTACCCGCGCCGCGATAGCCGATCTCAACGCAGGCCTGGGTGCAGCGCTCACCGATATAACGGCGCATTTCAGCGGTAATACCTGGTGCAGGCGCTTCTTCCACGACTTTCTGGTGACGGCGCTGCATAGAACAGTCGCGTTCAGCCAGGTAGATCGCGTTGCCCTGGCCGTCAGCCAACACCTGAATTTCGATGTGGCGTGGGTTTTCCAGGTACTTCTCCATATAAACCATGTCGTTGTTGAAAGCGGCTTTCGCTTCCGCACGCGTCATGCTGATGGAGTTTTCCAGCTCTTTATCGCTGCGGACAACGCGCATACCGCGTCCGCCGCCGCCGCCGGAGGCTTTGATAATGACCGGATAGCCGATGCGTTTCGCGATCGACCGGTTCTTATCCATATCATCGCCCAGCGGGCCGTCAGAGCCAGGCACGCAAGGCACGCCCGCTTTTTTCATCGCGTTAATCGCGGAAACTTTATCGCCCATCAGACGAATCGTTTCGGCACGAGGGCCGATGAAAATAAAGCCGGAGCGCTCAACCTGCTCGGCAAAATCAGCGTTTTCTGACAGGAAGCCGTAGCCCGGGTGAATAGCTACCGCGCCGGTGATTTCCGCAGCGGAGATCAACGCCGGAATATTCAGATAACTTTTTACAGACGGCGCCGGACCGATACAAACAGTCTCGTCTGCCAACAGCACATGTTTTAAATCACGATCCGCGGTGGAGTGTACTGCAACGGTTTTGATGCCTAATTCTTTACAGGCACGCAAAATACGCAGGGCAATCTCACCACGGTTGGCAATAACAATTTTATCCAGCATGGTTCGCCTCGTTATTCGATGACGACCAGCGGCTCGTCAAACTCAACAGGTTGACCGCTCTCGACCAGGATAGCTTTAACCACGCCCGCCTTGTCTGCTTCGATCTGGTTCATCATTTTCATGGCTTCAACGATGCACAGGGTATCGCCGATATTCACCTTCTGGCCCACTTCAACAAACGCTTTAGCGTCCGGGCTAGGGGTACGGTAGAACGTCCCGACCATCGGTGAGCGAACAATGTGACCACTCAGTTCAGCGGCAGCAGGCGATTCAATAGCCGGCGCGCTGGCTGGGGCAACGGCGGTCGCCAGCGCCGGCTGCGGAGCCGGTACGGCGTAAGCCTGTTGCATCATGGGATAAGGAGCGGCTGCAGGTGCGCGGCTGATACGAACTGATTCTTCGCCTTCGGAAATTTCAAGTTCAGCGATACCGGATTCTTCAACCAGTTCGATCAGTTTTTTAATCTTACGAATATCCATGAGTGTGGTTCCGTACTCTGTTTAATTTGATTTTGACAGGCGTTTTACTGCCGTTTGTAAAGCCCAGGAGTAACCGTCGACGCCAAGTCCACAGATTACGCCGGCAGCAATATCAGAAAGCCAGGAATGGTGGCGGAAAGACTCACGGGCATGCACGTTGGTGATATGTACCTCGATAAAAGGAATATCCACCGCCAGCAACGCATCACGTAGCGCAACGCTGGTATGCGTGAACGCCGCCGGGTTGATAATGATGTAATCAACATTGCCTTTCGCCTCGTGAACACGATCAATCAGAACGTGTTCTGCATTCGACTGTAAATGGCTTAATTTCACATTTAACGCGCTGGCCTGCGATGTCAGATCGTCTACGATCCCGGACAGCGTGTCATGCCCATATTTGTCTGGCTCACGCGTCCCCAATAAATTGAGGTTGGGGCCATTCAAGAGCAGAATATGAAAATCATGCGCCATTTTGCTGCTATCTCCTGCAATAAGTGAGGCATCGCGTAAAATACCTCGTGAAAAGCCATTTGTCACCTTTCTGAAGTGAAAAAGAGTCTTTCATAGCAACCGAAGCCGGGCATTATATCTATTTCGTTACTTTTCGCAGCTAAATACTGGTCGTATCTGCGGAGATTATCAACGCAGGCGGCAAAAGTTTCCTGGGAGTTAGACAGATATGTGGGATGCGGCACAAATTATGCCGCTATTTAGACCACCATCGGCGAAATTTCTTATAACGCCAGGCCAGCAGGATTATGGCCAGTAATGCGTAAATAAGCGGCTGCGGAGAGAGTACTTTTACGGACCAGATATAGTGAACTGGCGCGAGAATCGCCACCAGATAGACAAAGTTATGCAGCGTTTGCCAGCGAGGTCCCATTTTACGCTGGAATTTTTGTAATGAGGTTACCGCCAGCGCCAGCAGCATCGCCCAGCTGATAATGCCCAGCGTTAAATAGGGACGTGAAATAAGCTCTGAACCCAGCAGCGACAGATTACTGATTCCCAGTTCCAACAGCGCATAGCTCACCAGATGCAGCGTAGCCCAGGCAAAGCACCATAAACCCAGCAGGCGGCGCACACGAATCAGCAGCGGCTGACGGCCATAGCGCGCCAGCGGAGACACCAGCAGCGTAGCCAGCAAAAACTTTAGCGCCATACGCCCGGTAAAATGCTGAACATCTTTTGCCGGATCGGCGCTAAATCCTGTGCCCTGCAGGATGGAAAATATCAGCCACAGCAAGGGCAGTAATCCCGCCAGGTGCAGCAGAACCTTCAGCCCCGTTATCTGTTTTAACGTCAGGCGCACTCAGTAATTCTCCCTTAAATCAAGCCCGCGGTAGAGCGACCCAACCTGCCCGGCATAGCCGTTAAAGAGCTGCGTCGGCTGACGTTTCACATCCAGAATGCCGCCGCTGCCGATAAAGCGTTCGCTGGCCTGCGACCAACGCGGATGGTCTACATGCGGGTTGACGTTGGCAAAGAAGCCGTACTCATTCGGTGCCAGCTGATTCCAGGTCGTTGGCGGCTGCTCACGCGTTAGCCTGATATGAACAATCGATTTAATGCCTTTAAAACCATACTTCCACGGCACCGTCAGGCGGATTGGAGCGCCGTTTTGCGGCGGCAGCGCTTTGCCGTAAACGCCGGTGGTAAGCAGCGTCAGCGGATGCATCGCTTCATCCAGACGCAGCCCTTCAACATAGGGATAATCCAGTCCACCGCCAATAAAGCGATCTTTTTGTCCTGGCATCTGATCGGGCGCATAAAGCGTCTGGAAGGCGACATAGCGCGCATGACTGGTGGGTTCAACGGCTTTCAGCAGCGCGCCCAGCTCGAAGCCGACCCAGGGGATCACCATCGACCAGGCCTCCACGCAGCGCATACGGTAAATACGCTGCTGCTGGGGAAAGCGTTTAAAGATATCGTCCATATCCAGCGTGAGCGGTTTCGCCACTTCACCGTCGATGCGGATTTTCCAGTTTTCCGTTTTCAGCGTGCCGGCGTTGGCGGCAGGGTCCGCTTTATCCAGACCAAATTCATAAAAGTTGTTGTAACCGCTGACTTTGTCCTCTGGCGTGAGCGGCAACGCGGACTGCCACGCCTCGGGTTTGCTGAAATCCAGCGGGCGGCCAGCGGGCGCAGGCGGACGATCGTTGCCCCTGAACCAGGAAAGCACATCGGCCCGTGCGCCTCCCGGCACGCTGAGCGCCGCCGCGCCTAAACCCAGCGCCTTAAGCACCTGACGACGCTGCTGGTGGAAAATCGTTTCGGGGGTGATATCCGCTTCGGTGAGCTTATTTACCGGCTTCATGGTTCTACTCCTGTGCAGGCCCTCCGCAGCGCTGGCGGAGAGCAGATAACTAAGCATGAAGCAAAACGTCGAACCAGCGCAGGTTTTCAGGTGAAAATATGAAATTTCCTGGCGTGCATTATCCCTGCGCGATTTTCACCAGCGTACGACCCGTGACTTTATTATCCAGCAGGCGCTGGGCGGCATCAGCCGCTGCCGATAATGTCACCTCGGTGGTAGCCTGTTGAAAGAAGCTGGCCGGTATGGTTTTCACCAGGCGTTTCCAGGCTTCAATCCGTCGGGGCGCTGGCGTTTGCACCGAATCCACGCCCTGCAAACGAACATTGCGCAGAATAAAAGGCATGACAGAGGTGGGCAGCGCGTATCCGCCAGCCAAACCACAGGCGGCCACCACGCCGGAATAGTGCATTTGCGCCAGCACCGAGGCCAGCACCTTATCACCAACAGTATCGATCGCGCCTGCCCAGCGCTGTTTCTCCAGCGGGCGGCTTTCGGCAGCAAACTCGCTGCGCGGCAGCACCTTAGCGGCACCAAGCTGACGCAAGTAATCCGTATTGCTTTCCCGGCCGCTGACGGCGGTGACCTGGTAGCCCAGCGCGCTGAGCAGAGCCACTGCCGTACTGCCGACGCCGCCGCTGGCACCGGTCACCAGCACATCACCTTTATCCAGGGTGATGCCGCCTTCCTCCAGCGCCATAACGCACAGCATGGCAGTAAAACCCGCCGTGCCTAAAATCATTGCCTGACGCGCCGTCAGTCCTTCCGGCAGCGGCACCAGCCAGTCGCCATCGACTCGCGCCTGTTCCGCCAGGCCACCCCAGTGCGTTTCACCCACGCCAAAGCCGGTTAGTAAAACCTGCTGTCCCACATGGAAGCGCGGATCTTCGCTGTGGTGCACGGTGCCCGCAAAATCGATGCCGGGCACCATCGGAAACTGGCGAACAATTTTGCCTTTACCGGTAATTGCCAGCGCATCTTTATAGTTGATGCCCGACCAGCTAACATCTACCGTCACATTACCTGGCGGCAACTGCTGTGGCGAAATATCGCTCAGCGCTGCGTGATAAGCGCCGTCAGCTTGTTCAATCAGTAAAGCCTGCATGAGATTCTCCTGAATTTTGTGAGTCGATGGTAACGATAAAGTCTTTGGCAACTATACTCGCCGAATGGTAGCAGAGGCTGACCCGCCGCAAATAAATCGCAGGCTATTGATTTTTTAGCGCTGGCCGGGCGAATAACCTCCATATGTTTACCCTCTGACACCCGCTTCTCATCGTTGCGGCGTGGTCATAACGCAGTGAAAAAGGCACAGGGATGCGATCAACCACAAAACTCTCAGCGTTTGTAACGCTGCTTATTACTCTGGCAATAGTATTAATGTTGGTGG
Source organism: Pantoea sp. FN0307 (assembly GCF_050113815.1). Classification (NCBI taxonomy): domain Bacteria; kingdom Pseudomonadati; phylum Pseudomonadota; class Gammaproteobacteria; order Enterobacterales; family Erwiniaceae; genus Pantoea; species Pantoea sp. FN0307. The sequence goes on along the minus strand of NZ_JBNJSO010000007.1, from coordinate 192,688 downwards.
GCAGCACGCTGAGCTTTTTCTGGCTACGTAGCGAATGGGCCGAGCAGCAGATAGAGACGCTGAAAACAGAAGTGGATCAGGCGCTGCTGACTCAAAGTCCAGCTGAACTGACGCCATGGTTACAGCGTACAATGCCGCTTATGGATATAGAACGCTTACATATCCTCAGTAAAGAAAAGGCCATTCTTGCGCTTTCTCACCGTCAGTATCCTCTACTCGATGACGTTCCCAATCGCTTCCGCCGTTACGATCTGCCGCTAATGCATCAGCCCGGCTGGGTGTTGCGTGTTGAGGTACTTGATCCGGCGAATACCTGGTTTAAATCTTTTATCGGTTCCTCGGTAATCATTGCCGTTGTGCTGGTAGCGGCATTTATGTTGCTGTTGCTGGTGCCTACGCAGCGCTGGTTATGGCGTCAACTCAAAGGAATGGAGAGTCTGGAAAAGCGAGCAGAACGCATTATTGACGGCGAACGGCGCGGGATTGGTCGCGGCAACGTCAATGAGTGGCCATCGAAAGCCTCCACGGCTATCGATCTGCTGCTGGACGATCTCCAGGAAGCGGGCGAGCAGCGTACCCGCATTGATACTCTTATCCGCGCCTTTACCGCGCAGGATGCGGCGACCGGCCTGAATAATAGGCTCTTTTTTGATAATCAACTGGCGACCCTATTAGAAGATCAGGAAAAAGTGGGCACCCACGGCGTGGTAATGATGATCCGTCTGCCCGATTTTGACAGCCTGAGTGAAAAATGGGGCAGCGGGGCGGTACAGGATTATCTCTTTTCTCTGGTTAATATGCTTTCGACGTTTGTTATGCGCTATTCCGGCGCTCTGCTGGCGCGCTATTTTCGCAGTGATTTTATGGTGCTGTTGCCGCACCGCACGCTAAAAGAGGCGGACGGCATCGCGGCTCATCTAATCAAAGCGGTTGATGCGCTGCCGCCGACGGCAATGATCGATCGGCAAAATATGATTTATATCGGCATTAGCGCCTGGCGTAGCGGACAAACCACACAACAGGTGATGGAGAGCGTTGAGCAGGCCACACGCCATGCTGCGTTGCAGGGCGGCAACACATGGGTGACGGCGGAAGGAATGGATGTGGATGGCGGACGCGGCAGCGTTCAATGGCGTACGCTGCTGGAGCATACGCTGAAGCGCGGCGGCCCACGGCTCTATCAAAAGCCGGCCGTACTGCGCGATGGTCAGGTGCATCATCGTGAAATGTTGCCGCGCATTTTTGACGGCGAAAAAGAGCTGCAGGCAGCAGAGTTTATGCCGTTAGTGCAGCAGATGGGGCTGGCTGAGGCGTACGACCATCAGCTGATGCAGCGTATTATGACGCTCTCTGCCTGCTGGCCGGAAGAGACGCTGGCGGTGCCGATGACGATTGATTCATTATTACAGCCGACGTTTCAGCGAACGCTGCGCGATATGCTGCTGCAGTGTACTAAATCGCAGCGGCAACGTTTTTTATTTGAACTTGCTGAGGCAGAAGTGTGTCAACACTTCAATCGTTTGCAACCGGCGCTGCGATTGCTTAAAGGTTTTGGCTGTCGTCTGGCGGTCAGCCAGGCTGGCTTAACGGTAGTCAGCACCGCCTATATTACCCAGGCGGGCGTTGAGCTTATTAAGCTTCATCCGGGTCTGGTGCGTAATATTGAAAGACGAACTGAAAACCAGCTGTTTGTGAAAAGCTTAATTGAGGTGTGCAGCATGACGCCGACGCAGGTTTTCGCCGCAGGCGTCAGAACGCGGGAAGAGTGGCAAATGCTGTCAGCGCTTGGCGTTGCAGGTGGCCAGGGCGACTTTTTCTCTACTTCACAACTGGTTAATAGTAATGTGAAAAAATATTCGCAAAGAGTTCGGGTTTAGCCGGATGATTTGACATAATGGCGCGCGGTTAAGGAGCCAGCGGCTATTTGCGGCTGCCAACCGCCGTGGAATTTAAATGTTAGATTTTATAACTGTTATGTCCGCTTATCAGCCCGATTTCGCGGGTATTCAGCTGCTTTTTCGGCCGAATATTGCTGCATCAGTTCGATAACATGGTAACAAGCGCGAGATAGCTTGATTTTTCACCGAAGTAGAACGTTTTTGCGCCTTGTGGCGGCTTCGCGTGGTTGGTAAAGTAAGCGGATTTTATTTTCCGCCCCCAGCTTGCAGGATTATCCTTTAGTATGTTTAAAAAATTTCGTGGCATGTTTTCCAACGACTTGTCCATTGACCTGGGTACCGCGAATACCCTGATCTACGTCAAAGGCCAGGGTATCGTGCTGAATGAGCCCTCAGTCGTTGCCATCCGCCAGGATCGTGCCGGCTCTCCCAAGAGCGTTGCGGCTGTCGGTCATGATGCAAAACAGATGCTTGGTCGTACGCCAGGCAATATTGCCGCTATTCGTCCAATGAAAGATGGCGTAATCGCTGATTTCTTTGTTACTGAGAAAATGCTGCAACACTTTATTAAGCAGGTGCATAGCAACAGTTTTATGCGTCCCAGCCCGCGCGTGCTGGTATGCGTTCCGGTCGGCGCTACTCAGGTTGAGCGCCGCGCAATTCGCGAATCTGCTCAGGGAGCAGGCGCGCGTGAAGTTTTCCTGATCGAAGAGCCAATGGCTGCCGCAATCGGCGCAGGCCTGCCGGTATCTGAAGCAACCGGTTCTATGGTGGTGGATATTGGTGGCGGTACCACCGAGGTCGCGGTGATTTCTCTTAACGGTGTGGTCTACTCCTCCTCCGTACGTATCGGCGGCGATCGTTTTGATGAAGCTATTATTAATTATGTACGCCGTAACTACGGCTCACTGATTGGTGAAGCAACCGCAGAACGTATCAAGCATGAAATCGGTTCTGCCTATCCGGGTGATGAGGTTCGCGAAATCGAAGTGCGCGGCCGTAATCTGGCTGAGGGCGTGCCGCGTGGCTTTACCCTTAATTCCAACGAAATCCTGGAAGCCCTGCAAGAACCGCTGACCGGTATCGTTAGCGCTGTAATGGTTGCGCTTGAACAGTGTCCGCCAGAGCTGGCATCCGATATTTCAGAGCGCGGCATGGTCCTGACCGGCGGCGGCGCGCTATTACGTAATCTTGATCGCCTGCTGATGGAAGAGACCGGCATTCCGGTCGTGGTAGCGGAAGATCCGTTGACCTGTGTCGCTCGTGGCGGCGGTAAAGCGTTGGAAATGATCGACATGCACGGCGGCGATTTGTTCAGCGAAGAATAATCTGCCAGAAGGGAGTGCACGGCGAAAGCAACACTCCCTTTTTTTGATGTCGGGGAATACGCAGAGTTTATGAAGCCAATTTTCAGCAGGGGGCCCTCCCTGCAGCTCCGCCTTTTTCTGGCGGTTATTGTGGCCATCGGCATCATTGTCGCCGACAGCCGCGTGGGTTCGTTTACCCAAATCCGTAACTATATGGACACGGCCGTAAGTCCATTCTATTTTCTGGCCAATGGGCCACGACAAATTCTGGACAGCGTTGCTGAAACGCTGGCCTCTCGCCAGCAGCTTGAAAAGGAAAATAAAGCGCTGCAGCGCGAACTCTTTCTGAAAAACACTGAGCTGCTGATGCTGGGACAATACCGGCAGGAAAATGCGCGTCTGCGCGAGCTGTTAGGATCGCCGCTGCGTCAGGATGAGCATAAAATGGTGACTCAGGTGATTTCTACCGGCACCGATCCCTATACCGATCAGGTGGTGATTGATAAAGGCAGCGTCAATGGCGTCTATGAAGGACAGCCGGTAATCAGCGATAAGGGCGTGGTCGGGCAGGTGATTGCGGTGGGGCAGATGACCAGCCGCGTGCTGCTGATTTGCGATGCATCTCATGCTCTGCCGATTCAGGTGCTGCGTAATGATATTCGCGTTATCGCTGCCGGCAACGGCTGCACCGAAGATCTGCAGCTGGAGCATCTGCCGGGCAATACCGATATTCGCGTTGGCGACGTGCTGGTCACCTCCGGCCTCGGCGGGCGTTTCCCGGAAGGGTATCCGGTCGCGGTAGTATCATCCGTGAAAGTGGATACGCAGCGCGCCTATACGGTGATTCAGGCGCGTCCAACGGCAGGGCTGCAGCGTCTGCGCTATTTGCTGCTGCTGTGGGGCGCAGATCGTAACGGCGATATGCCGATGGCGCCGGATGAAGTGCATCGGGTAGCGAACGAGCGCCTGATGCAGATGATGCCGCAGGTGTTGCCGCCAGCCGGAGAAATGGGGCCGCCGCTACCGCCAGCCGCTGAAGGCGCGCCGGCGCAGGCAAATCCTTCAACGCCTGCCTCAGCGACGCCTTCAACCGATAGCCGTACCGCCGTACCGGGCAGCCAGCCTGCCGCGCAGGGAGGCCGTCCTTGAGTCGCTATCGCAGCCATGGCCGCTGGGTTATCTGGCTATCCTTTCTGGTGGCGCTGATCCTGCAAATTATGCCGTGGCCGGACAATTTTTATATGTTTCGTCCCTCCTGGCTGCTGCTGATCCTGATTTACTGGCTGCTGGCGCTACCGCATCGGGTGAGCGTCGGCACCGGTTTTGTCATGGGCGGCATTATGGATCTGATCTCCGGCTCCACGCTGGGGGTACGGGCGCTGGCGCTGAGCATTATCGCCTATCTGGTCGCTTTCAAATTTCAGCTTTTCCGTAACCTGGCGTTGTGGCAACAGGCGTTAATGGTTATGGTGCTGTCGCTGGCAATGGATGTCATTGTTTTCTGGGCTGAGTTTTTAGTTATCAATATTTCGTTCCGACCAGAGATTTTCTGGAGTAGCGTGGTAGACGGTATTTTGTGGCCCTGGCTATTCTTATTGATGAGAAAGATTCGTCGTCAATTCGCTGTTCAGTAAGGACAACTATGTTATCCCTTTATCTTGCCTCCGGTTCACCGCGTCGTCGTGAACTGCTGACGCAGCTTGGCCTGCATTTTGAACGTGTTATTACCGACGTAGAAGAGCAGCGCCGGGAGGACGAGAGCGCGCTGCAATATGTGCGTCGGCTGGCGCGGGAAAAAGCGCAGGCGGGCGTGGCTGTGGCACCGCATGATCTGCCGGTGCTGGGCGCTGATACGATTGTGGTACTGAACGGCGAAGTGCTGGAAAAACCGCGCGATGCGCTGCATGCTGCAGAGATGCTGACGCGTCTCTCTGGCCAGACGCATCAGGTACTGACGGCCGTGGCGCTGGCGGATCGTCAGCGTGAGCTTGACTGTCTGGTGACAACGGATGTGACCTTCCGGCTGCTGACGGCACAGGATATTCAGGCGTACATCGCCAGCGGCGAACCGATGGATAAGGCGGGCGCATACGGTATACAGGGGCTTGGCGGCAATTTTGTCAGAAAAATTAACGGAAGCTATCACGCCGTGGTTGGCCTGCCGCTGGTGGAAACCAGCGAACTGCTCAGCCATTTTCAATCGTTGCGTGAGGTAGGTAAGGGGACATGATGACGGCTGAGCTACTGGTTAACGTCACGCCATCAGAAACACGCGTGGCCTATATTGACGGCGGTATCCTGCAGGAAATCCATATTGAGCGCGAAGCGAAGCGCGGCATCGTCGGCAATATCTACAAAGGTCGCGTAAGTCGGGTTTTGCCAGGCATGCAGGCTGCTTTTGTGGACATCGGCCTGGACAAAGCGGCGTTTTTGCATGCCTCCGATATTATGCCGCATACCGAATGCGTGGCTGGCGAAGAACAGAAGAATTTCAGCGTCCGCGATATCGCAGAGCTGGTGCGTCAGGGCCAGGATCTGATGGTGCAGGTGGTGAAAGATCCGCTTGGCACCAAAGGGGCGCGTCTGACCACCGATATTACCCTGCCTTCGCGCTATCTGGTTTTTATGCCGGGTGCCTCTCACGTTGGCGTATCACAGCGCATTGAAAGCGAAGCCGAGCGCGACCGTCTGAAAGCCGTGGTTTCCGCCTATTGTGATGAGCAGGGCGGATTTATCATTCGCACGGCGGCGGAAGGCATTGGCGAAGAGGAGCTGGCGCAGGATGCCGCTTTTCTCAAGCGCCTGTGGACCAAAGTCATTGAGCGAAAAAAACGTAATAAAACGCGCTGCCGTCTGTATGGCGAATTAGCGCTGGCGCAGCGCGTACTGCGTGATTTCGCTGGCGCCGCGCTCGATCGCATTCGTGTTGATTCACGGCTGACCTATGAGCTGTTGCTGGAGTTCACCTCAGAATATATGCCGGAAATGACAGCCAAGCTGGAACATTACAGCGGACGTCAGCCGATTTTCGATCTTTATGATGTGGAAAATGAGATCCAGCGTTCGCTCGATCGCAAGGTTGAGCTGAAATCGGGCGGCTATTTGATTATCGACCAGACGGAAGCAATGACGACTATCGATATCAATACCGGTGCCTTTGTGGGGCATCGCAATCTGGATGAGACCATTTTTAACACCAATATCGAAGCGACGCAGGCGATCGCACGTCAGCTGCGGCTGCGTAACCTGGGCGGCATCATCATTATCGATTTTATCGATATGAATAATGAAGAACATCGCCGTCGCGTACTGCACTCGCTGGACAGCGCGCTGAGTAAAGATCGGGTGAAAACCAGCATCAACGGTTTTTCCGCGCTGGGGCTGGTGGAGATGACGCGTAAGCGTACCCGCGAAAGCATTGAGCATGTCTTATGCCAGGATTGTCCGGTCTGTAAAGGACGCGGTACGCTGAAAACGGTGGAAACCGTCTGCTACGAGATCATGCGTGAAATTGTACGCGTTCATCATGCTTATGACTCCGACCGCTTTTTGGTCTATGTTTCACCCACCGTTGGCGAAGCGCTGAAAAGCGAAGAGTCGCATGCGCTGGCTGAAGTAGAGCTGTTTGTCGGCAAGCAGGTAAAGGTGCAGATCGAACCGCTCTATACCCAGGAGCAGTTTGACGTGGTGATGATGTAAAATCTGGTTAATATTTTGGTCTGTATTTGAAGATTTCACTCCGGTCAAGCGCTAAAAATGCGCCTCTGTTTCAGGTAAACTCTGCTGACCTGATTCTCCCTGGCTGCTGCAACGGCACGTTCGGGAATATGAACCAGCTTATTCATCCGTACAGTTTGCGCAAGACAAGGAGAGGAGTGTGAGGCAACTGCCCAGGATCCTGTTACTTACAGGCGCTGCGGTAATCGTTATCGTTGCGCTACTGGTCAGTGGCTTGCGGCTGGTGATGCCGCAGTTAAATCATCATCGCAGCGCGCTGCTTGACGCCGTTTCCTCCGCGACCGGTTTAAAAATTGATGCTGCCTCATTGCAGGGGCGCTGGGAAAACTTCGGCCCGACGCTGGATATGCGCCAGTTGGCCGTTTCCCTGCCTGATGGCGGCTCGCTGGATATTGGCCGCGTGACGCTGGCGCTGGATGTCTGGCAGTCCCTGTTGCACGCCCGCTGGCAGTTTCGTGAGCTGACTTTCTGGCAGCTCGACCTCGATAGCCGTTCGCCGCTCATCAGCAATGATAAAAATAATCACACGCTAAAAGCGGGTCAGATCAATGATCTGTTCCTGCGTCAGTTCGACCATTTTGATCTGCGCGATAGCCGTATTCGTTTTCAAACGCTTTCCGGGCAGCGCGCCGAGCTGGCGATCCCACGGCTGAGCTGGCTGAATGAAAAAGCACGCCATCGGGCGGAAGGAGAAGTCAGCCTCTCCAGCTTTACCGGCCAGCATGGCGTGGTACAGGTACGCTTAGATCTGCATGATGAGAATGGTCTGTTGAATGACGGACGCATCTGGCTACAGGCGGACGACGTGGATGTTAAACCCTGGCTGGGGCAGTGGATGCGCGATAACACCACGCTTCAGAGCGCACGTTTTAGTCTGGCCGCCTGGCTTAGCCTGAGAGAGGGCGAAGTGTATGATGGCGATGTCTGGCTGAAACAGGGCGGTGCACGCTGGCAGGGCGATAAGCAACCGCATCGGCTGGAGGTAGATAACCTGACGATGCATCTGGCGCGCTGGCGCAGCGGCTGGACGGTAACCGTGCCGCAAAACAGCTTACGCACCGATGGCCAGCCCTGGCCAAAAGGGCACTTTTCTCTGGCATGGCTGTCGCAGCATGCTATCGGCCCGGAGCCGCAAAGCGTGGAAGAGCTGCGCGTACGCGCCACCGGGCTTAATCTCCAGCGGCTGGCGCCGCTAATTCCGTTATTCTCCCGCCTGTCGCCACAGATGCTGGAGAACTGGCGCACCCTGCAGCCGCACGGGCAAATTGATGCGCTGGCGCTGGATATTCCGTTGCAGCAGCCGGATCAAAGTCGCTTTCAGGCGCGCTGGCGCGATTTAAGCTGGCAACACTGGCAGCTGCTGCCGGGCGCGCAGCATGTTACCGGCACACTGAGCGGTAGCCTGGCGGATGGTCGGCTGGATATTGGCATCAAGGACGCGGTAATGCCTTACGGCACCATGTTTCGGGCGCCACTGGAGATCAAAAGCGCCACCGGCACCCTGAGCTGGCAGCAAAGTAAAAATGCGCTGGCGCTGCAGGGCAAAAACCTTGATGTGCAGGCGCGCTCGCTGTGGGCCAAAGGGGATTTCAGCTACCGTCAGGGCACCGGGCTGCCGCCGCGCCTCGATATTCTGGCCGGGATCCATGTTACCGATGCCGGCGATGCCTGGCGTTACTTTCCTGAACCGCTGATGGGCACTCACTTAACCGACTATCTCAGCGGGGCGATTAAAGGCGGGCAGGCCGCTAACGCCACATTACTGTTTGCCGGCAACCCGAAACTGTTCCCTTTCCGCCATAACGAAGGCATGTTTGAAGTCTCTGTGCCGCTGCGTCGCGCAAGCTACGCTTTTCAGCCCGGCTGGCCGGCGCTTGAGAACCTGGATATCGATCTCGATTTTGTTAACGATGGCCTGTGGATGACGGCGAAGCAGGCGATGCTCGGCAAGGTTCAGGCAAACAACGTCAGCGCTGTGATACCGGATTACCTGAAAGAGCAGCTGATCGTTAATGGCGATCTGCGCGGCGAGGCGGCTGACATCCGCGATTACTTTAACCAGACGCCGCTGCGATCTTCGCTGGGTGCCGCGCTGGATGAACTGCAGCTGGGCGGAGAAACCGGCGGACACCTGCAGCTGGATATTCCGCTGGATGGCGAGCAGGTTCATGCGCGCGGTGATGTGCAGCTGGCGAATAACACGCTGCTTATTGCCCCGCTGAATAGTCGTCTTACCGCACTTAACGGCAGCTTTACCTACGATAATGGTAACCTGCGCAGCGATACGCTGCGGGCCAACTGGTTTGGGCAGCCGGTCAGCGTTAATTTTCATACCGAAGAGCGGCCGCAGGATTATCAAATTGGCGTTAGTCTGGCGGCTGAGTGGCAGGTTAATAAACTTGCGCCACTGCCCGCAGGCGTAAGCCAGCAGCTGAGGGGCACGCTTCCCTGGCAGGGCGATGTGGCTATCACGTTGCCAAATAAGGGCGGAGCGAATTATAAAATTGATCTTGCTGGCGACCTGAAGAATGTAATCAGTAACTTACCCTCTCCGCTGGCAAAAAAGCGCGGCGAAGCGCTGCCGATAAAGATAACGGCAAGCGGCGATCTGCAGCACTTTGACTTACAGGGCGTAGCAGGTGATCAGCAGCGCTTTAACAGCCGCTGGTTGATTGGTAAACAGCTGCGTCTCGATCGCGGTATCTGGCTGAACGAGGCGAAAAGCACGCCAGCCTTGCCGAATACGCGCGGTATGGTGCTGCATCTACCGCCGCTGGACGGCGACAGTTGGCTGAAACTGCTGATGGCCGATGGCGGAACGCAGAAAGCCACCTCAAAAACCGGCGGCGGCAGTGCGATAACCGGTTACCAATTGCCTGGCGATATCACGCTGAGTACGCCCGCTCTCGAGCTGGCAGGACAGCAGTGGCGCGATACGCAGATTACGCTGCGCCAGCTGATGGCCAGGGGAATGCAGGTCGAGGCGCAGAGCCGTGAAGTCAACGGCAAGTTAGATATTCCTGCCAGTGGGCCATGGCGCGCGCATCTTGGCTGGCTTTATTACAACCCGGAATGGCAAAGCGGCAGCGAAGAGGCCTCGCCCGCTCAGCCGCAGGAAAGCAGCACAATTAACTTTGCCGGCTGGCCAGCGCTGCAAATCAACTGTGACGATTGCTGGCTGCGCGGACAAAAGTTCGGACGCATCCAGGCATACCTGACGCCGCAGAAGGACACGCTAATGCTGACCAACGGGCTGGTGGATACCGGCAGCTCGCGCCTGACCGTTAGCGGCGAGTGGGTTAATCGCTCCGACGAACAGCGTACCTCGCTGAAAGGCAAACTCAGCGGCAGCAATATCAATAATGCCACCAACTGGTTTGGCGTGAATACGCCGCTACGCGATGCGCCTTTCACGCTCGATTATGATCTGCACTGGCGTGCTGCGCCCTGGCAGCCATCGGAATCGTCGCTAAGCGGCGTGCTGAAAACCCATTTTGGCAAAGGGCAAATCGCTGATGTCAGCAGTGGACGCGCTGGTCAGCTGCTGCGGCTGGTGAGCTTCGACGCACTGCTGCGCAAATTGCGCCTCGATTTTAGCGATACCTTTAGCGAGGGGTTCTGGTTTGACTCCATTAACGGCACGGCATGGATCAAAGATGGCGTGATGCAAACCGACAATCTGCTGGTAGATGGACTGGAAGCGGATATCGCCATGCAGGGCAAGCTGGATCTGGTGAAGCGGCAGATTAATATGGAAGCCGTTGTTGCGCCTGAAATTTCAGCATCGGTAGGGGTTGCGACCGCGTTTGTAATCAATCCGGTGGTCGGCGCAGCGGTTTTTGCTGCCAGCAGGGTGCTGGGACCGTTGTGGAACAAAATCTCGCTGCTGCGTTATCACATCAGCGGCCCCATCGATAAACCGGAAATTAACGAAGTGTTGCGCAAACCGCGTGAAAAGAGCGCGAAGTGAATTTGACGCCGCAGGGGAATTACCGCAGGCTATAGCAATAATGTCACACAACGAGTGAGAAACGATGAGTCTGAATCTGGTAAGTGAGCAATTGCTAACTGCGAACAACATCAATCAGCAGGATTTGTTCACCCTGCTTGGGCAGCTTTCAGAACGTCGCCTGGATTATGCCGATCTCTATTTCCAGTCCAGCTACCATGAGTCCTGGGTACTGGAGGATCGCATCATTAAAGATGGTTCCTGGAATATCGATCAGGGCGTTGGAGTACGCGCCGTTAGCGGTGAGAAAACCGGCTTCGCCTATGCCGACCAGATTACTCTGAACGCGCTGCAGCTAAGCGCGCAGGCTGCTCGCAGCATTGTTCGTGAGCAGGGCAACGGCAAGGCGCAGGCGCTGGCTGCGGTATCGCATCAGGCGCTTTATCCCGCTTTCGATCCTTTACAAAGCCTGTCGCGCGAAGAAAAAATCGCGCTGCTGCACCGCGTCGATAGCGCGGCGCGTATGGCGGACAAGCGCGTGCAGGAAGTCAGCGCCAGCCTGACCGGCGTATATGAACTGGTGCTGGTGGCGGCGACCGACGGCACGCTGGCGGCAGACGTGCGTCCTTTGGTGCGCCTGTCGGTCAGCGTACTGGTGGAAGAGGATGGCAAACGCGAGCGCGGTTCCAGCGGCGGCGGCGGACGTACCGGCTATGATTTCTTCCTTGCTGATGAAGCGGGCGAAGTGCGGGCCGAGCGCTGGGCGCGCGAAGCGGTACGCATGGCGCTGGTTAATCTCTCCGCCGTTGCGGCGCCTGCGGGCTCAATCCCGGTGGTGCTGGGCGCAGGCTGGCCTGGCGTGCTGCTGCACGAAGCGGTCGGGCATGGGCTCGAAGGTGATTTCAACCGACGCGGCACCTCTATGTTCAGTGGGCAGATGGGCAAACTGGTGGCATCTGAACTCTGTACGGTGGTAGATGATGGTACGCTGGATGGCCTGCGCGGTTCGTTAGCCATTGATGATGAAGGCGTACCGGGCCAGTACAACGTGCTGATCGAAAATGGCATATTGAAAGGCTATATGCAGGATAAGCTTAACGCGCGCCTGATGGGAGTTAAGCCCACCGGTAACGGTCGCCGTGAATCTTATGCGCATCTGCCGATGCCGCGCATGACCAATACCTATATGCTGGCGGGGCAGTCGACGCCGCAGGAAATTATTGAAAGCGTGGAGTATGGCCTCTACGCGCCTAACTTTGGCGGCGGGCAGGTGGATATCACCTCCGGCAAGTTTGTTTTCTCTACTTCAGAAGCCTATTTGATCGAGAAAGGAAAAGTGACGCGTCCGGTAAAAGGCGCGACGCTGATTGGATCGGGTATTGAAGCGATGCAGCAAATTTCCATGGTCGGCAACGATCTGGCGCTGGATAAAGGCGTGGGCGTATGCGGCAAGGAAGGGCAGAGCCTGCCGGTAGGCGTCGGCCAGCCAACGCTGAAACTGGATCGTTTGACCGTAGGCGGCACCGCCTGATTTATCTTCCCTGGCAGGCTCTCTGCCAGGGATTTAACCGCTGTTGCGATGTTCCTGATAGATCTCCGCCACCTTTTTAAACCAGGCGCTGAGATAATCAATACATACCTGTACTTTCAACGGCAGCTTATCTTTCTGCGTATAAAGGGCATAGACCGGACGCGGATCTGACTGATAGCGACTAAACAGAATCTCCACTTCACCCGCCTTAATCTCTTCAATCACCCACATCAGCGGAACATAGGCGATGCCGCAGCCTGCCTTCAGCCAGCGGATCAGCGTTTGTGAGTCATTGGTAACAAAGCGCCCCTGCGGCGAAAGATGCGTGCTGATCCCTTCCGGCGCAATCAGTTCGAAATCGCTGTCTGGCCGCACGCTATATTCCAGCCATGAAAAGTTAGCAATATCGGCGGGTTTCTCGGGCGTACCGTGCTGCTCAAGATAGTGTTTCGCGGCGCAAACCACCATCGGCATTGAGCCCAGTCGACGCGAAAACAGGCTGGAATCCTGTAAGGCTCCGACCCGGATCACCACGTCCAGCCCATCGGCAATCAGATCGGGTGCCGGAATACCGGTTACCAGATTCACCGTCAGGCCGGGATATTCCTGCAGCATTTCCGCCGTCATATTTGCCAGCACGTTTTGCGCCATGGTGGATGAGCTGCCGATGCGCAGCGTGCCGATCGGCGAGTTATTAAAAGCATACAGCTGTTCATGGACCTGATGCGCTTCCGTCAGCATCCGGCGACAGCCCTGATAGTAAATACGGCCCGCTTCAGTCAGCCCAAGGCTGCGGGTGCTGCGATTGAGTAATTTAACCTGCAGTTCATCTTCCAGTTTAGAGACAATCTGGCTTATAGAGGAAACGCTCATCTGTAACTGACGCGCAGCGGCAGTAAACGACCCCAATTCAACCACTTTGGCAAAAACCGACATACCCTTGAGTCGTTCCATTATTCACTCTGGCTTAAAAGTGATTTAGATCACATTATGTAGATAACTTATAGTCAGGCGCGTTACTATATGACGCCGGGTTGCCGTCTGGTGACTCACCTTTTGTGCCAGGACACTTAAGTACACGCTATGCTTTAGGTGCTGATATTCGTCTGACAGTGTACCTGTCGTCCGATCATCATCAACCCGTAATATGAAACTACCTGTATTTGCAGGCCGTTTCGCGCTGGCATCACGGTATGGCCCGGTTACGTATCAACAAGGATAAAAGATGAGTGTGTTACCGGTTATTGTCATATTTGGGCTCTCTTTTCCGCCCATATTTTTTGAAATCATTGTCTCGCTCTTGCTGTTCTGGCTGGTACGTCGCGTACTGCAGCCGGTTGGTTTGTATGATTTTGTCTGGCATCCGGCGCTGTTTAATACCGCACTCTATTGTTGCCTGTTCTATTTAGTATCCTGTCTGTTCGTCTGAGGTTTTAAGTGAAAGCTCTAATAAGAAAAATTGCGCGCTATGCCATTACCCTGATTCTGGTTGTTATCGCCGTGGTGGTTGTTTTCCGCGCCTGGGCTTTTTATACCGAATCGCCCTGGACACGAGACGCTAAATTCGCCGCGGACGTGGTGGCTATCGCCCCTGACGTCACCGGTCTGATTACTGACGTGCGCGTACGTGATAACCAACTGGTAAAAAAGGGCGACGTACTGTTTACCATCGACCAGCCGCGTTTCGAGAAAGCGCTCGCGGAAGCAGATGCGGATGTGCAGTATTACCAGGCGTTGGTTAATGAGAAACGTCGTGAAGCGGCCCGCCGCAACAAGCTGGGCGTGATCGCTATGTCACGCGAAGCGATCGAGCAATCCAATAACGATCTGCAAACCGCCGAACATCAGTTGGCGAAGGCGCAGGCCTCACGCGATTTGGCGAAGCTGGATCTGGAACGTACGGTTATCCGTGCGCCAGCTAATGGCTGGGTTACCAACCTCAATGTATTTACCGGTGAATTTATCACGCGTGGCACAACTTCCGTGGCGCTGGTAAAACAGAACTCCTACTACGTGATGGCCTACATGGAAGAGACCAAGCTGGAAGGCGTTCGTCCCGGCTATCGTGCTGAGATCACGCCGCTGGGCAGCGATCGCGTGCTGCGTGGTACGGTTGATTCGGTGGCGGCTGGCGTAACCAACAGCAGCAGCAGCGTCGACAGCAAAGGCATGGCTACCATCGATTCGAATCTGGAGTGGGTGCGTCTGGCGCAGCGCGTGCCGGTCAAGATCCGCCTCGATCGGCAGCAGGGTAACCTCTATCCTGCAGGCACCACGGCCACCATCGTTGTCACCGGCGAGAAAGATCGCGAGCAGAAACCGGAAAATCCGCTGACCCGGCTGCTGCATCGCCTGCGTGAGTTCGGCTAAGCGAGGGCGTGATGCAACTCGAACGATTACGCTTTCCGGTTAAGCTGACTTTTGCCATTCTTATCGCGCTACTGATTGGCTTTCACTTTAATCTGGAAACGCCGCGCTGGGCGGTGATGACTGCCGGTATCGTCGCCGGCGGTACCGCCTTTGCCGCAGGCGGCGACCCTTACTCTGGCGCGCTGCGTCACCGCGGTATGCTGCGTATCATCGGCACCTTCCTGGGCTGTCTGGCGGCGTTGGTAATTATGATCGCCACCATTCGCGCGCCGGTGGTAATGATGCTGCTCTGCTGTATCTGGGCCGGGTTCTGCGTTTGGGTTTCCTCTTTGATGCGTGTAGAAAACTCTTATGCGCTGGGGCTGGCGGGTTACACCGCGTTGATTATCGTGGTCAGCGTGGATTTAACTGCCGGCACGCCAATGCTGGCTCCGCAGTTTGCGGTAGAACGCTGCAGTGAGATTATTATTGGCATCATCTCAGCAATTTTGGCGGATGTGGTGTTCTCGCCGCGCTCGATCAAGAAGGTGATCGATAAAGAGATCGAAACGCTGCTGTTAGAGCAGTACCGCCTGCTGCAGCTCTGCGTGGCTCATGGCGATAAAGAAGAGGTGGATAAGGCGTGGGGCAATCTGGTGCGACGCACCACGACCCTTAACGGCATGCGTAGCCAGCTGAATATGGAGTCGTCACGCTGGCAGCGGGCAAACCGCCGCCTGAAAGGGATGCACACGCTTTCGCTGACATTGATTACGCAGGCAGCGGAAACGTTCCTGATCCAAAACTCGCGTCCTGAATTTATACCGCCGCAGTATCGTGTTCTGCTGGAAAAAGAGGTCAACAACCTCAGCGATCTGCACAAGCATCTGAAAAATCTGCGACGTGTGATAAGCGCATCCGGCAGTAAAAGCACGCCGATGACGCTGGTGAGCTGGGTAGGCGCTGCGACGCAATATTTGATGCTGTTAAAGGGCGTACAGACCAATAGCAGCATGAGTCAGCAGGAAGAAGCTCTGCTGAGCCACGAAGTGGAAGTGGTGCGTGCGCGCTCAGCGGAAACCCATCATGCGATGATTAACGGCATCCGTACTTTTGTTGCTACGGCGCTGGGGACGCTCTTCTGGCTCTATAGCGGCTGGACGTCCGGCAGCGGCTGTATGCTGATGCTGGCGGTGATTACCGCGCTGGCGATGCGTGCGCCGAATCCGCTGATGATGGCGAAAGACTTTCTTTACGGGATGACGGTGGCGGTACCGCTGGGCGCGCTCTATTTTATGGTGATTATGCCCTCTACGCAGCAGAGTATGCTGCTGCTCTGTATCGCGCTCGGTACGTTAGCGTTTGTCGCCGGTATCTTTATCCAGCGGCGGCAGTTGGGTACGCTCGGTGCGTTTGTCGGCACGCTGAATATTGTGGTGCTGGATAACCCTATGACGTTCTCAGTAAACTCCTTCCTTGATAGTGCGCTGGGTCAGGTTATCGGCTGTTTTGTGGCGCTGATGGTGATCCTGATTATTCGCGACAACTCACGCGCCCGCACTGGACGTACCTTGCTGAATCGCTTTATGTATGCAGCAGTATCGGCTCTGACGACCAATCAGGCGCGACGTAAAGAGAACCATCTGCCTGCGCTTTATCAACAGCTGTTTTTGCTGTTGAATCTGTTTCCCGGCGATATTGATAAGTACCGTCTGGCGCTGACTTTGATTATTGGTCATCAGCGCTTGCGGAATGCGGAGATCCCGGTGAACGCCGATCTCTCGGCGTTTCATAAGCAGCTGCGTTATACCGCTGACCGGGTGATAGCTTCACGTAGCGATGACAAGCGACGTTATTATTATCATAAGCTACTGCGCGAGTTTGATACCTATCAGGAAAAGCTCCAGCACTATCAGGCGCCGCTAAGCGTTACCGAGCCGGTTAAGCGCCTGGCCGATATGCTGAAAAAATATCAGAACACCCTGATCAATATTTAATCCTGCCGTCGGTGCCCTCAGGCACCGGCCTTTGCGCCCGTTCTCCCTGTTTTCCTGCCGTGCTGAAACCGAAGGCCCACGCTTTGCCAACTATACTTGGCACAACGGGACAGTAAAAACAGGAGCGTAAAATGACCCATTCCCTGCAAGATCATGAACTTTTCCAGACGGGCTGTCTGATTAACGGCCAGTGGCAAACCCTGAGCGAAACCTTTGAGGTGCTGAATCCGGCTACCGGCGAGGCGATCGCGCGCGTAGCTAAAGGCGGCAAGCGCGAAACCGAACAGGCGATTGCTGCAGCCGAGCAAGCTTTTCCCGCCTGGCGTGCCCTGACCGCGAAACAGCGATCGGAGATTCTTTATCGCTGGTATCAGCTGATTATCGAGAATAAAAGCTGGCTGGGACAGCTGATGACCGCTGAACAGGGGAAACCATTGAAAGAGGCTGAAGGTGAAGTGGAGTATGCCGCCAGCTTTATTCAGTGGTTTGCCGAGCAGGCCAAACGCGCCAATGGCGAAATCATTCCACCGGCCAAAAGCGGCGCGCGCATACTGGTCACGCGGGAACCGGTAGGCGTGGTAGCGGCCATTACGCCATGGAATTTTCCAATGGCGATGCTGACGCGTAAGCTGGGCCCTGCGCTGGCAGCAGGCTGCACCGGCATTATCAAGCCTGCCAACAATACGCCGCTTTCCGCCTTTGCGCTGCTGGCGCTGGCGCAAAAGGCGGGCGTACCCGATGGCGTGCTGAACGGCGTTGCTGGGGATACCCATGCCATCAGCGATGCCATTATGGCCAGCGGCGCGGTGCGTAAAATCTCCTTTACCGGCTCCACGGCCGTAGGCAAAACCCTAATGCGTAACGCTGCAGAAACCATGAAAAAAATTTCTATGGAGCTGGGCGGCAATGCGCCTTATATCGTGTTTGAGGATGCGGATATTGAGGCTGCGGTTAAAGGGGCGCTCGCCAATAAATTCCGTAATGCCGGCCAGGTTTGCGTTAGCGTGAATCGCTTTTTTATTCACGATACGGTTTATGAGCGCTTTGTTGAGCGGCTGGCAGAGGAAGTTAACAAACTCAGGGTCGGCAACGGTATGGAGGAGGGCGTAGTGGTTGGCCCGTTAATCAACCATGCTGCGGTAGAAAAAGTTGAGGAGCATGTAAAAGATGCGCAGGCGAAGGGCGGACGTATCGTGACCGGCGGCGCACGGCATGCATTAGGCGGTAATTTCTGGCAGCCCACGGTTATCGCCGAGGCCAGTGAAGAGATGAAGTTAGCGCATGAGGAGACTTTTGGCCCGGTAGCAGCCTGTTTTCGTTTTACTGATGAAGATGAGGTTATCCGTCGGGCAAACGCCACGGAATATGGCCTTGCAGCCTATTTTTATACACAAAACCTGCAACGGATCTTTCGCGTCTCTTCCGCGCTGGAAAGCGGCATGATCGGTATCAATGAGTGTGCAGTATCAACCGAACTGGCACCTTTCGGTGGCGTAAAAGAGTCCGGTCTGGGACGTGAAGGCTCGGTATTAGGTATGGAAGAATATCTGGAAGTAAAAGCCCTGCATATTGGTGGCCTGTAAGCAGATTGGGCGCGTGGCGCCCAATATCCTGGTAAGGAGCAACCGGCATGAAGAAAGAGATTTTTGACTTTAATGAGATCGTCGATCAGGCGCATTTTTATCGTCAGTTTAGCGAACGCTTTGCGCTTAACGATCGGTTAATTGTTGATCTGGATTCATTATGGGATGCCGTTACGCAATCGCAACTGCCATTACCGCTAGAAATAGAGTTTATTCATTTAGGAGCCGGGCAAAAACGCCGCTATGGCGCGCTGATTTTGCTGTTCGATGAAGCAGAAGAGGAACTGGAAGGTCAGCTTCGCTTTAATGTCCGTCAGACGAGAAAAAACCAATAAAAAAGGCCCTAAACAGCAGGGCCAAGGGGTTCGTCAAACAGCTGACGAGGAATGACTGATAGCGCTTTATTAAATGTCACGTTCAGCCTGTCAGACCCGCTAATAATTCAGGTATTTGACGGGATATCATGTTCAGGCCGTCGGCCCGGTAATTATTTGTAGATTTCAGCGGTGGCGTGGTAGTTACCGTTGGTATAAGCCTCAACAACGCGATAGGCAGAAGCGCCTTCTTTGTCTGCTTTCTGCGACAGATGCTGACGAATGGCGGTTGGGCTGGCATCAATACCGCTTACGGAAATGGTGCCGATGGGTTGCAGATTCTGGCTGGCAACGTCTTGCTGAGTAACCAGATCGGCTGCAGCTGCGCCAAATGAAAGCACGGAAGCCAGACCTAAAGCAGCAAAGGTAAATGTAGTTTTCATTTCTTACTCCTGAATATCGATGTTACGGCAGCCGGGATGGCTTGATAGCGATTATTATTTCTGAGGCTGCCTGAGTCGTTCATGCATTAAACCGGTGCACCCGGCAGTCACGTTGCGCTTATTTATACAGCTCAGCAGTAACGTGATAGTTATCGTTGTTACGCGCTTCGATAATGCGATAAGCGCTGGCACCCTGACGCTCAGCTTTTGCCTGCAGCGCCTGATGGATATCCATCGGCGTACCTGCAATGCCGCTGATGCTTACCGTACCAATTGGCTGCAGGTTTTGTGCCTGATCGGCGTTGATAGATTCTGCTGCAAAAGCGCTGAATGAGAGAGTAGAAGCAAGTCCTACGGTTGCGATGATAGTTTTAATGTTCATTGATCTGTTCCTCGTCTTCTATTTTTGTCTTTGTTTGCTCTGTGATCCACATCACGAAAACAAGTATAGATCTAATCACGCATGAAATTAATATTCTGCTAATAATGTTTTGTTGTTACGCTTTAGCTAATGACGCTTTTTTTATAACCAAGAGTTATATACAAAGGCTATTTATTGCGCAGAATTGGTTATTTTTTAATTAAAACAGTGTGATAAGTGGCTTTATCTATTTGTGCTTTGCTTTTTGGTGGAATCAACCAATAAACATGCTTAAGTGGTCACATCTCCTGCCTGGTGGTAATGCAGGCAGCACGATATGCGAATATGTTGATATCGCAGCCAATAAAAAAAGCGCTCTTATTCCATTTAACGCTGAGAGTGGCGTTTTGAAACACAGTAAGGCAGAAAGGAGGAGAAGAATGGGTAGAGGATAATATGCGCAAAAAGCAATCATACTGAATTAACAGAAAACAGGATCGCCCACTAATAGCCAGCGATCCCGCTTTGCTTACAGTTCCTGTTCAAACAGATTCAGGATAGCTTCATAAAGTTGTTTCACGGTAAAGGCGCGCGCTGGCGTGATAAAAATGGTGTCGTCGCCTGCAATCGTACCAAGGATCCCTTCCGCTTTGCCTAATGAGTCCAACAGGCGGGCAATTAACTGTGCTGCGCCGGGACTGGTATGAATCACCACCAGTGCATCATTGTAATCAATATCCAGCACCAGGTTTTTAAGCGGAGAGGTTGTGGTGGGCACCCCCAGTTCGGCTGGCAGACAGTAAACCATTTCCATCTTCGCGTTACGGGTACGCACCGCACCAAACTTGGTCAGCATACGGGAGACTTTCGACTGGTTGATATTGTCGAAGCCTTCATCCTGCAGGGCTGTCACAATTTCACCCTGCGAGCTGAATTTTTCCTCTTTCAATAAAGCCTTGAATGCTTTAATCAGATCTTCTTGTTTCGATGGGTTACGCATAGGCTACCGATAATATAAAAATGCTGTGAAGCCCGGCCAGCAGGCAATACATTATTATGCATTTAAATGAATGTTTATGCAAATACGCTGCGGTGAACAGTGCCGTTACCGCGCAGTGGGCGCGCATTTTACCAGACTTTTGGCGCAGATAAAATTTACGCGAAGCGCATAGCTATGGCAGACGAAGTGAAGGGATTGTTATAAAATTGATGTTGTTCTGCTAAGCGCGGACGGTGTAAGGTATTGTTGATTAATTTATCTGTATCCGGTTACGCCCAGTGTCAGGCCTGTACGTAATGCGGTCATTTTCACCCGTTTCTGCTGGCTTTTATCGGCCAGGTAAAACGATGACAACGTCCTCGCTATTACTTCTCAGGTCGTCCAGCATAGTACCCCGCTGGATTCCGACATTTTTATGCTCACAATAATAAGGAGTTTAGGATGAAAGTTGCAGTTCTCGGTGCGGCTGGTGGTATCGGCCAGGCACTCGCACTTCTGCTGAAAACCCAGTTACCTGCGGGTTCAGAACTCTCTCTGTATGATATTGCTCCCGTAACGCCCGGTGTGGCCGTTGATTTAAGCCACATTCCTACGCCGGTTAAAATCAAAGGTTTCAGCGGTGAAGATGCAACGCCTGCACTGCAGGGCGCCGATGTGGTATTGATCTCTGCCGGCGTGGCACGTAAGCCGGGTATGGATCGCTCGGATCTGTTTAATGTTAATGCCGGTATTGTACGCAATCTGATCGAGCAGGTGGCTAAAACTGCTCCTAAAGCGCTGATTGGTATCATTACCAATCCGGTAAACACCACCGTTGCCATTGCCGCAGAGGTGCTGAAAAAAGCCGGCGTTTACGATAAAAATCGTCTGTTCGGCGTGACTACGCTGGATATTATCCGCTCAAACACTTTCGTGGCGGAGCTGAAAGGCAAACAGCCGACCGAACTGAATGTACCGGTAGTGGGTGGACACTCCGGCGTCACCATTCTGCCACTGCTTTCACAGGTGCCAGACGTCTCTTTCAGCGAACAGGAAGTAGCCGATCTGACCAAACGTATCCAGAACGCGGGTACGGAAGTGGTTGAGGCCAAGGCGGGCGGCGGATCCGCTACGCTGTCAATGGGACAGGCAGCTGCGCGCTTTGGTCTGTCACTGGTACGCGCGCTGCAGGGTGAAAGCAATGTGGTAGAGTGCGCCTATGTTGAGGGCGATGGTGAATATGCGCGATTCTTCTCGCAGCCGCTGCTGCTGGGCAAAGAGGGCGTGGCTGAGCGTCGTCCCATTGGCCAACTGAGCGACTTTGAGCAAAAAGCGCTGGAAGGCATGCTGGAGACGCTGAAGAAAGATATTCAGCTGGGCGAAGAGTTCGTTAAGTAATATTACTGATATTAAAAAGGGAGCCACAGGGCTCCCTTTTTTATTACGCAGCAGAAGACCGTTTTAAAAGGAGCCTTCGAGCGTCTTGTTACGGCGTCGCTATTGCGCCGGATATTCCTGAATGGTGACTTCCAGCGTCAGTTTCCGATCGTTACGAATAACCTGCACATCAATCACCGAGCCGGGACGTATCTCAGCCACCTGATCCATGGTTTCCTGCGCAGAAACGGCGGGCTTGCCGTTAACGCTGGTAATCAGGTCATTCGCCTGAATACCGGCTTTGGCTGCCGGGCCTTCAGGCGCAACGGTATTCACTACAATTCCCTGAATATGATCCACACCGGCATTCTGTCCATGCAGCGGTGGCACTTCACGCCCGGTAATCCCGATGTAGCCGCGAATAACGCGCCCGTCACGAATAAGCTTATCCATGATTTTTGTCGCCAGCGCGGTGGGGATTGCAAAGCCGATCCCTTCCGGCGTCTCGCCATCGTTACTTTTATCAAACGAAAGCGTATTGATGCCCATCAGCTCGCCCAGGGAGTTGATAAGCGCGCCGCCAGAGTTGCCCCGGTTAATCGAAGCATCGGTTTGCAGAAAGTTTTGTCGCCCGGAAGGGCTTAAGCCTACGCGGCCAGTGGCGCTGATAATGCCCTGGGTGACGGTTTGCCCAAGGTTATAGGGGTTGCCGATAGCCATTACGATATCGCCCACGTGCGCGATGCGTTCCGGGTTAATGGGAATAACCGGCAGGTTAGTGGCGGTGATTTTCAGTACCGCCAGATCGGTCAGGCTGTCAGAGCCAACCAGCATAGCCTCAATAAAACGTCCATCCTGTAACGCGACAATAATCTGATCGGCACCGTTGATAACGTGACGGTTGGTCAGGATATAACCTTTATTATTCATTATCACGCCGGAGCCGAGCGTAGTAATACCTCGTCCGTTACTGCTCGACGCGCTGCGGTTATAGACGTTTACCACGGCCGGAACGGCGCGGCGTACTCCCTGATTAAAGCTAAATGGCGTTTGATCGGCGCTGCTTTCCGGCACAGAAAGCAGGCTGCTGCCGATGCGCAACGCGGGCATCACCGCCAGTAAAATACCTGCGACGATCAGCCCCAGAACTACCGAGCGCAAGAGTTTAAGAAACATGATGTTAAGCTATATCGGAAAAGAACTGGGGCAGAATATCATGAGTTGCGCGGACACACACGGGCTTGTGTCCGCAACATGATATGGCGCTTTTTTAGCGCAGCAGCAGATAGAGGCTTTCACCGCCGCGTACGATATTCAGTGCCAGGAAAGGCGGCTTGCTGGCCAGTGCCTTACGCATCTCATCCAGGTTCTGAACGCGCGTGCGGTTAACGCCAATGATGACATCATCTTTTTGCAAACCGATCTGCTCCGCCGGCGTCGCCTTTTGTACGCTATCTACCTTAACGCCTTTATTACCGTCAGGCAGCTGACCATCGCTGAGCGCCGCGCCCTGTAACGCAGGCGTCATGAGTTCGTCGCTGGTCATAGTACGCGCGCTGGCATCAAGCTTCACCGTGACGCTAAGCGGTTTCCCTTCGCGCAGCAGGCCGATTTTTACCTCTTTGCCCGGCGGCGTGGTACCGATTTTCACCCGCAGTTCAGCAAAGCTGGTAATGGACTTGCCGTCCACAGAAGTAATAATGTCGCCAGACTTGATTCCAGCGGTCGCCGCCGCGGATTTAGGCAGCACTTCAGAGACGAAGGCGCCGCGTTGGGCATCCACATTAAAGGCGCGCGCCATATCAGCGGTCATTTCCGTGCCTTTAATGCCCAACTGACCACGTTTTACTTCGCCAGTCTCAATCAGCTGCTTAGCCAGCTCCATAGCCATATTGCCCGGAATAGCAAAGCCGATGCCAATGTTGCCACCGCTGGAGGCAAGAATAGCAGTATTGATGCCGATCAGCTCACCGTTAAGATTTACCAGCGCGCCGCCGGAGTTGCCGCGGTTAATTGCAGCATCGGTCTGAATAAAGTTCTCCAGGCCTTCCAGGTTCAGCCCGCTGCGGCCCAGCGCAGAGATAATGCCTGAGGTTGCTGTCTGACCGAGGCCAAAGGGGTTGCCGATGGCGATAGCGAAGTCGCCGACCCGTAACTGGTCTGAATCTGCAACTTTAACCTGCGTCAGGTTTTTCGCATTCAACACCTGAATAAGCGCAATGTCGGTCTGAGCATCGCGGCCCAGCAGCTTAGCGTCATATTCACGGCCATCGCTCAGCTGAACACTGATTTTATCAGCGCCGTTAACCACATGGTTGTTGGTTAAAATATAGCCTTTCTGGGCATCAATAATCACGCCCGAACCCAGTCCTTCGAAAGGCTGAGGTTGCGCATCCCCCTGTCCCTGACCGAAAAAGCGTTTTAACGGCTCAGGCAGATCCTGCGCGGCGTTTTCGGTTGCCGTGCCCTCAACATGAACGCTGACCACGGCCGGCAACACTTTCTCCAGCATGGGCGCCAGACTGGGCAGGGCCTGATTCTGGACCTGGGAAGGCAGCGAAGCCATGGCTGAAGGTGCCAGGCTGAAATTTAAACCAACGGATAAGGCTACCGCGCTCAACAATAATGATCTTTTCTTCATCGTTACGACGCTCTCGCTGCTTAACAGGGGATTGACAGAGTGACTTGCCAGCTCAGGTAGCTGGCTTGAAAAAGCGAAAGAAGACAGGGCGCTGGCGCGCCCCGTGAATCAATTGCGTGGCGTGCGCTCACCACGCAGCAGACCGGACGCATTTTCTGAATAATCACGCGGGATCTGCACCGGTGCCTGATCGTTATCCGCTTCCGCTTCGGTAAGCTGATAAGAGAACGGATTTTTCTCACCCGGCAGGTCAGGCAGCAGATCGTTAGATCCTTTCGCCATATGCTGATAAAGCTGACGATAATCACGCGCCATGTTATCCAGCAGCTCTGCGCTATGAGCAAAGTGGTTGGTCAACTCTTCGCGGTAATCCGCCAGCTCCGCTTTGGATTTCTCCAGTTCATACTGCAGCGAGCGCTGCTCGCGCAATTTCTTATTACCAAAACGCATGGCGACAGCGCCGATAATAATGCCAACGACTAAACCAATTAGCCCGTATTCCCAGGTCATAATGACTCCCGTATTGTCCTCGTTGTTCCGTAGGGCGTTCCACTTCAATAGTAGCCACTATAACCGTTAATCTAATGGAAGTGGAATCCTGCGGCAGCATCGCTTAGTGTAGAACGAACTTTTTTTCGACAAACAGGCAGTTGCCTGACATTTTTTAGGGAAGCAGGAGCAAGAATGCAAACGATGTCTCCGCTGGCGCGTTATCAGCAGGCGCTGGATAAAGGTGAATATCAACCTGATGAAGTTCAGCATAAGGCGATAAGCCGCCTGGATGCGATTCAGCGGGCGCTTATCGCCCGTCAACTTTCAGAACAGCAACCCACTTCAGGCTGGCTGGGCAAGTTCAATAAGCTGCTGGGAAAAGAGAAAAGCAGTCAGCCGCCGCCGGTGCGTGGCCTTTATATGTGGGGCGGCGTCGGGCGCGGCAAAACCTGGGTGATGGATCTCTTTTTTCAGTCTATTCCTGGCGAGCGCAAGCTGCGGCTTCATTTCCATCGTTTCATGCTGCGGGTGCATGAAGAGTTAACCGCGCTGCAGGGTGAAAGCGATCCGCTGGAAATCGTGGCGGACCGCTTTAAAGCCCAGGCGGATGTGCTCTGCTTCGATGAGTTTTTTGTCTCTGATATTACGGATGCCATGCTGCTGGGCACCCTGATGGAAGCCCTCTTTGCCCGTGGCATTACCCTGGTCGCCACTTCCAATATCCCGCCTGATGAGCTCTACCGCAACGGTCTGCAGCGCGCGCGCTTTTTACCTGCTATTGAGCAGATCAAGCAGCATTGCGAAATCATGAACGTTGATGCAGGCATCGATTACCGCCTGCGTACGTTAACGTCAGCGCATCTCTGGATGTCGCCGTTAAGTGAAGAAACGCGTCAGGCGATGAGCCGCATGTTTATCGCGCTGGCAGGGCAGGCGGCCGAAGAGCGGCCGGTGCTGGAAATCAATCACCGTCAGTTACCGACGCAGGGTGTGGAAAAGGGCGTACTGGCGATCGACTTCGCCACGCTGTGCGGAGAAGGGCGCAGCCAGCATGATTACATTGAGCTTTCGCGGCGTTTTCATAGCGTGCTGCTGCTGGATGTCCCGGTTATGCAGGCGCGCAGCGAAGACCGTGCGCGGCGTTTTCTGGCGTTAGTGGATGAGTTTTACGAACGGCACGTAAAGCTGGTGGTTTCCGCCGAGGCGTCGCTGTTTGATATTTATCAGGGCGAACGGCTGAAATTCGAGTATCAGCGCTGCCTGTCGCGTCTGCAGGAGATGCAAAGCGAAGAGTATTTGCGCTTAAAGCATCTCACCTGAGCCCGGCACCTTTTTTTGTTGAAAAGTGATCGATCTTTGGCAGCGACTTCTCTATAATCTTGCGACCCCACGTTACGGCAAAGTTTTTTTTCCCAGAAACTTTGTAGCACCGGCAAAACTGTCCGAGGGGGTGGCTTGCTGGTCGATAAGGTCGTGTGAGCCTCAACCGTTTATTCAAGCGTTTGGGATTTCACCAACGTGTAACTTAATTTGGGTAAGCTTTTAGATGAAAACTTTTACAGCTAAGCCAGAAACCGTCCAACGTGACTGGTATGTCGTTGACGCGACGGGCAAAACTTTAGGTCGTTTAGCG
Source organism: Pantoea sp. FN0307 (assembly GCF_050113815.1). NCBI lineage: Bacteria > Pseudomonadati > Pseudomonadota > Gammaproteobacteria > Enterobacterales > Erwiniaceae > Pantoea > Pantoea sp. FN0307. The sequence continues at coordinate 166,096 of NZ_JBNJSO010000007.1, read as the reverse complement.
ACTGAACTGGCTCGCCGTCTGCGTGGCAAGCATAAAGCGGAATACACTCCGCACGTTGATACTGGTGATTACATCATCGTTCTGAACGCAGAAAAAGTTGCCGTAACCGGTAACAAGCGTAGCGATAAGATCTATTACCATCACACCGGTCATATCGGTGGTATCAAGCAAGCGACCTTCGAAGAGATGATTGCTCGCCGTCCTGAGCGCGTAATTGAAATCGCGGTTAAAGGTATGCTGCCGAAGGGCCCGCTGGGTCGTGCTATGTACCGTAAACTGAAAGTTTACGCGGGCAACGAGCACAACCATGCGGCACAGCAACCGCAAGTTCTTGACATTTAATCGGGATTACAGGCAATGGCTGAGAATCAAAACTACGGCACTGGTCGCCGCAAAAGCTCTTCCGCTCGCGTCTTTATCAAGCCGGGTAGCGGTAACATCGTTATCAACCAGCGTTCTCTGGAACAGTACTTCGGTCGTGAAACTGCCCGCATGGTAGTTCGTCAGCCGCTGGAACTGCTGGATCTGGTTGGTAAATTCGATCTCTACATCACCGTTAAAGGTGGTGGTATCTCTGGTCAGGCTGGTGCGATCCGTCACGGTATCACCCGCGCTCTGATGGAGTACGACGAGTCCCTGCGTGGCGAACTGCGTAAAGCTGGCTTCGTTACTCGTGATGCTCGTGAAGTTGAACGTAAGAAAGTCGGCCTGCGTAAAGCACGTCGTCGTCCGCAGTTCTCCAAACGTTAATTGTTTCTGCTTCGGCAGCAACAGTTACAAAAAACCCGGCGCCTTGCGCTGGGTTTTTTTATGCGTAAAAAGCCGTAAAACAGAGGTAAATGCCGCCTTTTTACCGGCAATTCTTTTTGCCCATCCCCACAAGCTGCCTAAAATCTGGTAAACTGACTGTCACTTTGCGCCCGTTAAACGGAGAGCGTCCTGACAGGAAAGGATTGGCGTCGCTCCGCTGCGGGTGGTTTCGTCAAGCAGGTTAGTCGCCGCGCGGTTGGCTATTCGCACTGTATTCTGGATAAACTTGGAGGTTTTCATGGCTGTCGCTGCCAACAAACGTTCGGTAATGACGCTGTTTTCTGGTCCGACTGACATTTTCAGCCATCAGGTGCGTATCGTACTGGCAGAAAAAGGTGTCAGCGTTGAGATCGAGCAGGTTGAAATGGATAATCTGCCGCAGGATCTGATTGACCTCAACCCGTATCGTACCGTGCCTACGCTGGTCGATCGTGAGCTGACGCTGTATCAATCACGCATCATTATGGAATACCTCGACGAGCGCTTCCCGCATCCGCCACTGATGCCTGTTTATCCGGTTGCACGTGGTGAAAGCCGTCTGATGATGCATCGTATTGAGCAAGACTGGTACAGCCTGATGCGCACTATTGAAACCGGCTCCGCTCAGCAGGCGGAAACGGCACGTAAGCAGCTGCGTGAAGAGCTGCTGGCGATTGCGCCGCTGTTTACGCGCACGCCTTTCTTCCTGAGTGAAGAGTTCAGCCTGGTAGACTGCTATCTGGCTCCGCTGTTGTGGCGTTTGCCGTTGCTTGGCGTGGAACTGGTGGGCAGCGGAACGAAAGAACTTAAAGGCTACATGACACGCGTATTTGAGCGTGACTCTTTCCTCGCTTCGCTGACCGAAGCAGAACGCGAAATGCGCCTGCAAGCCCGGGGCTAACGGCTATGGAAATGTCTCAGCTTACCGCTCGCCGTCCTTACCTGCTGCGCGCTTTTTATGAGTGGCTGTTGGACAATCAGCTCACGCCGCATTTAGTGGTGGACATCAATCTGCCTGGCGTGTTGGTGCCGCTTGAGTATGCACGTGATGGACAGATTGTATTGAACATCGCGCCGCGTGCCGTCGGCAATCTGGAGCTGGGTAATGATGAGGTGCGCTTTAATGCGCGCTTCGGCGGCGTTCCTCGTCAGGTTAGCGTGCCTATCGCGGCAGTGCTGGCTATCTATGCGCGTGAGAATGGTGCTGGCACCATGTTTGAGCCAGAGCCCGCTTATGAGCTGCAGGATATGGATGAGCTGTCTCAGGGACAGGAAGAGACGGTCATGTCCGTGATTGACGGCGACCGTCCTGATGATGCCGAACCCGAAGGCGATAATCCTGATGACGATCCGCCGCCGCGCGGTGGCCGTCCTGCATTACGCGTCGTTAAATAAAAATAAAAAGCCCGCCAAAATCAGGCGGGCTTTTTTTATTGGGCAGTCTGGTCAGACTTCCAGATAGTTCATAATCCCTTCAGCAGCTTTACGCCCTTCAGCAATCGCAGTAACCACTAAATCAGAGCCGCGTACTGCATCACCGCCGGCAAAAATTTTCGGGTTAGTGGTCTGGAAAGCATTTTCTTCTGCTTCTGGCGCAATGATTCGGCCCTGTGCGTCAAGCTCGACGCTAAACTGCTCCAGCCATTCCATTTTATGCGGACGGAAGCCAAAGGCAACGACGACCGCGTCGGCGGGCAGAATATGCTCAGAACCGGCAACGATTTCAGCACGACGACGACCTTGTGCATCGGGCTGGCCCATTTCAGTGCGGGCAACCCTGACGCCGCAGACACGACCGTTACCGTTTATCTCCACGCCTAACGGCTGCAGATTGAACTGGAATTCCACGCCTTCTTCACGTGCGTTTTTAACTTCCCGGCGTGAGCCCGGCATGTTCTCTTCATCGCGACGATAGGCGCAGGTTACGTGCGTCGCGCCCTGACGAATAGAGGTGCGTACACAGTCCATCGCCGTATCGCCGCCGCCCAATACCACCACGCGTTTGCCTTGCATATTGATATAGGGTTGCTCAGCCAGCTCATCAAAGCCCATGATTTGACGCGTATTGGCGATCAGGAACGGCAGGGCATCGTACACGCCCGGCGCATCTTCATTTTCCAGTCCGCCACGCATTGACTGATAGGTGCCAACGCCAAGGAACACCGCATCAAAATCACTGATCAGATCGCTTAGCTGAACATCACGGCCAACTTCAGTATTCAGCTGAAACTCAATGCCCATCTCAGTAAACATGGTGCGGCGACGCGTCATGACCTCTTTTTCCAGCTTGAAAGCCGGGATACCAAAGGTGAGCAGGCCGCCGATTTCCGGATGCCGATCGTAAACCACCGCTTTGACGCCATTGCGGGTTAAGACATCAGCGCAGGCCAGGCCAGCCGGACCCGCACCGATGATCGCCACGCGTTTACCGGTGGGCTTAACGTGCGACAGATCCGGACGCCAGCCCATCTCCATCGCTTTATCATTGATATAACGCTCAATGTTGCCAATGGTGACAGCACCAAACTCATCGTTAAGCGTACAGGAGCCTTCGCACAGGCGATCCTGCGGGCAAACGCGCCCGCATACTTCAGGCAGACTATTTGTCTGGTGCGATAGCTCAGCCGCTTCGATAATTCTTCCCTCATTGGCCAGCTTAAGCCAGTTCGGGATGTAGTTGTGTACCGGACATTTCCATTCGCAGTAGGGGTTACCGCATGACAAACAGCGATCCGCCTGGGCTTTCGCCTGACTTCCCGAAAAAGGTTCGTAGATTTCTACAAACTCAATTTTACGGATCTTGAGCGGTTTTTTCGGCGGATCAACGCGCTGCAAGTCGATAAACTGATAAACGTTTTGGCTCATTGATTACCTCTTACTGCGCCTGCACCCGCAGCTCAGCTGCGGAACGACTGCGATGCCCCAACAAGGCTTTGACATCACTGGATTTTGGTTTGACCAGCGCAAACCGGGAAGCCCACTCCGGCCAGTTAGCCAGGATCTCTTCGCCGCGCGCCGATCCGGTATACTGAACATGCTCGGTGATTAAACCACGCAGATGCTCTTCATGAATCGCCAGCTCGTCCACCTTCAGCACTTCTACCAGCTCCGGGTTAACCCGCTTGCGGAATTCGCCATCTTCATCCAGTACGTAAGCAAAACCACCGGTCATCCCTGCGCCAAAGTTGACGCCGGTTTTACCCAGGATGCAAACAATGCCGCCGGTCATATATTCACAGCCGTTATCGCCGATGCCTTCTACCACAGTAATCGCACCTGAGTTACGCACGGCGAAACGTTCACCTGCGCGGCCTGCCGCAAACAATTTGCCACCGGTAGCGCCATACAGGCAGGTGTTGCCGGCAATGGTGGCTTCGTGGCTGCGGAACGCTGAACCCACTGGCGGACGGATAGCCAGTGTGCCGCCAGCCATCCCTTTGCCCACGTAGTCATTGGCGTCGCCGGTAAGGATCTGCTCAACGCCGCCGGCGTTCCATACGCCAAAGCTTTGTCCTGCTGTCCCGCTGTAGTGCACTCTGATCGGATCGGCTGCCAGTCCCTGATCGCCATGGATCGCGGCGATAGCACCGGAGAGCGTCGCGCCAACGGAGCGATCGGTGTTGCGAATGTCAAACCAGAACGTTTTGCTCTGCTTCGCTTCTACGTAAGGCATCGCCTGTTGCAACAGCGCTTTGTTAAGGTCGCCATTATCAAACGGCGGGTTACTGCTTTCAGTGCAGTACACCGCTTTACCCGGCATCGGCGTAGCCGTTACCAGCAATGAAGAGAGATCCAGGTTCTGCTGTTTCGCTGTGAAGCCTTCCAGCACGGTTAACAGGTCAGTACGGCCAATCAGATCCACCAGCCGTTTAACGCCCAGCTCCGCCATAATTTCCCGCGTTTCCTGTGCGATAAACTGGAAGTAATTGGTTACGCGATACGGCAGACCGTGGTAATGATTTTTACGCAGCTTTTCATCCTGGGTTGCCACACCGGTCGCACAGTTATTCAGATGGCAAATACGCAGATATTTACAGCCGAGCGCCACCATGGGGCCGGTACCAAAGCCAAAGCTCTCTGCACCGAGAATCGCCGCTTTGATGATATCTCGCCCGGTTTTCAGACCGCCATCAACCTGCAGGCGGATCTTATGGCGCAGGCCGTTGGCCACCAGCGCCTGCTGCGTTTCCACCAGCCCCAGCTCCCATGGGCAGCCAGCATACTTCACTGAGCTGAGCGGGCTGGCGCCGGTACCGCCATCATAGCCAGCGATAGTGATTAAATCGGCATAGGCTTTTGCCACGCCGGTAGCGATCGTTCCCACGCCCGGTTCTGAAACCAGCTTCACGGAAATCATCGCCTTCGGGTTAACCTGCTTCAGATCGAAAATCAGCTGCGCCAGATCTTCAATCGAGTAGATATCATGATGCGGCGGCGGTGAAATCAGAGTTACGCCCGGTACGGAATAACGCAGCTTAGCGATATAAGGCGTCACCTTATCGCCCGGCAGCTGTCCACCTTCGCCAGGTTTCGCGCCCTGCGCCACTTTGATCTGGATAACATCTGCGTTAACCAGATAAGCGGGCGTAACGCCAAAGCGGCCGGAAGCAACCTGTTTAATGCGCGACACTTTATTGGTTCCGTAACGCGCCGGATCTTCACCGCCTTCGCCGGAGTTAGAGTAGCCGCCCAGGCTGTTCATCGCCTCAGCCAGCGATTCATGGGCTTCCGGGCTCAGCGCGCCAATGGACATCGCAGCGGTATCAAAACGCTTGTAGAGTTCACTGGCAGGCTCAACCTCATCCAGCCTTACCGGCTGGGTGCCTGGCTGGATCGCCAGCAGATCGCGCAGCGTAGCGACCGGACGCTCGTTTACCTCGCGGGCATAGAGCTGGTAATCGCTATATTCCCCACTCTGCACCGCTTTTTGCAGCGTTGCCACTACATCGGGGTTATACGCATGGTACTCCCCGCCATGCACATATTTCAGCAGACCGCCCTGTTCCAGCGGCTTGCGCTGAAGCCAGGCGCGTTTTGCCAGATTAATCAGATCCTGCTGGAAATCTGCGAAGCTGGCGCCATTGATACGGCTAACCACGCCCTGGAAGCAGAGCGAAGAGACTTCTTTATGCAGGCCAACCGCTTCAAACAGCTTAGAGCAGCGGTAAGAGGCGATGGTTGAGATGCCCATTTTGGACATGATCTTGTACAGGCCTTTGTTGATACCGTTACGGTAGTTCAGCATCAGCGTACGGTAATCTTTCTCAATCACGCCGCTATCGGCCATTTTCGCCAGTGATTCATAGGCAAGGTAAGGGTAGATAGCGGTCGCGCCGAATCCCAGCAGTACGGCGAAGTGATGCGGATCGCGCGCGCTGGCGGTTTCGACAATGATATTGGCATCGCAGCGCAGGTTTTTCTCAACCAGGCGCGCCTGAATCGCCCCCACCGCCATCGGTGCCGGGACCGGCAGACGATCTTCTGCAATAGCCCGATCGGAGAGCACCAGCAGTACGGTACCGTTACGCACCATGCTTTCAGCTCGATCGCAAAGCTGATGCATCGTCGCTTCCAGCGTTTGTTCCGCGGGATTAAAAGTGCAGTCAAGCGTATCGGCGCGATAGTATTCGCCTTCCATCGTCGTTAGCTGACGGAAGTCGGAATAGAGCAGGATCGGCGACTTAAACGAGACGCGATGTGCCTGGCCTTCCGCTTCGCAGAAGACATTCATCTCGCGACCGATGCTGGTCGCCAGCGACATAACATGATTTTCACGCAGCGGATCGATCGGCGGGTTAGTGACCTGCGCGAACTGCTGGCGGAAATAGTCATAAATAATGCGGGGACGGCTGGAAAGCACGGCGAACGGGGTATCATCGCCCATTGAGCCCACCGCTTCCTGACCGTTTTCACCCAGCACGCGAATAATCTGATCCAGCTCTTCGCTGCTGTAGGCGAACTGTTTCTGGTAAGTGGCAAGCGTGGTGTCATCCAGCTCGCGGCGGCCAACCTGATCGTCAGGCAGATCCTCAAACGGGATCAGGCGCTTAACGTTTTTCTCCATCCATGACTGGTAAGGATGACGGCTTTTCAGATCGTTATCGGTTTCGGCGGAGTGCAGAATACGGCCCGCTCGGGTATCGATAACCATCAGTTCGCCTGGCCCAACGCGGCCTTTTTCCAGCACCTCATCTGGCTGATAATCCCAAATACCGACTTCAGAGGCACAGGTGATCAGCTTATCTTTGGTGATCACATAGCGCGCCGGTCGCAGACCGTTACGGTCGAGGTTACAGGCTGCATAGCGACCATCAGACATTACAATGCCGGCCGGGCCATCCCACGGTTCCATATGCATGGAGTTAAAGTCAAAAAAGGCGCGCAGCTCAGGATCCATATTGGGATTATTTTGCCAGGCAGGCGGCACCAGCAGACGCATCGCGCGGATCAGATCCATCCCGCCATTCAGGAACAGTTCCAGCATATTATCCATGGAGCTGGAGTCAGAGCCGGTTTCATTCACGAACGGTGAGGCATCCTGTAAATCGGGGATCAGCGGCGTCTGGAATTTATAGGCGCGTGCGCGTGCCCATTGCCGGTTACCGGCAATGGTATTGATTTCACCGTTATGCGCCATATAGCGGAACGGCTGCGCCAGCGGCCAGCGTGGCACGGTGTTCGTGGAAAAGCGCTGATGGAACAGGCAGATGGCCGATTCCATGCGCAGATCCGCCAGGTCAAGGTAGAAGCGCGGCAGGTCTGCCGGCATACAGAGACCTTTATAGATATTGACCTGGTTGGAGAAGCTGCAGATATAGAACTCTTTATCGCCCAGCGCTTCGATACGCTTCTCAATACGACGACGCGCCATATACAGGCGGCGCTCCATATCACGCGGACGCCAGCCAGCGGGGGCGTTAATAAAAATTTGCTCAATGCGCGGCAGAGAGGAGAGGGCGATTTCGCCCAGCACGTCCTGATTGGTTGGCACTTCGCGCCAGCCAACGATCGATAAGGTTTCGCGCAGCACTTCTTCTTCGACAATGCGACGGCTGGCGCGGGCTTGCTCATCGTCCTTGCTCAGGAACAGCATGCCGACCGCGTAATTTTTGGCTAAGCGCCAGTTCTGTTCTTCCGCAATGATGCGGAAAAAACGATCGGGCTTTTGTAATAGCAGGCCACAGCCGTCACCGGTTTTGCCATCAGCAAGAATTGCGCCGCGGTGCTGCATGCGAGCCAGGGCATGAATCGCGGTGCGCACTACTTTATGGCTGGGTTCGCCTTCAATATGAGCGATCAGGCCGAAACCACAGTTATCCTTTTCAAGGGATTTATCGTACAACATTTCAGTGAACCTCCCCAGGCTCTGCGGATTCCCGGCGCCGACGGCGGGCGTAGAAAGGGCTGGCGGCAGGATTGCGCATCATACGCTACCGGTCGCGTGCTCCCATTCATGGCCTCAGGCATCGGTGTCACAAGTATTGCGGACTTGTTTCAGAGGGAATCTCAATTACTGCATAAATATGATGAGTGGAACACTCATCCGAAAAGCTTCCAGCGGATTTCCAACTTATCGGGAAAGCGCAAAGAGGTCAAATAGCGTTCTTACTTATGCTTTTTTACGGTTCTTTGAATTAACTCATTGTTAAATATGATTTTTTAAGTGGTTTTGGTGGCAGGCGATAACGGTAAGCATACCCGCATAGTGTGAGCTGTCTCACTATAGTGCAGCGGCCAAATCTCTGCACCATGCTAGTGCTGACGTGTATTGCAGCATTATATGCTGTTAAATCTCTATGAACTGCAGGATGCATCTGTTTTTCTTATGGCGTCTTTTTTGTATAAACCACGGCAGAGTTATAAGGAAAATTAATCAAGCGAAGAGTGACTAAAACGCTGCTTAATTTGAATGATTATTCGTTGAGGTAATGGAGGGACAAAGACATTGCGCAGGCATTGCCTTGAAAAGCATCAGATGTCGGGAAATAAACCTGTTATTAACAGGGCCCTTCAATGTATGCGAGTTAATAAAATAGTCAATGCTTTTGACCCGCTAACCTTCTTTACTGGCTAAAACGGGTTTATTCGCACTTTAATAGTGCAGCTTCGGCTATTTCTCTGTTGAAGACGTGTTTGAGCTTGTCACGTCCCGCTGACATTAAAGTGGGGTATGATGGAAGAAGAGACCCCAAAGGAAGCTGATATGAAACAAATTCGTCTGTTGGCGCAATATTATGTCGATTTAATGGTAAAGCTGGGGCTGATTCGCTTTTCCCTGCTGTTAGCCTCGGCGCTGGTGGTACTGGCGATGGTAGTGCAAATGGCGGTTACCATGCTGCTGCGCGGCCATGTTGAAAGTATTGATATGGTGCGCTCCGTGTTCTTTGGGCTGCTCATTACGCCGTGGGCCGTCTATTTTTTGTCGGTTGTTGTTGAGCAACTGGAGGAGTCGCGACAGCGGCTTTCGCGTCTGGTAGATAAGCTGGAAGAGATGCGCCACCGCGATCTGGAGCTTAATCAGCAGATGAAGGAAACCATTAGCCAGCTCAATCAGGAGATTGCTGACCGTATTAAAGCGGAAGAGGCACGTTTGCTGGTAGTGGATAAGTTAAAAGAGGAGATGGCGCGTCGCGAGCAGGCGCAAATCGAACTGGAGCAACAATCCTCTTTCCTGCGATCCTTTCTGGATGCCTCACCGGATCTGGTTTTCTACCGCAATATTGATCAGCAATTTTCCGGCTGTAACCGGGCAATGGAGCTGTTAACAGGAAAAAGTGAAAAACAGTTGATCGGCCTGACGCCAAAAGAGGTTTACGATGAAGAAGCCGCGACAAAAGTGCTGGAAACGGATGAAAAAGTTTTCCGGCATAATGTTTCGCTAACCTATGAGCAGTGGCTGCAATATCCTGACGGACGCAAAGCCTGCTTTGAGATCCGTAAAGTGCCTTATTATGACCGCGTAGGCAAACGCAGCGGCCTGATGGGTTTTGGCCGCGATATTACCGAGCGTAAGCGCTATCAGGACGCGCTGGAGAACGCCAGCCGTGAGAAGACCACCTTTATCTCAACCATCAGCCACGAGCTGCGTACGCCGCTTAACGGCATTGTTGGCCTCAGCCGTATTTTGCTGGATACCGAGCTGAATCAGGAACAACTTAAATATCTCAAAACCATTCATGTTTCTGCGATAACGCTGGGCAATATTTTTAATGATGTGATCGAGATGGATAAGATCGAGCGTCGTAAGGTACAGCTGGATAATCAGCCGCTCGATTTTACCGGCTTCCTCGCAGACTTAGAGAATTTATCCGGCCTGCTGGCCCAACCGAAAGGATTGAAGTTTGTCCTGCAACCTCAGCTGCCGCTGCCTCATAAAATCGTCGCCGACGGCACGCGCCTGCGTCAGATCCTGTGGAACCTGATTGGTAACGCGGTGAAGTTCACTCAACAGGGTGAAATTATCGTGCGGGTTGCCTATGAGGCAGAGAAACTACGCTTTGAAGTGGAGGATTCCGGGATGGGGATCCCGCTTGATGAGCAGGATAAAATCTTTGCGATGTATTATCAGGTTAAAGACCAGCACGGCGGCAAACCCGCTACCGGCACCGGTATCGGCCTTGCGGTATCCCGACGTTTAGCGCAGGCCATGGGCGGGGATATCACCGTGCGCAGCCAGCCAGGTGAAGGGGCGTGCTTTACGGTGACGCTGAACGCGCCGCAAATCGCTGAAGAGGTAGAGGATGAGATGCTGGCCGACGAGATGCCGCTGCCTGCGCTACACGTGCTGCTGGTTGAGGATATTGAGTTAAATGTTGTCGTTGCGCGTTCTGTACTGGAGAAGCTGGGGAATAGCGTTGAGGTTGCCATGACCGGACAGGCGGCGCTGGATATGTTTGATCCCGATGAATTTGATCTGGTGCTACTGGATATTCAGCTGCCGGATATGACGGGTTTGGATGTGGCGCGCGCCATTCATCAGCGCTTTAGCGGGCAGAGCCTGCCGCCGCTGATCGCGCTGACGGCCAATGTCCTGAAAGATAAAAAAGAGTATCTGGATGCGGGCATGGATGACGTACTCAGTAAACCGCTGGCGGTGCCGGCATTAACGGCAATGATCAAAAAGTTTTGGGACTATCAGGAGATCGCTCCGATCGAGCCGCACGCTCAACTGGATGAGAAGAAACTGGCGTTACTGGACCTGCCAATGCTGGAGCAATATGCCGAGCTGGTCGGCCCGTCACTTATTACCCGCAGCCTTGATATGTTTGAGCAGCTGTTGCCTGGCTATCTGGCGGTGCTGGATTCCAACATGATGGCGCGCGATCAAAAGGGAATTGCTGAGGAAGGGCATAAAATCAAAGGCGCTGCGGGCTCGGTTGGCTTACAGCACCTACAGCAGCTAGCGAAGCAGATTCAGAGTCCGGAGCTGCCAGCATGGTGGGATAACGTCCAGGAGTGGATCGACGAACTCAAACAAGAATGGCGGCATGATGTGGCCGTATTGCGGGAATGGATTGAACAACAGGAAGCAGGACGCTGAAAAAAATGACCCCGGCTTGTGCCGGGGTGCGCGAATACTGCGCCAACACCAGGGAAAAGGTTGCTCACGCCATTTCTTTGAAGAGTTCACAAGCGGCACAAGCATGGTATTGGTTAACGCTTTGACACACCTTAGCAAATCTCAACGTATCTGTTAAATGATTCATTAAAATATGTGATGTGCGCCAGCGTTCATATACAGAAAACATTAATTTACTGACACAGTCAAGCAAGGAATTAACTGAGGCCCTATATTGGCGTCAGTTTAAGCTTTTGTAAAGGTTTTCATTACAAAAATCTTTTCGCTTTAAGAAGCTCTGGCTGGGCTCTTATTTTTTAACACTTCTTCGTACCGGATCAACATAAAATTTGTAATTAAACTCTTAATATTACTAAATTTTACTGAGTGATAATTCATGCCAAAACCGGCTGAATAAAAGGAGCGTCTAACCCTTTAGACGGCCTGGTTGTTTACTGGTGGTGGAAACGCATACAACCGGCGATAAAAAGCATTTATAAAATGAAAATCAGCTACCGGCAAGAGGATGAAAGGGAAGATTACTTCAATTAATTTTGCCATTTCCATCTTTTAAGTGTTGAGTTATCGTCCTATTTATAAATAGTTTAAATGTTTTTTCTTATGGGTGTTCGGCGGTATGTTTGGGTAAAATCGCGTTAAACAACAAATAGACTAAACTTTGGAACCGATTCCGCTGGCATGGAAACCATTGATGTAGGAAGAATTTTACAAATTCTAAAGTTGTGATTCAGAAAATTCAGTCAAGAAGCGCCATTTTTTATCAGCTTTTTTGCGCTTGATCGCCACGCAAAAGAAGTCAGTAACAACCGTGATTAATAAGTTATAAAACCAATAGCGGAAGAGAGAAAATGAGGAAAAATAAAGGGGGTTTCTTAAGCATGGCTCGGCGCTGGCTGGCGCGAACAGTCATGCTTGTTGGGGGACTTTGGCTGGCCGGAATTGCGCTTTTTGCCTTTTTGCCGGTACCGTTTTCAGCCGTGATGGCAGAGCGGCAGGTTTCTGCATGGCTAACAGGGGATTTCACATGGGTGGCACATTCTGACTGGGTTTCCAGAGATGAGATATCCCCCTGGATGCCGCTGGCGGTAATTGCCGCTGAGGATCAAAAATTCCCGGCTCACTGGGGGTTTGATGTTGAAGCCATTGAGTCGGTAATTGATAACCAGAACGGCCGACTGCGTGGCGCCTCTACATTGACGCAGCAAACGGCAAAAAATTTGTTTCTGTGGGATGGGCGCAGCTGGCTGCGTAAAGGTCTGGAAGCAGGTTTAACGCTGGGGCTGGAAAGCGTATGGAGCAAGAGACGTATTCTGACGGTCTATCTGAATATTGCTGAGTTTGGCGACGGGATCTTTGGCGTTGAAGCCGCTGCGCAGCGCTATTTTCATAAGCCCGCCAGCAGACTGACTATGTCAGAAGCGGCGCTTTTGGCTGCGGTCCTGCCCAATCCGCTGCGCTTTCGCGCCGATGCGCCTTCAGGCTATGTACGGCAGCGTCAGGCGTGGATTATGCGCCAGATGAGCCAGCTGGGCGGCACGGGCTTTATCCGGCAGCATAATCTGTAGAGGTACGCTTACTCTTCGTCGAAGCCGGCTTCAAACAGCTCGATTACCGCCGCCAGCGCCTGCTGTTCTTGCGGGCCGCTGGCTTCAATTTCTATATGACCGCCTTTTGCCGAGTCGAGCATCAACAGCGCAATGACGCTGCTGGCCTCGGCTTCGGTGCCTGTCTCATTGCGCAACAGCACTTCAGCATCAAAACTCTGCACCAGTTCAAACAGCTTCATTGCCGGGCGCGCATGCATGCCCAGCTTATTCTTGATTTCAACGGTTTGTCTGACGGTCATGATTTACGTTTTTCCAGCGTACGATGACGGGACTGAACATTTTTACCGCGTGAACGGAAGTAATCGGCCAACTGTTCGGCAATATAAACGGAACGGTGCTTACCGCCGGTACAACCAATGGCGACAGTTAAATAGCTGCGATTATTGGTTTCCAGCATGGGCAGCCACAGCTCCAGATAGCTGCGCGTCTGATAAATAAAGTTATGCACTTCAGTATGGCGATCGAGGAAGGCCGCCACCGGGCGATCGAGGCCGGTCATTGGGCGCAGCTTGGGATCCCAGTGAGGGTTCGGCAGAAAACGCACGTCAAACACATAGTCGGCATCGATAGGAATACCATGCTTATAGCCGAACGATTCAAACACCATCGTCAGTTCGCGTTCACGTTTGCCCAGCAGGCGGGTACGCAGCATTTCTGCCAGCTCATGCACGGACATTTCGGAAGTATCAACAATCAGATCGGCACGTGAGCGCAACGGTTCTAAAAGATCGTTCTCTTCATCAATGGCGCTTTCCAGCGATAAGTTTTTACTGGAAAGCGGATGTAGTCGGCGGGTGTCACTATAGCGGCGGATCAGGGTGTTACGATCGGCGTCCAGAAACAGCAGCTGAGGTGAAAAGCTGTTGGGCAGGCCGGTTAAGGCTTTTTCCAGCACGTCCGGTGATTCCGGCATATTGCGGACATCAATACTGACCGCCGCAGAAATATTGCGTGCGGCCAGCGAGCTTGCCAGCTCGGGCAGTAACGTTACCGGCAGGTTATCTACACAGTAAAAACCCATATCTTCCAGCGCGCGTAACGCGACAGATTTCCCTGAGCCTGAACGACCGCTGACGATCATCAGCACCATTAAGTTATCTCCCCATTCAACCCGTGAATACCGGGCTGTCCCGGTACGGGCAAAAGTGCAAGCTGACTATTTAGTGATTATCTTCTGGCATCGCGGCGATGATTTCATATAACTCTTCATCACTTTGCGCAGCTCGCAGACGACGGCAAACGGTTTTGTCAGCCAGTCGCTTTGCTACCAGCGAAAGGGTATGTAGATGTGTTTTACATTGATCCGCCGGCACCAGCAAGGCAAAGAGCAAATCCACCGGCTGGTTATCAATGGCATCAAAAGCGATAGGCTGATCGAGGCGGATAAAAACGCCGACCGCGCGTAGCGTATCCTCCTCCAGCTTGCCGTGTGGGATCGCAATACCGTTCCCGATACCGGTACTGCCCATGCGTTCGCGCGTCAGAATAGCTTCAAAAACCGTCTGATGAGGCAGGTTAAGCTGTTTGGCAGCCAGTTCACTGATGATTTCCAGTGCCCGCTTTTTGCTCTGGCAATGCACGCCGCTGCGGGTACAGTCAAGGCTAAGTACAGAGCTGAGTTCCAGTGAGAGTTCGTTGTTCATCATAGTTTCACTTGCGTGTTCACATTTACTGGCACATCACGCTACTTTACGCGTCTTGCGACGAGAACAGCAGCAAAAACTTCGCCAGCCGGCGTGAATGGAAAAACGGGGCGAAAAAGCTCGCCCCCGGTCTGTGCATGTTACCGTATCCGGCAACCTGACGGCCTGTTTTTCCTTAAGCCGCGTGGTGATTAGTGTTGTTTTAACTTATCTTTATGTTTGGTTAGCTGGCGCGCCAGCTTATCGATTAAACCATCGATCGCCGCATACATATCACTGGCTTCAGACGTTGCGTGCAGTTCGCCGCCGCTGACGTGCAGCGTCGCTTCCGCTATCTGCTGCACTCTTTCTACCTTTAGCACAATATGAACCTGGGTTATCCGGTCAGAATATTGGGCCAGTTTGGCAAATTTGGTGTTCACAAACTCACGTAAAGCGGTCGTGATTTCAACGTGTTGCCCGGTAATATTGAGTTGCATAGCGTCTTCCTTCTCAGTGATGATCAAACCAATTGCTTACGCTGGTTTGATGGCGGGATGGATAAAGACTCGCGATACTTCGCGACGGTACGGCGCGCCACCATAATGCCTTGCTCAGACAACAGGGTAGTGAGCTTGCTGTCGCTCAGCGGTTTGGCGGGATTTTCCGCCGAGATTAGCTTTTTCACCAGCGCGCGAATGGCGGTTGATGAGGCTTCGCCCCCGCCTTCGGTATTAACATGGCTGGAGAAAAAGTATTTCAGTTCAAAAATGCCGCGTGGGCTGTGCAGATATTTTTGGGTGGTAACGCGGGAAATGGTCGATTCATGCATATCAACGGCCTGGGCGATATCCGCCAGCACCATTGGACGCATAAACTCTTCACCCTGCTCAAAAAAAGCCTGCTGTTGTTCCACAATGCAACGCGTGACTTTGAGCAGCGTATCATTGCGGCTTTCCAGGCTTTTAATCAGCCATTTCGCATCCTGTAGGTTGGTGCGAATAAACTGGCTATCGCTGTCGCTACGCGCCGAATTGCCCAGCGCGGCGTATTGCTGGTTGATCTGCAGGCGCGGCACGCTGTCGCTGTTTAACTCAACCGTCCAGCGATTGCCTGTTTTACGCACCAGCACATCAGGGATGACATATTCCGGTTCACGGGTGTTAACTGACTGGCCTGGTCGTGGATCCAGTGACTGAATCAGCGCCAGCGCCGTTTTCAGCACATCCTCTTTCAGACGGGTCACGCGCATCAGGCTGCGGAAATCATGGTTGGCCAGCAGATCGAGGTATTGATCCACAATCAGCTGCGCTTCGGCCAGAAAGGGCGTATCGCGCGCAAACTGCGAAAGCTGTACCAGCAGACAGTCACGCAGGTTACGTGCGCCTACTCCAACCGGATCGAAACGCTGGACTCGCTTCAGAACCGCTTCGACCTCATCCAGCGCTACATCCTCGTCGCCAAGGCTGTCGCGGATATCATCCAGCGTAACGGTAAGGTAGCCGGTATCGTCAATGGCATCGACGATCGAGGTGGCAATCGCGCGGTCGGTATCGCTAAACGGCGTTAGCTCTACCTGCCACATCAGGTAATCCTGCAAGGTTTGGGTGGTTTCGCCCTGATAAACCGGTAGTTCATCATCGCGATAGTCATTGCCGGTGCCTGAGGGCGTACCGGCCGTATAGATCTCATCCCAGGTGGCATCAAGCGGCAACTCTTCCGGCATATCCTTTTGCTCAAGCGCCTCACGCGTATCAAGCGCTTCGCTTTCAGCATATTCGAGAGAATCTACTTCCTCATGGATATCGGTCTGCTCAAGCAACGGATTACTCTCCAACGCCAGCTGTATCTCCTGTTGAAGTTCCAGCGTAGAAAGCTGCAGCAAACGGATTGCCTGCTGTAGCTGCGGAGTCATCGCAAGCTGTTGACTGAGTCTGAGTTGCAAACCTTGCTTCATATTCAGAATAAAGATTCCTGATAAAACACCGTCATAACTGACACCATATCAGAGTCTGAACTCTTCACCCAAATAGACACGTTTTACTTGCTCATCGGCCAGGATCGCTTCGGGCGTTCCGTGCGCGATTAAATGGCCCTGGCTAACGATATAAGCGCGTTCGCAGACGGCCAGCGTTTCACGGACGTTGTGGTCGGTGATCAGGACGCCAAGCCCGCTGTCGCGCAGATGCTCGATGATTTTTTTAATATCGATCACGGAAATGGGATCGACGCCGGCAAAAGGCTCATCCAGTAGAATAAATTTGGGATTTGCCGCCAGCGCTCGGGCAATTTCAACACGACGGCGTTCGCCGCCTGACAGCGCCTGGCCGAGGCTATCGCGCAGATGTGCAATATGGAACTCTTCCATCAGCTCTTTGGCGCGATCTTCACGCTGCTCGGTGGTGAGATCTTCCCGTATCTGCAGCACCGCCATCAGGTTGTCATAAACGCTCAGACGACGAAAAATAGAGGCTTCCTGCGGCAGATAGCCAATCCCGCGTCGGGCGCGAGCGTGCAGCGGCAGAATGCTGATATCTTCATCATCAATAACGATGCGGCCCGCATCACGCGGCACAATACCAACGACCATATAAAACGTTGTGGTTTTGCCGGCCCCGTTTGGACCGAGCAGGCCAACGATCTCGCCTGATTTAACCT
Source organism: Pantoea sp. FN0307 (assembly GCF_050113815.1). NCBI lineage: Bacteria > Pseudomonadati > Pseudomonadota > Gammaproteobacteria > Enterobacterales > Erwiniaceae > Pantoea > Pantoea sp. FN0307. The sequence continues at coordinate 148,841 of NZ_JBNJSO010000007.1, read as the reverse complement.
GCAGGCTGACATCTTCCACCACGCGGCGGCCTTTATAGGCTTTTGCCAGATTTTCAGCGATTAGTGTTGCCATAGGGATCAGCGGCTCTTCTGTTGGCTAGTGGATGAGGAGGCGGGTTTATCCTGCAACTGCGAAGGAACCAGTACCGTGGTGACGCGTTTGTTATCGCCTTCACTCCAGGCCTGCATCTTCTGCTCTTTAACCAGATAGGTAATGCGATCGCCTTTCACGTTGCTGTCCAGCTGCTCAATATAAGCATTGCCGGTAAGCTCAACGAAATCCTTCGCCAGCTCATAGCGCATCTTCGCCGCATGGCCTTTTACCGGCTTGCCATCGTCCTGCAGCTGATAAAAAGTGGCCGGGTTGCCATAGGCGTCGACCACGGTTTTTTTGCTGTCGCCGCCGGGACGCGTAACCACCACTTTATCTGCGGTAATTTTTATCGAACCCTGAGTAACGATAACGTTGCCGGTAAAGGTCGCGACATTGCCCTGCATGTCCAGCGCCTGATTGGCCGAATTGATGTTAACCGGCTTTTCAGAGTCGCCGGTTAAGGCAAAAGCCGGAACGCTGGCGGCCAGCAGAGTACTGATAAGCAGTAGTTTAAGGCTGTTGTTGTGCATTGATTTCATAATTTGTTTTGACCTTTTCAATCAGCTCGGCCGTTTTCGTCCGTAAATTACCGCGCATCTTCATACCAGTGGAATTAAAGCTGCGGCCATAAAGAGTGACCTGATCATCAGACATCACATCCTGCGTAACCAGATTCACCTGCGCATTATCGGTTTTGATGCGCTCAATCTGGGCATCTTTAGCCAGGCTATTGACCTCAACGTGACCGTAAAGATAAAGCATGCGATCTTTCGTCAGTTTGGCTTTGTCGGCCCGTACTGACCAGGCAGGGATCTTGTTTTCGTCATAAGTGGTCATCAGCGGCCTGTCAAACCAGCTGATCTCATCAGCGGAAAAGTAGGTCACCTTATCCGACACCAGCTTGTAGCTCAGGCTGCCGGTTGGGTTATATACCACGGTACTGGAATTCGCGCTGGTATAGGTCGGTTCCCGATCGTTTGTTTCCACCTGACCCTGTTCATCTTCGTTACCGGCAAGATTCCAGCCGATCAAGATAATAGCAATCAACGCCAACAAGAGCGTTATCCAACGCCTGGTTTTACTCATACCGATTGCCCTTTGGCATCATCAAACTTATCCTGGGCGATCAAAATCAGATCGCAAACTTCGCGTACCGCGCCGCGCCCACCGGCAATACGGGTCACATAGTTGGCGCGCCCCAGCAGCAGCGGGTGAGCATCAGCTACGGCGATGCTTAAACCCACTTTGGCCATCACCGGCCAGTCAATCAAATCGTCGCCGACGTAGGCGACTTGATTGGGGGCTAACGACAGTTTATCCAGAAGTTCCCTGAAGGCCAAAAGCTTATCAGACTGCCCCTGGTAAAGATGTGTAATGCCCAGCGTCTGGCAACGATCTTCCAGCAGTTTGGCCCGTCGGCCGGTGATAATCGCCACCTCGATATCGGAAGTCAGCAGGCAGCGAATGCCATAACCATCACGAACGTTAAACGCTTTTAGCTCTTCGCCGCTATTGCCCATATAAATCAGGCCATCGGACATTACGCCGTCAACATCGCAGATCAACAGGCGAATCTCGCTGGCGCGTTGTATGACGTCCTGGCTTACCTCGCCGTAGCAGGTTTCCACGACGTTTTTTTCTTGCGTCATTCTGGTTTCCATCCGGTTTATACTACGCCTGCGCGCAGCATGTCATGCATATGAACAATACCAATAAGCTGGTCGCCGTCGGCAACCATGACGGCAGTGATATGCTTACTTTGCATCAGGTTCAGAGCGTCAACCGCTAACATATTGGGACGTACGCGAATGCCGCCCGGCGTCATTACGCTGGCGATAGACGCATTTTGAAAATCGATGCCCATATCAAAAACGCGGCGTAAATCACCGTCGGTGAAAATGCCCTGAATCTGCATTAAATCGTCTACGATTGCCGTCATACCCAGGTTTTTGCGTGTAATTTCCAGCAGCGCATCGCGTAGCGAGGCTTCGCGGGTAACGTGGGGAATTTCATCGCCGGTGTGCATAATATCACTGACGCGCAGCAACAGTTTGCGGCCCAGCGCGCCGCCAGGGTGAGAAAGAGCGAAGTCCTGGGCGGTAAAGCCGCGCGCCTTTAGCAGGGCAACCGCCAGCGCATCGCCCATCACCAGCGTCGCCGTAGTGCTGGAGGTCGGTGCCAGGCCCAACGGACACGCTTCGTGCGGCACTTTAACACACAGATGAAGATCTGCGGCACGCGCCATGCTGCTTTCCGGGCGGCTGGTGATGCAAATTAGCGGCACTTTAAGCCGTTTTAACACCGGGATCAGCGCCTGGATTTCGTTTGATTCGCCGGAATTGGAAATGGCGATCACGATGTCGCTGCTGGTGACCATCCCTAAATCGCCATGGCTGGCTTCGGCGGGATGCACGAAAAAGGCGGGTGTACCGGTACTGGCGAAGGTGGCTGCCATTTTTTTGCCAATATGCCCCGATTTACCCATCCCCATTACCACGACTTTTCCCTGGCAATAGAACATCATTTCGCAGGCGCGGGTAAAATCATCGTTGATGTATTGATCGAGCTGTTCCAGCCCCTGGCGTTCAATATCAAGTACTTCTTTACCGGCCTGTTGGAAATCGAATCCCGGCTCGGGCATGATGTGCGTCATTGATGTTCAGTCCTTTATCCGTTGAGACTAAATGGCTGCAGGTAAAGTACGGTTACCCAGGCTATAAAACCGGCCAGTAAAATCGCCCCGGCGCGACGACCAATACGACGGCTGCGCTGTAGGCAAATAAGCATAAACAGGGCGCTGACGCCGAGCATAACCCAGTAATCGCGTTCAAAGGCGGCGCTGTCAAACTCTCCGGGCTGAAGCAGAGCCGGAAGTCCAAGTACAATAGCCAGATTATAAATGTTGGAGCCGATAAGGTTGCCAATGGCTATGTCATCTTCTCCTTTTAATGCGCCTGCGATCACGGTCGCCAGCTCCGGCAGGCTGGTCCCGACGGAGATAATTGTTAGCCCAATCACCAGCTCGCTTACGCCGAAGTAGTCTGCAATCACCGTTGCGTTATCGATTACCATGCGGGTCGACATTGGTAGAATAATCAGCGCAACCGCCAGCCACAGGAAGGCGACCGTGTTGCCTGAATCGTCACGCGGCAGTTCAGCCAGCTGTTCCCGCGTTAACGTATCGCTATTATCCCGTTCGGCCTGGCGGGCGATACGAATAATAAACAGCAGATAGAGCAGGGCAAAGGCGATCAGTGCGACGCCATCAACGCGACTCAACTGGTAGTCACACAGGATGATGCCGCTCAACAAGGTTACCAGCAGCATTAACGGCAGTTCACGCCGTACCAGGTTCGAATGGACCGTAAGGGGATGCAGTAGCGCCGCGCCGCCAAGAATCAGCAAGATATTGGTAATATTGGAACCCATTGCAGTGCCGACGGCCATATCCATCTGCCCATGCGTGGCGGCAGTAAAGGAGACGATCAATTCAGGCAGCGAGGTGCCGATGCCCACAATGGTCATACCGATAATCAGTGGAGGAATGCCCAGCGAACGACAGAGAATGGCGGCACTAAACACTAAACGATCGGCTCCATAGACCAGTAAAACTAAACCGATAACTAACAGTGCAGCGGCTAAAAGCATGAAAAATCCTTGGATCGGTTATACTCGTCGGTTTGCCAGACTCGTCATTTTGCAGGCGATATAAAGAATGGCGATGATTTTGACCGTCTGCGAGCAAAAAGTAAAACGTATGCCGGTTTTCGCTACGAAGAAGCATCCGATTTCTGTAAAACTCGCGGCAATGGTTACTTAGATGCGATTAACATAAATCTTTTGAATCGCCTAAAATGGATAACAGAGGTATCAATGCACCAGCCATCCACGAATCTGGTCGAAGTCCACGGCGTTAGCTTTACCCGTGGTAATCGCACCATTTTCGACAATATCTCGTTAACGGTGCCAAAAGGGAAAGTCACCGCCATCATGGGGCCTTCCGGTATCGGTAAAACGACCCTGCTGCGTCTTATTGGCGGCCAACTGCAGCCAGATGCCGGTGATATCTGGTTCGATGGCGAAAATATTCCTCAACTGTCGCGCTCGCGTCTGTATGAGACACGCAAGCGTATGAGCATGCTGTTTCAGTCCGGAGCGCTGTTTACCGATCTTAATGTTTACGAGAATGTCGCCTGGCCGTTACGGGAGCATACACGCTTGCCCGCGCCGCTGCTGCACAGCACCGTGATGATGAAGCTGGAAGCGGTCGGTCTGCGCGGAGCGGCGAAATTAATGCCCTCAGAGCTTTCGGGCGGGATGGCGCGCCGCGCCGCGCTGGCGCGTGCGATTGCGCTGGAACCGGATCTGATCATGTTCGACGAGCCTTTTGTTGGTCAGGATCCTATTACCATGGGCGTACTGGTTAAGCTGATTGATGAGCTGAATCATTCGCTGGGCATGACCTGTATCGTCGTTTCACATGATGTGCCTGAGGTCTTGAGCATCGCCGATTACGCCTATATTGTGGCAGGGCAAAAAATCATTGCTCAGGGAACAACGCAGGCGCTTCAGGACAATCCTGACGCACGTGTACGCCAGTTCATCGATGGGATTGCTGATGGGCCGGTGCCTTTCCGTTATCCGGCTGGCGACTATTTTGCCGATCTTACCGGTTCAGGGAGTCAATAAACTGATGTTTTTAAATGCGCTGGCGCTACTGGGTCGCCAGGGGATCCAAACCTGTGCTTCGTTTGGCCGTGCCGGTCTGATGCTGTTTCATGCGCTGGCCGGTAAACCGCAGTTTCGCAAACACACCCCGCTGCTGATCAAACAGTTATATAGCGTAGGCGTGATGTCCTTGCTGATCATTTTGGTTTCTGGCCTGTTTATCGGCATGGTGCTGGGGCTGCAGGGGTTTTTGGTGCTAACGACCTATGGCGCTGAAACCAGCCTTGGCATGCTGGTGTCATTATCGCTGCTGCGCGAGCTGGGGCCGGTGGTTACGGCGTTGCTGTTTGCCGGACGCGCCGGTTCGGCGTTAACGGCGGAAATTGGCCTGATGAAAGCGACGGAGCAGCTTTCCAGCATGGAAATGATGGCGGTAGATCCGCTGCGTCGGGTAATCTCACCGCGCTTCTGGGCGGGTTTTATCAGTATGCCGCTATTAACGCTGATTTTTACCGCCGTGGGCATTTGGGGCGGGGCGTTGGTAGGCGTCAGCTGGAAAGGTATCGACCCTGGATTCTTCTGGTCGGCGATGCAGAACGCGGTAGATTTCCGCACCGATATTATTAACTGCCTGATTAAAAGCGCGGTGTTTGCCATTACGGTAACCTGGATTGCGTTATTTAACGGCTACGATGCGATTCCGACCTCTGAAGGGATCAGCCGGGCCACCACGCGTACGGTAGTACATTCCTCACTGGCGGTACTGGGGTTAGATTTTGTGCTGACGGCACTGATGTTTGGGAACTAGGACTATGCAAACAAAAAAAAGTGAAATTGGAGTAGGGGCGTTCATGCTGCTGGCGCTTATCGCCATCCTGTTTCTCTGTCTGCGCGTTGCAGATGTGAAATCGCTGGGCACCGAGCCTACATGGAGGCTCTACGCGACTTTTGACAATATCGGCGGGTTGAAGGTTAGCTCTCCGGTTAAAATTGGCGGCGTGGTGATTGGTCGCGTTACGGATATTACCCTGGATGAGAAATCTCTGTCGCCACGCGTAACCATGGACATTGAAGACAGATATAACCATCTTCCCGATACCAGTTCACTGGCGATTCGTACTCAGGGGCTGCTGGGCGAACAGTATCTGGCGTTAAATGTTGGTTTTGACGATCCTGACATGGGCACGGCTATTCTGAAGGATGGCGATACGCTCCAGGATACGAAATCGGCGCTGGTGCTGGAAGATCTGATTGGTCAGTTTTTGTATAAGAGCGGCGATGGTAATCAAAGCCCTGCGCAGGAACCAAACGCGCCTGCAGCACCGACTTCTGCTAACCCGGAACAACCTTAAGAGGCTACACGTATGTTTAAACGTTTACTGATGGTCGCTATGCTGGTTATCGCGCCGCTGGCGGCAAACGCGGCAGATCAAACCAATCCTTATAAGCTGATGAATGAGGCAGCGGCGAAGACATTCACCCGCCTGAAAAACGAGCAACCGAAAATCAAGCAGGATCCCAATTATCTGCGCGAGATTGTTCGTCAGGAACTGCTGCCTTATGTACAAATTAAATACGCTGGCGCGCTGGTTCTGGGCCGCTACTACCGTGAAGCGACGCCGGCGCAGCGCGAAACCTATTTCAACGCGTTTGGCGATTATCTTGCGCAGGCTTATGGCCAGGCGCTGGCGCTTTATCATGGACAAACGTATCAAATCGCGCCGGAGCAGCCGCTGGGCAACGCGAATATCATTGCCATCCGCGTCAGCATTATCGATCCCAACGGACGGCCCCCGGTTCGCCTTGATTTTCAGTGGCGTAAGAACAGCCGTACCGGCGAATGGCAGGCCTATGACATGATCGCCGAAGGGATCAGTATGATCACCACCAAACAAAATGAGTGGAGCGATATTCTGCGTACCAAAGGCATCGACGGCCTGACGCAGCAGCTGAAAAACTATGCGGCGCAGCCTATTACTCTGGATCAGAAAAATAATGGCTGATCTTCTGAGCTGGCAGGTTGAGGCAAAAACGCTTTACCTTCGCGGGGAGCTTGACCGGGAAACACTGCTCGGCCTGTGGCAGCAGCGCGAAACCGCAATGCAAAAAATTGAGGTTATCGATGTTTCCGGGCTGCAGCGCGTAGACTCGGCCGGTCTGGCGTTACTGGTGCATCTGCGTCAGATAGCGCAACAGCAGGGTGCCAGCCCCGTTTTCAGCGGTATCACGGATAAATTACACTCCCTGATCATGCTGTACAATTTACAGCAGATTATTGTTTCTGCTGAAAATTGCGCCTAATCGCGCTGGATTTTTGTATAAGCCCCTGCACAGTCAGGGGCTTTTTGTTTGTTTAAGATAAATGCGCTTTCAACTAATATGACAGCCTGTTTATCATCAACCGAATGTAAAAAAATCATGGAAAATAGTGAAATTCAGACAGTACTAATGAACGCACTGCCGTTAAAAGAAGTACATGTCAGCGGTGACGGCAGTCATTTTCAGGTTATCGCCGTTGGCGAATTGTTCGCTGAGCTGAGCCGCGTGAAAAAACAGCAGGCGGTCTATGCACCGCTGATGGAATATATCGCTGATAACCGTATTCATGCGGTATCCATCAAAACCTACACCCCTGAAGAGTGGGAACGGGATCGTAAGCTAAACGGTTTTTAAGCTGTTGAGGCGGCTTATGGTCCGCGACTCGATGGCCTTTTAAGTTCTGATAACAGAGAGCAGTTGCAATGGATAAATTTCGTGTACAGGGTCCGACCCGGCTAAGCGGTGAAGTCACCATCTCCGGCGCCAAAAATGCCGCCCTGCCGATCCTGTTCGCCGCTCTGCTGGCTGAAGAGCCGGTGGAGATTCAGAATGTCCCGAAACTAAAGGACATTGATACCACCATGAAGCTGCTCAGCCAGCTGGGTGTAAAAGCGGAGCGCAATGGATCCGTGCATCTTGATGCCAGTAAAGTAGGTATTTACTGCGCTCCTTATGAGCTGGTGAAAACCATGCGCGCCTCGATTTGGGCGCTGGGACCGCTGGTAGCGCGTTTTGGCCAGGGGCAGGTCTCTTTACCCGGCGGCTGCGCCATCGGCGCGCGACCGGTTGATTTGCATATTACCGGGCTGGAGCAACTGGGCGCGGAAATCAAGCTGGAAGAGGGCTATGTTAAAGCCTCGGTCAATGGGCGTTTGAAGGGCGCGCACATTGTAATGGATAAAGTTAGCGTTGGCGCGACGGTAACCATTATGTCTGCAGCGACCCTGGCGACCGGCACGACCATCATTGAAAACGCCGCGCGTGAACCGGAAATCGTGGATACCGCGAACTTCCTGAATACTCTGGGCGCAAAAATCAGCGGTGCAGGCGGCGATCGTATTACGATTGAGGGCGTTGAGCGCCTGGGCGGCGGCGTTTACCGCGTGTTGCCTGACCGTATTGAAACGGGAACTTTTCTGGTTGCCGCAGCGATCTCTGGCGGCAAGGTTGTGTGTCATAAAACGCAGCCTGATACGCTGGATGCGGTACTGGCGAAGCTGCGTGAAGCCGGTGCGGAAATCGAAACGGGTGAAGACTGGATCAGCCTTGATATGCACGGTAAACGTCCGAAAGCCGTTAACGTGCGTACCGCACCGCACCCGGGTTTTCCTACCGATATGCAGGCGCAGTTTACCTTGCTAAACCTGGTTGCAGAAGGAACCGGCGTCATTACCGAAACCATTTTCGAAAACCGGTTTATGCATATTCCTGAGCTGATTCGTATGGGCGCGCATGCAGAGATCGAAAGCAATACGGCGATTTGCTACGGCGTAGAGAAGCTGTCTGGTGCGCAGGTGATGGCGACGGATTTACGCGCTTCCGCCAGCCTGGTACTGGCCGGCTGTATTGCTGAAGGAACCACAGTGGTCGATCGTATTTATCATATCGATCGTGGCTATGAGCATATCGAAGATAAGCTGATCGCCATGGGCGCGAAAATCGAACGGGTTAAAGGCGAATAGATCTCGCTGCTGTAGCGCGTTCTGAAGACGTTTTTGTTAAAAACAGCGCCCGATTTCGGGGGCTGTTTTTTTTTACTTAAGCGGGGTCAGGAGCGGGAACGAATCAGCTTCTTACGATCAATCAGCTTCCTGGTTATGGGATCGTAGTAGCGGCTGGGCCAAATTTCCGCAGGATGAACTGCGAGCGCCTCGGCAATTAACCATTCCCCTTTCGGCCATGGACGATTGAGCGCATTAGCCAGCGTTGATGAACTCAGGCCAGCCTGGCGCGATACGGCGGCAAGAGAGGTTCCCTTTTTATGCAGGGCGGCAATGATATCCGCCGTATGCCAGTCTTGCTTTGTTTTATTCACATTACCCATAGCGCACGTCTCCCTATGCTGATTTTTCTTGATGAGAATTACTGGAGTTTTTAAGAAACTTTAAATTAAAAGAGTTAGGGGAAAGAGTATGTTGCTGTTTGCATTTCAAGCTCCATCTTGCCAGAAGGTGGTTTTTTATAGCAAACAGAATCCATTTATTTCCAGTAAATTCCAAATGAAGCGAAAGAAATGTGTTTCTCTTCGCAAAAGCGTGATGGGTGTTTGCAAACGGAAGGAAAAAATAAAGAGCGGGGGAGCGTTAAATAGCGCCCCCGTAACGCATCAGGAGTCGCGCTGTACTGCCATATGAGCCAGCGCTTCCAGCGCACTGCGCCAGGGAGATTCTGGCAACACCTGCAGAGCAGCGATAGCCTTATCCGCTTCCTGTTCGGCACGGTTGCGCGTCCACTCAAGAGAACCGCATTGACGCATCGCCTCCAGTACCGGATCCAGCAAATGGCGACCATTACCCTGTTCAATGGCTTCACGTATCATGGCGGTCTGCTGGGCATTGCCATGGCGCATGGCATGCAGCAACGGTAGGGTAGGTTTACCTTCGCTGAGATCGTCACCAACGTTTTTCCCCAGCGTTTGTCCATCGGCGCTGTAATCAAGCAGATCGTCAATCAGCTGAAAAGCGGTGCCGAGATAGCGACCATAATCCTGTAAACCCTGCTCCTGAGTTTCATTAGCGCCCGCCAGAATCCCGGAAGATTGCGCCGCCGCTTCGAACAGACGCGCCGTTTTGCTGTAAATCACCCGCATATAGCTCTCTTCAGTGATATCAGGATCGTTACAGTTCATTAGCTGCAGCACTTCGCCTTCGGCGATAACGTTTACCGCTTCTGACATCAACGCCAGAATACGCAGTGAACCAAGGCTGGTCATCATTTGAAAGGCGCGGGTGTAAATAAAATCGCCTACCAGCACGCTGGCTGCGTTGCCAAAGGCCGCGTTGGCCGTAGCTTTTCCGCGCCGCATATCAGATTCATCCACCACATCGTCATGCAACAGCGTCGCGGTATGAATAAATTCAATCAGCGCGGCAATAGTCACGTGCTGCTTACCTTCATAGCCGAGCGCGCGCGCCGCAAGAATGGCAATCATAGGACGAATACGCTTTCCGCCGCCGCTGATAATGTAGTAACCCAACTGATTGATGAGCGAAACATCTGAATTCAGCTGTGAGAGGATGGTCTCGTTGACGGCCGCCATATCTGGGGCGGTTAATTCATTAATTTGTTCTAAATTCATCAGTCTGTTCAGCTATTGCTCTGTTCAGCGCCATGTTAAGCGACTTTGCCCATGTCTGTGCCATGTAATGTATTACAGATTGTACTTGAAAAACGAGGCTCTTGAATCCTGAGTATGGCGCTGCGTTTTTTTTCTGCAATCCTTTGCTATGTCCTCTTGTCAACGCAGGGATTTTTGCGTAGAATTCGCGCCCTATTGTGAATATTTATCGCGCCGCCTGACAATTGAAGAAGGTAAGCGCAGAAGCGGAGTTTTATATGTACGCGGTTTTCCAAAGTGGTGGTAAACAACACCGAGTAAGCGAAGGTCAAACCGTTCGCCTGGAAAAGCTGGACATCGCAACCGGCGAAACTATTGAGTTCGATCAGGTTCTGATGATTGCAAATGGTGACGACGTTACAATCGGCGCACCGCTGGTTTCAGGTGGCGTGATCAAAGCAGAAGTTGTTGCTCATGGTCGTGGCGAGAAAATTAAGATCGTTAAGTTTCGTCGTCGTAAACACCATCGTAAGCAGCAGGGCCATCGTCAGTGGTTCACTGATGTGAAAATCACTGGCATCAGCGCCTGAGAGGAGATCTGACAAATGGCACACAAAAAGGCTGGCGGCTCAACACGTAACGGTCGCGACTCAAATGCACAGCGCCTGGGCGTAAAACGTTTCGGCGGTGAATCTGTACTGGCTGGCAACATCATCGTTCGTCAGCGTGGCACCAAGTTCCACGCAGGCACCAACGTTGGTCTTGGCCGTGACCACACTCTGTTTGCTACTGCAAACGGTAAAGTGAAATTCGAAGTTAAAGGCCCGAACAACCGTAAATACGTCAGCATCGTTGCTGAGTAAGGTTGTCGTGCTGCAGGCGGGTTAATCTGCCTGCCAGAGAATGAAAGCCCCGCAGAATATTGCGGGGCTTTTTACATTTTGAGCTTGCCTGATTTGCTGTACAATTTACGTACAGTCTTTCCGCAACGGGTCATCGCTTATGGCCTCGGCGGAATTAAAGCCGCACCGGTTTATCCGGTCGCCAGGTGAATGATTTACGGAGAAGGTAAATGAAGTTTGTTGATGAAGCGACGATTCTGGTCGTTGCAGGTGATGGCGGTAATGGTTGCGTTAGCTTCCGCCGCGAAAAATATATTCCGAAAGGCGGCCCGGACGGCGGCGACGGCGGTGACGGCGGCGATGTCTATCTGCTGGCCGATGAAAACCTTAACACGCTGATCGATTATCGCTTTGAAAAATCTTTCCGCGCCGAGCGTGGACAGAACGGGCAGAGCCGCGACTGTACCGGCAAGCGTGGTAAAGATATCGTGATTAAAGTGCCGGTCGGCACGCGCGTTATCGATCAGGGTACCGGTGAAACGCTGGGCGACCTGACGCGCCATGAGCAAAAGCTGATGGTAGCAAAAGGCGGCTGGCACGGTCTGGGCAACACGCGCTTTAAATCCTCCGTTAACCGTACCCCGCGTCAGAAAACCATGGGTACGCCGGGTGAGAAGCGCGACCTGCAGCTGGAGCTGATGCTTCTGGCCGATGTTGGCATGCTGGGTCTGCCGAACGCCGGTAAATCAACCTTTATCCGCGCGGTGTCTGCCGCCAAGCCAAAAGTGGCTGATTATCCTTTTACCACGCTGGTGCCGAGCCTTGGTGTGGTGCGTATGGATAATGAAAAAAGCTTTGTGGTCGCCGATATTCCGGGCCTGATTGAAGGCGCAGCGGATGGCGCGGGACTGGGCATTCGTTTCCTGAAGCATCTGGAACGCTGCCGTGTTCTGCTGCACCTGATCGATCTGGCGCCAATTGATGAATCCGATCCGGTAGAAAATGCGCGTATCATCCTCGGCGAGCTGAAGAAATACAGTGAAAAACTGTATGACAAGCCGCGCTGGCTGGTCTTCAACAAAGTGGATCTGCTGAGTAAAGAAGAAGCGGAAACGCGTGCGAAGGCCATTGTGGAAGCGCTTGGCTGGGATGAGAAATATTACCTTATCTCTGCCGCCAGTCAGACCGGCGTGAATGCGCTGTGCTGGGATGTGATGTCCTTCCTGATCGCCAATCCCAAAGAGGCGGAACAGGAAGAGAAGAAACCTGAGAAAGCTGAATTCATGTGGGACGATTACCACCGTGAAGCGCTGGAACAGGCAGAAGAAGAAGTAGATGAAGATTGGGATGATGACTGGGACGAAGATGACGACGAAGGTGTCGAAATCATCTATCAGCATTAATCATGCCTGATAACTGCAGCCCGGCTTATCGCCGGGCTTTTTTTGCTGTTTTTATTGCTGCGGGCTCTATGCCTGACGTAGAGAGCATACTGATAAACCCTGCTGTCGTGCAGGGAGTGTGCAAATGATTGAAGGACGTTACCAGTTTGGCGCGCCCGGTATTAGCCTGAGCACTGGCTTGTGCTGGTTTGTCCGCTGCCCTGGTTCAGGATAGCCGGCAACCAGCATTGTGCTTCCAGTCCGGAGCGGTTCTGACGATTGCTTAACTGCATCTTTCCGCCGTGGAGCTGTAAAATTCGCAACACAATATTTAAACCCAGCCCGCTGCCGCCGTAACGCCGATCGCGTCGATGAAACGCCTGAGTAAGTTCTCCCGCGCTCTTTTCATCAATACCGGGACCTTCATCACGAATTGTCAACAGGCTGCCATTATCTTGCGCCTGTAGCTGCAGCGTAATGGGTGAGTGCTCCGGGCTATAGCGGGAAGCGTTTTCCAGTAAGTTACGCACCATCAGGCGCAATAAAACTGCATCACCCTGCACTTTCATATCCTGTTGCGTCCACTCCAGCGTCTGCTGTCGCTGTTGCAGTAATTCGCTCATTTCAGCCTGCAAGGGAAGAAAAATATCCCGCTGCCAGCTCAGCGTTTGATAATGGCCGCTGGCCAGCGCTTGTCCGGCACGTGAAAGCATTAACAGCTGCTCGATGACATGCATCAACTGATCGATACGCGCGACCAGCATGGGCGCCTGCTTGATCTCCTGCTGCGCCATCAGCTCAAGGTGCAGGCGTATCCCTGCCAGCGGCGTGCGTAACTCATGGGCCGCGTCTGCTGTAAATAACCTTTCTTGCTGAAGCGTTTGATTAAGGCGGGCAAGCAGCTGATTCATTGCTCCGGTTACCGCCACGATTTCTTCCATCTCCGAATAGACAGGCAACGGCGAGAGATTATCGGCGGAGCGTTCAGCCAAACTGTTTTGTAAGGCCTTAAGTGGACGAATAACCCAGCTGATCGCCCAGAAAGAGAGAGTTAGCGTAAAGCCGACCATGACTAACGACGGAAGCAGGAGAGAGGCTATCGCTTCACGGATCTCGTTTTCAACATGCTGATTACGTGATTTCGCCGTCAGCGTTTCGTTTACCAGAAAACCGATCTGTTCACGGCTTTCATGCCATAACCAAATGGCGCTCATTAGCTGACAAGTCAGCAAAATAAGCGCCAGCATAATTAACAAACGCCGACGCATACTGTTCATTGACGCTCTTCCAGCCGGTAACCCACGCCGCGTACCGTTTTGATACGATCTTTACCCAACTTGCGGCGCAGATTATGGATATGAACTTCCAGCGCATTCGAGCTGTTATCGTCCTGCCAGCTGTAGATATCCTGCTGTAATGTCTCGCGATGCACGGTTTGACCAATTCGCATCAGCAGCCTGCAAAGCAGAGCGAACTCTTTAGGCGTAACCTCTATTGGCTGATTATTCACCGAGACCTGCAAAGAGGAGAGGTTAAGCGCCAGATCTCCATGCTGGATATGATTGTCACTGTGGCCCTGGTAACGTCTGATGAGCGCCCGTACGCGCGCTTTTAATTCAGCCAGCGCAAAAGGCTTAATCAAATAGTCGTCAGCGCCAGCGTCCAGTCCGTCAACCCGATCCTCCAGCGCATCGCGGGCTGTGAGAATCAATACCGGCAGGTCGATATTTTTTCGACGCCAGCGGCGCAGCAAATCGGTTCCATCCGCATCCGGCAGGCCAAGATCCAGTACGACTAAACTATACTCCCCACTGTGCAGCAGGGCATCCGCCTGAGCCGCTTTATCCGCGCAATCCACGGCATAACCCTCGCTACTTAGCGCGAGGGCGATGCCTTCCTGCAATAGCACATCATCTTCCACAATGAGAATTTTCATGCGCCTCAGTTATTCTGATAGATGTCTTTGTATAGCCGGCTTTCAAAGCGCACTAGCGGCACGCGGCGGATGCGTTTGTCCTCTGGCGGTACGGCATACCCGGACAGGAACTGCACAAATGCCACGCGTTGACCGCTGGCGGTGGTAATAAAGCCGGCCAGGTTATAAACCCCTGACAACGAACCGGTTTTAGCGGAAACTTTGCCATCCACGCCGGCTTCATGCAGACCGCCGCGATAGCGCAACGTGCCATCGTAGCCCGCCAGCGGCAGCATAGAGATAAAGTTCAGTTGCTGATCGTTTTGCGCAATATATTGCAGCACCTGCATCATGGTTGCCGGAGAGATCAGATCGTGACGCGATAGTCCGGATCCATCGACCAGAATACTGTTGCCAAGATCGATATTCGCCTTCTGGCGCAGAACACGGCGCACCGCATCTGAACCGGCACGCCAGGTGCCAGGAACGTTAAAATAGTGACGCCCGATGGTGCGGAAAACCGTATCGGCGATCATATTGTCCGATTTTTTCAGCATCACTTTCAGCAAATCACGCAGCGGCGCGGACTGTGTCTCCGCCAGGAGGGTGCCTGGCTCGGTGACGCGCGTTTGGCGCACCAGATGTCCGGTGTAATCAATACCGGCGTCCTGCAGCATGGCTTTTAAAATGGCTCCGGACCAGGCGGCACCATCCTGAATAGCAAAGGCCAGCGGCAAAGGTTCGCTGCGCTGCGTCATACAGCCGGTGAGTGTAAAGCGATTCAGCTCACCCGGTACGACATCCAGTTCGCAGTAAGGCGCATCGGGCGACCCTTTCGCTAAGGTACGTACCTGGCTGAACATGGTAACCGGATAATAAGACGCTACGCGAATAAAGGCGTTATCGTCGGGACGGTCGGCGCTATACAAGGACACGGAAAAACAGTTTTTATCCACGATAGCAGCGGCAGGCGGCGCGCTAAAGCACTGAGTATTATCGTTCCATGGCCAGCCTGGCGCTTTATCGTGACTGGCGAAGACCGAGGTGTCGATCACCAGATTGCCCTGAATATGGGTAATACCCTGTTTGGTCAGGGCGGTAACCATATTACGTAAATCCTGACGCGAAAGCGTGGGATCGCCGCCAAAGCGGGCAATCAGATCGCCCTGCAGGGTGCCATTATCCACTTTGCCCTGAGTTTCCAGCGTGGTGCGAAAGCGGAAGTCTGGACCCAACTCCAGCAGCGCTGCGAGCGCCGTCACTACTTTCATGGTGCTGGCTGGCAAAGCCATTTGTTTACTGTGATAATCGACCAGCGGCGTTGATGAACCCACTTTTTGTGCCATCAGCGCCAGGTTTGCGCCATCCGGTAAATATTGTGTGTATTCTTCCACGGGTGCTGCCTGAGCTTGCAGCATAAACGCACAGGTTAGTCCGGTAACAAGTCGTGAAAATCGCATAATCTCGCGGTAACTGACGGGTGAAGCCGTCATACTACGGTGCATCGTAGTAGAAAGTAAACGATGACCCATAGGGAACTCTGGGTTAAAATACGTATCAAAATGCAAACCTGAATCCTGACCTGGAGCCTGCTCCGGGTCAGGTTTCTTTTGTTTGCGAATCAGCCGGTAGCGTTGCACAACGCGTCAGGCCGACGACCCAATGGTCAGGACGACAACAAGCAAACAGGACCGATGACGAGGTATTAAAATGAATCAGATTCCGATGACGTTAAGGGGCGCGGAGAAGCTGCGTGAAGAACTCGAAGAGCTGAAGACCGTCAGACGCCCCCGTATTATTGCCTCAATTGCGGAAGCGCGTGAGCATGGCGATCTGAAAGAGAATGCCGAGTATCATGCCGCGCGTGAAGAACAAGGCTTTTGTGAAGGGCGTATTCAGGAGATCGAAGCCAAGCTGTCGAATGCGCAGGTGATCGATGTCACTAAAATCGCTAACAATGGCCGGGTGATTTTTGGCGCGACGGTAACCGTGCTGAATATCGATACTGATGAAGAGTCAACCTATCGTATCGTTGGTGATGATGAGGCGGACTTTAAGCAGAACCTGATTTCCGTAAACTCGCCGATGGCGCGCGGGTTGATTGGTAAAGAAGTGGATGATGTAGTGGTGATTAAAACGCCCGGCGGCGACGTCGAGTATGAAATTCTGAAAGTAGAATATCTTTAATCGCTCTGACGCATCACATAATTGTAAAGAAAGGAAAAAGGCCGCGTTGCGGCCTTTTATCCTGAGCAGGAGCATGGCAACTTCTTCCGGCTGACTATAATCGTTATATTTCAGGCTGCATGTGCATTGGCTTTCCTTGCTCACTTACTCAGTAAGCTTCCAGGATTTGCTGCGTTGCTGCTTTCACGCAACCCGAATTATTTAGCGTATAATCAGCTTGCCCGGTTAGCGCGGCAGGGAGATTTTGCGTTCTTCTGACGGACGGTACAGCACCAGCGTCTTGCCGATAACCTGCACGTTACAGGCCCCCGTTTCACGAACAATGGCTTCTACCATCAGGTTTTTCGTTTCCCGATCTTCGGTAGCGATCTTCACCTTAATCAGTTCGTGATGCGCAAGCGCCTGTTCGATTTCGGCCAGCACGCCTTCGGTCAGGCCATGGTTACCCAGCATAACAACGGGTTTCAGCGGATGGGCCAGACCTTTCAGGTGCTGTTTTTGTTTGGTACTCAGATTCATCGTATATTTTTACTTACATTGGGATTGAAAACGGTACATTCTACCGCCATCTCTGGTATATCACCAAACAGGACATCACTATGTTTGGTTATTTATCGCTACGATGAAGAATAGTTGGAAAAAGTATGACAGGTAAAAAGCGTTCAGCCAGTTCCAGCCGCTGGCTTCAGGAACACTTTAGCGATAAATATGTGCAACAGGCACAGAAAAAGGGGTTGCGTTCGCGCGCCTGGTTTAAACTTGATGAAATACAGCAGGGCGATAAGCTGTTTAAGCCCGGGATGACCGTGGTCGATCTTGGTGCAGCGCCTGGCGGTTGGTCTCAATACGTTGCGACCCAGATTGGCTCAAAGGGACGTATTATCGCTTGTGATCTTTTACCGATGGATCCTATCGTTGGTGTCGATTTCCTTCAGGGCGATTTTCGTGAAGAATCCGTAGTGAAAGCACTATTGGAACGCGTCGGCGAAGAGAAAGTCCAGGTTGTCATGTCCGATATGGCGCCCAATATGAGCGGCACTCCAGCCGTTGATATTCCCCGGTCGATGTATTTAGTGGAGCTGGCACTGGAAATGTGTCGCGATGTACTGGCACCTGGTGGCAGTTTTGTAGTGAAAGTATTTCAGGGAGATGGCTTCGATGAATACCTGCGGGAAATTCGCTCCCTGTTTACGAAAGTGAAAATTCGTAAGCCGGACGCTTCGCGTTCACGTTCACGCGAAGTGTACATTGTAGCGACAGGGCGCAAACTATAGCCAAAATAACTGGAGCCGTGGCAAGGCGTGCATGTCCCGATGAGCTTACGCAGTAAGTGATTTGGGTTAGTGAGCGCAGTCAACACCGCAGCGATTCCAAGTATGGTGGATATATAGTACCCTACGCTGTCTGTTAACACAGTTGTAATAAGAGGTTAATCCCTTGAGTGACATGGCGAAAAACCTGATTCTCTGGTTGGTCATCGCAGTTGTGCTGATGTCTGTTTTCCAGAGCTTTGGGCCCAGCGAGTCGAATGGCCGTAGGGTTGATTATTCAACCTTCCTGTCGGAAGTGAACCAGGATCAGGTCCGCGAGGCACGTATTAACGGGCGTGAAATCAACGTTACCAAAAAAGACAGTAATCGATATACGACCTACATTCCCGTCAACGATCCCAAGTTACTCGATAACCTGTTGACTAAAAATGTAAAAGTTGTCGGTGAACCACCGGAAGAGCCAAGCCTGCTGGCTTCCATCTTCATCTCCTGGTTCCCGATGCTGCTGCTGATTGGTGTCTGGATCTTCTTTATGCGCCAGATGCAGGGCGGGGGTGGCAAAGGCGCGATGTCCTTTGGTAAAAGCAAAGCCCGCATGCTGACGGAAGATCAGATCAAAACCACTTTTGCTGACGTTGCAGGCTGCGATGAAGCAAAAGAAGAAGTGGGCGAGCTGGTAGAATACCTGCGCGAACCCAGCCGCTTCCAGAAACTGGGCGGTAAAATTCCGAAAGGCGTACTGATGGTAGGCCCGCCGGGTACCGGTAAAACGCTGCTGGCGAAAGCGATCGCCGGTGAAGCTAAAGTGCCGTTCTTCACTATCTCAGGTTCTGACTTCGTAGAGATGTTTGTGGGTGTGGGTGCTTCTCGTGTGCGCGATATGTTTGAGCAGGCGAAAAAAGCAGCACCGTGCATCATCTTTATCGATGAGATCGATGCGGTAGGTCGTCAGCGTGGCGCTGGCTTAGGCGGTGGTCACGATGAACGTGAGCAGACGCTGAACCAGATGCTGGTAGAAATGGATGGCTTCGAAGGCAATGAAGGCATCATTGTTATTGCCGCAACCAACCGTCCTGATGTACTGGACCCGGCACTGCTGCGTCCGGGCCGCTTCGACCGTCAGGTTGTTGTTGGTCTGCCAGACGTGCGTGGTCGTGAGCAAATTCTGAAAGTACATATGCGTCGCGTGCCGCTGGCAACCGATATTGATGCCGCGATTATTGCGCGTGGTACGCCTGGCTTCTCCGGTGCCGATCTGGCTAACCTGGTGAATGAGGCCGCTCTGTTTGCCGCTCGTGGTAACAAGCGCGTTGTATCGATGGTGGAGTTCGAAAAAGCGAAAGACAAAATTATGATGGGTGCGGAACGTCGCTCCATGGTAATGACGGAAGCGCAAAAAGAGTCTACCGCCTACCACGAAGCGGGCCATGCCATTATTGGTCGTCTGGTGCCGGAACACGATCCGGTGCACAAGGTGACGATTATTCCGCGTGGACGTGCGCTTGGGGTAACTTTCTTCCTGCCGGAAGGCGATGCGATTAGCGCCAGCCGTCAGAAACTGGAAAGCCAGATTTCAACCCTGTACGGCGGCCGCCTGGCTGAAGAGATCATCTACGGTCCAGAACATGTTTCTACCGGTGCGTCTAACGACATCAAAGTCGCGACAAACCTGGCGCGTAACATGGTGACGCAGTGGGGCTTCTCGGAAAAACTGGGGCCGTTGCTGTATGCGGAAGAAGAGGGCGAGGTTTTCCTTGGTCGCTCAGTGGCTAAAGCGAAACATATGTCTGATGAAACGGCGCGTTTGATCGATCAGGAAGTGAAACTGCTGATTGATAATAACTACGAACGTGCACGTCGCATCCTCAACGAGAACATGGATATCCTGCACTCAATGAAAGATGCGCTGATGAAATATGAAACCATCGATGCGCCGCAAATCGACGATTTGATGGCTCGCCGTGAAGTGCGTCCGCCAGCGGGTTGGGAAGATGCAACTTCCAACTCTAACCATTCGGACAATGACGGTTCGCCAAAAGCGCCGCGTCCGGTTGATGAGCCGCGCACGCCGAACCCAGGTAACACCATGTCTGAGCAGTTTAATAAATAAACGCCCTCAGGCGATAAAAACCCCGGCTGGTCCGGGGTTTTTTGCATCTATCACATGACCAAATATCTTAAGGAGAAAAAGATGAAGTTGTACGCAAGGGATTCCCTACTGGATCTGTCTCATCCCCATGTTATGGGCATTCTTAACGTGACTCCTGATTCTTTCTCTGATGGCGGTCAGCATCATTCACTGGTGGCGGCGCTAACGCATGCCAATGAGATGGTGAACGCAGGCGCGACCATTATTGATGTCGGCGGTGAGTCAACCCGCCCTGGGGCGGATGCGGTAACCACGGAAGAGGAGCTGGAGCGCGTTATTCCGGTGGTCGAGGCGATTGCGCAACGGTTTGAAGTATGGATTTCCGTTGATACCTCAAAGCCTGAAGTTATTCGTGAATCAGCGCGAGTGGGCGCTCACATTATAAATGATGTCCGCTCGTTACGGCTGCCTGGTGCGCTTGAGGCTGCGGCAGAGACCGGCTTACCGGTGTGTCTGATGCATATGCAGGGAGAGCCCGACACCATGCAGGCCGCGCCGCACTACACAAACCTGCTGCAAGAAGTGAACGACTTTTTTGTTGATCATATTGCCCGCTGTGAAGCCGTAGGTATCAAAAAATCGCAGTTGCTACTCGACCCGGGCTTCGGATTCGGTAAGAATCTCAGCCACAATTATCAGCTTCTGGCGCATCTGGCCGATTTCCATGATTTTGGCCTGCCGCTACTGGTGGGAATGTCGCGTAAATCGATGATAGGGCAACTGCTAAACGTAGGGCCTTCTCAGCGTTTAACCG
Organism: Pantoea sp. FN0307; assembly: GCF_050113815.1. NCBI lineage: Bacteria > Pseudomonadati > Pseudomonadota > Gammaproteobacteria > Enterobacterales > Erwiniaceae > Pantoea > Pantoea sp. FN0307. The sequence goes on along the minus strand of NZ_JBNJSO010000007.1, from coordinate 127,983 downwards.
GTAGCCTGGCTTGTGCGGTGATTGCTGCGATGCAGGGTGCGCAGATTATACGCGCGCACGATGTTAAAGAGACCGTAGAAGCAATGCGCGTCGTTGAAGCGACACGTTCAGCGAAGGAATAATAACGCTATGAGTAATCGTAAGTATTTTGGCACCGACGGCATTCGCGGAAAAGTAGGCGAAATGCCTATTACGCCTGATTTTGTGCTTAAGCTGGGCTGGGCTGCAGGAAAGGTGCTGGCGCGTCACGGCTCGAAAAAAATCATTATTGGTAAAGATACGCGTATCTCCGGCTATATGCTGGAGTCGGCGCTGGAGGCAGGTCTGGCCGCTGCCGGCCTGTCTGCTGCGTTCACCGGCCCGATGCCAACACCCGCTATTGCTTATTTAACCCGAACGTTTCGTGCTGAGGCAGGGATCGTAATTTCCGCCTCGCATAATCCGTTTGAGGATAACGGCATCAAGTTCTTCTCTTCTGAAGGCACAAAACTGCCGGACGAAGTTGAGGAAGCGATCGAACAGGAAATGGAAAAGCCGTTAACCTGCGTGGAGTCTGCGTTGCTGGGGCGCGCCAGCCGTATTGTCGATGCCGCTGGCCGTTATATTGAGTTTTGCAAAGGCACGTTCCCCAGCGAATTGAATCTGAACGGCTTGAAAATAGTGGTCGATTGCGCGAATGGCGCCACTTATCACATCGCGCCTAACGTATTGCGTGAACTGGGCGCAACGGTAATCTCGCTTGGCGTACAGCCTGACGGCATGAACATCAACAAAGAGTGCGGCGCGACCGACGTGCGTGCATTGCAGCAGCGCGTTCTTGAATCCAAAGCGGATGTTGGGCTGGCTTTTGACGGCGACGGCGATCGCGTCATGATGGTTGATCATCTGGGCAACAAGGTTGATGGCGATCAGATCCTCTACATCATTGCGCGTGAAGGCCTGCGTCAGGGGCAGCTGCGCGGTGGCGTAGTGGGTACGCTGATGAGTAATATGGGACTTGAACTGGCGTTGAAGCAGCTGGGTATTCCATTCGCGCGCGCCAAAGTCGGCGACCGCTACGTGCTGGAAAAACTACAGGAAAAAGGCTGGCGTCTGGGCGCAGAAAATTCCGGGCATGTCATTCTGCTGGACAAAACCACCACCGGCGACGGCATCGTTGCAGGTTTGCAAGTGCTTACCGCTATGGCGCGTAATCACATGACGTTACACGATCTGTGCAGCGGGATGAAGCTGCTGCCGCAGATCCTGGTCAACGTGCGCTTTAGCGGCACCACAGACCCGCTGGAGAGCGCTGAAGTTAAAGCGGTTACGGCTGAAGTCGAAAAAACGTTAGCGGGGCGTGGACGCGTTCTGCTGCGTAAATCGGGCACTGAGCCGTTAATCCGCGTGATGGTTGAAGGCGAAGATGAGGCGCAGGTTACCGCGCTGGCACATCGTATCGCCGATGCGGTGAAAGCGGCCTGATAGGGCAGTTGCAAACGCACACGCTGTTTTAACGTCCGCTATCGATAATAGGTTCCCTGGCTGACCACCTTTTGTCTGCCAGGGGACCGGTGGTTTCGACGTAAAAAACAGCATGATGGCGCTTTTTTCTGCAATCAGTGTCGCAGGGAAAAATTGCGCTTGCAGATGTTTATGCCTTTGGTTAGTATTCACACCCGCTTCTGATGGGTAATAACAATTATCCCGTCAATTGGTTTGAAGCTTTTGATGTGCGGTGACCGCGCAAGGAAACAGGTTGATTATGTACGAAGCTCTGTTAGTCGTTTTTCTGTTAGTAGCAATTGGCCTTGTTGGTCTGATCATGCTGCAGCAGGGTAAAGGCGCTGATATGGGAGCCTCCTTTGGTGCAGGCGCTTCCGGCACGCTATTTGGTTCTTCCGGTTCTGGTAACTTCATGACCCGTATGACCGCAGTGTTGGCGACCCTGTTCTTCGTTATCAGCCTGATTCTGGGTAACCTGAACAGCAATAAAACTTCCAAAGGAAGCGAGTGGGAAAACCTGACTCAGCCGGCACAGTCGCAGACTGCACCAGCTAAACCGGCAGCGCCGGGCAGCGATATCCCGCAATAAGTATCAAGCTTTCGACGCGGCTCAGGATAAGGTCGCAGTCTTAAAGTGCCGAGGTGGTGGAATTGGTAGACACGCTACCTTGAGGTGGTAGTGCCCGATTGGGCTTACGGGTTCAAGTCCCGTCCTCGGTACCAAATCTCAGTTTTACTTGCATTTTGTGCATGTTCGGCGTAATATTCGCCACGTTTTCGGACGCGGGGTGGAGCAGCCTGGTAGCTCGTCGGGCTCATAACCCGAAGGTCGTCGGTTCAAATCCGGCCCCCGCAACCACTTTCCCTTAGAGTTATTTTTCAAATATACTGTATGCATCTCCGGACGCATCCGCAGCCAATTTTGAAAAAAATTCTTTGGATGGTGTGCCGAGCCGCAGATGCGGCATACAGGGTCCAGTCGCATTAAGCCCCGAATTTTCGGGGTTTTTTGTTATCAGGAATCGCAATACTGGGCTATATGCCCTTTTTTTATGTCTTGGGGGTGGGCTTGTCCACATTAGAGCAGAAATTAACAGAGATGATTTCAGCACCGGTAGAAGCGCTTGGCTACGAACTGGTCGGTATCGAGTTCATTCGTGGTCGCACTTCAACGTTGCGCATCTATATTGATAGTGAAGATGGCATCAATGTTGATGATTGTGCTGATGTCAGCCACCAGGTAAGCGCAGTCATGGATGTGGAAGATCCCATCACCGTGCCTTACAACCTTGAAGTTTCCTCGCCGGGTCTTGAGCGCCCACTATTTACTGCTGAACACTATGCACGATTCACAGGTGAGGAAGTCAGCCTGGTGCTGCGTATGGCCGTCCAGAACCGCCGCAAATGGCAGGGCATCATTAAAGCTGTCGAAGGTGAAATGATTACGGTGACCGTCGAGGGTAAAGATGAAGTGTTCGCGCTGAGCAATATTCAGAAAGCGAACCTGGTCCCCCACTTTTAAAAGTCCGGATTGAGGCTAACCAGGATGAATAAAGAGATCTTAGCTGTTGTAGAAGCCGTTTCTAACGAAAAAGCCCTGCCGCGAGAGAAAATCTTCGAGGCGCTGGAGAGCGCACTGGCCACTGCAACCAAGAAAAAATATGAGCAGGAGATCGATGTTCGCGTTAGCATCGATCGTAAAAGCGGCGATTTCGATACTTTCCGCCGCTGGCAGGCCGTTGAAGAAGTGACGCAGCCGACGCGTGAAATCACGCTGGAAGCCGCCCGTTATGAAGATGAAACCATCAATCTGGGCGATTTTGTCGAAGATCAGATTGAGTCAGTAAAATTTGACCGCATCACGACGCAGACGGCCAAGCAGGTTATCGTACAGAAAGTCCGTGAAGCAGAGCGCGCGATGGTGGTTGATCAGTTCCGCGAGCAGGAAGGCGAAATCATCACTGGCGTGGTGAAAAAAGTTAACCGCGATAATATTACGCTGGATTTGGGTAACAATGCTGAAGCCGTTATCCTGCGTGAAGATATGCTGCCGCGTGAAAACTTCCGCCCTGGCGATCGTCTGCGTGGCGTGCTTTATGCGGTGCGTCCGGAAGCGCGTGGCGCTCAGCTGTTTGTCAGCCGTTCCAAACCTGAGATGCTGATCGAGCTGTTCCGTATCGAAGTGCCGGAAATCGGCGAAGAAGTGATTGAAATTAAAGCGGCGGCACGCGATCCTGGTTCTCGCGCTAAAATTGCGGTGAAAACCAATGATAAGCGTATCGACCCCGTTGGTGCCTGCGTAGGCATGCGCGGCGCGCGCGTTCAGGCGGTATCCAGCGAGCTGGGCGGCGAGCGTATTGATATCGTGCTGTGGGATGATAATCCGGCGCAGTTCGTGATTAATGCGATGGCGCCTGCCGACGTCGCTTCAATCGTGGTTGATGAAGATAATCACACCATGGATATCGCTGTAGAAGCTGGAAATCTGGCTCAGGCGATTGGCCGTAACGGCCAAAACGTACGTTTAGCTTCGCAACTGAGCGGTTGGGTGCTGAACGTAATGACTGTCGACGATCTGCAGGCGAAGCATCAGGCAGAAGCGCATGCTGCTATTGGTGTCTTTACTAAACACCTGGATGTCGACGAAGAGTTCGCGACCGTGCTGGTCGAGGAAGGTTTCTCCTCTCTGGAAGAGTTGGCCTATGTGCCGATGCATGAGCTGCTGGAAATCGACGGCCTGGATGAAGCGACTGTAGAAGCACTACGCGAACGTGCGAAAAATGCGTTAACGACCCTGGCGCTGGAAAAGGCGGAGAGCCTTGGCAACGGCGTACCTGCTGACGATCTGCTAAACCTTGAAGGTATGGAGCGTGATCTGGCCAATAAGCTGGCGGCAAGAGGTGTTTGCACGCTGGAAGATCTGGCTGAGCAGGGTGTTGACGATCTGACAGATATTGAAGGCCTGGATGATGAGAAGGCCGGCGCTCTGATTATGGCGGCGCGTAATATCTGCTGGTTCGGCGATGACGCGTAATAACAGGAAGGAACAGCATGACAGATGTAACCGTAAAATCGCTGGCCGCAGAGATACAGACCTCGGTAGAACGCCTGGTACAGCAGTTTGCTGATGCAGGGATCCGTAAGTCTGAAAATGACTCTGTAACCCAGCAAGAAAAAGAAACCTTACTGACGCACCTGAACCGCGATAATGGCAGCCCGTCAGGTAAGTTAACGCTGCAGCGTAAAACGCGTAGCACCTTGAATATTCCTGGCACCGGGGGTAAAAGTAAGTCGGTGCAAATCGAAGTCCGCAAAAAGCGCACCTATGTAAAAGAGGATGCTGAGGCTGAAAAAGCTAAGGCTGAAGCAGAAGCGCAGGCGCAGCGTGAAGCGGAAGAACAGGCTCGTCGTGAGGCGGAAGAAAAAGCCACGCGCGAAGCAGCGGAAAAAGCGAAGCGTGAAGCCGAAGAGCAAGCCAAACGCGAAGCCGCGGAAAAGGCTAAGCGCGAAGCAGCGGAAAGTGAGAAAGTGACGAACCAACAAACCGACGAAATGACCCGGGCCGGACAGTCTGATAAAGCCCGCCGCGAAGCAGAAGCCGCAGAGCTGAAGCGTAAAGTGGAAGAAGAAGCCCGCCGTAAGCTGGAAGAAGATGCGCGCCGTGTAGCAGAAGAAGCGCGCAAACTGGCCGAGCAGAAAGCAGGCGATTGGGAAGTAAAACCAACCGAGAGCGATGACGCTGACTATCACGTTACCACTTCTCAACATGCCCGCCAGGCTGAAGACGAAAACGACCGCGAAGTTGAAGGTGGTCGTAGCCGTACTCGCACCACCGCTAAAGCGCCGCGCCCGCGTAAGGGCAACAAACATGCAGAAGCTAAAACCGATCGTGAAGAAGCCCGTGCGGCTATTCGTGGCGGTAAAGGCGGCAAGCATCGTAAAGGCAGTGCGCTGCAGCAGGGCTTTAACCGACCGGCGCAGGCTGTTAACCGTGACGTAATCATCGGTGAAACCATCACCGTTGCGGAACTGGCTAACAAAATGGCGGTTAAAGGCTCTCAGGTCATCAAAGCGATGATGAAGATGGGCGCGATGGCTACCATCAACCAGGTTATCGATCAGGAAACTGCCCAGCTGGTCGCGGAAGAGATGGGACACAAAGTGATCCTGCGCCGCGAGAACGAGCTGGAAGAAGCGGTAATGAGCGATCGTGATACCGGTGCTGCTGCTGAATCCCGTGCGCCAGTGGTCACTATCATGGGTCACGTTGACCACGGTAAAACCTCTCTGCTGGATTACATCCGCTCCACCAAAATCGCCTCTGGCGAAGCGGGCGGCATTACCCAGCACATCGGTGCTTACCATGTTGAAACCGACAACGGCATGATCACCTTCCTTGACACCCCGGGTCACGCCGCGTTTACCGCAATGCGTGCTCGTGGTGCGCAGGCAACGGATATCGTGGTGCTGGTTGTTGCTGCCGACGATGGCGTAATGCCTCAGACCATTGAAGCCGTTCAGCATGCGAAAGCCGCTGGCGTGCCGGTTGTTGTTGCTGTTAACAAGATTGATAAGCCTGACGCCGATCCGGATCGTGTGAAAAACGAACTGACTCAGTACGGTATCATTCCGGAAGAGTGGGGCGGTGAGAACATGTTCGTTAACGTTTCTGCGAAAGCAGGTACCGGCGTTGACGATCTGCTGAACGCTATTCTGCTGCAGTCTGAAGTACTTGAGCTGAACGCAGTACGTGCCGGTATGGCCAGCGGCGTCGTGATCGAATCCTTCCTGGATAAAGGTCGTGGCCCGGTTGCTACCGTTCTGGTACGTGAAGGTACGCTGCGTAAAGGCGATATCGTACTGTGCGGTTTTGAATATGGCCGTGTACGTGCAATGCGCGACGAAATGGGCCATGAAGTGACCGAAGCAGGTCCTTCCATTCCGGTAGAGATTCTCGGCCTGTCTGGCGTTCCTGCGGCCGGTGATGAAGCGACCGTGGTTCGTGACGAGAAAAAAGCGCGTGAAGTTGCGCTGTATCGTCAGGGCAAATTCCGCGAAGTTAAACTGGCACGTCAGCAGAAATCTAAGCTGGAAAACATGTTTGCCAACATGACCGAAGGCGACGTTTCCGAGCTGAACATCGTATTGAAAGCCGACGTACAGGGCTCTGTCGAAGCCATTTCCGACTCCCTGCTGAAACTTTCTACTGATGAAGTGAAAGTGAAGATCGTGGGTTCAGGCGTGGGCGGTATCACCGAAACCGACGCAACGCTGGCCGCGGCATCCAACGCTATCATCCTGGGCTTCAACGTCCGTGCCGACGCCTCAGCGCGCCGTGTTATCGAAGCGGAAAGCCTGGATCTGCGCTACTACTCGGTCATCTATAATTTGATCGATGAAGTGAAAGCAGCGATGAGCGGTATGCTGGCACCGGAATACAAACAGCAGATCATCGGTCTGGCCGAAGTGCGTGACGTGTTCAAATCACCGAAATTCGGCGCGATTGCTGGTTGTATGGTTACCGAAGGCGTGGTTAAACGTCATAACCCAATCCGTGTACTGCGTGACAACGTGGTTATCTATGAAGGCGAGCTGGAATCTCTGCGTCGCTTTAAAGATGACGTTAACGAAGTGCGTAACGGCATGGAGTGTGGTATCGGCGTTAAGAACTACAACGACGTTCGCACCGGCGACATGATCGAAGTCTTCGAAGTGATCGAAATCCAGCGTACCATCGAATAACGATCGCATCGCAAGTGGCATTTGGGAAGCCCTGCGCTTCCCCGGACTGAGCCCCGCCATTTCATGGTCGGGGCTCAGCCATTATCAGGAGAAATAATTATGGCGAAAGAATTTGGTCGCCCACAGCGTGTCGCACAGGAACTGCAAAAAGAGATCGCCATGATCATCCAGCGTGAGATCAAAGATCCGCGCGTGGGCATGATGGTGACCGTTTCAGGCGTAGAGGTTTCGCGCGATTTGGCCTATGCCAAAGTGTTTGTTACTTTTTTGAATGATGATAATGCTGACGCCATCAAGGGCGGCATCAAAGCGCTGCAGGATGCGTCTGGCTACATCCGTTCTCTGCTCGGCAAAGCGATGCGTCTGCGTATCGTGCCTGAGCTCACTTTCTTTTACGATAATTCGTTGGTGGAAGGGATGCGTATGTCTAACCTGGTCACTAACGTAGTGAAAAAAGATGCTCAGCGCCGGGGCCCGGCGGAAGAAGACGACAAGGAGGAGTAATGAGTCGTCCTCGTCGTCGTGGCCGCGATATTCATGGCGTGTTGCTGCTCGATAAGCCTCAGGGGCTCTCCTCGAACGATGCTCTGCAAAAAGTGAAGCGTATTTTCCGGGCGAATAAAGCGGGTCACACCGGCGCGCTGGATCCTTTGGCAACCGGCATGCTGCCGATCTGCCTGGGTGAAGCAACCAAGTTCTCGCAATATTTACTGGATGCGGATAAACGTTATCGGGTAATTGCGCGTCTGGGGCAGCGTACCGATACGTCAGATGCCGATGGGCAGATCATCAGCGAACGCGCTGTTTCCTTCAGCCAGGCGCAGCTTGATGAAGCGTTGGAAAGTTTCCGTGGCGAGACGCAGCAGGTGCCTTCTATGTACTCTGCCCTGAAATATCAGGGGCGTCCTCTGTACGAATATGCGCGTCAGGGGCTGGAAGTGCCGCGTGAAGCTCGCTCCATTACGGTTCATGAACTGCAGTTTATTCGCTGGCAGGACAATGAGCTGGAGCTGGAAATTCACTGCTCTAAAGGCACCTACATCCGCACTATCATTGATGATTTGGGTGAGAAGCTGGGCTGCGGCGCGCATGTGATTATGCTGCGTCGTCTGCAGGTGGCCCGCTATCCCATTGAGAAAATGATTACGCTTGAGCAACTGTATGCCTTACAGGGCGAGCCGGGAGACTTAAGCGAAGAGGCGCAGACGCAGCTGGATGCGTTGTTGATGCCTATGGATAGCCCGGCCTCCGATTATCCGGAAGTTAATCTGAGTGAAATTGCTGCTGGTTATTTTAAGCAGGGGCAACCGGTGCAGGCGTCAGGCGCGCCGCATAGCGGACTGGTGCGGGTTACTGAAGGGGATGTGCGTAAGTTTATCGGGATGGCGGAAATCGCTGACGATGGACGCGTAGCGCCGCGCCGTTTGGTTGTAGAATATTCTGCCTGAGCTATTTGCACTCATCTCAGCCTGAGAGTAGAATAATGCGGCTTTACATGGGGTCGCTGAATTAGAGATTGGCACCCTGACATTTATCATTTAACCGGAGTTCATTATGTCTCTAAGTACCGAAGCTAAAGCAGAGATCGTTGCTAAATACGGTCGTGGCACTAACGACAGCGGCTCAACCGAAGTTCAGGTTGCACTGCTGACTGCTCAGATCAATCACCTGCAAGGCCACTTTGCTGAGCACAAGAAAGATCACCACAGCCGTCGCGGTCTGCTGCGCATGGTTTCTCAGCGTCGTAAGCTGCTGGATTACCTGAAGCGTAAAGATGTTGCTCGCTACACCAGCCTGATCGAAAGCCTGGGCCTGCGTCGCTAAGTCTTAACATGCTGTTTTATGGCGAATACGCTATCAGAACGGTATGGTGCAAGTTTCGAAAGAAAAGGGGCCTCCGGGCCCCTTTTTTCAAGCAATCCGCAGCAATCCATAGCAATCTATTGTATTGTTGCAGTATGTGATCTTTATTTGCAGAGGTTCGCGCGGCTAATGAGAGACTTTATGCCCGACAGGTATAAGGATTGTCATTAGTCGCGAGGATGCAATAAAGGTTTAAAACCCACAGCAGGCAAGCTTTATGTGCCTGCTTTGACGTAAAGGAAGTCATTTTGCTAAATCCGATTATTCGTAAATTCCAGTATGGTCAGCATACCGTGACGCTTGAGACCGGTATGATGGCTCGCCAGGCCACTGCTGCCGTTATGGTCAGCATGGATGATACCGCTGTATTTGTTACCGTTGTTGGTCAGAAAAAGGCGAAAGCCGGTCAGGATTTCTTTCCGCTGACCGTAAACTATCAGGAGCGTACTTACGCTGCCGGTCGTATCCCGGGAAGTTTCTTCCGCCGTGAAGGCCGTCCAAGCGAAGGCGAAACCCTGATTGCGCGTCTGATTGACCGCCCGGTTCGTCCGCTGTTCCCGGAAGGCTTCGTTAACGAAGTTCAGGTTATCGCCACTGTGGTATCAGTAAACCCGCAGGTTAACCCTGATATCGTGGCAATGATTGGTGCTTCTGCCGCGCTGAGCCTGTCTGGTATGCCGTTCAACGGCCCGATTGGCGCCGCTCGCGTAGGCTATATCAACGATCAGTACGTGCTGAACCCAACTTCCGATGAGATTAAACAGTCTCGTCTGGATCTGGTGGTTGCAGGTACGCAGGGCGCAGTGCTGATGGTGGAGTCCGAAGCGGATATCCTGACTGAAGAGCAGATGCTGGGCGCGGTTGTTTTCGGCCATGAGCAACAGCAGGTCGTTATTGAAAACATCAACGCGCTGGTTGCTGAAGCAGGCAAACCGCGTTGGGACTGGCAGCCTGAAGCTGTTAACCAGGCGCTGAACGCACGTATCGCGGCTCTGGCCGAATCCCGTCTTAGCGATGCTTACCGTATCACTGAAAAGCAGGAGCGCTATGCGCAGGTTGATCTGATCAAATCAGAAACCATCGCAGCGTTGCTGGCAGAAGATGAGACGCTGGATGATGGCGAGATCAGCGACATTCTGCACAACATCGAGAAAAACGTGGTGCGTAGCCGTGTTCTGAACGGCGAGCCGCGTATCGATGGCCGTGAAAAAGATATGATTCGTGGTCTGGACGTTCGTACCGGCGTGCTGCCGCGTACTCACGGTTCCGCCCTGTTTACCCGTGGCGAAACGCAGGCGCTGGTGGCCGCAACGCTGGGTACCGCACGTGATGCTCAGAGCCTCGATGAGCTGATGGGCGAGCGTACCGATAACTTCCTGTTCCACTACAACTTCCCTCCGTACTCCGTAGGCGAGACCGGAATGGTAGGTTCACCGAAGCGTCGTGAAATCGGCCATGGCCGTCTGGCTAAACGCGGTGTACTGGCAGTCATGCCGAAACTGGATGAATTCCCGTATACCGTGCGCGTGGTATCTGAAATCACCGAATCTAACGGTTCTTCTTCTATGGCTTCCGTCTGTGGCGCATCTCTGGCGCTGATGGATGCTGGCGTGCCGATCAAAGCGGCCGTAGCCGGTATCGCGATGGGCCTGGTAAAAGAAGGCGACCGTTATGTGGTTCTGTCCGATATCCTGGGCGATGAAGATCACCTTGGCGATATGGACTTTAAAGTAGCCGGTAGCCGTGAAGGTATCACCGCGCTGCAGATGGATATCAAAATTGAAGGCATTACCCGCGAAATCATGCAGGCTGCGCTGAATCAGGCCAAAGGTGCGCGTCTGCACATCCTGGGCGTGATGGAGCAGGCTATCAGCACGCCGCGTGGTGATATCTCTGAGTTTGCACCGCGTATCCATACCATCAAGATCAATCCGGACAAAATCAAGGATGTGATCGGTAAAGGCGGTTCTGTCATCCGTGCTCTGACTGAAGAGACCGGCACCACTATCGAAATCGAAGATGACGGTACGGTGAAAATCGCTGCGACCGACGGTGACAAAGCGCAGCATGCTATCCGTCGTATCGAAGAGATCACGGCAGAGATCGAAGTGGGCCGCATCTACAACGGTAAAGTCACACGTATCGTTGACTTCGGTGCCTTCGTTGCAATTGGCGGCGGTAAAGAAGGTCTGGTTCATATTTCTCAAATCGCCGACAAGCGCGTTGAGAAAGTAACCGACTACCTGCAGATGGGCCAGGAAGTACCGGTTAAGGTACTGGAAGTGGACCGTCAGGGCCGTGTCCGTCTGAGCATTAAAGAAGCCTCAGAACAGCAGCCGCAGGCAGAAACTGCAGCCGTTAACCCTGAAGCAGAGTAAAAGCGCGTTCGACATTGAGCTCTCCCCCCGGTGGGGAGAGCTGTTTCGTTGCGAGGGCGGGAATCCTTGTGCATGGCAGGCGGATGACAGGACGTGCATCCCAATGTTGGTATTCGGGAGTGGGAAATGAAGCCTTTTTTGCGCTGGTGTTTCGTTGCGACAGCTATCACGCTGGCAGGATGCAGCAACTCAAATTGGCGTAAGAGCGATGTGCTGGCGGTTCCGCTACAGCCAACTCTGCAACAGGAAGTCATCCTGGCGCGCATGGAACAAATTCTTGCCAGTCGGGCACTGACCGATGATGAGCGTGCACAGCTATTATATGAGCGCGGAGTGTTGTATGATAGCTTAGGTCTGAGGGCATTAGCGCGGAACGATTTTTCGCAAGCGCTGTCTATAAGACCAGATATGCCTGAAGTATTTAATTATTTAGGTATATACTTAACGCAGGCGGGCAACTTTGATGCCGCCTATGAAGCGTTTGATTCTGTACTTGAGCTTGATCCAACTTACAATTATGCGCATTTAAACCGTGGTATCGCCCTCTATTACGGCGGACGATACAAGTTAGCGCAAGATGATCTGCTGGCGTTTTATCAAGACGATCCTAACGATCCTTTCCGCAGCCTGTGGCTTTATCTCGATGAACAAGAGATAGATGCCGATAAGGCGAAAGTGGCGCTGAAACAGCGTTACGACAGGGCGGACCGCGATCAATGGGGATGGAATATTGTCGAGTTCTACCTTGGCGACATCAGTGAAAAAACGCTGATAGAACGTCTCAAGGCGGACGCACCGGATAACACCTCGCTCGCTGAACATCTCAGTGAAACCAACTTCTATTTAGGTAAGTACTACCTAAGTCTGGGGGAGAAGGACAGCGCGGAAGCGTTGTTCAAACTGGCGGTTGCTAACAACGTACATAACTTTGTTGAGCACCGATACGCATTGTTGGAACTGGCGCTGTTAGGCCAGACACAAGACGATTTAACAGAATCTGACCAGCAATAGCTGACGAACACCTGAGTCCATTTTTGTAAAAAATGTCATCACCTTCCGGGGTGACGGCTTTTTTGTTCGTCAAAACATCTAATTTGAGCCGGTTCACATTTTTCAATGAAAATGATTGCATATTTTCAGGATGAGTTATGTAGACTGGCCGCCGTAATCTAAGAGGCACTTGTACTACATGACTGATATCCAAACCACTTTTTCCGATCTGGGTCTTAACGAATTCATCCTTAAAGCACTGAATGACCTGGGCTATGAAAAGCCTTCACCCATTCAGGCCGCCTGTATCCCACATCTGCTGGAAGGCCGCGATGTACTGGGTATGGCACAAACCGGTAGCGGTAAAACTGCAGCGTTCTCCTTACCGCTGCTGCATAACCTCGACCCTGAACTGAAAGCACCGCAGATTCTGGTGCTGGCGCCGACGCGTGAGCTGGCGGTGCAGGTTGCAGAAGCGTGCAACGAATTTTCTAAACATATGCATGGCGTTAACGTACTGGCTCTGTACGGTGGTCAACGTTATGACGTGCAGCTGCGTGCGCTGCGCCAGGGTCCGCAGATCGTCGTGGGTACGCCGGGTCGTCTGCTGGATCACCTGAAACGCGGTACGCTGGATCTGTCTAACCTGCGTGGCCTGGTGCTGGACGAAGCAGATGAAATGCTGCGCATGGGCTTTATCGAAGACGTAGAAACCATCATGGCGCAGATTCCGGAAGGTCATCAGACCGCACTGTTCTCTGCCACCATGCCGGAAGCGATTCGCCGTATTACGCGTCGCTTTATGAAGGATCCGCAGGAAGTGCGTATCCAGAGCAGCGTTACCACGCGTCCTGACATCAGCCAGAGCTACTGGACTGTTTGGGGTCGTAAGACCGATGCGCTGGTTCGCTTCCTGGAAGCTGAAGATTTTGATGCGGCGATTATTTTCGTACGTACTAAAAACGCCACGCTGGAAGTTGCTGAAGCGCTGGAGCGTAGCGGCTACAGCAGCGCTGCGTTAAACGGCGATATGAATCAGGCACTGCGTGAGCAGACGCTGGAACGTCTGAAAGATGGTCGTCTGGACATCCTGATCGCCACTGACGTAGCGGCGCGTGGTCTTGACGTTGAGCGTATCAGCCTGGTAGTAAACTATGACATCCCTATGGATTCAGAGTCTTACGTTCACCGTATCGGCCGTACCGGTCGTGCTGGCCGTGCTGGCCGTGCGCTGCTGTTCGTAGAAAACCGTGAACGTCGCCTGCTGCGCAACATCGAGCGCACCATGAAGCTGACGATCCCGGAAGTTGAACTGCCGAACGGAGAGCTGCTGAGCGCGCGTCGTCTGGAAAAATTCGCCGCGAAAGTACAGCAGCAGCTGGAAAGTAGCGATCTGGACCAGTACCGTGCCCTGCTGAGCAAGCTGTCGCCGGAAAACGATCTGGAAATGGAAACGCTGGCTGCCGCGCTATTGAAAATGGCACAGGGCGAACGTCCGCTGATTGTGGCGCCGGAAGCTCCGCGTCCGCAGCGCCGTGAATTCCGTGAGCGTGATGAGCGTCGTAGCCCGCGTGAAGCACGCGAAGGTCGTGACAGCCGTGACAGCCGTGAAGGCGGCGATCGTCCGCGTCGCGAGCGTCGTGACGTTGGCGATATGGAACTGTATCGTATCGAAGTGGGCCGTGATGATGGCGTCGAAGTGCGTCATATCGTTGGTGCTATCGCTAACGAAGGCGACATCAGCAGCCGTTACATTGGTAACATCAAGCTGTTTGCTTCTCACTCCACTATCGAGCTGCCGAAAGGCATGCCGGGTGAAATCCTGCAGCACTTTACCCGCACGCGTATTCTGAATAAACCGATGAATATGCAGCTGATGGGTGATGCGCAGCCGCGTGAGCGTTCTGAACGTGGCGGTGAACGTGGCGGTGAGCGTCGTCCTGGCGGTCGTGGCGGCTTCGGCGGTGCTGGTCGTGAAGGCGGCGCTGGTCGTGAAGGCGGTCGTCGTTTCGGCGAGCGTCGTGAAGGTGCCGGCGCGCGCAGTAGCGGTAACCGTGACGGTGCCAGCCGTGGACCGCGTCGTGAAGACAGCACCGGTACAGGCGCAGTACGCCGTCGCGATTACTAATCGCTAAGCGTGAAATAAAAAACCAGCCGAAAGGCTGGTTTTTTTATGCCTGTTATTCAGGGATGATTACAGGGAGCGGGCAGCCTGCATTGCCAGTTCAAACGAGCGCAGACGGGCCTGACTATCGAAAATTTGGCCGTTAACCATAATTTCATCCGCCTGAGTTTCACGGATCAATGCCGCCAGTCCATGCTGTACCTTCGTAAGATCACCGACCACTGACATACTTAACGCCTGCTGAACACCATACTGCTCCGAGGGCGTCCAGAGATGATCCATATTCTCTACCGGCGGCGGTAGCGGGCCCGGTTGACCCCGGCGCAGATTGATAAACTGCTGCTGCATAGAGGTAAACAGGAAGCGGGCTTCCCGCTCGCTATCAGCTGCGACAATATTGATACAGACGATGGCGTAAGGCTTATCCAGACGCGCAGAGGGCTGGAAGTTCTCACGATACATATGCAACGCCTGGAAAAGCAGGTCGGGCGCAAAATGGGAAGCAAAAGCAAACGGCAGTCCCAGTTTCGCCGCCAGCTGCGCGCTGTACAGGCTGGAACCCAACAACCAGACCGGTATGTTCAAACCCAGCCCTGGCACTGGCTGCACCGGCGGCTGCGCCTCTTTCTCTGCATCAAACCAGGCAATCAGCGTTTCCACATCTTCCGGAAAGCTATCAACCATATTGGGGCTTTGATGACGGCGTAACGCCATCATAGTGCGCTGATCAGAGCCCGGAGCGCGGCCCAGACCAAGATCGATACGGCCTGGATAAAGCGATTCCAGCGTGCCGAACTGTTCAGCAATCACCAGCGGCGCATGGTTAGGCAACATAATACCGCCTGAGCCGAGACGCAGCGTTTTGGTATTTGCCGCCAGATAACCGATCAGCACGGATGTAGCCGCGCTGGCAATGCCGGTCATATTGTGATGTTCCGCCAGCCAGTAGCGATGGAAGCCTAATTCTTCTGCCTGCTGTGCCAGCGCCAGCGAGGCGTGGAAAGCATCACGCGGCGAGGCGCCTTGCGGGATTGGCGCCAAATCGAGTACTGACAGAGGAACACTTTTTTTCTCAGACATATCTGCTCACTTTGTTGGCTACAGGCCGAAAGCGTCAGCCTTGTAAAAAATCATGCATACACTTTACCGTATTGCACTTTTAGCAGAGTAGCCAGAATATGCCCTGAGAGCAAAGCGGCGGCGGGCAGAACGTTAAAACAGAGGGCGCAACGTCAGATCGCTGCGCCACTTTTTATGATTGCAGCGCCATTCCTGCCAGCTTGCGCCAGTAGCCGTTGCAGTCATTGCGTTGCGCCATCATTAATGGGGCTTCGCCTTCTTCATTGGCACGGAAGCGATCGATAAGCGCCAGCGTCTGTTTATCTTCTGGCGACAGACGAACCACATCTACCAGGCCATGCATGCTGGTCAGATCGTTACCGAGGTTATAACAGTAGCCGCTCATGGTCTGGATACCGTTCAGCACAAAAACCTGCTGATCCTCCTGCGAGAGCACGCGACGCCCCTGCGGATAGTTAATACAGCAGGTTTCGCATTCATCTTTGGGCTTATCCTCTGACCGGGCGGTAAAGCAGCGAGCCGACAACGCCAGCGGCAGATGACCATAAGCCAGCACTTCAGTCTCGAACTTGCCGTGAATGCCTAAATCGTCGCACTGCTGTTGAATAGTGAGCAGCCAGTCGCGCGACAGCTCAACCGGCATACACCATCGCGTCATGCCAAGTCGCAGCAGCATGCGCAGCGTAACGGCGTTATAACAGTTGAGCGCATGGCCGACCACAAAGGGAAGCTTCTGCTCGGCCGCCATATTCACGGTGCCCAGATCGTTGGCTTCAATCAGGAACTCGCCGTTATCAACGTAGCGTTTGATCTCCTGTAATTCCGACGCAGACTGTACCAGCGCCAGCGTACTGAACACGACCTGTTTGCCGCTTTGCGCCAGAAAACGGGCGAATTCCATCCATTGATTAAAGCGGGTAGCGCGGCGTTTGCTGCATACCGACTCTCCTAAATAGATAATATCCGCGCTGCTTTGCGCTGCGGCCTGATAAAAATCGGCCAGCGTATCGGTTGGCCAGTACCACAGTACCGGCCCTAAAGAGTATTTCATGCTGTTTCCTTATTGCCATTTGCGGTGGTAAGCGCCCAGCGTGGTCTGCGTACCCTCAGCCAGCGCGCCTAATTCCGTCATCCAGTTTTCCTGAACGGCAAAAATGCCTGGCTCTGCTTTACAGCGGTCAATAGCCTGGCGCCAGATCCGGGCAACCTGGGCGACATAGGCCGGGCTGCGCTGGCGGCCTTCGATTTTTACCGAAGCGATATTGGCGGCTAACAGATCGGGCAATAGCTCAAGGGTGTTCAGGCTGGTCGGTTCTTCCAGAACATGATAGCGCTCTCCATCGACCTGATAGCGCCCTTTGCATAAGGTGGGATAGCCCGCATTTTCATGGGCCTCATAACGATCAATCAGCACCTCATTCAGGCGCGACTCCAGTCCGGCGGGCGTTTGCTGCCAGCGTACAAAGCGGGCAGGTGAACAGGCGCCGACGGTATTAGGCGATTCGCCGGTCATCCATGAAGAGAGATAGCAGCGTCCTTCCGCCATAATGCACAGGCTGCCGAAAGCGAACACTTCCAGCGGAACCGGCGTATTACGCGCCAGCTGGCGCACCTGGTGTATAGAGAGCACACGTGGCAAAACCACACGCGCGACATCGAAATGTTGATGGTAGAAGCGTATCGCTTCCAGGTTAGTAGCTGATGCCTGCACCGAGACATGCCGCTCAACATGCGGATAGCGGTTAGCGGCATACTCAAGCATCGCCAGGTCGGCGATAATCAACGCGTCAGCGCCATTATCCACGGCCATATCGATCGCATTTTCCCAGCGTTTATACCCTGCCGGCTGGGCAAAAGTATTGATGGCGACATGCAGCTTGCGCCGATGCTGATGTACCACGCGCGCCGCTTCTTTTAGACGTTTATCGGTAAAGTTCAAACCGGCAAAGTGACGCGCATTAGTGTCATCTTTCAGTCCGATGTAAACTGCATCTGCTCCGTTCTCGATCGCTGCCTTCAGCGCGGGCAAGTTTCCCGCCGGGCAAAGGAGTTCCATGAGATATCCTGTAGACAATGAATATTTGCGCCGAGTGTAGACAAGCTCAGCGCGAGAAATTTTGATTTAAGGCAGCGAATGGCGTATTGATCGGATTAGTGTTGCTGAATTGTTCATCTGGCAGCGAGATTTATTGATCCAGCCAGCCCGGGAAAAGTGGTGCTGTGGCAAAATAACACTTATTTATTTAAAGGAGTAAAGACTGTGTTAAATATGCTTCGCGCTCAGTGTGTTAATCATGGACCGCGTCTGCTGCGTCTGCCGGTGCAGTTCACGCCGTTTACCCTGAAAAAACGCCTGCTACAGCAGCTGCTGAATATGCAATTTAGCCATGCGCTGGAGGAAGGTGAGTTAGACTTTCTGGAAGGGCGTTGGCTGGGTATTGATATTCATGATATCGCGCTGCGCTGGGCCGTTACGCTGCAGGACGGCCGGTTACAGATCAGCAACCGTGATGAAGCAGATGTCTGGTTCCGCGGCAGCGCTAACGATCTGCTGCTGATCGCTGCACGGAAAGTCGATCCGGATACGCTTTTCTTCCAGCGTCGGCTGGTGATCGAAGGCGACACCGAGCTGGGGCTGGAGGTCAAAAATCTGATGGATGCCATCGAACTGGAAAATATGCCAGCGCCGCTGCGCATTGGATTAATGCAGCTGGCTGACTTTGTCGAGGCCGGCCTGAACGAGGACGCGAAATCTCCAGGAGATCGCGCAGGTGTTTCATGTTAATTCGTACAGAAATAGGGGTGGATGCGGCCGGTATCGATAGCCTGCTGCGCCGCTGCTTTCCCACCGGTGCCGAGGCAGATCTGGTGCAACGGCTGCGGGAAGATGGCCAGCTTACGCTGGGCGTGGTCGCCACTGACGAAGAGGGACAGGTTCTTGGCTATGCCGCTTTCAGTCCGGTAACCCTGCAGGACGAAGATCGCAATTGGGTGGGGCTGGCTCCGCTGGCGGTAGATGAGCGCGTGCGCCGCCAGGGCATAGGTAAACAGCTGCTTTTTGAAGGGCTGGATACGCTAAATGAGTTTGGTTATGCGGCGGTTGTGGTGCTGGGCGATCCCGCCTGGTTTGGTCGTTATGGCTTTGAGCCGGCCGCACGCCATCAGCTCCATTGCCCCTGGCCGGGCACCGAAGCTGCTTTTCAGGTCTACAAGCTGGCGGATGATGCCTTTGTGGATGCGAGCGGCGAGGTGGCTTATTCCACGCATTTTAACCTGAACGATCGCTAAGCCAGCGCGCCAGCGAAATCGGCTGGTTGGCCACCAGCCTGAGTTTTTCCTGCCGTGACAGCTGTTTAACTTGATACTCCAGACGGGAGGCCATGGCGCGATCGCCCGCTTCACAGGTAAGCAGCAGTTCCAGCGGGCCTTTGCCACGCAAGGCTTTAGCGCCGGTGCCCTTCAGGTGCTGTTGAAAGCGACGCGGTACATTATTGCTGATGCCGGTATAAAGCGAACCGGCAGCGGTACGCACAATATAAAGTTGCCAGGGCGCGGGGGCGATTTCACTCATCTTGTTAACCTCCATTGCAGGTATGGCATTGTAACGGCAATGGTTCCTGTTGGTCATGGATAGCCGCTTTTTTTATCACTGGAGCAAGCGTGTCTGACGTTAGCGCGATAATTCGCTATTTAAAAAAGCAGCATGTGCTGTCTGTTTGCTGTGGTAATAATGAAACAGTTTGGTGTGCCAACTGTTTTTACGTGTTTGATGAAACCGGTATGGCGTTCTGGATAATGACGGAAGCCGAAACGCGCCACGGCGCTTTAATGATGCAGCAGCCACAGGTAGCGGGCACGGTAAGCGGGCAGACGAAAACGGTGATGTTGATTAAGGGCATCCAGTTTCTTGGCACGGCGCATTTACTGCAGGGTGAACAGGAGCAGCGGGCGCGCGCCGCTTACTGCCAACGTTTTCCTGTAGCGCGCACGGTTTCAGCGCCGCTGTGGGAGATCCGGCTCGACGAGATCAAAATGACCGACAACACATTAGGTTTTGGTAAAAAGAATCACTGGCTGCGTAATACAGAAGAAAGCCGGTAACAGCAGAAAATAGGGTGTATTCCGATGCGCCGCTTCCAGGTGCAGGGTACAAGCTGTGCGACAGGCTGCCGCACAGCAGAGAAAGAGTCTTAAAGGTTGTTGAGAATACGCAGCGATTCCTGGTTAAAGGCAGGCAAATCTTCTGGCGTACGGCTGGTTACCAGCTTGTCGTTATCGACAACCACCTCTTTATCGTAGAAGTCTGCGCCGGCATTTTTCAGATCGATGGCGATGGCCTTCACGCAGGTCATTTTACGACCACGCACGCCGTTGGCGCTGATTAACAGCTGCGGACCGTGGCAGATCGCAAAGATCGGTTTCCCACTGGCGACAAATTCTTTAGTAAAGTTAACGAAGCGGTCATCGCCACGCAGGGCATCTGGCGAATGTCCTCCTGGCAGCAACAGCGCATCAAATTCTGCCGGGCTAACATGATCAATATCTTTATCTATTTTTACCTGTGCCTTTCCCTGCTTACCCGTTACCGTTTTACCGGCTTCCATTTCGATGGTCACAACTTCATGGCCCGCTTTGGTATAGGCTTCTGCAGGGGAGGTAAATTCAGAGTCTTCAAATTCATCGGTTATCAACACCGCTATTTTCTTGCTCATCTTTATCCTCCTGTTTATGTGGTGCTACCGGTTAAGTCTGGTTGAGTATGCTGAAAAATCAAATCATCAACCGCGCTTTCTCTGCTAACCTCATTGATAACAGCCAGTTAAATGCCATGCGGAGCCTACAGGCCGCCTGTCGGGAGAGACGATGAGTCGAGTACTATTAACCGGAGCCAGCGGCCTGGTGGGAAGTCACCTGCTGCGGTTGTTGATTGCCGAGCCGCGCGTCAGCGAAATTATTGCGCCCACGCGACGCGCGCTTCCGCCAATGAATAAAGTGATTAATCTGGTGGAAGCGGATCTGACCGATGTGCTGCGCCCTTTGCAGCAGCCGATTGATATTGTCTTTTGCTGCCTGGGTACCACGCGTAAGCAGGCGGGCAGCAAGGCTGCCTTTATCCATGTTGATTATACGCTGGTGGTGGACAGTGCGATTGCTGGCCAGCGCCTTGGGGCCAAACATATGCTGGCGGTAAGCGCGCATGGAGCCAGCGTCAATTCACCTTTTTTCTATCATCGGGTCAAAGGGGAGATGGAACGGGCGTTGCAACAGCAGAGCTGGCCGCGCCTGACGCTTATTCGCCCCTCTCTGCTGCTGGGCGATCGGCAGCAACCGCGGCCGGGCGAAGCGTTTTTTGCGCCGTTGTTTAAGCTATTGCCTGGTAACTGGCGGGCGGTGACGGCTAAAGATGTTGCCGGGGCGATGATGCGCGAAGCCTTTTCGCCTGGCCACAATAACGTCACCATTATTGAATCTGCTGCCATTACCCGCCCCAGATAAAGCGTGAACGTCAGCCTGCAAGCCATGGCCTGGGACAGCAGGGCGATGCTCAGCGCAGGTAATGAATAACCTGGTTACTGCTCCCACGCCAGACCAGCGCAGGATCTTTTAACTCCCGGATAAATTTGCCGTCTACCAGCACATCCAGTTCAGCCACTACCTTTCTCTGGGCTTCGCTAAGCTCTGCCAGCGTGTAGCCGGTCCATAGCCAGATATCCTTGCCGGGACAAGCGCACCGTACGCGGCGCACCAGTCGCAGCACATCGGGCACGTTGGCTGGATGCAGCGGATCGCCGCCGGAAAGCGATAATCCCTGACGTGGAATACGGCGATCGTTCAGATCGCCTATCAGCTTTTCCTCCATATCGATGGTAAAGGGCACGCCGGAGTTAAGCCGCCAGGTGCGCTGGTTATAGCAGCCGGGACAGGCATGCTCACAGCCGGCAACAAATAGCGTACAGCGGGTGCCCGGTCCGTTCACCACATCAATGGGATAGTACTGGTGGATATTCACAGATGTTTTACCCGCCGTTTTACCTCTTCCTGTTTACCGGCGTTAAACGGACGGGCGTCCGGGCTGCCCAGATAACCGCATACGCGACGCGTAAC
The DNA here is from genome assembly GCF_050113815.1 of Pantoea sp. FN0307. Classification (NCBI taxonomy): domain Bacteria; kingdom Pseudomonadati; phylum Pseudomonadota; class Gammaproteobacteria; order Enterobacterales; family Erwiniaceae; genus Pantoea; species Pantoea sp. FN0307. Next base: position 106,215 of record NZ_JBNJSO010000007.1, on the reverse strand, counting down.
GGAGACTCTGGCCGGATCGTGATTGCCGCAGGCCGGGCAGGTGAACCCTTTGCTGGTACAGTCAAACTCACCGGTAAAGCCGCACTCGTAACATTCGTCAATGGGCGTATTGGTGCCGTAATAAGGAACGTGGTTATAGCTGTAGTCCCAGACATCTTCCAGCGCTTTCAGGTTGTGCTGCAGATTGGGATACTCGCCATAACAGATAAAGCCGCCGTTAGCGATTGTCGGGTAAACGGCTTCGAAGTCGAGCTTGTCGTACGGGTTAACTTTTTTCTCTACGTCCAGATGGAAACTGTTGGTGTAGTAGCCTTTATCGGTTACGCCTTTGACCTGGCCAAACTCAGCGGCATCCAGGCGGCAGAAGCGATCGCAGAGATTTTCGCTGGGCGTGCTGTAGAGGCTGAAACCGTAGCCGGTCTCCTCTTTCCAGGCATCGACCGCTTCGCGCAGACGCGTAACGATCGCCACCGCTTTGGCACGCAACGCTTCGCTGTCGTAGAGATGCGTCTCGCCGCCGCTCAGGGCGTTGATGGTCTCATGCAGGCCAATGTAACCCAGAGAAATGGATGCGCGACCATTTTTAAAAATCTCCGCCACGTTATCGTCCGCGTTAAGCCGCACGCCGCAGGCACCTTCCATATAGAGAATGGGCGCCACGCGCGCTTTGGTCTGTTCCAGGCGGGCGATGCGCGTCATCAGCGCTTTCCTGGCAATGGCCAGACGTTCATCCAGCAGCTGCCAGAAACGCGCTTCGTCACCGCGCGCTTCCAGACCAATACGCGGCAGGTTAAGGCTGATTACGCCCAGGTTGTTGCGGCCATCATGAACCTGTTCACCGTTCTCTTCCCACACGCCGAGGAAACTGCGACAGCCCATTGGCGTTTTAAATGAGCCGGTCACCTCCACGACGCGATCGTAATTAAGAATATCGGGATACATGCGTTTGCTGGCGCACTCCAGAGCCAGCTGTTTGATGTCATAATTGGCATCGCCCGGACGACGGTTAAGCCCCTCACGAATCGCAAACACCAGTTTAGGGAACACGGCGGTTTTGCGGTTTTTGCCAAGGCCGGCAATACGGTTGCGCAGAATAGACTGCTGGATCAGGCGCGCCGCCCAGCTGGTTCCCAGGCCAAAACCAAAGGTGACAAACGGCGTCTGACCGTTGGCGGTGTGCAGCGTATTCACCTCATATTCCAGCGACTGGAAAGCGTCGTAACACTCTTTCTCGGTGCGTTCGCGGGCATAACGCTCGCTTTCAGCAATCTGCCATTCACGTGCCACCGCCAGATGTTTTTCATAGCTCACCTCCACAAAGGGGGCAAGGATCTCATCGATGCGGTTGATCGTGGTGCCGCCATAAATATGGCTGGCAACCTGCGCGATAATCTGTGCCGTTACCGCCGTTGCGGTAGCAATAGATTTGGGCGGTTCAATCTCGGCGTTGCCCATCTTGAAGCCGTTGGTCAGCATGCCTTTTAAATCGATCAGCATGCAGTTAAACATCGGAAAGAAAGGGGCATAGTCCAGATCGTGATAGTGGATTTCCCCGCGCTGGTGGGCGCGTACCACATCGCGCGGCAGCATATGCTGCTGGGCATAATGTTTAGCGACAATACCTGCCAGCAGGTCGCGCTGGGTTGGGATTACTTTGCTGTCTTTATTGGCGTTTTCATGCAGCAGGGCGGGATCGCTTTGCTCCACCAGCCCGCGAATGGCTTTGCTCAGTTTACCGCGCTGCTCACGCGCTAAATCGCGATCGTGGCGGTACTCAATATACTGACGCGCCAGTTGCGGATAGCGGCCTGCCATCAGTAAGTCTTCTACGGCTTGCTGAATTTCATGAATATCGACGCGCTCACGGCTGCTGACCTGTTCACTGACCTGCTGGGCTATCGCTAAGCAATAGACTTCATCTTCAATCTGAGCGGCCCGGGCTGCGGCGCGAATCGCCTCAGCGATGCGCTGCTGATCAAAGGCTACCTGACAGCCGTCTCGTTTTACTACCGTCGTTTTCACCACCGTTCTCCCGTGAAGTCATTACTATATGTAGGACTGGTGGTGAATAGTAAACGCTATATATGGGGTTTGCGCCTGATTTAAGCGCACTTTTCTTGACGCAGAACAAGGATCGCCAGAGGCGGTTGAAAAGTTAAACGGCGGCAAAAACAGAGCTTATAAGAGGGATTAAAACAGATGTCGCTGCGCGTTATTCACGCGCAGCGGTTTAACTCAATGATTTTTCTTCTGATACCACCAGACCGCTTCCCAGGGCCGCAGCATCATCTCGCCCGGCTCGTTTTTGGGATCCGGATAATTGCTCATCATCACTTCCCAACTGCTGCCAAACGACTCTTCCGGATGCCAGGTCTGCGCCTCACGACTGAAGTTCGCCATCACCACCAGCGTTTCACCTTCATACTGGCGCTGATAGCACCAGAGATAAGGGTGATTCGGCAGCAGGTCAAGATAGTCGCCCCAGGTCAGGATCAGATAACGCTTACGCAGCTTGATAAGCTGTTTATAAGCATAAAAAATCGAGTTTGGGTCAGCGATGGCCGCTTCGGCATTAACGGTTTCATAATTCGGGCTCATGCCGATCCACGGCGTGCCGGTCGTAAAGCCGGCATTCTGGCTGGCGTCCCACTGCATCGGCGTACGGCCATTATCGCGCGATTTACTGGCCAGTATCGCCAGCAGGTTTTCGCTGTCGCGACCCTGTGCACGTAGTTCTGCATACATGTTATGACTTTCAATATCGCGGTAGTCGATGATGCGGGTAAAGCCGGGGTTGGTCATGCCCAGCTCTTCGCCCTGGAAAATATAGGGCGTGCCCTGCATACCATGCAGCACCATCGCCAGCATCTTCGCCGACTGCACACGATATTCGCCATCATCGCCCCAGCGTGAGACCACGCGCGGCTGATCGTGGTTACACCAGAACAGGGCGTTCCAGGCGCGATTGTGCATACCCTGCTGCCAGTGGGTAAAGATTTTCTTTTGCGCCACCAGATCCAGCGGGGTCAGTGTCCATTTCTGGCCATTCCAGAAATCCACTTCGACATGATCAAAGCTGAAGACCATCGACAGCTCTTCGCCCTCCAGCGAGCCATACTGCTGGCAGTGCTCCAGCGTTGCAGAGGACATCTCGCCCACCGTCACCAGCTCGCGTGGACGAAAAACGTCGCGGCTCATCTCACGCATATATTCGTGAATGCGCGGCCCGTCGGTATAAAGACGCAGACCATCGCCATCGGGATCGTCAGGGAAATCCTGATGCTTGGAGACCAGGTTAATGACATCGAGACGCAGCCCATCGATACCGCGATCGGCCCAGAAGTTCACAATCTGCTTGAGCTCGGCGCGCACATTGTCATTTTCCCAGTTCAGATCGGCCTGTTCAGGCGCCCACAGGTGCATATAGTACTGATTACTTTCCGGATGCCAGCGCCATGCGGAGCCGCCGAACTTTGACTTCCAGTTATTAGGCGGTTCGTTGGGCTTGCCATCCCGCCAGATATAGTAGTCGCGATAAGGGCTTTCCGGGTTCAGCGATTCATGAAACCAGTGATGCTGTGTGGAAGAGTGGTTAAACACCATATCAAGGATAATACGCAGCCCGCGCTTATGCGCCTGCTCAACCAAATGGTCGAAATCGCTCATTGTGCCGTAAGCGGGATCGATGGCGGTGTAGTTCGCCACGTCATAGCCGTTATCAACCTGCGGTGAAATATAAAAAGGCGTCAGCCAGATTGCATCCACACCCAGCATTTTCAGGTAGTCCAGACGCTGAATCACACCGGCCAGGTCGCCTGTGCCACTACCGGTCGTATCCTGGAAGCTCTTGGGATAGATTTGATAAATGACGCCGTTCTGCCACCATGGTGGAGTTTTATTCATTGCTCAATCCTGATTGCTTATCGGGGCGAAAACCGCCGCCCGTTTTATCGAAAAGTCTACTTTTTCACACTCAGTAAGGTTAGCTACTCCTTACGATTACGACACGCCGGACGCTGAGGAATCCGCTGAAAAAGCGATTTTTACGCCCTCTCAGGAGTGGAAAAAGGCTGTTGCTTCATAATATAGCGCCGTCTCCGCGCCCTTTATGCAGCCTGGTAAAACTCTTTACAGGGATGTTGCAAAAATTTTCCGCCGCCGCTGATTTAACCCCGCAATAGTCAGGAAAAGCACCCTATGCGCGGCTGCATCTGTTCAATATAGAAAAGGCGTTTCGCTAAGTGAATAAAGTAGCTTAGCAGTACTGGCGCAGCGGCGCATACGCGCAAAAGGGAAAGGCCAGCGTCATCGGCATGCGCGGATGAGCAAATCAGGAAAAGCCTGCTTTACGCCAGTAAAAAAGACCTGTCGGGAAAGCATTATTAAAAAGCCGCGTGCAACTGACGCGGCCTTATCGTTATGTCGATTAGCGACGTACGGCAATCGCTTCGATTTCAATTTTTACATCTTTTGGCAAACGCGCCACCTCCACGCAGGAGCGAGCAGGGAAAGGTGCGCCGTGCTCGTTGAAAAAGGCTTCATAGGTGGCATTAACAGTGGCGAAGTCGTTAAGGTCTTTAACGAACACTGTGGTTTTCACAATGTCACTTACCTTCAGACCTGCGGCTTCCACAATGGCCTGCACATTTTCCAGTGACTGACGTGCCTGCGCAGCAACGCCATCAGCGACCGTGCCGGTTTTAGGATCGACCGGGATCTGACCGGAAGTTATGATCATACTCCCCAGATCGACGCCCTGAACATAGGGTCCGATAGCGGCAGGGGCATTTTCCGTGCTGATTTCGCGTGACATAAATTCTCCTGAGGTGTGGGATGCCAGGCGGACAGCCTGCCCGCCCTGTCGCTCTATTATAGGAAGATGGAAAGTGTTTACCAGTTCGCCAGCACCACCTGATGCGCAAATTCTTTTTCACAATATTTGCACTTCAGCTGAACGTTATCAGCGCGTTTTCTGACGGCAAAACTGGAGTAAACCGGCTCCGTGCGGCTGATGCAGTTGCCGTTCGGACAGGTCAGCACGCGCTCAATACGATCCGGCAGCACAGGAACGATCTTGGCGACCACTTCATAATCATCGATCCGGTTAACGGTAGCGTGCGGCGCATAGACTGCTAACTGATTGATCTGCTCGTCGGTGAGGAAAGTGTTTTCGATCTTGATTAAATCTTTACGGCCCAGCGCCCCGGAGGGCAGGTTAAGTCCGATGGTAATGCGCTGCTCGGTTTCCGTCAGGCGGAACAGCGTTAAAAGTTTAAAGCCCACCTGCGCCGGAATATGATCGATTACCGTGCCGCGTTTGATGGCTTCAACCTGCAATTTATCTTGCGTCATACTGTTTCCTCCTTACAGAACCGGATCGCTGTTAAGCACTAATGCCAGAAGCGCCTGACGCGCATAAATACCGTTGCCGGCCTGCTGGAAATACCAGGCGTAAGGCGTTTTATCCACGTCGATGGCGATCTCATCAACGCGCGGCAGCGGATGCAGCACTTTCATATTGTCGCGAGCGCCCTGCAAATCGGCGGCGCGCAGAACAAACTGCGCCTTCACGTTGGCATATTCCGAGGGATCGAGACGCTCTTTCTGTACACGCGTCATATAAAGAATATCCACCTGCGGCACCACCTCTTCAATACTGGCGTGGCGGCTCCAGGCAATGCCTTTTTCATCCAGCATATCGGTAATATAAGCGGGCATCGCCAGCGCCTCAGGCGCGATAAAGAAGAAGCGGTTGCCGTCAAATTTGGCCAGCGCCTGCGTCAGGGAATGCACGGTGCGGCCATATTTCAGGTCGCCGACCATCGCCACATTCAGATTGCTCAGGCGGCTTTGCGTTTCCTGAATAGTAAAGAGATCGAGCAGCGTTTGAGTGGGATGCTGATTCGCGCCGTCGCCCGCGTTCAGGATCGGAATCGCGCCGGAAAACTCGGTGGCGAGACGGGCCGCACCTTCCTGCGGATGACGCATCACAATCGCATCGACATAGGTACTGATAACGGAAATGGTATCGGCCAGCGTTTCGCCCTTTTTGCCCAGCGAGGTATTGCTGCTGTCGGAAAACCCGACCACCGCCGCGCCCAGCCGCTGTATGGCCGTTTCAAAAGAGAGGCGAGTGCGCGTAGAGGCTTCAAAGAAACAGCTGGCAATCACTTTATGCTTCAGCAGCTCTGGCTGTGGCCGGGCCTTCAGGCTGGCCGCCGCATGCAGCACCAGCTCCAGCTCCTCGCGGCTGAGATCGTTAATCGAAATTATATGCTTGTGATACAGCGGATTCATGCGTCACTCTCCTTTAGGCGTGCCGGATTAAGGACGAAAAAAAAAGCCCCTGCAATGAGGGGCTTTTTTACGATTGGTCGCTGACGGAAGGAAACAGGCGCGCCGCCTGCATTCAGGCGTGATTGAGCGATCGCTGTTTTATGGCTCAGTTGCATGCGTCCTCCCGACAAATTGTGGCGCATTATACGCATTCGGTTTGCAGCATCAAGTAAAAAACGCGCGCCGGGTAACCGTTTGCGTTACGCTAATTTACCCGGTTTCGCCAGCGTGGCGACCATCACCGCTTTAATGGTATGCAGCCGGTTTTCCGCCTGATCGAAAACGATGCTGTGCGCCGATTCAAATACCTCATTGGTGACTTCCATGCCGCCATGCAGATCGTATTGCTCGGCCATCTGTTTCCCCAGCGTGGTTTGGTCATCGTGCAGCGCGGGCAGGCAGTGAAGAAATTTCACCTTTTCATTACCGGTAAGCTGTAGCATCGCCATATTCACCTGATAATTACGCAGCAGGGCGATACGTTCCTGCCAGCGCTCTTTGGCTTCGCCCATTGAGACCCACACGTCGGTATAGATAAAGTCCGCCTGTTTGACCCCTTCAGCAATATCTTCCGTCAGGGTGATTTTTCCGCCGTTCAGCTTTGCCACCTCACGACATTCATTCACCAGATGCTCTTCCGGCCAACAGCTTTTCGGCGCTACCAGCCGCAGATCAATGCCCATCAGCGCTGCGGCTTCCATTAGGCTGTTGCCCATGTTATTGCGCGCATCGCCTGTATAGGTCAGCACCATTGCGCGTAATGATTTTTCCGGCAGGTGTTCCTGCATGGTTAACAGATCGGCCAGCAGCTGGGTAGGGTGGAACTCATCGGTCAGGCCGTTCCACACCGGCACGCCAGCATATTCGGCTAAGGTCTCTACGATCTGCTGACCGTGACCACGATACTGAATGCCGTCATACATGCGGCCCAGCACGCGTGCGGTATCCTTAATCGATTCCTTGTGGCCGATTTGGCTGCCGCTGGGCGCCAGATAGGTAACGCGGGCGCCCTGATCAAACGCGGCAACTTCGAAAGAGCATCGGGTACGGGTCGACTCTTTTTCGAAGATGAGCGCGATATTTTTGCCCTGCAGGTGCGGTACTTCCTCACCATTTTTTTTCGCGATTTTTAATTCAGCAGCGAGGGCCAGCAGCGCATTAATTTCTGCTGGGGTAAAATCGAGCAGCCTGAGGAAATGGCGTTGATAAAACTGACTCATACAGCACTCCTTGTTCTTTTAAATTGAATTAAAATTCAATTTAACCGTATGAATATGCATTTTCAACCCTGTGCGCAATAAACTTTTGCTTTTGTGTAGTGGCGCGGAGTGCAGTGTGGGAAAATAATCACATTGTCTGCCAAAACAGAGGAACCCATCATGGCATATGAAGAATTGCTGGAAGAGCAGCGCGAAGAGACGCGAGCGATTATCGAAGAGCTGCTGGAGGATGGCAGCGACCCCGATGCGCTTTACACCATTGAGCATCATCTTTCCTGCGACAGCTTCGAAGCGCTGGAAAAAGCAGCGGTAGACGCTTTCAAGCTGGGCTATGAAGTTACCGAGCCGGAAGAGCTGGAGCTGGAAGATGGTTCAACCGTTATGTGCGTTGATATCCTGAGCGAGCTGGCGCTTAAGCCTGAGCTGCTCGATGCGCAGGTTGAGCAACTGGTTAACCTGGCCGGCAAGCATAACGTTGATTATGACGGCTGGGGCACCTACTTCGAAGATCCGGATGCGGAAGATGAAGAAGAGGGTGATTACATTGACGAAGACGATGACGGTATCCGCCATTAATAGCCTGCCGCTTTAAATATTGATCCGGCGTGCCGTTAAGGCGCGCCTTTTAACCATAGCGATAGTATGAATTACGCCGATCTCCTTGCTCCCATTCACCAGTTTCTGCATTGCCGTACGCCGCAGGCGTGGATTGATGAAGCGCGCAAACCAGAAAACCTCCCCCTGCTGCTCACCGATCATATGGTTTGTGAACTGAAAGCGGCACAGACGGCCACCTGGCTGATTCGTAAATATGTTGCTGATAAGCCCAGCGGCGAGGCGATCCTTGCGTGGCTAAAGCCTTATGAAGCCTTTGTGCATCGCGAAGATCACGACAGCGGGTTTATTGAAGCGCATAAAAATTTGTCCAGGCGTATTATCACCCGTAACGATATCCCCTGGGGCGATGAGCTGCTGGATAAGATGATATTGCTGATTAAAGAAGAGCTGCACCATTTCTATCAGGTATGGGAAATCATGCAGGCACGCGGCATCGCTTATCAAAAGATCACTGCCAGCCGGTATGCCAAAGGCCTGCTGCGTGAAGTGATTACCCATGAACCGGAAACGCTGGTGGATAAGCTGATCTGCGGCGCTTATATTGAGGCACGCTCCTGCGAGCGGTTCGCCAGTCTGGCGCCCTGGCTGGACGAGGAACTGGCGAAATTTTACGTTTCACTGCTGCGTTCCGAGGCGCGTCATTATCAGGATTATCTGTCGCTGGCGGCACGTATCGCGCCTTTTGATATTGCCGGAAGGGTGCGTCAGATTGGCGAAGCCGAAGCGCGTCTGATTCAGGAACCGGATAACGAACTACGCTTTCACAGCGGCGTGCCGGCCTGGCGTATGATGTAGCTTGTGGTAGCTATTCGGCTCAGGAACAGCCATAAGCCATTGCGGCTGATTAACATCCATGCAGCCGCCCAAAAAACCGCCAGTACCAAAATGCCATTAATAGCAGGGCAAGCAGCGGCAAATAAAGCGCGCGCTGCTTTTTACGCAGGCTAAGCCAGAGTAATGGCGCGATAAGCAGAAGCGTTAACGGAGCGGTAAATGAACGGATATCGTCAACAACAAATGTTTTGTAAGCATCGCAAACCGTCTTGATTTCATCGCCATCGATATATTGCTCTTCTTTGAAATAAGAAAGATAAGCGATATTGAAAAAACAGAAGCTGCTATAAAACAACGTTAAGGCGAACATTTTCCAATTCATTTTTTTACTTCCAGTATTATTTCTAAGGTTTGCTTTTTTTCAAGAATTCTACGCCCATAAGAACTCCATGCGCGTGTGGCATGCCCTTTGGGTGCATGGATAGAATCAATGATATCTTGTTTGTCCCGGGATGTGCCCCGGTTATAACGTGAGCCAGCCAAAATTAATTGCTCATCATTTAGCGTTTCGGTATCAGCGTCTGGATAATCATATTTAATTAACTGTCGTAGATGTTGTGCAACTATACGTAAGTTAAACTCATTATTATACAAACATGTGGCTAGCTGAAACTGTTGAAGAGAACTAAGATTTTTAGGGTTTATGCCTAAGGTTTCCGCTACCGCCCTCAACTGAATTTCTACGGCACCAACTGAGACGGCGTTAGACCATTGGTTATCTTTTTTAAGTAAAAATTCTAATAATTGCCTGAATTGTAATACACCATAGCCTTTTAATCTTTCTGGTGTCCCGCCGACTTCAGCGATAGCAACGCCTGCCAACAATAAAGCCGGGATATGTTCTTCTTTTGCTATTTTAATTACTTTATCTTTATTATAAGTCAGGTAAGCCGCTTTATAGGCCCATAGGTAATTTTCCCCTGTAAGGAAGCGTTGGTTATTTGGAAGAAACCAAAAACGCATGAAGTCGACTCCGTTCCAATGGGGAAAACCTTCGTTATCAACTTTGCAAAACATATTCATGTCGCCTCTCCTGGCATTAATTCCATAGACTATATTTTACTTGCTGGTTAAAAAGTCGTCAATAACGAATCTATTAAAAAGGCGCTTACAGCGCCTTTAACATCCTTACTTCGCAGTCGTCGTGACCGTTGCAACCGAGCGGCCCGTAAATATACTAAAATTATAAATACGATAATAATGTAGGAATTAATAATACAAATCTAAACATGGTTAAAACAACACTATTACGATAAAGCGCAATACTGGCAAGTGTGGCAAGCTAAGCAATATATCGCATTTTTAATTGACAGCATCTATCTAAAGATGAGTATGATTTATAGACAGCAGACAAGGAGGTTTTTATGGGGATACAAAGAGGTGGGTTACGTTTAATGACACCTGGGGAAATTAATTTATCTCAGCAACTATATCATCATTCAATCCAATACAATAAGGTTTGGATACATCACGGGAGCTTTTTACCTTTTGGCATGCAAGAAAACAATACTGCGATGACGCCAACTGGTGAGATATGGTTTGAAACCAATGTATATTCAGATGATTACTCTTATAGTTCCATCGATTTACAACACCTTTTTATACATGAAATGATGCATGTCTGGCAAAAACAAAAGGGCATGTATGTGATAATGCGTGGGCTATTCTCATGGGCTGCTGATTACTCTTATGATTTGACAAAGCTCAGGCTGGCTGACTATTCAATGGAGCAACAGGCTGCTATCGTCGCTGATTACTGGTTGCTAACGTCACACGGGTTTAAAAATTATCCTTATATTGTAAAGTATAAAGGCCTTCATCAGAATGAAAACCATAATTCATTAATTTTGAAATATAAAAAAGTATTGGGAGGGTTTCCTTTTTGAGAAATTTTATTTTACTCGCTCTGTTTTTTTTAACATCCTGCGGTTCAGGGGACAGACTGCAATTTAGAAATCCTGGTAACGCAAGCATTACTTTAAATTCAGTGTGTATTAATGCACAGCCGGGTAAGGTGTTATCTTACTACTTGCTAAGCTCTTCCGTTAATCATTATAAAAAGCCTATTGCTACAGAAGATAATATAAAAAAATCTTATCCAGATACGTGTATTTCCACAAGCCTGCAATCAGATGCGAAATATACTCTTATTTATATTTTAGATAACGATAAGTACAGGCTGGAGTTTTCCGTTGATCGCCAGGGAAAGATTAGCCCGGGAGGAAGATAACTTAATCTTATCAGTGTCTTGATAAGATTTGTTTCCATAGTATAACGCTATGCTATAACGAGAATTCTTATATGTGTTAATTTCAACTTACTGCTTTTACCTGGTACTGTTACCAGGTACAGCTGTGTTCACCAGTGATGAACTCACTAAGACAAGCCAATAAAAGGCGCTTACAGCGCCTTTAACATCCTTACTTCGCAGTCGTCGTGACCGGTGCAACCGAGCGGCCCGTCAATATGTTGAAAACCCAGTTTTTCATATAACCGAATCGCCTGCGTCAGGCTGGCGGTGGTTTCCAGGTAGCAGCGCTTAAAGCCGTGCTCACGGGCGAAATCCATCGCCTGTAGCGCCAGACGGTGCGCCATGCCGCGACCGCGCAGCTGCGGCAGGAAATACATTTTTTGCAGTTCGCATATATCCGGCGCGCTGCACTGCAGCGGAGCCACGCCGCCGCCGCCCATAATCTTGCCATCCAGCTCGATAACCCAGTAGGCGCTATTCTCCGTGTTATACAGCTCAAATAGCCGATCCAGATTAGGATCGGAAACGGTATAGCCTTTATCAGCGGTCAGGCCGAACTCAGCGGATACGGTACGTATTACCTGCGCAATATGCGGGTTATCTGCTGCGGTAATCGGGCGGACGCGAAGCGAAGTGTCTGGGGCGATATTCATACGTCTGGCTCAGATTAAGAAAAGGAAAAAGAGTGTAATAACATCGCTTGCCGCCTGATGCAATGGCACAGGATGATGACATAAAAAAACCGTGGCCAGGTTGCCCTGCCACGGTTGTTTTTTACTTTAGCGGATTACAGCGCGGCGATAACGCTCTGCTGTTCAATCAGTTTGGCCTTGCCCTGTTCCAGCTCCGCCATACGATCGCGCTCTTTCGCAACCACCGCTTCCGGTGCGCGGGCAACGAAAGACTCGTTGGAAAGGCGAGCATTGATTTTTTCCATCTCGGCTTCCAGCTTCGCCAGCTCTTTGGCCAGACGATCCAGCTCCGCTTCCTTATCGACCAGACCCGCCATCGGGATCAGCAGTTCAGCGCCATCCACCAGCTTGGTGACGGAAAGCGGACCTTTCTCTCCCTGCGCCAGCACGGTAATGTCGCTTAAACGCGCCATCGCCTGCAGGAAGTTACGGTTCTCGCTCACGCGACGCTGAGCGTCGGCACTGGCACCGCGCAGCAGCAGCTCCAGTGGTTTACCCGGAGAGATATTCATCTCGGCGCGGATATTACGTACCGCTACAATCGCCTGCTTCAGCCATTCCGTATCGGCCAGCGCCGCATCGTCTGCCTGTGCCGCGTTATAAGCCGGGAAAGGCTGCAGCATAATGGTATCGTCGCTGATGCCTTTCAGCACTTTTACCCGCTGCCAGATGGTTTCAGTGATAAACGGAATAATCGGATGCGCCAGGCGCAGCAGCGCTTCCAGCACGCTAACCAGCGTATGACGCGTACCGCACAGCTCCGCTTCTGAACCGTTGTGCATCACCGGCTTGGTCAGCTCCAGATACCAGTCGCAGAACTGGTTCCAGGTGAACTCATACAGAATGTTCGCAGCGATATCGAAGCGATAGCTGTCCAGCGCTTCACGATAAGCTTTCACCGTGTTGTTGAACTCTGCCAGAATCCAGCGATCGGCCAGCGACAGCACCATTTCGCCGCCGTTCTGCCCGCAATCTTTCTCTTCGGTATTCATCAGCACAAAGCGGCTGGCGTTCCACAGCTTATTACAGAAGTTGCGGTAGCCTTCCAGACGCTTCATATCCCAGTTGATATCGCGACCGGTAGAGGCCAGCGCCGCCAGCGTAAAGCGCAGCGCATCGGTGCCCGCCGGCTCGATGCCGTTCGGGAACTGCTTCTCGGTGCGCTTGCGAATTTTTTCCGCCAGCTGCGGCTGCATCATGTTGCCGGTACGTTTTTCCAGCAGCGCCTCAAGCGAAATGCCATCCACCATATCCAGCGGATCGATGACGTTACCTTTCGATTTCGACATCTTCTGGCCTTCTTCATCGCGGATCAAACCGGTCATATAGACGGTTTTGAACGGCACCTGCGGCTTACCGTTTTCATCCTTCATAAAGTGCATGGTCAGCATGATCATGCGCGCAATCCAGAAGAAGATGATATCGAAGCCGCTGACCAGCACGCTGGTCGGGTGGAAGGTGCGCAGCGCGTCGGTATTCTCCGGCCAGCCAAGGGTAGAGAACGTCCAGAGACCGGAAGAGAACCAGGTATCCAGTACGTCATCGTCCTGATGCAGCGCAACGCTGGCATCCAGCTGGTTTTCCGCGCGCACTTCTTCTTCGCTGCGGCCAACATAAACGTTGCCCTGTGCGTCATACCAGGCAGGAATACGATGACCCCACCACAGCTGGCGAGAAATACACCAGTCCTGAATATCGCGCATCCAGGAGAAGTACATGTTTTCGTACTGCTTCGGTACAAACTGAATATCGCCGTTCTCAACCGCTTCAACCGCCACTTTTGCCAGCGGTGCGGTGCGCACGTACCATTGATCGGTCAGCATCGGCTCGATCACCACACCGCCGCGATCGCCGTAAGGCACGGTCAGGTCGTGAGCTTTAACCTCTTCCAGCAGGCCCAGCGCGTCAACGGCAGCGACGATCGCTTTACGCGCGGCAAAACGTTCCAGCTTCTGGAACTGTTCCGGCAGGGTCGTGGCGTAGACGTCAGTTTCTTCGCCGTTGGTATCGTAAACCTGGGCGCTTTCACGGATATCGCCATCAAAGGTCAGAATATTGATCATCGGCAGCTTATGACGACGGCCAACTTCATAGTCGTTGAAATCGTGCGCCGGGGTGATCTTCACGCAGCCGGTGCCTTTTTCCATATCGGCATGCTCATCGCCCAGAATCGGGATACGACGATCCACCAGCGGCAGCACGACATACTTACCGATCAGATCTTTATAACGCGGATCTTCCGGGTTAACCGCCACGCCGGTATCGCCCAGCAGGGTTTCCGGACGGGTCGTGGCAACCACCAGATAATCTTTACCATCAGCGGTTTTCGCGCCGTCCGCCAGCGGATAGCGGATATGCCACATGGAACCTTTGGTTTCACGGTTTTCCACTTCCAGATCGGAGATGGCGGTGCGCAGCTTCGGATCCCAGTTAACCAGGCGTTTGCCACGGTAGATCAGGTTCTCTTTATACAGGCGAACAAACACTTCTTTCACCGCATTAGAGAGACCTTCATCCATAGTGAAGCGCTCGCGCTCCCAGTCTACAGAGTTACCGAGGCGGCGCATCTGGTTAGTAATGGTGCCGCCAGATTCCGCTTTCCATTGCCACACCTTGTCAATAAAGGCATCGCGACCGTAATCCTGGCGTGTTTTTCCCTCTTCAGCGGCAATCTTGCGCTCCACAACCATTTGCGTGGCGATACCCGCGTGGTCGGTTCCGACCTGCCACAGGGTATTTTTTCCCTGCATGCGCTGATAACGCACCATAGTGTCCATGATGGTTTGCTGGAAGGCATGACCCATATGCAAGCTACCGGTGACGTTCGGCGGCGGGATCATGATGCAGAAGCTTTCCTGGCTGGTATCGCCATTCGGTTTAAAGTAGCCCTGCTTTTCCCAATGCTCGTAAAGCGGCTGTTCGATCTCTTGCGGATTATATGTCTTTTCCATTTCTGCTATGTCGTTTGCGGCTGTGGCGGGGTTGCCGTATTCAAGTGGAAGCCGACGCTGCGATAGGCTTTATAGCGTGCACGCGCCTGCTGTTTCAAAGATTCTTCGCTCGGAACAAAGTCTATCACTTCATGGAAAGCGGTGGCAAAATCTGCAAACTGCGGCAGCAGGCTGATCAGCAGATCGCGCGGCGCGTTGCCCCGGCGCTGCGGCCAGGCCAGCTCCACCGGCGCGCCATATTTCGGGCCTTCTCCGGCCAGATTATGCGGAACGAAGGCGTTGGCCGGACGTTGCCACAACGCCTCATCCAGGCGAATCGCCTGCTGTTCATCTTCACAGGCGATCAAAATGCGCTGGCCTTTACGCCAGTGTTCGGCAGCAAGGTCGCAGGTCAGCCGCTCAATGGCGTTCAGACCATCCGCGGCGGAGTCTTGGTCCGGAACCTGCTCCAGAAGATAGAACGTTGCGTTTTTCATGGTCTGGATTCTTTATGCGTGACAGAAAATTCTTGTTCCGGGCTTGGATGCCGGAAGAAAAAGCACTTTACCATAAGTGAGTGAGGATTTGCCCGCCTGGCACAGAGTGGCGTAAGGAAACCTGCGTCAGGCGATACAACGCGTGCGCCGGCAGGCAAAAAAATCCCCGGCTTAAGCGCCAGGGACTTTTTATCATGAGGAAGGCTTAATCGTCGCCGTTCAGTCCGGCGCGGTTCAACAGGAACTGCGACAGCAGGGCGACAGGACGACCGGTCGCACCTTTGGCTTTACCTGAGCGCCAGGCCGTGCCCGCGATATCCAGATGCGCCCAGTTATATTTGCGCGCAAAGCGAGCCAGGAAGCAGGCAGCGGTAATGGCTCCACCCGGACGGCCGCCAATATTTGCCATATCAGCGAAGTTGGATTCCAGCTGCTCCTGATACTCATCTGCCATCGGCAGACGCCAGGCACGGTCGCCCGCCTGCTCGGAAGCGCCGATCAGCTCGTGCGCCAACGGGTTATGGTTCGACAGCAAGCCGCTGATATGATGACCCAGCGCGATCACGCAGGCACCGGTCAGCGTGGCAACATCAATCACCACGTCCGGATCGAAACGCTCAACGTAGGTTAAGGCGTCGCACAGCACCAGACGGCCCTCGGCATCGGTATTCAGCACCTCTACCGTCTGTCCGGACATGGTGGTCAGCACATCACCCGGACGGAACGCCCGGCCGCCCGGCATGTTTTCACAACCGGCCAGCACGCCGACCACGTTCAGCGGCAGGTTCAGCTCCGCCACCATGCGCATCACGCCATAGACCGAAGCCGCGCCGCACATATCGTATTTCATCTCATCCATGCCTTCGGCAGGCTTGATGGAGATACCGCCGGAATCGAAAGTCAGCCCTTTACCCACCAGCACAATAGGTTTGCTTTCCGGGTCCGGACTGCCTTTATATTCAATCACCGACATCAGCGATTCATTCTGCGACCCCTGGCCGACCGCCAGATAGGCGTTCATGCCCAGCTCTTTCATCTGCTGTTCGCCGATAACGCGCGTGGTGATGTTGCTCCAGGCGTCCGCCAGCTGACGCGCCTGCGAAGCCAGATAGGCAGCGTTACAGATATTCGGTGGCATATTGCCAAGATCTTTTGCCGCTTTGATGCCGGCGGCAATTGCCAGGCCGTGCTGAATGGCGCGCTCGCCGCTGGTCAGCTCGCGGCGCGTAGGCACGTTAAACACCATTTTACGCAGCGGACGACGCGGTTCGACTTTATTGCTTTTCAACTGGTCGAAGCTGTAAAGGGTCTCTTTCGCCGTTTCCACCGCCTGGCGTACTTTCCAGTAAGTGTTGCGCCCTTTAACATGCAGTTCGGTCAGAAAGCAGACCGCTTCCATTGAGCCGGTATCATTCAGCGTATTAATGGTTTTTTGAATGACCTGCTTATACTGGCGCTCGTCCAGCTCTCGCTCTTTTCCACAGCCAATGAGCAAAATCCGCTCAGAAAGGATATTCGGCACATGATGCAGCAGCAGCGTTTGGCCCACTTTACCTTCCAGCTCGCCGCGGCGCAGCAGGGCGCTGATATAGCCATCGCTGATTTTATCCAGCTGTTCGGCGATTGGCGACAGACGGCGCGGCTCAAAGACGCCCACAACGATACAGGCACTACGCTGTTTCTCGGGGCTACCGCTTTTTACACTGAACTCCATGCACTCTCCTGAATCTTAAAGACAACGGCGCTGGCTGCGGCTAGAATGTACCGCTTCGTAACGTTTACGCCGTTGCGTACGACGCTCCTGGTAGCCAGGCGTCAGTTTGTGTTTCAGTGACATTGTTATTTTTGACGTCACCTGAACGCTTGTGTCATACAATAGATCTATGACAACGGCCATTGATGATGAGAAATGGCGAATAAGCGTTGAAACTATCGATTTTCCAGCAAAAAGACAAGTTTTCACAGGCATACGAAGCGTGATAATCATTAGATATCTGGTTCGGGAAACGCTCAAAAGCCAGCTGGCAATACTCTTTATCCTGCTGTTGATCTTCTTCTGTCAGAAGCTAGTCAGGATCCTGGGCGCTGCCGTGGATGGTGAGATCCCGACAAACTTAGTTCTTACCCTGTTAGGGCTCGGCGTGCCAGAAATGGCACAGCTTATACTGCCGCTCAGCCTGTTCCTGGCCATCCTGATGACGCTGGGGCGGCTGTATACCGAAAGCGAAATCACCGTGATGCACGCCTGCGGCTTAAGCAAGGCGGTGCTGGTCAAAGCGGCGATGGTGCTGATGCTGCTAACGGCGGCGGTGGCGGCAGTCAACGTTGTCTGGCTTGGCCCCTGGTCATCGCGCTATCAAAGCGAGGTGACGCAGAATGCGAAAGCTAATCCTGGCGCTGCGGCGCTGGCGGCGGGGAAATTCCAGCCCTCCAGCGACGGCAATAGCGTTCTCTTTATTGAAGATGTGAAAGGCAATCAGTTCGGTCACGTTTTCCTGGCGCAGCTGCGTCCGAAAGGCAATGCGCGCCCGTCCGTTGTAATGGCGGATAGCGGCTATATGGAGCAGCGTCCGGACGGTTCGCAGGTGGTCACGCTGGATAAAGGCACCCGCTTTGAGGGCACCGCGCTGCTGCGTGATTTCCGCATTACGGATTTCACGCACTATCAGGCGATTGTCGGCTATAAAACCGCCACGCTCGATCCTAACGACGCCGAACAGGCGGAGTTTAAGGATCTGTTCGGCAACAGATCGCCGGAGTTCCGCTCTGAGCTGCACTGGCGTTTAACGCTGATATTTGCCGTGCTGGCGATGGCGCTGATGGTGGTACCGCTTAGCGTGGTAAACCCACGTCAGGGACGCGTGCTTTCCATGTTACCGGCTATGCTGCTCTATTTAATCTTCTTCCTGTTACAAAGCTCGCTAAAATCAAACGGCGCGAAGGGACGGCTCGATCCGGCAATCTGGATGTGGGCGGTTAACCTGAGCTATCTGGCGCTGGCGATTGTTCTGAACGTGTGGGATACGGTGCCGATGCGCCGTCTGCGCGCCCGCTTTACGCGTGGAGGCTCAATCTGATGTTTGGCGTATTAGACCGCTATATCGGTAAAACGATCTTTAACACCATTATGCTGACGCTTTTTATGCTGGTATCGCTTTCCGGCATTATTAAGTTTGTCGATCAGCTGCGCAAAACCGGGCAGGGCGCCTACACAGCGTTGGATGCAGGCTATTACGCGCTGCTCAGCGTGCCAAAGGATATCGAGACATTCTTTCCGATGGCCGCGCTGCTTGGCGCGTTGCTGGGCCTTGGCACCCTGGCGCAGCGCAGTGAGCTGGTGGTGATGCAAGCCTCTGGTTTTACCCGTCTGCAAATCGCGCTGTCGGTGATGAAAACTGCTATTCCGCTGGTGCTGCTCACCATGGCGATCGGTGAGTTTGTTGCGCCGCAGGGCGAGCAGATGGCGCGTAACTTCCGTGCGCAACAGCTGCTCGGCGGCTCGCTGCTCTCTACCCATTCCGGCCTCTGGGCAAAAGATGGCAATAGCTTTATCTATATAGAGCGCCTGAAGGGCAATAATGAACTTGATGGCGTCAGTATCTACAACTTTAACGATCAGCGGCGGTTGGTGAGTGTACGCTATGCCGCTACCGCTACCTGGGATAAAGAGCAGCGGCGCTGGAATCTGGGGCAGGTGGATGAGTCCAATCTGACCGATGCCAAACAGATCACCGGCAAGCAGAGCATTAACGGCCAGTGGAAAACCAATCTGACGCCGGACAAACTTGGCGTGGTGGCACTGGACCCGGATGCGCTGTCGATCCGTGGGCTGTATAACTACTCTAAATATCTGGTGCAGAGCGGTCAGGAGTCAGGACGCTATCGGCTTAATATGTGGGGCAAGATTTTCCAGCCGCTGTCGGTGGCAGTAATGATGCTGATGGCGCTGTCGTTTATCTTTGGCCCGCTGCGTAGCGTATCGATGGGCGTGCGTGTGGTCACCGGTATCAGCTTTGGCTTTCTGTTCTATGTGCTGGATCAGATTTTTGGTCCGCTCAGCCTGGTATATGGCTTACCGCCGATTTTGGGCGCGGTGCTGCCCAGCGCGGCCTTCTTTGCTATCAGTGTCTGGATGCTGATGAAGCGACGTTAAGCTTCTGGTGCGGCAGATGACTGCCGCACCGGCTTAGCAGCCTGACGGGCTGCTGTTTTCTTGCACGACCTTTCTACCCTGTTTACGCTGCTTCCTGCTTCCTGCTTCCTGCTTCCTGCTTCCTGCTTCCTGCTTCCTGCTTTCTTATTTCTCTGTTCTTTGCTGTGATTTTATTTTTATAAATATTAACTGGGGTCATGACTTTTAATTTTTGCAAATTTATTTTATTGCGAAATATCTGATTTTTTGCCTGCTCATAATTTATTACGGCCCTGATAAGGTAAATGTAAATAGTCTCGTGATTTTTTTTCTCGACGCGTCACGCTTGTTTAATTTGCTGCATTTATAACAAGTTAGGCGCTAAAGAAAATCTGGCGCGGATAAAAGGAAAAACAAAAAGGCCGTTAAGCCAGAAAAAGCGGCAATAATCAGGGCCGTTTACCCGCTCATTATTAACAGGATTTATATTTCTTAACAATTTGCCGTGCTCGATTATTACATAAGCTCCCGTTTGGTCTATGCTTTATAACTATTACGGTAAGTTATCGGAAACGTTCGATAATCGATGCATATTCTGAACGGCGCTATTTTATGGAGGGCGAGTAATGACGAAGAAAATTGCGCCGCATGAGAAAGTAACGGAACAGCATGAAGCCATTCCGTTAGCAGAAGAGCAGGCGGAGGTAAGCACGCAGCGCGTGGTTGACCGTCGCATCCGTATTAGCCGCTCCACGACAACGGCAGAGAAGCTGTTAGAAACCGAGCTCTGGCATGAAGAAGTTAAGATAGAACACATCGAAAAAAATGAACCGGTGGAGGAAGGCTATTTCCCACAGGTTCGTCAGGAAGGCGATGTGTTAATTGTGCCGGTAATTGAAGAGCAGGTGGAAATTATTCGTCACTATATATTGAAAGAAGAAGTACATATTCACAAGCTGAAGAAAAGCGAACAGTTTCAGCAAAAAGTGACATTACGTAGCCAGGAGATAGAGATCAACAAGGAAGATACTTAACCGTCAACCTAAGCACGAGGAGACTATTATATGGCACACGAAAAAATCGTAACTGCTTTTAATCAGATACAGCAGGCGCAAGTGGCTAAAGAAAAACTAATTGCCGAAGGTATTGCGGAAAATCATATTGATATTATTTCAGGTGAAAGATTACGCGTAGAAGGTAAAGAGATCCGTCATCCAAGCTTCTGGCAGCGCCTGTTTGGCGATGATGTTGATGATGATTACGCCACTGAATATAACAAAGCAATTCAGGGCGGCGGCGTGCTGCTGACCGTACGCGCACCGAAAGAAGATGCCGACCGTGTTGAAGCGCTGCTGGATCAATATTCCACCGATTACTCCGCCTCTTATAATCGTTCTGGCGTTGCAGACACCACTGGCGCTCATCGTGAACACCTGGGTGAAACCAACGATCTTACCGGGCGCACCACCTCCGCAGGCTTTACTGCCGGTGCCAGCGGCGTAACCGGCAACAACAATCCGACATCAGGCGTGCCGGGCACACTGGATGATAAAAACACCACCGCAGGTAAAACGGGCGCAACCGATCTGGTTAATGATGCCACCACCAGCGGTGTGGTAACCGGTACCGGTACTGGCGCGACAGGCGCTGCGGCAACCGGCATTGCAGGCACCACCGCCGGCGCAACGCTTACCGGCAGCGAGAACGCTGAAGCGCTGAAGCTGGCTGAAGAAGAAGTGGCTATTGGTAAACGTCAGGTCAGCGATGGCGTGGTACGTCTGCGTCGTTATACCGTTGAAGATGAAGTTGCTGAAGACGTATCGCTGTTTGAACAGCACGCCGACGTTTTCCGTACCGCTGTTGATGAACCCGCTTATCTGAGCGACGTTGACTGGTCCGATAAAACCATTGAAGTGGAAGAGTCCCACGAGATCCCAACGGTAAGCAAAACTGCACGCATTAAAGAAGAGGTGGGTGTACGTAACGAAACCTCAGAACGTGTAGAAACGGTGAAAGATACCGTTCGCCGTCAGGAAGTGGAAGTAGAGCAGACCGGCGCTACCGGCCTGGAGAAAGATAAACTGACGGGTACCACCGGCCTGCATCAGGATCCTCTGACCGGCACCACCGGCCTGGAGAAAGATAACCTGACCGGTACCGGCAGCGATCTTGAAAAAGATCGTCTTACCGGCCTGAAGAAGTAATCAGTGACTCTGGCCCGCGCTGAGCATTTGCCACAGCGCGGGCAGCTGCGTTATTAACCACAGCAGCAGCCCTATACAGCCTCCCACCAGCGTGCCGTTGATACGAATAAACTGTAAATCCTTCCCGATATTCAACTCGATCTGTTGCGACATCTCACGCGCATCCCAGCTTTTTACCGTGTCGCTGATATGACGCGTCAGGAATGCGGCGAAGTCGGGCGCAACGGTACGCGCCGCCTGTTCCATATGCTGATTCAGCGAAGAGCGTAGCGCGCTGTCATTCACCAGCGTTTCACCCAGCCACAAACCCGCTTCCGCCACGCGCTGTCGCACGCGCGAATCTTCAGCATTCAGATCCGCTTTCAGCCATTCACGTAAATCGCCCCACAGTTCACCGATGTAGCGGTTCAGCGCTTCATCTTCCTTCAGATAACCTTTGATGGTTTCTGCGCGCTCCGCCATATCAGGATCGTTTTTCAGCCGGGAAATCAGTTTTTCCACCGCACGATTAAAGCCCATACGCAGCTCATGACCTTGATCCTGGCTGACATCATCAAGCAGTGAATTCACCGCGCTGGAGACCAGTTCAGCGCTATGCTCGCCCAGCCACTCGGTTGGCAGCATTTTGGCTTTAATCGGATGCTCGCGCTTCAGCCAGCGCACGATTTGTATGGCGATAAAGTCGCGCGTGCTTTCGCGATTGATCAGGCGCAGCAGCTGTTCCACGGCGGCATCCAGTAGCGCCTGATGGCGATTATTTTTGGTCAGGCTTTCCAGCAGCAGGGCGCTTGACTGCGTCAGGTCAACTTTATCGATCGCTTTATGTACGGCGCGGCGAATAAAGTGCTGAATACGCGTATCGTCGGTAAGATCCAGAAATCCGCGCATCAGCTGCAGCAGGTGTTGCCCCAGCCGTTGCGCATTATCCGGCGCGCTCAGCCAGTTGCCGATCAGCTGTGCCGGATCGTGCCGACGAATCAGCGCCAGCAGCGACTCCGCATCAAGAAATTTTTCCTGTACGAAGCGGCCCAGATTTTCGCCGATGCGATCTTTATTACGGGGGATGATAGCCGTATGACGAGAGATAAAGGGCACCGGAACGCGCCTAAACAGCGCAACCACGGCAAACCAGTCGGCGAGTGCCCCAACCATTGCGGCTTCCGCTACCGCTTTCAAACCGCTCACCCACAGCCGGGGCGGCATAAACAGCGTAGCAATAAAGGTGGCTGCCGCCATCAGCAGCAGTGAAAGCGCCAGGCGCTTGGCTCGTTTAAGTTCGTTTATTTTCTGCATGCTACCAGCATAGCGTAGCGCGTTAAGAAAATCGTGCCTCACTGATTAAACGCCGTCCATAAGGCAAACAGGCTTAACAGCAGCGCCATCCACAGCACTAAAAACAGGCTCAGGCTGCCTTTTCTGTTGAGCGGGATATCATCCTGTTGTTCCAGCACTAAATGAGGCGACGTGGTGAGAAAGTTTTTATCCGCCACCGTCTCAACTTTCGCTGAAAGAGTAATTCCTTTTTTGGGCACGGTGATAATAATATTTTCATCAATACCGACGCGCTTTAATGTTTTCCGCAGAATAGAGATATTTTGATAAAGCGTATTGACGGTGACTTCCATTCCATGTTTACGCCAGACTTCATTCATGAAATCCTCCTGCGTAATAACGCTCCCTTTTCTCTCAATTAATAATGACAAGCAGCGGCTGGTTGGCTGATTAAGCCTGGTATCCTTTTCAGGATAGAATTTACTTGAGGTTAAAGTATGTTTTAATGGATCGAAGATAACGTTATTATTAATGCAGTAGAGCATGGTTAATCCCTCAGTAACCTAATCCATGAGTAACAACACGCAACGAGTGAATAGAGCGTCAAGCTAACATAACGCTGTTTTTCATTCAAACCCCTTACCAGACGCAGAGTGAATTAAAAGGATGCATAATCTTATTTTTCATATTTTTTAAATATTTCAATTTTTAATTACCTATTCACTTTGATTTAATTTTTTGATTTTAATCATTTTTAGTTGCTGATTCAGCCTGATGTCGCGCTGTTGTTTTCTTATATTATGAAGTTTTTTTTCGCTTTCCTGAATTATGCATTCTTCACTTTCCATTTTCCGGTTTTCTTGTAGTTTTGCTGTTGCTGGGCAATTCACCTGCTGTGGTTAATTCTTTACGTAATTATGACTGCAACGGATGCGGCGCCAGCTAATAAATTAATAACCTGGATGATGCTTTATAACACAGTCGTTCTGTACCTCTGTTATGCCTGTCTACTCTTTTACCGGCATTGCGAATAATTTTTGATGACTGCACCAGGGAATAAAAGGAAGAGTGCCCATTCCGGGCATTCGGGTCTATCACCTTTAATCAGCTCATAAGGATGTATATGAAACGTCTTAATAAAATCTCATTAGGGATGGCGTTCCTGCTCGCCTCGGCTTCAACGCTGGCCTACGACGGGACGGTAAATTTTAATGGTGAAGTTATTGATAATACCTGTGTAGTTTCACTGGGCGACAGCGGCAATAGCCTGATAGTCCCTATGGGTTCGGTAAATAAAAGCAGCTTTACCGGTAAAGGCTCCATCGCCTCAACCACTCAGTTTGTTCTGACCCTGACCGATTGCCCGGCGGTTAACGCACGCGTGAAGTTTGATGGCCCTACCTATGATGGCGATCAGGATGTGCTGGCGCTTAATGCTGGCGCGGGCGTGGCATCGGGCGTTGGTATTCAGCTTTACGATCAGAACATGACCAAACTGCCGCTGTTTACCGCCTCCAGTCCCTATGAGCTGCAGGAAAAGGTGGCTAACAACCTGAAGTTTTATGCCAGCTACATCGCGACGTCTGCAAGCGTTTCGCCTGGCCCGGCTAACGCCGTTGCCACCTTCACCATGAATTATAATTAATCCAACCTGCAATGGGTCGGCTCAGGCCCATTGCTTCTTGCAGGGATAGCCGGAATGTATAAATGGATTTTTGGCTGGTTGCTTATGCTGGTGCTGCTGAATAGCACTGCGACAGCAGGGGTTATCGTAGGCGGTACGCGGATTATTTTCCACGGCGCAAAAAAAGAGACCGCCATTAGCGTAACCAATCCAGATAACAGCGTCTGGTTAATTCAGTCCTGGGTTGAAAGCCCTGATAAAAGCAAAGCCCCCTTTATCTTCTCGCCACCGCTTTTTCGCCTCGATAGCCAGCAAAAGAACGTGTTACGCCTGATCTATACCGGCGCGCCATTACCGCAGGATCGGGAAAGCCTGTTCTGGGCCAATATAAAATCGATCCCCAGCGCGGCAGACGATGAGAACGTCTTACAGATTGCGATTAAAACGCAGATCAAACTTATCTGGCGTCCCGTTGCCCTGGAAAAAACAGTTACCCGTGCTGAGATGGCCAGACTTAGCTGGCGCTGGCAGCAGGGAAAACTGCAGGTATTCAACCCCACGCCCTATTACATGAACTTCCATTCACTTGAGGTTAATGGCAACGCGATTGCCGGGCCGGAATGGGTCGCGCCCTTTGCCAATAAACAGTACGCCTTACCGCAGCCGGCGCGCTCCGGAAAAGTAAGCTGGCGGCTGATAAATGATTATGGCGCGATCACCCAACCCTTTGAGGCGACCTATTCACCACACAGCCAGTAAAAGAACGACGCTGTCGTTAAGGAAAAGAATATGGCGGAGGGAAAATTACGCCACTTATTATTGCCGTGCATGATTACGGCGGTTATTCAGACCAACAGCAGCTATGCCGTCACCTTTAATCCGGCGCTGCTGGAGCGCCACGGGCTGGATAACGAAGCGGTGGATCTCTCCGCTTTTGAGAACAACCTGCTGCCACCCGGCACCTATCGGGTTGAGGTTGTGGTAAATAACCAGCCGCAGGAGACGCGTGACGTGACCTTTCGTTGGTCAGACTCACAGGATCTGATGCCCTGCCTGAGCGTGGACGATCTGGCACGCTACGACGTGAACATTGCGCGTTACCCGGAGCTGCAGCAGAGCGACGGCTGCGCCGATCTGACGCTGATTCATGATGCGGCGGCGCGGCTGGATGTTAACGCCCAGCGCCTGCTGCTAAGCATTCCGCAGGCGGCGTTACAGTACCAGGCGCGAGAGACAGTGCCGCCGGAGCAGTGGGATAACGGCATCAATGCACTGCTGCTTAACTACCGCTTCAGCGGCGCGCACAGCGAAGCGCTGGAAGCGCATCACCACAACAGCGACAGCCAGTTTTTGAGCCTGCGTCCCGGCCTTAACATCGGGCCGTGGCGGGTGCGCAACTACAGCACCTGGTCGCGCAGCCGCCACCGGCAGGGCGACTGGAACAACCTTTATACCCTGGCGCAGCGCGAGATTGTGCCGCTACAGGCACAGCTTACGCTGGGAGAGAGCAGCTCCCCCAGCGACATGTATGACAGCGTTAACTTTCGCGGCGTACAGCTGGCGTCGGATGAGGATATGCTGCCGGACAGCCTGAGAGGCTATGCGCCGGTGGTACGCGGCATCGCCCGCAGCCACGCGCAGGTTAACGTTTATCAGAACGGTCAGATCATCTATCAGACCTACGTCGCGCCCGGTGCCTTCGCCATTGCCGATATCTATCCTACCGGCGGCAGCGGCGATTTGACCGTTATCATTAATGAAGCGGACGGCAGCGAACAACAGCTGGTGGTGCCTTTTGCCTCGGTGCCGGTGTTACAGCGTGAAGGACACATTAAATACAGCATCACCGGCGGCGAGTACCGTGGCTACGGCAACCACCACGGCGGCGATCTCTTTTTCCAGGCGACCGGCATCATCGGCCTGCCGCAGGCATTTACGCTCTATGGCGGCACGCAGCAGGCGGAGAACTATCGCTCGCTGGTGGCGGGCGTTGGGAAAAATCTTGGCTCGCTGGGGGCGCTCTCGCTGGATGCCACGCTGGCGCATAGCCAGCCTGCCCATCAGGATCGATCGCAGGGGCACGCCTGGCGGCTGCGCTATGGCAAAAACTTTATCAACACCGGCACCAGCGTGGCGCTGGCGGGCTACCGCTATGCCACCAGTGGTTTTTACAGCCTGAACGATGTCATGGAGAGCGATACGCGCGATCGCCTGTGGCAGTGGGATCGTCGGCGACAGCGGGCCGAGCTGACGCTTACCCAGAGCCTGTGGCCGGGAGCCGGGTCGCTTACGCTCAGTGCGATCAAGGAAGAGTACCGGGATAACCAGCATCAGACGCGCTCCCTGAACCTTGGCTATAACAACAGCTGGCAGGGCATTAGCGTCAGCCTGAACTACAGCTATAACCGTAACACCTTCAATCCCGCCTGGCGCGTCAAAAGTGCGCGCGAAGATCAGGTACTGGCGTTATCGCTTAGCGTACCGCTCAGCCGCTGGGCAGACCACACCTGGGCCAACTATCAGATGAACAGCGCCCGCCACGGCAGCAGCAGCCACTCGGCCGGACTGAGCGGCACCGCGCTTGCTGACCATAACCTGAGCTGGAGCCTGCGCCAGGGCTACACCAGCCGCAACGAAGGCAGCAGCGGCAGCGGTGAGATCGATTTTCGCGGCACTTATGGCGAAGCGGATGCGGGCTACGCCTGGGATCGCCATAGCCGACGTCTGAGCTACGGCCTGAGCGGCGCGCTGGTGGCGCATCGGGATGGCATCACGCTCAGCCAGCCGCTGGGCGAGACGGTGGCGCTGGTCAAAGCGCCGGGCATCGCCAACGCCTCCGTACTTAATCAGACCGGCGTCAGCACTGACTTTCGTGGCTATACGCTGGTGCCTTATCTGCGCGCTTATCGCATAAGCGAGATCATGCTCGATCCGCTGTCGCTACCGGATACGGTTGAGCTACAGCAGACCACGCAACAGGTGGTGCCAACGCGTGGCGCGGTAGTGCGGGCGGATTTCAGCGGCAGAGTGGGCGAGCGCGCCCTGATCACGCTGATCCGGCGTAACGGCCTGCCGGTTCCCTTCGGCGCAACGGTCACGCTTGCCGACGATAGCGGGGACTACAGCAGCATTGTTGGCGATAACGGCGAGGTGTGGCTGAGCGGCCTTTCTGAGCAGGTATCACTACAGGTGAACTGGGGCAGCCGCGCCGGAAGCCAGTGCCGCGCTGATTTTACCCTGCCAGAAGAGAGAGATGACATCGTGACGCAGCTACAGACCATCTGCCAGTAACCGGCGCGAAGAGGAAGATGCCATGAACACGCTAACGAACGTGCTGGTGCTTATCGCAGGCACTGTTACGGCAACCAGCGGCCTGGCCGCAGGCTGCGATATCGGCGCACCTAAAACGCAGCGCATTGCGCTGTCCGACTTGATTATCGATCCTAACCTGCCGCCGGGCAGCCTGCTGGATAGCAAGATCATCAACGTAGCGGGATGGATGGCGCAGAGCTGTAGCGGCAGCGTGCCCTATCACTCTGCCATGACCGGCAGCTGGAGCAGGCCGAGCGCGGTAATGTCGGGAGTTTATGACACCGGCGTGCCGGGCGTCGGCGTTAAAATTACCGACTATCGTTTCTCCGATCGCTTTGTGCCGCTGAGCGCCACGCTGACGCCAGAAGGTGATGCACCGGTGCTGGGTTCCGATATTCAACTGCTGTTTTACCGCACCGGCGATATCACGCCGGGCAGCTTTCCCGGTGGTGAGGTGGCGCACTTCTCGCTGCCGGACAGCAACGGCAACCTCACCAGCGTGCTGAGCCTGCAGCTGGTATCCGGCGATGTACGCATCAAAAGCTGTTATGCCAAAACCCCCAATCAGACGGTGCAGCTGGGAACCATCAGCCGCAGCGCCGCAGTGGGCTACGGCAGCAGCGTGGCGCCTACGGCATTTAAAATTGAGCTGCTGTGCCAGGGCGATCTGCCGGTAAACGTTTCTTTCTCCTCTGCCAGCAGCGTGCCGTCGCCGGAGCCGGGCATAGTGCCGATCGATAACATCCCGGGCGCGGCTACCGGCGTGGCGATTAAGATTATGTATCGCGACGGCAGCCCGCTCTATTTTGATACGCCGCGCACCTATCACAACCAGGGCGAACGGGAGGTTGCCATTCCGCTGCTGGCCGCCTATACGCCGCTTGGCAACAAGGTGACGCCCGGCACGGCACGTGCAGCGATGACGTTTACCATTACGCAGAACTAGGGAAGAGGAACAACGAGGAGGGGAGACTCCACGCCCTGCCAGGCAGGACGCGAAGAAGAGGGCGCATCAGGAGATAAAGTTTTTGCCCTGTTTCAGCACCACATCACAGGCTTTGGTTTTCAGCTTCTCGCCCATCGGCGTATTGCTCAGGCTTTTCAGGTTAAGCTGCTGACCGCTGCCGGTATTTAACAAGCCCATCAGCCCCTGCTGATAATCGGTTTGCTGCGCCTGTTGGGTGGTGTTTTGCAGGCCCAGCTTGCTCAGCACCTGATCCTTGATACTGGTGGCGTTATTTTTAATCACGTTATTCTTCACGCAATATTCCATCACTCCGGCGGCATTGGTCATGCTGGTACTGCTGACCGCCTTATCGCCGCCGTTCAGCAGCCCGGAGAGGGAAGAGAGCGACAGACCATTTTGACTGGTGGTGCTCTGCGTGTTGGTATTGTTCTGCTGGCTAAGCTGCGATGCCGCACTATTCAGCTGATCCTGCCAGCTGGCCGCCAGCGCCGTTCCCGTTGCCATAAGAGAGAGCATGCCCGTTGTCAGCGCCAGGCGCCGTAATGTTGTTTTCATTGCCAACCTCGATTAATTTGGCGCGTCAACCACGGCGCGCCCGCTATCAGCTAGTTGGGACTGCCCACGGCGGCCAGAGTTCCGAAACGCGCGCCATTCGCGGCCTGAAAGGCAGTGAATGAGAATTGTCTGTAGGCTAAGGTGAAATTTTCGGCACTTAGCGCACAGCACAAACAATTGAGGTTGCACAGGTGACAGGTAACGGTATAATCCACAACGTTTTCCGCATCCCTTCCGTGCCGGAGTGGCGAAATCGGTAGACGCAGTTGATTCAAAATCAACCGTAGAAATACGTGCCGGTTCGAGTCCGGCCTTCGGCACCAAAAACAGTGTGGGTAAAGAAAAAACCTACAACCATCAGTATGTTGTACAATGAAGCTGGACGTTGACGGCAATTGAAAAAAAGCCGCATATCCGGCTTTTTTGTTTATAAAGCTTCGGGCCGGATCTTTTCACTCACTTCCTGTTTTGTCAATCTCTCTCCACACAACTTCTGAGCATCTCGACATTGTGTTCAATATAGCTGAGCGTCACCTTAATATCGCGGTGGCCGAGCAGTTTCTGCGTGACATACAGATTTTGCTCTGGTTTCTGCATCAGTTCGGTGGCGACGGTGTGCCGGTAGCGGTGCGGTGAAAAGCGGCTGTGGCAGGCATCGCTGAGTTTGGCAAAGAAATAACTGACCTGATTTTCCGTCATTACTTTGCCCTGCCGTAGCGTCCGCCGACTGAATTGGTTGATATTAAACAACTGCTCGCCTGCCCGCATGCCATGCGTTTCGGCCTCGGCAAGTAAATGTTCCAGATATGGTCGTAGCCGTGAGGCGGTGGGAACAAGATGTTCATCATGGCTTTTACTGCCCTCACTCTGAATAAACAGGGTGTCATAGACCAGATCGACATCTTTGACGCGTAGATGAATAAGCTGGTTCAGACGGATAGCGGTGTAGTTGAACGTTTCGACCATGGCCAGCCAGAACCAGGCCGGATAGAACGGTGAACGGTAGCCTCGCTGTGTATTCTCCTGTTCAATAAAATGGTTCAGTATTTTGCGTGAGGCGAGGATCTGCTCGCGGGACAGGGTTTTCTTTTTCTTGCGGGATTCCCGAAGCGATGTTTTATGAAACGGATTGATAAACTGCTCCAGAAGGCCCTGTTCAATCGCAAAGTTATATAATGCCCGCATATGGCGCATATAGTGATTCCAGCTCACCGGCTTTATACCGCGCACATTTAACAGATAGCTGCGCCACTCCAGTACCGTATGAGGCGTTACTTCGGCGGGCAGGACGTTGCGCCAGTGGGTAAACTGATTTACCGCCGTGCGATAGCAGTCCTGGGTATCAGGGCGCAATAGTCGGGCAAAAAAATACTCTTCCAGGAGTTTTTCAAAGGTCATTTGCATCTTTTCCTTCACTGAGCAAGAGATGAGGGTTATTGAAGGGAATGTCATCTCCAAAAAGCGGCGTGGGATCGTCAAGAAGATATCCCTTCAGACGTGAGCTACGGCGCGGACCGACAACGGCGCAGTGCCAGATGTTGAGGCCGTTTTTTCTTTTTCGGTGAAGGTGCAGATTCTGAAATCCTTTCTGTACTTCCCGCCAGCGCTCCGCAGGTTCATTCTGGCTACAGGCGTCCAGCCAGAGTTTAAAAATACCGGGAGTGACCAGAAACGCCGTCCCGGCGACGGTGTGGATCCGGGCGTTGGGTTCGTTTATTTTCAGATGCTGCGCCCGGCAGTTATCAACCAGCCACTGCCAGAATGTTTCGCCCGAAAATGGCGTGTCATCTGGTTCGGTGGGTGATTGTTCCACAGGTGCGTCTCCTGAAACTACGGCTTCTGTCTCTTTTAGCGCTTCCGTTAACGGCGTAACTGTTCCACTAAAGATTGCAGGACGTTGCTGTGGATCCTCCCAAATCAGCGAGGGGGTGAAGCGCAATAGTGTGAGTTCACTGCTCCAGCCTCCGTTGGCTGTAATCCGGCAATGCCAGATAGCCTTGTCTACGCATGGGATCAGTAACTGATGCGCCTGCATCTCATCGAACAGCCGCACGTTATGCTGCGGTACGGCGTCAATCCCAGCCACGCACGGCATCGGCAGCGTTCTTGCTGACCAGCCACAGAGCCTCTTCAGTCAGCCAGCCGTCAGAGCCGCCGTTCGGGTTATTGAGCCTGAATTCATGCCCCAGCAGGTCGCGCAGGGCGGCGATTATTTGCTGCGGCAGCGAGGTTTGCGGGCGATGAATGGCCTTGACCGGATCGCCACCGAGATTAAACGCCACCGATGCCCGGTCGGCTTTCTGCACCAGTTCACCCGCCAGCCCGGCATATTGATACTGTCCGTTCAGGCAGTGCAGCAGAGTGGACAACGCAGCGGCGTCGGCGGCGAGCCAGTCGAGGTTTTCCGGCGGGAGAAGTTGGGTAAGCAGAAGGGCTGCCGCTGCCGGATGGCGCAGATAATCACGTTGCGGCAAATAGCGGAACCGATAAGCCTGGACCAGCGGACCATGCCATGGAAACCAGCGTTGCCCGCTGGCATCTTCCACCTCAATATCGGTGACAAGTTTGCCCACATCGTGCAGCAGAGCAGCGTAGATGATGACCGTTGTCCAGCGTTCGGACTGAGCGGCCTGATCTTCCGGTGCTGCATCAGGCGGGAAAAGATAACTCTGCCGCAGCCGTGCGGCATAACAGGCGGCTTCGAGGCTGTGATCGAGCAGACCGCCTGCATGGGCATGATGGTGGTTTTCCGAGGCGGGGAATGACTGCGCCAGTTCCGCAAAGCGGTGGAGCGGCGTTAACCAGAAGCGTTCAAATAGCGAGGCAGGAAGCGCGGTGCTCTGGCGAATAAACTGGATAAGCTGCTGGCGCGATGAGACAGCCAGTAGTGTTTGCGAAGATTCAGGTTGCAGCCATCCCTCCGTGGCGCTCGGCTTGCCGTCGGATGGTGTGGTTACTGGTTTTTTGCGCGTCAGCCATATCCGCATAATGGCCCTTTATACCCAATGGATTTTGGGTTGCAGGAAAGCCAATGCATCTGCAACCCGAAAGAAGAAGGGAAGCCCCTTTTTCGGGTAAGCCCGTTACCCCTTCACACTCTTCCCCTTAACCTTTAGGATTTTGCCTTTTGGTGCCGCCAGATTTGGGACGAAATTGTTTATTGGGCCGCGCAAATTTATTGGAGTAAAGAAAAACGGCGGAGCAGGGATGCTCCGCCGTGAATATGAAGATCATGCGCTCAGCGCTAACGGCTGCTGCGCCCGTTCAAGCAGGTATTCGCAGGCATTACGCGCTAATCCGCTGGCACGGAAAATCGCTTTTTTGTCCTGCTGTAACACCTTCAGCCACGATGCGATGTAGCTGTCATGCTGTAGCTTCGCCTGAATACCAACATGGGCGCAGAGAAATGCAGACCCCATTTCGGCGACGAGTTCTTCAAAACTATACGTCGGATCGCCAAAGGTATGGTTTCCGGCGGTAATGCCGTCCCGACTCAGTCGCGAAGCATGTCCGGTAGCGTGCGTCAGCTCATGCAATAGCGCGCCGTAATAGTCCTCACGCGAAGTGAACTGCTCAGGATGCGGCATGATGATGCAATCGCGTCCCGGCGAGTAATATGCCCGGTTCTGGCGTCGGTGAGTGATCGTCACTGCGCTTTGCCGGGCAACCTGCTCAGCGGCGGCAATGGGATCATTGACCATCACGACAGGTTGCGAGAAGGCTTCCGGCAGTCCTTCGCATTGCTGAAGGTTGAACAACCGGAACTCGCGTACCACAGCGTAAGACGTCACTTTGGGGTTGCCGTCAGCATCAAGAACCGTGTTCCCATTGCTGTCCACAACCTCGCGCTGCTGGGGCAGATAGAACACGGCCAGTGTCGATTTTTCGCCTTTGCGGATATTACCGCCCGCATTGCGAATTTGTGTGAAGGTCAGCCAGCGATCGCTCTCGTATCCCTGCCGTTCAGCACTGTTCCAGAGCAGAGGAATATTGATGCCGTGATACAACCGCCCGGATAAGGCATTCATCGGCACCACCGGTTCTCCTTCCCGCCATGGTCGAACCCAGGGGATCACGCCTTTCTCCAGCGCGGCGATAATTTTATCGGTGACTTTCTGATAAAGATCGTTGCTTCTGTCCATAAGTTTAACCTCATGATTAAGAAGCCGGGTACAGCGCTCCCGGTCGGGAGTCGCCCGGCACGGGGAGTGAAGGATGCTGAGGCAATCAGCTGGTATGAAGGGCAGTAACCAACAGGTGGTTATCCTCAAGCGTTAAGCGCAGCGGCGTCATCAGCGGTACATTGCTGCTGCCGTCAGGGGGCAAACAGTACAGACCGAAATTAATGCTCTTACGGTCAGGAATAACGCAACCAGCGTAATATGCAGGGTGCGGATATGCGCATCCCGCGCGGCCAGCGCGTGCTTAAAGGCGCTCATCGCCGGCTCCGGCGAATGGCCCAGACGCCATCATGCAGCACAAAGCGTTGTGTGCCGATCCCGAAGTGGGCCAGTTTCAGCTCCAGCGCCCGGTACAGCCAGCTCTCCGGACGCCCGCGCTTCAGCCGCGTCAGCCAGCGTCCACCGCAGAGGATCGCCAGCGCACCGCCGGGCAGAGAGTAGCCGGGGATAAGGCTCCAGTTTCGCCACAGTATTGCCGGAATGGTTCCAGCGATTGCGCCAGTAGCCAGCCCGATAAGCAGCGCTATCAGCAGCTCGCTGACCGTCAGGCCGCGAAACACCGCAGGCTCGCGGTTCAGTCGTTCCGGGAGAAAGGGGATGGTATTCATGGTTTACAGAATGTCCGAGGCCTGATTAAGCAACCAGATGGTGATCACCAGCAATACCGCGCCAACGCCCGCCATTGCGCCCAGGTCTTTCCACTGTTTTCGTCCTGCCTGGATTTCGGAATAGGTGGCGATGCAGTTGTTGGCGACGACCAGAAAGCCAATGGCGCAGATGCCCAGTGTCATCCGGACCACAATGTCGTAACCGTAATTCTGCAATGTTTGCATGATGCCCTCGCCCTGCCCACGGGAGGGATCCTCCATTTTCGGAAGATCGGCGCGGGCAGACAAAACAGGGAACCCCAGCAGCCATCTGAATAGCCATTTTTTCATTGTGCCTCCTGAAGCGGTTAGCTCAGCACCAGCCAGAAGCTGACCAGCAGCAGTAAGATGGTTCGTCCGGCGATGCTGCCCAGCGCCCGCCAGCTTACCCGCGCGGTTGTCACGCCCCGGTAAGCGTCATTCAGCACCCAGACGACCCACAGCAGTAAAAAGGCGCTAAACAGGCCAAGCATGACCAGGTTGACGGCGGCGGGTTTTACCTGGCTGGCAGCCTGGAAAGCGCTGATTTGTTCGGGGGTCATGGCGTGGTTTTCTCCTGACGGTATTGCCCGACCATCGTCATCACATCACGCGGCTGGGCGCGAGCGGGAGTAAGGTAGTGTTTAATCCCGTTACGCAGGATGGTGATATCGCTGTGGATGCGTGGGTAATCGAAATAGTAGCGCTCATTGATGCCGGTTCTGGCGCTTTGCTGTGCGCGGTGGAGCGAGGCTTCGATTTGGTTAAGCTGGTTGAGGGACAGGGTTAGCTCTTCGCGCTCGGTGAGGGGGGCTGCGAGAGCGGGGCTGATTATAAACAGGCTGGCGATAAATGTTGCGATGGTTTGCATAAGCGGTTTTTCTTCAGTTCTGGTTTATAGAGTACCATGCAACGATCTGCATGTAGATTTCAGCCAGAAATTGAAAATACGATTACCAGGTTTATGTTGTGCTGCTTTATCCTCATATACGGTTTCATTTTGTGAGGAATAGGCTATGGATAAAATGTTGGATATAGTGAACGGATGGCTCACTTCTGCTGTGTCTAGCGGTGCATTGCAGATAAAGCAGATTCTTCTCTTTATTTTTATTGCAGGGCCTTTGGCTCTGGTTATCTGGAAAATACGAGGGATTGTCGGATTTTTTAATGAAGTCAGGAACTCCAAATTAAATGAGTTGCAGCGCCTTCTGGATAGCCACGAGCTATCGGATGAAGTGAGCATCTGTATAAAAGATGATATTGAGAGAATAACCAGCCATCGTATGACTGGAATTTCTGATGTCGCCAGAAAAAAAATCATTTTGCGGCTATTTGTAGAAAATAGAGATTTAATATCTATCGGTTTCTTCAAGAAATTCAGGGCGTTTTTGCTGATTAAAGATGGAGCTCTTGTATTCAAGAAAGGATTTTCTTTCTGGTTTGAGAACGTTATGTATATTTTGTTTTCGCTTCAGTTCCTGTCTCTTGCTATTTTATCTTTAATACTTTCTACTTACAGACATGAACAAATTCCTGTTTGGGGACATTTGATATTATATACAGTTGCTGTGGTTATGTTCCTTTTCTTTATTGCTTTTGGGAGAATGATACCTCGGCCTGAGGAATGTAAATTACTAAGTAAGATACTACAGACTCAATATAATAATTCATCTGAATGATTTGTTGATGATGGGGCGAACACATATACTTTTTGAACGCCTCACCCGCCGTAGATACCGTTAGTCCAATTCCCTACCGTTCCCGGCACCAATATATACTCTTGCGTGTAAATAAACTTACTACCAGCCACGCTAACCCCGTTGCTGCCTGGCATGACGATAAATAAATCCGGACTCATGGCTTGCGTCAAAGCACCGCAGGTCCTGACAAACTCGATCTCTTGCGAGGCCAATAGCAATCCTGGTTTTAAGTGCTGGAAGGAAATTGATCCCGGGATTGCTTTGCTGGTTTATAAAAAATGATATAGTTTCACTATTGGAGTAACTATACTAAATTTAATAAACTAGCTCAGCCATTCTGTCATGACCTTTTCCAGTTTCTCCAGCGACTGCACGCGCTTTTCCTCCGACATCCGTCCAATATTGCGCAGCTTCCATTGAACGGCTGGCAAATTCTGAATATGGGTTTCTGGTGCTAAATTCCAGTCAGGCTCCCCTCGTTTAAATGACGTCAGGAAGTCGAAATCTTGTTGAGTGAAATGCGCTTTCAACGCTCTGAGCATTCTTTCCGGGACCTCTCTCAGCGCTTCCAGTGAGACCTCCTCAAAGGTCATGCCGCTGAATTCATTTTGAAAGGGTTCAGTAATATCCTTCCAGCGTGGGCTAAGCACTTCGGACAATGGGCGATTATGGCTAAGCAAATAAGCGATAAAGCCATTGAATATTGCGCGGTCGATTCCTTGTGTATCAAGGAGCATTTTAACGTCGTAGAAATCTCTGGGATGCTGGCGATCTAACGCAGCACACAGCTTGCCGCCGTATAAGTCAGGCAGTGAGACAACCGGGATCGCGGCAAAACCAAATTCTTCCTCCACGGCTTCCACGACGTCGCGTTCTTGCGGTGGATACAATGTTCCCCGGGCTACTGGTGAAACTTCGATTTTAATTTGCGCGTCGTCCGTGGTGGCTATGATACGCATCTCATCTGGATTATTGGTTTGCAGCACTGCGCTGAGCCCCGCTTGTGTTTCCAGTTCACCGGCGATGCGGGTGAGCGCCTCCCGCACGTTGGGTAATGCAACCTCTCTGCTTTCCAGCGGGGTGTAAGCCAGATCGATATCAACGGACAATCGGGGAAAATCACGGATAAATAAGTTGATCGCTGTACCGCCTTTCAGCGCAAAACAGGTCTCGTTAGCGACATAGGGTAATGCTCGCACCAGCAGGGCGACCTGGCGGTAGTAGGGGGAGGTTTTATCCATGGCTTATTCCCTTCTTGGTAAAATTTTCGGGCACGGTAATCTGGTATTGCGTGTCCAGCTTGCCATTAACAACGACTTGTCGGTTTCCCGATCCCAGGTCGATTTTGCTGGTATCCACGCGTTTGAACCATGCATGTTCATAGAAACTGGCGAAAAACAGATACAGGCGCTTGGTTTGTACGGACTGGCTGAGCGTAAGCAGCTTCTCCACTTTACGTGGGTTGAGATTGACCAGCCCCTGAAAAAGCTCGGCAGCGTGCCCAAATGAGATTTCCTGAGGGACTGCGCTTAACAGCTCATAGGCTGCCAGTTCTGGTACGCTGGCGGTTATTTTTTTCCCTTTAACGTCAAGCTCGGTTCGGTACTTCTCATCTAGTTTAGGAAGCTTCAGAGCTGATACTATCAGCCACTCAACGCCGGGAAATTCTTTAAACCATTTGGGTAATATCGTTTTGCTTTCAACGCTAAGCCAGCATTGACTCTGCTTAAGTTGCAGGTAATGGGAACGGCCCTGCCAGGAGAGACTACTCAGTCCGGCCAGATGCACCGGCGCTTCAAGCTGGCTTTGCAGACACCATAGCGCATCACTCCAGTCTGGTTCTCGTCCTGCGCGCGCATAAACGCCAGCCCGCAGTTTTTTCAGCCAGCCACTTTGCGCATATTTAAAGGTCAGAGAAGGCGATATGTTGTTCCGGGTTAGCCAGGATTGCAAAACCAGGCTTCCCGGAGAGGTGTTTTGCAACAGCCAGTTTATTTTTGATGACATAGATTCACTCAGGGTGTAACTATAATAAAAAAAGTAAACTATTTGGCGAGTGAAAAGTCAATGTACGGTGTCTGTCGCAGCATAAATGTTGCCAGCGAGAGTTGTATCAGTTGGGCTGGAAATGATGACATCAGACGTATTTTTTGAAAGATCCGCCCGTCATGGATACCGCCAGCCCAATCCCTGCCGCCGCTGGTATAAACACATACTCTGGCACAAGAAAAATCGGCACCGCCAGCCACACCAGTCCCGTCGCAACCAGGCTGGATGAAATCATACGCCTGGCATGGTGATAAACAAACCCGGACTCATGGCCTGCGCCGAATCGCCGTAAGTCGCGACGTACCAGTCCGTCAATCAGCCCGATGACGATGGTCAGCACAAACAGCGGCAGTGCCTGCAACAAAATCACCAGCCGCAGCAGAAAGGTGAGGGTGACGTTACCCGCAGACAATAACGCGCAGCGGATCACCGTAGTGACCGTCTCTGTCCAGAACAACCCGCTTTGCCCGTTGAGAGAAGCAATCAGCGCTACGATCCCTTGTTGCAGCTTATCACTGACAAGCGCCAGATCTTCTACTAACCACATCGGTGCGCCAGCGGAACTTCTCCACCAGTGCCATGTTGCCTGCAATACCTGTTCACTGTGGCTGGCGCAGTTATTCCGCCAGAAAAACGCTTCGCCCAGCCACTCCAGCGCTATCGCCAGCATCCATGCGCCGAGACAAAAGCCAACCAGCACTCCAGGTAACAATGCGAGCCAGCCAATTAGTCCGGGGCGGCGTGCAGGCGGCGGTGGCGCATGTTCGGACATCAGTGCAGCGGCAGGGTTATATAGCGGCAGAGGAATCGAGCCTCGTGCGCCTCATCCAGTCGTATCTGAAAAATGTCGTGTTCATCCTGTGGTGATGCAGGTTCGCGCCATGCCTGAAAGCCCTGCAAATTCATGCGGGCGATAATCTGATCGGGCATTTCTCCCTGCGTCAGCGCTTCCACCGCCTGTTGCAGGGGAAGAGGCAGCGTTTGCGCAGGCCGCATCACTTCAACGCTTACAAGCTGGCGGTGTGTCCGGGGTATCATCGGTCAGTTTCTCCGTGGTTTCGCTGTCGTTCAGCCATAAAATAGGGTCATTTTTCGCCGTTACAACTGTCTCCGGGCGGTTCCACCATACGGGTATGCTGTCGTACTGTTTTTCCATATAACGGGCGATTTGCGCGATGTTTTCCGGCATCAGCGGATCGTGCGCTGTGTCTGGTAACGGGATGCGTAGTTTCCAGAGCTGACCGCCTTCCAGCAGGGCGAACGCCTGACCTTTAGGGAGCTGAACCAGTGACGCGGGTTCCAGTAGCGGCACCTGTACGCTGCTCACCCGATCCTGGGTATTGCTGGAAAAACCGATGTTGCCCTGAACGTCGGCGCTGTCGGTGACGCCGGAACTGACGCTGTTGCTGAGCACATCCACCTGCGGCAGTTGTCTGGTCAGCAGTTCGGCGGTGGCGGACTCCCGTACCCGCATCATGATCAGGCTGTTGAAGTTGCCAACTACCTGTCCCGCTTTGGCGCGGTCGCCGATGCGGGCTTCGATATCGGAAAGCGTCTGGGTGTAGGCCGTGACTTGTATGCCCGCGCCGCCGCCTTTGTTGATCAGCGGAATAAATTCATCGCCCATCAGTTCGCTGAACTCATCGCAGTGTAGGTTGATTGCCACTTTTTCTTCCGTCTGCGGCAGGCCGTCCATCACACCGTGCTTGTAGATATGCCCGGCGACGCTGACCAGATCGGCAAACATCGAGTTGCCCACGGCGGCGGCAATTTCTGCATCGGATAGCGCATCCAGCCCGACATAGACAATCGCCCGCTGGCGAATCGCCTGCTGCCAGTCAAACACCGGGCGTGGGTCGTTGAGGTTGCCGTAGTCCGGAGCCAGCAGTTGCGCGATTTTCCCGGTGGTCAGCTTTTCCAGAAGCGGCAGTAGAGAGGCGACGATCTTATCGAAATAGGTTTTGTCGTAGCGTACGGCGGAGCGCAGGCCGTCGAGGATCGGGTCATGCAGCCGGGTGGTGGAAAGATATTGTTCCAGTGCCACGACGTAGCTGTCCCGTCCCTGAAGGTTTCGCGGCGTGTTTTTTTCAGTGGTGCCACCGGCAATCCGTACCACGTTGTCCCATGCCTGACGGTCGTGACCGGGCAGAAAGACGCGGGCGTAGTCGATAAACAGTTCGTCGATATTGATAACGTGACGGGCGATACGGGCATAGTCCGGGCGCTGGCCCAGCGCCACCAGGGCGCGGGTAATGATGTTGACGAAGCGCCAGGCAAACTCGCGGAAGGCGGTGGAGTTGCCTTCGGTGGAAAGCTGCCCGGCGATGCGGCTGGCCACTTCTGAGATGCGGCCAAAACTTCCGACGGCGTTGTAGCGGGCGGAAATTTCCGGCCAGCCGAGATGGAACAGCCAGAAGACGCTTTCCCGCCCTGCGCGGTGCGCCTCTGCCCACACGCGACGCAGTAAATCGGCGTCGCCCTTGGGATCGAAAACAATCACCGTGTCGCCACGGCGGATATCCTGGGCAATCAGCAGCTCCGCCAGCCGGGTTTTGCCGACGCGGGTGGTGCCGAGCACCAACGTATGCCCTGGTCGATCGCGCAGCGGCAAGGTGACACGGCCTTCGCGCAGCTCCACGCCATGCAACAGCGGATCGCCGCCGCAGGCGGAAAGACGATCCGTCCGTAGCCAGTGTTCACTCTGTGGCAGGCGACTTAGATACAGCCGCTGGGTATGCGTGGGCAGCCAGCGAAAGCCGCGCCCGAGAAACAGCGCGTCGGGGAACAATGGGATACGGCTCGCGGAGATCGTCCAGAGTGGCAGATGGCACACGCGGCGGCGAAAGCGCAGGATGCGCAGCCCCTGCTTTAGACGTAGGGCCGACAGTGCAAGCAATACCAGCGCCAGCAGACAGCCAGGAAGGGGAGTAAGCAGCAGCGTTTGCGGAGCCGCTACGCACCATACTGCCGCCAGCAGGGCCGCGCTGGCGCTGTAAAGCTCCACTGCCGGGCGCAGGATAAAATCGAGCCTCACGGTTCCAGCCCCTTGTCGGTGATGAGCACCGGATAGGCGCTGATGGGCAGCAGCGTTAATGCTGGAGCGATAGCCCTCAGGGCATTCAACCGCGCCAGCGTGGCGACGTTCACGACCAGCCCGGTGGCGTGCAGGATTCTTAACGCGTCCCGGTGCTGGCGCAGCCATTCTGTGGACAGCGGATCGTCGCCGATTAAAAACAGTGGCGTCATCCCCGGCAGATTGAGTGCCAGACGAGGTTGTTGACCGGGATGCAGATTGTGGGTGACGACCGGCAGTAACCGCGCTTCATCCAGCGCCTGCATGGGAACGGCAGGCCCGGCAATAGCGGCGGCAGCGGCCAACAGCATCGCTGGAATAAGGTATTTCATGACGAGGTCCCTGATGCTGATAGCAACCGGATTTGCTGGCTGATTTTCTGGCGATAAATGGAAGCGGCTTTACCCCCGGCGGGGTGGTGGTAGCGGGCGGCGGCGTCCAGCCAGCTTCCGGGGAATGCGTTGTAGTGCTGACGCAGCAGCAGGGCAGTAACGGTGAGATTGCCCGCGGGATCAAAGCTGGCACACAGCGAGGGAAACCAGTGGCCGTTCCAGCCGAGATTAATCTGTCCCAGCCCGGAGTCGATGCGTTTCAGGCTGTGGGTACGGGCGAAGTCCAGCAATGCCCGGCAGGCTGACGAACGGCTGGGGTAATGGTAGCCGGTTCCGGCAATATTAAGCGTCCACGGCCACGGATGCAGCCCCTGCGCCAGTCGGGTGCCGCTTTCAGCGCGGGCCACCGCGTAAAGCAGTTCAGCCGGAACCCGCTGCTGGCGGGCGATTTGTTCATACAGCGGCGGCACGGCGCAGGCGTGAGTGCTGATAAGCAGGCCGACTGTCAGGGCGCAGAGACGGGATGCCATTGCTCCCCCTGTTGTTCCAGCAATAACGGTAGTTTTCCACCGCCGAGGCGTTGCCAGCGCCCGTTATCGTGATTAAGCGTTATCTGCCCGCGTTCGACTTTGCGCATATCAATATGCTGGCGCTGTGCCCAGCGTTGCAGGATGGCATCGTCGTTACGGCTGTTGATCAGCCAGATGTCCAGTGGGCGGTCGTCGTTGAGAAGCTTCTGCGCCAGCGTCTCGCAGGCCGGGCATTTTTCGCTGACGAACAGCGCCAGCCGTGGCTGGACGATGCTACGGATGGGTGTCAGAGTCGGATAAAGCCGCTTCCATGCCTGGTTGTAAGCACGCTGGAACGCCAGTTCTTTTTCCACCCGCTGATGCTCTTTACGGGCCAGTAGCTCGGCGTAGCGCTGGCGTTCAGCGTCGCTGTTGGCTTCCACGCCGAGGGTGGTTAGGGGATCGAGTCCCGGCGACCAGATGCCGCGCTCGCCCTGCCGCAGTTGCTGGTAGTGCTCCCATTCGCTGTCGTTTAATCCCCACTGCTGTGCCTGAGTGTGGGTGATGGTCTGTTCTTCAATACGGGTTTGCTGGGGGCTGGCAAACAGCGGCAGTAGTAAAAGGCACAGCAACAGGTATCTGCGCATCGGTTTTACTCTCCGGCGTTCAGCGCCAGCCGCTGCCCGCCTTTACGGAAAGTGGCGTAACTGTCGTCCAGTTGCAGCAGTTGCCAGCCCTGCACGCTGTCGCCGGGAGCAACAAGCTGAAGCTGTGAGAGCGAGCGATAGCCGGATGGGGCAATGACGGCGAACTGTCGTCCGGCGCGGAACTCGCTGCT
The DNA here is from genome assembly GCF_050113815.1 of Pantoea sp. FN0307. Taxonomy (NCBI): domain Bacteria; kingdom Pseudomonadati; phylum Pseudomonadota; class Gammaproteobacteria; order Enterobacterales; family Erwiniaceae; genus Pantoea; species Pantoea sp. FN0307. Next base: position 63,463 of record NZ_JBNJSO010000007.1, on the reverse strand, counting down.
GATAAGAGAAAAAGGGGCCTTTGCGGCCCAAAGCGGAGATGGGGCGGGGCGTTTTGCCTTGGCGCGGCTGCGCGCGGCGGACTGTTGTTGCAGGTGTTGATAACTGGTGCTCAGGGTTCGGACTTGTCCGTCCAGCTCCCTGAACTGCTCGTTAATGGGCTTAAGGCGTTCGGCCTGAGAGCTGGTGGCATCGTTAAGCTGCCTGGCAAGGGCTTCCGTGCGTCCGGTGATATTCTTTATAGCAGCCTGTAGCTGTTGATAATCGCTGTCTGGCTGCGGCTGATCGCGCCACTGAGTTATCTGGCGTTGTGTCTGTTGCTGCGCCAGCGTCAGGGTATTCAGACGGTTAAAGCACCAGAACATCGCCGCCGCCAGCAGCAGGAGAGCAGCGCCAGCAATCAGGTAGGCCAGGCGTTTAAGCATGATGGTCTCCCGTTCCCGACGTGTTCAGGTGAAAACAGACTTCCCGGTTAAGTACATCGGCCTGCATCAGCCAGCCCGGTCCGGCCAGCGTTTTCAGCGCCTCTTCCAGTCGCATCGGGCCGAGCCGGTATTGCGAAAGCGGCAGCGGTTTGCCAGACAGAAACTGCATCGGCGCACAGGCTGTAGCCGCTCTGTTTCAGCAGCTAGGTGAAGGCGTCGCCCACGGTGAGCTTCAGGTTCAGCGGCAGGTTGATGTTGACGACCTGGTGCAACAGGTTGTGCTGAGCTTCGTCGGGGCGGGTGTTAATCAGCAGGTAGCGGTCATAGCGCACGACTTCAGGCGTGGGTGGTGTGGCTGATTTTGGCGTAGGCGCAACGGGCTCTCGGGGCGCGGTGCAGCCGCCCAGCATCAGCAATGTGATAACCCATCCTGTTATTCGCGCCATTGTTTCTCTGAATCTTGTAAGGAATAGCCAGAGGATGCGCAATGGTGGGAAGGCAGACAACGCGAAATTGTTTTTCGGTGAGGAAAAAAAGACGCCCGGAGTGGGCGTCACGATAAAGATTCAGGCTGCATCAGCTTCTGCCTCTGCTTCCTGATTTCCGGCCTGCCAGACGACTTCACCGTCGATTTTGATAAGGCCAATATAGAGCAGTCGGGCTTTCAGGCTGACGCCCGTTTCGCCTTTACGCTCGCCTTTGCTGTAAGTGAACATATCGACGTATAAGTCGCCCAGGCGGAAGTGGATCAGCACTTTGCGCTTTTCATTGACCGCCTGCTCGCAGCGGGCAATCAGCTTACGCGCTTCGCTGCCAGTGACTTTGCAGTCAAAGCGGACATAGTCCACGTCATCGGCAGCCCCGCTTAATGCGGCAATGTCACAGCATAAAAAGGGTTCGCCGCGTTTAGGGGTGACGGTGCAGACACGGTTAACGTAACCCAGACCGCTGGTGTACAGATTGAAGTAAGTTTTCTCGTTCATAGGATCCTCCCGCGTGGCTGAACGCGACGCTTGGTGATATGCAGAGTGCATCGGGTGAAAGGGATGCGCCTGTGTGATGCTGCGCAATTAAAAGGCTATGGAACCGCGCCTTACGGCGGGCAGCTTGCAGGTTCCGGCTACCGGATAAGCAAGGGGATTTAAACGAGGGGAAAGGGAAATTGCGAGGCGATATTCTGTTTTGCTGCACCTTAAATATTGTGTTCCGCACGGAGGCTGTTAAGGTGCAGCGGGCTGAAGGGGCACTGGTCGCGTAGGGTTACGCGCGATTTCTGTCAGCAGTGTAAATCGTCATAGCTGGCGCTTGCGCACAAACGGATCCCGTTGTTATCCGGTGGGCGCCGGAAAAAAGCAGGAGTTCCGGACGGATAGCGAGACGGCTGTCGCCTTGCTATCCGCCCGGAATGATACTGAACAGGAGCGTAAAGGGTGTTTTGCGCGACGGGAGCGTCACGAGCGCGAACCAGTAAAACTTGACGCGCTGTTGGGAGTGCATTGAGAGTAATCGCGCAGTCGCTTAGTGTCGTGCTGCAATTCATGTCCTGCGTCAGCTATTTTGCCGCCCCTGATACAGTATTTCTGCCTGGTTCATCTTTTCCTGACATTCCCGTGCCTGGCGGATGATGAAGGTCAGTACCGACATCTGCATATTGAACACGATGCGATCCCGCTCGATTTCCAGCAAGGCATCTCTGGCACGTTGCAGGATTTTTGGATCGCCAATCAGGTTGCAGAATGCCGGGGTGCCAGATTTATTGTTCTGCTGGTTCCGCCAGCGCAGGAAGTTTGCGCCGGACGGGGCTGGGCCGATGGTGAATATCAGCGGAAGCTGGCGCACGGGGTAGCGTCTGGCGCTCTGGATTAGACGCTGCATCAATGGCTCCATCATCTCGCGCACGCTTCGGGAGTTGCTCTCGAGCAGCTCCAGCTCCTTCTTACTCTTAAAAGGCTTTAAAAGGCCTTTTAGCGAGGAGACGTAAGCCAGCATTTTATAGTCTTCATCAGCCAGCGACTGATAGCCGGTTATGGGGTTATTCATCATCGGCAGCTCTGGGATTTTCGGTCTTACCAGGCAATGGTGATGAAAACGATGAGCGCAGCTTGCCGCTCAGTATCGCTTCCGGCAGCGGGCCTAAACGTTCAATGACGGCTCTGGCCTGCGGTGTATCGTCGATAAAGTCCTGACGAGTCAGCCCGGAACCGTGATACTTCTGCGCCAGACCAAAGGCGCTACGAATAACCGTTGCGCCATTATTTAACCGGTTGTGCATTTCCCTGCGGGAGATGACGGCGATATGTGAGGCCAGCAGAAGCTGGCGTGCGAGCGGTCGAAGTCGGTCAGCAGATAAACACCCTGATAGGCCAGCGGGGCGTTGATAAACAGCGGAAAGCGAGCAGGCTGAATATTGAAGCAGGTTTCAATATCGATGCCTTCTGGCAATTCGCTGAACATGGCTTTCGCCTGATCCAGCATCACTTGCATCAGCTTACGCGATTGCACCAGTTTCTCTTCCATGCGCAGCATCCACAGATCGGCGTAAGGATCGTTATGTTCTGCGGCAATGCGCATCTGGTTGAGGATTTCGATAAAGCGCGGCATTCCGATGATTGGCGCAGGGCCGTTTTCGGTCGCCCGTCGCCCGGTCCACAGTCGGGTGGCATTATGGGTGTGAAGCTGAATAATATGGATCGCACTACGCAAGGGTCCCATGTTGAAGGTGTAGTCCGACATATGTGTTTCCTGTTGCAGATGGGTGTCAGCGCAGAGTGATGGCATGAGGGATTGTGAGCAATGGGAAAACGCATACGCATACGGGAAGATTGCTGGGAGAGAGATTAATAACGTTATACTCGGTTAGATAATATTTTTAAGTTTGTAAGGACTTCTCTCTTATTAATTGATGTCGAGGATTAGTTATCCCTGTAACTTTGTTTTTTAATTATATACTTTCAATTTTTATATCTATAAATTAATGTCATTCTGGCGCTGAATTATCAACGCCAGAGAGGCTATGCTCTAATGCTAAAATTCTTAGTGCTGGTTATATTAGCAAGTATACCTTCATTTTTTTCATATTCAATTGCTAGCTTTTGCATCTCTTCATTCCAATATGAAGCATCATTAACAATAAAAAGGCGATCCCTGCGTGATGATTGTATATTCGGCAAGCATGCGCCAAAAATTATTTTCATATCTCTAAACTTGGATTGTGCAACAAGTAAATATTTACTGAGTTGAGAAAATAATATATTTATAACAATATCATCAGAGACATCTTCTGGTATCTCAGGGTAAATTAACCATAAGTATAACAATCCCGGAAAATCATTGGATTCGACAATGTTAGCCCAAAAGAATCCAGGATCTTCTTGTGCGACTTCAATTAATGGCATTGAAATAAGTTGACGTCCAAGTCTTGATTCAGAGGCTAATAATCTGAAAGCCCTCTCGTGGTAATTAATTGATTCATGTTGACCAATGATTAAACTTTGGTTTTCATATTCGGTATGAATGTGATCTATCAAATTATCTATAGTATAGGAGTTTTTTCGAGTTTCTTGTCTTATTCTTTGATTTTCATCGCTATTATATTGTTCCCAAAGGCCTGGGCCGATATGATAAATGTCATCTGCTGTACGAAATAGTTCATATGGCATATGGAACGGAGCATTACCTGGCTGGCTAAGCATCCAGGCTGCCAATAGCTCTTCTTCGCCATATATTTTAATGTGCTTATCTGAAGTTGTAAGTAAGTTTTCCCTAGCTTGAATGTAATCAATGAAATCTCTGGTTGTATCTAAACATGTAAATATTTTATCTAGACTGCTATCATTGAATATATGGACGAATTTTCTTGTGGGTATACCTATGGTAAATAAAGTGTCTTTTCCGGTACATGCTGTATCAATATTTAATCCATAGCGACCGTATTTTCTATAGCATGCGTCAGAGCAACCATTTGCGATAGCAATTAAATGAATGCATATTTCATCCGAATGTGGTAATTCCATTGAGAATGGCTCTGTTGCTTGAGCATCAGTATATAGATTGTCGGGATATGAGTTTATATGTTTATATGCACCATTTAGCTGTTTTATGCTGCTTTCGATAGCACTTTTATACCATCTATTCCATGCGATTTTTTCGTCAATTTCAATATTATAATTAATAAGTTTATCTGACATGATGATTACATCATTGCCAAAGACGACCATTACATCGCAAAATTCCTTTCCTTTCTTATAGAAAATATTACTGTGAGACCACATTGACAGAAATGTTTTCTTTGTGAAGTTAAGCAACCTCTCTTCTGATTCATTAACGGGCATATCTTTTAACCTCAGTTCTAAATATTATATAGTGTGAAGTTTTATCTTCACTTGATTTTTTAGTAAATGATGATTTTTATACTTTTCTTGTGGTTTTAATTTTCATAAAAGCATTGTACTTATTTTTATAATGCAAGCAGTTAAGTTTTTCTGTATTTTTCGTTAGTGGCATCTGTATGATCACTTTATTACCCATAAGTCAGTGAATACTTAAATCTAATGTACATATATAATAGAATCATTATTTTCATGTTTTATAGTCATTTGCTTTTATAGCCTTTATTTTAAATCAAAGCAATACTATGGTTATTAATATTTCATTCATTGTTACCAAGCATGTCTAACTAAAAACTCTGTGGAATAATACTGCTCTCTTGGCTAGCCAGTGATATTGTCGTTTTATCTATTGATTTGTGATGGATTGATAGGTATTCATGTGATGCCAATGGCATCACCCTTTTACCTATTGATTGGTGTTGGATTGATAGGTATTGATGTGATTTCACTGGCATCAAAGCTTATTTTGCCTTTTATCTCTACATAAAGGGCACGTAAAATTCTCTTTTATGTAGAGATAAAAAACTCCCTTATTTGTCACTCTTAGCCTAACCATCTAGCGTTAGAATTAATTCACACCTTTTCTTCAAGTTATTCGCGCGAAAAACTTGAATTGGGGAGTTTAACAATTTCCCTTTTCAGCTCGGTGATTGAGTAGATTTCATTAGGTTAAGTCGTCTTTTTTACAGTCTATAGGGTGTATTGGTTAAAAACAGCTTATAGGCTGTAAAACGTTCTAGAAAATGGTGAATGCCTTATGAATACTGTTTATCCGTGAAGACCATAAATCAGTTACGCCCTCTTCTGATTGGCTTTCGTAAAGTAAATGGACTGACCTAAAAGGATATTGCAGAGAGGCTTGGCGTAACACAGCAAACCTATGCTCGATTGGAGGCGAACCCAGGTAGCGCCAGTATTGAGCGGTTGTTCAAAGTGTTTAGTGTGTTGGGCGTTGAAATAGAACTTTCTTCTCCATTGGTTTCATCAGCCATAAATTCATATAAGTTAACTGAGAAATATAGAGATTCTCTAGCCAGACGAGAAAAGTGGTGATGATGTCTATGTGATAGTCTATGGTGAAAACCTTAGAACATGTCGATAAAATTCATTTTTTTAAACGTGTTGCCGGAATATGCTTATGGCATCGACACGTTCTTATTATATGTCGATGAAATTTGCTTTTTTAAACATGTCTTCTGGATATGTTTACCGCATCGACACATTCCAGCCATATGTCGATAAAGCCTTATTTTTTAAACATGTTGCCGGAATATGCTTATGGCATCGACACGTTCTTACTATGTGTCGATGAAATTCGCTTTTTTAAACATGTCTTCTGGATATGTTTACCGCATCGACACATTCCAGCCATATGTCGATAAAGCCTTATTTTTAAACATGTTGCCGGGATATGCTTATGGCATCGACACTTTCTGGCTATGTGTCGATGAAATTTGCTTTTTTAAACATGTTGTCTGGATGTGTTTACCGCGTCGACATGTTCCAGTGATATGTCGATAAAACATGACTTTTTAAACATGATGACGTGACATGTCGATGACAACGACATATTATGGCTATATGTCGATTAAAACGGTTTTTATAAACATATGAACTGGAATGCAGAAACCCCTTACAACGATTTGCCAATACTGCCGCCTGACCTGGAGCGCATTGAAACACGCAGCGTACTTAAAGCATGCATAAGTGCGCGCGCAGCAATCGCTGAGTTGAAAACTGCTGGTGAGTTGATCCCTGACCAAGGGTTGCTGATAAACATTCTCCCGATGCTGGAAGCGAAGGACTCATCGCGCATAGAGAATATCGTAACTACCAGCGATCAACTCTTTCAGTATGCTGACCGCGCAGATGGCGCAGATCCGGCTACTAAAGAAGCGCTGCGCTATCGTACAGCGCTCTATGATGGCTATACCCAGCTTGAGGACTATCCACTCTGTACAAACACAGCGGTAGCTATCTGTACTAAATTACGTGCAGTTCAAACTGATATCAGGAAAACTCCGGGCACGGTATTGCGTGATCAGAATAATAACGTGGTATATACGCCGCCGGTGGGTGAAGACGCCATTCGTGAGCTACTGGCGAACTGGGAGCGGTTTATACACGGTGATGATGATTTAGATCCATTGGTTAAAATGGCTATTGCGCACTATCAGTTTGAGTGCATTCACCCGTTCCCGGATGGGAACGGGAGAACGGGCCGTATCTTGAATATTCTATATCTGATCCAGAGCGAATTGCTTTCGCTACCAATCCTGTATTTATCCCGCTTTATCTTGGAGAGACGCGATGATTACTACACGCTCCTTCGTAGGGTGACAGAAGAGGGTGACTGGGAATCGTGGATATTATTTATGCTGGAGGCTGTGGAGAGTACGTCCCGATGGACTACTGATAAGATATCGATTGTGCGAGCATTAATGGCTGAAACCACAGAGTATGTACGCGAGAAGCTACCGAAAATCTACACCCATGAACTTGTCCAGGCGCTTTTTGCACAACCATATTGTCGGATCGATAACCTTGTCGAACATGGGGTGGCCAAGCGCCAGACGGCATCGACATACCTCAAGCAGTTGGTCGAAATTGGTGTGTTGGAGGAAATGAGCGTTGGCCGTGAAAAGCTGTATATCAATACTAGGTTGCTACAGGAGTTGAATCAGTAGTGAATAGGCCCAGAAAACAAAAGCGTGGACAAATGGTGATGCCACTGGCATCACTTTTTCTCCAAACACTGCGCCCGAATCTCCGCAACCAACTTACTGATATCCCGCTTTTGACGCGGCCTTGCCGGTATGTCTGGCTCTGAAACTACAGGCGGCACAAATTCCGGTATCGCCGCTTTGCCGCGCCGATACTGATTAAACTCACCGTCCTGCGCTTTGCGCAGCGTTGCCAGCAGATAGGCGAGCGGGTTTTGTATGCCGCCACGGGCAACGCGTTGAGCTGCATCATCGAGCACTTCCTGGCGCAGTGGGGGCGGCAGGTTCTGCATGGCCTGTAAAACAAGCTGTTTTTCAGGATGGGTTAACGGAATTTCCGGCGGCCAGTTCGGAGGTGAATCGTTCGCGCGCGCGGTAGTACTATTACACAGATCTGTAGGTACAGTACGTACAAAAGCTTGGTCCTGATTTGAGACTAAGCCGTCAGGCCCCGGTTCCCGGCTTAGTCTCGATTCGGTACTCGGGGAAATTTTGCCTGGTACCGTATTGAGACCGGATGTTTCTGGCTTAGTCTCCTCAGGAGACTGGCGCTGCTGCCATCGGGCGCGTTCTTCTAGCAACTCTATACGCGAGGATAGATAGCGCAGACTGGTGTCCTGGCGAATGTCGTACAAAATGCCTTGCGCAGTGGCGCGTATGGCCTTGTTTTCATGTCGCGAGCACTGCTCCAGCAAATGAAGATAGCTGGCATCAAAGCGTACAGCATCCAGTACGCTCAGCGGTTCATCGTGCAGGGCATAGATATTCCCGAGGATACGACCGGAAACCCGATCTCGCGCCTTATGGCACAGACTGAGCCAGCGTGTCAGGCGCAGCATCAGTAATGCCCGGCTGACGGTACTGCGCGAGGCTTTTTCATCCTGCGGGCGGTTAGAGAGCTGCACCTGCAATTCACTGTAAGAGGGGAACACCGCGCCGCCGTTGTCCTGCGCCTGCATTCGTATCACCTGCCAGGCAAATTTATCTCTGGGCGATAACAGCGGATCCTGCAACAGGCGACGAGGAACCGTGTCATGTTGATTGCCCATAAACAGCAGGCTATCGGAAGCGGTTGCCGGATCCTTCTGCATCCGTTGCTGGAGTTTGTCGCCGGTCATAGTGATAAGCGCCTGGATATACGGTGTCATGATCTTCCCCTCGGTCACTCAGATTTTTTCCCACTGCCGGATCAGATTCCAGACCAAGGTCAGTGGGAGCGAACGTTCCTGCGCCAGCAGCATCATGGCTTCCAGTGCCGGTATGGAGTCGATGTTATCGACTTTGAGCTCCTGCCAACGGTTCCAGAGCGCGGCTTCCTCTTCTTCGCCGGGAACCTGGTTGCGCCCCTGACGAACGTGGATCCCCATCAGCCGACGGCGGGCACTGATTTCAGCAGTCGATATCCCGAAGTAGTGGCTGATTAACGCTATTGAACCGCCAAGCTGTACCGCCTGGCCGACCAGTTGCTGAAATTTTTGTTCCTGCCGCACCTGAACCAGCATTTTGCGTAGCACGTCATGGTTGATGGTGATTTTCAGGAACTGAGCTGAGGTGTTGCCCATGTGCATCAGTTCCTCAAAGGTCAGGGCGTTAAGTTCGTTCAGCTCCTCACGGTCAAAGCCCAGCGCTTCGCAATAGCGCACATTGCCGTCCTTCAGGGCTTGTATCACCTGTGACAAAACGGCCTGATTAATCGTCGGCAGCATGTTGTGCCTCCTGCTGTAATTCTTTGATCCGGCGGACAATACGGATCAGCCGGAATGCTTTAATAAGAAATTCATCGCTGAAGAAGAAGCCGTCTGCATCACGTTGAAAAAAGAGCCCAGGCGTCAGTGCAGAGGCCAGATCTTCCGTTAGTGGGATCTCGTTGAGCGCCGCCAGCAGCGCCCAACAGGCGCGTGACTGTGGCCGGGTGAACATGGATGATCTGATGCGAATGGCATCACATGAAAGCCAATGCCATTTACATCGGCATCTGAAATTATCCGGTCGTCAATGGCGTAATGCTCAGCCAAATCCCACGCCAGGCGATCGCTAACAGATCGTAAGGACTCCGTGGTATCCCACAGTTGTGGGATGCGCCAGATATCCGTCACGGGTTCGGTCCCTTCACATAAGAGCGAGGGTGCTTCTTCTGGTTCAGGCAGAGGAGCGGGCGTGCCAACTTCTTCTTCCTCTGTTTCAGGTTTACGCCTGCGCGTTACCTGGCGTGGTTCGGGTTCTTCCGGTGGAATATAGGGCGGTGGTTCAGGCGTGGGGCCGAGCACGGCCTGACGCTTTTGCTCAGAGGGATCGACGTCCAGCAACAGCAGGTTGTAGTCAACGTTCAGCTCCTGACTCATCAGCCCCAGCAGCTCATCCTGCACCCGCTCGATAGCGAAGTCTTCAGGCTGGTCGTTGAACAGTGACAGCGCAGAGGAAAAAAGATCGTCAAAGGAACCGACGTCTTCGGCGGCATGACGCTGCCAGAGATGTAATGATGCTGCCCGCAATGACAGCAGTTTTTCCACCTGCGAGCGACCCATCCCCGCGTACAGCACCTCGGGGATACAGGGCAGCAGGTATTCTAGAGCCTGTTCCATCCGGCTGATATGTGACTGGTTGATCGGATAGCCGTCGTTCTTCAGATGCTCTGCTAGCTCTCGTTGCGAAAGCTGACACCCTTCCACCTGCTGGTACAGCTCCCGCGCCTTGTTGATCCCCAGTGCCCGCTCGATGAAGCTGAGTTTGCCGTGCATATCGTTTTCCGCCAGATGGCCGATCAGGCAGCGCAGTTCGCCCAGCATGGGTTGAGCGGATGTACCGGCCCACGGCTTGTACAGACACTGAATGCGCCAGAACCGCTCGTCATGCGTTCGCGCCACAGTTCGTTGAGGATCGACAGGCGGGTATTGCCACCGTTGGCGATGATGAACCACTCCTGATCGGGACGACGGGTGATCGGCGGCGGCGTGTCCAGCCCGCGACGACGGATCGATTCCTTGATGTCGTCATAGCTGGGGTTACGCATCAGTCGCGGATTGAGATCGTAAGGGCGAAGCTGCTCCAGCGTGACGATCATCGAGGTTTCCATCAGCGGATCGGCAAATCGCTCATCAGGCGATCTTCCACGATCAAAATTGCCCTGTAGCAGGCGGGACTGGAGTTCTGTCGAAGTCAGCTTGTTGTTCATGACCCGACTCCTTGCTGGCTGAGCGATTCGAAGCGGGTTTGATCGCTGATAAATCGGGTTTGCACCGTGCCTATCGGGCCGTTGCGCTGTTTGCTGACAATGACTTCAGCGATACCCCGATCCAGCGTGTTGGGATCGTACAATTCGTCGCGGTAGAGGAATAAGATGACATCCGCATCCTGCTCGATAGAGCCGGAATCGCGCAGATCAGCATTGCAGGGGCGCTTGTTAAGGCGTGACTCCAGCGCCCGGTTAAGCTGCGACAGCGCCAGCACCGGGCAATTTAATTCCTTCGCCAGCGCTTTCAGCGAGCGGGAGATCGTCGAGATCTCCTGATTGCGGTTCTCCGCGCCGCCGCTGCGCATCAGTTGCAGATAATCAACCACGATCAGCGAAGGAGGCCCGTACTGGCGCAGCGATCGTCTGGCCCGACTGCGTAAAATAGATGTGGTGAGGATCCCAGAATCGTCGAGCAGCAGGCGATCTTTCCAATCGTTCATCAGGATACTGGCGCTGACGCCAATTTGTTTCCAGTCGTCATCAGCGAGATCGCCGCTACGCAGCCGGGTTTGCGAGACGCGGCCAATCAGAGAAACCAGCCGCAGCAGTAGCTGTTCCGATGACATTTCCATGCTGTAGATTTGCACCTGCTGAGCAGGGCGCAGCATTAGCGCGTTCACACATAGCGTCAGGGCGAAGGCGGTTTTGCCGACGGAGGGACGAGCAGCGGCGATAATCAGATCGGCAGGCTGGAAGCCGCAGGTCAGGGCATCGAGTTGTTCCAGTCCGGACGGTGTGCCGCTGAGGCTACCGCGTTCTGCCTCATAGCGCTGAGCGATGCCTGCCAGCACGTTATCAAAGCAGGTGTTGATATCTGTCAGGCCACCATCCTGATGCGACTGCGCAATGGCAAACAGCTTTTGCTCCGCGAAGGTCAGTACGTCAGCTACATTACTTCGCGGCTGGCTTGCCATATCGCTCAGTTCATTGCCCAGTAACAGAAGCTGGCGCAACTCACCATAGCTGGCAATGTATTGCGCGTAGGGAATGATATTGGCGGTGCTGGGCGTGTTTTTGGAAAGCTCCGCCAGGTAGGCGAAGCCGCCCACCTGCTCAAGCTGCTCCTGCTGTTCCAGCGATTCGCTCAGGGTAATCAGGTCGATGGGGTTTCCCTGTTCGACCAGGGTTTGCATATGGCTATAGATAGTGCGGTGTGCCGAGATAAAGGAGTCCTGCGCGGAGATCTGTGTGGCGACGTCATCCCAGCGATCGTTATCCAGCATCAGTCCACCAAGTACCGATTGTTCCGCCTCGACGGAGTGGGGTGGTTGTGGCCGTTTGCGCTTACTCATCCCGATTACCCTCCTGACAGGCCAGAAAAGCCTCCCACAGCCGTGTCTGTTGATGCGGCGGCAGCAGTAATAGCGGTAAATCACTGGAGTAGAGCGGCTTATTGTTGGACCAGCCGATTTCAAATAACGGCCAGTCTCTGGGGGACGTCAGTGAACCGGACGTATCCCGTAGCTCGTTCTCATCCTCCAGGTTGAAGCAGTCCACTTTTTCCGGTGGGATATGCCAGAGCAGCGACATTAATACCGGCAGCGTTTCCCGCGCTTCTTCACGATCAGCGGCTTCAAAGAACACGATCACTTCATCGTCTTTCTCGAAGGGATACTGGGCGTAATAAGAGCAAAATGCCCGCCAGATTTTCCGTTTCATGCGATGCCCTCCACCGGTTGATGGGGCAGGGCGAGAACCTGTGGGAACAATTCTTCGGCCAGCATCCGCATAGTTTCAGCGGAACAGGGCGTTGCCCGGCCTCTGGCGCGAGAGGCATCCAGCCGATGTACCGGCATTCCCAGCGATGCCGCCCGGCGATAGGCCACACTGGCGTAAACCGGCGTCATCAGTATCTCGGTGGGCACCAGTAGTTCCTGCTCTTTCTGTTTGTGCTGGAGAACCTGAAGCAGGTTGTGGTGGATTTCGCGGGCGTCGTTGGTGTGGTCGAGTTTGTTGATCACCGCCTTCAGCGGCGGTAGCGGGATGCCGTAGCGGGTGAAGGGCTGGAGATCCCGGTACATTTGCAGCGTGCCGCGCAGAAACTCGCGTGCGGAGAGCATTTCCGGTAGAACCGGGGAGATAATGAGATCGCTGGCTAGCAGCACCATTTCCAGCGCGATAGTGCGTGCGCCAATGGTATCGATCAGAATGACGTCATAGCCGGTTATCTGGCGTACTAGATGGCGCAGGCGGATCACGCCGTCGGGCGCAGCCTGAAGCAGGCTCATCAGCTCGCCGCGCGGATCGTTGGAGATGATGATATCCAGTCCGGGAATGGAGGTGTGTGAGATGATGATCGCTGGATCCAGCTCGTTCTGCGCGATAAGCTCGTAGATGCCACCTGGAGCTTCGTTATCAAGAGGGTAATAGCTGCTGAGCGTCGGCTGGCGGATATCGGCATCAATCATCAGGACTTTCAACCCCTGATCGGCCAGGTAGCCGCTGAGGTTAGCCGTATCGGTAGTTTTCACCACGCCACCTTTGGTGGAAAGGATGGCGGCAATTAGTGTAGGTAAACTGTGTGCATCTGCGTTTTTCATAACCAGTGCCTTTTTCGTTGTCTGAAAAGGGCTTCACTGTAAAACGCTGATTTGTTAGTAGGTTAAGTTACCTGATCGCTTTGATTCAAAATCAACCGTAGAAATACGTGCCGGTTCGAGTCCGGCCTTCGCACCAAATGATGCAACTAAGTCGCCCAGGGGCGGCTTTTTTTGTGTCTGAAATCCAGTATCCGCAAGGTTTTACCGCTTTTTCACCCAGCCTAAGTCAACCTGATTCAATCTACATCAACTTACTGATGCATACCCGCAGTGAAAGATATGCTTCATTTTTCACTAATGGTTCTCTATATAGTTAATTGATTTTAAAGAGTATTAATTGACGTTGTAGAATGTGAAGGCTTTTAGCTAAAATCCTTTTTATTTCGTTTTAAAGAAACTTTCAGACCCTAACAATCTGAGGAAGATCATTATGGATGATGGTGGAATGAGAATTGTAATGTCGCCTGTACAGCTGGCGGCCGTTCTTTCTGACAAGACAGTAACTGAAGCCGAGACTCTAAGTAACAGACTGCCTGGTGGATTAGGCGTTTTGCCTGGCGGCTTGAGATGGCCGGAGCAGTAACGCTATGTATAGCGCCAGAACCGACAGGTCTTACTAAAGCGGGATGTGTGGTCGTCGGTGCTCATAGCCTGGATAGTGTACATGCCGCATCTCAGCAGATGATATCAGGAAGGGATACGCATTCAGCTACATATCGAGTGCAGCCCGACAGCTAGGGGCTGATGAAGATACAGCATTAAAAATAGGTATGACGACGAGGCGGTCATACTCTGGCAAATCATGTTGGCAAAACAGACAGTGAACTGTTGGCTCGATTTGAACAAAATAAACGCCTCACAATGTCGTCAACATTTAAAAATTTAGATGTTGCTGAGAACGTTATTTCACGAGCGCTTTATATTAACCGGGATGGCATCAAATCTGCGCTGGCTGGCAGTAAGCACGGTGTACGTCTTACTATTAACTATCCTGCCGGGCGGGAAATAGGCTATGGATACGAGCGTGGAAATACTCAGCGAATCAGTATGCATGCTGTCCGTATCGTCATTGATATTCAGGAATATAACGGAAAGCCTTACTATATCCTTACTGCCTTTCCAACCCCATAGGTGAATTATGCAAAACTTCCATCACCTCGATCAGTTGATTCAGGGATATTTTAATCAGGATTACGACATCATTAATGACGATGAGGACACGGTTGAAGGTATCACCGGATTATTCATAAAGGTTGCTCCGGAATGGATGTTGAAAGAGCTGACAGAAGAAGTTGATGATTTTATAGATTGCTACAAAGACCATTTGGATGAGGAGTTTAAAAATCGATATGGCCAGGATTTCTTACCGGAGCTTTGGGAAACGACAGCTTATGATTTCTTGATGACGGTGCGCAGACTGGCGCTTAGCCGCATGTAAGACTCTTCCATTTCACTTACGCTCATAAAAAATATGGGGGTATAAATAGGGGAGAGATTGTTCTTTGTTTTCTTTCAATAAGTTATGGTATTGATCGCGTGCGGCCTTAGCACCAAATGATGCAATCAAGTCACCCAGGGGCTGTAAATAGACCCGTTTTAGTTCCATGCACTTTTTGAGGTCCCGGCCAGATAATGGTGTTGCCGGTATTCCTCCGGTGTCATATTGTTCAGCGATTCATGCGGGCGTTCACAGTTATATTCTGATAACCATTTTTCCGTGATTTCCCGCACTTCATTCAGGGTTCTGAACAGATAAAAGTCGATACGGTATGTCCGGTTAAAGCGCTCAATGAAAGCGTTATGCGTCGGCTTACCTGGCTGGATAAATTCCAGTTTTACTGCATGTTTTTCTGCCCATTCAGCCAGTGCCAGAGAGATACATTCCGGCCTCTTATCCATGCGAATCATAGCCGGATATTCCCGGTTGGCTGCGATCCTGTCGAGTACATAAACCACTCGTGGGGCTGGCAGATTCAGATCGATTTCAATCGACAACGCCTCACGGTTAAAGTCATCAACGACATTAAACGTGCGATGATCTGATGCTCAGTAAAACGAGCTTTACGCATAGCGATCTCCTTCGTTGGCAGAGTGAGTATGCCGGAAGATCTCTAAATGTGAATGGTACGATTATGCGGAATACTTACACATCCTCACAACAGAGAGCATTAAACGGCTAAAGTTTACTTACGTTAATAATCTGGGTGCTTTCGCTGGACGCTGGATACCTATACTTGGGATAGGTTTTATAATGAATGATGTGACTCAAATCGCATGGAAAACGACCCATAGCTATAACCTGATTGCAAAGAAAGGGGACAAACTATGGTAAAAGATACGACAGAAAGCGCTGTTTTGGAGTGGTATGACAATAACTATAATTCTAAGCCTCTTTTCTCAAGAGAAAAGCCTGAGTTAACGCTTGAAACCAGCCTCTCGACAGGAAAATATCCCTGGGCCAGGGAAACAGGTGATGAAATTATGAAGGATTATTTTGAACGTTTTAACGTTGATAATAGCGAATTCGACTTCATTGCATATTGGCCTTATGAAAAAGGCTTGCTGCCTAACTTCTTAAGACCTAAATCTCATAAAGTCCCCAATGTTGAACCAAAGCCTCTGACGCTTCGTATGCTCATTGAATCAGCAAAAGCTGGTCGTTGGCTTTTCAGCTAATCAGTTTGACAACATCTCCCTGTCGGAAAGCACATTCTTCGGTTAGGTTCCGTTCATCGGATCCTAACCTATAACCCGAAAAGTTTGCTAAAAGAGTATTTTTCAATCGCATAGAGCATCTGGCAGCAGACGATCGCTTAAAAAAATCAGGGGCACAAAAGGGGGCATTTAATAATTTGTTTATTATAATTTCAACGAAAAACAAAAAATTAATTGGTTGTTTGAGTCCGATCTTCGCATTCAGTAATTTATTTTCTTTTAAATCAATCAGTTAATTTGAAAGCCCTGTCTCATTGATCAGTAGAAAAAGTTAATTCTTTATCACGTATAAAAGCCACTGTGTTTGTTAATGGCTCTGGTATGTTAGCACGCAGTAGCAAATAGTTACCGGGCTCAACCTTGTATCGCATTCCCCTTTGAAGCCGGAAGACGCGCCGCCGTCTCTAAACTGCATACCAAACGCTTACAGTGAAGCGCATTTTTTGCCGATGCTCCCCCTATGCCACACGTCGAGATGACGTTGCAGGGAATAAACAGGTTTATGGTGGTACGCTCCTTGCGAAGTGCAGCGGAGCAAGTTACTTGCAGACCACATGCAAGCTCTGCCAGCGGGTCGGCCTCGCTCCTTCGGGTGCATGGACATCCTGATAAACTTCACTGTCTGACATATCCCTGATGTTGTCGCCTGACAGCTCCGCACGTTGTTTTACCACCAACAGGCAATAAGGCTTTATTGTCCACCGTCTGGACTGACTGAAAAACAGGCTATAACATTGGCGGCCAGAGTCGATACGGAGATCAAAGCGTGAGCACCAGAAGAGAGATAAAGGATGGGGCGTTATTTGACGTACTCGATAGGGGGATAGTTTACACCGAAGTGCTGGGCTGGGTTGATATGGGACATGCCCGTGGCAATGATGTGGCTGCGCTTAGACATCAATTCGTTGAGGGGGAGCGTAGCGGTAAGCCATCTTATTTAGTCATGTATCGGCAGGATATGGGCATCATCAAGTTTACATCGCGGCTTGGTGTCGGAAAGTTCTCTCGCTGGGAAATTAAGCGTGGCCGGAGCACCGAAGATATTAACAGAATCATGCTGGCTATGATGATGAACACCGCATCCAGATTTGAAGGGCTGCAAAGCTTGCGGTCATTCTCGTGGTATACCGACAGCGGCTTTAGTGGTGAGGACCTGGTTTCTGACCTGTTCGGATTCTATCGGGCTATCATACCGGGTCAGTATGGTTATCGGCTCAAACCCGTGAGCTATGATGCCGCCGTCCGCCGCTGGGATTACTACGGGGCGATTGGCTCTTATAAAAACCGTGGCTTCCGCCCGATTCTATTTCCTGATCCTGATGATGCTTGTATGCATCACCAGCCGTACGTAGTGAACCTACCTCATTTTATGACATGGCTTAAACCGTGGGACGATTTTACATCCGGGATGGTTAAAGTCATTACAAATGATGGAACATCGCTCTCTTTCGTGGGAGCGAAGAAATGACAATCCTGTTAAAAGTCTTGAAGTGGTGCGCCCTGTTAGCTGTCACTGTATTTATTCTCGTGTGGCTATTTGTCTGGCTCGTTGCGTCTGGCACTGGTGAAACAACAGTCTACAAAGAGAATGATTTCTTCAACTACCACACTCTGACGGACAAGGACATTGAAAACGCCCCACGTATAACGGACGATTTCTATTTCGAGTCGCACCCCGGCGATGGTTACGCACCTTCGAGCAGTATTATCTTTAAAGGGGCTACCGGGACAGAACCGTTACGCTATTACCTTGAAAAGCTGGGTTACACAAAGGAAAAACGTAGCTTGGGTGAAAAGGAGATCTGGTCGAAATCAGATCAGTCAAATAGAGATCTTTTCTATCTGTACTTTAACGCCACCACGAGGGAAGTGGAGTTGACAAAGGTGCTAAATAACTGAGTATCAGAATCGATACATGGCATTACTATCAGCAGCCCGGGCGTGCAGGAAGATATAAAGGAAAAGATAACCTGCGCGGTATAGCTTCGCTTTATCAAAAAATTGTTACCGGCAGGAACTAAGGCAACTATGAATAAACCCCTGGTAATAACAGCAGCATTACTCCTCACAGGCAGCCCGGGGCAGGGCGGCAGAGCAGCCCCACGCGTTAGCACAACGGCTGCAATTAAAGATAATTATGTGTATATCGCATCAAAAATGAACGCTGGAGAGAAAACTACCGCCATACAGATTTACAGCGATACAGGCGATAAATTTATCAAGCAGTTTGATAATGAACCGATTTATACAGCTAAAGGCGGATGCCTGCCGGTTTTCAATTATATATTTAATCCAGGTAAGCATTATTTGCTCGCTTATGACATCGCTACGCCACACTATGACAATTATTTAATTACTACTAATTTTATTCGGTAGAAATTGCTCTTCCCGATATTAGATACAACCTCGGTTAGTCATGTCAGGTTATTCAATATTTAATTTGATATTTTTATCCTGATGCGAATTCAGCTGGCTCCAGCTAATTCAGCAAATAATGAGGCAACGTTCCCTATCGTCTCCACCCTACACTAATAAATTCTCTTATTCATACTCTCAGTCCAGAGCTACCTATATTTATCCTCTGATTATCCGCGCCGCCTGGCTGGATAAACCATTGAATATAGCGCTGCTGATATGTTCAGGGAAATCTATGGGTAACTCTGTCGCAACCTTAGCAATGACTTCCTCTGTACGCGCAGCCATCTGTTGCATGAGTTTGGAAGCAAGATTCTGAGAAAATCCAACATGTGCGGAGGTGCTAATAAAATGACGCGGCTGAATCATCGCGAAATGATACTGTCGATTTTTCCCTTGTAATGCCATAGCCATTTTTGCTTTTTTTCGAGGTATACCACCCGTTTCAAGGAGTGGGAACGCGGACATAACATCATATAAGGGGGTCATACGAAACGATGTTTCTGGCTCGATGAACAAACTGAAATTCTTCCCGTGACCATCTATAGCGGCCAGCATCCAGAAGAGGATCTGCGATTTAAAAAACATTGCGCGGTCTTGAGTAGCAGAACGTGAGCCTAACAGCAGTTTCATCGCATCCGCGATCCCTGGGCCTCCGTGTGCTTCATATTTTAGTGCCGGAGCAATCCCTAACGCCTGGCAAAAATCCTCCTGAGGCAGACGCATCAGCCAGCCATCATGGGACCACCTGCGGTCAAAACGCTCAACAATCAACACCTTTTTTTGACCAAATATGGCCAGCTCTGCATTAGCCACTGGAAAGCCGAATTCCCGGGCAATACGTAGACAAAGCCATTCGTTTTCACAGCTTTCGCGCAGATCAATATTGTTCTGTTCTATTCTGCCAATCGGGAGTTTAAAAATATGGCTGGTTGGCGTGCTGCCCTTCGGCCTTTGCCAGCGGCCCTGATACCAGAGCAGAGCCGTTTTTTCTTGTGCTCCGGCTAATGAGATACGAAAATCAGCACCTTCTTCCATTCCCAAAGGCGCCATTTGATAACTATCGAGCAGCGCTTCAATCTGTGCGCAATCCAGCGGTTCCGCCTGCATTTCCATTACAGAGGGCATTTCATTTTCGGGTGGATAAAGCTGAATAGCGCCTACGCAGTCACGCCCGACACTGGCTAATAAATCGAAAGGGTGTGCCGTTTCCACATGGAAGCGCGACTGCATTCTGGTAATAATCGCCTCGGAATCTGGCAGCAGATTACTAAAGAAGTTGAAGACCTCTTTTCCTCTGAGTCTACTGTGCTGGAGAGGAAGTGATAATGAGATTGCGCGTGAACCAGGTTCAGCTAACCATTCGGGGGCGTACTGAAATAACATTGCACCGCTGCCGTCCCGGTATAGGTTGCCTACCACGTCGCCATTCATTGCGACGGTCAGTATTTGTTTTCGCATCTTTTACCACTCCTTCGGCCAGATTTTTTCTTTATCCAGCGTCGATCCCTTTTTCACCACCTGTAGCTCCAGATCCAAAGCTGACAGGATCTTGAACAATGTCTCCAATTTGGTGGATTCAGGTCTGTTTTCAAAATCAGAGACGGTTGCCTGCTTGATCCCAACAAGCTCAGCTGTCTTTGCCTGAGTCAACTTGTTAATTTTGCGTTGGTCTTTAACCGCATTCGCCAATAAAGCCGGAGATGTCACTTTCATTATTATCCCTTCTAACGGATATATAGATAAAACCCTCTATAGAGGATAAATCCACATTAACCGCTAGAAGGGATAAACGCAATTTAACCTTTATAGCGGATAAAATGCCCCCATTATCTGGCATAGGCAGTATCTCCATTCTGTTTTACACTCTTCGCAGACAAATCTCAGGGAAGAACCAATGGCGCAATACTGGTGGAAAGATCTTCTTGATCGAAACAATACCTGGCAGGGTCTGGAGCTGACAGTTCAGAAGCAGGCAGCCTCCGAACATGCCATGGAAATGCTCAGCGGGCATCATGGACGTATGGCGCTCCAGTTCCAAAAAGAGACCCTGTTCTGGGCCACGATGCTGAAAGATCATTCCGGAGCATGGTTGGTGTTTAACAGCGAACATCCTCACCAGCGCAGCTTATTGCCTCCGGTCACCTCAGGCGATATCGAATCGATCGGAAAGAAAGAGGCACATAGCTGGACCGGGGAGTGGTGTCGCTACTTTGCTCGTCAGCTAATGAATGCGCCAGCGCCTTTACTACCTGCTCGTCGTTGGTTACTCAGGCCAATGATGCCGGTTAAACCCACCGCGCCTTATCCTTATCGGCAGCCAGGACCCGTACAGAGCTGGCGCTTTCACTCGCCCGCCAGCGACGGCAATATCAACTGTGACTGGATGCTTTATGGGGAAGATTTACCTGACTTAGCCAGCCCGGAAAAAGTCAGGCTGGTGGACTGGTGGTGGGGCGGAAATCTGCTGCTCGGGCGCTATCCAATTAACGTCGATGCAGGAAGGCTGAAGTGGTGGCGTAAAAAATGCCGTGAGGGCACGTTGCCTCCGGTGCTGGTCTGGTATATCGGTGGCCTGGCATCATTCGTGATCCTTGATGGACATTACCGGTTGCAGGCTGCCATTGAAGAAGGCGTTCCACCAATGTTCCTGGTGCTGAGCGAACTCAATGAAAGGGAGTATCACTCCGATCCTGAGCATCAGGCGCGTATTATCCGGGCGCTGGAACAGCAGCAGCTTAAAAATTCGCAGTGCAGTATTGAAGGCGTCAACCAGACGCTGATTAACCTTTTTGATACACGCTATTTTTATGCTTCAACCCATTGCCGCGCTGTTCTCGGCGAAGGCCAGGCCTGGGCGCGAGAGGTCAACGCTTATCTGCAGAAGCACCAGCTTGCAGCGCATCTGGACAATATCCTTAACAGGGTAAGCGACTAACTTAGAGATAAATATATAGATTGTCAGGCTGACATTGACCGGCAGGCCAGGAAACAAACGAGACATATTTATTGAGGGGCGTGTGACACAAAACATAAAAACTAAATCTTGCCCCCAATACTGCAGGCTTCCTGCGCCGCTCAACCCACCTTCATCACCAGCCCGTTTACCCATGCCTCATCCCGGCCCACGCGCTTATCTGCCGTCTGCCACAGTGCTTTAACCTTCAGCTCGGGCAGCGCGCGCATCAGCTCCCGTAGCCGCGCCTCGTCCATGTCGGTAAACCGCCTGCCGTCCTTCTCGCGTTCGCCGCGCCCCAGCTTGAATGAAAGATACCAAACCCCGTTCGGCTTCAGCGCGTTTGCCAGGCGGGCAAACACTGCCGGCAAATCCGCTTCGGCCACGTGCAGCAGCGAAGCACAGCACCAGATGCCGTCATAGCGCGCAGGCGCGCTGAAATCCTCAAAACGCATCACCGACACCGGCAGGCCGGTCAGGGCAGCGGCGCGTTGCGCCATCTCAAATGAGGCATCAAACGCCTCCACCGCATAGCCGCGCGCCAGAAAAGCGCTGGCGTCGCGCCCGGAGCCGCAGCCCGCATCCAGAATCCGCGCGCCGGGCGACAGATAAGCCAGAAAGCGGTCATGTAACGCTGACATATCCACCCGCACCGCCTCGTCAAAAAAACGCTGCGCATGCTGTTGGTAATAGTTAATGCTCATCAGAATATCGCGTCTCCCTCTGCCTCCGGCTCCCATTGATGGATCAGCGTGTTCAGGCCGGTCTGCCAGGCTCGCTGTAAAAAAGCGTGTCGCTGAGCGGGCTGGCTGCCGGTCTGGTTAACCAGCGTCTCATGCAGCGGCAGGCGGCTGTTAATAAAGTACTCGTTGCGATGATGCAGGCGCTCCAGCAGCCGCAGGGAAGGGATGCGCGCAAACTTGCCGTTCTCGCCCCGGTTGCAGGTCTGGCAGGCCAGCACCAGGTTCCAGACGCCGTTAATATTACTCACCTTATCCTGCAGGCTCCACGGCAGAAAGTGGTCCACGTCCGCCAGGTTCTCATCACCGGGCGTCAGGCTGATATCGCGATAGCAGTAGAAACAGCGGCCCTTCTGGTAACCGTTCAGGCTGTTGCGACAGCTGGTAATGTTAATGCGTCGGTCGCGCGGGCGGCTAAACAGCATCTGCTGCTCGCTGTCATACTCAACCGCCACCAGATTACGTGAAACGCCCATCGCCCACGCCTGTTCTACCAGCCTCCAGCGCGCATCGGTCTCATGGATCAAATTCATGAACTGCTGGCTCTCGGTCAGGCGATAAAAATCATCGGTCAGGCGGATGCCTTTAGCGGTTTTACGCTCATCAATAAAAAAGCGCTTGCCGATCTCGGCGCGGTTCACGTGGTGAAAAGCATCGATCACGTTGGCAAAACCGCGTTTTACGGTGATCTCAGTGAGCTGCGCTTCGCTAAGCTCACCCTGATTAAACCGCATGCAGGCATCCAGAAACTGGCTGCGGCTGGAGGTGGTCTGCTTCGGCGCATCCTGTAAATGCGCGCACAGATGACGGGCGAACGGGGCGGCCAGCGCCTCCAGGGTGATCAGCGTCTGGCCCTGCGGATGTAGATCGTACAGCGCATGGGCAAGAGCAAACTTATAGGAAGCGACGTTGTTGCCAAAAAGGATCACGCCACGCCAGTAGTTCTCCAGCGTAGGGTCAGCCTGATAAAAGCGCATGGGGTATCCTGATTATGCTGCGATAGCGGGACAGTAAGCGTTAACTCAACCTGTAACAGCATCCCATAATCAACCATGCCAGTTCAATAATATGCAAATCACTATTTGGCTATTCATCAGGCGAAACGCGGCACCTTTGCTTATAGTCATGAAGCTTCCCTTATAACCCTGGAGAAACCCATGACGCCGCGTCTCCCTGTGCTGCTGCTCTGCGCACTGCCATTTTTTACCTCAGCCCATAACTTCATTGACGGCGAGCATGTTGCGCCGGTTGGCGTCACGGATCGGGGCGAGCTGGTGCTGCAACAGGGCGAGCCCGCCTGGCAGAACTGGAACAGCGCGCAGCTCAGCGGCAAGGTGGGCGTGGTGCTGCACATGGCGGGCCGCCTCTCCGCCAAAGAGCGCAACGCGGCGGTGATCGGCGCTATCGAAAACGCCCGTTTCCCCGCCGAAAAGTTCCAGATAACGACTATCGTTAATACAGATGACGCAATCCCCGGCAGCGCAATGTTCGTGCGGCGCAGCCTGGAAAGCAGCAAACAGGAGACGCCCACCGCGCAGTTCGTGGTGGATGAGCAGGGCGCGGTTCGGCGCGCCTGGCAGTTAACCGAAGGTGACTCGGCGGTAATAGTGCTGGATAAGCAGGGCCGGGTGCGCTTTGCCAAAGATGGCGCGCTCACCCAAAGCGAAGTGCAGCAGGTTATCGCGCTGCTGCAACAGCTGCTGACATAAGGCTGTTAACTGCATGTAAAGGTTGTAATGCCATTGCTGCGTAAAAGGAAATTTCTGGATATTGCGCTACGCTTTGCAAACACAGCGAGGCAGAAATGCGCGTGCAACCGCGGCTGTTTTTGCCTCTGGTCCACTGTCATACAGGTCGCTGCGGCTCTCCATCTGCCGTCACCATGCGCATTCAGCATCTTCTGTTGACATAGTTACGATGAGGAACCAGGGACAGCAACGATGAACGCCAATCATGAAGATGAACTGCAGACGCTACGTGAAGCGCTGCAACACCGCCTCGATCAGCTGCTGCCTGCCGGTGAGCAGCAGGATCTGGTCTACAGCGCGATGCGCGAAGGGACGCTGGCATCGGGTAAGCGAGTGCGTCCATTACTGCTGGTGCTGGCCGCCGGCGATTTAGGTTGTGACATCGAACAGCCCGGCCTGCTTGACCTCGCCTGCGCCGTGGAAATGGTGCATGCCGCTTCGCTGATGCTGGATGATATGCCCTGCATGGATAATGCTCAGCTGCGTCGGGGCCGCCCGACCATCCATCGGCAGTATGGTGAAAACGTCGCTATCCTGGCGGCGGTGGCGCTGCTCAGCCGCGCCTTCGGCGTAGTGGCAGAGGCGCAATCGCTGTCGCCCGCCTGTAAAGCCGAGGCGGTTGCCGAACTCTCCACCGCCGTGGGCCTGCAAGGGCTGGTGCAGGGTCAGTATCTTGACCTTAATGAGAGCGGCGAAGCGCGCAGCGCCGAAACCATCCTGCTTACCAATGAACTGAAAACCAGCCGCCTGTTCGATGCCACGCTGCAAATGGCGGCGATCGTCGCCAATGCCTCGCCGCAGGCACGTCAGCGGCTGCGCTGTTTTGCTCAGGATCTGGGGCAGGCGTTCCAGCTGATGGATGACCTGGCCGACGGCCTGAGCGGCACCGGCAAAGACATCAATAAAGACAGCGGCAAAGCAACGCTGGTGGCGATGCTGGGAGCCGAAGCGGTACATCAGCGGCTGCACGATCATCTGCGCAGCGCCGATGAGCACCTCTCCTGCGCCTGCGATCGGGGTGCCTCCACGCGACGTTTTATGCACGCCTGGTTTGATAAACAGATGGCGCTGTTCAGCCAAAACAGGATCTCATCGCTACCGGAGTGTTAATGAAGGATCTAACCCAACGCAAAAACGATCATCTGGATATTGTCCTGAATGCGGCCCGTAGCGTGAAAAAACAGGCGACCGGCTTTGAGCAGTGGCGTTTTGAGCACTGCGCGATGCCGGAGCTGAACCTTGATGAGATCGACTTAAGCAGCGCGCTGTTCGGCAAAAAGCTGCATGCACCGCTGCTGATCAGCTCCATGACCGGCGGAGCCAGCCGGGCGAAAACCATTAACCTGCATCTGGCACAGGCGGCGCAGGCGCTGGGGCTGGCAATGGGCGTTGGTTCGCAGCGCGTGGCGCTGGAAAGCCCTGATAACTGGGGCCTGACCCGTGAACTGCGTCAGGTCGCGCCGGATATCGCATTGTTGGCGAACCTTGGCGCAGCGCAGATCGCCAGCCGGGAAGGGCTGGACTATGCGCGCCGGGCGGTGGATATGATCGAAGCGGATGCACTGATTATCCATCTGAATCCCCTCCAGGAGGCGTTGCAGAGCGGCGGCGACCGTGACTGGCGCGGCGTGCTGGCGGCTATCGGGAAAACGGTTAACGCACTGCCGGTGCCGGTGGTGGTAAAAGAAGTGGGCGCGGGTCTCTCGGTTACGGTTGCGCGCCAGCTGGCGGATGCGGGCGTGGCGATGCTGGATGTGGCAGGCGCAGGCGGCACCAGCTGGGCGGCGGTAGAGGGCGAACGCGCCGCCACGCCGCATGCCCGCGCCGTAGCGATGGCCTTTGCTGACTGGGGGATCCCCACCGCGCAGGCGCTGAGCGATCTCCATCAGGCGCTGCCGCAGATGCCGTTAATCGCATCGGGCGGCGTTAGCGACGGTATCGACGTGGCGAAAGCGCTGCGTCTGGGCGCAATGCTGGTGGGGCAGGCAGCGGGCGTGCTGAGCAGCGCTACCGTCTCCAGCGCGGCAGTGACCGAACACTTTCAGGTGGTTATCGATCAGCTACGGGTAGCCTGCTTCTGTACCGGCAGCGCCACGCTTAACGCGCTGCGGCAGGCAACGCTGGTACGCAATCCATGAGTCACTACGCCATTATCGCACCGCCGCTTTACAGTCATGTGCGGGCGCTGGAAGCGCTGGCACAACAGCTGCTGGAGCGCGGGCATCGCATCACCTTTATTCAACAGGCGGAGGCGCGCACGCTGCTTAACGATGCGCGCATCGGCTTTTACGCGGTTGGCGAACGCAGCCATCCGCCGGGCAGCCTGGCGCGCACGCTACAGCTTACGGCACAGCCTTCCGGGCCGGGCATCTTCAGGTTGATTAACGATCTGGCGCAGACCACCGACATGCTGTGTCGCGATCTGCCCGCCGCGCTGAAAAAACTGGGCGTGGACGGGGTGATCGTCGATCAGATGGAGGCGGCGGGCGGGCTGGTTGCCGAGGCGCTGGGGCTGCCGTTCGTGTCGGTGGCCTGTGCGCTGCCGGTGAATCGCGATGAGACTATCCCGCTGCCGGTGATGCCGTTTAACTACGCCACCGACGCGCGCAGCAAAAAGCTTTATGCCTCCAGCACCCGCGTCTATGACTGGCTGATGCGCCCGCAGGGCGAGGTGATCGCCCGTCATGCGCGCGCGCTGGGGCTGGGCAAGCGGCGGGGGCTGCATGAATGCCTGTCGCCGCTGGCACAGATCAGCCAGACGCTGCCAGCGTTTGATTTTCCTCGCTGGCTGCCGGACTGTTTTCATGCGGTGGGGCCGCTACGCCATGCGCATCCCGCGCCGCTGGCATCGGAGGCGGCGACCAGTTCGCCCATGGTGTTCGCTTCGCTGGGGACATTACAGGGACATCGCTATCGCTTATTTCAGCGCATTGCTCAGGCCTGTCGGCAGATAAATGTGCGGCTGCTGATTGCCCACTGCGGCGGACTGAACGCCTCGCAGGCCGCGAAGCTGGCAGCATACGGCGCGCAGGTCACCGATTTTGCCGATCAGCCTGCGGTGCTGAGCCAGGCGCAGGCGGTGATCACCCACGGTGGCTTAAATACCGTGATGGATGCCATCGCCAGCGCCACGCCGGTGCTGGCGATCCCGCTGGCCTTCGATCAGCCGGGCGTGGCGGCGCGTGTGGACTACTGCGGCATTGGCCGCCGGGCTTCGCGCTTTGCCAGCAGCCACACGCTGGCAGACCACCTCACCACACTGTTAAGCGACAACGGCTATCGCCAGCGGCTGATGGCAATGCAGCCGCAGCTCCAGCAGGCAGGCGGCGCGGCGCTGGCAGCACAAATCGCCGAGCAGGCGCTGGACGACGGGCGTCCGGTCCTGGCGGGGGCAGCATGATGAAACCGCACTGGGATCTGATTTTAGTGGGCGGCGGGCTGGCTAACGGTCTTATCGCCTGGCGGCTGCACCAGCAGCGGCCCGATCTGCATGTGCTGATGCTGGAGGCGGGCGCGCAGTTGGGGGGCAACCATACCTGGTCGTTCCATCAGGACGATATCACGCCCGAACAGCATCAATGGCTGGCACCGCTGGTAGCGCACCGCTGGCAGGGCTATGACGTGCGCTTTCCGGCGCTGAGCCGCACGCTGGATAATGACTATCTCAGCATTACCTCAAAACGCTTTGCGGCGGTTATCGCACCGGCGCTGGGCGATAATCTGCTGACGCAGACGGCGGTCAGTGACGTGACGCCACAATCGGTCACGCTGGCTGACGGGCAGAGGCTCCGCGCGGCGGCGGTGATCGACGGGCGCGGCTATCAGCCCAGCCCGCATCTCACGGCAGGCTTCCAGGCATTTTTAGGGCAGCAGTGGCTGCTCAGCGAGCCGCACGGGCTGACGCGTCCGCTTCTGATGGATGCCACGGTGGATCAGGCAACGGGCTACCGTTTTGTTTATACGCTGCCGCTCTCCACGACCGAACTGCTGATCGAAGATACCCACTATATCGATCGGGCCACGCTGGGCAGCGATCGCGCGCGCCAGCATATCCGCGATTATGCGCAGCAGCAGGGCTGGAAGCTGGCGCAGCTACAGCGCGAAGAGCAGGGCAACCTGCCGATTACCCTGGCGGGCCATCATCGCGCGTTCTGGCAGGCGAAGGCGGGCCAGCCGTGCAGCGGCCTGCGTGCCGGACTGTTCCACGCCACCACCGGTTACTCTCTGCCGCAGGCGGCAGCGCTGGCGGATCTGATTGCGCAGCAGCGCGACCTGACCTCCTCCGCGCTGTTTCACCTGATACAGGGTTATGCTGAGCGGCAGTGGCGGCGGCAGCGCTTTTTCCGCCTGCTTAACCGCATGCTGTTCCTGGCCGGACGTCCTGAGCGCCGCTGGCAGGTCATGCAGCGCTTTTATCAACTCAATCAGGGGCTTATCGCCCGCTTTTACGCCGGTCAACTCACGCTGATCGACATGGCACGGATCCTGACAGGGAAGCCACCGGTTCCGGTTGGTGAAGCCCTGCGAGCCGTACTCAAACAAACTCCACGGCTGCGAGCTTTCAGTGATGAATAAAACAATTGTAATCGGCGCCGGTTTTGGCGGCCTGGCCTTAGCGATCCGCCTGCAGGCAGCGGGCATCCCAACTTTATTGCTGGAGCAGCGCGATAAGCCTGGCGGTCGCGCCTATGTTTATCAGGATCGGGGCTTTACCTTTGATGCCGGGCCAACGGTGATTACCGATCCCAGCGCCATAGAAGAGCTGTTTACCCTGGCAGGCAAAAAGATGGCGGATTATGTGGATCTGCTGCCGGTAACGCCTTTTTACCGCCTGTGCTGGGAAACGGGCGACCGCTTTGATTATGACAACGATCAGGAACGGCTGGAGGCGCAGATCCGGCGCTTTAACCCGCGCGATGTGGAGGGCTACCGGCGCTTCCTGGATTACTCCAAAGCGGTGTTTAAAGAGGGCTACCTGAAGCTGGGCACGGTACCGTTTTTGTCGTTTCGCGACATGCTGCGCGCCGGGCCGCAGCTTGCCAGGCTACAGGCGTGGCGCAGCGTTTACAGCATGGTGGCGAAGTTTATTGAGAATGAGCATCTGCGCCAGGCGTTCTCTTTTCATTCGCTGCTGGTGGGCGGCAATCCTTTCGCTACCTCATCGATCTATACGCTGATCCACGCGCTGGAGCGTGAGTGGGGCGTCTGGTTCGCCCGTGGCGGCACTGGCGCGCTGGTGCAGGGCATGGTGCGGTTGTTTCAGGATCTTGGCGGTCAGCTGGAGCTGAACGCAGAGGTGACAAAGCTGGAGGCGGAAGGCGCGCGCATCAGCGCGGTCGAGCTGGCGGACGGAAGACGTTTTGCCACCTCAGCGGTGGCTTCCAATGCCGACGTGGTGCACACCTATGAAAAGCTGCTGGGTCATCATCCGGTTGGCGCGGCGCGCGCCACAAAGCTGAAACGCAAACGGATGAGCAACTCGCTGTTTGTGCTCTACTTTGGGCTGAATCATCATCACAGCCAGCTGGCGCATCACACCGTCTGCTTTGGGCCGCGTTATAAAGAGCTGATTGAAGAGATTTTTAACCACGACGCGCTGTCAGAGGATTTTTCTCTTTATCTGCATTCGCCCTGCGTTACCGATCCTTCGCTGGCACCGCCCGGTTGCGGCAGCTACTACGTGCTGGCGCCGGTGCCGCATCTGGGCACGGCAAATCTCGACTGGACGGTAGAGGGGCCGCGTCTGCGCGATCGTATTTTTGCTTATCTGGAGCAGCATTATATGCCGGGCCTGCGCGATCAGCTGGTGACGCACCGGATGTTTACGCCGTTTGATTTCCGTGACCAGTTGGGAGCCCATCAGGGGTCGGCGTTCTCCATTGAACCCATTCTGCGCCAAAGCGCCTGGTTCCGTCCGCATAACCGCGACAGCCGTATCCCCAATCTCTATCTGGTGGGCGCGGGCACGCATCCGGGCGCCGGGATCCCGGGCGTGATCGGCTCGGCGAAAGCCACCGCAGGTCTGATGCTGGAGGCGCTGAGCTGATGAACAGTACGCTGATGGATCACGCCACTGAAACCATGGCGGTAGGCTCAAAGAGTTTTGCCACCGCCTCAAAGCTGTTCGATGCCCGCACGCGTCGCAGCGCGCTGATGCTTTATGCCTGGTGCCGCTATTGCGATGACGTGATTGATGGTCAGGTGCTGGGTTTTCATCATCCGGCAGCGAGCGGCGGCAGCGCAACGCAGCGGCTGGAGATGCTGAAAACCGAGACGCAGCGTGCCTTTGCCGGTGCAGAGATGCAGGAGCCAGCCTTTGCCGCCTTTCAGGAGGTGGCGACCCGTCACACCATCCCGCCGCAGCTGGCCTTTGATCATCTTGAAGGCTTTGCGATGGATGTGCGCGAGACGCACTATGAGACCTTCACAGATACGCTGCGTTATTGTTATCACGTGGCGGGCGTGGTGGGGCTGATGATGGCGCGGGTGATGGGCGTACGTGACGAATCGGTGCTGGATCGCGCCTGTGACTTAGGGCTGGCGTTTCAGCTAACCAATATTGCCCGCGATATCGTTGAGGATGCGCAGGCGGGGCGCTGTTATCTGCCGCAGGCGTGGCTGGATGAGAAAGGGATGCGCTCTGCCGATATTCTCGATCCGGCCCGACGCGAAGATCTGGCGCACCTGGCGCAGCGGCTGGTCGCGCAGGCAGAGCCTTATTACGACTCGGCGCGGGCAGGACTGAGCGGCTTGCCGCTGCGATCCGCCTGGGCGATCGCCTCGGCGCATGGGGTTTACCGTGAGATTGGCGTTAAGGTCAGCGCGGCGGGCGCTCGCGCCTGGGAGACGCGGCAGGGAACCAGCCGCACAGAGAAGATCGGTTTGCTGATTAAGGGCGCAGCGCTGGCGCTCAGCTCTCGCGTTGAGAATCCGCCGCCGCGTTCTCCTGAGCTGTGGCAGCGCCCGCGTCGGAAGAGCGGACACGCGAAGCTGTAGTTTTCTGCGCCCGTGGTTTTTTAACGTTTCGCTCGCGCAGGATGGCCTGTAATTTTTCCACCGGCGGCGCATAGAGGAAGCCGAAAGAGACGCAATCCTCTTTGCCGCGTACCGCATGATGCAGGCGGTGCGCCATATAGAGACGTTTCAGATAGCCACGGCGTGGAATGTAGCGAAACGGCCAGCGCTGATGCACCAGACCATCATGCACCATGAAATAGAGCGCGCCGTAGAGGGTCATGCCCGCGCCGATCCACTGTAGTGGCCAGACGCCGGAAGTACCGATAGCAATCAGCGCAATCGCCAGCAGCGCAAAGACCACGGCGTAAAGGTCATTGACTTCAAACCAGCCGGTACGCGGCTCGTGATGCGAGAGATGCCAGCCCCAGCCCCAGCCGTGCATGATGTATTTGTGCGCCAGCGTGGCGATGATTTCCATCGCGCCGACGGTGGCCAGCACAATCAGGGTGTTCCACAGCACCAGCATCGTGACTCCTTTTTCCCGAACAGGATGCCTGTAAAGGTCATCTCCACCCATTTAAGTGATGCAGAGTATAGCAACAGAGTCAGCAGGCTGCCGGGCCAGCCAGGAGCAGGCGGTTATTCCGGCACGGGCGCTTCGCTTACCGATTCACGCAATATCAAGCCGGAAACAAAGTCGTTGCGCAGTTGCATGTCGCCGCCGTCGAGCATGGCGATCAGGCGATTGATGCTTTCATGGATCATGTCGGTAACCGGATCTTTTACGCTGGAGAGCGCGGGGCGCAAGAAGGGTGCGACGGGGATGTCATCAAAGCCCAGCAGCGAGACCTGTTCCGGCACTGCCAGTCCGGCGACGGCAAGCTGTTTTAGCGCGCCCACCGCCATGTCGTCGTTGCTGGCGATCAGCGCGCTGAAGGCGGTTTGTTGCTCCAGCAGTTGCGCTACCGCTTTTGCTCCACAGGCGGGCGTCCATTTACCTTCCACGATCAGTCGCGCATCGGCAGCGATGCCTGCCTGACGCAGCGCCTCTTTGTAACCGGCGAGGCGCTCAAGGGCGGTGGGGGAGTCGATCGATCCGGTGATGAAGGCGATCCGCTGGTGGCCGCGCGCGATCAGCGCCTGGGTGGCGTTAAGGGCCGATCCTTTGTGATCGCAGCAGACGGAATGGCTGTGATGTTTACGCAGTCGACGATTGACCACCACGATGGGCTGGCGCGTTTGTTCAATGATGTCATCCATTTCGTCAATGCTGAGGAAGCGCGGATAGAGAACAATCGCATCGCAGCGCAGGTCGAGCAGGAATTCGATCGCTTCGCGCTCCTGTTGCGCGCTGTGTTTGCCGTCGACCAGGATGAGCTGGCGACCACTTTCTTCGACTTTTTTCGCCGCCTGGGAGAGGATTTCGCTGAAGTAGCTGCCGCTGTAGAGGGTGTTGGTGACGACCATGCCGATGCACTGGGATTTGCTGGTGGCAAGGTTGCGCGCCAGCAGGTTAGGGCGGTAACCAGCGGCTTCAATGGCAGCGAAGACCTGTTTACGGGTTTGTTCGCTAACGTATCCTTTACCTGATAGTACGCGAGAGACGGTCGCTTTGGAGACGCCCGCTTTTTTCGCCACTTCCTGCATTGTTGACATCGATTTTCCCCGTTCTGGCCTGTCGGCTCATTCTAAACATTTTTAGCGTGAAGGTTACGGATTATGTTTGGGGGTGGGCTGGGGATGCGGGGGTGTCAGCAGCGCGGTTGCGTGGGCTGGGGGTGTGGGGGCGTCAGCGGCGCGGTTGCGTGGGCTGGGGGTGTGGGGGTGCCAGCGGCGCGGGTGCGTGGGCTGACGGGGCGGGGGCGTCAGCGGCGGGCGGCCCGTTCCGTAAAGACGCAAAAAACGTCATCCATGACAGCTCGGCCCGCGCCTTCCCTGGCGCGGGACGCTTTACTCCACGATCCGCCCGCCGCTTCCCTGACTCCTGAGTCGCCTGCCGCCGCTGATTTAACTGCCGTGCTGTCTGTTGCCGCTTCCCGTACTAGTGAGTCGCCTGCTCGCCGCTGATTTAACAATTGTGTCGCCTGCCGCCGCTGATTTAAATACCGCGCTGCCTGTTGCTGCTGTGAGCTGCCTGCTCATTACTGATTTGTGGGGTTTTCGATGGTTAAGTCCCGAAGCGCGGGCCAGTGGGAGTGGGAGGGCCGGGGCCGGGAGGCGGACCTCCCGCGGCCTAAGAAGGCGCGGGCGGAGGCCCCAGGGATGGGTGCATGCCGTGCCGCCGATGGCCCCGGCCCTCCCGCGACCGGCACCAGATCTGTTCCACTCAGCCCCCCGCGACCGGCACAGAACCGGTCTCAGACAACCACTCAGCCCTCCCGCCGCAATTCCTGAATAACAAACTGAAAGGAGTCAGCACGATCGTAATCACAAATCCTGAACGCCAAAATCGATATCAGTTGATCTTGTTCTGACCGATAACCAATCTGATGTGAAACCGGTTACCTATTTTGTTTCAGACCAAATCATAAAGCCTGCTCTGGCTATTATGATTACTCAACTCTTTGAGTAAAAAGAAAAAATACGTTAACCCTACGGTAAAGGTGCGTCATAACAAGAGGTTTCACAGTCATGTCAAAGAATTACGCGGCAATCTCGCGCGCTATAGTCGATGCGATTGGTGGTGGTGATAACGTGGCGGCAGTAACCCACTGCATGACGCGCCTGCGCTTTGTACTTAACGACAACCGCAGCGTCGATGCGGCTACGCTCAAAAAAATCCCTGGCGTCATGGGCGTGGTGCAAAACGATAACCAGTGCCAGGTCATCATCGGCAACACCGTCTCCCAGGCCTATGCTGAAGTATTAAAACTTCTGCCCGCAGGCGCACAGGCGGAACGTCCCGATCCGCAAAAAGGCAAACTCACCTTCAGACGCATCGGTGCCGGGATCCTTGATGCGCTGATCGGCACCATGTCGCCGCTGATCCCGGCAATCATCGGCGGATCGATGGTAAAATTGCTGGCGATGATCCTCGACATGACTGGCATCTTCCCCAAAGGATCCTCCACGCTGGCGATCCTGAACGTCATCGGCGACGGCGCGTTCTTCTTCCTGCCGATCATGGTCGCCGCCTCCGCCGCGATAAAATTCAAAACCAACATATCGCTGGCGATCGCCATTGCCGGTGTGCTGGTGCATCCTAACTTTGTCGACCTGATGGCGAAAGCCGCCCAGGGACAACACGTAGAATTTGCGGGCATAACGGTAACGGCGGTCAAATATACCTACACGGTAATCCCGGCGCTCTGCATGACCTGGATCCTCTCCTACATAGAAAAATGGGTGGATAAAATCACCCCGGCGGTAACGAAAAACTTCCTTAAACCGATGCTGATCGTCCTGATCGCTGCGCCGATCGCCATCATGCTGATCGGACCGCTTGGCATCTGGATCGGTAGCGGCATCTCAGCAGTGGTTTACACCATTCATCACTACCTTGGCTGGCTCTCCGTCGCCATCATGGGCGCGCTCTGGCCGTTGCTGGTCATGACCGGCATGCATCGCGTCTTCACGCCAACCATTATTCAGACCATCGCGGAAACCGGCAAAGAGGGAATGGTAATGCCCTCTGAAATCGGCGCTAACCTTTCACTTGGTGGATCGTCGCTGGCGGTCGCCTGGCGCACCAAAAACCCGGAGCTGCGCCAGACTGCACTGGCTGCTGCTGCCTCGGCGATAGTCGCCGGGATCTCCGAACCGGCGCTGTATGGCGTGGCGGTACGGCTGAAACGCCCCTTAATTGCCAGCTTGATCAGCGGCTTTATCTGCGGCGCGGTCGCTGGTTTTGCCGGACTGGCAAGCCACTCGATGGCAGCACCGGGGCTGTTTACCAGCGTACAGTTCTTTGATCCAACGAATCCCATGAGCATTGTTTGGGTCTTTGCGGTGATGGCGCTGGCGGTGGTGCTTTCCTTCTTTATTACTTTGATTTTGGGCTTTGAGGATATTCCGGTGGAGGAAAAAAGCGAGCAGACAACTGAACAGACTGCCGCCTGGCCCGCCGCTTCTCAGGCCGTTAAAACGCATTAACAGAGGATGCATATGGAAACTAAATTTCCCGCAGGATTTTTATGGGGCGGCGCGATTGCAGCCAATCAGGCCGAGGGTGCATGGCGTGAAGGCGGTAAAGGAGCGGCAACGGTGGATATGATCCCGCACGGCGCCAATCGTTTGGCGGTGAAGCTGGGTCAGCAGCCACGCTTTGAGTGGCGTGACGATGAATTTTATCCCAGCCACGAGGCGATCGATTTTTATCACCGTTATAAAGAAGATATCGCGCTAATGGCGGAGATGGGATTTAAAGTATTTCGTACCTCCATCGCCTGGAGCCGTATTTATCCGCAGGGCAACGAACTCACGCCAAATGAAGCGGGTATCGCGTTTTATCGCGATCTGTTTAACGAGTGCAAAAAATATAATATCGAGCCGCTGGTGACGCTGTGCCATTTTGATGTACCGATGCATCTGGTAAAAGAATATGGCTCCTGGCGCAGCCGTAAAATGGTGGAGTTTTTTACGCGCTATGCGCGCACCTGTTTTGAAGCGTTTGACGGACTGGTGAAATATTGGCTGACGTTTAATGAGATCAACATTTTGCTGCACAGTCCGTTTTCCGGCGCTGGGCTGGTATTTGCTGAGGGCGAGGATCCCCAGCAGGTAAAATATCAGGCGGCGCATCATGAACTGCTGGCCAGCGCACTGGCAACGAAGATTGCCCATGAGGTGAATCCGCAAAACCAGGTCGGCTGTATGCTGGCGGGCGGCAATTTTTATCCTTATTCCTGTAAGCCAGAGGATGTCTGGGCGGCGCTGGAGAAGGATCGGGAGAATCTGTTTTTTATTGATGTGCAGGCGCGTGGCGCTTATCCGGCGTGGACAAAGCGTATGTTCCGTGAGCAGGGGATCGCTATTGAGATTCAGCCGGGCGACGAGGAGATTCTGAAGAATACGGTCGATTTCGTTTCTTTCAGCTATTACGCTTCGCGCTGCGCCTCGGCGGATATGAATAACGAGAATACCAGTGCGGCGAATATTGTTAAGTCTTTGAAAAATCCGTTTATTGAGGCCAGCGAATGGGGTTGGGGCATCGATCCGCTGGGTCTGCGCATTACCATGAATATGATGTATGACCGTTATCAGAAGCCATTGTTTTTGGTGGAGAACGGGCTGGGCGCGAAAGATGTGGTTAATGCTCAGGGCGAGATTGAGGATGATTACCGCATTAGTTATTTGCGCGAGCATATTCGTGCGATGGCGGAGGCGATCGAGGATGGTATTCCGATTATGGGTTATACCAGTTGGGGCTGTATTGATTTGGTGTCGGCCTCTACGGGTGAGATGAGTAAGCGCTACGGTTTTGTGTATGTTGATCGTGACGATCGCGGTCAGGGTACGCTGGCACGTACGCGTAAGAAGTCGTTCTGGTGGTATAAGAAAGTGATAGCCAGTAACGGTGCGGATTTAGATTAGTCGCGTTGGCAGGCGTCAGTTTGGTGCTGATTTTGTGCTGATCGTGGGGGCTGAGTGGAACAGGTCTGGTGCCGGTCGCGGGGGCTGAGTGGTTTTCTGAGACCGGTTCTGTGCCGGTCGCAGGAGCTGAGTGGAACAGATCCGGTGCCGGTCGAGGGGGCTGAGTGGTTTTCTGAGACCGGTTCTGTGCCGGTCGCGGGAGGGCCGGGGCCATCGGCGGCACGGCATGCACCCATCCCTGGGGCCTCCGCCCGCGCCTTCTTAGGCCGCGGGAGGTCCGCCTCCCGGCCCCGGCCCTCCCACACCCTCTGGCCCGCGCTTCGGGACTTAACCATTGAAAACCCCACAAATCAGTAATGAGCAGGCAGCTCACAGCAGCAACAGACGGCGCGGCAGTTAAATCAGCGGTGAACAGGCGACACAATCGTTAAATCAGCGGCGAACAGACGACTCAGGAGTCAGGGAAGCGGCAACAGGCAGCGCGGCAGTTAAATCAGCGGCGGCAGGCGACAC
Source organism: Pantoea sp. FN0307 (assembly GCF_050113815.1). Lineage (NCBI taxonomy): Bacteria > Pseudomonadati > Pseudomonadota > Gammaproteobacteria > Enterobacterales > Erwiniaceae > Pantoea > Pantoea sp. FN0307. The sequence goes on along the minus strand of NZ_JBNJSO010000007.1, from coordinate 26,581 downwards.
AATCGTTAAATCAGCGGCGAACAGGCGACTTACTAGTACGGGAAGCGGCAACAGGCAGCGCGGTATTTAAATCAGCGGCGGCAGGCGACACAATCGTTAAATCAGCGGCGAGCAGGCGACTCACTAGTACGGGAAGCGGCAACAGACGGCGCGGTATTTAAATCAGCGGCATCAGGCGACACAGGAGTCAGGGAAGCGGCGGGCGGATCGTGGAGTAAAGCGTCCCGCGCCAGGGAAGGCGCGGGCCGAGCTGTCATGGATGACGTTTTTTGCGTCTTTACGGAACGGGCCTCCCGCCGCTGACGCCCCCGCCCCGTCAGCCCACGCACCCGCGCCGCTGACGCCTCCGCCCCGTCAGCCCACGCACCCGCGCCGCTAACGCCCCGTAAACCACAGCCCACGCAACCACGTGGCTTATAACCAACTTCTTACCCTCTACTTATTTCCACACATTAAATTCGTTATTAATTAGTCGGCATCAAATAAATAACGCACGTTAAGTAATTAATCTCGGTTCAAATCTCAAAAACAATCCTTTAAGAGAAATCTCACCTTAACCCAATTAATAAACTCTTGATTATTAATTTTGAATTTTTGCAACAATCACAATCGTAAAATATATGAAAATAATATGAAGAAAGTCACCTTTTTACATCTATATATTTCCTCCTGTTACTGGCAGAAATAAAACTTTTCTGCCAAACCTGATATTCACACCGCACTCCATCAGCGCGGTGCTTCATCTTTTTCAAATTGAAACTTTTAAAAATCCTTATCTCAAAACCAATAACGGACGGTATCTGCAATGGCAAATAAAAGCAGAAGGTTGACTGTGCCTCAGCGCGTTACACGGCCTGAGACAAAAGCAAAACGCGTACGGTTAAGCGCGCTGGCAGTGGCGGTTTGCCTGGGAGCGGTAGGACAGGCAGCAGCGAACAACTATATCGAACAGGGCGTAGCGGGCGATCCAGCCAGCTGGCGCAGCAGCGAATATAACGCCGAGTGGGGACTGGGCGCGATCAACGCTGATAAAGCCTACGCCGCTGGCTACAGTGGCAAAGGCGTCAAAGTCGGCATCTTCGATCAGTCGGTCTATGCCAAACACCCCGAATTTGTCGGTACCGACAAAGTCATCAACCTTGTCACTGAAGGCATACGCGCCTACACCGACCCTTACATTCCGGTAAAAGCCGGCGATGCCTTCCGCTATGACGGCACGCCAAGCGTTGATTCAGATGGTGAACTGGGATCGCACGGCACCCACGTTGCCGGTATCGCCGCCGGCAGCCGTGACGGCGGGGCCATGCACGGCGTCGCTTATGGCGCGCAAATTGTCAGTGCGGAAAACGGCGATCCCGGCCCGGAAGATGGCATCATTCTCGGTAACGATGGCGCAGTTTATAAAGCAGGCTGGGATGCGCTCAGAGAAAGCGGCGTGCGCATTATCAACAACAGCTGGGGCATCGGCATCACCGACAAATTCGCCCAGGGCGGCAGCGATCCCGCTTATCCGCACTTCACCGTCAATGATGCGCAAAAACAGTTCGACCAGATCAAACAGATCCTCGGCACCGTGCCCGGCGGCGCTTATCAGGGCGCTATTGAAGTTGCTCGCAGCGGCATCATCACCATCTTCTCCGCCGGCAACGATGACAACCTCAACAACCCCGACGCTATCGCGGGCCTGGCTTACTTTGTACCAGAAATTACCCCCACCTGGCTCACCGTCGCCAGCGTCGCGCGCGATCCCGCATCCGCCAACAGCGTGCCTTACACCCTAAGCGGCTTCTCCTCCCGCTGCGGCTACACCGCCAGCTTCTGCGTCTCCGCGCCTGGCTCGCGTATTTACAGCTCGATAATTGAGGGCGACAGCATTGATAACCTCACCACCGACTACGCCAACTACAGCGGCACCTCCATGGCTTCACCGCATGTATCAGGCAGTGCGGCAGTACTGATGGAACGCTTCCCTTATATGACCGGCGCGCAGATTGCACAGGTACTGAAAACCACCGCCGTTGATATGGGTGAAGCGGGCATTGATGAACTCTATGGTTGGGGCATGATCGACCTCGGTAAAGCAATTAACGGGCCGGGCATGTTCTACACCGTAGAAGATATCCCTGAAGCGCTGCGCGTGCCGGATCCGGATGGCGTGGCCTATGGCCCAACGCAATTTGTCGCTAACATTCCCGGCATCGGCGCGACGGTAGATGCCGGCACCCCTTATCAGCGCATCTGTAACGAGGCGCAGTGTGATTTTGACGTCTGGTCTAACGACATCTCCGGCCACGGCGGTTTGACCAAAGAGGGCGCAGGATCGCTCTGGCTCACCGGCAGCAACACTTACTCCGGCCCGACGCTGATTAACGCCGGCCTGCTGGCGATTAACGGATCGGTCACTTCTGATGTCACGGTGCAGCAACAGGGCGTGCTGGGGGGATCGGGCAGCACTGGCGCATTAACCGTCGCCAACGGCGGTACCGTTGCGCCAGGTAACTCTATCGGCACGCTTACCGTCAACGGTGATGTTACCTTTGAACAGGGGTCGCGCTACGCGGTAGAAGTCGCGCCGGAAGGACGCAGCGATCGCATCGCCAGCACCGGCGCAATCGCCATTAACGGCGGTGAAGTCAGGGTCTCGCTGGAAAACAGCAGCAACCTGCTTAGCCAGAGCGAACTACAAACGCTGACGGGGCGGTATAACATCCTGACCGCAGAGCAGGGCATCAGCGGTCAGTTTGACAGCCTGCTGCCCAACTATGCCTTTACCTTCCTCGGCACCTCCCTCAGCTATCAGGCGAACCAGCTCACGCTGGCGGTCGGACGTAACGATGCCACCTTCGCCAGCGTGGCGGAAACGGCGAATGAGCGTTCGGTTGCGCAGGCGGCGGAAGCGCTGGGCGCAGGCAACCCAGTCTATGAAAGTCTGCTGCTGAGCGGATCGGCTGGCGAAGCGCGTCAGGCGTTCCGTCAGCTCTCGGGTCAGGTGCATGCTGATATCGCCTCGGCGCAGATCAATGACAGTCGCTATCTGCGCGACACGCTCAACGATCGCCTGCGTCAGGCGGAAGGCCTGGCGAATTCGTCACAAATCAAAGCGGATGAGGGCGGCGCATGGGCGAAACTGCTGGGCGCGTGGGATCACGCCTCCGGTGATGCCAACGCCACCGGCTATCAGGCATCCACCTACGGCGTACTGTTGGGGCTGGATTCCGCCTGGGCGGACGATGCGCGCATGGGCGTGGCAACGGGTTACACCCGCACCTCACTGGATGGCGGCTACGGCGCCAGTGCGGATAGCGATAACTACCACCTGGGCGTCTATGGCGGCAAAGCGTATGGCGCGCTGGCGCTGCGTGCTGGTGCAGGCTACACCTGGCATCGTTTCGATACCTCGCGTTCCGTGAGCTACGGCAGCCAGTACGATCGTGCCAACGCACAGTACAGCGCACGCACCGAGCAGTTCTTTGCCGAAGCGGGTTACAGCATCCCGGCAGGGCTGGTTAACCTCGAACCGTTCGCCAATCTCTCTTACGTTAACTTCCAGAACAACCGCATTGCCGAACAGGGCGGCGCGGCGGCGCTGCATGGCGACAAGCAGCACACGGATGCCACCTTCTCAACGCTGGGTCTGCGTTCCGAGCTGCAATGGGATGTTAACGGTGGAACATCAATCGCGCTGCGCGGTGAGCTGGGCTGGCAGCATCAGTACGGCGAGCTGGATCGGGGGACCGGGCTGAAGTTCAACGGCAGTAGCGCACCGTTTGTGGTGAACAGCGTCTCTGCTTCGCGCGATGGTGCTGTGATCAAAGCCAGCGCTGAGGTGGCGTTAAACAGCAACTCGCATCTGTCGCTGGGCTACAGCGGCCTGTTATCGGAAAACCATCAGGATAACAGCGTCAACGCGGGCTTTAGCTGGAACTTCTGATCGAATAATCCTGTTAGCGAGGGCCGCAATAGCGGCCTTTTTTATGGTCAGTTGTATGATAAATCCGCCAATGTTGATACTTCTCTGTGTTATCTGAATGCCTTCGAAAATATTTAACGGCAGGGCCTGTTTAATCAACAGGCATAAATTCTGGACAATGATTAGGTGGCCAATAATAATAGGCGCGCTTAAAAATAGATAAGTGTTTTTTGCAAGTAAGCTGCTGGATAAGAAAGAATGTTTTTAATAAAGAGCCCGCAGTCTGGCAGAGTTTATCGTCTACTTGCGCTTAATAAGCATAATAATATCCTGATAATTTGGTTTGTTTTAAATAATTGTATCGCAGTCTGTTTTATTGTGCTGTTGGGTTAGGGTTTCGCCCTGTGCGTCTGTGTACAAAAAATAGGCTGATATTAACCAAGGTTTTTACACGTTATATAAAAAATATCGGGACCGATTTTGAAGAAATTAACAAATTTATTTCAGGTATGGATAAGGATTAAGGAGAGAAAGTGAAACGCCGTCACCTAAGGAAAGTGGGGTCGCTGACTGCCGTCGCTATGCTGACTTCAAGCTGCGCCAATCTGCATCAGGCTGGACAAAATTATGGTACGGCTATTGGCTGTATTGGCGGAGCGGCATTAGGCGGGGGGATAACTTATCTCGTTACTAAGGATGCGACTAAAGCTGTCGCTGGCGGTCTGGTCGGCGGCATTGCCGGTTGTATGGCTGGCAACGCCTGGCAAAACCGCGAGAAAGCGCTGGCCCAAATTGCGGCTGAAGAGCATATCGTTATTAAAAGCCAGCCACTTCAAACTAAGGAGAAAAGCAGTACAGAAACCGTGGGACTGGTGGCCCAGGTAGAAGACAGCGGTATGTTTGATACGAACAGCGCTCAGCTTTCTGCTAACGGGCTGCGACAGATCAGGAAGATTGCCTCCGTTATGAAACAGGATGACCAAAATGGCGTTGTGTTGATTGTCGGCCATACTGATGCCACCGGAAGCGCCAGCTGGAACCAAAAGCTGTCGGAACAGCGAGCACAAAGCGTTGGTCGTATACTGCAGCAGGCAGGGATCAATCCGCAAAAGCTTTATTTCCAGGGCGCAGGATCGTCTCGTCCGCTGGCAGATAACACAACGTACGACGGACGAGCGGCGAACCGCAGGGTAGAAATCGTTGGTCTGGCAAACGAAGCTTTGCTTCGACAGCGGGTAGAACAGGAAGGCAACAACCTGGCCTATTTACGCTATGGCACTCAGTCCGCCAGTACTCAGCAGTCTAAACGCGCATCAGCGCCCGCAAAACGCCGTACTGTAAACTCCCACAGTGCCAAAAAAGAACCTTCAGTTGCGCCGGTCGCGCAGAGCAGAGGGACCGTTGCATCAACCGGGACGGAAAATAACAAAAATTGGGTAGATTTCGGCGGGCAGGCGGTCAACACGTCAACGCTTCCTTTGGCAGTGAACCTCAAGCCGCGCAGCAGCGGGTTTTCCTTGATTTCGCAGGCAAATGCCAGTGGCGTAATGGGAAGTTGCCTGACTGATAGCGCGCGCGTCGCGGGAGTAGCAAAAAACCTGGCCAGCGGAAAAGCGATCGATGCTCATCAAACCCGGGAATACTTCAACGGTATGAATGGCCGTGCATGGGCCGGACTGGTTAATAACCATCTGGTCACGCTGTCTCCGGTTAAAGTGCTTAAAGATAATGCCGCTGTGGTGGCCGATCCGAAAGTTTATATCACCCGCAATTACCAAAACAGCGGTAATCGTAAAGCTGATGCGCCAATAAGCGCCGTTGCTAATGCATGGGAAGGCGAAGACAGTATCCTTTATCGGGTTTATCTGCCGTCAGAGAAAAAACAGCCGCTTTCATGTATCGATCTGCTGGTGCCTAAAAATGCGACTAAAGCGCAGCAGGGCCAGCTTTTTTATACCAATCACAGCAATGCCTGGGTGGCGAATTACAGTCCGACCCGTAGTTAATCAAGGAAACAAAGAATGGAACTTTTCCAAAGCATCGCCGAGGCGATCTCCCTCTATCGCTATATTTTCTGGCCTTTACTGGCTTTGGCGATCTTAACAGTCGTTTTTATTCGCTGGTGGAACCAGGTTAGCTATTTCTTTCTTAATTTCCTCAGCAGTTTCCCTGTTATCGGTCTTATTGCCCGTCTTTCACGTAGCAATGAGCCTCGCCGCACAGAGTCGGATGGGAAGGCCTGGTATCCTGCTGAGAAAATGCTCTGTGCTAAGTACTGGCGTTATTATGAGTCCTTTAATCACAGCGCCAATTTTTATCATCAGTGCGTCAATTATTTGAACAAAGTGGACGAACGGGGGCGCAAACCGACCGGGCCTTTGCTGTGGTTCTGTAGCGTGGCGTTAGTCTTGCTTGAAGCTTTTATTTTCGCGTTGGTACTGTCGCCCTTTATCGCCAATAACATCTCTGCTAATCAGGCTGAATTTTCCGCCATTGTGATTTCTGTCTTAATCGGCGTGGTGCTGGTGCCAGCGACCCATTTAATGGGCGCAGAGCTGCATAAAAATACGCTGCTGAAAAAGATACGCTATTGGTATAACGATGCGCGTCATGATGGCAATGCTAAAGGATTATCCAAAGCCAACAACGTCTCGCTTGAAACCAGCGATGTTGATGACGAGCAGCCTAATTACATCCAGATGCGTAACCGTGTTAATACTAACGTTGAGGCCAAACCGCAATACTGGGCGACGGCCATTGCGCTGGCGCTGATTATTTTCTTTGCGGTAGGCGCCTATTTTGTTCGCGCAGCCACTATTGATGCGATTGATACGCAGGTGGTAAACGGCTCGCCTTTTAGTCAGCTAAGCGATACGCAAAGTTCGCCGTTTGAGCTGCCTGACGCGGCTATAGCGGATAATGCTAAAGCTGACAGCCAGGCGGCAGACGAGATCAACCACAACCGCGTTTTCGCCTCTAAGCTGACGTTTATTATTCTTTCGGTGATTTTCGTCGGCGTTCAGTTGATTGGTATTCTTATCGGCCTTTACCGCTCTTTTGCCGGTATCGAATCTAAGATGGCGGCGAAATATGTGGGTAACTTCAGTGGATCGGAAGAGTTTACCGCCTGGCACAGCGCTCGCCGCGAGCGAGTCGAGCGCGATGCACAAGAGAAGCTGAGTGCGCTCCAAAACCGTATGCTGATGAAGCGTACAAGTAGCCAGAGCCAACAGCTTAACGAACTGCTGACATTCGATGATTATATCAGCGGGAAAATGCGGAGTAAGGCCCGTGCTGAGCACGCGTTAAATGAAAATCGCAACAGAGATAACGCTCAGACGCAATCCAGCACGGCTCCCGAGCCGGTTATTCAGCAGACGCCTGCCGAATCGGCGCAGAGAGTGGAGCCGTCGACTAATCACAACGCACAGCCACAGGCCGCGCAGCAGAGCGAAAAAGAGCGTCTTGATGCGCTGGGAGAGTTGCTCGGCTTGGATGAAGAAGACCTGGCGCTAATTGCCGAAGATCAGGGGCTCTCTCTGGAAGCATTAGTGAAACGCCAGCGCGTTCAACAATTGCTCAACAAGACAAGGGCGAAGGGGGAGGCATGAAAGGATGGCTTGCGCTAATTTTGCTGGGTATGGCATGCGTAACGCAGGCGGCCGATCGTAATGATATTCCCAGCTGTTATCACTTTCTGAAACAGGATACCGTACGCCCGGATGATAGCGGGCGTGAGCTGATTATTATTATTGATCAAACCGTTAAGGTACCGCTGCCCCTGAAAGAATCAGTCTGGCAGCACGTGCTTCGCTACGTGCAGCCGGGCGATCGCGTTGTACTGTATCAATTCTCTGCACTATTACAGGATAACTATCTGAAGCGGGTTTATGACGGCAAACTGGAAGCGCTGTTTACCGATCAAAAGGCGCGTAACAATATGGGCATGGAGAGCTTGAAAAAGCTGGATGCCTGTTTGCTTCAGCAAAAACATTTTTTTAGCCAGGGCATCGGTAAGTTGATGGCCGCAAGCTTTGCCGCTGACAGCGACAGCGTAGCTAAAAGCGAAATCTTTGGCAGCCTGAAGCGAATTGCTGAAGATTTGAAAAGCGATCCAGCCAGAGAAAAATCTGTTTTGCTGGTATCAGATATGCTGGAAAACAGTGATTTTGTCAGTTTTTACAGTAATAACCACATCCGTTCGATAGTGGCTGAAAAGGAGATGGCAAAAGTGTCTGAACAGAACCTTATTGCTGATTTTAACGGGGCGAAGGTTTATATAGCTGGCGCAGGCCTTATCGATACCGCCGCTAAAAATAATTACCGTTCCGGTAAGGTGATGCAGCAGCTTGAAACATTCTGGCAGCGTTATTTCGAGACGTCTCATGCGAAGCTGGTTAGCTTCGGTGCACCCGAATTAACGGTAGAGATTAAGTAAGCGCTTTATCCTTCCTGGTAACGCCTCCCGCTTCGGAAGGCGTTACCGGTTGCTTTATTAAACCGCTACAGCCCGTGGTTTATTTCCCTAAGTCGTTTCAGCAGAAAAATCGCTGCGAATACGCTCCTGTAAAGAAGCCAGTTGAATATGAATCTCATCTTTCAGCTCGCCGCTATACAGCACTGATGTTTCGAAATTTTTATACTCTCCCTGACGCTGTGCGCTAGCCCAGTTATAAGAACCGATACAGATAAAATTATTATCCGCCATCAGCAGCTTACTATGCACTTTGTTAACCACGCGCACGGCGATGCCATGTGCTGTCAGCTCCGTACAGCAAGCGCTAAACTGGGTATTTTTCTCTTCATCAAAACGATTGTTTGTAAACGTATTAAAGCGATAGTCCGTGTAGAGTTCGACGCTAATGTCGCGCCCCACGGCCTGTTGCATGGTGCTCAATATCCCACTTTCCCTGAGCCTGAAAAGCGAGACCCAAGGCGAGACAATGACTACCCGTTGCTGCGCCAGCTGTAGGATTTCGGTCAGGCATGCATCATGCGCTTCCGCATTATTAATCACCCGCGGCTCGCGGCAGCTTAATAGCAAGTCAGGACGTGCGCCTACGGAAAAAATTAGCTCGCTGTCGGTGCGCCTGGCTAAATATTCGCCAAGTAAATGTCGGGGCGTTCCGCGCGGAGAGGCATCAATAGCCTCCATATCGCCAAAAACAAGAAAGCTATCTTTGGCGCGTGAAACGGCGACATTTAACATTGAACTGTCTTTATCGATAAATCTACCATTACTGTGGCGTGAATAAACCGCAGAGAAAAGAACGATTTTGCGTTCAGCCCCTTGAAGTGCATGCACTGTTCCAACAGTCATTTTCCCCTCGGTGCGTCCGACATCAATACCACGGCTTTTACAGGCTTCAGCGATGAGTCGCTCCTGCGCTTTAAACGGCGTGACAACTCCGACAATATTTTCCAGCTTAGCGCCGTAAAACGCTTCCAGCTCAGCGCGCTTATCTGCCAGCCAGTCGGCAATGGTATTGGCTTCAAGACGGTTAATGCGACTGCCGGCAGGAGGAGATTCGGCCAGACCGTCTATATGCAAATAGCCTAACGCCGGAAAAGGCGGCCGCTTTTCTGCGGCATCGACGCTTCCACGTTTAGGCTCCAGCAAGCCGTGATAGCACAGCTCATTACAGAAGGAGATGAGTTCGTCATAACAGCGTCGATGCTCTCTCAAAAACATACCTGCTTCTGCTTCCGGCAGATAGTGATAACGGCTGGCTTGCTGAGCAATCTGCATTACTGAACCTTCAACAACGGAACGTCCCTGTTGGCAAAGCTCATTGTAGTCAGCGGCGTTAGCTAATAGCTGATGCTGCATCAGATTGCCGATATCAATCACCGGCGACTGGCTGCTAACGGGCTGAATTTGATGCACATCACCGATCACCAGCGCACGCCTGGCCAACGCAAAAGAGGCAGCAGCAACGTCTGGCGCTACCTGTCCCGCTTCATCAATGATCAGCAGATCGATCTCATTGATCAGATATTCATTATTAAAAACGCCTTCGCTCTCAAAGACCTTATAGGTCATATACCCAGGCAGAGAATAAAGCGTTGAAACAATACAGGGCGTCAGGCACATGCGACGCGCCCAGCGGGCACGCACCGCCTTGAGACCCTGCGCATCATTGCCGTTGCGGTTTTTAATCAGCATCTCGCGGTCGTGCTCTTGATAGTCCAGGAGCCAGCGTGCCTCCCAATAATGTACCGCCAGTTGAAACAGGCGAAAGCGTAAAGAAACATCCAGCGCGCGGTCAATTTCATCCCAAGAAGCCGTTGCTGTTTTCTTATTTCTAAAAGGCGCGCTTAGCTGTAGCCATTCCTCTTCCGCCAGCTGATACTGCTTCTGTAAAGTCGCTATTTGACCCAGCTGTTGCTCCAGATATTCGATATTCTTCCGTTGCTTTTTAAGCCAATCTTCCAGTCTGGATTCCAGTCTTTCAGCGGAGTAATCATCAGCCAGCGTACAGGCCAGGGGGGAAAAGTTATTTTTGATAAATTGCTTACGCTTAGCCCTGCGTTTGTTCGCTACGGCAGGGACGACATCCAGTAAGCTCAACAGCAGGGATTCATCTGCACAGAATTTCAGCCAGCCAGTAAGGCTATCTTCAACGCCGATAAGATCTTGCTTATGAGTTAATAGCTCAGCTTGTAAAGCGGCCCGCCTCTTTTCAGGCTCCATCTGCTGACGCTTGAGTTGCAGCGTATCAAAATTTTGCCAGCCCACTTCAAGCTCGGCCATCAATTGATAGCAGGCATTAATTTCCTTCCAAATCTTTTGCTTAACTTGTTTTACCGTTGTCAGGTCCGTGCCTTGCCAAACCGCTTGCGCACGGGTCAAAAAGGCACTTTCCGCGCGGTCTACGTAGTCTTCATTTTCCAGCAGCTTATAAAAGGAGGGAGTGTGATAATGCTTTGCTGCTTCGCCTTCCAGGCTGGGGGCAGGGAAATATCCCCCGTAGCTTTTCATTTCCGGCAGCCAACGGCCACTTAAGGGATCATTATTCTCTTCAAAGTCTTTGCCAAAGGCCTCGATAATATTGGTTACGGCCTGATTATTAGTTGAGGCGGCGATAATCAATGGCGGTTGGGTTTCTTTCCATGCGGCCTCTACCCATAGCGAGGCAACAACAGAGAGGACAAAGGTAGTTTTACCCGTGCCGGGTGGGCCGTTAACGGCCAGGATCTCGCCGGGCTGCATGGTCATAACCTGGGCCAACGCATCGCGCTGGGCAGCGGCAAGAGGAAAACGTGAATTGGAATGCCCTGCGCGGGTCACCAGCTGCGTCAGCGCATTGGCGCAAGGAGAATGCTGCGTGTTGTTTTCAAGCGCGTAGCTTTCCGCCAGCGGCAGCGACTCTTTGCACTCAGCCAGCCAGTCGTAAAGTTTTAAAATCTGGTAGCTTCCGCTGATAGCATCCTCGATTTTTTTAAGATAGCCACCGTTCTGGTTGGTATAGCGCGCTTTAAGCCGTTCTCTGTCGCAGAGCTTGAACAGCTCACGGGCCGAAGCAATATAAAGACTCCAGGGAGACATTTCTTTATCGAAGTCGGGCTGCTTGCTGAAGAGCGCACTGGCTTCCTGCTCGCTATAAATTTGTATCGTTTGCTGATCCAGAAAACGGTCAAGATCCTGAACGGAGGCCAAAGTAAACTTATCGTCATACTGAGGAGAGAGAAGATCGCGCGGGATTTGTGGCTTGCCGGCAGGCAGAAAATGTCCCTCGCGGCTAAGCCAGACTGGGCAGATGACTGGCGTTATTGTCTCAGGGAAACCGGAAGAACTACTTTTGCTGTGCTCATGTTCCTGCTTAACCCGATAAGCCGCAGGGCGCAGCGTAAGCTTGATAAATTTTGTCTCATCAGGAACGTCTTTAAACAGCAGGTTCAGGACATCACTTTCTTTGTCCAGGCAACCTTGCCCGATGATTTCTGCCGGTACTTTTTGGTATTCGCTCAGTGCCTTATGGGTCATTGCGCCACTGCCGCTTTCAGCGTCTGCCAGTGAATTGCGCCAGTAGCGTAGCCATTGCCCGGCTTTTGCTGCACTCATACTTTTCATCCTTGCCTTATGCTTTTTTGACCCTGGCTGGTCTTTAATCAGTTTCGCTTATCATAACGCTAAAGTTTTAGCCCGTCGCTGGCAAGGTGCTTTCTCTTTGCAACGGGTATACCACCAGCTATCAGTAGCATGGTGGGCGCGTACGCTCGTTGATATCTATGCCCCGTGTTACTGCACCAGATGATGGCTAAGCGCATATTTCACAATATCGGCGTTGGTGGTGAACTTCATTTTCTTCATCAGGCGTGACTTATAGGTACTCACGGTTTTATTGCTGATCACCAGCGCATCGGCAATGGCATTTATCGATTCACCATGCGCCAGCATAATCATGATCTGACGCTCGCGCATCGTCAGGTTCTCATGTGGCGGTCGGTCGCCGCTCTGATACTGAGAGAAAATAATCTCCTGCGCCAGCTCATGATCGATATAGCGCGCGCCGCGTGCTACCTGCCGAATCGCGCTCAAAAGCGCCTCCGGGTTTTTATCCTTGGTGATATAGCCCAACGCGCCGCAGTACAGCACCCGACGGGCAATCTGCGGTTCGTTATACATGCTCAATACCAGAATACGCAGCGCTGGATACTGTAGGGTAATACGGTTAATGAGATCTTCGCCGCTGATGCCAGGCATGGAAATATCCAGCAGCAGCAGATCGATACCGCCTTCGCGCAGGCGCTCCAGCACCTGACCGCCGTCAGCCGCTTCTCCGACGACATCAATGCCGTCATCCAGCAGAAAAATTTGCTTTAATCCCTCACGCATAATGGCGTGATCGTCAGCAATCATCAGGCGTATTGCTTGCGTCATGAGGTGCTCACTTATCAATCTTGTTAAACAGGGCGCGGGAAAGGCTGCGCGGGCGATGCGGAAAGCTCAGCTGTACGCGGGTGCCTTCGCCGGGACGGCTATCGATGCTGACCTCGCCGTTCAGCATCGCGGCCCGCTCCACCATGCCCGGCAGCCCCCAGGCGTTAGGGCGCACATTCTGCATATCAAAGCCTTTGCCGTTATCCACCACATCGATCCGCAGCTTATCGCCATCCTGTTTCACAAAGATATACACGCTGCTGGCTTTGGCATGTCGTTGCACATTGGTCAGCGACTCCTGCACCACGCGAAAGGCGGCGGTAACGCATTCATCGCTCAGGCGCAGCTCTTTTCCCTGCGGCGGGATAAAAATGCAGCGGGTGGTATTGTGCTTGTTAAACTCGTCGCGCAGCCACTCCAGCGCCGGCACCAGACCCAAATTCAGCATATTCGGGCGCAGGCGGGTAGAGACGTCGCGCACCACCTGAATAGTACTGTCCACCAGTTGCATCAGATGATCCACCTGCTGATGCAGCGCTTCGCCCGCCTCTGGCGACTGCATACGGATCAGCGACAGACCAACGCGCAGCGAGGTCAAATGCTGCCCCAGCTCATCATGAATCTCATGGGCAAGATGCTTGCGCTCCGCCTCGCGCTGGGTTTCCTGATTGCGTGCCAGCAGGCGCAGCTGCTGATGTGCTTCACGCAGCTCCTCTTCCGCCAGGCGGATAGCGGTGATATCACGTCCGACGGTCAGCACGCTCTCTAACTCGCCGTGCAGATTGAACTCCGGCACGCTGCGTACGTGCAAAATGCATCGGCGGCTGCCCTGGGTAAGCGTCAGCTCGCCTTCCGCTTCGTTGCCGCTTGCCATACTTTGTGACACCAGCCGCAGCAGCGCCATGCCGGTCTCATTGTGCGGCACCGCTTCGGTCAGCTGTCGGTGATAGATCTCCTGTTCGCGCCCTTCAAACCACTTCAGCACCGGCGGGTTAACATACACACAGCGCAGCGCCAGATTGAAACGGGCGATCATATCCGGCGAGTTCTCTACCAGCGCGCGGAACTGCTTCTCGCGCAGCTGCTGAACCGCCTCTTTCTGTTTTACCTCGCGCACGTCGCGCACCACGCACAGCGCATGCGGTTCGCCGCCGTGCAGATAGTGGCTGGAGCTCACCTGAACGGAGATCAGTTCTCCCCGGCTGGGCGTGTGCTGTGAGGTAAAAGTGATCCCTTCCGGGCGCATGGTCAGTTTCCACCATAACGCGGTAACATCATCATCCTGCAATTCATGATCGATAACGGCGAAACTAAGCTGCATTAAGGCATGCGGGGAATAGCCCATTAATTTGCACGCCTTCTCGTTAACATATTTTATCCGCAGAGTACGATCCACTAAATAAATCGCATCATGAATGCGATCCAGCGCGATAGAAGAAAGACTATCGGGCGGCGTCAGCGTAGGATTAAGGCAGTGAGAATAATTCTGCAATAACGCATCTCCATTTTCTGGCATCATTTATCAGCCCTCTGAAATTTCAGCGCCGAGCCAACAGAATAAACTTTCCCGCCGGATTTATCTTATTCGCGTAATGTCAGAATAATCTCAGGCATAAACACGATTTTTTAACGTTTCCCTGGCGCGGGAAAGTCGTGAACGAACGGTGCCCACCGGAATATTAAGCTGCTGCGCCACATCCTGATAGCTGCCGTCATGCCCGACTAAAATTGATAGCATGGTTTTCAGATCGTCCGGCAGGGTTTCGATTGAGGCCAGGGTTGCGCCTAAAACCCGTTCATTTTCCGTGATATCGCTCGGATCGCAGTCGTAATGCATATCGGTGAGAATATCATCATTCAGCGTATCAAATAAAAAGCGACCCTGCTGGGATTTATAATAATTACGAATCAGATTAATCGCGATACCAAACATCCAGGTTTCCGGGCGTGAAGCGCCGATAAATTTATGGCCGTTACGCAGTACCTCCAGGCAGGTCATCTGCGCAATATCTTCCACATCCTCATGATTCGCCACACGCTTGCGAATGAAATTCAGTAATTTCTTATTATTTTTTTTAAAAACGTCCGTCCAGTCGATAGCAACAGCAGAGACAGTTATTGGCTGGTCGGTATTGATGTCGATCATTTTATTTTCTCCACAGGAATCGGGTGTGATTTCCCATTGGCTATAGCAAGCGCTGTGCCAGGAGAAATAAAACAACTAACAGCTTGTTTTTATTATTCGCTGTTTAATTTACCAGGATATTTCTGAGAAAAAACTGGCAAAAAGCATTTTATTCGCTGTGCCATTTTTTACACAAATTTCGCAGGTTAATTATTTCAAAGCGATAAAATTTTTTTATTTGTGAATTCAGGGAACCCGAACCGCAAAAGCGCCACATAACCGGGGTCAACCTGATGAGGAACGGGCGATGCTGAAGACCCCAACGCTGCCGCTAATGCCGCACCCTTTTAAAGCCCTGATGAAAGCCGCCGACGGCGGCACAGAGAAAAATGCCAGCCGGGTTCCTGAACAGTCGGCTGCCGTCAGTGCCAACGATATGAAAGAAGAAGTGGGGCTGATGTTCTCCGAGCGTGCCGAAAGCCAGAAAAAGACCGAGCAGCGCCGTGTGCAGCAGCAGCACCTGCGTCACCGACAAAACGCAGGCAAGGTTGAACTGCATAAGCTTTACGCCATGCTCGACTCCGACGATCGGGCGCGGCGGGAAACCCACCTCGGCCAGCTGCGCGATGCGCTGAAGCGCAAGCCGCCAGCAGATACCGATGAGCTGCTGGCGCAGCTGGATAACGATCCGGCTCGCTGCGATCTGCTGCTGCGCGTGATGGAGCGTGAAGCGCGCGATCAGGGCGATGATGAGCTTTGTCACACCATTAACAACCATCTACAGACGCTGCAAACCCAGCATGGCGAACGCCTGCGCGCCGGTCTGAACACCGCCGCCGCCTTCGCGGAATTTACCGTGCATCCGCAACAGCGCCAGACGCTGCGCAACCTCTATTACGACAGCATTGTTCATCAGCAGTCGGCAATTGCGATGGTCGATCTGCTGCTGGCGCATACCGAACCGCAGCAGTTTGTCTCTGGCCTGCGCACCTTACAGCGGGCGCTGGCAGACGATATCGCCGCGCTGGCTTCTTCCATCAGCACCGGCGCGCTGCGCCATATCCAGACCGGCCTCGCGGAAGCGCGCCAGGTAAGTCATACGCTGGAAGAGAGCCAGAAGCTGCTGGAGCGCATGGCGGGAAAAATGACGCTGCATACCGTCAGCGCGGTGGATCTGACGCGCCGCCTGCTGCATCTCAGCCACCACGGCGCCTGGCAGCAGGATCTCCAGCAGTTAGGCGAAGATGTGGTGGCGCACCCCAGCGCCCGCCAGCTGTCGATGTTCTTTAACGCGATCCTGCCGCTGGTGCGCAGCCTGCCGCTGGCGTTATGGAAAGTAAAAGATGGGCGAAAAACCGCGCTGGCGCTGCTGGCAAGACACAGCGCCGCGCTGTTAAAGAATGAACGTAAACAGGCGCGTAACCCCTGAGCGCAAGGCCAGAGAGACGTAAGATGAACGGCTTATTTTTAATTCTCAATAAAATTGCCATCAGCGCCATGCAGCGCTCTGAGATTGTCGGCGCCGCCTTTGCCATGGCGCTGGTGTTTATGCTGATTATCCCGTTGCCGCTGGCGCTGATTGATACGCTGATTGCGCTGAATATCTGCCTCTCTTCGCTGCTGATCGTACTGGCGATGTACCTGCCAAAGCCGCTGGCCTTTTCCACCTTTCCGGCGGTGCTGCTGCTGACCACAATGTTTCGTCTGGCGCTGTCGATCTCGGTGACGCGCCAGATCCTGATCCAGCAGGACGCGGGCCATATCGTTGAAGCCTTTGGCAGCTTTGTGGTCGGCGGCAATCTGGCAGTGGGGATGGTGATGTTTTTGATCCTGACGGTGGTGAACTTTCTGGTGATTACCAAAGGATCGGAGCGCGTGGCGGAAGTCGCGGCGCGCTTTACCCTCGACGCGATGCCTGGAAAGCAGATGTCGATCGACAGCGATCTGCGCGCCGGATTGATCGATGTGCATCAGGCCAAAGCGCGGCGTAGCGATCTGGCCAAAGAGAGCCAGCTATTTGGCGCAATGGATGGCGCGATGAAATTCGTGAAGGGCGACGCCATCGCCGCGCTGGTGATCCTGTTTATCAACCTGATCGGCGGCATCAGCATCGGCGTGCTGCAGGTGGGCATGACGGCGGGCGAGGCGCTGCATGTATTCTCGATCCTTACCATTGGCGACGGGCTGATTGCCCAGATCCCGGCGCTGCTGATCTCGCTTACAGCCGGGATGATCATCACGCGCGTTTCATCGGACAACGACAGCGTGGAAGCGCCGAATATTGGCCGTGAGATCGCCGAACAGCTTACCAGCCAGCCGAAGGCATGGATCCTCGCCTCAATGGGCATGCTGGGTTTTGCGCTGGTGCCGGGAATGCCAGGGTTGGTTTTTACTCTGCTGGCGTTGATCACCCTCAGCAGCGGCGGATTTCAGGTGTGGCGCGCCCGGCATACGCTGCGTCTCGCTCAGCCGCAAATTGAAAACGAAGTGATCCCGCCGGAGCTGAATGGTCGCGAGGATCTGCGCCAGTTCAACCCGACGCGGCCTTATCTGATCCAGTTTCCCACTGACTGTCGCGGCAAGGCGGAAACCCTCGATTTAGTGCAGGAGATCCGCCGCCTGCGTAACCGTATCGTCTATAACTTCGGCTTTACCCTACCGGCGTTTGACATTGAATTCAGCGACAAGCTGAGCGCGGATGAATTCCGTTTCTCGGTGTATGAAATCCCGAAAGTGGCCGGCACCTTTAACACCGCCTGCCTTGCCGTGGAGGCGCGCTGGCTGGAGAGCCTGAGCGAAGAAGAGCAGCGCCAGCTACAGGCTGACAATCAGCCTGCGCTGCCGGAAACGGGCGGGGAGCAAGCGCCGTCGATCGTCGCGCCGAAACCCGCGCTGGGCCAGGCCGCGCGTCAGGAGGCGCACTATCTCTGGCTGCCGCCCGATCATCCGCTACTGGAAAATCAGGAGGTGGTGCGCTGGACTGCCGCCGAGCTGCTGCTGAAACGCATGGAAAATGCCATTCACGCCAGCAGCCCGCATTTTATCGGCCTGCAGGAGACCCGTGCGCTGATGGGCTGGCTGGAGAGCGAGCAGCCGGAGCTGGCGCAGGAACTGCAGCGGGTAATGCCGCTGGCGCGCTTCTCCAGCGTATTACAAAAGCTGGTGGCGGAGCGTATTCCGCTGCGTTCGGTACGCGCCATCGCCGAAGCGTTAATCGAGCATGGTCAGCATGAGCGCGATGTGTTTCTGCTGACCGAGCAGGTGCGCATTACGCTGAAAACCCATCTTTGCCATCAATACAGCCAGGCGGACGGCATCCATGCCTGGCTGCTGTCGCCGGAGCTGGAAGAGGCGCTGCGTGACAGCCTGCGTCAGACGCAGAACGATATTTTCTTCGCGCTGAGCCAGGAACAGATTCAGGCGGTGCATCAGCAAATAGGCCAGGCCTTCACCACCGGCAACGAACAGCAGGCGGTGCTGCTGGCAGCGCAGGATCTGCGTGGGCCGCTGCGCGCGCTAATCGCCGAATCCTTCCATCAGGTGCCGGTGCTCTCTTTTGCTGAACTGGAGCCGACGCTGGCGGTGCATGTGCTGGGACGTCTGGAGGCGGATGCTCTCTTTTATTCACTCACCAACTGGGAGGGAGAATAATGTTTGAACTGCGCGTACTGTCGGGGCTGCACTGCGGTGCCGCGCTGCCGCTCAGCGGCGATCGCTGGCAGATTGGCGCGTCGACGCAGGCTGATTTGCTGCTCAGCGATGAAAGCGTAACGGGCTGCGAGCGCTGGCTGCATTGTCAGGAAGGGAGCTGGTGGCTGACGGAACAGGAAGAGGCCAGCGACCGGCAGCCGGTTACGCTGGAAGAACCCTTTGAACTGGCGGGCGTCTGGCTCTGCGTGGCGCAGGCCAGCACGCCGTGGCATGAGGCCGCCGCGCTGCCCGCCAGCGCCTTGGCTTCCGCGCCTGCTGCCGCCGTAGCGGAAGAGGTGGCAGCGCGTACCGGCACGCCACGCTGGATGCGCGGGGTGATATTCGGCCTGCTGCTGCTGTTCAGCTTCACCGTGGTGAGCTGGATCTTACAGCCCACGGTCGCCCAGCCCAACGCCGGTGAAAATTCACGCCCCGCCTGGGGAACGGTGGAGGATCTGCGTGCGCCGCTGCAAATCATGTTGCGCGAACGCGACCTGGCGAACAGCGTAAAAATCAGTCGTCAGGGCGATCGCCTGCTGCTGAGCGGTAGCCTGACTAAACCGCAAATCACCGTTTTTAACCGCATGATGACGCGCTTCTATGCGCGCTACAGCGCTGCTGCGCCGGTCACCAGCGCAGTGCGTCCGCTGGAGAAAAAGCTGCCGTTCCGCATCGTGCAAATTGCAACCGGATCGCGCGCCAATATTGTTACCGACGAGGGCGAACGGCTGTTTATCGGCGATCAGATTGGCGATCTGCGTCTGGTAGCGATTACCGACGATCGGATCGAGTTCAGCGGTCACGATCCTATTACGGTGAAATGGTAATGCGCATCGATCTTGATAGCTGGTTCAGCCAGCAGCAGCAGCGGCTGCGTCAGCCCGATGCGGTCAGCGTGTATGGCCGTATTACCGGCATCAGCGGCATTCTGCTGGAGTGCAGCCTGCCGCGCGCGCGCATCGGCGATCTTTGCCGTATCGAACGCGACGCGGAAGAGAGCGTGATGGCGGAAGTGGTGGGCTTTAACCCGCAGCATACGCTGCTGTCAGCGCTGGGTCCGCTGGACGGCATCGCGCAGGGGGCAAGGGTGACGCCGCTTTATCTGCCGCACAGTATCGCTGTTTCCGATGCGCTGCTGGGCTGCGTGCTGGATGGTTTTGGTCGTCCGATTGACGGCCAGGGCGTCGGTGCGTTTGCGCTGCCGGGCGAGGCGGAACGCACCATCCCGGTGCTGGGCGACGCGCCGCCGCCCACAGCCCGCCCGCGTATCTCAGCACCGCTGCCAACCGGTGTACGCGCCATTGACGGCATGCTGACCATTGGCGTCGGCCAGCGCGTTGGCGTATTTGCCGGGGCGGGCTGCGGCAAAACCACGCTGCTGGCAGAGCTGGCGCGTAATGCGCCCTGCGATGCGATTGTTTTTGGACTGATTGGCGAGCGTGGCCGCGAACTGCGTGAGTTTCTCGATCATGAGCTGGATGAAGAGCTGCGCAGCCGCACGGTGCTGATCTGTTCTACCTCCGATCGCAGCAGCATGGAGCGCGCCCGCGCCGCCTTTACCGCGACCGCCATTGCCGAAGCCTTTCGCGAGCAGGGCAAAAGCGTGCTGCTGATCCTCGATTCCCTGACCCGTTTCGCCCGCGCCCAGCGTGAAATCGGCCTGGCGCTGGGCGAACCGCCCGGACGCGGTGGCCTGCCGCCGTCGGTCTATACCCTGTTGCCGGGGCTGCTGGAGCGCGCCGGACAAACCGAAAAGGGGGCGATCACCGCGCTCTACTCGGTGCTGATCGAAGCAGACTCCATGAACGATCCGGTGGCTGACGAGGTGCGCTCGCTGATCGACGGCCATATCGTGCTGTCACGCCGTCTGGCGGAGCGCGGCCACTATCCGGCGATCGATGTGCTGACCAGCCTGAGCCGCACCATGAGCAACGTGGTAACCCGCGAGCAGATGCGCGATGCCGCACAGCTGCGCCGCATGATGGCGGCGTGGCAGCAGGTAGAGATGTTGATTCGCCTGGGCGAATACCAGCCCGGCCACGATGCGATGACCGATGCGGCAGTGGAGGCGCAGCCGGTGATTAACGGCTATTTGCGCCAGGCCACGCGCGCGCCCAGCGACTGGGAGAAGACGCTGCATCATCTTTCAGAGGTAAGCCAACATGCGCCAGAGGATTAACCCCATTGAAGAACCGGCCCCGGAAGATCCCGCTGCCAGTTTGCGCGACGCGTTTGCCCTGCTGTTGCCGATCCGCCGTCAGCGCCTGCGTCGCAGCGAGCGTGAGCAGCGTCAACACGAGCAACAGCTGGAACAGCTGCGTGCGGAGGCGAGAAGGGCAGATGAACAGCTTACGCAGCGGCAAAGCGATTATCAGAGGCTGCGCGCCGGGTTTGATACCGCTTATCTGGGGCATCAACCATTTTCCCGGTTGCAGTGTGGCCTGCAGCAGGAGGAGAGGGCCGCCGGGGCAGTACAGCGCCAGCGCCAGGCGGTCTGCGAAAGCGCTGCGCAGTGTGCCGCGCAAAGCGAGAAGCTGGCGGCGGTGCGTACAGAAACTCAGCTGCGACAACGGGAGCTGGAAAAGCTGGAGATGCTGATGCAGGAAAATGAGGTGCCATCATGAACCCTTTTGCGGATCGAACCCTCGCCGCAAAGCCGCGGCCTGAACCGCAACCGCGCGAGCCACGTGAACCGCGCCCGCCGGAGCGCGAGACGACACGCGCCAGCGCAACGTCGAAGCCCCTGAAACCGCAACCAGAGCCAGCGCCGCAGGCAAAACCGCCCTTACGCGGGGCGGATAAAACGCGTCACGAACGCAGCCAGGGCAATACGCCAGGCAGCGCGACGAAACGCAGCGACGAGCCGTCTTCGGCCAGCCCGGACGGCCTGCTGTTCAGCGCGCTGCTGGATAGTGTCCCGACGCCGCCCGCTTTCAATGGCTGCGGCGTGGAGCTGCATACGCAGCCGCGTTTTACTCATGAGACCGCACACAGCGCGCCCGCCGCCGCGCCAATGGCGCTCTGGCAGCCGCTGGAGGCGGAGCTGGGACGCATTACCGACCGTCAGCCTGACGGGCCGGTCGCGATGACGCTGCTACTGCCGCGTCTCGGTGCGGTGGATGCGCGTTTACAGCATCTGCCCGCCGGCGGTTGGGATATTGCGCTGCGCTTTTCACCGGCAGCGTTAAACGCGCTGGAGGCGCATCAGGAGCGCTGTCGCCAGGCGCTGCGGCGTCGAATGGCCAGCCGGGTGCGTCTGCGTTTTGAACAGCGGGGGGCCGCATGAAACTCTCTCTGCCACGCCGGGAGACGGATGAGGCACTGCTGCGTCAGCGTATCGGTGCCGGGCTGCGCTTTCACTATACGCTGGCGGGCGAGGCGGGCCAGCTGGCGCTTTTTCTTCCGAAGGATCAGTCAACGGCGGCACCCGGGCTGACGCTGGGCTGCAACAGCGGCGTCTTGCAATTAAGCGATGCGGAAGGGGTACTGGCGCTGATCTCCGATTGCCCCGCGCTGCCGTATGCCGAGGCAGAGAGCACGCCCTGGTACTGGCCGCTGTTTAATCAAAGCCTGAGTAGTGAATTACAGCCGCTGTTTGGCAATCTCTCGCCGGTAAATAAAACAGAAGATGCACCATTTTCGCTTTGCCTGGAACTCAGGCTCGGTGAACTCCACTCAGAAAGTATGTTGATGGCATCCATTGCCACGCTGAACCGCCTGCTGGATCAGGCGGGCTGGCAGCCGGAGGCGGCGGGGCTGCCGTCCGATTTGCCGCTGAGCTTTCCGCTGACCGTTGGCGCGCTCACGTTGAGCGTCGGACAGCTGCGTCAGCTGCGACCGGAAGATGTGCTGTTGCCGACGCACGCCGCTTTTTCTCCGTATGGAGAAGGCTCACTGCAGCTGGCTGGCCTGCGCCTGACCGGAGAGCTGACCGGTCAGGCGGATCGCGCCTTTTTTACTCTTTCTGATTTGGAGATCGCGCCTGTGACATTTCCCTACGATAACGATGATATGGCCCCCGCTACGCAGCCCGACGAGGCGTGGCAGAGCGAGCCTGCGCCCGCGCTGGATGGATTGCCGCTGGCGTTAACGGTGCGCTGCGGCCAGCTGCGTTTGACGCTGGGAGAGCTACAACACCTGAGCGCCGGAACCACGGTTATGGTGGATAACGTGCGGCCAGGCGAGGCGCTGCTGTGTCACGGCGATTTTCCGCTGGCGAAAGGCGAACTGGTGGATGTGGAAGGGCGGCTGGGGTTACAGATCACCCATATGCTGCCGGGCAGTATTAATCCTCTGGGACACGGCGGGTAAAACGCGAATGGAGATGCAGTCGCTTAACCCGATGATGCTGGCGCTGTTCCTCGGCGTGCTGTCGCTGGTGCCGATGTTGATGATTATCTGTACCTGCTTCCTGAAAATTTCCATGGTGTTGATGCTGACGCGTAACGCCATGGGGGTGCAGCAGGTGCCGCCTAATATGGCGCTGTACGGCATCGCGCTGGCCGCCACGCTGTTTGTGATGGCACCGGTCTTTAATGATTCAAGCCAGCGTATCAAAGCGATGCCGCTCGATTTCAGCAGCATGGAGCGGCTGGAGTACACCTTCGGCAACGGCGCGGAGCCGCTAAGAAAATTCATGTCGCGTAATACCGACCCGGATATTCTGGTGCATCTGCAGGAGAACGGCGCGCGCATGTGGCCCAAAGAGATGGCGCAGAGCATTACGCCGCAAAGCCCGCTGCTGGTTATCCCCGCCTTTGTGCTGTCGGAGCTGCAAAACGGCTTCAAGATCGGCTTTCTGATTTTTATCCCTTTTCTGGTGGTGGACCTGATTGTCTCGAACGTGCTGCTGGCGCTGGGGATGCAGATGGTTTCGCCGATGACGGTCTCGCTGCCGCTAAAAATCCTGCTGTTTGTGCTGGTCAGCGGCTGGACGCGGCTGCTGGACGGCCTGTTCTACAGCTATCTGTGAGGCGGCAATGGAGATACTGACTTTTTTCCGCCAGGCGATGCTGCTGGTGGTGCTGCTTTCTGCGCCGCCGCTGATTGTGGCGGTGCTGGTGGGCATCGTGATTTCGCTGGTGCAGGCGGCGATGCAGCTACAGGATCAGACGCTGCCGTTTTGCCTGAAACTGGTGGCGGTAGGCATCACCCTGGCGATGACCGGGCGCTGGGTAGGCGTTGAGCTTATTCAACTGACGCAGAACGCTTTCGCCATGATGTCGCGGGTAGGCAGCTGATGCTGTGGAGCGACGCGCTGGATCAGCTGTTTAACGCGCTGCTGGCGCTGTTGCTGGGCATGGCGCGCATTTTTCCCTGTCTGCTGCTGACGCCTGTATTCTCTTTTTCCGTGATTAAAGGCACGCTGCGCACCGCTATTGTGGTCGCGCTGGCGTTGTTTATCGCGCCGGTGTTATATGGCGATATGCTTAGCGCTTCCCTGTCGCTGATGGGGCTGGCGGCCATCGCCATTAAAGAGCTGATCCTCGGCGCGCTGATTGGTCTGATCCTTGGGCTACCGTTCTGGATGTATGAGTCGGTCGGCGCGCTGTTCGATAACCAGCGCGGTGCGCTGATGGGCGGGCAAATTAACCCGCAGCTGGGACCAGACGCCACGCCGCTGGGCTATCTGATGAAGCAGGTGATGATTCTGTTGCTGATAGTGGGGCCGGGGCTGGGCGCGATTACGCAGCTGCTGTGGGACAGTTATCGTATCTGGCCACCGCTGGCGTGGCTGCCGCCGTTGAGCGAGCAGGGCTGGCAAGTCTGGCTGGATCTGTTGAAAGAGACGTTTGTCGCCATGGTGCTGTATGCCGGGCCGCTGGTGGGGCTGCTGCTGCTGCTGGATTTCGCGGTAGGGATTATCAGTATTTACAGCCCGCAGATTCAGGCCACGGTGCTGGCGATCCCGCTGAAATGTTTGCTGGGGCTGCTGTTTTTTGTTTTGTATCTGCCGCTGCTCAACCATCTGGCCGGGGAGCGCCTGTTTGAGTTGCGCGATCTGAGCGCGATATTCCCCCATTTGTTTGCGGCTAAGGGAGCGGGACATGAGTGAAAAAACCGAAGACGCAACCCCGCAAAAGCTCCAGGAATCACGTAAAAAAGGGCAGGTAAGCCAGAGTCAGGATATTCCCAAGCTGCTGATTTCCATTGGCATCCTGGAGGCGATTTTTGCACTGGTGGACAGCGGCATGCAGCGAATGGAAGCGATGATTATGCTGCCGTTGACGCGCATCGGTCAGCCCTTTGGCCACGCCATGGAGGAGGTAGTAACCGATTCGCTGCTGGTGCTGCTGCTCTTTTCCGCCATTATCGGCGCGATTGCAATTGTGCTGCGTATCGTGGGCGGCTGGCTGCAGTTCGGGCCGCTGTTTGCGGTGGAGGCGATGATGCCGAAGCTGGAGAGCCTGAATCCGGTCAATCACTTCAAAAATATGTTCTCGGCGCGCCAGTTTACCCAGTTGCTGACCAGCATTATCAAAGCGGGGGCGATTGGCATGGTGCTGTGGCTGGCGTTAGAACCGGAAATCGGTAATCTGGCGCGGCTGGCACAAACCGATCTCAACACCTTCTGGCATGGCGTGTTGATGCTGTTTGTTAAGGCGGCACGCCAGGTGCTGCTGGCGCTTCTGGCGCTGAGCGTGCTGGACTTCGGCCTGCAAAAGTATTTTTACCTGAAACAGCAGCGCATGAGCCATGAAGATATCCGTAACGAATTCAAGCAGAGCGAAGGCGATCCGCATATGAAAGGGCACCGCCGACAGGTGGCGCATGAGATCTTAAACGAAGCACCGAAAGCGCCGCCTCGGGTTGCGGTAGAGGAGGCTGACGTGCTGCTGGTCAACCCGACCCACTTTGCCGTAGGGCTGTACTATCGCCCCGGCGAAACCCCACTGCCGCGTCTGCTGTTCAAGGCCAGCGATGATGATGCTCACCATTTGATTGAGCAGGCGCAGCGCGCAAAAATTCCGGTGATCCGTTATATCTGGCTGGCGCGTACGCTTTATCGCACCACGGCGGAAGGTGAGTGGATCCCGCGCGAAACCTTAAAAGCGGTCGCTCAGGTTTATCGTCTGCTACGCGAGCTGGAAGATCATTATCTGGATGAGGTGATAGAGCTGGAGGAGGAGTGATCATTTTAATAATGATTAGCAGTGAGAACCTTCTGGATTAAAGAGCTTTAAGACGATATAAATCGTCAACTTTTTCCACTGTTGCCGGATAATATCAAGGGCACAAAGATAGATTTTATTTAAAATGTTTTTTTAATAAGAAATGGCTAATGGACTGACCGTTATATAGCGGCGAGATATAGCGTTATAATTAATGCTTGGTTAATTATTCAAATACTATTATGATTATATTTATCAACTAAAATCGACAGTTGATAAAGTTTAACCTGCATCAATAGATTTTTAATTTTACTTAAAAAAATAACTTCCCTGCTTTTTTTTCAACAACGTTGCCTGTTAGCGTAAACCTGATTTTATCATCTTTTTTCAAAGCCAGATAAAATGCGTGCGTCAGGATCATGATGAACCGTTAATAAATTATCACAGCCGCTTTTTAAGCTGCGGCAGCTATTCGTATCATGGCTCTAATAACCACTTTGAGCTGATTTATAACAGAGTTAATAAAGTTAACGCTAACCCATTTCCTTATTATCACCGCCCGCATCCGCGGGCCCGCTGAGCACGGAACTCACCTATGTCTGAACGTATCACCGCACGGCTCCCGCAGGAGGGGCTGCTTTTCTGGAAGCTGGAGGGACGCGAGGCGCTGTCGCATCCCTTCGAACTCACCGTCACGCTGCTGGGCCCCGACGCCCGCGCCGACCGCCACGCGCTGCTGGGCCAGCCGCTGACGCTGGACATCCCCACCGGGCGCTTTCTGGCGGGCACGCGGCACCTCAACGGCAAAATCACGCGGGTGGCGGTGCACAGCGAGGAGCTGGGCGGCACGCGCCACGCGG
>NZ_JBNJSO010000006.1:0-272569 GCF_050113815.1 Pantoea sp. FN0307 | reverse complement strand
GAATTTGCCTGGCGGCGAGAGCGCGGTGGTCCCACCTGACCCCATGCCGAACTCAGAAGTGAAACGCCGCAGCGCCGATGGTAGTGTGGGGCCTCCCCATGCGAGAGTAGGGAACTGCCAGGCATCAAATTAAGGTAATACCTGAAAAGGTAACACCGGTTATCAGCGAGACCCCGCTGGTAATGCAGTATTCGGTGGTGCGGTAGTTCAGTCGGTTAGAATACCGGCCTGTCACGCCGGGGGTCGCGGGTTCGAGTCCCGTCCGCACCGCCACTCTATTAGCAATAGCCCTGACAGTAATGTCAGGGCTTTTTTGCTTTTTGCTTTTTCGTTTCCAGAAAATCGCCCCCTTATTCCGCTATCAGGCAATGCTCAAACCCTGCTTCGCGTGACAAAAGCTGAGCCAGCCACCGCTGAGCTCAGCAAATATCCCGGCAACTGAACATGCCAGCGCTTTAACATAACTGACGGCGCGGGCAATTTATTACACGTTATGAATGTTAATCCATTCGCTCAGGAAATCGATGAATGCCCGGACACGATTATTAACGGCACGATCGCTGTAATATACCGCATTAAATGGCATGGCAACCGGTAAGCGCTTCTCCGCTAACACCTCAACCAGGCTGCCTGTCTCAAGTTCTTTATTGATCATATAGTCAGACAGGCAGGCAATGCCGTTGCCGGCAAGGCAAAGCTGCTTCAGGGTCTCACCGCTATTAGCCGAGATCGTTGGCTGGATCGTATAGAGCTCGCCATCTGGCTGAGCGACAGGCCAGCGATTAAGAGCGGGTGTTTCGATAAATCCCAGACAGCTGTGTAACGCAAGTTCATCCACCTTTACCGGGATGTCATTACGCGCAAGATAGGCAGGGGAGGCGACCAGTTTACGATAGCTGCTAAACAAGGGCCGCGCGCGCAGGCTGGAATCGGTTAGATTACCGGCGCGAATGGCGACATCCACCTTGCGTTCAATCAGGTTGATGAAGGTTTCAGAGGAGAGCAGAGATAAGGTTACCTCTGGATAGCGTTGACGGAAAGGCTCGACCATTGGCGTCAACAAGTGTAAAACCACCGGCGTCGCCGCATCCACACGCAGCAGTCCACGCGGTACCTGACGGCTTTCCATGAGCTCATTTTCCGCCGCTGCCATCTCCTGCAAAAGTTTTTGCACTTTACGGAAATAGCCTTCACCTTCCTGCGTCAGATTGATTTGCCGTGTTGTGCGCGTCAGTAGCTCCACTCCCAGCTTCGCCTCCAGCTTTTTTACTGCACGACTCACCGCAGAAGGAGCCAGTTCGAGCTGCTTTGCTGCCCGACTAAAGCTACCGCTTTCCACTACGGCAACAAAAATTTTTAGCTCTTCTGAAGACGCTTTCACATCTGCTCCTGTCGTAAATATATTGATTCCCACTGTGGGACGGATCGCGGATATGCTGAGTTTGTTGCTATCGTAACATTTGCTTGCTTGTCCGAAAGGTAAATTCAGCAGCTTTGATTGAAACTCTCTGCTGAAGCCCCTATAACTGAAAGCAGTAACTCAGTGACAGACATTTTTCAGAAATGGGCGGTATTGTGCGGAAAAAAACCTATGCCATGAGGTATGTAGCTGGCCAGCCAGCGGAAAGAATCTTTCCGCCCAGTGCTATGCTGCCTGTAGGGCAAGCGCTTCCGCCAGGCGCGCCAATCACCCCAGGAGTAACGCTACGCGTTCTGGTATGGAATATATTCAAGCAGCAGCGAGCTGACTGGCTGTCGGTGTTACAAACGTTTGGCAAGGATGCGCAGCTGGTATTATTGCAGGAAGCGCAAACCACGCCAGAACTGGTACGTTTCGCCACTTCAAATTATCTGGCAGCCGATCAGGTGCCTGCCTTTGTTCTGCCCCAGCATCCCTCAGGAGTCATGACGCTGGCGGCGGCGCATCCGGTTTATTGCTGTCCACTGCGCGAGCGCGAGCCGCTGCTGCGGTTAGCGAAATCGGCATTAATAACGGCTTATCCTCTGCCGGATGGCAGAATGCTAATGGTCGTAAATATCCATGCGGTTAATTTCAGTCTTGGCATTGATGTTTACAGCAAACAGCTGGGACCTATCGGCGAACAGTTAGCGCATCATAACGGGCCGGTTATCATGGCCGGTGACTTTAATGCATGGAGTCGACAGCGCATGAATGCCCTGTATCGCTTTGCGCGGGATATGGGGTTACGGGAAGTACGCTTCACTGACGATCATCGGCGTAAGGCCTTTGGGCGTCCACTGGACTTTGTTTTCTATCGCGAGCTACAGGTGACGGAAGCCTCAGTACTGGTAACGCGCGCATCCGATCACAATCCACTGCTGGTTGAATTTGCCTCTTCAGGCTCTGAGACACCATAAAAAAAGCCGATCGAAAGATCGGCTTTTTTAACAGCTATCCTGTGCAGGAAGTTTAACTGTCTGGCGTCGCGTTGTTTTTAACGAACAGGGTAATTTTATCACCCGGCTGAATCGAACTACTGTCACTCAGCACGCTGTTCCAGCGCTTGACGTCTTTGATATTTACACCATGTCGACGTGCAATACTGGCAAGAGAATCACCCTTACGAACCTTATAGGTGATGCTGTTGCCGTTATCGGCCAGTTCACTTCCTGTCACGCCACTGCCAAAGGTGAGCGTCTGTCCCGGTTTAATCTTGTTACCGCGCAAGTTATTGGTGCGCTGTAACTCTTTTACTGAAACGCCCATCCGGCTGGCTATGCCTGACAGCGTGTCACCATTACGTACCTTATAACTGCGGCTGCTCGCTGCGGCCAAACGCGTTGGCTGAACCGCTGCAATATCGCCAGAAGCCAGCGAATTACGTAACTTGGCGACATTCGCTTTCGGGACCATAATATAGTGCGGTCCGTTAGGCGCAGTAGCGCCGCGTTTATAGCCGGTGTTGTAGTTTTTCAGCTTGGTCACTGATAAGCCGGCCATTTCTGCCGCCTGCGTCAGTTCTATCTGCTGACCTACTTCAACACGCGCCAGCGCCCGACTTTCATTCGGTGCCGGTAAGCGTACGCCATAACGTTTGTTGTTTTTCAGGATATCCTGCAACGCCAGCATTTTAGGCACGTATAGCGTGGTCTCACGCGGTAGAGAAAGATGCCAGAAATCGGTTGGTTTGCCGCGCGCTTTATTTTGTTTAATCGCTTTCAGCACACGCCCTTCGCCGCTGTTATAAGCAGCGATGGTCAACAACCAGTCTCCGTCGAACATCCCGTTCAGACGTTCCATCATATCTAAAACCGCTCGGGTCGATGCGACAATATCGCGTCGGCCGTCATACCACTGATTTTGTTTTAAACCGTAATTCCGCCCCGTACTCGGCACAATCTGCCAGATGCCTGCGGCATTTGCAGCAGATGTGGCGTGGGGGTTAAAAGCGCTCTCCACTATGGGTAGTAGTACCAGTTCCATCGGCATCTTACGTTGCTTAATCTGCTCGACTATCCAGTACATATACGGCTCTGCCCGTAAAGTCACATCGTGGAGATAGCTCTTGTTTCTTAAATACTTTTGTTTCTGCTCTCGGATCCGGGGGTTTTCCGGAACCTCCATCTTCAGCCCGTCGCGAATGTAATTCCACAAATCCTGGTCCTGAGTAAGGGCCGTTCCATCATCCTGCCAACGCGGGGATAACATGCGATCTGTAAATTTTTCATTCTCATCTTGACCAGCTGAAGACAGACTCTGGGCATGCTGTTCAGGAATGTTGGCATCATGTCGCGATGCCTGGCATCCCATCAGCAAGACCGAGGCGAGAAGGATAATCGCTCTAGTCTTCATGTATGTGTCAATGGTTGCTTAAAAGACGAGCAATGATACGTGCTGGCGACCAACAACACAACCAGAAAAATCAAAAATCATCCTTCTTTTGACGTAGCAGGGCAAAAACGTCCCATGCGTGCTGAGGTGGGACTTTGAAGCCGAGGGCGCTTTGTAAATCAGTGTCTTGCGTACGTAAAAATAAATTTATTTGCCGTTCGAGCCCCAGTTTTGTGGGCAAAGTACTGCTATTTTTGGCGCGTAATTCCTTAATTTTCTGATAATAGCGATTTATCTCCATATCTTGCGGCAGCGTAGCGTTAGCAAATTTTAAGTTAGAGAGTGTGTACTCATGAGCACAGCAAACCAGCGTCTCATCAGGTAATTCAGCAAGCTTTTGAAATGATTCATACATCTGTTCTGGCGTACCTTCAAAAAGGCGTCCACAACCGCCGGAAAACATCGTATCGCCACAGAAAAGATAAGGTTCGCTGTAATATGAGATATGTCCTAAAGTGTGGCCAGGCGTAAAAATTACTCTAAATTCGCAGCCTAAAACAGGCAGGGTATCGCCTTCATAAACGACTTGCGTAGCCCCTTTATCTTGTGTCTCCTGCGGCCCATACACCACAAGATTTGGCCATTTTGTTAACAGTTCTTTTACGCCGCCAACATGGTCTTGGTGGTGATGTGTAAGCAGAATAGCCACCGGTGTCCATTGCTGCTGCTCAATAGCAGCCAGCACCGGCGCCGCTTCGCCTGGATCGACAATCAGGCATTGACCCTGGTTATCAGTTAATGTCCAGATGTAGTTATCCTGAAATGCAGGGATACTGTTAAGATTCATACACACCTCTCGCACGTCGTGAAGGAACACTGATGGTAGAACATGAAGCCAGCTAAAACACGTCAAATTCTGACCGCACCGCATTCATGGCGTGATATGCCGTGGGGAGAGTCGTTCCGCGATGCGTTAACCCAACATTTACAGCCCTGCCTTGGCAAACTGTATGGCTTTCATCTGTTAAAAATCGGCAACCTGAGCGTAGAGATTGATACGCAGGCCTGCGCTATTTCGCATCAGGTTAGCGTAGGGGATCAGGGACAGGAAGTGCAGGTGATTGCCGACCCGATGCATTTACCGTTTGAGGCAAAATCGATTGATGCCTGTTTGCTGGCGCATACGTTAAGCTGGAGTCAGGATCCGCACCGCATTCTGCGTGAAGTCGACCGCGTATTGATTGATGATGGCTGGATAATAATCACCGGTTTTAATCCGCTAAGCCTGCTGGGAGTAGGCAAGCTGATCCCAGGTCTGCACCGTCGTCCACCCTGGAGCGGGCGCATGTTCAGCCAGATGCGGCTGCTCGACTGGCTAAGCCTGCTGAACTATGAGGTCGTCTACCGCAGCAGTTTTCAGGTGGTGCCCTGGAATCGCCAGGGCGGACTGATGATGAGCCGACACGTGCCAGCGCTGGGCTGTCTGAATATCATGGTGGCCCGCAAACGCACGCTGCCGCTCATCATGACGCCAGCGAGAAAGCTGGCCAGCAAAGTAAAGTTACGCGCGACGGTTAACGCCACGCGCCAGCTGCATTCGCTGGACGATCAGGATTCCGGCTGATAACCGATATCTTCAAACGATGGATTGGCCGCTGCGGAGCGCGCCAGTTCATCGCAGCGCTCATTCTCCGGATGGCCAGCGTGACCTTTAACCCACTCCCAGTTAATTTGATGATGGCTGAGCGCCGCATCAAGCCGCTGCCATAAATCGACATTCTTAACCGGCTTTTTATCTGCCGTCTTCCAGCCACGCTTTTTCCAGTTATGGATCCAGCTGGTGATGCCCTGACGCAAATACTGACTATCGGTGCTGAGCGTGATTTCACAGGGCTGGGTCAGCGCTTCCAGCGCAACGATTGCCGCCATCATTTCCATGCGATTATTGGTGGTGCGATAAAAACCGGCGCTAAAGGTTTTTTCATGCTGGCGATAGCGTAAAATAGCGCCATAGCCGCCAGGGCCGGGATTACCGAGGCAAGAGCCATCGGTGAAAATTTCTACCTGTTTGCGCATCTCTGGTAGACTTCCTCCTGATAAAACGCCAAGTCTGACATAAACGAGCCTTATGAGCACAGCAATTACACGCCAGATCGTTCTCGATACAGAAACCACCGGTATGAATATGGTGGGGGTTCATTACGAGGGCCATCGCATCATTGAAATCGGTGCGGTAGAGATCATCAACCGCCGTCTGACCGGCAACAATTTTCATATGTACCTGAAGCCGGATCGGCTGGTGGATCCGGAAGCATTCGGCGTTCACGGTATTGCCGATGAATTTTTGATGGATAAACCGACCTTCGGCGAAATAGCGGACGAGTTTCTGGATTACATCCGCGGCGCGGAATTGGTGATTCATAACGCGTCGTTCGATATCGGCTTTATGGATTATGAATTCAGCAAGCTGAACCGGGGCATCGGTAAAACGGAAACCTTCTGTCAAATTACCGATAGCCTGCTGATGGCGCGTAAGCTATTCCCGGGCAAACGTAACAGCCTCGATGCGCTCTGCTCGCGTTATGAGATCGATAACAGCAAGCGAACCCTGCACGGGGCATTGCTCGATGCCGAAATTCTGGCGGAAGTGTTCCTGACCATGACCGGCGGGCAGACATCGCTGGCATTCTCCCTGGATGGCGAACAGCAGCAGGATGACGGTGGCGGTGAGTATATTCAGCGTGTGGCACGAACGTCCGGGCTGCGCGTGGTGGCTGCCAGCGATGAAGAGGTCATGGCGCATGAACAGCGCCTGGATTTAGTAATGAAAAAAGGCGGGAGCTGTCTCTGGCGCGCATAAATGCTTTATTTTGCGCTAAAAAAAGCCAGTTAGATGAAAAAGCAGGCAAACGAACGCCGCGGTAAGAAAAATCGTTGACGGCTACGCGCACTCCCCTTAATATGCGCCTCGTTCCCGACGGGGAACACAGCGCGGTGCGGTAGTTCAGTCGGTTAGAATACCGGCCTGTCACGCCGGGGGTCGCGGGTTCGAGTCCCGTCCGCACCGCCAACTATTCAGAAAGGCCGATTCAGCAATGAATCGGCCTTTTGCTTTTTTACTCTTTCTGCATGACAACCTGTGCCACATAAGGCGTTGCCGCCGCTTCTTCCCGATCTTCCCGCGCCAGCCAACGATAGCAGCCGCCGCCAAGCGCGACGCCGATAAACCAGCTAAAGCTGGCGATCTCATGCAGCGCAGGGACAAAACTGAGCAGCACACCGATTGCCACCGACGGCAGCAGGGCGGCGATCGCTTTGGGATTACAACCGCCGCGATACCAGTAGCGTCCTGCAGGCGTGGCATTAAACAGATCGTCTACCACCACCTTTCCGCGTTTAATCAGATAAAAATCCACCAGCAAAATTCCAAACAGCGGCCCAATAAACGCCCCCAGCACGTCAAGCGTATAGTGAATCAGCTCTGGCGACTGGAACAGGTTCCAGGGCGTCAGCAGCACCGATCCCACCGCAGCAATCATGCCCCCGGCACGGAAAGTGATTTTCTGTGGCGCGCAGTTTGAAAAATCGAAGGCGGGCGAGACAAAGTTTGCCACGATATTGATGCCGATAGTGGCAGTAATCATCGTCAGCAGGCCGATAGCCACCGCAAGGTCATTTCCCACCAGGCTGACGGTTTCAATCGGATCGGTAATCATCTTGCCAAACAGCGAGCGGGTGCCGGAAATAATAATCACCGTTACCACGGAAAACAGCAGAAAGTTAAAAGGTAAGCCCCAGCGGTTGCCGCGACGAATATGTTCCATACTTTTTCCGTAGCGTGCAAAGTCGCCAAAGTTCAGCAGCGGGCCGGAAAAATAGGAGACCACAAGTGCGGTAGCAGTGATCATTTGCCAGCTCTGTTCACTGATGCTCAGCGTTTTGCTGGTCAGCGTAAAAGAGATCCCGTCAAAGCCGGTTTTGTATACAATCCAGCCGGCCAGCGCCATCATCACCACATACACGGCGGGCCCGGCAATATCAATAAAGCGCTTAATGGCGTTCATGCCGTGCCAGAATACCGCCGCCTGCAGCAGCCACATAATACCGAAGCAGATCCAGCCGAGCAGCGACAGCCCCAGCCAGGAAGATTGCGTCAGCGGCGAGAGCGCAGGCCAGAATTTTAATAACACCAGCATCAGCGCATTGGAAGCCAGCCAGGTTTGAATGCCATACCAGGCGAAGGCGATCAATCCCCGGATCACCGCAGGAATATTGGCGCCAAACACGCCGAATGCCTGCCGACAGATCACCGCATAGGGAACGCCCGCTATCTGGCTCGGTTTTGCCACCAGATTGGCGCACAGTTGTACGATACAAATTCCCGCCAGCAAACAGATCAGGACCTGCCAGCTCGCCAGCCCCAGCGTAAAGAAGCTGGCCGCCACCACATAGCCGCCCATGCTGTGCACATCTGACATCCAGAAAGAGAAAATGTTGTACCAGCTCCAGTTCTGCTGTGGGACAGGAGCAAGATCCTCATTGGTCAGGCGCGGACTGTACTCCGCATCGCTGCGAGCCGTTGGAGAAACGCTGGAATAATTTGGCATGAAACCTGCTCCTCTTTGAAAGGGTAACGGAGAAACCTTGTGTATCAGCATCTGCAGGATTCAGGCCAAAAGTTAAATCTTGTATACAAGGCCGCCGCGCCGGACAGGAGGTTTTGTATACAACCCTCGCCAACGGAGTAGGTAATGAAGCATGAAACCGGCCAGAAAACGGCCTCAGACCTGACGGATAACCATGAACCGGTCTATCAGGCGTTACTGACCGCGATTGTGGAACATCAGTTACCGCCCGGCAGCCGCTTACCGGAAGAGGCGCTGGCTGAGGTGTTTGGCATCAGCCGCACCGGCATTCGTAAAGTGCTACAGCGCCTCGCGGCAGTGCAAATGATCAGGTTAACGCCCGGGCGTGGTGCGCAGGTCGCTGCGCCCGATGCGCAAGAGGCGCGGGATATTTTCCATACCCGTTCGCTGATTGAATGCGCCAATCTGCCTGCGGTGAGCGCGCGCTGTCAGCCGCCGCATCTGGCGGCGCTTGAGCAACTGCTGGATAAAGAGCGTCAGGCATATCGGCAGCATAACGGATCGGCGGCGATTCGCCTTTCCGCCGCTTTTCATATTCAGCTACAGGCGATTTCCGGCAATCAGGTACTCACGGAGCTGGTAACGCGATTGACGCAGCGCTCGTCGCTGGTGATTGCCGTCTGGGGCGCGCCCTGGCAACAGGGATGCCGCTGCGATCACCACCACAGGCTGGTGGACTATTTGCGTACCAGACAGCTAACGCAGCTGACGGACGCAATGCGGCAACATTTCGATCATATCCTTACATCACTGCGCTTTGAGCGCGGCGGTGACGTCCTGCCCAATTTTTCTCTGCTGTTTGCCCATAAAGGAGCGCCACAAAAATGAGTTCCCTCTGTATACAGGTCATCAACCCCAACACTACCCAGTCAATGACCGACACCATTGCCCGCGCCGCCCGTACTGCGGCCGCACCGACAACGGAAATTATTGCCGTTTCGCCGACGCAGGGCGTGCCGTCGATTGAAGGGCATGCCGATGAGGCGATCGCCGCGCTCGGCGTGCTGGAGCAGGTGAAGCGGGGACGCGAGCAGGGCGTCGATGGGCACGTTATCGCCTGCTTTGGCGATCCAGGCCTGCTGGCGGCGCGTGAACTGACCAACGGGCCGGTTATTGGCATTGCTGAAGCGGCGATGCATATGGCGACGCTGGTGGCGACACGTTTCTCCGTGGTCACTACGCTGCCGCGGACGCTGGTCATCGCCCGCCATCTGGTGCGGCAGTATGGCTTTACGCATCACTGCGCCGCGCTGCATGCGATCGATCTGCCGGTCCTGGCGCTGGAAGAGAGTAGCGGTCTGGCGCAGGAAAAGGTGCGCAGCTGCTGTCTGCAGGCGCAGCGTGAGGATGGCTGCGGTGCGATAGTGCTGGGCTGCGGCGGGATGGCGACGCTGGCGCGCGATCTGACGCAGGAATTAGGCCTGCCTGTTATTGATGGCGTGGGCGCGGCGGTAAAGATGGTGGAGTCGCTGGTGTCGTTGGGGTTAGGCACCAGCAAATATGGCGATTTAGCGTTTCCACGTGAAAAAAAGATAACGGGTGCTTTCCAGCACCTAAACTAACGGAAATCATCTGCTCAAGAAAGGAGCCAGTGAATGAGTCAGTCCCCTGAGAAGAAAGAATACAGCTTCAATAAAAGCTATCCGCGCGATCTGCGTGGCTATGCCGGTCATCCACCGCATGCCGCCTGGCCCGGCGAAGCACGGATTGCGGTCCAGTTTGTGCTCAACTATGAAGAGGGCGCAGAAAATAACGTTCTGCATGGCGATGCCGGCTCTGAGCAGTTTTTATCCGATATTATCGGTGCGGCCAGCTATCCTGACCGCCATATGTCGATGGACTCGCTGTATGAATATGGTTCGCGCGCGGGGTTCTGGCGGATTCATCAGGAATTTCAAAAGCGCGGGCTGCCGCTAACGGTATTTGGCGTGGCGATGGCGCTGGCGCGTCATCCGGAGATAGTACAGGCAATCGCCGATGCGCAATATGATGTTGTCAGCCACGGCTGGCGCTGGATCCACTATCAGTCGATGGATGCGAAAACCGAGCGTCAGCATATCCAGCAGGCGGTGGATGTGCTGATGGATCTGTTTGGTAAAGCGCCCACCGGCTGGTATACCGGGCGCGACAGTCCAAATACGCGCCGGCTGGTGGTGGAGCAGGGCGGATTCAGCTACGACAGCGACAATTACGGCGATGATTTGCCGTTCTGGACGCGCGTCACCTGTCAGGACGGCACGGTCAAACCGCATCTGATTATTCCCTACTCGCTGGAAACCAACGATATGCGTTTTGCCACGCCGCAGGGGTTTAACACCGCCGGGCATTTTTACACCTACCTGAAAGACAGCTTTGACGTGCTGTATGAAGAGGGTGAAACCGCGCCGAAAATGATGTCGGTAGGGATGCACTGCCGCCTGCTGGGAAGGCCGGGTCGCTTCCGTGCGCTGACCCGTTTCCTGGATTATATTCAGCAGCATGAACGGGTTTGGATTTGCACTCGCCAGCAAATTGCCGATCACTGGATCAAACATCATCCGGCGCCGGAAGCCTGACGCGGCTGCCTGATCTGCCGCGAGCGCATCAGGCGCCCGCGGCTTTTTATTGTCCTTCCAGCAGGCTGACCTGTGCGGCAACGATCCGCCAGCCCTGCGGCAGCCGTACCCAGCTTTGCTGCTGTCGGCCAGGACGATCGCTGCCGGGACGGGTAAATTCGGTGCTGCAGACGGCAAAGTCAGTGCCAAAGGTGGTAATGACCGTATTGCGCAACTGGCGATATAAACCGGCGCTGGGGCGCGCGGCCCGAAATGCGCGAATCGCTTCAATGCCGTACAGATTCTCTCCGGCTCCCAGACGCACCGTGCGATCGTCATGCCAGAACAGCGCATCCAGCTCCGCAATGTCATTGCTAATCAGCGCCTGCTCATAGCGCTGAAAGGCTTCTGTCACTTCCGCTACCACAGCTGGCAGATTAATTTCGTTATTGTTCATACCATTAACTCCCCGACATAGCCGCCGTACCATCGGGTATTTCCTGCTGCGCTGCCGTAGCCACGGTAATTCCCATCTGCTCCAGCGCGCGGGCAGCCCGCAGGCAGTTTGCCTCCTGAAAAGGCGCGGCGATCAGCTGTAAACCAATCGGCAGACCGCTGGCGGTGCGTAACGGTACGGTGGTCACCGGCAGGCCAAGGAAAGAGATCGGCTGCGTCAATATTCCCATACTGGCGCGCACCGGCAGCGTTTGACCATTAATCTGCATGGTTTCCTGACCGATAAGCGTGGCGCTGCAGGGGGTAGCAGGCGCAATCAGCACATCAAAATCATCAAACAGCGTCAGCACCTTTTGCTGGAAATAACGGCGGAAGCGCTGGGCCTGCAGATACCAGGCGGAGGGCAGCATGGCGCCTGCCAGTAATCGTTCGCGCGACAGCGGTTCAAAGCGTTCAGGCTGGCTGCGTAACGCTGGTAAATAGCGATTGCCGCCCTCTGCGGCGGTAATAATAAACGCTGAAGCGCGAGCAAGATCCATCTCCTCCAGCTCCAGCAGTTCGTGGGCCTCCAGCGCGTGCGCTGCCGTGGCGACTGCCTGCTGCGCATCGTCATTGCTGAATCGTTGAAAATAGCCGCCGAGTACCGCACAGCGTAGCCCTTCCAGCCCTTGCTCCAGTTGCCTCAGCGCGGGCTGAGGCGCAACCTTTGCCTGAAAGGCGTCTTCCGCATCCAGTCCCTGCAGGGCATCATAGACACGGGTTAAATCTTTGCAGCTGCGCGCGAAAGGGCCGATATGATCGAGGCTGGCGACAAAGGGATGAGTGCCGTGGCGCGACAGGCGGCCAAAGGTGGGCTTCAGGCCGAAAATGCCGCACAGCGAAGCGGGCACGCGAATTGAACCGTTGGTATCGCTGCCAAGAGAAAAATGCACCAGTCCGGCCGCCACGGCCGCCGCCGATCCGCCGGACGAACCGCCAGCGATACGTTGCAGATCGTGAGGATTGCGCGTCGCGCCGTAGTGGCTGTTTTCGGTAGTAAAGCCGTAGGCGTAAGCATCCATATTCAGCATGCCGCTCAGCAGCGCACCCGCCTGGCTAAGCCGGTCTACTGCCCAGGCATCGCGTTCGGCAGGCGGCCGATCGCTGAACAGGCTGGCTCCGGCCAGCGTGCGCTGACCCGCCACGTCAAACAGGTTTTTTGCCGCCCAGGGCACGCCTGCCAGCGGCGGCAGCGGCTGGCCTTCGCGTCGTAAACGATCAAGGCGATCTGCCTGCTGGCGCATGCGATCGGCAACGATCGTGGTCCAGGCGTTAAGGCGCGGATTTTGCTGCTCAATGGCGGCTAATGTTGCTTCAGCAATTTCTCCGGCACTCAGCTCGCCCTTTCGCAGCGCCTGCTGCAGTTGAGTAATGGAAAGTTCACTCAATCTCATGCCTGATACACTCCCGCCACGTCCAGCCGATCATCCAGCGGGAAATCCATCAGCGGTTCGGCCATCTGTGCGATGCGGGTAAACTGCAGCAGCAGCTCGGCGCGCCGCGCCTCATCCAGCTCAATATCCAGTATCGCCGTCATCTGATTCAGATAAGTCGTCCAGTCGTTTGCCATCATTTTCCTCCTGTCAAAAACCTGCCGCGCTGCCGTTGCTGCGCGGATCGAATGCGCCTTCCAGCATGCCGTTGGTATGACGCACAATCGCGCCAGCGTGACCGACCGCTTCGCTAAAATCGGGCAGCGTATCTGTTTGATGACCCAACGCCGCCAGCCGGGCCAGCGTATCGGCGCTGAAGCGGCCCTCCAGTTTCAGGGTGTCTGAGGCGTCACCCCAGGTGCGGCCCAGCAGCCAGCGCGGCGCGCTTACCGCCTCCTGAAGCGGCATGCCCTGAATCACATGACGGGTAAATATCGCTGCCTGGGTTTGCGGCTGGCCGTCGCCGCCCATCGAACCGTAAACCATTACGCGTCCATCTTTCAGACGGGCAGCGGCGGGGTTAAGCGTATGAAACGGCTGTTTGCCGGGCAGTAGCGACAGCAAATGGTGCGGATCCAGGCTGAATGCCGCGCCACGGTTCTGCCAGACGATGCCGGTATCCGGCAGCACTACGCCGCTGCCAAACTCATGATAAATACTCTGTATAAAGGAGACCGCCAGGCCGCTGCTGTCCATAACGCCCATCCAGACGGTATCGCCAGGCCCGCGTCCGCTTCCCCAGGGCGCTGCGCGCTGCGGATCGAT
Source organism: Pantoea sp. FN0307 (assembly GCF_050113815.1). Lineage (NCBI taxonomy): Bacteria > Pseudomonadati > Pseudomonadota > Gammaproteobacteria > Enterobacterales > Erwiniaceae > Pantoea > Pantoea sp. FN0307. The sequence continues at coordinate 258,903 of NZ_JBNJSO010000006.1, read as the reverse complement.
TTGTTGCGCGCGGGCCGCCAGCAGACCACTTTCCAGCAGCAGCTGCATCTCTTCACGCATATGCAGCGGGTCAGTGATATAACGGTCGCGCAGGGCAAAAGCCTGTTTTGTTGCCTCGACAATACAATGAATTGTCTGCACCTCATCGGCTTCCGCCATGTTCAGGCAGTCGGTAATGCCGAGGATCGCCAGCGAAACCAGCCCCTGAGTTGGCGGTGCCATGTTGTAAATATCACCGTGCTGATGGGCCAGGTGCAGCGGCCTGCGGCGTTTTGCCCGATGGCGCTGTAAATCTTCCAGCACGATCGGCATTTCCAGCTGTTTCATGCCCTGCGCCAGTCGATGCGCCAGCGGGCCGCGATAAAAGCTATCCAGCCCGTTTTCACATAGTTCTGAGAGCGTCCCGGCCAGCGCCAGTTGGGTAAAGCGGCTACCGTGACGCGGCGGTGCACCGTCGGGCAGAAAAGTGGCGGCGAAGCCGGGCTGACAGGCCAGCTCCTGCTGTTTGGCGTGGGTGGCCGCAGCCTGGGAGGCGGTTACCGGAATGCCGTCGGTGGCATAGCGAATCGCATCGCGCAACAGGCGCGGCAGCGGCAGCGAAGCGCCGTCATATTCCTGCGCAAGCGTAAGCGCTTCCGACCAGCCGCTCACGGTGCCTGCCACGGTCAGCGCCGCTTTGGGGCCACGATGAGGAATATATGGCAGCCCTTGATAAAAGTCGGGATGGGCCAGAGAACCGGCAGCGCCGCTGGCGTCAATGGCGATGGGATCGCCCTGCGGCGGCATAATCAACCAGAAGCCGTCACCGCCCAGACCGTTCATATGTGGATAGACCACCGCAATCGTCGCGGCGGCGGCGACCATCGCTTCGATCGCGTTACCGCCTTCGCGCAGCACCGCCAGGGCGCTTTCGCTGGCAAGATGATGCGGCGTGACCACCATTCCCTGAGGCGCCATATTACTTTGGATCATTGCGTATCCTTATTTGCTTCAGACAAAAACATCAAGCAAGAGCTGTTCCAGGTTTGGCAGGGCAGAGAGTGGATCGATTTATGCTATGTTCAGCTGAAACAAAAGTTACAGGGAAATTTATGAAGCAGCTTGATGAACGGCTCCGGCAACATTACGTTCAGCTTTCGCCGCAGGAGCAGCGCATTGCCGATTTTGTTTTTGACCATTTTGACGATTTAATCAGCTATAACAGCGCCGAGCTGGCACGCCTGAGCGGAGTCTCGAAAGCCACCGTCAGCCGTCTGTTCCGGCGGCTCGGCTATGAGAAATACAAGGATATGCGCGATGAGCTGCGGACTCTGCGCCAGAGCGGCATGCCGCTTACCGATAATCGCGATGCAGTGCAGGGCAACACGCTGCTGTCGCGTCACTATAAGCAGGAGATCGCTAATCTGACGCAGTGGGTCAACAGTATCGATCTGCAGTGCTTTAGCGAGATTATTGCGGCGCTGGGACAGGCGCAACGTATCTTTATTATCGGAATGCGCAACGGCTGGCCGGTGGCGCTGCATCTGCGTCAGCAGCTGTTACAGGCGCGTGCGCAGGTACATATTCTGCCGCAGCCCGGCCAAACGCTTGGTGAAGAGCTGGTGGATATCAGCGCGGACGATCTGGTGATTGGCGTTGCCTTCCGGCGGCGTCCGCGCATTATGAAATCTTTACTGCTACAGCTCCAGCAGCAGGCGGTGCCGGTGGTATTGCTTTGCGAGCCGCAGGCGCAGTCGATTATTCCACTGGCACGCTGGCCCCTTTGTACCCCGCTTGACAGCGTTTCCGCCTTCGACAGCTATTCCGCCGCCATGAGTCTGGTTAATCTGTTGGCCAATGCGTTACTGCATGAAGGGCTGGCGCAGGGACGTCAGCGTATTCACGCTATTGCCGATCTTTACCAGCAGCTGGATGAGCTGGAACAGCGTTAATGGGGCACCAGTTTGGTGCTTTGCGCCTTTACAGCACACTCCATTTATCTCTCTGCTCTTTTGAGGACGGTCTGTTAAACGGGCCGTTTTACGCTTTTTATCTCCTTAATTCCTCTGTTCTGCACCTGGCACATTAGTTGCAAAAAGCTTTTTGACGAATCTTTTGTTGCAACGCTTCACTCCGGGGCAAAGCAAATATGAAAAAAGTATCCATGATCATGATGGGCGCGGCATTGATGTTCACGCAGTTGGGCAGCGCGCTGGCGTGGTAGATGCTGGAGAAAGTGGGTCTGGGCGATCGCATCGACAACTACCCATCGAATCTCTCTGGCGGCGGAGGGGATGACACCGATCCTGGTAACGCATGAAATGAATTTCGCCCGCGAAGTGGGCGACCGCGTGGTGTTTATGCACCAGGGGCGCATCTGGGAGCAGGGCGAGAGTAAAGCGCTGTTTGCCAGCCCACAGACAGCGGAGCTGAAACAGTTTATCTCTTCGGTTCGCGGACTTAACTGATAAGGAACAACGCATGGATATCTCACAATTCGAACAAATCAATCCGCCGCCGCGCCTGCTGATGGGACCTGGCCCCATCAACGCCGATCCGCGCGTGCTGCGTGCGATGTCGACTCAGCTGATTGGGCAGTACGATCCGGCGATGACGCATTACATGAATGAAGTGATGACGCTTTATCGCGGCGTTTTCCGCACTGAAAACCGCTGGACGATGCTGATTGACGGCACCTCGCGCGCCGGTATCGAGGCGATCCTGCTGTCGGCGATCCGTCCCGGCGATAAGGTGCTGGTGCCGGTGTTTGGCCGCTTTGGTCATCTGCTTTGTGAGATTGCGCGTCGCTGCCGCGCCGAAGTGCATGTCATTGAAGTGCCGTGGGGCGAAGTTTTTACGCCTGACCAGATTGAAGATGCCATCAGGCGTGTGCGCCCGCGTCTGCTGCTGACGGTGCAGGGCGATACGTCAACCACAATGCTGCAGCCGCTGGCGGAGCTGGGCGCGATTTGTCGGCGCTACGACGTGCTGTTTTACACCGACGCCACCGCCTCGCTGGGCGGCAATGCGCTGGAAAGCGATGCCTGGGGACTGGATGCGGTATCCGCCGGGATGCAGAAATGTCTGGGCGGCCCTTCCGGCACTGCGCCGATCACGCTCAGCGCGCGCATGGAAGAGGTGATCCGCAGGCGTAAACGCGTGGAGGAAGGCATCCGCACCGCTGAGCATCAGGATGGCGACGATCAGATGATCTGGTCCAACTATTTCGACCTCGGCATGATTATGGATTACTGGGGACCGGAGCGGCTGAATCATCATACCGAAGCAACCACTGCGCTGTTTGGCGCGCGCGAATGTGCCCGTTTAATTCTGCAGGAAGGGCTGGATAACACCATTGCGCGCCACCGGCTGCATGGCGAAGCGATGCTGACCGGTATCCAGGCGATGGGACTGGAGGTGTTCGGCGATGTGCGTCACAAGATGAACAATGTGCTGGGGGTAATGATCCCGGCGGGTATCAACGGCGAGCAGGTGCGGAAACTGATGCTGGAAGATTTCGCCATTGAAATCGGCACTTCGTTTGGCCCGCTGATCGGTAAAGTCTGGCGCATCGGCACCATGGGCTATAACGCACGTAAAGATTGCGTTATGCAGACGCTGAGCGCGCTGGAAGCGGTACTAAATCACCTTGGATTTAAAACCGTACAGGGCGCGGCGCTGCAGGCGGCATGGGACTGCTATAACCGCGAGGGCCGCCTGTGAATCCATCGATGAACCTTAGTGAGGCGGAGCGGGCTGCCGCCCGCGTAATGGCTCGCTGCGATGCGCTGGCGCAGATCAGCGAAAGCCCGGATGGTCTGACGCGGGTCTATCTGTCGCCTGAACATTTGCAGGTTAACGCGCTCGTCGGCGAGTGGATGCGGGCAGCGGGCATGCGTGTCTGGCAGGATGCGGTGGGCAACATTTGTGGCCGTTATGAAGGGACAGAGCCTGGCGCACAGGCGCTGCTGCTTGGCTCTCATCTGGATACGGTGCGCAATGCCGGGCGCTATGACGGCATGCTGGGAGTGTTGAGCGCCATTGAAATCGTCAGCTGGCTGCATCAGCAGCAGCGCCGCCTGTCGCTGGCGATTGAGGTAGTCGGCTTTGGCGATGAAGAGGGCACCCGCTTCGGCATCACGCTGCTGGGCAGCAGGGGGCTTACTGGCAGCTGGCCGGAAAGCTGGTCCGCCGTAGCCGACGGCAACTCAATTACCGTTGCGCAGGCTCTGAAAGATGTCGGACTGGATATCGCCAATATTGGCAAAGCCGCACGTGCGCCAGAAGAGATCGCCGCCTATCTCGAACTGCATATTGAGCAGGGGCCCTGTCTGGAGCAGGCCGATCTGGCGCTGGGCGTGGTAACAGCAATTAACGGTGCGCGTCGGCTGAGCTGCCGCTTTCAGGGCGAAGCGGGTCATGCGGGAACCGTGCCGATGGCACAGCGTAAAGATGCGCTGGCCGCCGCCGCCGAATGGATTGTTGATATTGAACAGATGACCCGCCGCTACGGACAGCAACGCGTCGCCACCGTTGGCACGCTACAGTGCACCTCCGGCGCGGTGAACGTGATCCCTGGCGAGGTGGAGCTGTCGCTGGATATTCGCGGTCCTGACGACGCGCAACTGACGGCGCTGCTGGTGGATCTGCTGGCGCAGGGCGAGGTGATAGCGCGGCGGCGCGGCGTAACATTTCACTCCACGGAATACTATGCAATCAACGCCACGCGCTGTGACTCTCAGCTGCAGCGGGCGTTAAGCGATGCGGTAGCTGAGGTGCAGGGACGTTCGCTTTCTCTCCCCAGCGGAGCCGGTCACGACGCTATCGCTATTGCTGAGCGCTGGCCGGTCGGCATGCTGTTTGTACGCTGCGCCGGTGGTATTAGCCATCATCCGGCAGAAGCGGTCACTCAACCGGACGTGGCTCAGGCTGTACAGGCTGCGCTGCTGACGGTAGAGCGTTTCGCCGCCAGTTTTACGCCGCTGGCGATGCCGAGCCGGGAGGTTGTCTGATGAAGCTTGCCGGTTTTAATCAACTTCCTCCTGAGCAGGCGCAGGCTGTGCTGGCCCATTGCGTGGCGATTAAACGCTGGCAGCAGGCGATGGTTGCGGCGCGTCCTTATGCCTCGCTGGGGGCGCTCTGTCAGCAGGCGCGTCTGCTGGCGCAAGAGTGGGGAGAAGCGGATTTTGTGCAGGCGCTGGCGGCGCATCCGCGCATTGGCGAGTGTGCCTGTGGAGAGCATAAAGAGGCGGCGTTATCGCGGCAGGAGCAGGCTGCGGTTGGCGAAGACGCTGAGCTCAGGCAGGCGCTGCGCATTGCCAATCAGGATTATGAGCAGCGCTTTGGCCATCTGTTTTTGATTCGTGCTAAAGGCCGCAGCGGCCAGAAGATGCTGGCTGAACTGCGGCGGCGTCTGGCGAATACGCCAGCGCAGGAGCTGGAGGAAGCGTTAGGCCAGCTGCGTGAAATTACGCTGTTGCGTTTACAGGAGAGCATTATATGAGTGCCATATCCACCCATATTCTTGATACCGCGCTGGGTACTCCGGCAGCGGCAGTTAGCGTGACGCTGGAACAGTGCAGTACGGAAGGATGGCTGACGTTAACAGCGGCAAAAACCGATGCCGATGGCCGCATCAAAAGCTTGTCGGCTGAACCGCTTACGCCTGGTCACTATCGCCTGACGGCAGAGATTGGCGACTATTTTGCCGGTAGCGGGCGTGATGCGCTGTATGTCAGTGCGCAGATCGATTTTGTTATCGCTCAGGCGGGCAGTCACTATCATTTGCCTTTTCTGATTTCCCCCTGGTCCTGGTCAACCTATCGCGGTAGCTGAGCGGTCGCGTTGATTTCCTTCCTCTCCGGTGATGTGCCGGTCCGCAACTGCAAAAGGTGTCACGATGAATGAGAATCGCGTCAGGCCTGAAGATGTGCGTTATCCGCTGGGTAAGACTTTCGCCTGGGGAATGCAGCATGTGTTAACGATGTACGGCGGGATTATTGCGCCGCCGTTGATTATCGGCAGCGCTGCCGGGCTTTCAGCAACGGATATCGGCCTGCTGATTACTGCCGCGCTGCTTGTTAGCGGCGTGGCAACACTGTTGCAGTCGCTGGGATTACCTGGTTTCGGCGCGCGTCTGCCGCTGGTGCAGGGCGTCTCTTTTGCCAGCGTTTCCACGCTGGTGGGGATCGCTTCCGGCTCTGGTGGGTTACCGGTGGTTGCCGGTGCGATTATCGGTTCGGCGCTGTTCGGGCTGTTGATCGCGCCCTTTTTCGCGCATGTGATCCGCTTTTTTCCCCCGCTGGTGACCGGCACGGTAATCACGGTAATTGGTCTGTCGCTGATGCCGGTAGCGGCACGCTGGGCGATGGGTGGCAATACAAAAGCGCCGGACTGGGGTTCGCCGCAGAATATAGGGCTGGCGGCGCTGACGCTGGCATTGGTTTTGCTGTTAAGCAAGGTGGCGCGTGGCGGGCTAAAGCGTCTGGCGGTGCTGGTGGCGATGGCGCTGGGTACGCTACTGGCAGCGGCGGTGGGCAAGGCGGATTTTTCCAGAGTAATGAGCGGAGATCTGTTCGCGCTGCCGGGCGTGTTGAGTTTTGGTCTGCCGCAGTTTGATTTGGCGGCCATCTTATCGATGGTGTTGATTGTGCTGGTATTGCTGACGGAAACCACCGCCGGGCTGGTGGCGATAGGGGAGATTGTCGGGACGCCGGTTGATGAGAAGCGTATCGTGCGCGGTTTGCGGGCCGATATGTTAACCAGCGCGCTGTCGCCGCTGTTTAATTCGTTTCCGCAGAGCGCCTTTGCCCAGAATATCGGGCTGGTGGCAATGACCGGTATCAAGAGCCGGTTTGTGGTAGCGGCGGGCGGCGTGATTTTGATTTTGCTCGGTTTGCTGTCGGTGCTGGGCAGAGTGATTGCGGCCATTCCGATGCCGGTGTTGGGCGGGGCAGGCGTGGTGTTGTTTGGTACGGTTGCCGCCAGCGGGATCCGCACGCTGGCGAAGGTGGATTATAAGGACAATATGAATTTAGTGATTGTCGCCACCGCCATCGCTTTCGGCACGATTCCGGTGGTGATGCCGGGCTTTTACGATCGTTTTCCGGGCTGGGTGCAGACGCTTCTGCACTCCGGTATTAGCGCTGCCTGCCTGGTTTCCGTGCTATTGAATGCATTGTTTAATCCGCTGCCGAAAAGGCTGGCGGTGGCGGATCGGGGTTGAGTCGTCTGCTCGCCGCTCTCCATGCTGCTGAGCCGCCTGTTTGATACGTGTTCCCTCAGCTAAAAAGCCGGGCAAAAGGGGAAAGGGTCAGCAGATTAATCTGCAACTGGCTGTGCATTAGCATCACCACCAGAATCAGCGCGGTGCAAACCATCTGTGTAATTACCGCCTTATGCAGACGAGAAACAGACGCCTGCCAGCCCTCATCTCCAGGCTGCAATGTCGCCAGCGCATCATTAGCCGGATCGCGCAAACGCTTCTCCGCCAGGGAGTCCAGCACAAAAATCGCTACGCTAAGTAAAAACCACAGTTGAAAAACACGGTGCCAATCCAGCAGCCAAAACATCACCGTTCCGCTCAGCATTAATACCCAACCGGCAATATTGTAATATCTGTCGGTAGCATCCAACCCGCGAAGCAAAATGGCCTGATTTTGGGGCTGACCGCGCTTCAAATGCGCAGACATCCACGGGGCGAAAAGCAATGGTCCGGTTGCCGCTACGGCAGCCAGGGCATGAACCAGTTTGATAACGTCATAACTCAACTCTTTTTCCTCCAGTAATAACAGCAATAAGCCATAATTTACTGGAGTCTAAGGGCACCCAGGAATGTTCAAAAAAACCATTTTACTGATTAAGACAGACAGAATTTATTTATCAGACTTGTATAAAAAGTGGGACTGTAATTGTTTGCGCACCTTGCCTGGGCAGGTATTGGCTACGCGCCGAAACCAGTGGCCAAATGAATCGCTGGATGAAAATCCCAGCATTAACGACAGGCGATCGTTTGAGGCACCATTTGCCAGCCCCTGCCACGCTACGGCCAACAACAGACGATTACACCATTCCGTATAACGCAGGCCTGTCTCTTTACGAAATAAGCGGGCCAGAGTACGCTCCGTCGCGCCGACGCGTTTTCCCCACTCGGCCAGACCCAGACGCTGAGTGGGATCGGCTATCAAGCTATCGGTCACCTTCTTCAGCCGCGCATCTTGCGGCAAAGGCAGCGTCAGATTACTGTCGGGTTTTTCTTCGATCTCTTCAAACAACATCTGCAACATGCTATTACGACGCTTTTCAGAAAGCGGCATGCTGCTGTCAGCCAGCCGCTCACACAGAGCTGAAATCAAAAAAGAAGCGTCAAACAGCTTTAGATGGGATGTAAAGGAATGGCACAGTGCCGGAGCAATATACAGTACCGTCAGATCAACGCGATTATAAGCCTGCCCCCAGTGCATGGTATCGGGCGGTATCCATACCGCCATGCCCGGTTTCATCAACCAATGCTGATCGGGTGTGTGACCATGCAGAACGCCACGTTTTACCAGTACAAACTGACCGAGCGGATGACGGTGGGGAACATTCTCCTCCACCGCAATATGTTCCAGAACACGCTCTATTACCAGAGCATCATAGTCTAAGGTTGCTGATTTCATCTGTTGCCTGTCATGCTTATCTGGCCGGATAAGCGCGGGGTAAAAAACGGGTAAAAAGCAACCCTACCAGCATAGTTACCCCAAGAATAATAAAGCAAATCTGGAAAGCGTAAACGCCGCTAAGCTGCAGTTGCACCGTCGCCAGCACGTTGACGCCCAGCGCCGCTCCCAGATTCCGCAAAAATTGTACGGTTGCGGTCCAGGTTCCCAACTGTTCCGCCGGCGCCGCGTTCTGTGCCAGCACCAGCGTCGTGGTAGCGGTTAAGCCCATTCCCAGCCCGATAAGCAACAGCGCCAGCGCCATCGGCAACGTGTTTAATCTTCCTATGGCTGGAATCATCAGCAGGGCACCGAAGGTTAACAACAGCATGCCGTAAAAGGCCATTCGTCGATAGCCGATGATTGCCAGTTTGCCGCCGCAAAAGGCAGCGCCTGCTACCCATCCCAGCGCGGCCAGCATAATCAGCAGGCCCGTTGATATCCCTGCGCCAGCATGATGATTCATTGCTAGCGGCAGCAGCGTTACCGGGGCATAAAGTCCGGCGCTGGAAAGCAGCACCAGCATCATGACGGCAAACAGGTCACGATGATTAAAAAAGGGTAAAGGCACCGGGCTGCTGGCTGGCCGCTGACGCACGCGCGCGATCAACATCAGTAATGCCAGCGCCAGCGCTGCGCCCAGCATTCCTGTTATTCCCGGCAATGCCATCGAACCAGAAACCAACAGCAGTAGGCTGCAGGTGAATATAATCAAGGCCAGCTGCGCCCAGCCATCCAGTGGCGCTTTAGCGGCACCCTTGCTTACGCCGGGGGTCATAAACAGCAGTAGCAGGGCTACCAGACCCACGGGGATATTGAGCCAAAAAATAGCGCGCCAGCCGAGCGTGGCGGAAAGCAGGCTGCCGAGCAGCGGTCCCGCTACCGCGGCCAACCCCCACACGCCGCTCAGCATCCCCTGCATTTTTCCGCGTCTGCTGGCATCAAATAGCGCCGCCAACAGGGCGTAAGAAAGTACAATAATGCCGCCCGCGCCGATGCCCTGTAGCGCTCGTGCCAGGATCAATAGCGGCATGGTTGGGCTCAGCGCAGCCAGCACGGAGGCGGCCAGAAACAACAGCAGGCACGCTTTAAGCGTGACGGAAACGCCCAGCTTGTCGCCGCATGCGCCTGCCAAAGGCGCAAACAGGGCTACCGGCAATAAAAAGGCGGACATCACCCATGGATAGAGCGTTGGATGACCCAACTGCCCGCTGATGGTCGGCAAAACGGTACTGACTATCGTGCTGTCCACTGCGGCCAGAAACAGGGCGGTGACAACTGCCGCGAAGGCAGGGCCGCTCTTGTTTGATAGCGCCGCTGCCGGCGCTAAAGTGGTTTCTTTCATCGTTGCCTCTATCAATATGCGGTATGAACCCGTGACGCATGAGAGAATTGCTGCACAATCGCTGCCGTTTCCCCCTTCATACAGTCATCCTGTTTCACAAGAACTTATTCCAGCCCCGTTTCACAGAGGGATAACCATGAAAATGTTAAATTACTTTTATGTAGTAGAGGATGTTCAAAGATGACCAGATATCGAACAGAACCGACAAAAAGAGGAGAGAGGTGAAAAAATTAAAAAGAGCTTATTTGTAAGGCAGGGATGTAACTTTTCTAGAAAGGCGCTGATAAAATCAGTGACAATACAACAGGATTTGCTGTGTATTGAGCTGGTCTCTTTGCAGGACTGACCAGCCCACCCAATACTTAACGCCAGTCAAACGCGTCGGCATCGCGCCAGGCGGGGAAGCGTTCGCGATATGACCGTAGCTCCTCCAGCGATAGCTCAGCATGTAACACTGCTGGCTGATGCGCTTCGCCACGGCCCAGAATAATGCCCTGCGGCGAAATAATCTGGCTATCGCCACTGTAGCGCAGCGATTTGCCATCTTCACCCACGCGGTTGCAGCCAGCAACGTAAGCCTGGTTTTCAATCGCGCGCGCCATCAGCAGCGCCTGCCAGTGATGAGCACGCGCCTCCGGCCAGTTTGCGACATACAGCGCCAGGTCGTAATCGTCGCGGTTACGGGAAAACACCGGGAAGCGCAGGTCATAGCAAACCTGCGGCAAAATACGCCAGCCGCGCCATTCCACGATCTCTCGCTGACTGCCTGCAACATAATAGTGATGCTCGTCGCCCATGCGAAACAGGTGGCGCTTGTCGTAATGGTGTACGCGGCCATCCGGCTCCACCAGCAGAAAACGATTTACCGCACCTTTTTCCGTTTGCAGCGCCGCACTGCCGCCCACCATGGCGTTAAGACGCTGCGCATGCTGACGCAGCCAGGCGACCACCCGATGCTGGGATAACGACTCACGCGCCGCTTCCATCGCAAAGCCGGTGGTAAACATCTCCGGCAGCACGATTAAATCGCACCCGGAAAGCGACGCCAGTAGCGTATCAAAATGGGCCAGATTGGCTTCGCCATCCATCCAGACCAGCGGTTGTTGTAACAGTGAAAGCGTTAAATTTGACACAGGCGCTCCGCAGCAGCCAGCAGGGTAGTTTCCTGCTTGGCAAAACAAAGACGAATCAAGCGATGAGGAAAGGCGTCGGCACAGAATACCGATAGCGGGATCGCCGCCACGCCGACTTCCTCTGTCAGCCAGCGACAGAAACTGACATCATCCAGATCGGATATTGCACTGTAATCCGCCAGCAGAAAGTAGGTGCCCTCGCAGGGCAGGATTTCAAAACGGCTACGGCTGAGCGCCTGAACAAAACTATCGCGGCGCGCCCGATAAAACGCAGGCAGATCGCGATAATGCTCTGGTTCGGCGCGCAGCATATCGGCCAGCGACAGCTGAGCAGGCGTGTTCACGGCAAAGGTCAGATATTGATGCACTTTGCGGATCTCAGCGCTTAGCGCCGCTGGCGCAACGCAGTAGCCCACTTTCCAGCCGGTCATATGGTATGTCTTACCAAAAGAGGAGACGGCAATCGCCCGCTCGCGCAGTTGCGCATGCGCTAACACGCTGTGATGACCCTCGTCGGTGAAGCAGATATGTTCATATACCTCATCGCTCAGCACATAGATCTCTTCATCAGCAATGGCCTGCCACAGCGCGGCAAAGTCGCTCTGCTGCCAAACGGTGGCAGAAGGATTGTGCGGGGTATTCAGGATCACCAGCCGGGTTCGCGGCGACAGCAACTCACGAAACGCCTGCCAGTCAACGCGAAAGGCGGGTGGTTGCAGTGTCAGGCGCTTTATCACGCCGCCGGACAGCGTGACGGCGGGCGCATAGCTGTCATAGCTGGGATCAAAGCAGATCACCTCGTCACCAGGCCGCACCAGTGCAGTAATCGCTGCATATAACGCCTCGGTCGCGCCAGCGGTAATGGTAATGTCGGCGGTAGCGTCAGGGCGATGGCGGTAAAGTTCCGCCGTTTTATCGGCAATTGCTTCACGTAACGCCGCTACGCCGGTCATCGGCGCATACTGATTTGCGCCCTGGCTAACATGATGCGCCAGCCGCTGCTGCAAATAACGCGGGCCGTCAAAATCGGGAAAACCCTGCGAGAGATTAATCGCGTTGTGCTGCTGCGCCAGCGCGCTCATCTGGGTAAAAATGGTGGTGCCGAGCGACGGCAGCTTGCTTTGTGGGATCAACGGGTTAGAACGCATAAATAGCTCACCTTTCGTGCGGGTAGCGGCCCGATGTTACGGCTGTGTTGAGCCACTATAATCATGATGTTAGTATTTGGCAATCAAGATGGGTAGACGTCTAAAAGCAAAAATTTCCCGTAACGGCGAGGCCGATAAAAGGAGCGCAATGACCGTAACTCCACAACTGGCGCAGCTGGTGGCTGCCTGCCACTGGATTGGGCAACAGGGCTGGGCACCGGCGACCGGCGGCAATATGTCGATCCGTGCGGAGAGAGGATTATGCCTGCTCAGCGAATCTGGCAAGGACAAAGGCAGCCTGACCGCCGCCGATTTTATTGAAGTAGAGATCGCCAGCGGCCTGGCACCGTCAGGGCGCAAGCCCTCTGCGGAAACCGGCCTGCATACGCTTATCTATCGCCTGTTTCCGGAGGCGGGCGCGGTATTGCATACCCACAGCGTTAACAGCACCGTGCTGTCACGTATTGAAACAGGATCGGCGCTGCTGCTGCAGGGCTATGAAATGCAAAAGTCGCTGTCCGGCCAGCGCAGCCATCTGGATAGCGTAGCGATAGCGCTGTTTGATAACGATCAGAATATCAGCGCGCTGGCGGCACGTATTGAAGCCTGGGCGCAAACCAGGCCGCTGCGTTACGGTTTTCTGCTGCGCGGTCATGGCCTGACCTGCTGGGGCAGGGATGTGCAGGAGGCGCGTCGCCATCTGGAAGGGCTGGAGTTCCTGTTTAACTGTGAAATGCAACGTCGTTTGCTGGAGAGATAATGATCCGCGCAATTGTTACCGATATTGAAGGCACCACCAGCGACATTCGCTTCGTGCATAATGTTCTGTTTCCCTGGGCGCGTCAGCATCTGGCGGCGTATCTGCGTACTCATATGGCAGAACCGGCGGTGGCCGCTGCGTTGAACGATCTGCGTCAGGAGATCAACCAGCCGCAGGCGGATACCGAACAGCTGATTACCGTGCTGTATCGTTTTATGGATGAAGACCGTAAATCCACCGCATTGAAAGCGTTGCAGGGCATGATCTGGCGCAGCGGCTACCTTAACGGTGATTTTACCGGTCATCTCTATCCTGACGTATTGCCTGCGTTAAAGAACTGGCATGAACAGGGGATTTCCCTGTACGTTTATTCGTCTGGCTCGGTTGCTGCGCAAAAGCTGTTGTTCGGCTACAGCGATCACGGCGATATTACAGCGCTGTTCAGCGGTTATTTTGATACCCATGTCGGGGCCAAGCGTGAGGTCAGAGCTTATCAAAATATTGCCCGCCAGATTAATCTGCCTGCCAGCGAGCTGCTGTTCCTGTCTGATATTCGCCAGGAGCTGGATGCTGCGCAGCAGGCCGGTTGGTACACCCTGCAGTTGATTCGCGGCGAAGCGGATAATGAGAGTCTTCATCGCCAGGTAAACCGTTTTGATCAGATTAAGCTGGAGCTGTTTTCCTTATGAGTGAATTGACCATCTATACCGAAACAGAAACCACGGTGCCGGTGTGGCACAGCACCGATCCTGAGGCGATTCGCGAGCAGCTCAACGCGCGCGGCGTACGCTTTGAACGCTGGGAAGCCAACCGCGAATTAGGCGAAAACCCTGATGCGGAAACCGTGATTAATGCTTATCAGCATGCCATCGATCGACTGGTTGCGGAGAAGGGCTATCAAAGCTGGGATGTGATCAGCATGCGCGCCGATAATCCGCAAAAAGAGGCGCTGCGCAGTAAGTTTCTGGCGGAGCATACCCATGGTGAAGACGAAGTGCGCTTTTTTGTCGAAGGGGCCGGGCTGTTTTGCCTGCATCTGGAAGGGCATGTCTACCAAATCCTGTGTGAGAAAAATGATCTGATCTCCGTACCGGCCGGTACACCGCACTGGTTTGATATGGGATCGACCCCGCATTTTACCGCGATCCGTATTTTCGATAACCCGGAAGGCTGGATCGCCAACTTCACCGGCGATCCGATTGCGGTTAGTTACCCGCGTCTGCCCTGATTCTGGTTCATCGCGGCTGGAAATAACCGGCCGCCACCTCTTCAGGCGTTACCACGCCGCTATCCAACACCCAACCGCTGATTAATTCTGCTGGCGTCACGTCAAATGCCGGATTCCATACCTGCGCGTTTTCCGGCGCCCACTGTAGCTGGCCAAAGCTGCCGGATACGCCAGTGACCTCGGAGGCGGCGCGCTGCTCAATCGGGATGGCACTGCCGTTGGGGCAGTGCGGATCGAGTGTGGTATGCGGCGCGGCTACGTAAAAAGGGATGTGATGATAGCGCGCCAGCACCGCCAGACTATAGGTGCCGATTTTGTTAGCGACATCGCCGTTAGCGGCAATACGATCGGCACCGACCCAGATGGCGTCCACCTGTTTTTGCGCCATCAGCGCGGCCGCCATGGAATCGCAGATCAAACGATTGGGAATGCCCAGCTCGGTTAGTTCCCAGGCCGTCAGGCGGCCACCCTGTAATAGCGGGCGAGTTTCATCCACCCAGACCTGTTCGACTTTTCCCTGCTGAAAAGCCAGGGCGATAACGCCGATGGCGGTGCCAACGCCAGCGGTAGCCAGACCGCCGGTATTGCAGTGGGTTAAAATTCGGCTGCCGGGCGCTACCCGTTGGCTGCCCGCCTGAGCGATGCTGTCGCATAGCGCTTTATCTTCTTCCACCAGCCGCAGCGCTTCAGCGCTTAACGCATCAACGAAATTTTCCTGCAGCAGCGCCTGCTTCATCCTGTCCAGATTGTTCATCAGATTAACGGCAGTAGGACGCGCGGCGCGTAAGATCTCCAGCGCCTGCGTCAGCTGGTTTTTGGACATGCCATTTTCCGCCAGCAGCGCCAGCAGTAGACTGGCGGAGAGGCCAATTAATGGCGCACCGCGTACCCGCAGCGCATGAATATGGCTAACCAGCGCTTCCACGCTGCTCGCGTCCAGCCAGTTTTTTTGCTGCGGCAGAGCCTGCTGATCGAGGATCCACAGCTGGTTATCGCGCACCTGCAGGCTGGTGGTATGAAGAGTTTGCATAACAGTGAAATCCATGTTGCGTTAATGCAGCATATTGTGCCAACATGCGAAACGGAAGTATAGACGTCTGAACGGCTTTTACTACAGATTTGCAGAGGAAACGGATAATGTCGCAATACCGGACGTTCACTGCCGCCGATGCGGTGGAATATGCGCAGCGATTTGGTGGGCTAAGTGATGCATCTTCGCTGGTAACGGCTGAAGAGATTGGTGACGGTAACCTTAATCTGGTATTTAAAATCTTCGATCGCGACGGCATCAGTCGCGTTGTGGTAAAGCAGGCGCTGCCCTGGGTGCGCTGCGTTGGCGAGTCCTGGCCGCTGACACTGGAGCGTGCGCGACTGGAAGCTGAAACGCTCACGGAACATTATCGGCACTGCCCGCAGCATACGGTAAAAGTATTGCATTACGATGCTGAGCTGGCGGTGATGGTGATGGAAGATCTCTCCAGCTATCGTATCTGGCGCGGTGAGCTGGTACAGGGACGCTACTGTCCGCAGGCGACGCGTCAGCTGGGTGAATATCTGGCGCAAACGCTGTTTCATACCTCCGATTTTTACCTGCATCCTCATGAGAAAAAGGCGCGGGTTATCCGTTTTACTAATCCTGAAATGTGTGAAATCACTGAGGATCTCTTTTTTACCGATCCCTATGAAGATCATCCGCGCAACGATTACCCGGCACAGCTGGAAACTGAGGTGGCGGAGTTGCGTAGCGATGAACGGCTGCGTAACGAGGTCGCCGGACTAAAGCACCGCTTTTTCTCCCATGCGGAAGCGCACCTGCATGGTGATATCCACAGCGGTTCCGTGTTTGTTGCCGACGGTAGCCTGAAAGCAATTGATGCCGAGTTTGGGTATTTTGGGCCAGTGGGTTTTGACGTGGGTACGGCGTTGGGTAACCTGCTGCTGAACTATTGTGCGCTGCCGGGGCTGCTGGCGACGCGTGAAGCGGCCGACGGGCGCGAGCAGCGTTTACAGGATATACGCACCCTGTGGCTGACATTTGCCGAATGCTTTCAGGCACTGGCAGCGGAAAAAAGCCGCGATCGCATGCTGGCGTGGCCGGACTATACCGCGACCTGGTTGAAGAAAGTATTTGCGGACAGTATCGGTTACTGCGGCAGCGAACTGATTCGTCGTACAGTCGGCATGGCACACGTGGCGGACCTGGAAACCATTCAGGATGAAGCGATGCGCATTGAGTGTATTCGTCACGCGATTAGCCTGGGGAAAACGTTAATTGTTGCCGCGCCGCATATCGATAATATCGATACGCTGATTGCCCGTATTCGACAGAACGGCTAGGGTTTGCCCTGACTGGATGTACAACCTTCCGTGGTGAAGGTTGCACATCGTTACAGACAAGAACAACAGAGCTGAGAGGCGCAGATTAAGGTTAGATCTCTCCCTGAGCCCGATTACGTCCGTTGCGTTTGGCATGGTAAAGCGCATTATCTGCCTTTTTCTTCAGCAGCTCGGCTTCGTTGTCCTCACCATTTGAGATAATCGTACCGCAGCCGGCGCTGATAGTGACCACTCTCTCCGGCAGTTCCGTCGAGGTATGGACAATCGCGGCATCTCTGATCACCTTAACCGCCCGGTCAGCAAACTGCCTGGCATCCGGTGCGCTGGTAAAAGGCAGAATGATAGCGAACTCCTCGCCGCCGTAGCGCGCCACCAGATCGGTATGACGGTGAGTCGCACCTTTCAGCAGGCCGCCTACCTTTTTCAGACACATGTCACCTGCTACGTGACCGCAGGTATCGTTATAGCGTTTGAAAAAGTCGATATCTATCATGATTAATGACAGCGGCTCGCCAGTTTTTTTCGAGCGCTGCAGCCCTTCTTCAAGCACCACATCAAACTGTCTGCGGTTAGCCAGGCCGGTCAGGCCGTCAATCAGCGCCATCGACTGCAGGGTATGGTTAATGGTGGTAAGTTCATCTCTGACCTGCGTCAGCTCAAGCTGGTTTCTGACGTTGGTCCTGATTTGCTTCAGAATAAATACTCCCATTCCCATTATCATGGTCAGCAGGATCAGGTTAAGCACCACATCTGTGAGGTTGGTTTCAAGCCACGCTTTCTGCACTCTGTCACGATCATAGCCAGCGGTGACGACCAGCGGATACTGCTCCAGCCGGGCATAACCATAAATACGCTCAATACCGTCCAGCGCGGAGCGCCATGTTGCACTGCCGCTGGCGGATGTTTTAAGCGCGATTCTGAACAGCGGGCTGGCAGAAAGGCTTCGGTTAATCACTGAATCCGGCAGGGGGCGCATATACAATACGGTGGTATCGGCGAGGATAAGCCCCAGAACATCGCGTGCTCCCAGGGTGTAATAACCGTAAAATTGCCTGAAGTAGTCCACTTTAACCGTGGCCAGTGCGACGCCGGCAAAATGACCGGCACTGTCGTTCAGGCGCATCGATACCGGGATAACCTGTTCACCAGTGGAACGGCTGCGAATAACGTGACCGATATGAACAGAGGTATCAGAGTGGCTACGGTGCCAGACAAAATATTCCCGATCTGCATTGCTGCCCTTTGAAGGGATATAATTGCCTGATGTGGCGATCCAGTTTCCCTGTGCATCGTAAATAAAAAGCCCATGCAGTTGCTGCAGTTTACCGTGCTGCTCTTTCAACTGACGTGAAAAAGCCTCCGTTTTTGCATAGTCTGGCCCCTGCTGCGTGAGCTGCCTGACCGCATCAGAGAGGGTAATATCCACCTGAAGAAAGGCGTCTTCTGCCTGTTTTGCCAGCGAGACGGCGAGATTACGGGCATCCTCTTCGCGCTCTGTAATTCGCTGTTGCCAGGAGCTCCATAGTGTCCAGGCATTAATGCCCATAACGGCCATGGCTGTCAGCAGCAAAAAGGCCGCCATACTCCTGCCAAGAGGCGTATGTCTGAGGCGGGAGGAAGTATTTGACGAATATTTATTCAAGGCCAGGTTGTCCTGTTTCGTGCCGATACATAAGCGTAATTTATAAATTCACCTGTTACAACCGACAACGTTTTTAGTTCCACCGCTGACCAGGCGTGACAGCCAGTTTTATGGATGGGCTTTCCGTGGCCACACTCCTCAGAGCGCACAATACAATCTTCTGTAGATAATGAATATATTCATCCGTTGCTTTATCTGAGTTTGTGATATGCCCGGTAAGAAGGCATCATTGCTGCCGATCTTTTGTCATCAGGGAGCCTTGCTTTGCAACGCTATCTCACACTCAATTTTTCACAGGTGCGCGTGGTTATTCACCTGTGCGGTTTTCTGGTGTTTTTGTACAGCTTTTCCATGCTGCCGCCGATGCTGGTCGCTTTATTCAGCAAAGAGCGCAGCTGGTTTGCTTTTTTTACTACCTTCTTCACCTTTTTTATCCTGGGCGGCGGTGCCTGGCTTGCCACCAAACGTGCCGGTATACAGCTTAAAACCCGTGACGGCTTTCTGATTATTGTTCTGTTCTGGCTGTTGTTTTCGGTTATCAGCGCCATGCCGCTCTGGCTGGATGATTCGGTGGGGCTGAGTTTTATTGATGCGCTGTTTGAAGGGGTATCCGGTATCACCACCACGGGCGCCACCGTGATTGGCGACGTTAGCAACCTGCCGGCTGCCTATCTCTATTATCGGGCGCAGCTCAATTTTATCGGCGGGTTGGGAGTTATTGTTCTGGCGGTCGCGGTACTGCCGCTTTTGGGAATTGGTGGGGCGAAACTTTATCAGTCAGAGATGCCCGGCCCTTTTAAAGAAGAGCGCCTGACGCCGCGTCTGGCCGATACTTCACGCAGCCTGTGGCTTACCTATCTGCTGCTGGGACTGGCCTGTTGCGCCGCTTATATGCTGGCGGGGATGCCCGCTTTTGATGCGCTCTGTCATGGCCTTTCTACCGTGTCGCTGGGCGGCTTTTCCACACGCAGCGAGAGCATTGGTTACTGGAACAGTTCTGCGATCGAACTGGTTGCCGGGCTTTTCTCGCTACTGTCAGCAATTAACTTTACCGTGTGGTTTGTTGCCTTTACCCGACGCACATTACAACCGTTTCGCCGTAATGCAGAGCTACGCTTTTTCCTGCTGGTGACGCTGATTATAGTGTTGATAACCGCATGGCAGCTCTGGCATGTCGGCATGTATAACGCAACGGACAGTCTGGTGCATGCGTTCTTCCTGACCAGCTCTATGATTACCGATAATGGCCTGGCGACCGGCGACTATGCCAGTTGGCCTGCACATACTATTGTGCTGTTACTGACGGCAAGCTTTTTTGGCGGCTGTGTGGGCTCGACCTGCGGCGGTATCAAAGCGCTGCGCTTCCTGGTGTTATTTAAGCAAAGCCGCCATGAGCTACATCAACTGGCGCATCCTCGTGCGCTATTAAGCATTCGGGTTGGCGAGAGCGTGGTGACGGAACGCGTGTTGCGCTCGGTATGGAGTTTCTTTTTTCTTTACGTACTGTTCACGGTGTTTTTTGTCTGGATGCTCAATATCATGGGCTATGACCTGATGACCGCTTTCGCTACCGTTGCGGCCTGTATCAATAATATGGGGCTTGGCTTTGGAGAAACGGCATCCACATTTGGTACGCTTAGCGAAGGGGCTAAATATTTGATGTGTGCCGCCATGATAATGGGACGTCTTGAAATTTATCCGGTGCTGATACTTTTCTCGCGCTTTTTCTGGCGAAAATAGAGTCTTGCTCAGTTTGAAAACGATGCTTATTGCTGCGGCTGGCGTATTGATAATGTCGATACGTTGGCCGTGCTGGTTCAGCATACATTCAAGCTAATCTGCTCCAGGGTTCACTGCCGCACAGGCAGCTTAGAAAAGTATTACCTGTGGATTGAGGATGAACACGATGTTCACTGCCGTACAGGCAGCTTATCAAACGACTTTTACTGGTTTCTCGGTGGTATTTCTTGGGATCATATAACGATTGATTAAAAAATAGTCCGCCTCACCACATACTGCATGTACGGTAAGAGACCGTACATGCAGGCGTATCAAATCCTGAAACTGTATTGCATAGCAATGCGTCAGTCATATGGACATAGAGGAAACATGGCAAACACATTAAAGAAACAACGCATCGATCTGCGTTTATCTCCAGAAGATAAAACGCTTATCGAAAACGCGGCCTCTCTCAGCAATCTAACCATCTCGCAATTTATGCTGGCAAGTGCATCTGAACGGGCAGCTGAAGTCATTGAACAGCATCAACGTATAGTGCTCAATGAAGCATCATGGAAGCAGGTTATGGATGCCATCAGCAATCCACCTGAACCTAATGTAAAGTTAAAGCGAGCGGCCCAACGTCTACAGAACATGGAGTAAGTTTTGGACACTTTAAAAGTCGAGCTTTTCACGGATGAAGCTCAGTACAAAATAAATAACTTTGATTGTGACAAAACAACTTTAAATAAATTTCTGCTCGAGCATCTCAGACGTCAACATAACGAGAAAATATTAAGAGCGTATGTGCTGATAAATCACGAGGCGGAGCCAAAAGTCCTGGGCTATTACACGTTATCCGGCGGTAGTTTTGAAAGATCTAGCTTGCCCTCTAAAACGCAACAGAAAAAAATCCCATATAAAAATGTGCCATGCGTTACCCTTGGCAGGCTGGCGATAGATAAAACTCTGCATGGGCAAGGCTGGGAAAGCATGTTGGTTTCTCATGCGATGAGCGTTGTTTATCACGCGTCATTGGCGGTAGGTATACATGGCATGTTTGTCGACGCCCTGGATAATGAGGCCAAACAATTTTATACCAGTCTCGGTTTTATTGAATTGGCAGGTGAAAACGGCAGTTCATTATTTTATCCAATACAATCCATTGAAAAATTATTTCAATAATAATCCAGATGTTATGAACAATGTGCCAGGGGTTTCAGCGAGGTGTTAATATAAAGTTAAAGAAAGATTTTTTTCTGCGCCAAAACAAAGTTTCTATATTAATTTTGTTTGCCTAAAGAAGTTATTTTTTGGTCTCGCCACTTAACTGAAAACGTTAAAACCTTATGCGCTTGTTCACTGCCGCACAGGCAGATAAAAGTAAAACTTCCGTTCCTGCTTTTCATAAAGAAAAGGCCAGAGCGTTACCGCTCAGGCCCTGGTTGCCACGCTAAAATGTCCGGTTTATTACCGCAAACGTGACGCTTGCTGGGTAGTCTTTATTTTTATTCGCCCTCAGGCGGCTTCGCTTTTACGCTCATGCGTCTGATTCTGCTTTACCGGCTGGGTAGCCAGCGCATCCGCCTCAAACTCATCAACGTTAATCGAACGCAGGCGACTGGCTTCGGCACGCACTAAAACATCCGCCTCCTGCTGTGTGATCCACTCCTCCTGCAAGGCGCGCTGTGCCAGCTCATCAAGTCGGGTAAATGACAAATGCTTTTTCAACTGCTTGCAAAGACGGTCGTGAATCACTTCCGCAGCCATTACATCCTGTAGCGCCGCTTCCAGCTGTCCGGCAGGATTATGTTCGCTCGGCGTTAAATACTGACCGCGTCCCAGGCGAGAGCGCGTTGCGGACGGCGTCTGCAACAGTTTCGCTAACTGATGGTCCAGACGATCCGATGGCGCACGGCAGTGGCGGCCTGCCGGGAAAATCATCACACGCAGTGTGGCTGCAACCGCCGCGTTGGGGAAATTACGCAGCAGATCGTCAATAGCATTCTCTGCCTGATTCAGCGCATCCTGCACGCCCCAGTGCAGCAGCGGCAGATCCGCTACATTACGGCCTTCTTCGTCGTAACGTTTTAGCGCCGCCGAGGCAAGATAAAGCTGACTCAGAATATCGCCCAGCCGGGCTGAAACGCGTTCGCGTCGCTTCAGACTACCGCCCAGTACCGACATCGAAATATCTGACAGCAGCGCCAGGTTCGCGCTGATGCGGTTCAGATGCTGGTAATAGCGGCGGGTTGCATCGCGGGTTGGCGCAGCGCTGCCGTAACCGCCGGTAACACCCAGCCACAGGCTGCGAATCAGGTTGCTGCCGACATGTCCAATATGACTGAATAGCGCGCGATCAAACTCTGGCAGGTCGTTACGCTCTGCGGCGCCCATCTCACGCAGGATATAAGGATGACAGCGGATTGCGCCCTGACCAAAGATGATCATGCTGCGCGTCAGAATATTCGCGCCTTCGACGGTAATTGCGATCGGTGCGCCCTGATAAGCACGGGCAAGGAAATTGCTCTTGCCGAGCATAATGCCTTTACCACCAGCAATATCCATCGCATCGATAATGGCGCGCTGGCCGCGATGGGTGCAGTGATATTTAACTATCGCCGAGAGCACCGCTGGTTTCTCGCCCTGCATAATGCCGCAGGTAATCAGCGTGGCGGCGGCATCCATCACATAAGCGTTGCCGGCGATGCGCGCCAGCGGTTCTTCAATCCCTTCCATCTTCCCGATAGAAACCCTGAACTGGCGACGAATATGCGCATAGGCGCCCGTTGCCAGCGCCAGGCTTTTCAGGCTGCCGGTGGAGTTGGAGGGCAGGGTGATGCCGCGACCTACCGACAGGCATTCAACCAACATGCGCCAGCCCTGACCGGCCATTTTAGGCCCGCCGATGATGTAGTCGATAGGGACAAAAATATCGTTACCGCGCGTTGGACCATTCTGGAACGGCACGTTAAGCGGGAAATGGCGTTTGCCGATCTCAACGCCTGGCGTATGGGTTGGGATCAGCGCACAGGTAATGCCCAGCTCTTCGGTATCGCCCAGTAAATGCTCAGGGTCGGAAAGCTTAAATGCCAGGCCCAGCACGGTGGCAATCGGTGCCAGGGTGATATAGCGCTTGTTCCAGGTAAGACGCATACCCAGCACCTGCTGGCCCTGCCATTCGCCCATACAAACGATGCCGATATCGGGGATCGCGCCTGCATCGGAACCCGCTTCCGGGCTGGTTAATGCAAAGCAGGGGATCTCCAGGCCCTGTGCCAGACGCGGCAAATAATGCTTCTTCTGCTCATCGGTGCCGTAGTGCTGCAGCAATTCACCGGGGCCGAGCGAGTTGGGTACGCCAACGGTAATCGCCAAAATGCCGGATACGCCCGCCAGCTTTTGCAGCACGCGTGCCTGGGCGTAGGCAGAAAACTCCAGTCCGCCATACTCCTTTTTAATAATCATGGCGAAGAAGCGATGCTCTTTCAGGTAAGCCCACAGCTCCGGCGGCAGATCGGCCATTTCATGGGTGATCTGAAAATCGTTAGCCATACGGCAGGCCTCTTCCACCGGGCCATCAAGAAATGCCTGTTCTTCAGCGGTCAGACGCGGCTGCGGATAGTTGTGCAGTTTTTGCCAGTCAGGATTGCCACGAAACAGATCGCCTTCCCACCAGGTTGTGCCCGCATCGATCGCCTCTTTTTCAGTACGTGACATCGGTGGCATCACCTTACGGAAGGTGCGCAGCATGGGGGCAGAGACCATCGAACGACGCATCGACGGCAGGTTTAACGGCAGAAGTATCAGGGCCAGCGGAAGCAACAGCCAGGGCGTCCAGAGATCGAATAGGGCCATTGCTGCACTCCATAACAGCAGGATAGCGCTGCTGGCTGGAAGCGAAATGCGGTGCCAAAAAAGCGCGCCGATCAGAATCAGCGTCGCGACAATGCTAAGAACCATCATAATGAACCGCTCCGTAACAAGTAAGAGGTCTGACCTGTTGGTCTGGCTACAGGTTTAAAGCAGTTCTGTTTATTTAGCAATCTGGCAACAGAATAATTACAACCTGGCTCACATTCCATTCGCATCATTCGTCAAAGCATGAATTTTATCCCAGCCCGTTGTGGATTAAACCGATTATTACCCTGACAGCGCCCCGGTCTTTACATCTCAGCTTTACCCTGTAAGGCTTTGCGACCCGCTGGCATTTCGGTAAACTTGCGCTGACTCTTTCTCCTCCAAAGGACCTCCCTATGTACCAGGATATTATTCGTTCAGAACTTAACGAAGCAGCGGATACGCTAAATAAATTCCTGAGCGAAGACGCAAATATTCATGCGATCCAGCGCGCTGCCGTGCTGCTTGCCGATAGCTTTAAGGCGGGGGGCAAAGTGCTTTCCTGCGGCAACGGCGGTTCGCACTGTGATGCCATGCATTTTGCTGAAGAGCTGACTGGTCGCTATCGCGAAAACCGCCCTGGCTATCCGGCTATCGCCATCTCTGACGTCAGTCATCTCTCCTGCGTCAGTAATGATTTTGGCTACGACTACGTCTTCTCTCGTTATGTTGAGGCCGTAGGCCGTGCGGGCGATGTGCTGCTGGGTATTTCCACCTCGGGGAATTCCGCCAATATCATCAAGGCGATTGAGGCGGCGCGCGCGCAGGGCATGAAAGTGATCACCCTGACCGGCAAAGATGGCGGCAAAATGGCGGGCAGCGCAGACATCGAAATCCGTGTGCCGCACTTTGGCTATGCCGACCGCATTCAGGAGATCCATATCAAAGTGATTCATATCCTGATGCTGTTGATCGAAAAAGAGATGGAGAAAAAGTAACGGCGCACCAGCCGTTAACTTTGCCGCGTCAGCCCCGGCGCGGCTAATCCGAAGCAGCAGGGCGCTTGTCGCGTTCTGTTAACAAAAATGCTCTTCCGCTGCCAGTCTCCATTTGATTCGTTATAATCGTCACAAAACCGCGCCGGAGGCCTCTCTATGTGTGAACTGCTCGGCATGAGCGCTAATGTCCCAACTGATATTTGCTTTAGCTTTACCGGACTGGTGCAGCGCGGTGGTGGCACCGGGCCGCATAAAGATGGCTGGGGTATCACCTTCTACGAAAACAAAGGCTGCCGCACCTTTAAAGATCCGCAGCCCAGCTATAACTCGCCAATCGCGCGTCTGGTGCAGGAGTATCCTATTAAGTCCTGCTCGGTGGTGGCGCATATTCGTCAGGCGAACCGGGGGCAGGTGTCGCTGGAGAATACCCATCCTTTTACTCGCGAGCTGTGGGGACGTAACTGGACCTATGCGCACAACGGGCAGCTAAGCGGCTATCGCCAGCTGGAAACCGGTAATTTTCGTCCGGTAGGCGAGACAGACAGTGAAAAGGCGTTCTGCTGGCTGCTGCATAAGCTGGCGACGCGCTATCCGCGAACGCCGGGCAACTGGCCTGCGGTGTTTCGCTATATTGCCGAACTGGCGACGGAACTGCGGCAGAAAGGGGTGTTTAATATGCTGCTGTCAGATGGCCGCTATTTAATGGCCTATTGCTCGACCAATCTTTTCTGGATTACGCGACGTGCGCCGTTTGGTAAGGCGAAGCTGCTGGATCAGGATGTAGAGATCGATTTTCAGAAGCAGACCACGCCAAATGACGTGGTCACGGTGATTGCCACTCAGCCGCTAACCGGCAATGAGACCTGGCATCGTATTGCGCCAGGCGAATGGCAACTATTTTGCCTTGGAGAGCGCCAGGAATGACTGTGAAGCGGCGGGCGTGCCGCTGACCGGTGAGCCGTTCAGCACATACCTGCCGTTATTTACCGCTACCGTTGGCGGCTGGCGATGCTCTACAAAATACGCGTAGCCCGGCTGTAGCTGTTTCCAGAAACTGGCGTAATAAGAGTTCCGGTGACGCTGCATATTGCTTTCGGTCATGCGGAACGGATAGATACTGACGGCCACTTCAGGCTGACCGTTACGCAAAGCCGCGTTTACGTAGCTGAAGATCTCATCCATATAGGCATTTGTCATGGCGTAACAGCCAACAGAGACGCAGGCGCCGTGGATCATCAGGTATTTTCCGTCATAGCCCTGCTGGCGGTCGTACTGGTTAGGAAAACCAATATTGATTG
The DNA here is from genome assembly GCF_050113815.1 of Pantoea sp. FN0307. Lineage (NCBI taxonomy): Bacteria > Pseudomonadati > Pseudomonadota > Gammaproteobacteria > Enterobacterales > Erwiniaceae > Pantoea > Pantoea sp. FN0307. Next base: position 232,777 of record NZ_JBNJSO010000006.1, on the reverse strand, counting down.
CGCGGTAAAAACGGCTGTCCGGCTTAAGCTGGCTCTGTTTTACGCTGTAAAAGCCTTCCGGGCTTTTAAAATCGCCCTGACGGCGCTTTGGCCCAAGGCCGCCGGAAAAGTTACAGATGCGATAGCTATCGAGCAGGCGGAACTCATTGCCGATCTTGCCGTACAGTTCCAGCGTGCGTTCTTCTTTAAATATCTGAATGTAAACCGGCGTACCTAATAACTGCTTCTTTAACTCTTTGCTGACCGGTGCCAGTGGCTGAACTGGCTCAGGCGCGCTTGCCATGCTGAGGGCTGGCAGAAGAATCATCGCAAACAAAAGTGCGATTTTGCCCATTCTTGTTCCCTTGATGATGAGGGGGATTAAACTGCAACGCCCTGCGGCGTCTGTAACATGCATATAGGATAATTCCGCTATTGCTGCGCAACATTATCACTGTCTGTTTTTTTATCAAGATGCCAGCTAAGAAATAGCTGTTATTCCGGAGATGGCCCGCAAATTAACGTATGCCGTTACTGCATATTCATCGCGCTACGCCATTGAATCCCCTTAAGTTGGCTGTATACTTATCCAGTAATGGCGGAGGGGGCTATGCGCAAAATCATTCATGTCGATATGGACTGCTTTTACGCGGCGGTGGAAATGCGTGATAACCCCAGCCTGCGTGATATTCCGCTGGCCATTGGCGGCAACCGGACGCAGCGCGGCGTTATCAGCACCGCTAACTACCCGGCCCGTAAATATGGCGTGCGCAGCGCGATGTCCACCGCGATGGCGTTAAAGCTCTGTCCGCACTTAACGCTGCTGCCGGGCCGCTTTGATGCCTATAAAGAGGCTTCCGCCCATATTCGCGAAATCTTTTCACGTTATACCGCGCGTATTGAGCCGCTGTCGCTGGATGAAGCCTATCTTGACGTAAGCGACAGCCCGCACTGTCACGGTTCGGCAACGCTGATGGCGCGTGAAATCCGCCAGACTATCTCCCGTGAACTGGATCTTACCGCATCAGCGGGCGTTGCGCCGATTAAGTTTCTTGCCAAAATCGCTTCCGATCTGAATAAGCCAAACGGCCAGTATGTGATTACCCCGGATGAGGTGCCGCAGTTTTTACTGACGCTGCCGCTGGCCAAAATTCCCGGCGTCGGCAAAGTAACGGCAAAGAAGCTGGAAGATTTAGGGCTGCGCACCTGCGCCGATGTGCAAAACAGCGATCTGGCAATGTTGCTAAAGCGCTTTGGTAAATTTGGCCGGGTAATCTGGGAGCGCAGCCACGGGATTGATGAGCGTGAAGTGATTACCGATCGCGAGCGTAAGTCGCTCGGCGTTGAGCGCACACTGTCGGAAGATATTCATCACTGGGAGCAGTGCCTGGAGATTATTGATTTTCTTTATGACGAGCTGGAGCGGCGGCTGACGAAAATCAAACCGGATCGTCATATTGCGCGCCAGGGCGTTAAGCTTAAGTTCAGTGATTTTCAGCAGACCACGCAGGAGCATGTCTGGCCGGTGTTGAATAAAGAAGATTTGATTGCGGTAGCGAAAGAGGCATGGGAAGAGCGCCGCGCCGGCCGCGGCGTCAGGCTGGTGGGGCTGCATGTGACGTTGCTGAATCCTCAGCTGGAACGGCAACTGCTGCTGGGGCTGTAGGATGGTTAAGCCTTCTCACGCCAGAACTGATTTTTGAATACAGTATGTATCGATAAATAAACATAAAATGTGCTGCATGTAAAAGTAGCTGTTGTTATGTTCCTGCTGCTGACAGCCCCTGATTACTTTATCACGCGTTTAGAAAATTAAATTTGGTTAGCAGGCGTACTTCCTAACTTTGAATTTAACGCCCAAAGTAATATTTAATAGGCTAGCTATGTTCTGTGGTTTATTTTTATAGTTTATTATTGCTTTAGGATAATTTATCATTCATGCACCGCTAATCAGTTTTATCATGGAATGAAAGAGGATAATAATGAGTTTCACTGGCTACTCATCAGAAAAAAGCATGCTAAGTTATGATTTTGGTGGCATTTCTAACGCTGGAGTGAAAGCAGCAATGGAGGCGGGGCGTTACCCCAAACGTTTCCCCACAGAAGCTATTTAATGCCAATTACAAAGAGAATTATTAATTGCGATAAATAATACAGTAACTTTTTCTGGCAGTGGGGTGACAGGGACAATACGGAATCCGCAAAACATGGGGGTTAGCGCCAAATATGCCATATCTACTCTCCAGTCTTTCTCTGGTTTTTAAGGAATAAAATGTTATTAAAGATTTTCCTGGCACGCTTCCAGCGCTGTCGGGCAATTGAGCATGAGATCAAAAGTGCTTCGGTTAACAAGTTTTCAGCCCTGCAAGAAAAAATTAACGCAGAGATGAAGGATTCCGTCGGGATGTTTAATTTTGCGTTTCCGCTGGTGCTTAGCGCTTTTTTTATGATTATGAGCTTTGCTATAGTGCAGTTTTCACTATGGCAGGCTGTAACGCAGTGGCTATTATTGCCACCTGCCATGACCATGGTCTTTTTGGTGATTGGTTCGCTGATTTGCGGCATACTTTATGTAATGCCAGTGTTTATCATGTCGAAGGGGTTTATGGCCGGTGCCAGACTTCATCTGATATTGGCATATTTAACACTGCTAAGCGCCATTATATACTTTCTGAGTATGGTTATAGAGTGGATAGCTAGCGCGTTTACGGCATGGGGAGGAATTATTAGCGCCTCATTAGCGTTAATCTTTATTGGTCTTAGCCTGTTTATCATACGCACCGAGCGCTTTTACTCATCCCTGTTGTTTACACTCTATTGCCGAACGCTCAGAAAATTACAGGCCAGCGGCGTTAAACAACGCGCTATAAAATAAATTGCGTAAAAAATAAAAAGGCCAGAAATGCTCTGGCCTTTGATTTTACTGATTGCGACGCGTTCCAGACGAAATTACTTCGCCGGAATCACTTTCAGCAGTTCGGTCAGCAGCTGCCAGTAAAGCGCTACGCTGCCAATATGCACCTGCTCATCCGGCGAGTGCGGGCCGGTAATGGTCGGGCCGATGGAAACCATATCCATATCCGGGTAAGGCTTCTTGAACAGACCACATTCCAGCCCCGCATGAATGATCTGAATATTCGGCGTCTTGTTAAACAGGCGCTGATAGGTCTCACGCACCAGCGCCATGACCGGCGAGCTGGCGTCCGGCTGCCATCCCGGATAGCTGCCTTTTGCTGCACCTTGCGCACCGGCCAGTTCACACAGCGAGCTCAGCATTGTCACCACATAATCTTTGCCGCTGTCGATCAGCGAACGGATCAGGCAGTTGATTTTTGCTTCCTGCTCGGTCATGGAAACCACACCGACGTTCAGCGACGTTTCCACCACGCCTTTCGCCACGTCAGAGTTGCGGATCACGCCGTTCGGCGTGCTGTTCAGCAGGGCGATAAAACGATCGCGGCTGTCAGCGGTCAGCGCCGCGCCACCCGCCACCGGCTCGGTTTGCAGGGTGATATTCTTCTCAATCAGGCCCAGCTCGTTCTGCAGGGTCGCCAGATAGCCCATCGCCGCAGATTTCAACGTATCGATTTTTGCCGCTGGCAGAGCGAAGGTAGCGTAGGCTTCACGCGGAATCGCATTGCGCAACGTGCCGCCGGTAAAATCAATCAGACGCAGATCGTATTCACGTGCATACTGTGCCAGGAAGCGCACCAGCAGCTTGTTGGCATTGCCCAGGCCCAGATGGATCTCTGCCCCGGAATGACCGCCTTTTAACCCTTTCAGCGTCAGGCGCAACGTTTCGTAATCGGCAGGAACCGCTTCACGCTGCAGCGGCAGCGTAGAGGTAAAATCGATACCGCCGGCGCAGCCCATATAGATTTCACCTTCTTCCTCAGAATCGGTGTTAATCAGGATCTCAGCCTGCAGCCAGTTCGGTTGCAGACCGAATGCGCCGTCCATGCCGGTCTCTTCCGTCATGGTCAACAGCACTTCCAGCGGACCGTGTTGTACGCTCTCATCAGCCAGTACCGCCAGCGCAGAGGCCATACCAATGCCATTATCCGCGCCCAGCGTCGTGCCGCGCGCTTTTACCCATTCGCCATCGATCCAGGGCTGAATTGGATCTTTAGTGAAATCATGGGCCGTATCGTTGTTTTTTTGCGGCACCATATCCAGGTGCGCCTGCAGCGCTACCGGCTTACGGTTTTCCATGCCTGGCGTGGCTGGCTTACGGATCAAGATATTGCCGACCTGGTCACGGTCGCACCAGAAGCCTTTTTCCTTTGCCCAGGAGAGAATGTGCTGCGCCAGCGCCTCTTCGTGAAATGAAGGATGCGGAATGGAGCAGATTTTAGCGAAAATATCCCACAGCGGTTGGGGAGAGAGTTGAGACAATTCAGACACGACAGGTCTCCTGTGTCATCGGTGCGCGGCTGCGCATCATTGCGAAATTTCCAGTAATCGATCGCCGTCAGCGAATCTGACGTGATGGGGTGAGAATAACATCCTTTATTGTCTGCTGTGCAGTCGGGCGCGTTAAAATGCGGCAACCGCGCAATCCGGTGCTGGTTTTTAACGCGTCAGATCCTTATAATGCCGCGCAACCTTTTCCCATTGCATATTTTTTAGGCCAATTCGATTGGTCGGGATTCCTTTTATGAGCGAAAAATACGTCGTCACCTGGGACATGTTGCAGATTCATGCCCGTAAACTGGCTCAGCGCCTGCTTCCTGTTGAACAGTGGAAAGGCATTATTGCCGTAAGCCGCGGTGGTTTGGTTCCGGCTGCGCTGCTGGCGCGTGAACTCTCTATCCGTTATGTCGACACCGTTTGTATTTCCAGCTATGACCACGATCATCAGCGCGAAATGAACGTGCTGAAGCGTGCGGAAGGCGATGGCGAAGGCTTTATCGTGATTGATGACCTGGTTGATACCGGCGGCACCGCTCAGGCGATCCGTGAAATGTATCCGAAAGCGCGTTTCGTCACTATTTTCGCTAAGCCTGCTGGCGCGCCGCTGGTTGACGATTATGTAGTGGATATCGCACAAAATACCTGGATTGAGCAGCCGTGGGATATGGGCGTTGCCTTTGTTCCGCCGATCGTCGATCGCTGATTGACCTGCATCAAAACAACGCCCGGTTCGTCCGGGCGTTGTCGTTTCTGCGGGTCGCACCCTGGGGATGGGTGAAGTACACTGTAGTCTCGTGATTGCGCGGCGGCAGGAGAGCGACACCATGTCAGCAAAAAATCTCAGCGAAGAGCTATTCAAACCCCGATTTAAACACCCGGAAACGTCATCACTGGTGCGCCAACGGCATCACGTTACTTCGACCGTTCAATCCACGCTGGATGGTGAGAGCCATACCGGCTGGTATCGCATGCTCAACCGCCTGCTCTGGAGCTGGCGCGGCTTGCCGCTGATTGAGATTAGCGAAGTGCTGGCGCGGATTGCTGTCAGTTCAGCAGAGCGCACCAGCGAAGATCTGCTGGATACGGTCATTGGCTATCGCAGCGGCAACTGGATTTATGAATGGAGCAAACAGGCGGCGCTATGGCAGCAGAAGGCGATGGACGCAGGCGAAACGCCGGAAGCGGGCGAGCACTGGCTGCATGCGGTTAATCTCTACAGCCTGGCCGCGTGGCCACATATCAAAGGCGATGAGCTGGCCGAACAGGCGCAAACGCTGGCTAACCGCGCCTATGAAGAAGCTACGCTGCGTCTGCCTGGCGAGCTGAAAGAGTTATCGTTCCCGATTCAGGGCGGCGGCTCGATTACGGGCTTCCTGCATATGCCGCCTAATGTTAGCGCGCCTTATCCTACGGTGCTGCTATGCGGCAACCTTGATAGCCTGCAGATCGATCACTATCGCCTGTTTCACGATTACCTGGCACCGCGCGGCATCGCGATGTTGACGATTGATATGCCGTCGGTGGGTTTTTCCTCTAAATGGAAACTGAACCAGGATACCAGCTTTCTGCATCAGCAGGTGCTACGCGGTCTGGATGCGGTACCGTGGGTCGATCATACGCGCGTGGCGGCGCTGGGCTATCGTTTTGGCGCTAACGTGGCGGTACGTCTGGCTTATCTGGAAGCGCAGCGTCTGCGCGCCGTCGCTACCCTGGGGCCAATTGTTCATGCGTTGCTGGCTAACTCCGCTCAGCAGGAGCGTGTGCCGGATATGTATATTGATGTGTTAGCCAGTCGGCTGGGTATGGCACGCGCCACAGATGACGTACTGCGCACTGAGCTAAATCGCTATTCGCTGAAAACCCAGGGGCTGTTGGGACGCCGTACACCAACGCCAATGCTGGCAGGCTACTGGCAGAACGATCCCTGGAGCCCGGAAGAAGATGCGCGTCTGATTGTTAACTCATCCGCAAACGGCAAGCTGTTGCCGATCGGCTTTTCGCCGGTGTTGGGCAACTTCGATCGGGCACTGCAAACCATCTGCGACTGGCTGGTACAACAGTTGAAGTGATAAGTTGCTATTTTGCATTAGTTTGCTAAAACTGTTAGCTCATTTAAGGAGGTGTAAACCATGACGTTACCGAATGGACATCCACGAAGCCGGTTGCTTAAACGTTTTACCGCGCTGGGTCCCTATATTCGCGAGAACAAATGCGAAAATGAGCGGTTCTTTTTTGATTGCCTGGCCGTTTGCGTCAATGTTAAACCTGCACCGGAAAGCCGTGAATTCTGGGGATGGTGGCTGGAGTTGGATGCGCAATCCGATCACTTTACCTATCAGTATCACTATGGCCTGCACGATAAAGATGGCAACTGGAAGCCATGCGCTATCAAAGGCAAAGAGAATGAAGAGAAGCTGGAAGAGACGTTGCGTAACTTCCACGAACGCCTGAAGTCTACGCTGGCTGAACTGGAACTGGGGTTATTGCCTGCTGAAGGCGCTAATGAACAGACGCTTAAGTTAACCGCCTAATCAGTCGTTTTTACAAAGAAAAGGGCAGACGCGAAGTCTGCCCTTTTCTGTATTATTACCGCATCAGGCGGCCCGCCTTCTGTTGCAGCAATACCGGTGTATTCAGAAGGCTGACCGGATGATGCCGAATATCAGAACTGGTAGGTCATACCCACTGCAACGATATCGTCAGTGTTGCGGTTCAGCGTGTTGTCATCATCCAGCAGGTTGATTTTGTAATCCACGAATGCGGACATGTTTTTATTGAAGTAATAGGTCGCGCCGACGTCAGCGAACTTATGGTAATCCGCATCACCGATGCCGCCTTCAATATCCTTCACCTTGCTCTGAACATAAGCCAGCGACGGACGCAAGCCGAAATCAAACTGATACTGCGCTACGATTTCGATATTTTGCAGTTTGTTAGCGTAGCCGCTGATATCTTCTACGGTGCCGTTAACGTTAACATCATTGCCGCTAATCGGGTTCATATTACGGGTTTCAGCGTAAGTGGCCGCCAGATAAACACCGTTGTTGTCATACTTAATGCCGGTTGCCCAGGCTTCGGCTTTCTCGCCACCGCCAAAGTCGCTGTTTTTCTGATTCAGCGTACGGTTAGAAGAAGAGACCGCGCCTTTAAGGCTCAGGCTATCGAGGATTTTATAAGAAAGCGATGCGGCCATGCCGTCGCCGTTAGAGACGCCGTCGCCGCGTGACGAGCTTTCATTTTTGCCCTGATATTGCAGCGCAAAATCCAGGCCATCTACCAGACCAAAGAAATTGCTGTTGCGATAGGTGGCGACGCCGTTAGCGCGGCTCAGCATGTAGACATCAGCGGATGTATATGCAGTGGCACCAAATTCCGGCATCATATCGGTGATGGCTTCAACATCATAAATCAGGCCGTAGTTACGACCGTAATCCAGCGAGCCATAATCCGTGACTTTAATCCCGGCAAAGCCCAGACGCGTTTTATTGCCTGCGTTAGAGTCGCTTTCTGGGTTATTAGCGTTGTACTGATATTCCCACTGACCGTAACCGGTCATGATTTCGTTAATTTGCGTCTGGCCTTTAAAGCCGATACGCACATAAGATTTGTCGGCGTTGCTGCTGGCATTGGTTTCAGCATCGCTCATGTAACGCATTGCTTTCAATTTGCCATAGAAATCCAGCTTGTTACCGTCTTTATTGTACACTTCTACTGCCTGCGCTGCGGTGCTCAGGGTCAGGGCGGATACCAGTAGTGCCAATGCGCTCTTTTTCATTTGTTATTAATCCCAATGAGTAAAAAAATGTACCGCTCGGAAAACTCTTATGACTGCGGAAACGTTTTTACCGGGATTTGATGAATGTTTTATGAAGCTTTTCCGCTTTTATTGTTAAACGCGAACTTTTGGTCTACGCGGTTGTCAGGCATTTTCCAGGCTTTTCCCCTTAGTGCCTGTTGGCATCCTTGCCCACTCCTGATAAAAAGTCCTTTCAAAGACATTTTTACTACGGCAGGAAATCATGAGCGGCAGTCAGACCTTAGTGGTCAAACTGGGTACCAGCGTGCTGACCGGCGGATCGCGTCGGTTAAATCGGGCACATATTGTGGAGTTAGTTCGTCAGTGCGCACAGCAGCACGCGGCGGGCCATCGAATTGTGATTGTTACCTCTGGCGCAATGGCTGCCGGACGTGAACACCTGGGTTACCCGGAACTGCCGCCTACCATCGCCTCAAAGCAGCTGCTGGCTGCGGTGGGGCAGAGCCGTTTGATCCAACTGTGGGAACAGCTGTTCTCTATCTATGGCATCAATATTGGTCAGATGCTGCTGACGCGGGCGGATATGGAAGATCGCGAGCGCTTCCTTAACGCACGCGATATGCTGCGTGCGCTGCTGGATAACAATATCGTGCCGGTGATCAATGAGAACGATGCGGTGGCGACGGCGGAAATCAAAGTCGGCGATAACGACAACCTGTCGGCGCTGGCAGCGATGCTGGCCGGTGCCGATAAGCTGCTTTTGCTGACCGATCAGCCGGGGCTGTTTACTGCCGATCCGCGTCATAATCCGCAGGCATCGCTTATTAGTGATGTGCATGGCATCGATGATGCGTTGCGCACCATCGCTGGCGACAGCGTTTCCGGCCTTGGCACCGGCGGCATGGCAACTAAACTACAGGCGGCGGATGTCGCCTGCCGCTCCGGCATTGAGGTGATTATCGCGGCGGGCGGCCGTCCGAACGTTATTGGCGATGTGATCGAAGGCAAACCGGTGGGTACGCGTTTTCATGCGCAACAGTCGCCGCTGGAGAGCCGTAAGCGCTGGATTTTTGGTGCGCCGCCTGCCGGTGAGATTATTATTGACGACGGCGCGCTGTCGGCGATGCTGGAGCGCGGCAGCTCGTTGTTGCCGAAAGGCATTCGCGAAGTGAGCGGCAACTTTTCACGCGGCGAAGTCATCCGCATTCGCAGCCTGTCTGGACGTGATGTGGCGCATGGCGTTTCACGCTATAACAGCGATGCGCTGCGGATGATTGCCGGTCACCACAGCCAGGATATCACCGATATCCTGGGTTATGAATACGGTCCGGTTGCCATGCACCGCGACGATATGATTGTCAGCTAAGGAGCCTTCAGTGTTAGAAGAAATGGGTAAGGCGGCCAAAGCGGCCTCATATCAGCTTGCCACGCTGAGTACGACGGAGAAAAACCGTGTGCTGATGACTATTGCCGAACAGCTGGAAGCGCAGAGCGCGGAGATTCTGGCGGCTAACCAGCAGGATCTGGCGGATGCGCGTAATAACGGAATGAGCGAAGCGCTGCTGGATCGTCTGATGCTCAATCCCGCGCGTCTGAAGGGGATTGCTGATGATGTGCGTCAGGTTTGTCGGCTGGCCGATCCGGTAGGGCTGCTGATTGACGGCGGTCGGCTCGACAGCGGTTTACGCATTGAGCGCCGTCGCGTGCCGCTGGGCGTGGTGGGGGTGATTTACGAAGCGCGCCCGAACGTGACCGTGGATGTCGCCTCGCTGTGCCTGAAAACCGGCAACGCGGTGATCCTGCGCGGCGGTAAAGAGACCTGGCGCACCAACGGCGCAACGGTGCGCGTTATCCAGTCGGCCTTACAGCAGCACGGTTTGCCAGCAGGCGCGGTGCAGGCGATTGAAAGCCCTGACCGTGAGCTGGTTAATCAATTGCTGAAGCTGGACCGCTACGTGGATATGCTGATCCCACGCGGCGGTGCCGGATTGCATAAGCTATGCCGTGAACAGTCAACCATTCCGGTGATTACCGGCGGCATCGGCGTTTGCCATATCTATATTGATGTCAGCTATGAGCCGGAAGCGGCGCTGAAGGTGATTGTTAATGCGAAAAAACAACGTCCCAGCGCCTGTAATTCGGTGGAGACGCTGCTGGTTAACGAAGCCATTGCCGGCGCTTTTCTGCCTGCGCTGAGCCAGCGTATGGCGCAGGAAGGCGTGAAACTGCATGCCGACGCGCTTTCGCTGCCGCTGTTGCAGCAGGGCCCGGCAGCAGTGGAAGCGGTGAAACAGGGCGAATATAACGACGAATGGCTGTCGCTGGATTTAAATGTGCGGGTAGTAAAGGATATGGACGAGGCGATCGCGCATATTCGTGAGCACGGCACCCAGCATTCCGATGCTATTTTGACGCGCAATACGCGCACCGCTGAACGCTTTGTTAATCAGGTGGATTCTTCAGCGGTATATGTGAATGCCAGCACCCGCTTTACCGATGGCGGTCAGTTTGGTCTGGGCGCGGAAGTAGCAGTAAGTACTCAGAAACTGCACGCTCGTGGCCCGATGGGTCTGGAAGCGCTGACCACCTATAAATGGGTGGCTTATGGTGATGATACGGTGCGTTCATAGCTTAATTTGCTATAGCTGATGATAAAACCAGCATACGATGCGGCGCCTCTTGACTCAGGCGTCGCTTTTTTTTAACGTTACAGCCCGTAGCACCTCTCCGGAAAGCCGATATAGCTCAGTTGGTAGAGCAGCGCATTCGTAATGCGAAGGTCGTAGGTTCGACTCCTATTATCGGCACCATAAAATCAATAAGTTACATCCCATCAGTACCATCCCTTAACTCCATGTGGGACAGATTTGGGACAATCCTTCCGAAAATCGCATCAATCTGCTTCGCGTGTTCGGTCAGATGACTGGGTGCCAGGTGCGCATAACGTCGAACCATTTCGATACTTTCCCAGCCTCCCATTTCCTGCAGAACCGATAATGGCACTCCAGCCTGAACCAGCCAGCTCGCCCATGTGTGTCTCAGGTCATGGAAGCGGAAATCCTCTATCCCTGCCCGGCGAAGTGCGGCTCTCCATGCGGTGTTTGCGTCGTAACGCATTTTCCTTACCGTTGGCACTTTCGACCCGTCCGGTCGCGCGCTGCTTTCCTGATAAACAAAAACCCATCGATGATGGTTGCCGATTTGATTTTTCAGCACCTCGCATGCAGTATCGTTCAGCGCTACGCCAATAGCCCTGTTTGACTTACGTTCCTCCGGGTTTATCCACGCTACCCGGCGCTGCATATCGATTTGCTGCCATTCCAGATTGATGATGTTCGACCGCCTCAGTCCTGTTGCCAGTACAAACCTGACTACGGATTTAAGCGGCTCCGGGCATTCATCAATCAGCCTTTTCGCCTCGTGCGGTTCCAGCCAGCGGATTCGTTTGTTCTTCGGCTGCGGAACCTTCAGTACCGGCGCTCGGTCCAGCAACTTCCCATCCCTTTCTGCTGTCCTGAGCAGCGCCTTTATGAAGGCAAGATGCGTGGCCCTGGTCGCTACAGATGCGGGTTTCGGCACATACTCCGGCACTGGATTACCTCTTTTCTGTAGCGCATCAGCCTTCATCTTCCAGTTCTCATGATGACGCCGGTTCGGCATGCGCTGTATAGCGTTGTAAATGTGGTTCTTAGTAAAGTCCTTCAGATGCATCCCTGCAAGGTGCTGGAGCCAGAATCCGATCCGGCTCTTGTCGTCATCGAGTAACTTCTTATTCGCTCTTTCTTTCAGCCAGCGCACGCATGCCTCTCCAAACGTTACGGCCGGAACTTCACCCAGTTTGCTGACACGCCATGCTTCGGCCTTCAGCTTGTCGTGAAGCTCGCTTGCCTGCCTTTTGTCCTTTGTCCCAAGAGACTGCTTAAAGCGCTTGCCGTCTGGCGCTGTGAAACTGGCGTACCATGTTTCACCCCTACGGAAGATGGACATGATGATTTCTCCTCATATGCACCTGCCGCGCTCACGGCGACAGTGTGCAACGGATTATTGAGAGCGGCAATACATGCCTGGCGGGTGACGAGATAGGGTGACTTCGTTTTGGACGGGTCTTTGCGTGTTGCTGCCAGGCGTCCCGATCGTATCCAGTTGCTGGCCGTGGGTCGGGAGATGCCGATAAACGCGCAGGCCTCATCCAGGGTAAGCGCGTAAGCTTCCATAGATGACCTCTACAGGTAGTTGAATATTGCTCTTGCGATGATGATCGCAATGATGGTGATGAGAAGGTGGAGTGTGGTGATCATGCGTAGCGAGGCCCCAGTACATGCCTTAACCACCACCTGCGCAGCATGTACAAGGTTATGGTGCCGATCCTGGTTGGCGCTCAGGGCTGTGGCAAATCGTCCGGTGTTGCGGCGCTGGCACCCGCGCCGGAATTTTTCACTGAAATATCGTTTACTGAACGCGACGACGATCTGGCGCGCAAAATGCGTGGCCGGCTCGTTGCGGAGATTGGCGAGCTGCGCGGGCTGAATACCCGCGACCTGGAAACGATAAAAAATTTCGTCACGCGTACACATGAGCATTGGGTACCGAAATATCATGAGTTTGCAACGCAGTTCCCGCTCAGGCTGCTGTTTATCGGCACGACAAACGAGCCCGAGTTTTTCAACGACACAACCGGCAATCGGCGCTGGCTGCCTGTTGACGTGCAGCGGTCGGTCGATGTCGCCGCGATACAGAGCGATTTGACGCAGCTATGGGCGGAGGCGCGGGAGGTGTTTAAACATGACGGAATCCAGTTCCGCGACGCGGAGCGGCTGGCGGGCGGTGTGCATGAACAGTACACGATACGCGACGCGTGGCAGGAGACTGTTGAGGCGTGGCTCGACACGCCAGATCTGATAACGGGTAACATTCTGCGAAATCGCGAATTTTTACGCGCCAGCGATGTGCTGCATGACGCGATTGGGCTGGACGCGTCGCGAATCAGCAAGCGCGAGGAGATGCGAATTAGTAATGTTTTGCAAAGCCGCGGATATTTACGCGTTCAGCGTCGTATCGATGACGTAAAAATGAGGGTTTTCGAGCCAGCGTCCCAGCCTGTCCCAACCTTGAAATAGAGGTTGTGGTTCTGTAATTATATGATTTATAGGGTTATTTACAACCGTTCCAACCTTTTTCCCAGAAACCCCATTATATATATAAGGCGCTCAGGGGAAAGGTTGGGACAGGTTGGGACACCCCCGGATACGTAAAATTTTACAGGTAATGAAATGCCAGTGATTGCGACAATAAAAACTGACTGGTTCCGCGTCATTTCAGATATCAACCGGCAGGGCATATCACTGAAAGAGATCGCGCGGGAGCTGGACGTATCGAAATCCGCTGTTATCGGCTGGCGAGCCGGTGCAGAACCCGGTCACGGTAAAGGCGAGGCGCTGAGCGAATTCTGGCAACACGTCACGCAGCGACCGCGCGACGACCTGCCCGTCAACGTCACCGGCAAGCGGTTTGTCTATTTCAGTAAATAAGATGATTTACCGCATGTAAACATTTAAATAACTGAAATTGATTTGTGTTGCTTATGTATCGTACGGAATATGGAATTCCTGTTTAATAAAGGAGATAGGTATGAAACTATTAACTACGACAGAAATCAAAAAAGTTTCCGGAGCTGCTGGCGGATTTTATGAGGGATCTGTTAGTTGGCAATGTGCGTTCAATGCAGGTTTTTTGATGATTTCCCCATTCGGCGGGCCGTGGGCAATAGCGGGCGCTGCGGTCGGCGCAGCAACAGCGTGTCTCAGTTAATTGGCCTGTCCAGTGCTGGATAAACTCATTGATATAGAGCGCAAATCGATATTATTTACGCATGCACGATATAATATTATCGCATCGCTAATAATTTCTGTGCTATTTGCCGTTAGCATGTTCTGTGTTGAGAACAAAACTTGGTTGGTTTTTTTTACAGCTTTGCTGTTGTTTTGGGAGCGAGTATTGATATTAAAAATACATGCGCTAAAAAAACAACGTAGTAATTAACTGAAAAAAATCAAATTAAAAGCCCGTTAAATGCGTAATATCAGTTAAGGATCACTTGAACGATCCTACCGCTGTGTGAAAATCCGTAATTTCCTTGAGATTACGGATTTTTTTATGTTACTGAGTCAGGCGCTTGATGCCGTTCTTAAATTCACTCCTAAAGAATTTGCTGCATTGTCCGATTTGCTCTCACCTGAGCTTATCGATGAGTGCCTGGCCGATAAGGGCGTCGTGACGATTCGAAAGCGCCGTCTCCCCATGGAGATGATGGTCTGGGCCGTGGCCGGTAACGAACGTCAGCGAACCCAGTCTTCCAGTGTCAGCCCCGGCACCCGCGCAAATTCCCGCACATTATTTGTGACCAGCACGGCGCCGGTGGCGATGGCATGCCCGGCAATCGCCGTGTCGTTCGGATCTATCGGCGTACCGGCCAGCCGCAACGCGACCTGAATGTCCGTGGTGGCGTCCACTGCGGCGCGGTCCCAGGGCAGGATGGCATCAAGGCGGGCGCAGAATGCATCGACCAGCTGGATGTGGCGTGGCGAGGACTTCGGGCCAGTGGCGCCGAAGCGCATTTCGGCGTAGGTAATGGCCGAGACCACGATGCGCTGGTTGCGCAGCACCGCCTGCTCCAGGCGCTTAAGTACGGCTTCCGGCCGCTCACGCATAATGAACGAGCAGATACAGGTATCGAGCATATACATCTTGTTCATAAATCAAAACGTCCTTCGTCGCTGACAACGTCCTCACGCTCTGGCATAAAGTCCGGATCGGCCTTTTCCAGCTGCGCGAACGAGCCCCAGGTCGGCCGGACGGGACGCAGGATGATGCTGTCTCCTTCCCGGACGATCTCCAGCTCGCTTACTCCCTCGAAATCCAGATCTCGGGGCAGACGGATGGCGCGGTTGTTGCCATTTTTGAAAATGGATACGGTTCTCATGTACTTTCTCTCCCAGCAGATAGATATGTGGTGCATATCCGGAATGATGTTCAGGGTACCGGGTATGCGCATATGCTTAGTATAGGCAGATGCGTTGCCTATGTATATGTCCAGCATATGTAGATACCCAGGATATGAATGTGCATGATATATGTAGATGTAAGGCACATGGATATGTGTGGTAATGCTTACTTCTCTCTTTTTCCGGTCAGATCCGAAAAAAGGCGGAACCGGATCTGCCGGTCATGATGTAAATATCCCGCATAATCGTGCCATTCACATTCAGAGATCCTCCGTCATTCTTATCCTGCCAATGAAGGAGGTCGCTATGCCTAAAGCCCGCTTTACTGAACATCTGATCATCGCTATATGCATGAAAGTTGAGCAGTAACAGAAGAATGATAAGATTGTTTCCTGTTCCTTTTCAAAAAAGGAAGCCTGCATGAGTAAAGTGATTCGGAAGAATTATCCTGAGTTAGGTGAGGTAAAGGCGCCCTACGTCCACTCAGTAAAGCATGATAATACGCTGTATATTTCGGGATTGACTGCGTTTGGCACGGCCTCTCAAAACGCAGGCATTACCGAACAGGCTGAAGAAATCCTCAGCCAAATCAGGAAAATCGCCAGCGCAGAAGGCACTGATTTTTCGGCGCTTCTTAAGGTGACCATTTTTATAACTTCTTTTGAAGAAATTAACGACCTGCGTAAGGTTCTCTACCAAAATTACGGTGAACACTTACCTGCCAGTTCTCTTGTTGAAGTCAGCCGTCTTTTTTCACCTGATCTCAAGATTGAAATTGAGGCCGTATTTGGTCTCTAATCTATTGCTTACAGCCAGGCAGCTATAGCCGTTCGGCTTTATGAGCATGTACCAAAATCAGCAACAGACCTTGCGTACATAACGGCGTGTTACTTAACGGGGAGCAGGTTACTACCAATCACACAACTTGCCACTGCAGTGCTGCTGCCTGGTAGACTAGCCGCTGCGTTCTTGAATGGCTGGCAGGTCAATGTATAAAGTTGAAGTATTATAATCCACGCGTTCTTTTGCCCTAATTTTACAATAACGATGATAAATAAAATCCTGGTAAGTGCCTGCCTGATGCGCTTCAAAGTCCGTTATAACGGAAGTGAAA
Organism: Pantoea sp. FN0307; assembly: GCF_050113815.1. NCBI lineage: Bacteria > Pseudomonadati > Pseudomonadota > Gammaproteobacteria > Enterobacterales > Erwiniaceae > Pantoea > Pantoea sp. FN0307. The sequence continues at coordinate 216,513 of NZ_JBNJSO010000006.1, read as the reverse complement.
AAGCAAAAATGGTCGCTCAGCTGGTGCGTTGGCAACAGGAGCAACGTCTGGTGATCCACTGCCCTGAACTGGCGGCCGGGTTGCCAATACCACGCCCCCCGGCAGAGATTGTTTCTGCTGATGGTAAAGATGTGATGCAGGAGCGAGCCAGAATAATAGAAGATACGGGACGGGACGTGACTGAGCATTATCAGCTTGCAGCCTGGTTGGCACTCCGCACAGCACAGGAGGCTGGTTGTACTGCTGCATTATTAACTGACGGCAGCCCAACATGTGGTAGTCAGTTTATCTACGACGGCTCTTTTAGCGGCCAGCGTAAGCCAGGTATGGGAGTCGCGGCCTCACTACTCATTGAGCATGGTATCGCAGTGTTTTCTGATACACAGGTCGCTGAGCTCGTTGCCTGGATTGAGGAGAGGGAAAACCGAATCCCCATTAATGATGGAGTTGTTGGATAACATTGGTTTGCTGTATCGCTGACTTAGCTGACTTAGCTGAACGATGCCAGGTTCTTGATGAGTGCCAAAGGCAAACATTTCTCGCACCGCGATAAGTTCATGAATCAAAATTAGTTCATCGATATAGCGACGCATGGGGAGCCGTTTCATCCCATGCGCCCACTATGTTGCCCGTGCTATCGGGCTTTGTGCGAGTCGGGCAGCGTTATTCTAACAGACCCCGGTGTAACGCTTTGACCGCGCTGTCTGCGAATTCCGCCGGAAGCAGGAAACAAAGAGTATGGCTGGACGCGCCGTGGCAGATCATGCGCACCGGGTGTTTTTCCAGTTCAGCAAAAACCTCTTTGCACACCGCAGTGGCCTGAGAGAGTGCGTTGCCAATCAGCGAGACGAGCGCCAAACCGGACTCGATTTCGACATGGCAGTGCGGCGACAGCTCGCTAAGCAGCGTAGCGGGCAGCATATCCGCCTCACCTGACGTTGAACTGGTGGCATTGAGGATCAGCGCGATACTCTTTTCCGAGATGGTCACCAGATCGGTCGCTATGTCGTGACGCGACAAAATCCCAAATATTTCAGCTAAAAAGCGGTGGGTGGGTTGCGCATTAATGCTGGATAATTTCAACAGCGTCTGCTGGCGGCGCACGGCCAGGGCGCGATAACGCGCTGGCTCCGGCACATCGCGGCAAACCAGCGTTCCGCCCGCTGATGGATTGTTGCTGGCGCCAACAAAAACCGGAATGTTTTTGCGTATTGCAGGCAGCAGCGTTGCCGGATGCAGCACTTTGGCTCCAAAGGTCGCCATTTCGCTGGCTTCAGAGAACGAGATGTTATCAATACGTTTCGCCTGGGCGACGATCCGGGGATCGGTAGTATAGATCCCAGCGACATCGGTCCAGATATCCACACGTGAGGCCTGTAGCGCCTCTGCCAGCAGGGAAGCGGTATAATCACTGCCGCCGCGACCGAGTGTAGTGGTTTGCTCTGCCGTATCGCTGCCGATGAAGCCCTGTGTCACAACCAGCGCCTGTTCAATACGCGGGCGTAAATGTTTTTCTGACAGATCTGCGATCGCGTTTATCGCCGGTGCCGCACAGCCAAACGTATCATCGGTGCGAATAACTTTGCGGGCATCAAACCATTGCGTTTCCACACCCTGTTCACGCAATACTTCCACAAACAACAGGGAAGACATCAGCTCCCCATGGCTAACTAACTCATCGCACAGCGCGGCTGAACGGGAATCGACAGCTATTTCAGCCAGGCGGCTAATATTGTCCAGCAGATGATCAATCTGCTGACTAACAGCTTCTGGCTGTTTCAGGCGTGAAATAATGTTGTATTGCAGGGCGCGCAGGGTTTCAATTTTGTCCAGCCGAAGGCTGCTTTCCAGACCGGAAGCAAGGCCAACCAACAAATTAGTGACGCCTGCAGAAGCAGACAATACAACCAGACGAACGTTTTTATCAGCAAGGACGAGGGTAGCGCTACGGCTCATCGCGTCAAAGTCAGCAACGCTGGTTCCGCCAAATTTGGCAACGATGATGTGTGGATAAATGCGAGTCATAACAATCTCATATCAGGGCGCCATAATCATATGGCATGAAAATTTTCATTCTCGGCATAAGGGAAGTGCTCTTCGCCTTACGAAATGTCCGCCCGCGAACATTTCTGTTTAAAACTCAGGATTCTGCTCCTGCTGTCGATAACCTGTATTGCCACTCACGGGTTACCGGGTATGATGCGGATTAATGGTTAAATAGTTATTTCCTTTTTTTCGTTTTAGGATTTTTAAGGCGGGCATAGTAAGTGAATAAATCCGCTGAATCGATATTTTCCTTAACATTTATAGTAAGTGGATGGGAAGTATCACTATTTTTTTTGCGCTTTGCGGGCAGGATTTTCCGTTAATAACATTGTGGCAACATAAAAGGCCATAAATGTTAAAGATATAGCGTTGTATACAATGCAGCCGATAATAGGCTTACACAGACCTGGTTACAATTTATACTGAGCGAATCTTGTTCAAAAATAAGCTTTATCATTGATTTTTAAAGCAAATGATATAAAAAGCCCACACAAAATATAAGATTGAGAACGCTGCTGAAAAAACATATATTAGCCGCGTTTTTTTTACCCCCCTTAAACTTTTATCCAACCCGGTGTTAAAACGACCCCAGGTTGTAGGAGAGATATGATGACGGATAAAGTCCGTATTGATTCTTTGAATGCTAATTCATTACCGCAAAGCAATGAAACCTTTTTAGCCAGACAAGCTGAGTTTGAATCCAACGTCAGAAGCTATCCACGTAAATTGCCGTTAGCGATTGCTAAAGCGCAGGGCGTATGGTTAACCGATGTTGAAAATAAACAATATCTTGACTGTCTTGCGGGCGCAGGAACGCTGGCGCTGGGCCATAATCATCCTGATGTGATTCAAAGCATCCAAAGCGTCATTACCAGCGGCTTACCGTTACATACGCTTGACCTGACCACACCATTAAAAGATGAGTTCTCCGCTTATCTGCTCTCTTTGTTGCCGGGTCAGGGGAAAGAATATTGCCTGCAATTCACCGGGCCTTCCGGCGCAGATGCCGTTGAAGCGGCGCTGAAGCTGGCTAAAAAAGTAACCGGGCGTTCTGGCGTGATCAGCTTCTCCGGCGGTTATCACGGTATGACGCATGGCGCGCTCTCCGTGACCGGTAACCTGTCGCCGAAAGAAGCGGTTAACGGCATGATGCCGGAAGTGCAGTTTATGCCTTACCCGCACCAGTACCGTTGCCCGTTAGGCATCGGTGGCGAAGCCGGTGTGAAAGCGCTGACCTACTATTTTGAAAACCTGATCAACGACGTTGAAAGCGGCGTGCGTAAACCTGCTGCCGTTATCCTGGAAGCCGTGCAGGGCGAAGGTGGCGTTAACCCGGCACCGGTCGAGTGGCTGCAGCGCATCCGTAAAGTAACCCAGGAACATGGCATTCTGCTGATTCTTGACGAAGTACAGGCGGGCTTTGCCCGTACCGGCAAGCTGTTCGCCTTCGAACATGCTGGTATCGAACCGGACATCATCGTGATGTCTAAAGCGGTAGGCGGCGGTTTACCGCTGGCTGTGCTGGGCATTAAAAAACAGTTTGACGCCTGGGCGCCTGGTCATCACACCGGTACGTTCCGTGGCAACCAGCTGGCGATGGCGACCGGCCTCACCACGCTTAAGATCCTGAAAGAAGAGCGCATTGCTGATAAAGTTGCTGAGAAGGGCGAGTGGCTGAAAGGCAAGCTGGCTGAAATGCAAAAACGTTACCCGGTTATCGGTCACGTACGCGGTCTGGGCTTAATGATTGGTATCGAGATCGTTAAACCGCATGAAGCGCAGGATCACATGGGTTGTTACCCGGCGGACGGCGAACTCAGTGCGCTGTTGCAGAAGAAATGTTTCGAAGCGGGCCTGATCCTCGAGCGCGGCGGCCGTGGCGGTTGCGTACTGCGTCTGCTGCCGTCGCTGCTTATCAGCAATGCCGAGCTGGAGATTTTCCTCGATAAGTTTGAAACCGCGCTGCTTGGCGCTGGCGTGAAGCCTGTTTAATCGGAGCAAATGAACGAATGTCTGATTTAAATCCGATTCTGTCTGGTTCCGCGCAGAGTATTACCGCCTATCAGGAAGCTATTGAACAGAGCACAAAAGCGGTTGTGCAATGGCTCAAGCAGCCTGAGATGTACCAGGGCAAAACCGTCGGGGAATTACGTGAGCGTATCAATTTAGAGTTTAATTCTCAGGGCCTGGGCAACCAGGCCGCCATTGAGCGTGCCGTTGAGTATTTCCTCAAAGACAGCCTGTCCGTGCACCATCCGCAGTGTGTGGCGCATCTGCATTGCCCGAGCCTGGTGATTAGTCAGGCTGCGGAAGTGCTGATCAACGCCACTAACCAGAGCATGGACTCCTGGGACCAGAGCCCGTCAGCGACCATCATCGAGATGAAGCTGATCGAGTGGCTGCGTGACCAGGTCGGCTACCCGGCAGGCGATGCTGGTGTGTTCACCAGCGGCGGTACACAAAGCAACCTGATGGGCCTGATGCTGGCACGCGATGCCTTTTTCGCTCGCCAGGGCCATTCCGTTCAGCTGGACGGTTTGACCGGTGATTTGAGTAAAATCAAAGTGTTATGCTCTGAAAATGCTCACTTCTCTGTGCAGAAGAACATGGCGCTGATGGGGCTGGGTTACCGGTCCGTAACGCTGGTGAAAACCGATGAATTCTCGCGTATGGATCTTAACGATCTGGCAGAGAAGCTGGCGCAGGCGAAAGCCAGTGGCGAGCAGGTGATGGCTATTGTCGCAACTGCCGGGACTACCGATGCAGGCGCGATCGATCCGTTAACTGAAATTGCTGCGCTGGCGACTGAACAGCAGATTTGGGTGCATGTGGATGCGGCATGGGGCGGCGCGCTGCTGCTTTCTGAGAAGTATCGCCACTTCCTGAATGGCCTGGAACTCGCGGACTCCGTCACGCTGGACTTCCACAAACAGTTCTTCCAGACCATCAGCTGTGGTGCGTTCCTGCTGAAAGATGCGCATCATTATCAGCTAATGCGTTACCAGGCGGCGTACCTGAACTCTGACTTTGATGAAGAGCATGGCGTGCCAAACCTGGTGTCGAAATCGCTGCAAACCACGCGTCGTTTCGATGCCCTGAAATTGTGGATGGGCCTGGAAGCGCTGGGTAAAAAGCAGTACGCCGAAATCATCGATAATGGCGTGACGCTGGCGCAGCAGGTGGCACAGTATGTTGCTGAGCAACCGCAGCTGGAGCTGGTAATGCAGCCGCAACTGGCCAGCGTCCTGTTCCGTTTCCGTGCGGAAAAAGGCAACACCGCAGACGTTGCGTTGTTGAATCAGCGTATCGGTGATGCGTTGCTGGCCTCCGGCAGCGCCAACGTTGGCGTAACGGAAGCTGACGGTGTTACCTGCCTGAAAATGACGTTGCTCAATCCAACCGTTTGCCTGGAGGACGTGAAAGTTCTGCTGGCGAGCGTGATAGCCTGTGGGCAGCAGTTGCAGAACGCCTGATTGCTACAGCAATAAAAAAAGCCGACAACAGTGATGTTGTCGGCTTTAACATTCACCTGATTTTCTCCTGTTTTTACCGCTCATCCCTTTGCCCCAGACCCTGTTCTTTATTTATAGATAGATCTTTCGCGTCTCACTACACATACAGCATCGCTAAACGCTCTTTAAGCCCATGTTTAAAAACAATAATGCTTCATTGAGCCTAATCTGACATGGTGTCAACGATTATCCCGTTTTTACCGACATAAAATCTGATAAAGTAGACGCTTGTCGACTTTTCAACTTTAAGTTTTGAAGATGACACTAGAAAAAACTAGCATCCCGTTGTTAAGCGGTTAAATACTGTTTTATGAAATGTTAAAACACGACCTGACAGCCAGATGGTCGACGTGCATTCAGCGCGTACGGGCACTGTGACACACCTTTTGGGAGAATTTATGCGTTCCTCTGTTCATAAAAATGAAAGCCGGACCTTCTTCGGTCATCCTTATCCGCTGGGCTCGCTGTTCTTCACTGAAATGTGGGAACGTTTCTCGTTTTACGGCATTCGTCCGTTACTGATCCTGTTTATGGCGTCTGCTGTCTACGAGGGTGGAATGGGGCTGGCGCGTGAAAATGCGTCGGCAATCGTGGGTATCTTTGCCGGTAGTATGTACCTTGCTGCGCTGCCGGGAGGCTGGCTGGCAGATAACTGGCTTGGTCAGCAGAGAGCGGTCTGGTACGGCTCAATTCTGATTGCGCTTGGTCACCTCTCAATCGCGCTCTCCGCCGTGATGGGCGACAATCTGTTTTTTATCGGCCTGATGTTTATCGTACTGGGGTCCGGCCTGTTCAAAACCTGTATTTCTGTGATGGTGGGCACGCTGTATAAAAAAGGCGATGCGCGTCGAGACGGCGGCTTCTCGCTGTTCTATATGGGCATCAACATGGGCTCGTTCATTGCGCCGTTGATCTCCGGCTGGTTAATCAAATCCCACGGCTGGCACTGGGGCTTTGGCATTGGCGGCATCGGAATGCTGGTGGCGTTGGTTATTTTCCGCATGTTCGCTGTTCCGGCAATGAAACGTTATGACAGCGAAGTGGGGCTGGATTCCACCTGGAACAATCCGGTGGCGAAAAAGCAGGGCGTGGGTGCCTGGCTGCTGGCTCTGGCGGCAGGCGTAGCGGTCATTACGACGCTGATCGCAATGGGCGTGATTGTGATTAACCCCGTAGCGGTTGCCAGCATGCTGGTCTATGTGATTGCGGCTTCGGTGGTGCTCTACTTTATCTATCTGTTCATGTTTGCTGGCCTGAACCGAAAAGAGCGCGCCAGGCTGTTGGTCTGTTTTATTCTGCTGGTTTCCGCCGCTTTCTTCTGGTCTGCATTCGAGCAGAAACCGACCTCATTCAATCTGTTCGCTAATGACTACACCAACCGAATGATCGGTGATTTCGAAATCCCTGCCGTATGGTTCCAGTCGATTAATGCGCTGTTTATCATTCTGCTGGCGCCGGTATTCAGCTGGGCGTGGCCGATGCTGGCGCAAAAAAACATCCGTCCGAGCAGCATTACCAAATTTGTTATCGGCATTTTATGTGCTGCCGCCGGTTTTGGCCTGATGATGCTGGCGGCGCAGGATGTGCTGAATAACGGCGGGGCAGGCGTATCGCCGCTGTGGCTGGTGGGCAGTATCCTGATGTTGACGCTTGGCGAGCTGTGTCTGAGCCCGATTGGTCTGGCGACCATGACGCTGCTCGCGCCGGAAAGAATGCGTGGTCAGATGATGGGGCTGTGGTTCTGTGCCAGTGCCTTGGGTAACCTGGCGGCAGGCCTGATTGGCGGTCATGTTAAGGCGGATCAGCTGGATATGCTGCCCAATCTCTTTGCGCGTTGTTCTGTCGCGCTGCTGATCTGTGCTGCCGTGCTGTTCTTACTGATTGTTCCGGTGCGTCGTATGCTGGAAAATGCGCAGGTTAAGCATCAACAGAAACCGGTAACCACCGCGTAACGGGCAATACTCCTACAAACCGGTGTTAACGCGCCGGTTTATCTGGCCTTTAGTCATCTCTGCATCGCAGATAAAATCCTGGCTGGCTGCTGTGGGTTTGCTATTTCAATGGTTCAGGTTTTAGCAGGTGGGTTTTTGCCTTCGCTATAACATCTATAAAATCATCATAGTTAAACGCTATAACCCTGGCTGCGTTATTGCGGTTAGCTGTGGCAGGAAAGCGCGGCCTTGATTATTTTATACAGAACTAAACTAAAGTTGTTTTGTTAAAATAGATTACCACCCGTAAGGAAACCGGGTTTAATTGTTAATTAATAGAAATTGTCCTGTGTAAGCTGCCTTCCCGTCGCAATAACTTCATCTTTATCAAAATATAAAAGGTATTCTTCATTATAAGGCTTTATTGAATATCCATATAATATGCCATCTTCCTCACTTACCCCCATTACTCCCCTTTTTTACCTGCATACTTCTTATTTATCTCTTTGCAATCAGGCGATATTGTTATCTCCTTTGCGGCCACAGCCTCCACTGTCGCCAATTCTATCGCACTTTTCCCGGTCCCGATATTTATCCTTCCCAGGGTTAAGCCAGCCGCGATTGAGGTGCCAGCAGTCAGTAAACCTTTGGCCCGGTCAGACATCATTTGTTCATAACCGGCAGGCGCATTGCTTCCCAGTTGTTCAGCGGTTTTTCTGAAATCTTCAGGATTGCCGTTATATATCCCTCCGGCCGCCAGTAGCCGTCCGGCGGCTTTGCTGTTGATCGTGCTGAGCGGAGCGGGCTGCGTTATCCCGGCTGGCAAAATGGTAGAGTGTGGTTTTCCGCCTCGGTTACTGTAGCCTCGCCGGGCGACGGACCTTTTATATTCACGAATAATGTCCTGCGCGCCGCCATATTCAAAATCAAAGGGCGAGCGACAAACCAGTTCACCGCTGTCGTCAATATAAAACAGCCAGCCCGCGGAGGAATAAGCGCTTTGATAAGTGGATAATCTGATGACCAGCGATCGTCAAAAACGTATTCGCGGTCAATGCACGGCCAGGCGAGCGAAGGGCTGAAAATGAATTCAAACTTAGATTTCTGGTAGCAAGTGAATTTTAATAAAATGCGCTATTCAGTGTTTTTGCAATGTAGGGAAAGGCATAAAGCTGGAGCGGTTGGCAACCCAACGTTGTCATAAATCCTTCATCAATTACTCTTATAACAGGCTCTTTCCCATTATGGATGTAAGCTGATGAAAATTAAATCTCTTGCCTTGCTGTGTGCCTCTCTGTTTCCGTTATATGCCAGCGCGGCGCAGCCGCAAATTGAACGTTACGTGGTGAGCTTCCCGCAGGGCGACCGCGTAGCGTATCAGGGTGCGTCAGCCAGTGCGTTTCCTGACGGCCTGCCGGTGGGGGTTGGCTCTGGCCTGCGTTTTCTGCGTAAAGAGGGCGACGATCTGCTGTTCACGACCCTGACCGATCGCGGTCCCAATGCGGATGCGCCTAAAACCGGCAAGCGCGAGTCTAAAATTTTCGTTAATCCGGACTATACGCCGCTGCTGATGACAATCAGGGTTGGCAATAATAAGGCGGAAGCCATTGATGCCCATCCTCTGCATGACGAACAGGGCAATATTTCCGGGCTCCCGCTGCCGGAAGGTTTTATCGGTGCCACTAACGAAGCGGCGCTGAGCGAGTCGTTGCAATTACTTGGCAGCGACAAGCGCGGGCTGGATACGGAAGGCATTACCTCAGATGGCAACGGCGGCTACTGGATTTGTGATGAGTATGGTCCGTTTATCGCTCACATCAGCGCCGACGGCAAAATTTTGCAGAAGTATGGCCCGCAGGCGGAGTCCAGCGAGCAGAGCGTAGCCGGTGGGCTGCCGAATATTGTGAAATGGCGTCAGCCCAACCGTGGGTTCGAGGGGCTGACGCGCATGCCGGATGGCCGGATTATCGCTGCGGTGCAAAGCACGCTGGATATTGACGGCAAAAGCAAAAACAGCGCCCGCTTTACCCGTTTAGTGAGCTTCGATCCAGCGACAGGTAAAACCGCCAGCTACGGTTACCCCATTGATATTGAGGCTTATAAAAAAGCCAAAGATGCCAAAGTAGGCGATATCGTCGCGCTGGATAATCACCGCCTACTGCTGATTGAACAGGGCAAAGATAAAGAAAAAAACATGCGTAACCGCATCTATTTAGTGGATCTCAGCAAAGCCAGCGATCTGACCTCGTTCGACAAACAGCCGCCGGAGTTTGATGATGAGGCGGCGCTGAAATCACGCGGTATCGTTCTCGCCAGTAAACAACTGGTGGTGGATCTGCGTGCGTTGGGCTGGCAGCAGGAGAAAGTTGAAGGCCTGGCGCTGATCGATAACAAAACGCTGGCGGTGATAAACGACAATGATTTTGGCGTGCGCACTGAGCTGACCGACGCGCTATCCGGCAAGGATAAAATGGATGATTACACCGCTGACGGCAAAGGGCATCTGTTGGTCGACGGTGAAGTGGTAAAAACCAAAATTGCCGTGCGGCCACTGAATAAGCCAGAAAGCGAAAATGAACTGTGGGTCATTAGCCTGCCAGACGCGTTATAGCGCGCGCTGTCTAAAAAGCCTTTTTTGCCACACCGCGCAGCGCTTAAGTGAATAAGAAATAAAAGCAACCCGCCGCGCCTTTCGGGGCGCGGCTATATAAAGAGAGCGTTATTCAGTTATAAGGCGGGTATTATATGGGGTAAAACAATCCTCATACCGCCTCGGTTTGCTCTTTTACCAAATGCACATGGATAGATTGCCGCTCCAGCATCTGCTGATATTCAGACGATAAACCCGGATCGCTTATAACATGGCGGAAGGGTTTTTCCGGGGCGAGAGGATAGGGATGGATCAGGCCAAATTTAGAGGCGTCGGTTAAGGCGAAGGTTTCAATATCTTTTGCCATGACGGCATTCACAATATCGCTACGTAGCATATTTTTGCCGGTAAAACCGGTATCGGGATGCCAGCCATCAATACCGATAAAGGCTTTCTGAAAATGGACCTGATGAATACAGCTACGCGTTAACGGGCCGACAACCGATTCGCTGCTTTTCTGATAAAGGCCGCCCAGCACAATCACTTCACAGCGCGAATCTTTTAATAAACCGGCAATGTAATGGCTGACCGTGACAATGGTGATGCTGTCGTCGTTAGCAAGATAGCGGGCAAGCAGGGCATTAGTGCTGCCCCCTTCAATAAATACTGATTCACCGGCGTTAACCTGCGAGGCGGCATATTGCGCCAGGCTTTGTTTCAGTGGAAAGCGCGACTGCATCCTGGCCGCAATACTATCGCTTTCCATCGACACGGCAGAGCCATGAACGCGTTTCAGATAGCTGTTTTTTTCCAGCGTATTTAAATCCTGACGAACGGTAACCTCTGAAACTTTGGTAATACGGGACAGTTCGCTGACGCTGACGCTTCCTCGCTCATTAACCAGCTGAATAATCTGTAATTGCCTTGCGTTCATCTAACGTCTCGCCATCTGTTGCGGGGAAGGAAGTATATCAAAAGCGCAGAGGGATCACATTTGAGCTGGATCCCCTGCGCGTTAAGCGTGTTATCAATTTTCAGGTCGTTGGTGCATCAAAAGCCAGCAGTACAGCGTGACGCTATTCCATGCCCAGGGCGCGACGGCCATTGGCATTAAGATCGCTTAGCTGAAAGCGGTTTTGCCATGTCTGCTCATAATCTTCACGTGGAAAATCTGCCGGCGACGCGCCTTTTTCCAGCGCGGCGCGTACGCTGTGCGCATAAGCAAGGTTTTTCGCGCACGCCGGCGCGGCCGGAATATACATTACGTTGCCCCAGCCCTGCTGGTTTTCAACCGGCGCCACGGAATGAATCACGTCGCAGTGCCACCATACTGAATCTCCTGCCTGCAGCGTCGGGATGCTGCACAGCCCGGCGATCAGATGAGGATGCCACTTCTCCGATACCGGCAGCACTCTGCCTGGCGCAACGCCGCACAGTTCATCTTCAGGCACATCATCCAGTAAAGGGCGCAGTAATACATAGGCCATCGCTTCCGGCACCGGTACCACATGCAGCAGGCCCTGTCCGGCAATCATATCCGACAGCGCCGTCCAGCCCTGGAAAGTACGAAACGCCGAGCATTTGGTGGTGTTATCCACGTCATATTCATTAACCTCCGGGCGATAAGCCGCATCCCACGGATCATATTCCGCAAAGCGGTTAGTGAATATTTTGCTAAATACTTTCTGATAGGCGGGCAGCAGCCAGCGTTCCAGCGCGCCGGAATCGGTATGCGCGCCAAGCCCTTTCGAGGTAGTACCCGGCAGACGGCGGCGAATACGGTCGGGATAAATGATGTTCACTTCCGGGTTGAACCCGTCGCCGTCAGCATGCTGAAAGGTCCACAGACAGTTAAGGAATGTTTGCGTGGTGGCCATTTGCTGACTCTGGCGCGCTTCCATTTGCGCTTTTGACCAGTAGATAGGGTAAATTTCCGGGCGCGAAGCTTCCAGCGAACCAAAGAAATTATCGCCTGGCCCGCGATAAACCTCATCAAACTGGTTCTCATCCAGATAGCCAAGCATCGATTGATCCATTGCCAGCGCATGATCCCGGCTGAAGGTTTGTCGCACTACCAGGCAACCACGGCGCTTGATATGTGCAATCTGCTGTTCGCTAATATTGCCTGCCGCCAGATCGGTATAGTTAACTTCCGGCCAGGCGCTGCCGTTAGCTTGTTCTTCAGCGCGCGCTGCGGCAAGCTCTGCCTCTATTTTATCGCACACCTGGCGAAAGAGAGCTTCAACATCACCGATCTGTTCACGCAGAATGCGTTTCATTGCCACGATATTCTGTTTGTAATCTTCAGGTAGGGTTACTGAAGTAAAGGATGTATTCATCATCGTCTCCGCTGCTCAGGGACAGGTGTATGGCTGAATGAAGGTTTTTTGCTTTCATTCGAAAGTAAAGCAAATATAGCAGAGTTGATAACACAAATATGTGAAGCTAAGCGTTGTATAGCATTTTTTTGGCTTTCATTCGAAGGTATGCGGCTATCGACACCAACGGAAGGGAGACCGCCGCACGAATAATCTTTTATTATTTAATTATTTAGAAACCAGGCGCGCCAAATGCGGCTAACCAGTCCTGCTCAAATTTTTCTACGGCGGCGCTTACTGCTGGCGTGGCGATCATCTGCTCTGCAACATCCAGCGGCAGCGTAATAGATTCACAGCCCGTCAGCAGACAATCCAGCGCCTGGCGCGGCGTTTTAAAGCTGGCCGCCAGCACTTTTGTTTCTGGCGCATGCAGTGTGAGTAACTGCTGTAACTCTTTTACCGTCTGGATGCCATTGCCGCCCTGCGCATCAATCCTGTTCACATAGGGCGCGATATATTCCGCACCGGCCAGCGCCGCCAGCAAACCCTGCGCCGCGCCGTAAACCGCCGTGCCCAGCGTTGGAATGCCTTGCTGTTTTAGCAGCTTAATCGCTGCCAGTCCCTGGGCCGTTACCGGAACCTTAACCACCAGATCAGGGATAATGGCGCGCAGTTTTCTGGCTTCCTCCACCATCTGTTCAGCGTCTCTTGCCATCACCTGCGCAAACAGCCGACCTTTTCCGCCCAGCGCTTGCTGGAGTTCAGGCAGCACCACTTCAAGCGGCCTTTTACCGCTGGCGATAATGCTGGGATTAGTGGTCACGCCAGCCAGCGGGAAGATCTCCGCCAGGCGTCTCACGGCCACGACATCAGAGGTATCGAGATAGAGTTCCATAAAGGGTTCCTTAATAAATCGTGATGCTTAGCAAGTTTCGCTGAGTATATCCTCAGCGCGCGCTTTTTTATTGACTGAAGTCAATATGACTTTCTTTCGAAAGTTATTAAGTCTTCAATCGTAAAAGGGGGCTTTATGATTTTTAATATCCAGCGCTATTCCACCCATGATGGTCCAGGTATTCGCACCGTGGTGTTTTTAAAAGGCTGTTCGCTGGGCTGTCGCTGGTGTCAGAATCCCGAGAGCCGTTCCCGCCAGAAAGATCTGCTATATGATGCCCGGCTCTGTCTGGCAGAGTGCGATCTGTGTCAGCAGGCCGCGCCAGCGATGATTCAGAAGACCTTAAACGGCCTGATTATCCTGCGTGAAAAAATCGAACCTGACCATATCGCCGCGCTGGGAAATTGCTGTCCTACGCTGGCGCTGACCGTATGCGGCGAAGAGAAAGATGCCGCAGAGATTATGGCCGTGGTCAGGCGCGATCGGGCCTTTTACCAACGCAGTCAGGGCGGCGTCACGCTCTCTGGCGGCGAACCCTTTATGAATCCGCAACTGGCGGCCACATTGTTCCGTCAGTGTCAGCAGGAGGGGATCCACACTGCGGTAGAAACCTGCCTGCATGTGCCCTGGCGCTATGTCGAACCCTCGCTGCCGCATATCGATCTCTTCCTGGCCGATCTCAAGCATGTTGATGAACGCACCTTTAAGCAGTGGACCGACGGCTCGGCGAAACGCGTGCTGGACAACCTGCGCCGTCTGGCGGCGGCAGGGAAAAATATCACTATCCGGGTACCGCTGATCCCGGAATTTAACGCCAACCCGGGCGCGGTTACCGACATTGTTAACTTCGCTGCCGATGAGCTTGGCGTTAAAGAGATTCATTTTCTGCCTTACCACACTCTGGGCATGAACAAATATGCCCTGCTTCATCAGCCCTATCTGGCGCCGGATAAACCGCTGGATTGCCCGGCGCTATTAACTTTTGCTGAGACATACGCAAAACAAAAAGGCCTGACAGCGACATTAAGAGGATAAGAACATGACTACCCTGAAACTCGATACCCTGAGCGAACGTATCAAGGCCCATAAACAAGCCTTAATCCATATTGTTAAGCCGCCCGTCTGCACTGAGCGGGCGCAGCACTACACCAAAATTTATCAGGAAAATATGGATAAGCCGGTACCGGTGCGTCGGGCACTGGCCCTGGCGCATCATCTGGCGCACCGTACCATCTGGATTAAGCATGATGAAATGATCGTGGGGAATCAGGCGAGTGAAGTCCGCGCCGCGCCGATCTTCCCGGAATATACCGTAAGCTGGATCGAAAAAGAGATCGACGATCTTGCCGATCGTCCCGGTGCGGGTTTCTCCGTGTCTGAAGAGAACAAGCGCGTGCTGCATGAGGTGTGTCCGTGGTGGCGCGGGCAGACAGTGCAGGATCGCTGCTACGGCATGTTTACCCATGAACAGCAGGCGCTGCTTGCCACCGGCATTATCAAAGCAGAAGGAAACATGACCTCCGGCGATGCGCATCTGGCGGTAAACTTCCCGCTGCTGCTGGAGAAAGGGCTGGATGGTCTGCGCGACAAGGTGGCGGAACGCCGTGGCCGCCTTGATCTTACCGTGCTGGAAGATCTGCATGGTGAACAGTTCCTGAAAGCGATCGCTATTGTGCTGGAAAGCGTTAGCGACCATATCAAACGCTTCGCTGAGCTGGCGAACCAGATGGCAGCGCAGGAAAAGCGCAGTGCGCGTAAAGCGGAGCTGCTGCGTATTGCCGAAAACTGTGAAGTGATCGCCCACCAGCCGCCGCAGAATTTCTGGCAGGCGTTACAGCTTTGCTACTTTATTCAGCTGATCCTGCAAATTGAATCCAATGGCCACTCGGTATCGTTTGGCCGGATGGATCAATATCTCTATCCATTCTACCGGCGCGATGTCGAACTGGAACAAACGCTGGGCCGCGAACAGGCAATTGAGCTGCTGCACAGCTGCTGGCTTAAACTGCTGGAGGTCAATAAAATTCGCTCCGGCTCGCATTCAAAAGCTTCGGCGGGCAGCCCGCTCTATCAGAATGTCACCATCGGCGGTCAGAACCTGATTGATGGCCAGGGCGTGGATGCGGTTAATCCGCTCTCTTATGCGATTCTGGAATCCTGCGGTCGCCTGCGCTCTACCCAGCCCAACCTGAGCGTGCGTTATCACGCAGGGATCAGCGATGATTTCCTCGATGCCTGCGTGCAGGTGATCCGCTGCGGCTTTGGCATGCCCGCTTTTAACAACGATGAAATCGTTATTCCGGAATTTATCAAGTTAGGTATCTCGGCGGAAGATGCTTATCAGTATGCTGCTATCGGCTGTATTGAAACCGCAGTGGGCGGTAAGTGGGGCTATCGCTGCACCGGCATGAGCTTTATTAACTTCGCACGCGTAATGCTGGCGGCGCTGGAGGGTGGACGCGACGCCACCAGCGGGAAAGTCTTTCTGCCGCAGGAGCAAGCCTTGTCAAAAGGCAATTTCAACAGCTTTGATGAGGTGCTGACGTGCTGGGACAACCAGATCCGTTACTACACCCGCAAATCGATCGAGATCGAATATGTGGTGGATACCGTGCTGGAAGAGAACGCTCACGATATTCTCTGTTCGGCGCTGGTGGATGACTGCATCGAACGCGCCAAAAGCATCAAGCAGGGCGGGGCGAAATATGACTGGGTATCGGGCCTGCAGGTAGGGATCGCTAACCTCGGCAACAGCCTGACGGCGGTGAAAAAACTGGTGTTTGAACAGGGTATGATCGATCAGCAGCAGCTGGCGGAGGCGCTGGCCAGCGACTTTGACGGCTTAACGCATGAGCAGCTGCGTCAGCGCCTGATTAACGGCGCGCCAAAATATGGCAACGATGATGACAGCGTCGATGCGCTGCTGGTGCGCGCCTATCAGACCTATATCGACGAACTTAAAAATTATCATAACCCGCGCTATGGTCGTGGCCCGGTGGGCGGCAACTATTATGCCGGCACCTCGTCTATTTCAGCGAATGTGCCGTTCGGCGCGCAGACCATGGCCACGCCCGACGGCCGTAAGGCGAAAACGCCGCTGGCGGAGGGTGCAAGCCCGGCTTCCGGCACCGATCATCTGGGGCCAACCGCCGTTATCGGCTCGGTCGGCAAGCTGCCAACCGGCTCTATTCTGGGCGGCGTGCTGCTTAACCAGAAACTGAATCCGGCGACGCTGGAAAACAATAACGATCGCCAGAAGCTGATGGCGCTGCTGCGCACCTTCTTTGAAGATCATAAAGGCTGGCATATTCAGTACAACATCGTGTCCCGCGAAACGCTGATCGAAGCGAAAAAGCATCCCGATCAATATCGTGATTTAGTGGTCAGGGTTGCAGGCTATTCGGCTTTCTTTACCGCGCTCTCTCCGGATGCGCAGGATGATATTATTGCCCGAACCGAACATACCTTGTCTTAATATCCTAAGGCGCAGCGAGCGATGGCTGCGCCGATTTCTCTGTTTATTGGTTTCCCTGCTCTCATCTGTTTTTGATCATCAACCGTAACAAATGGTGCGTTCCGCCCCTGTTTGTTATTCAATAATGTTATGTTATAACATTTAAATCAACGGCCGGAACGCGCGTTTCCTGTGCTGACATGGTTCTACACAGGTGGTCATGCCGCAGGCAGTGCGCGCGTCTTCTCATGTAACTAACTGATATTGAGTAACGTATGTTTGAAGCTTTCTCTTTCCGCAGGCGAATGGGTTTTACCTTACTGGTCCAATCCGCGCTTATCCGGGCGCTCTGGATCAGCCTGTTGCTGGCTGTACTGTGGGCTGCCATTCAATGGGCGGACGCCATCGCATGATTACGCTGGAGAAACTGGTTACAGGCTATCGCGGAGAGGCGCTAAGCCAGCCGATTAGCGGACAGTTCCGGCGCGGTAGCCTGACGGCCATTATGGGCGTTAACGGCGCGGGTAAGTCCACGCTGCTTAAAACCATTGCCGGTTTGCTCACGCCGGTCAGCGGGGCGGTGCGTTTTGAGCCAGAGGGCAGGCAGATCGCCTGGCTGCCGCAGCAAAGTGAGATCGACCATCACTTTCCGCTGCGGGTGATTGAAGTGGTGGCGATGGGAAGCTGGCCAGCAAACGGCATGCTCAGGGGCATCGGCTGCAGCTTGCATGAGCGGATTGAGACGGCACTGGAGCAGGTTGGTCTGCTGGATCTGGCGGGACGGGCAATTAGCCAGCTTTCCGGCGGCCAGTTTCAGCGCATGTTGTTTGCACGCATGCTGGTGCAGGATGCGTCAGTGATCTTGCTGGATGAGCCTTTTACCGGCATCGACAGTCAGACCAGCACTTTTCTGCTGCGGGTTATCGAGAGGCTGCATGCGGAAGGCAAAACCATCCTGACCGTTTTACATAACCAGCACATGGTGGAGCATCATTTTCCGCAACTGCTCTATCTGCATGACGGGCATTACCACTGGGGAAAAACCGCTGACATTATGCCGGAAAACGCCGGGCGGCCGCTCTCGCTGGTGCGCAGCGCGGTGGGGCAGGGGGTACGTTCATGACGCAACATATCCTTGAGGCCTTTACCGCTTTTGGCTTTATGCGCCGCTCGCTGGTGGCCTGCCTGGCCTTATCGTTAAGCGTAACGCCGCTGGGTGTCTTTTTGCTGCTGCGGCGCATGAGCCTGATTGGCGATGCGCTTTCGCATGCGGTTTTACCTGGCGTGGCGGTTGGCTACCTGCTTTCCGGCATGTCGCTGTTGGCGATGGGAGCGGGGGGATTTATTGCCGGTTTGCTGGTGGCGCTGCTGGCGGGCTGGGTAAGTTCTGTGACCACGCTACGTGAAGATTCCAGCTTCGCCGGGTTCTATCTGGGATCGCTGGCGCTGGGGGTGGTGCTGGTTTCACTACGCGGTAGCGGCGTCGATCTGTTACATCTGCTGTTTGGCTCGCTGCTGGCGGTGGATCGAACGGCGCTGATCTTTATCGGCATTATCGCCACGCTAACACTGTTAACGCTGGCGTTGGGCTACCGCGCGATCGTCGCTGAAGCCTTTGATATGACATTTTTGCAAGTGCGCAGTCAGCATACTCCACGGCTGATCCATGCGCTGTTTCTGGCGCTGGTGGTGATGAATCTGGTTGCCGGGTTCCAGATCCTCGGCACGCTAATGACGGTGGGGCTGATGATGCTGCCCGCCATCGCCGCGCGCTGCTGGTCAAATCGCTTACCAATTATTTTGCTGCTGGCGGTGCTCATCGGCATGGCCAGTTCCTTTATCGGGCTTACCTGGTCCTGGTATCAGTCGATACCGGCTGGGCCAGCTATTGTCTTAACCGCCAGTCTGGGTTTCCTGATTTCGGTGCTGTTTGGCGTGGAAAAAGGTCTGTTTCGATTAACTTATAACCGGGTAAAAGGGTGAGGAAAACATGAAGTCTGTGTTGTGGAAATATTCTGTGCTGTCGTTGTTTATGGTCAGTCCGGCGCTGCTGGCAAAAACGGTCACCGCCGTCGCCAGTTTTTCGGTGCTGGCTGATATTGTGCAGCAGGTTGGCGGCGAACATGTGACGGTAACTTCGCTGGTGGGACGCAACGGCGATCCCCATGCGTTTCAGCCATCGCCCAGAGATAGCCTGGCGCTGAATAAGGCTGATGTGGTGTTTGTCAGCGGGCTGGGGCTGGAAGGCTGGATGGATCGGCTGGTCACTGCTTCCGGCTACAGGAGTAAAGTGATCACCGCTTCTGAGGGTATTCATACTCGTAGCATGGAGGAGGAGGGGCAAAAGGTAACCGATCCTCACGCCTGGAACAGCGCTAAAAACGGCGCGGTCTATGCGCGCAACGTGATGGAGGCGTTGATTGCCGCCGATCCGCAGGATAAAGCCTACTTTGAGCAGCGCGGCAATGCCTATATTCAAAAGCTGGAGAAGCTGGATGCCTGGGCCAAAGAGACCTTTGCCGCCGTACCCGCAAGCAAGCGTAAGGTATTAACCAGCCACGACGCGTTTGGTTATTTCGCCGCTGAATATGGCGTGCATTTCCTGTCACCGGTAGGCTTTTCCACCGAAGCGGAAGCCAGCGCCAGCGAAGTTGGCCGCCTGATCCAGCAGATTAAACAGGAAAAGATTAAAACCTATTTCATTGAGAATCAGACCGATCCGCGTCTGGTGAAACAGATTGCGGCGGCCAGCGGCGCGCAGCCGGGCGGCGAGCTTTATCCGGAGGCGCTCAGTGATGAAAAAGGACCGGCACCCACCTATGAAGCCGCATTTAAACATAACGTCGAGACCATTTACGCCAGTATGAAATAACGGTTATCGGCTATTTCCCAGGGAAGGCCGCTCGGCTTTCCCTTAGCAAGCTTCCAACTGTGGCACGCCAGCAGTAAAAGGCTAATCCCGCCCGCCGCTCTGCTTCTTATCCCTTGTTTTCAACGTGCGCCTGTAACGCCACAGCCGCCTTGCTTTGCTGTTTATGATCTAAAACGCAGCGATCGGATTATTTTGTCTCTCAGCAGGAAAACTGCGATGCGATGCACAGTTCCTTTTGAAACCGGTTGCAGAAAATAGTCTCGATGCCAGGATGAAACCGGTTTCAACTATTGAGCAGCAGGGAATGACCATGGGAAAAATAAGAGATTATTTTAAATTAGCCTCTGAGATTCTGAATGAGACGGGAGGGGAAACGAACCTGATCGGCTTTACCCGCTGCGCAACGCGCCTGCGGCTGGTGTTAAAAGAGGTGCCTGCCGGCGCGGTTGAAAAGGTTAAACAGCTGCCCGGCGTGATCACCGTAGTGCTTAGCGGCGGCCAGTTTCAGGTGGTTATTGGCACGCACGTCGCGGATGTTTATGATGCGCTTGCCGCCATCGTTGATCCCGATAAGCTGCAAAACAGCAGCGAGAAAAGGCGCTTTTTTGATACGGTGATCGCAACCATGTCTGCGGTATTTGCGCCGATTATCTATGTGCTGGCGGCAGCCGGTATTTTGCAGGGGATTTTGATCACCGTTAACTGGTTTCTGCCCTCGTTTCAGCAAACCGGCGCCTTTAGCGTGCTTAACTTTATCTCCTGGACGCCCTTTGCTTTCCTGCCGGTCTTTATTGCCGTTACCGCCTCTAAATTCTTTAAGTGCAATATGTTTATTGCGCTGTTCTGCTGCTGTGCGCTGATCAATCCCGACTGGGCGGTAATAGCCGCGCAGATCGCTAAAGGCGATGCGGTAACCTTTTTCTCTTTGCCGCTGGCTGAAACGGTCTATACCTCATCCGTTTTGCCGCCGCTGTTCCTGGTGCTGGGTCTTGCTTATCTGGAACGTTTTGTTGAGCGCGCATTGCCGCAGGTCATCGCCCCGCTGTTTACGCCGCTTATCTGTGCGGTGATTATGGTTCCCCTGACGTTGGTGCTGATTGGGCCGGTGACCTCTGGTCTTGCCAATGGCATCGCCTGGGGCTACAACTGGCTGTTTGACACCGCGCCCGCGCTGGCGGCGGCGGTAATTGGCGGCGTATGGCAGGTTATCGTGATCTTTGGCGTCCACTGGGGGATTACGCCCGTGGTCATGGCCAACTTTGACCTGCACGGACGCGATTCATTTCAGGCTTTTCAGACCATGGCCGTGGTCGGGCAGATGGCGGCCGCCTTCGCCTGCGCGCTGAAAGCCAGGCAACGCGGTTTTAAAACCGTGGCTTACTCTGCCGGACTGACCGGCGTGTTCGGCATTACCGAGCCTGCCATTTATGGCGTAACGCTGAAGCTGAAAAAGCCTTTTATTTGCGGCTGTATCGGCGGCGCAGTGGGGGCGATTGTCACCAGCCTGTTCGGCAGCTATTACTACGCCTATGCCGGTCTGCCGGGGCTGTTAACCATTGTGAACGCCATTAGCCCGGAAAATCCGATGTCCTTTATCGGGGAAGTTACGGGCGTGCTGGTGACAATGGCGGTAACCTTTATTCTGGTTTTCCTGGTGGGCTTTAAAGAGCCAGAAGCCAAAGCGGATGAGACGCGCGCCGCGTCGGGCCCAGCGTCCTCTGCCGCTGCCTCCAACACCGCCTCTCAAAATGCTGCCGCCCCACAGGCTGCTGTTTCCGCGACCGCGACCTTAGAGCGCGCCTCTGCAAATGTTACTTCAGCCTTAACGCTGATGAGTCCCGTGGCGGGCAAAGCGCTGCCGCTGAATGAAGTTAGCGATGAAATTTTTTCCGGTGGCCTGCTGGGCGACGGTATCGCCATCGTGCCGGAAGAGGAGACAATCGTCGCGCCCTGCGATGCTGAGGTGGCCAGTACCGTCGACAGCCATCACGCTGTAGGGTTGCTGTGCGCTAACGGCGCGGAATTGCTGATACATGTTGGCCTGGATACGGTGAAGCTCGGCGGGCAGCACTTTTCCACGCTGGTCAGCGTTGGGGATAAGGTCACGGCAGGCACGCCGCTGATCAGGTTTCAACGCCAGGACATTATCGCCGCCGGCTATGACATCACCACGCCTTTCCTGGTTATCAACGGTGAAGATTATCAGTTAACCAAATATATCCATAACGGCCCGATCGTCTCCGGCGCACCGGTAATGGCGCTCAGCTAACGATAAGTTAAAGGGTTCATCAGAACCCTTTTTATCGCCGACAACTTACTACTACCGGATGATCTTTACGCTATACTGGCGCCCGTTTTAGCCGCTCCTGTTAAAGGAGATCGTTCTCTCTATAAGCGAGGCTGTAATGGTGACAATGCTGGACGTTGCGCGCTGTGCCGGGGTATCCAAATCCACGGTATCGCGCGTACTAAATGGTAAAAACGTCGTCAGGGAGGAAGTTAAAGCGCTGGTGTATAAGGCGATTGCCGAGACGGGCTATCGTCCCAATCTGCTGGCGCAGCAGCTGGCCACGCAAAAAAGCAGCATGATTGGCCTGGTAATCACTAACGAAGTGTATAACGGTCCCTTTTTCTCTACGCTGGTTTATAACGCAGCGAAATTTTGCGAGCAGCATGACCACCGGCTTATTTTTGCTGATGGCAAACATTCCGCTGACGAAGAGATCAACGCTATCGATTTTCTGGTGCGAATGAAATGCGCCGGCATCATGGTCTATGCCCGCCATACCACCCAGGCGCAGCTGGAAAAAATCATTAATGAAAGTCCGGTGCCGGTAATGATCCTTAACCAGCGGCTTACCGTGCGTGCCGATCGCAATATTTTTATCGATCACTATCGCGGCGGTGAAATCATGATGGAATATCTGCTGAGTCAGGGACACACTCGTATTGCTTATATTTGCGGCAAAATGCCGTCTCCCAGCAATAAAGCGCGTCAGCTGGCGTGGCAGGATTACGTCAACCCGCACAGCGCCGCGCTAGTTGCTCAGGGCGACTGGAGTATGGAAAGCGGTTATCAGGCAGCGCTGACGCTAATTGATAGCGCAGAGCCTTTTACCGCGATACTGGCCGCCAACGATGACATGGCGCTGGGCGCGATCAAGGCAATTAAAGATCGTGGGCTAAGCGTGCCGCAGGATATTTCCGTCGCCGGGTTTGATAATGCCATAATCGGTCACTATTTTTCTCCGGCGCTGACCACGCTGGATACGCCAATTGAGCAAATGATCCAGTGCGCGGTAGAGCACATTCTTAACCTGTCGCCTGTTACGCCAGAGCAGGGCTTAACCGGAACCCTGGTCATCCGTGATTCTGTCGGCCCCGCGCCCGTATAAACTCTCCGTTAATGCTGCGGGCGCGTCAGCCGATAAACTCTTTTTTGCTCTCCGCGCTTATTCTCTGCATTAGCCATAAAGCCCCGTTGCCTCGCGGTCGATAACCCATGAACGCACCACACTGGAGGCGTTTTTTTATCACCACGGGAAAAATATGAAACTCAATCAGTTCAAAATCGGGCAACGTCTCGGTTTCCTTGCCACATTATTGCTGCTGGCCACGCTGTTTTGCGGGCTGCGCGGTATTAGCGTTAATGCCGAGGGGCTGGAAAAGATCAACGAAATCATGACCAGCGAAATGCGAGTGGCCGAAAGTATCGATACCGCGCGTAACGCCCAGGTGCAGTTCAAACTGCAGGTGCAGGAGTGGAAAAATATTCTGCTGCGCGGCACCCAGGGCGAAGAAACATTCAATAAATATCGTGCGGCGTTTCTAAAGCAGAGCGAGCAAACCCAGGGGTTATTGCAAAAGCTGTTAACGTTGCAGCAGGAGATCGGTATGGACCCGCAAGTAGTGCAGAAGACGCTACAGCTACATGCCAGCCTGCAACAGCAGTATATCGATGCGCTGCAACAATATGATATTTCAGATGCCAGCAGCGCCCAGCGTGTGGATCATCTGGTTTCCGGCATCGATCGCGAACCAACCAAAATGATCGACGAAGTGGTCACGCGAACCCTGGCGCATGCCCAACTGCTGAATCAGCAGATGTCAGAGCGCAGCCTGACGCAATACCAGCAGACACGTAACCTGCTCTGGCTCACGATGATTGCGGTATTGCTGGCAGGCAGCCTGATCACCTGGTGGCTGGTACGCAGCATTACTCATCCGTTGAAAGCTGCCGTATCGGTCGCGCGTACCGTGGCGTCCGGTGATTTGCAAACCGTTATCACTCCGCAGGGACGGGATGAAACCGCTGAGCTGATGACGGCGCTGCGCGAGATGAATGATAACCTGGCGTCAATTGTCGCCGGGGTACGCAACGGCACCGAAACCATCGCGACCGCTTCTATCCAGATCGCGACCGGCAGCCGTGAACTCTCTTCACGCAACGAATCACAGGCCAGCGCGCTGGAACAGACTGCCGCCTCGATGGAAGAGCTGACATCGGTGGTGAAAAACAACGCCCGCAACGCCGGTCACGCCAGCGCTATCGCCAGCGATACCAGCAAAATGGCCGGGCAGGGTGGCGAGATGGTGGATAAAGTGGTGGAAACGATGGGCGAAATCCACCAGTTTTCACGGCAGATTAACGACATTATCAGCGTTATCGACGGCATCGCTTTCCAGACCAATATTCTGGCGCTCAACGCCGCAGTAGAGGCGGCGCGAGCCGGGGTAGAGGGACGCGGTTTTGCGGTGGTCGCCGCCGAAGTGCGCGCGCTGGCGCAGCGTTCAGCCAGCGCTGCGCAGGATATTCGCCGCCTGATCGACCGCTCAGTAAGCTGTGTGGAGGAAGGCAACGAACTGGTGAAAAGCGCGGGCGAGACCATGGCGGAGATTATTACCGGCGTGAAGCGCGTTAGCGAACTGATGGAAAGCGTTTCGGCTGCCAGCGAAGAGCAGAGTACCGGCATCGATCAGGTTAACCTTGCGGTCACGCAGATGGATACCGCGACTCAGCAAAACGCCTCGCTGTCGCAGGAATCCACGGCGGCGGCGCAGTCGCTCCAGCACCAGGCGGAAAAACTGCTGGAAAGCGTTGGGGTCTTTAAACTGCGTTCATCGCAAACAGAAAGCTAATGGAATACCGTACGGGCAACAGTTGTGCCCGTACGGTATTCCATGCGCGGTTTCGCCAAAGCCACGATGTTTCGCCTCCGCTGGCCGCTTTACAGCCAGCGGGCGCGTTTCAAACGTAGATAGAGCGCCCCACAGGCCGCCAGCGTACCGCCAATCGCCAGCGGGTAGCCAAACGGCGAATGCAGCTCCGGCATACTTTCAAAGTTCATTCCATACATACTGAAAATCACCGTCGGGATCACCAGGATTGCGCCCCAGCCCGCCAGCTTTTTCACCACTTCGTTTTGCTGTACCGTCACCAGCGCCAGGTTGACATGCATGGCGTTGGTAAGAATTTCGCGCATATCATCGGTATCGGTGACCACGTGATGCGCATGATCCTGCACGTCGCGGATATAGGCGCGCAGCGGTTTAGGAATAATATTTTCATGCAGGCGAATCAGCTGGTTGCATATCTCATCAACCGGCATCGCTGCGTTACGCAGTGCCAGCAGCTGACGTCGCAGCGTATAGACCTCCTGCACTGACCGGCGATCGAATTCGGTGCGGAACATCGCGCCCTCCAGCTCGTTGATACGCCCGCTGAGCGCGGCGGTGATGTTGCTGTAGTTATCCACGATAAAGTCAAAAATGCAGTAAAGCGGAAAGCCGACCCCTTTCCCTAACAATTCGGTACGCTCTTCCGCGCGCAGGCGGATCGGCGCATAGCTGTCTGAAGCCCCGTGACGCACGGTAATCAGGAATTTTTCGCTGACAAAGAAGTGGGTTTCGCCAAATTCAATGCGGTTCTCTTCGGTCAGGTGCGCCGTTTTCAGCACAATAAATAGCGATTCGCCATACTGTTCAATCTTGGGACGCTGGTGGGCGGTAAGGGCATCCTCAATCGCCAGTTCATGCAGGCCAAATTCTTCCTGCATCTGCTTCATAAACGGCGGATCGGGTTGGTATAGCCCCAGCCAGATAAACGCATCCGGCTCATTGATAATGTCGCTGATATTTTCGGGAGCAATCACTTCTCCCCGCTCTCCGTTGCGATAAACGATACTGTTCACAACCATAGCTTACGTGGCTCCCTTTATAATCTGGTTTCTTCCCAGAATAAGGGTAGACGTTATTGTCAGCGCAGCTAAAGAAAATCTGGAAAATCACCGGCTTCGGGTCGATTGCTGGGAAACCCTAACCTCTCTGAATTAACATAGCTCACCGCCAGCATTCGGCTTTAGCGGACATTATTGATTTATGGGGTTGTTTATGGCTGTTGTAGCAGATAAAGCATCATTACCCGTTTTGTCTTCGGAAGAGTGGATTCGCATTGGACAGTGGTCAACGCTGCTGCGTGAGCTGCTGAAGGGAAAAGGAGAGATGTGGAGCGCGGCCGATGAAACGCTGTTCATCCAGTTGCAGACCGCGTTGCAGTTAACAAATAAAGAAAGGGTGGAGAGCAAAGAGCCCGTTACGCCGTAAAAGAGTGACGGCATCGCCTTTATCATGTTGCCGACAAGGAAGTTCGTTCCGGGAAATTGACGCCTGTGGATGAACCCAGGCAGCGGGCGCGCTTTCAGCTAACGGAAAGCGCGCCGCACAGGTTATTTCAGCAGAATAGCGCGGCAGCTTTTGCCCTTGATTTTGCCCTGTTTGAGCTTGATCAGCGCCGCTTTCGCCTGAGCGGCGGCGATAGCCACATAGGCGTGCGTTGGGGTTAAATCAATCTTTCCGATCAGATCGGCACTGAATCCCGCCTCGCCGGTTAGCGCACCAAGAATATCACCCGGACGGATTTTCGCTTTGCGACCACCGTCGATACAGAGCGTCATCATCGCGGCGGGCAGCGCCTGTGACGGCTGATTTTTCAGCGTAGCCGAAGAGACCCAGTTCAGCGTCTGCTGTAAATAGTCTTCCAGCGCATGCGCACGCACCATCTCGTCCGGCGCGACAAAGCTGACCGCCGTACCTTGTTCACCGGCACGCGCGGTGCGGCCAATACGGTGAACATGCACTTCCGGATCGAAAGAGAGCTGATAGTTCACTACCATCGCCAGCGCTTTGATATCCAGCCCGCGTGCGGCGACATCGGTTGCCACCAGTACCCGGCAGCTGCCGTTAGCAAAGCGGATCAGCACCCGATCGCGATCGCGCTGTTCCAGATCGCCATGCAGCGCCAGCGCACTGATATTGCTGTTCTCCAGCGCGGCGGCAATATCGTCGCACTCGCGTTTGGTATTGCAAAACACCACGCAGGAGGTGGGCTGCCGCTGGCTGAGCAGGGCGATCAGCAGCGTTAATTTTTCCCGGCTGCTCGCCTCATAAAAGTATTGTTCGATGGTTGGCAGCTCGGTGACATCTTCCGTGGCGATAGAGAGCGCATCACGCTGAAAACGCTTGCTGATGGCAATAATGCCGTGCGGCCAGGTGGCGGAAAACAGCAGCGTCTGACGCTGCGGCGGCGTATGGCTGACAATCACTTCCATATCTTCCAGGAAGCCCATCTCCAGCATGCGGTCCGCTTCATCCAGCACCAGTGAACGCAGCTGAGAAAGATCCAGCGTTTCACGCTTCAGGTGATCCAGAATACGGCCCGGCGTGCCCACCACAATATGCGGCGCATGCACCAGTGAATCGCGCTGTGCGGCTACCGGCTGGCCGCCGCACAGCGTCAGAATTTTTATATTGCGCGTAAAGCGCGCCAGGCGACGCAGCTCATTGCTGACCTGTTCAGCCAGTTCACGCGTAGGGCACAGCACCAGCGATTGGGTCTGGTATTGCGCAGTATCAATATGTTGCAGGATGCCCAGCCCAAACGCAGCGGTCTTGCCGCTGCCGGTTTTTGCCTGGGCGCGCACGTCGCGACCGTCAAGAATGGCGGGCAGAGAGGCGGCCTGAATGGGCGTCATGGCATCGAAGCCCATTTCGCGCAGGTTATCGAGCTGGCTGGCGGGCAGTTGCGTCAGGGTGGAAAAAGCAGTCACGGGAAAATCTCTAATCAGGCGGGTTTGCGGCGCTCAGTTTAACAGAAGTTGCGCGGGCCGACAGTAAAACGCGCAGCAAGGTTATGCCTGACGGTATAGGCTTTAACCAGCGGCAGAGTATTGTCAGTAAGACGATTGGCTGTCAAAGCGACTGCGTTGGGTAAAGTCTTTTTAACAATCTGGCGTAGCGGTGAGTAATGTAACTGATTGACTTTACAGCGCTTATCCAAGGTGGCTCGAAGGTTGCACAACAAACATTAGTAGAAAGATTAAATGAAAAACAAGAGGATTTATCATGGCACATCGCATTCCTGCCCATTTCGTACATACCCGTTCCACCCCGTTCTGGAATAAAGAGAGCGTGCCGCGTGCGCTGCTGACCCACCACAACACTAAAAAGGGCGTTTATGGTCGCCTTTCGGTGATGCAGGGCGCGGTGAAATATTATGGCTTTGCCAGCGAGCATGACGAAACGCCGGAAATTGAAGTGGTGATCGAGGCCGGGCATTTTGGCATCAGCCCACCGGAATACTGGCACCATGTGGAACTGCTTACCGACGACACCTATTTCAATATCGATTTCTTTGCCGATCCGGCAGAAGAGCTGCAAGGCAAGGGCATCGGTCAGGTGGTGAACACCCATAAAGGCGCATAGTTTCTTAGCCTGGCGTGTCGGCAGGCGCATCGCTACCTGCCGACGCTTATGCCAGACAGGCTTATTCCGGCAGCAAAATAGCCTGAATTTGCCGATCGCTTAAGCTAACGCCAAAAAAGTTGTGGTAAAAACGCCGCGTTTCCTGCTGCATATCAATATCCTGAAAGCGCTGCGGATAAAGCGTTTTTGCCAGCCATAAAAACTGTAATGCTTATTCTCTGGTTTTGCGGCACCATCAGAACATCCCTTGCGGGTTGACATAAACGCGATGCTGTTGCATCGCCGCAATTCCCTGCCACTGTGCGGAGTTGCGTATAATTTCGGCATCGCGCCGATTCATCGCCACCATTACATCGGGATTAGCCTGCGCCACTCAATAACGAAGCCGCGAGTATTATTCCAGTAAATAGACGTATATTTACCAACAAAAGTTGACGCCTCTCACAAAATAATATTCTGGAGGGATAACAGCCAAATTAAATAACTGTAATGTTCGTGATCTTACACAGGATATGATTGCCTCTGCGTTAACCGGAGGAGCTGTCGGAGCATTTGGCGGTAGTGTAGCTGTTCCTGTTGTCGGTTCAATTCCCGGATGGTTAGCTGGCGCCATATCTGGCGCGGGCACGGGCGCACTTACTGATGGAGCTTCCTGCTGGTGGTAGCAACGAGAACGAGATTTATTAAATCGTTATGTGGCACGATATTTTTTATAGTTGCATTCTCAATCTTTAAATATTTCACTACGGAGAATTTTTTTGACTTAAAAATTATATTCCAGATCGGAATGACTGGCGTTTTGATGGGTGCCATTTTTTACAGATTTCTATTCAAATAATAAAGGCGGGCCATCGGGCCCGCCTTTATTTGTTTTTAGCGTCCTGCTCAAATTTTTGTTAAATGGTGGAATTCGCCGCGTTGCTCGTGGTATCGGCCTGAACAGCCCCTGGTAAAGTCAGCATTAAAGCGGCAAAAGAGAATTTGTTTATTATCTGCTCACTGTCATATCAATATTTATATTACGGTGGCGAAAATTAGCACCTTTTGATTTTCATCACAAATCATGGCGGGAATAAACATCTTGACGGCGGCGACTGTTAACGGGGCGCGCCCGCAGGCCGCGGGCGCAAGAGAAAGGTTTAACGGTAATAGATAGCGACAGGCTGGCCGTGCAGGGTTTCGATATGCACACGAGTATCGAAAATCGCTTCGATAATCTCCGGTTGCATGATTTCCTGCGGTGTACCGCGATAGAGTACCTCGCCCTGTTTCATGGCGATGATATGGTCGGAATAGGCTGCGGCGAAATTGATATCATGGATCACCAGGATAATGGTTTTATGCAGCTCATCCGCAGCGCGACGCAGCTGTTTCATCATCGCCACGCTGTGTTTCATATCCAGATTATTCAGCGGTTCATCCAGCAGTACGTAATCGGTATCCTGGCACAGCACCATCGCGACGCAGGCGCGCTGACGCTGGCCGCCCGACAGCTGATCCAGATAGCGGTCTTTCAGCGGCAGCAGATCGAGAAACGCCATTGCCGTAACAATATGCTGATGATCCTCTGCGGTTAACCGCCCTTTAGACCAGGGATAGCGTCCAAAGCCGACTAAATCTTCTACCGTCAGGCGGCTGGTAAAGTGGTTTTCCTGACGCAGCACCGACAGCACTTTCGCCATCTGCTCATCGGGCGTTTTCGCCACCTCCAGGCCATTTACCCATACGCTGCCGCCGTCAGCCGTCAGCAGGCGGCTGATCACCGACAGCAGCGTGGATTTTCCTGCGCCGTTAGCGCCGATAATCGAGGTAATGCCGCCCGCCGGAATGGTTTCGCTGATGCGGTCCAGCACTTTACTGTTTTGGTAGCTTTTACAAATCTCTTTAACTTCAATCACACCGCAGCCTTTTTAATCAAAAACCAGAGGAACAGCGCGCCGCCAACGAACTCAATCACCACGGAAAGCGAACCGGCCATATGTAGCCCCCGCTCCAGAATAACCTGACCGCCGACCAGCGTAATGATGCCGATCAGCACCACGCCGGGCAGCAAATAGTGATGACGATGCGAGCCAATAAGCTGATAGCTCAGGTTTGCCACCAGCAGGCCGAAAAAGGTGAGCGGCCCGACCAGTGCGGTAGAAAGCGCCACCAGCAGCGAAACCAGCAACAGAATCCACGTAACGTGTCGACGCCACGGCACGCCCAGCCCAATCGACATATCGCGTCCCAGCGCAATCACATCCAGGCTGTGACGCATCCGCCACACCAGCAGCGCTACCGCCAGCACCGCCACGGCGGAAATTGCGATGATCTCCGGCGCCGCGCGGGTAAAGGTAGCGAAAATACGGCTTTGCAAAATAGCGAATTCGCCCGGCTCCAGCAGACGCTGCAGCAGGCCGGAAATGCTGCGAAACAGCGTGCCGCACACCAGGCCCACCAGCAGCACCATATGGAGATTGATACCGATCCTGCCCAGCAGCCAGCGGTAAAGGAAAGTGGAAAACAGCACCAGCAGCGCCGCTTCACAGATAAACTGCCCCACCGTGCCCAGCATCTTTAAGCCGTTAGCATCAATAAAAAAGATCAGCATGGTCTGGATCAGAATAAACAGCGTCTCCAGTCCCATTACCGAAGGGGTCAGGATGCGGTTGTTGGTGACGGTTTGAAACAGCAGCGTGGCAATGCCAGAGGCGAAGGCCACCAGCAGCATAGTGGCGAGGATCAGGCCGCGATGCATCAGAATATAGTTAATATTGCCGCCAAGGTTGATGGTCATAAACAGCACAATGGAGAGCAGCGCCAGCGCGCTTAAACCCATTAACCGTTTAGCGGGTGTAGCAAAGCAGAGACGCAGCGAACGCCGCGCCGGTCGCATTATGGAACTGTCAGCCTGCATAGCGGCGGCTCCTTAAAATCAACAGCAGAAATATCGCCGCGCCCAGGCAGCCGAGGATCACGCTAACCGGGATCTCCCACGGAAAACTGATCAAACGACCAATGATATCGCACAGCACCACCAGCCCGCCGCCGCACAGCGCTACCCACGGAATGGTGCGGCGCAGGTTATCGCCGATGGCCATGCTTACCACATTGGGTACGATCAGACCAAGGAAGGGCAGTACGCCCACCACCACGATCACCACGCCGCTGATCAGCGCAATAATCGCCATACCGAGAAAGACCACCTGGCGATAGTTCAGGCCGACGTTAACCGCGAATTCCCGCCCCATCCCGGCGACGGTAAAGCGGTCAGCGATAACACAGGCCAGCACGGTTAAGATGCCGGTCAGCCACAGCAGCTCGTAGCGGCCCTGCAGTACGCCGGAAAAGTCTCCTGCTTCCCAGCCGCCCAGCGACTGCAGCAGATCAAACTCCATCGCCAGAAAGGTGGTCACCGCGCTGAAAATTGCGCCCAGCATAATGCCGGTAAGCGGCACCATCAGCGGCGTTTTAATCCGCATCCGCTGCAGTACCAGCAAAAACAGGCCGGTGCCTGCCAGTGCAAACAGCGTGGCGACGCCCATCTTTACTATTACCGGCGCGGCAGGATTGACGATCATCACCAGCAGCAGGCCAAGGCTGGCGGACTGCGTGGTGCCAGCAATGGAAGGCTCAACGAAGCGATTCTGCGTCAGCATCTGCATAATCAGCCCGGCCACGCTGACCGCGCTGCCGGCCAGCAGCAGGGCGAGGGTGCGCGGCACGCGGCTGAGAAAGAAAACGTCGCGCACTTCCGCATCGCTCCACAGTCGGGAGAGGGTAATGGGGCTAACGCCGACAAACAGACTCCAGGTCATCAGGCCCAGCAAAATGACCAGGCCTGCGACAAAGCTGAAACTCTTCATTAGGTTAATGATTACTCGCTTTCAGCGCTGTCCGTGGCGCTTTCTGTGTCAGCGCCGGTGCTTTCCATCGTGCCGTTAGCGCTTTCCATGGCGGCGCTGGCGCTCTGCTGTGACGCGCTGGCATCGTTCAGCATGGTGCTGATGTTATCCATCAGGCGCGTATAGCTCTGAATACCGCCAGCGATATAGAGCGACGAGGAATCAAGGTAGACGATATGTTTGTTCTGCCAGGCTTTGGTTTTATGAATCAGTGCGTTATCCAGCACCTGCTGAGCAGATTCCCCTTCGGCGCGGCCAATGGCGCTGTCGCGATCCAGTACAAACAGCCAGTCAGGATCGGTATTCATAATAAATTCAGATGCCACCACGTTGCCGTGCTTGCCCGCCTGAGAAAAGGTGGCCGCAGGCTTAAAGCCCAGCTCGTCGAAGATAAAGCCAAAGCGGGAGCCTGGCGCATAAGCAGACATTTTGCCGCCGCTTACCATGATCACCATAGCGTTGCCGGCATGCTCAGCTTTTTCGCGCAGGGCAGCGATTTTTGCCGTAAAGGCATCGGTCAGCGCTTTCGCTTCTTGCTGCTTGTTAAAGATCTCACCCAGTTGCCCTACGCGTTGGATCAGACTTTGCGTGAACTGTTTGGTATCGACGTCCAGCGCAATGGTCGGCGCGATCGCGCTGAGCTTATCGTAGGCGTCGTGGGCGCGGCCGCCCGCAATAATCAGGTCAGGTTTGGCATTGCTGATGGCTTCAAAATCTGGCTCAAACAGCGTACCGGCATTCAGGTAAGCGTCGCCCTGATATTTCGCCAGGAAAGCGGGCAGGTGCGTACTGTTTTTCGGCACGCCGGCGACCGGGATCTGTAATGCATCGATGTTATCCAGCGTGGAGGGATTCAACACAATGACTTTTTTCGGTGCCTGAGCAACCTCGGTGGTGCCCTGCGCATGCTCAACTTTAAGGGTATTGGCTGAGGCAGCGGTTTGTGCCGTAGTGTCATCACATCCGGTAAGCGCTAAGGCAGAAGCCAGAATCGTAGTGGTAAAGAGGGCAGACAGACGCATTTTCTCTCCTGAAAATGTTAACAGAACAAAAGTAACTGTTAATGCATATGATTCGCATTCTTGATGCAGCGCCCGAATCATACCGCCGTCTCGCCAGCTTGAACAGCACTCTGTCGCCGCTCTCATCCGGGAAAAAAGAGCAGAATTCGGTAACCAGAAGCGGCCACTTAATCAGCTAAAATAATTTATATAATTGTAATTAAAGAATTTTTATCGAGATGGTATAGGTTTGCTGTTTTTTATAGCGGTGAATTATGGAGATTTTGTGAAGATTAGTGTTTAGGGAGTGTAATGCAAATAATTATCGTTATCATGCATGCGCAGAAACAACCTTATACATTTAACAGGGATTAGTAGCATGATTCATACAAAACCTTTTCAGATGCGTCCTTGTGCACTGTTATTACTGCTTTGCTTTAACGGTAGCGCCCTGGCGGCTGATGAAACGCCAGCGGACGAAGGCGTAATGACGGTGCGCGCCACGGCAGAAGAAGAACTCAAACAGCAGCCTGGCGTTTCGATTATCACTGCTAAAGACATCGAAAAAAGCCCGCCCGTAAACGATCTCTCTGACATTATCCGTAAGATGCCGGGCGTTAATCTGACCGGTAACAGCGCCAACGGCAGCCGTGGCAATAACCGCCAAATTGATATTCGCGGCATGGGCCCGGAAAATACCCTGATTTTAATTGATGGCGTGCCGACTACCTCGCGTAATGCGGTGCGCTATAGCTGGCGCGGCGAGCGCGATACGCGCGGCGATACCAACTGGGTGCCGCCGGAAATGGTGGAACGCATTGAAGTATTACGTGGTCCGGCGGCGGCGCGCTATGGCTCCGGCGCGGCGGGAGGCGTGATTAATATCACAACCAAACGTCCGACCAACGACTGGCACGGCAGTATGTCGCTGTTTACCAGCCAGCCGGAAGATAACAAAGAGGGGGCGACCAAACGCACTAATTTCAGCCTCAGCGGACCGCTGGCGGGCGATGCGCTGACTATGCGTCTCTACGGCAACATCAACAAAACCGACGCCGACGCCTGGGATATCAATAATGCGCAGAATGGCTCTTTTGCCGCCGGACGCGAAGGGGTGCGCAACAAAGACATTAACGGCTTGCTTTCATGGAAGCTGTCCCCAACCCAGATCGTGGATTTTAATTATGGTTATAGCCGTCAGGGCAATATCTACGCGGGCGATACCCAGTACAGCAACGGTAATATCAGTCCCGGAAACCTGATCCAGACGCTTTACGGCCACGAAACCAACCGCATGTACCGTCAGTCTTACGGCATTACCCATAACGGCATCTGGGACTGGGGGCAGTCGCGCCTGGGCTTTACCTATGAAAAAACCAATAATACCCGACTGCAGGAAGGCGCAGGCGGCAGAGTTGAAGGGATGATTAACAGCACCCAATTTAAAACCAGCCGTCTGGAAAACTACCGTGCCAACGGCGAAATTAACCTGCCGCTGGATCTGCTGGTAGAGCAAAATATTACGCTGGGCGCGGAATGGAACCGTGAAGAGCTGAACGATCCGGCGTCCACCTCAATGCTGAACGTTGGCGATATCGATATTGGCGGTGTCTCTGGCGATCCGGCGAAGCGCAACAGCAAAAACAATGCGGATCTCAGCGCCGTTTATTTTGAAGATAATATCGAGCCGCTGGCAGGGACGAACCTGATCCCTGGCCTGCGCCTGGATCATCACAGCAAGTTTGGCAACAACTGGAGCCCCAGCCTGAACTTGTCACAGGCGCTGGGCGACTATTTCAAGCTGAAGGCGGGCATTGCGCGCGTCTTTAAAGCGCCCAATCTTTATCAGTCCAGTGAAGGCTATCTGCTTTCCACCAGGGGCAACGGCTGTCCGCTCGGTATCAAACGTCAGTGCTACCTGATGGGCAATAATGATCTCGACCCGGAAGTGAGCGTGAATAAAGAGATCGGGCTTGAGTTTACCAATGAAGGCTACAATGCCGGTATTACCTGGTTCCGCAACGATTACAAAAACAAAATTGTTTCCGGCACCGAGCTGGTTGGCATCGCCAGCAATGGCTACCATGTACTGCGTTGGGAAAACGGCGGCAAGGCGGTAGTGGAAGGGCTGGAAGGCAACCTGGTGATCCCGGTGGTGGAAGATACCCTGAGCTGGCGCACCAATGTCACTTATATGATCACCTCGGAAGATAAAGAGACCGGCAACCCGCTGTCGATTATCCCGAAATATACCATCAACACCATGCTGGACTATCAGGTCACCGATAAGCTCTCGGCGAATGTTAACTGGACGATGTACGGTCGTCAGAAGCCGCGTGCCTATGCGGAAATCAATAAAGAGCAAAAAGACGGCATGTCAGATAAAGAGGTCGGCGCCTATTCTGTGGTTGGCCTGAACGTTAACTATGATCTGATGAAAGATTTACGGCTGAACGCCGGGATCAGCAACCTGCTGGATAAACGCGTTTACCGTGAAAACGATGGGGCTTCCACTTACAACGAGCCGGGTCGCGCATATTACGCGGGCGTCACTCTTTCTTTCTGATTTCCACTATTTCACTCTCCCGGAGCCTGCTTTAACAGCGGGCTTTTTTATTTGCCGGTGGGAGAAAATACAAGTTAAATGGTTTACTGATGTCACTATTAACCTGGGAAACAAAAAGCGAACGGTACTATTTCACTAACACTTATTTTGCCTGATGGTGCAAAAAACTCACGCTGAGCAGGCAAATAAATAGATTATTTATGTTTGTGGAATAATAAATTTTTCTCTAACTAAAATAATTAAAGAATCGTCTTTTTTTTCGCTATCGGTGAAACTTTAATTGTTTAGCTGTTATTCTGTGCGCCATTAAAAATAAGATTAATCTCATTCACCATTTGGCCCTTAATGATGGCAAAGACAAGGAAAAGAGTCGCGCTGGCCGCTGCGTTATTCCTGGCGAACGCCCACGCGGCGCTGCTTTCGCCTGCGGATCGCAATCAGGTTGAGTTTGAACAGCAGCGGCTGCTGCAGCAAAACCAACAGCAGCGCGATGAGTTACAGCGCAGCACCGACACCGATACGCATTTGCCCATCAGCGCTGCGCCCGGTGAGGCACCCGATGGCTGTATCGCCGTGCAGCAGATCATTATTGAACAGGCCACACGGCTTAGCAAAAAACAACAACAACGGTTAACAGCCCCTTATTCTGGCTACTGCCTGGGCATGCCGCAAATTAATCAGCTGATCCGTGATGTATCGCAGTGGTATATCAGCCGGGGCTATATTACCAGCCGCGCCTTTATTACTGAACAGAACCTTGCCAGCGGTCAGCTGCATATTACCGTGCTGGAAGGAAAACTACAGGCAATTCGTCTGAACGGCGGCGATGCGCGCCAGTTAAGTATGGCGTTCCCGGGTCTGGTCGGCAAACTGCTTAATCTGCGTGATATTGAACAGGGCATGGAGCAAATTAACCGGCTGCGCACCACACCGGTTCAGATTGAGATATTGCCTGGCGATAACCCCGGCTACTCGATTGTTAATTTAACCGCCACGCCGGAATTCCCGCTCACCGCCTCGCTGAGCTTTGATAACAGCGGGCAAAAAAGCACCGGCATGGGGCAGCTTAACGGCTCGCTGACGGCTAATAACCCGTTGGGCCTGGCGGATAAATGGTTTATCAGCGGTGGCCGCAGCAGCGCTTTCTCTCACGCGCGCGATGCGCAAAACGTTCAGGCTGGCGTCAGCGTGCCTTACGGCTACGGCCTGCTGGATTACAGCTACAGCTGGAGCGATTACCGCAGCACCATCAATAACAACGGCTTTAACTGGCTATCACACGGCGACAGCCAGGCGCATCGTCTCTCCGGCTCCTGGGTGCTGTTTCGCAACGGCGATATCAAAACCGGCCTGATGGCGGGCATAAGCCAGCGCAGCAGCCATAACTGGCTGAACGACACCTTGCTGCACAGCAGTAGCCGTCGCCTGACCAGTTTTCAGCTTGGTATCAATCATACGCAGAAAATCGCAGGCGGCGTTGCCACCTTTAATCCCACCTTCAGTCGCGGCATGCCCTGGTTTGATGCCGAACATGACGCAGGGAAAAGCGGCGATCTGCCGAAGGCGGCATTTCGTAAATGGAGCCTGAACGCCAGTTTTCAGCGTCCGCTTACTCAGGATCTCTGGTGGCTGACCAGCGCCTATGCACAGTGGTCGCCGGACCGGCTGTACGGCAGCGAGCGCCTGACAATTGGCGGCGAAAGCTCGGTGCGCGGCTTTAAAGAGCAATATCTCTCTGGCGATAACGGCGGCTACTGGCGCAACGAACTCAACTATCGCCTTTTCACCCTGCCATATATCGGCGACGTGAGCAGCACGCTGGCGCTGGACGGCGGCTGGCTGCAAAAGGATGCGCAGGATCCCTGGGCAGCCGGCACGCTGTGGGGCGGCGCCGTCGGGCTTGGCAGCCGTAATCGCTACTTTTCTACCCAGTTCACGCTTGGCGTTCCGCTTAGCTATCCCGGCTGGCTGGCACCGGATCATCTCAGCATTAACTATCAGGTCGCTTTGGTTTTTTAAGAGGCAAAGATTATGGACAATCAACAACAACCGGTACGCCTTTCTCAACGTCTGCTGAGCTACCTGATTTGCGCATTAATAGCCTGGCAACCGCTGTTGCCTGCGCTGGCGGCGGGCATCGCCCCAACCAGTAAAGGCACCCAGCTGGATAAGGCCGCTAACGGCGTACCGGTGATCAATATCGCCACGCCAAACCAGGCGGGTCTCTCTCATAACCAGTATCAGAATTACAATGTGGGCAAAGAGGGGCTGATCCTTAATAACGCCACCGGCCAGCTCACCCCGACGCAGCTGGGCGGCCTGATCCAGAACAACCCCAATCTGAAAGCCGGGCAGGAAGCCAAAGCGATCATCAACGAAGTAACCGGCGCGAACCGTTCGCAGCTACAGGGCTATACCGAAGTGGCCGGGAAAGCGGCCAACGTGATGGTGGCGAACCCTTACGGCATTACCTGTAACGGCTGCGGTTTTATTAACACACCCAATGCCACTCTGACTACCGGCAAGCCGGTCATGGATGCGCAGGGCAACCTGCAGGCACTGACGGTCAGCCAGGGCACCATTACCGTGGAAGGGCAGGGGCTGGATGCCAGCCAGAGCGACGCGCTTTCCCTTATTTCACGCGCCACCGAAATCAACGCGGCGATCCACGCCAACGATCTGAAGCTGATCGCCGGGGCCAACCGGGTGGCGCAGGATGGCAGCGTCACGCCGATTAGCGGCAGCGGCGCTGCGCCGGGCGTGGCGGTGGATACCGGCGCGCTGGGCGGCATGTATGCTAATCGCATTCATCTGGTCTCCAGCGAAAAAGGCGTCGGGGTTAACCTTGGCAACCTGAATGCCCGCCAGGGCGATATGGTGCTGGATGCCAGCGGCAGGCTGACGCTGAAAAACAGCCTGACCAGCGGCGCGCTGACGGCCAAAGGCGAGAGCATCGCCCTGAGCGGCGATCATAAAGCGGGCGGCGCGGTAACGCTGAACGGCGTACAGGAGGTGGCGGTTAATGCGGGGTCGCTGGTCAGCGATAGCACTATTAGCCTGACCGGCAACGGCAAGGTTGCTCTTAACCAGGGCAAACTCACCGCCGGAAAAGATATTCAGCTCAGCGCCGCAGAGCTAAAAATCGATAAGGCAAGCACGGCTGACAGCGGCGGCAATATCAAACTCACGGCGCGCAACGGGGTAGATAACGCCGCGCAGCTTACCGCAGGTGGCACACTGACGCTTAGCGCAGCACAGGCGAAAAACAGCGGCGCGCTACTGGCGCAGCAGCAAACGCTGCATGCCGATACGCTGGAGAACAGTGGGCAGATTCAGGGCGGCCACATGCTGGATATTAGCGCCGCGCAGATCGGCAACAGCGGCACGATGCATAGCAACGAGGCGTTAACGCTCAATGCCGGACAGCTGAACAATAGCGGAGAGATGCAGGGCAATCGCACGCTGGCGCTGACGGCTGATGCGCTGGAGAACAGCGGTACGCTCTCTGCCGATAGCCTGACGCTGAAAGGAAAAACCCTGACCAACAGCGGCGATATCCTCGGCGGCAGGCGCAGTGAAATTAGCGCCGATCGGCTAACGCAAAACGGCACGCTGAGCGCACAGGGCACCACGCAGATCGCGGTGACGCAGCGGCTGGATAACGGCGGCGAAACCAGCGCGCAGGAAGCGCTGAATATCAGCAGCGAAAGCCTGTTTAATCAGGGATCGCTTATTGCGCCGCAGCTGTCGCTCAACAGCCCGCAGCTAACCAATAGCGGCCTGATCCAGGGCAACAGCATGCTGCATATCACCGCCGACGAGTTGAATAATGGCGGCAGTCTGACGGGCGATGACCTGCTGGTTCACGGCAAGAACCTGACCAACAGCAAAGATATCCTCGGCGGCAAGCGCAGCGAAATCATCGCCGATCGGCTGACGCAAAGCGGCACGATAAACTCAGGCACCACGCAACTGACCCTTGCTGATACGCTGGACAACAGCGGCGCGATTGCCGGTCAGGATGCGCTGATGATCACCAGTGGCAATCTGTTTAATCAGGGTTCGCTGAGCGCGCCGCAGCTGACGCTCAACAGCCCGCAGCTTACCAACAGCGGCCTGATTCAGGGCAGTAAAAATCTGGGGCTGACTGCCGATCGGCTGGATAACCTGAGCGGCGGCAGTATCGCCTCCGCCAGCGACCTCTTGCTTGACTTACCTGAGCTTAACAATAGCGGCCTGATCAAAAGCGACGCCGGACTGCTGCTCAGCGGCGACAGCTTAATCAACAGCGGCGAGATCAACGCTGCCACGCTCAACGCCAGCCATAACCAGCTGCTTAACCAGCAGGGTGGATATTTGCTGGCGCAGGGGGCGATGCAGCTACAGCAAAAACAGCTGAGTAACGAGGGGCAACTGGCGGCAGACAGCCTGGTGATCAACGCCGATACGCTGCACAACAACGGCCTGCTGCAGGGTAACAAAGATCTTGCCATTACCGGCAGTGACCTGACCAACGGCGGAACGCTGCTCAGCGGCGGCAAACTGACGCTACAGGGCGACAGCCTGGATAATCAGGGGCTGACGCAGGGCGATGCGCTGGCGGTAAACGTTAACGACTGGCAGAACAGCGGCAACGCGCTCAGCGAGCACGACGCCGACTTACAGACCAAAACGCTGCACAACAGCGGCAAAATTTTAGGCCAGCATGGCGTTCTGCTTCAGGCTGACAGCAGCGATAACAGCGGCTGGCTGGTGGCTCAGGCATTAACGCTGCGCGGCGATCTGATTAACAGCGGCCTGCTACAGGGCAACGACGAGCTAACGCTGCATGGCGACACGATCGGTAACCAGAGCAGCGGACAGCTGCTTAGCGGCGGCACACTGGATCTCGCCGCCACGCAGCTGGATAACCAGGGCGTTTTGCAGGCGGATACGCTGCGGGTTAATGCGCAAAGCTGGCAAAACAGCGGCAGCGCACGCGCCTCCTCGCTGCTGGATGCGCAAGTTAATAATGACATCAACAATGGCGGCAGCCTGATAAGTGAGCAAGCGCTTACTTTAACCGGCGATCGCATCCTTAACCAGGGCAAGCTGGCAGCGGATCGCCTTAACCTTACCTCGCCGCAGCTCACCAACGGCGGACTGCTGCAGGGCAACAGCATCCTGACGCTGAACAGCAGCCAGCTTAACAACCAGCAGGATGGCGAACTGCTGAGCGGCGGGCCACTGGCGTTAACGCTGGATCGGCTGGATAACGCCGGGCTGTTGCAGGTGGATGGCGCACTGGATCTCAACGCTCGTCAGGCCGGCAACAGCGGCAAAATGCTGGCCGATACGATTTCCGCTCAGGTTAATGAAACGTTGACTAACAACGGCGAACTGCTGGCGCAGCAGGCCACGCTCGATGCGCAAACGCTGGAGAACAACGGCGCGCTGGCCGCACAGAACCTGACGCTAACGGCCAATACGCTGCATAACCGTGGTGCGCTGCAGGGCGATAGTGTGCTGGATATCACTGCGCAGCAGCTGGATAACCAGGCCAGCGGCACGCTGCTGAGCGGCGACAGTCTGCTGCTGCACGGTGATCGCTTCAGCAATGAAGGCGGCTGGCAGGGCAAAAAGATTGAGATTAACGGCAATACGCTGGAAAACCTGGGCACCATCAACGGCATCGACCAGCTTACCGGCAGCCTGCGTGATGAGCTAAACAACGGCGGCAGCCTGTTAAGCCAGGGCGATGCCAGCCTGACGGCAAACAGCCTGACCAACCAGGGAAAAATCCTCGCTGACGGCCTGACGCTGCGCGGCCAGACGCTTAATAACAGCGGGCTGTGGCAGGGCAGTTCTCTGCTGGATGCTCAGGGCGACAGCCTGACCAGCGCGGCGGGCAGCCGTACGCTTTCCGGCGGGCTGTTAGCGCTGAACGCCGATCGGCTAACGACCAGCGGCACCCTGCAGGGTGAACAGGCGCAGGTTAGCGCCAACAACTGGCAACATCAGGGATCGCTGCTGAGCAACGGCGGGCTGACCGCGAACGTCGCGGGGCTGCTCACTAACAACGGCGATCTGCTCAGTCAGGACGCCGCGCAGATCCACGCGCAGACCCTGACCAACCAGGGCGATGTGCTGAGCGCGGGCGCGATGACGCTCACCGGCGACAGCCTGAACAACAGCGGTTCGGTACAGGGAAAAACGCTGCATATCGCACCGGCGAAAGTGATTAATCAGGGCAGCCTGATTGGGCTACAGGCGCTGACGCTGGGCGCGCTGCCGCAGATGGCGGGCCGCATGATGCTGATGGCACTGACCACGCCCGCGCGTGAGCTGATCAATAACCAGGGCGGCGCGCTGCTGACGCAGGGCACCTTAACCATCAATAGCGACAACGTCACTAACAACGGCAGCTGGCAGGGGCAACAGATTCTGCTGAACGCGCAGCGGCTAACCAACGGCGGCGCGATCCAGAGCGCCGACGGTATGCAGCTGATGCTCGCGGATAAGCTGGACTCCACGGCTGGCAGCAAAATCAGCGCTAACGGCACGGCGGCATTGCAGGCGCTGGCGTTAACCAACCAGGGACAATGGGCAGCCAAAAACCTGACGCTGAACGGCAACACGCTAAATAACGGCAGCGATATCAGCGGCGTTAACGGCCTGACGGTAAAACTCAACGGGGCGCTGACCCAGCAGCAGGATAAAACCCTGCTGACGGCGGGTAAGCTGGATCTGCAGGCGGCATCGGTAAATAACGCCGGACGTATTCAGGGCGGCGAACTGCAGGTGATTAGCGGCGCGATGGAAAACCGTGGCCGGATGCAGGGCGATAACAACCTGCTGCTGACGCTAAGCGGTCGTTTAACCAATGCGGCTAACGGCACATTGCTCAGCCAGAAGGCGCTGACGCTTAAAACGCCGGAGCTGTTCAACTACGGCCTGATTCAGGGCGGCGGAACGAGCGGAATTAACGCCACCGGCCTGGCGAACAATAGCGGAAAAATACTTTCCGGCGGCGAACTGACGTTGAACACCCCGCAGCTCACCAACAGCGGCTGGCTGCAGGCGACGCAGCTGATCCTGAATGCCGCCAACGCCAACAATAGCGGCACGCTGCTGGCGCAGCAGCAGGGCACCCTGACCGGTAACGGTTTGAATAACCAGGGCAGCGTGCAGGGCGACACTCTCACCGTTAACTATCAGCGGCTGACCAACGGCGGCACTCTGTTGGGTAACCATCAGCTAAACGTCACCGCCACGCAGGTAAACCAGCAGGCGGCAGGCAAACTGTTCAGCGGCGGCAACCTGGTGCTGCACAGCAACGGTCTCGACCAGCCTGGGCAGGTGGTGGCGCTGGGCGACGCGACGCTGAAGCTAATCAACGCCTTTACCAACAAAGGCACGCTGGCCGCCGGTAACCGACTGAGCGTGAGCAGTAACGGCGCGCTGGAAAACCTGGGCACCATGCAGGGCCAGGCGCTGACGCTTGGCGCGGGCGGCGATCTGATTAACA
Organism: Pantoea sp. FN0307; assembly: GCF_050113815.1. Taxonomy (NCBI): domain Bacteria; kingdom Pseudomonadati; phylum Pseudomonadota; class Gammaproteobacteria; order Enterobacterales; family Erwiniaceae; genus Pantoea; species Pantoea sp. FN0307. The sequence goes on along the minus strand of NZ_JBNJSO010000006.1, from coordinate 173,174 downwards.
ACGGCCAGCTCACCAGCGGCAGCGGCGACAGCACGTTAAGCGGCAACCGCATCGCGATGAACGGCAGTGGCACCTTGCAGGGCGGCGGCAATATCAATCTCACCAGCCGCAGCGATATTGCGCTCGACGGTTTTACCGGCACATTGGGCAACCTGACGCTCAGCGCGCCGGGCAGCATCGTGAACACCGCGCTGCTTTACGCGGCGAATAACCTTTATCTCTACGCCAACAGCATCAAAAACCAGCAGGGTGATGTACTGGCGGGTAACAGCCTGTGGATGCAGCGCGACGCGGCGGGCAATGCCAATACCGAGGTGGTAAACACCTCTGGCACCATCGAGACGCAGAACGGCGATATCACGGTTAAGACTGGGCATTTGTTGAATACAAGAGAAGGACTAAAGGTTAGCCAAAAAATTGAGCAATTATCCACACCGGAAGGCGTAGGAAATGCGACGATAAAAATATCGATTTTCCAGTTACCGCTGGGTAGCTACGGTTATTACACCACCTTGGTTGAAACTGAAAGCACCGCTGGTTGTGGCCCTCATGGCGGCGGTTGTTCAACTCACATCACAAGAAAAATCTGGTATGCGCCGCTGGAAGATAAAGAAGCGATTATACAAAAATTTGCTGTTAGCAAAACTCAGGTTGATGTTGTTAGCAAGGGCGGAGCCGCTCGATTAGCCTCCGGACGCGATCTCACTATTGCCGCCAAAACGCTGGAGAATCAGGCCAGTGATATCCTGGCAAATAAGAATATGTCTTTGTCGGGAGAGCAGTTAAACAATCAAAGCTGGCAATCAGGCATCAGTAACGAATATCTGGTCTATCACTATGATACAGGTAATCCACCGGTTGGACCGTATGCCGAAATTCCATTAACAACACAAAGAACCCAGGATGGCGCAAAAGGAAGCAACTTTACCTATCAGCTTACCGGTCATGAAACAGAGTTTAGTCCTGGAGCGCTTTACCGATCGGTTATTCAGGCTGGTGGCAATATCAATGCAAGCTTTAGCGATAATATTAGCAATAGCGCTACTACGGCTAATTCGGGCGTGGTCAGCCATTCGTTAGCTGCGCCAACATTAACCCGACTGAGCCAGCAAAATATTAACGGTGCGCAGCAAACACAATCACTAACTCCCGTTACGGGGCTTGCCATTAATTCACCACAGTGGCGCGATCAGCTGCAAAATGCGCTGCAGGCGATTAACGGCGGTGGCTCGCTGGAGAAGAACAGCGGATCCGGCGCAGCGCTTAATCAGTATGATGGCTCGCGTAAAGGCGCATCGCCGTTAGAGAAGGCGGCACAGCTGGCCGCTGCTAATACTACAGGTCAGGCGTTAAATAACTATCAGGGCAACCAGGTTGATACCAGCGCCTATCCCTTACCGAGCGGTAACAATGGCTACTTTGTGCTTTCCACCGATCCAAACAGCCATTATCTGATCACCGTAAACCCGAAATTAAACGGCTTAGGGCAGATGGATAAGGAACTGTATGGCGATCTCTATGCCTTACTCGGTACGCAGCCGGGAACCGCGCCAGCGCAGGAAACGCGTACTCAGTTCACTGATGAAAAAGCCTTTTTAGGGTCTTCCTATTTGCTGGATCGCCTGAATCTGCACCCAGAATATGACTATCGTTTCCTGGGCGATGCGGCATTCGATACGCGTTACGTCAGCAATACGGTAATCAATCAAACCGGCAGCCGCTATATCAACGGTATCGGTTCCGACCTGGAGCAGATGCGTTACCTGATGGATAACGCCGCCGCCGCACAGCAGTCATTGGGCCTACAGTTTGGCGTATCCCTGACCGCCGATCAGATTGCCTCGCTTGATCACAGCATTATCTGGTGGGAAGCCGCCACCGTTAATGGTGAAACGGTGATGGTGCCGAAAGTTTATCTGTCGCCGAAGGATGTGACGGTAAATAACGGCAGCGTGATTGCCGGTAATAACGTTAAGCTGGACGCAGGTAATATCACCAATAGCGGCAGCACATTTACCGCCAAAGCGGATCTAAATCTTGATAGCCAGAACAGCATTAATAACCTGAATCAGGGGCTGATTAATGCGGGCAGCGATCTCCAGCTGAGCGCGTTAAACGATATCAATAATATCGGTTCTGCCATCAGCGGGAAAAAAGTCGCGCTGGAAAGCCTCGGCGGCAGCATTAATAACATTACAGAAACGCAGGTATGGAAAAGCAATGCCAGCCGTAAAAATGGCATAAGTGTTAATTTAACAAAAACGGATAATGGTAAAACGGCCAGCATTAGTGCACTAGAAGATCTCAGCATAAGTGCTGGGAAAAATATCAGTGTGCAGGGAGCTGAAATTATATCGTCAAAAAGTTTGTTAATGCAGGCATGGGGCGATATTAGCGTAACAGCAAATGAAATAAAACAGGGGCAAAGCCAGTCCAGTGCTTATCGTAATTGGTTCGATCGCGGCCAAAGCAATAGCAACATCACACTTGATAACCAGCAAAGTATTATATCAGCAGGCGGCAGCGCAACTATAAATGCAGGAAAAGACCTTACGCTTAATGCCAGCACAGTTACTGCTAATCAAAACATGTCAATAACTGCAGGTAATGATATTAACTTAAATGCTGCAGCCAACCGCCAAAGCAACAGTAAAAATAAGATAGCTTCTGATAGTCAAGGTTATGATCGTACTTCCCTGAGCAGTGGTGGAAACCTTGTTTTAACGGCTGGACGTGATGTCCATAGCCAGGCAGTCAGTATTAGAGCAAAAGGCGCTTTGGCTGCGAAAGCTGAACGCGATCTCAACCTCAACGCTGCAACCACGCAGCAAAACAGCCGCAATGGCAAATCGGAGTCTCACGCCTCTGGTCTGGATCGCACCACTATTTCCAGCGGCAGCGATTTGCAACTGGCGGCAGGGCGCGATCTCACCAGCCAGGCGGCAGGTCTGGCGGCGGAAGGTGACGTGGCATTGCAGGCGGGACGCGATCTTAATCTGCTGGCAGAAGAAACCCGTTCCGGCAACAGCTACAAGGCGGGCAAAAAGCAGGAAATCAATGAGCATGTACGCCAGCAGGGCACCGAAGTCGCCAGCGGTGGCGATACCTCGTTGCTGGCCGGGCGCGACCTGAACAGCAGCGCAACCCAGGTCACCGCGCAGCAGGATATCGCGGTTGCCGCCGGTCATAACGTTAACCTGAACACCGCGACCGAAAGTGATTATCACTACAAAGAGGAAACCAAAACCAAAAAAGGTTTCCTGAAGAAGAAAACCACGCACACCATCGAAGAGGACAGCGCCACGCGTGAGGCGGGCACGCTGCTGAGCGGTAATAATGTCGCGGTCACGGCGGGCAACGATCTGCTGGTCAAAGGCTCGCAGGTGGTGGGCGATGGCAGCGTTGCACTGAGGGCAGGCAACAATGTAGATATTGCAGCGGCTACCAACACCGACTCCAGCTGGCGCTTTAAGGAAACCAAAAAAAGCGGCCTGATGGGCAGCGGCGGCATTGGCTTTACTATCGGCAGCAGCAAATCGGTGCACGACCTGCGTGAGAAGGGCACCACGCAAAGCCAGAGCATCAGTACCGTGGGCAGTACCGGTGGCGACGTGGCGATTACCTCAGGCGGGCAAACGCATATTGGCGGGGCGGATTTGGTGGCAGGCAAAAGCCTGGATATCAACGGCGATGCGGTAGTGATCGAGCCGGGCCACGATAAGCGTACCCGTGACGAACGCTTTGAGCAGAAAAAGAGTGGTCTGACGCTGGCGCTGTCCGGCGCGGTAGGCGAAGCCATCAATAGCGCAGTGGCAACCGCGCAGGCGGCAAAAAGCGAAAGCGACGGCAGACTCGCGGCGCTGCAGGCGACCAAAACCGCGCTCTCCGGCGTACAGGCAGTGCTGGCGTCACAGCAGGCAACGGCCAGCGGCGATCCGAATAATGGCGTAGGCATCAGCGTCTCACTGACCACGCAAAAATCGAAATCGCAGCAGCATCAGAGTTCTGATACGGTTAACGGCTCCACGCTGAACGCCGGTAAAGATTTGACGATTACCGCTAACGGTAAAGGCGACAGCGCGCACAGCGGCGATATTCTGATTGGCGGCAGCCAGATGAAGGTGGCGGGCGACAGCACGCTGAACGCCGCCAGGGATATCCTGTTAACCGGCGCGGCCAGCACGCAGCAGAGCAGCGGCAAAAACAGCAGCAGCGGCGGCGGCGTTGGCCTGAGTTTCGGCGTGGGCAGCGGTAGTGCGGGCATAAGCATCTTTGCCAGCGTCAACGGCGCGAAGGGCAAAGAGAGCGGCAACGGCACGCGCTGGAGCGAGACCACGCTGGACAGCGGCGGCAACGTGGCGCTGAACAGCGGGCGTGATGCCACGCTGAACGGCGCACAGGTCAGCGGCAACAAGGTCACGGCGGATATCGGGCGTGACCTGGCAATTAGCAGCCAGCAGGACAGCGATCGTTACGACTCGAAGCAGACCAGCTTTGGGGCGGGCGGTAGCTTTACCTTTGGCTCGATGAGTGGCTCCGGTTACATCAGTCTCAGCCAGGACAAAATGCGCAGCCGCTACAACAGCGTGCAGGAGCAGAGCGGCATCTTTGCCGGCGACGGCGGCTTTGACATCACCACCGGCAGCCACACGCAGCTGGACGGCGCGGTGATTGCCTCCACGGCAACTGCGGATAAGAACCGCCTCGACACCGGCACGCTGGGCTTCAGCGATATCGGCAACGCGGCGGACTATAAGGTCAGCCACAGCGGCATCAGCGCCGGGCTTTCCAGCGGTGGTTCGCTGGGCGGGCAGCTGCTCTCAAACGCGCTCTCTAACACTGCCGGCACGCTGCTGGCGGGGCTGGGTGGTAAAGGCCATGCGGAGGGCACCACGCAGTCGGCGGTGGCCGACGGCACTGTCACCATCCGTAATCAGCAGCAACAGCAACAAAATCTGGATGACCTGAGCCGCGACACGGAGCACGCTAACGGCAGCATCAGCCCGATATTCGACAAGGAGAAGGAGCAGAAGCGGCTGCAGATGGCGCAGATGGCGGGTGAAATCGCCGGTCAGATGAGCAATATCGTGCAGACCTATGGCGATATTCAGGGGCTGGAAGCGGCGAAGGGAGCCGGTATTAAGGGCACGGCGAAGGAGCTTCGTGAAAGCCCGGAGTATAAAAAGGCGCAGCGTGATTTCGGCACCGGCGGGAAGTGGCAGAGGGTAACGCAGTCGGTAAGCGGCATCCTTACCGGGCTGGCGGGCGGTAATGCGGCGCAGGCGGCGGCGGGCGGGCTGAACCCGTGGGTGGCGCAGGTCATCAAACAGCAGACCACCGACGCGCAAGGCAACGTGAACGTGGCGGCGAATGCGGCAGCGCACGCGGTGTGGGGCGCGGTGGCAGCACAGATGGCGGGCGGCAACGCAGCGTCCGGTGCAGCGGGCGCCTTCAGCGGCGAGCTGGCGGCGCGCTATATTGCTGAGCATTATTATCATGTTGATTTGTCAGAGCCGGGCAGTCAGCTGACGGAGGCTCAGCGTCAGGAACTGAGCCTGATGAGCACGCTGGCAGCGGGCCTGGCGGGCGGCCTGGCCGGCAACAGCACGGCAGCGGCAACCACCGGTGCGCAGGCCGGGAAGAATGCGGTTGAGAATAATGCGCTGAGTGATTTGACCGATGCATTAGCGACAGGTAAGACACCGCAACAGCAGGCAGACGAACGCGTCGAAGCCGAAAATGAACGCTATAAAAAGGAAAACTGCGCAGGGATGAGCGCAGAAGCGTGCTCAGTGAAAATGTACAGTCAACGACGGGAAGAGTTGAAAGATATCCTGTCGACGGGCGCAGATTTTGTGCCGGTTGTTGGTGATGTGAAAGGTTTCGCGGAAGCACGGTCAGCGATAGACTATCTTGCGGCAGCAGTTGGACTGATTCCCGGCGCAGGTGATACGGCAGGTAAGGCCATCAAAGCGGCAGAAACAGCGCTGAAGAAAGGAGATATAGCTGAAGCATCGAGGCTGATCAATAAGGCCAGTAGCGACATATCAGCCACTAGTTCTTTGCAAGGTGCCAAACTTAAAGAGTATTACAGGCAAGCCGAAAAATATGGGCAGGATAGCGTTAAAGAATTAAATGATGGGCGCTTCCGCTTTTACGGAACTGTAACCGCAGCGAAAACTAGTGGTGAAATGGCTGGGGCAAGACTGGTCAGAGAATGGAATCCGAAATCTGGACAAACTCGAACGTGGTACGAAACTTTAGATCATTCCGGGAATGTTAGAAGCGTCGCACCTAAGCCAGTAACGAACGGTAAAAATCACCGTATCTTTGATGAAAATGGCAACTACCAAGGCCGTAGATAAAATGACAGAAAAGAAACCATCAAGAGAGGATCTCCGGGAAAAAATAATTCAACTCATATCTGGAGAATCGGATCGTGAAGAAGTATCTGAATGGGCATTCTCAATTATTGATGATGACCACACTTATGTTGATGACCAGGTGACTTGGAAGATACTGCAATGCTTAGGAGCTGTAGATTTACCAGACATAGATCGAGATTTTTTATACGGAAAAGAAGACTTCGAGAGTTGGTTAGAAGAACTTAACTAGTATGAATCCGGCTTTCAGGCCGGGATCTTTTACCTTCCTACGCCTCAGACGCCCATCCTGCGCGACGGGCGCCTTCAGTGGAGAGCTGGCGGCGCGCTATATTGCTGAGCATTATTATCATGTTGATTTGTCAGAGCCGGGCAGTCAGCTGACGGAGGCTCAGCGTCAGGAACTGAGCCTGATGAGCACGCTGGCAGCGGGCCTGGCAGGCGGCCTGGCAGGCAACAGCACCACGGCGGCAACCACCGGCGCGCAGGCCGGGAAGAACGCGGTTGAGAATAATGCGCTGAAGGTGCCGGAAAACCAAGACCGAGCAAAAGAAATGACTCAGTGTCAGGGAAGAGAGGCTTGCACCGTCGTAGTTGAGAAATACAAGAAGATTAACGCTGAACAGCATGAAAGTGTTGTGAACTGTACCGGTGCCCAGAACTGCGTCGATAAAGCAAATGAAGTTGGCAGGCTACAGGCTGATTATGCTAATCGCACCAATGAGTTGCTTGAAAAATCGCGTGCTGAAGGCGGTCTGAGTCAGGCAGATCAGGATGAGCTTTCAATCCTTCAGGTGACGACAGTCCAGCTTGAGGCAGACAGAAACGCAGCCATTCATAACGCGTTGATGTCTGGTGACTCATCCGAAGCGAAGCAGCTTGCGATAAACAGTCTTGCTCAGGCGGCAGGAACCAGTGCAGCGGGAATTGCGGCTGGGATTGGGAAGGCTGGGAAAGGAAGCCGCTTACCTACGCCACAACCAACTGTTGCATCTAATGGTTTGGTATATAAATCGAATCCAAAGCATACTCCAGGTCAGCCAAGTAATAGACCTAATGCAGGTATTGAACCTCAGGATTCACTAAAGCTTTTTGAGCAATCAATTCCGAGCACAAAACAATACCCAAATAAAGAGGTTCGCTTTGCTGTTGATAGCCAGGGGAATGTACACCGTTTTGTTGGTACGAATGGTGAGTATCACTGGAACGGAAGTACCGCAGATAAGAATGCTTTGACCAGTGACCAAATACCGACCGCAATCCAGAAAAAATTAGGAGTCAGAATAAAATGATTTATGGTGATCCGCTTTGTTTTGCTCTCCAGTTTGATATTGTTGAATGCTGGAATGAACCGGATGATATCTGGAAAAATGGCCTTTTTACTTTATATATTGAGGGTAAAAAACTGTTTGATGTAGTAGATGTTTTTGAGTTGCGAACTACGTTTAGCTTTTATTCAAATGCACCAATTAATGAATTAGTTATCAATGAGTTGAATGTAAGTGCAGTTGAGCTATACAAGAATGCTAAAGATTATTTTCTTGGCGATGGTGAAGAATTGATTAATGGTTTATTTGATATGACTTGTGTTCCGATGGAAGATAATCGTTGCTACCTATATTTTATCAAGACAAATACTGGTGATAGGCTTGTATGGAGCACTGATGCTGGCGATAGTATAAACGAAACAGTTCTCCCGTCCGGGACAATACTTAATGTAATTAATAAATTAAAAGTCTGCCCTTTATAAATCAATCCCGGCCATCTCGCCGGGATTTTACTATGCATACCAGTCAGTTACCATTCCTCAGCCAGCCGTATCACCAGTTGCCCCGGCTGGCTGGTGACGTCCACCTTCTGCTCGGTCTCAAAGCCCATCTCAGCCAGCCAGTGGCCCTTAAGATGCAGACCGGGCGACTGGCTGTAATACAAAAACTCCCCGCTGCGCGTCGCATGTCTGCGGCTGATATAGCCCACAGTGTACCGGCGGGTTGTGGTTGTGACGGTCTCTGGCCACCGCTGCCCTTGTAAATAGACCCGTTTATCTGGCTAAGCCGCGTCGGTTATTTAATCTGGCTGACCGCCGCATGGCTCAGGTAAGCGCTACCCGCAGTACCGTTGAGCAGACAGATACTCAAACCGGCCTGCGCGCCAGCAGCGTTGCGAAGCGCAGCTTAATACGATTACCTTGCGCGTCGGTTTTATGCAGCGCGCCGGGGTTCTCGTTGTACTTCAGAATATCCCAGCCGTCGTAATAGCCCAGCAGCTCGCTGCGGCTAAAGGTAAAGGGGAACGGCATCGGACAGGGATAGTCCGGCGTACTCATTGCCGCCACAATCAGATTGTGGCCGCCCGGCGTGGTGGCCTGCTGCATCTGAGCAATCAGCCCCGGGATCGTCTCCGGCTGCAAAAACATCATCACCACGGTAGAGAGCAGAAAATCGTACTGCTTCTCAATCGTGACCTGATTTAAATCGCACTGCTGCAGGCGAATCCCCTCCAGCGCCTCGGTGGCAATAATCTGTCGCAGGCCATTCAGGCTGTCGCTGTTTTTATCCCAACCCTCAACCTCAAACCCCTTCTGATGCAGATAAAGCACATTGCGCCCGTTGCCGCAGCCTAAATCCAGCACGCCCCCCGGCGGAATGATTTTTGCCGCTTCCACCACCTCAGAATGCGTCGGCGTTAGCTGATAGCGGCGGTGATAGTAATCCTCCGGCTTGCAGTAAAGTGCCAGCTGGCACTCCATGTCCGGGCTGAAACCGGTCACGCGATGCAGCTGCTCCGGCCCCAGACGCGGCGGGCGGGAATCAGCGGTTAAGGTTAAGGTCTCGGTTATCTCGCCCAGCTCAGTCAGCAAGGCGAGATCCAGCGTGCCTTTATACAGCTTCGGCTGCGCCCAGCTGCCCGCCTCGGTGCGGTAAGGCTGCTGCCAGGCGGGCGGCAAGGTATCACTGTTCCAGCGCGGCAGCGTTTGATAACAAATCAGGTCGGTCATGTTTGGCTCCGTGTTTAACGGGTTAACTGTTTCAACAGGGGAAGCGCCTGCTTCATATGATCTTCACTGACCACGAACGCTTTGAGCTGTCCGACAGCGTCCACTCCTTTTGCCACAATGCCCGCTTTACTGAACTGCATCTCCCAGTTCAGATCGGGATCGCCCGCGCTGCCTGCCAGGTGCAGCGGCAGATCCGGCGTTTTAACCCTTACCAGCATCGCCGGCAGGCTCAGGCTGGCGCTGTTGCCGGTCAGGTTTTTCGCCAGCGTCATCGCTGCCAGCTGAGCCGGTTGCAGGTACGGCATCAGTTTGCCCTGGATCTCTGCACAGTCGCCCAGCGCAAAAATATCGGGATGCGACGTGGTCAGCCGATCGTCTACCACGATGCCGCGCCGCGTGGTCAGGCCCGCCTGTTGGGCCAGCGCAATGTTTGGACGCAGGCCAATGGCGCATACCGCCGCATCGCAGGTGATCTGCTGGCCGTTGCTCAGCGTGGCGACCAGCGTATCGTGATAGCGCGCCAGCGAAGCCAGTTCGCTGTTAAAGCGCATCTCCACGCCTGCTTGCAGCAGGCGATGTTGCAAACGACCGCTGATTTCCGGCGGCATCAGCGCGGATAACAGGCCGCCGCTGCGATCGATTACCGTTACCTGTTTACCGGCGCGATTAAGGTCCATCGCCAGTTCAGTGCCGATGAGTCCGCCGCCAAGCAGCAGCACGCGTTGCGCGCCCTGCAGGCTCTCTTCACACTGCCGATACTCCTGCTGGCTGTTCAGGGTATACATCAGCTCACTGCCGCTGACCGGCGGCACCAGTGCCTCGGCTCCGGTAGCCAGCACCAGCTTGCCGTAGGCGAAGTCGCCTGCCGTGGTCTCAATGCGATGCGCGGCGGCATCAATACGCGTTACCCGAGTATGCGGATGCAGCATGATGTTGTTCTTCTCCGCATACTCAGCGGCGGTAACGCGGGTCAGATCGTCGGCCCGCTGCGCCAGAGAGAAAACGTGGCTCAGCTCTGGCTTATGGTATTCATCGCAGCTGTCCGCCGCGATCATGCGGATAGCGATCTCTTTATTCTGCTGACGCAGATTTTTAATCAGCTGTCGGGCGGCAAAGCCGGAGCCGATAATGACAATATCTGATGACATAGTCTTAGCCCTCGTACGGGTCAAAAACGTCTTTACCCATGCCGCATTCCGGGCAGAGGAAGTCGTCCGGTACGTCAGCCCAGGCGGTGCCCGGCGCAACGTCCTGAGAATCTTCGCCGGTCGCCGGGTCATAGACCCACAGGCATACGCTACAGATCATCTTTTGTTCAGCATCGCCTGCGGCGGCGCTTTCCGGCGCGGCGCTAATCGGCACATTCAGCGCGGCGGCAGGTGCAGCGGCAGGCTCCGGCTGGGCAACGTTTGCCGGCAGCGGAGAGAGTGCCCACTGACGCGCAATAGTGCGGCCATGCTCACGGCACGCTTCCAGCGCTTTGCCGTCCGGACGCCATTTAGTTTTCAGGCTAAGGGACATCTCAAAGCCTGCGTCCTGTAAGCGGGTAGAGAGGCGATCCACCGCACCGCCGCTCCAGCCGTGCGAGCCGAAGGCGCTGGCGTGTTTGTTGCGGAAGCGCAGACCGGTCATCTCTTCAACCAGCCCGGCGATTTTCGGCATCATCACGTTGTTCATGGTAGAGGTACCCACCAGCACGCCTTTTGAGCGGAACACATTGGTCAGCACTTCGTTTTTGTCGCTGCGCGCCACGTTAAAGATTTTCACTGCCACGCGCGGGTCAACTTCGTTAATGCCCTGAGCAATGGCATCGGCCATCATGCGGGTGTTGTTGGACATGGTGTCGTAGAAGATGGTGATGCGATCTTCCTGGTAGTCCGCCGCCCATTTCAGGTACAGCTCTACAATCTGCGTCGGGTTATCGCGCCATACCACGCCGTGAGAAGTGGCGATCATGCTCACCGGCAGGTTAAAGCCAAGGATTTCATTGATTTTCGGCGTTACCAGGCGGCTGAACGGCGTCAGAATGTTGGCGTAGTAGCGCTGGCACTGCTCAAACAGCTCAGTCTGGTCTACTTCGTCATTGAACAGATGTTCATCGCAATAGTGCTGACCAAAAGCATCGTTACTGAACAGCACCGCATCTTCGGTCATATAGGTCATCATGCTGTCCGGCCAGTGCAGCATTGGCGTTTCCACAAAGATCAGCTTTTTGCCGTTACCGATATCCAGCGAGTCGCCGGTTTTCACCACATTAAAATTCCACTCCGGATGATGGTGATGACCATTAATTGAATCGATAGCGTTTTCAGTGCAGTAGATGGGCGTATTGGGAATACGCGTCATCAGCTCGGTCAGCGCGCCCGCATGGTCTTCTTCCGCATGGTTGATGATGATGTAGTCGATTTTATCCAGATCGATTTCCTGCATCAGGTTGGTCACGAATTCACGGCTGAATTTATGATCGACGGTATCAATCAGGACGTTTTTCTCTTCTTTGATCAGATAGCTGTTGTAGCTGCTGCCTCGCAGCGTTTTATATTCGGTACCATGAAAATCACGTACTTCCCAGTCACGTTGGCCTACCCAGGTAATGTTATTTTTAACGTGAATGCTCATTTTGGTTCCTCAACAGGTTCATAAAGTTTCTTTTCTTATTGCATGCGGCGTGCCAACTTTTATTTTATTGATATTTAAGCGTTTTAATTTTTGTGATTGTTAAAGTGACAATTGAGGTTTATTGTGTTTTCAACAATGGCATTGTGGAAAAGACAGCATGACTATCTCAGTTGAAGGCCTGGCCGCGCTGGCCGTAGAGATCCAGAACGGACTTTCCCGCTCCGATCGTTTTAGCCGGATGATCGCCAGTATTCATCACCTGCTGCGGTGCGATGCCACCGCGCTGTTGCGCTATGAGGCGCAGCATTTTCGTCCACTGGCGACCGCCGGACTGGCGCCGGATGTAATGGGGCGTCGTTTTAAAATCGAAGCGCATCCGCGTCTGGAAGCGATTGCCCGCGCCGGAGATGTAGTGCGTTTTCCGGCGGACAGCGATTTACCCGATCCCTATGATGGATTGATCCCCGATCGGCATGAGCTGCATGTGCACGCCTGCGTTGGGTTGCCGCTGTTTTCCGGTCAGGATCTGATAGGTGCGTTGACGCTGGACGGCATGAATGCCAGCCAGTTTGATGATTACAGCGATGAAGAGCTGCGTGTGGTGGCAAGCCTGGTCGGCAGCGCTCTGAACAACGCGCTGCTGCTGGAACAGCTGGAGCAGCCGGGCAACGCCTTTACGCTCGGCGCTCACCGGCAAAGCACAGGCGAAAGCAGCGAAATGATTGGCGAGTCGCTGCCAGTGCAGCAGCTAAAGAAAGAAATTGCGGTGGTGGCGCCTACCGATCTTAATGTGTTGATCAGTGGTGAGACCGGTGTGGGGAAAGAGCTGGTGGCGCAGGCGCTGCATCGCCAGTCGGCGCGTGCTGCCAGCCCGCTGATTTATCTGAACTGTGCGGCACTGCCGGAAACGGTGGCGGAAAGCGAGCTGTTCGGTCATGTGAAAGGGGCTTTTACCGGTGCGGTACACGATCGTACCGGCAAGTTCGAAATGGCCGATAACGGCACGCTGTTTCTGGATGAAATTGGTGAGCTGACGCTGACGCTACAGGCAAAATTGCTGCGGGTACTACAGTATGGCGATTTGCAGCGCGTCGGCGAAGACCGACATCTGAAAGTGGACGTGCGCATTCTGGCCGCCACTAACCGTGACCTGCGGCAGGCGGTGGCGGAGGGCAGTTTCCGCGCCGATCTGTATCATCGTCTGAGCGTATTTCCGTTGCAGGTTCCGGCGCTGCGCGAGCGTGGCGAAGATATTATTTTACTGGCCGGTTACTTCTGTGAGAAATGCCGGGTGAAATTTGGCCTGCAGCATATCGCGCTCAGCGCGGCGGCACGCAGCATGTTGAGCGGCTACGGCTGGCCTGGCAATATTCGTGAGCTGGAACATGCTATCTATCGCGCCACTATCGTTGCGCAGGCGGATGCCCGCAACGGTGATATTTTGCTGATGCCGCAGCATTTTTCCCTGGATAGCGCAACGGAAGTGGCGGCGACGGCGACGCTGGCAGAAACCCTGCCGCAGCAAAGCCTGCAGGACGCTACGCGGGATTTTCAGCGACAGTATATTTCCCGGGCGCTACAGGCCAGCAATAATAACTGGGCCGCCTGCGCCCGGCGGCTGGAAATGGACGCGGGTAATCTGCACCGTCTGGCGCGCCGGTTAGCGTTGAAGTAGGGGCAAAAGGCAGCTATGAGCGGCCCTTTTGCTACCCAGCTGTAAACAGGAGAAATTACAATATTCGGTTACTTTAACGATTAACTTATTGAAAAACAATCAAAATAAATATTTACAGCGGGGCGTGGGTGCGTATTATTTGTGCATAGTGAGGATGATATGCAATGCAGGGAGGTATCCGTGCCGCTACATGGAAAGTTCGTTATTAACGATGCTGATTACTCGCCGTTGACAATATATGGTGTTGGCACCTTTATGGCCTGGTCGGGAAACGATATTTATCGTAATAAAGGAGGCTGCGTGGCTATACCCGATAATGGCCCTTTACCACCGGGTAAATACTGGATCGTGGATCGCGCATCCGGTGGCGCAGGCTCTATAGTCAGAGCGCTGATAAAAGATACCGCCAACGGTTTTTTAGGGGATCCCTCTAATCATTGGGAGTGGTTCGCCCTTTACCGTGATGATGCAAAGATAGATGATTTTACCTGGATTAATGGCGTGCAACGCGGTCAGTTTCGTCTTCATCCAGCTGCCGGGCAAAAACAATCGTTGGGATGTATCACTTTATTGCATAAACCAGATTTTCAGCTGATTCGTACTCTGTTGCTTCACACCAATAAAATTAAAGTTCCGCGTGCTGAAGGGCTTTTATCATATGGCACTATTGAGGTAGTTAGCTATGGCAACAGCTGTCCGTAAAACCCGGCGAGTTATACTGTTTATTGCGCTGTTTCTGTTTTCGCTACGCTTTATCCATCCGTACCCGATACAGTTCACGATCAAACAGTCTGGCCAACTGACTCAAATCGCAAATCGCCTGGGTTTCCGTGATCCGGAGATGTTTTATCTACTGGCAGTTATGCTCATCAATACGCTTATCACCTGCACGCTCTATTTTATAGCCGTGCGTGGCTGGCGGCTGTGGCGGCAAAGAAAAGCGAAACCCGAACATCGTAACCCGTGACGCAATTTATCGTGGACGGTCACCACAATCTACAGTCAGCTTGTTACCCGTATCACATAAAATAAAAAACATAAGACTTTAATCAGATCCCGCAATTGTTGTCGTTTGCCTGGCTCCCTATAACTGCTTTTCAGAGCCAGGGAGGGTGCCCCTTTGCAAACCAACAAGGCGGACCAAGATGCGAGCAACCTTATCGGTTAAAGAAAAAGTCAGTTACGGTCTGGGCGATATGGCAAGCCATATCGGCCTGGAAAACGTTATTATTTTTCTCACCTTCTATTACACCGACGTGGTCGGCTTACCGGCAGTGTTTGTCGGCACGCTGTTTCTGCTGGCGCGCATGGCCGATGCCATCGTTGATCCGGCGATGGGGCTGATCGCCGATCGCACCCATACGCGCTGGGGGAAATTTCGCCCCTGGCTGCTTTGGCTGGCGGTGCCGTTTGGTATCAGTTGCCTGTTAATTTACGCCGTACCTGAGTCGCTGTCGCTGACCGGCAAGATGATTTACGCCAGCGTAACCTACTGCCTGATGATGCTGCTTTATACCGCCATCAATATTCCCTACTGTTCGATGGGCGCGATCATCACCTCTGATGATACCCAGCGTGTTTCTCTGCAATCCTGGCGCTTTTTCCTCGCCACGCTGGGCGGAGCGATGTCCACTTTCCTGATGATCCCGCTGGCGGAGTGGCTGGGCGGCGGCAATAAGCTGGATGGCTATTTCAACGCCATGGCGGTGATGGCGAGCCTGGCGGCGGTAATGTTTTTGCTCTGCTTTTACAACACCCGTGAACGCGTCAGCGTCAAAGGCACCCATGAAAACTTTCGTGCCGACCTGCGCGATATGTTGCGTAACGATCAGTGGCGTATTGTCGCGCTGCTGGTGTTTTTTAATATCGCCTTCGGCGTGGTGCGCCTTGGGGCGATGATGTATTACGTTACCTATTATCTGGGCGATGCCAGCCTGTTTATGTGGCTGCTGGCCGCGCATATTGTTGGCAAATGTGTCGGCAGCGGGCTGGCAAAGTGGATGACCCGGCATCACAGCAAGCTTAAAGCCTTTACTTTTAGCGCCGTCGCCTGCGGTTTGTTAAGCATTTCCATTCTGTTTCTGCCAGCAACGCTGACGCTGCTGGTGGGCATGACCTTTATCGTTTCCAGCTTCTATCAGGTCACCACCACGCTGATGTGGGTCATGATGTCCGATGTGGTGGACTACGGTGAATATCGTCAGGGTAAACGCATGGACGGCACCATTTTTTCCACGCTGCTGGCGGTGCTGAAAATGGGCATGGCGGTGAGCGGAGCGATTGTCGGCTGGACGCTGGGGCTCAGCGGCTACGTGGCGCAGGCACCGCAGCAAAACCCCGCCGCTATGCTGGCTATCATTGCGCTTTTCTCCGTGATCCCCGGCGTGCTTTCACTCTGTAGCGCCCTGACTATGCGCTGGTATCGGCTTAATGACGACACGATGCGCCAGATTAACCAACATAAAACCGTGGCGGCGCAGCCCGCCGACGGATCCAACGCTTTGCAGCCACAGGAGTTGTCATGAGTGAATTACGTGCAGAATCGCACCGTCTAATCTGGCAGTTCGATCGTCAAACGCTCATTATCGAGCCGTGGGGAGAGAACAGCCTGCGGGTACGCGCCAGCTGCCAGCCTGACATTACGGATACTGACTGGGCATTGCTGCCAACGGCACCGCTGCCGGTAGAAATTACACAAGGAAACGAGACGCTTAGCCTGCGTAACGGCAATATTACCGCCACGCTGAACCAGCGCGGCCAGCTGGCTTTTTATAATCAGCACGGCGAACTGTTGCTGGAAGAGTTCTGGCGTCAGCGCACCACGGTAGGTATTGGTGCCACGGAGAAAAGTCAGGATAAATATATCAGCGCGCTGAAGCTGGATGGTCGCGAGTTCCGTCCGATTCCGGGCGGCAAATATCAGCTGACGGTGCGTTTCGAGGCGCGGCGTGACGAAAAGATTTACGGGATGGGGCAGTATCAGCAGGAGGGGCTGGATCTCAAAGGATGTACGCTGGAACTGGCGCAGCGTAATTCTCAGGCCAGCGTGCCTTTTATGGTTTCCAGTCTCGGCTATGGCTTGCTGTGGCATAACCCGGCTATTGGCGAGGCGACCTTCGGTAAAAATATTACCCGCTGGCAGGCGCAGGTCACCGATCAGATGGATTACTGGATCACCGCCGGCGATTCACCAGCGCAGATTGTGCGCCAGTATGGCCGCGCGGTAGGCACTGCGCCAATGATGCCCGATTTCGCTACCGGTTTCTGGCAGTGCAAGTTGCGCTACCGCACCCAACAGGAGGTGCTGGAGGTAGCGCGCGAGTACCGCAGGCGTCAGCTACCGCTATCGGTCATTGTGATCGACTTTTTCCACTGGCCGAATCAGGGCGACTGGTGCTTTGATCCGCTCGACTGGCCAGATCCGGCGGCGATGGTCAAAGAGCTAAAAGAGATGGGCATCGAAACCATGGTCTCGGTCTGGCCGACGGTGGATAGCCGAAGCGCCAACTATGCGCGTATGAAATCGCGGGGATTGTTAGTCAACAGCGATCGTGGCGTATCGGTTAATCTGGATTTCCTCGGCAATACCACCTTTTTTGATGCCACGCATCCGGCGGCGCGAGAGTTTGTCTGGCAGGAGGTGCGGCGCAACTATTACGATCTCGGTATTCGTACCTTCTGGCTGGACGAGGCGGAGCCGGAGTATCGCGCTTACGATTTTGATAACTATCGCTACCATCTGGGGCCGGTGCTTGAGGTGGGAAATATCTATCCGCAAAAGTTTGCGCAAGGCTTTTGGGAAGGACTGCAACAGCAGGGCGAAACGGAGATCGTCAACCTGGTGCGCTGCGCCTGGGCGGGCAGCCAGCGTTATGGTGTGCTTGCCTGGTCGGGAGATGTCCATTCCTCATTTCATGCGTTGCGTAATCAATTCTCGGCTGGTCTGAATATGGCGATGGCCGGTATTCCCTGGTGGACCACCGATATTGGCGGCTTTCAGGGCGGAAATATTCACGATCCCGGTTTCCATGAACTGCTGATCCGCTGGTTCCAGTGGGCGGTATTCTGTCCGGTGATGCGTCTGCACGGCTATCGTGAACCGCAAATTCAGCCGCAAGAGGCCTGGCGTAACGGCATTGCGCAATGCAACAGCGGGTCGCCGAATGAGGTCTGGAGCTATGGCGAGGAGAACTACGCGCTGATGAAGGAATGTCTGCTGTTGCGCGAGCGTCTGCGGCCCTATATTCGTCAGCTGATGCAGGAAGCGCATCAGCAGGGCGATCCGGTGATGCGTCCGCTGTTTTATCACTATCCGCAGCAGGCGGAGAGCTGGCAGATAGAAGACCAATATTTGCTGGGACAGGATCTGCTGGTGGCGCCGGTACTGCATGCCGGTCAGCGTGAGCGCCGCCTTTGGTTGCCCGCAGGCGATTGCTGGATTACGCGCAGCGGGACGCAGTATCAGGGCGGTCAGTGGCTGACAGTAGAGACGCCATTGCATGTCATTCCGGTGCTGGTACGTGCCGAGGCTGACCCGGCGTTGGTGGCGGCGATGCGCGCCTGATTAATCGTAACCCTTTGCCTGAGGAATAACACCTCAGGCAATCAACTTAGCCAGAAACGCGCCAGCGTCTTATATGGCGCATCCTCCTTCGAAACACACTTCGTACCATCAGGCTCAATCCATTTTTATTAGCGCGTTATTAGCGAAAAAAGTGGCTGGGGATAAATTATAAATAGTGACGGAATAGCAAAGAAAATAATTTGTCTTTTTTAAACTTGCCCGCTAATAAGTAATTATTTTATGATAATTGAAATTATTTGACTGTTTTTTAAAGAGATTGATAATTATAAGTCATAACGTGATGCGTTAATTTATTTTGCTGATAATTACGTTATATTCATCGCTCAGAATCGTAATGTTGCCGGTAAATTAATTCAGGGAAGTTAATTATGAAGGGCTCTGTTTATCATTTTCAAAGTATGCGCGGATGAAGAAAAAAGGTTACACGCCAACGCCGCACGATGCCACGTTCCGGCTGTTTCTGACGCAGCCGGAGATCGCCCGGGATTTCATGGAACTCCATCTTCCGAAGGAGCTGCGCGTCATTTGCGATCTTAATACGCTAAAGCTGGAATCCGGCTCTTTTGTCGAGGATGATCTTCGTCAGTACTTCAGCTATGTGCTTTACAGCCTGAAGACCTCCGCGGGTGATGGCTATATCCACGTCCTGGTAGAACATCAGTCGGCTCCGGATAAGCATATGGCGTTCAGACTGATACGCTATGCCGTGGCGGCGATGCAGCGTCATATCGAGGCGGGCCATAAAAAGCTGCCGCTGGTGATACCCATGCTGTTTTACACCGGTAAACGCAGCCCCTATCCCTATTCCACCCGATGGCTGGATGAGTTTGATGATCCGGCACTGGCAGAAAAACTTTATAGGAGCGCTTTCCCACTGGTGGATATCACTGTAATACCTGACGATGAAATTATGAACCATCGCAGCATGGCAGCACTTACGCTGCTGCAAAAACATATTCACCAGCGTGACATCGCTACTCTTATTGATCGTCTGGCTACGCTGCTGATGGCTGATTATCTCTCTTCACCCCAGGTAATGGCACTGATACACTATCTGTTACAGGCGGGTGAGTCAGCCGATGCCGAAACCTTTGTTCGAGAACTGGCACAGCGTGTGCCGCAACACGGAGACGCACTTATGACCATCGCACAGCAGCTTGAACAGAAGGGGATTGAGAAAGGTATCGAAAAAGGGATTGAGAAAGGTATCGAAAAGGGGATTGAGAAAGGTATCCAGCTTGGTGAACAGCGCGGCATTGAAAAAGGGCGTAATGAAGGCAAACTTGAAGTTGCACGCAGCCTGCTGAAAATGGGCATGTCTCGCGAGTCTGTTTTGGAAGCCACCGGCCTTACTGAACACGAGCTGGCACAGCTTCGTCACTGATGTTTCATCCTTTACACTCCCTGCCTGGTCGTCAGCATTAGAGTAAAATGTCGGCCACATAAAGGGAGCGTGCGCTGCTCTTCCAGCAAAAGAGGCGATTTACCCCATCTCCTCTTTGTGGCCGTGCATAGCCACCCGCAGGGTAAGCCTCAGGCAATCAACTCAGCCAGAAAATCCCCCAGCGCCTTACGCGGATCATCCTCTTCCGAAACAATCATCTCAATACCCCACTGGCCTAATACCTCTTTTGCCACCGGATTACTCCGGTTAGTAAACAGATAAGAAGTGGGACGAGCGGAAGCCAGTCCGGTGCGGCCCCACATTTTTGTCAGACGATAGAACAGCAGGCGGATATTAAAATCGCTGATGCTGTAGCCGACAAAAAGCACTGAATTACCCATGACATCGTGCGTCAACTTAATATCCAGCGGCGAATCAAAATAGAGACGTTCAAAATAGCTGCTTTCATCCAGCACAATAGAGGTATCGTCATCAAAATCGCCGTGCAGCTTAATAATATGACGGCGGTTTTCAGTAAGTGAAACCAGATCGGCGGCGTTCGCCACTTTGTAATAGGGCACCTTGTGCGCGTCATGCGCCATCTCCAGCCAGCGATCGTAGTTGGTGGTATAGATGCGTGAAAAATGTCCCTGGGTAATCATGGTGTGAATTTCTGAGGAACGCACATCAATATCAGGACGGTGCCACTCGCGATCCATCCAGCTGCGCAGCGGACCCAGCGATCCCTTTTTCTGCTTGTAATACTCCGCCAGTGACAGATGGGTGCCGTAAGTATTGAAAATTTTCGGATCGTAGCCCAGCTCCTGTGCAAGATGAGCAATCAGCTCATGCCACTCCGGCAGGCCCAGGTTGCGTGAAACGCCTGCCCCGGCGAAAAGAATTAACTTTCCGGCATCGTAGGCACGTTTCAGTTCAGGTTTCATGGCAGATTCCTTGCGGTTTTCAAAAAGGCAGCAAAGCGATCCAGCGCCAGCCGCCGCATCGAAATTTCATGCTTTAGCTCACCCATTTCGGCAAAAGTCTGCGTATGGCCTTCCGGCACAAAGATGCAATCCCAGAGAAATTCACGCGAACCCGCAGGCTCAGCGATGATCTTACCGCGTACCTCGCCGGAAAACTGATACATTTTGCGCCCGTCGCAGTAGCCCAGAACGGTTTTCGCCGTGGCGCTCTGGCTGTCCAGCGCCTGCACCAGCGCGGTAAAGCGATCGGCATCCAGTCGATGCCAAAAAATGCGTGTCAGCCCGGCGGGCAGGCCGTTCAGCCCGTCCAGGTAAAGACCGGTATGCTCGACAAACAGCGGCCGCCCAATCAGGGAAAAGGCTTTGGTAAGTTTGTCGTGTACCAGCTCAACTTCATCTTCCGTTTGTATTTCCTCAATCCGACAGGCCACGGAGAGCACTTCTACACCGATGGGCTCAAGGATTTTACGTACTTCGTCCAGCTTGAGTTCATTACTGGAAAGAAACCGTATTTTCATTGCTTCACCTAATTCTGTCTCTGCCGGTATGGTTATGATTATGTGCGCAGGAAAGCGCCGACCGGTGTCAACCAGTGTAGACCAGATAGGGATGGGAAGGCAGCAGGGAAAAGCAGGGAAGGGGCATCGGGCAGAAAACCCGATGCCAGTTAATTTTAGTAGCCGGTTTCCTGTGTTTTCAGCGATCCTGCACGCTCTTTAACAAATTCCGCCGCGCGCTTACCTGCAAGGAAAGCGTGATCGGAGTTGTAGTATTCCCACTCGCTGTAGCGCCCCGATAGCAAAATATCCTGCTGTAGCAGCCAGTCGCGAATCAGCGCAATACTGGCTTTACGCGCATGATCGTACACCACGTAGGCATAGGGAATATCAATCTGATTAGCAGTAAGAATCGGGTCGTCGGCGGTAATCATACCCACCGCGATACACTCCTGGATGCAGCGCTCAATTAACGCATCGCCCTCTGCCGGCAGCGGCTTATCCGGCGAATAGCTGATCTCGAAAGTTAAACCGCAGCCTCCGAGCGGATTACAGAGCGGACTGGCATTACCCTGTACAAAGATGCGATGAAACAGGGTATCGCCCGGATAATAGATCCAGTGCTTCTCGGTTAGATTGGCGCGTCCCACGCCGATATTGACGCAGCGAATGGATACGTGACGCAGTTTTGCCACCGCATCGTGGATCTCCTGCGGCGCTTCATCACCGATCATTGCAATCAACTGTGGCAGCGGCATGGTACTGATCAGCTGATCGTAGCGATAGCGCCGTCCGTCAGTCAGCACGGCGATATGCTGTTCAGGATGCAGTTCGGCCAGCATGCTGTTGGTCTCCAGCTCACAGGCGAGATGCGGCAGAAAACCGTTCATCAGCGCCTGGAAGCCGCCTTCCAGCGGATAGCCAAAGCGCGCGTTCGGCCCCATGGGTTTCTCCAGCGGTGCCAGCGCGCCCTCGATGATTTGCGCCAGATCCGGCAGCGGTACGCGTCCGCCCAGCCAGGAGGTTTCCATCTCCGTTAGCGGCAGCGCCCAGAGTTTGCGGTTATATGGCAGGGCGAAATGTTTAGCGATGCCGCGTCCCCAGGTACGGAAAATAAACTGTTCAAAGTTCTCTGGCTGCGTCGTATTTTCCTGTCCGGCGAAGAGATCGCCATCTGGCACCGTGCCGTCGGCGCAGCAATCATGGCGTCTGGTTACCGATAGCGCGCTATTTGACGCTTCTGCGGCTTCATGGCTGACGCCGTAGCGCGCCTCAATTGCGCCAAGGATACACTCTTTAATCACCTCGGCAGGCAGGCCATAGAGTGAACCCTGGAAGGGGTAGCGGGTATAAATGCCGTCGTTATAAACCCACGCTTCGCGCATCTGCCAGTGCAGGTTATCGCCCAGCAGCATTTCATACATTTTCAGGACATATGGGTCCTGCGAAAACATGATGTGTCCGGCATAGTCAAAGGTGAATCCTTTGTCCGTAATCGAACGACACCAGCCGCCTGGCGTGGCATTTTTTTCCAGTACCACGGCGCCTTTACCATAATGGTAGCCCGCGCTCAGTCCGGTTGGTCCGGCACCGATAATCAGACAGGGAACCACTGACTGTTGCTCGGTAGCAGGATTCAGGCGGCGGGTGATTTGCTGTACTTCATCGGCAATCACTGGCATGACGCTTTCCGGCACGGGCATAGGTGTTTTGGCAGCCCCTTTTTTCATCAGCGAGAACATCTGTTCCGCTGCCGCATCCCACGATGTGGCTGCCACCACCGCCTGCATGCGCTGCGCCAGCTGCTCACGATCGTCGGGGCTGATGCTCAGCGCCCGCTCACAGGCGTGAATAAACTCTTCGGGACGGTAAGCGATTGCGACCAGCTCTGCATAATGTCGTGCGACATCGGTAATCGCGGTGCTGACAATGGGCAGTTGGGCCGCCATATACTCCAGCACTTTGGTCGGGCTGATAAATTTTGTTGAGGCGTTTAAAGCGAAAGGCATCAGGCACACATCCCAGCCGGCAAGAAACTGCGGCAGCGCCTCGTAAGGTTGCTGACCCAACCAGTGGATATTAGCGCGCTGCGGCAGCGTAGCCGGATCGATTTTCACTACCGGACCAACCATCACAATTTGCCATTCCGGGTGCGCATCGGCCAGCGCGGCTACCAGCGACAGATCGAGGCGCTCATCAATTACGCCGTAATAGCCAAGGCGCGGGCGCGGTAGCATCTGCTGCTGTGGATGTCCGTTGCTGCGATCCAGCGCCTGTTCAAAATGAATGGCATCGACGCTGCTGGGAAAGCAGTAAATGGCGTGATGCTTGTGCTTTTTCGCTTCATACAGGCTGGAGCCGCCGGTAAACACCAGATCGGCACGCGCCATCAGCGCCGATTCACGTTGCTGAAGCTGGCGCGGAGCCATATTAAAGGCGGAAAGCTCATCCATGCAGTCATAAACCACCAGCGAAGGTGTAAAGGGCGTAAGCAGAGGCAGCGCCATCGGCGTATAGAACCAGACGACCGGTTGCTCTTGTTCATCCACCAGTGACGTCAGTAACAGCTGCAGCGTTGCGATTTGATCATCATGAAAACCCGGCGCGGCGATTGGCGTATGCGGCTGAATAACGGTGACGTTGGGAGCAGGATTCGAATAATGCAGCGCTGGCGATCCCGCCTCGTAAATCGGCTCTTCAATAAACAGCACGCGATAATGCTGTGCCAGACGAGACAGCAAATGCTGCGGACGCTGAAAAACAAAACCCCAACGCAAATGGCTAAAAACGATCAAAGTCTTTTGCTGCATACCATTCTCCTTATTCTCCGCGGTCGGAGCGATAAATGACTGAAAGTTCTGTAAAGTACGCTGCGCCTGGCAGAGCGCCGTGGCGTAGGGTTGATTGATAATGCGAAGAAAAGGATCGGGGCCATGGTGGTCGAGATCCCACAGCCCGCTACGCGGCCAGGCAAGCGGGTCATTCCATGCTGGTCGGTCGATAATGGGATAGAGGCAGACGCCGCACAGCTCAGCGCCGCTGAGCTGTGCCTGCGCAATATGCGCGGTCACCTCCGCGATCCAGGCACCGCGTCCGCTGCCTATATGGCTGGTTTCCGAGAGCAGTACCGGGCGTTGATAACGCTGATGCAGCTCCGTCAGCATTTGATGCAGCGGCTTGCGCCGACGATCGCCCAGATGCCAGTGCAGCCGATTCATGGAAGGGAATGCCCACTGATTATCGTGATAATAATTCGCGCCGATCAGGTCGAGATAGTGCGCCGCCCCGCCCAGCTCCGGCGCCAGTCTGCCGCTCAGCATATCCCATGCCTGAAACTGCGCGTTACTGTGGGACTGTGCCGTCAGCTTTGCCTCTGGCGTATCCTCTTCTGACACCAGATGGATAATGGGATCGCAGTGCAGAATGCGCGCCCGGCTGTCGGCCTGCCAGATTGCGTCGCAGGCGGCCAGTGTCGCCTTAACTAACTGACGTTTACAGGCGTCGGCGGGATCGGATTCCGGCAGGTTAGCGCAGGGAAACAGTCCAACGGCAATCCCCCAGCTCAGGAAAGAGATTTCATTTATCGGCGAGTAGATCGGCAGTGTGGAATAAGGCGCAAGGAAACGCACGGTGGCCGCGCAAAAGGCGGCAAAGCGTGGAATAAAATCGTCAGAGAAAAGAGTAAGATCTTCTGGCCAGCCATAGTGACAGAGTGTCCAGCAGATTTGAATGTCCTGCTCCTGCGCCGCCTCGATACGCGAAACCAGCGAGGAAAAATCATATTCACCGTTGCGTTCGATAAGCCGCCAGCCCACACTTTCACGCACCGAATTAATATTAAAGGCTTTTAGCGCTGCATAATCCTCTTTAACCCGTATCAGGTGAGCGTTAGTGTCATTCATCGCTAACCGGGTGCCGTGCGGGTTAATATGATCCGCGCCTTCATAACCTGCCTGCCAGAATGAGGCAAAGGGTGTCATCATTATTTCTCCTGCAGCTTTGCCAGCATAATAAAGCGCGCAGCCGCATCCGCTGAATCAAAAGTAACGGCAAAAGCCGCTCAAATTTGTAGGCCATTAAAAAGCATGCCAGAAGGCAGAACCTGGTGGCTGTATAAGCAAGAGTAGAGGCTGGGGAGCCCTGGCAAATTAATAAAGTGATAAAAGACTAATTACGGTTACGCTTGTTTATATTGATTTAATTAAATAATTTAACAATGAGAAGGGTTAGCTTAAGTATAGGCAAGCCTGATCGCTGCGCAAGAAATGCGCGCCTAACCCTAATAAGTTAGGAATATCCTTATAGTGGTAAAGATAAAGAGGTGATTTTTATTAATGCATTTAGCAAAATAAGCGTGACGGTAACAGCGCCAGCTTATTTATTAATAAACGTCGCCAGAGAAAATTAAAATGATAAATAATAGAGTGTTGAAAAATGGTTTCGCTTTTTTTCCAGTAATAACCGGGCATGCGCGTGTTATGAATGTTTGAGCTACTTAAGCGCTTTGGTTATATATAAAAAAGCAGAAAGATGAGGGGCAATTTTAAAAAGATGGATGCTAAATTCTGTAACCGCATAACGCTCGGCGTTTTCCTCTACAGCGCGCCTTCGCCCTGCTGTTATTACTTTCTGCCCCGGCTATGATAGCGAAGAGATAACGCAACGGGACAGTGAAATGATGGAAACACGGCGGCAGGATACATCTGTTTTTCAACAGGTCATGCAGCAGCAGGCCGCAGAAAAAAACATCGTTCTGGACGGGCAACAGCTACAGCTTATTACCCGTCTGGATGCGTTAATCGCACCGGTGCTGTCACGCGCTCAGCGGTTTCATCACGGGCTCTACATCTGGGGCGAACCGGGACGCGGCAAATCATTTATTGCTGATGCGTTTTTTAACTGGGCACCGCTGGCGCAGAAAAAACGCGTGCACTTTCATCTTTTTTTCCGCGAACTGCATCAGATAATTGCGCGCGGCAGTAGCGTTGAGGCCGCGATCGAAGCCTGCATTGGCCGTTGTCAGCTGCTCTGCTTTGATGAATTTCATCTGCATGATATTGGTGATGCGATGCTCATCAAGCCTTTGCTGGAGCTGCTGTTTCAGCGCGGCGTATTGCTGGTTGCGACCTCAAACCATCCACCGGAAAATCTGCTGGCTAATCCGCTCTATCACCAGCGCTTTCTCTCATCGATTGCGTTAATCAGAGAGAAAATGGAGGTCATCGCACTAACCGGAGAAAAAGATTACCGCACGCTAACGCATGAAGCTCAGGGCGCGTTCAGATATGGCGGACTGCTGATTGGCGCCACGCAGGCGCAGCGGCAACGGCTGGAACTGCCTGCACCGGCAGAAGCACCGCTGCCGTTAAAGGTAGGCTATCGTATCCTTGAAACGCTCTCACCTGCCGGGGCGTTTCTGCATTTTTCTTTCAGCGCGCTGTGCGCCGCGCCAACAGCGGTGATGGACTATTTGCAGCTCTGCGAGCAATACCCGCAGTGGCTGGTGGAAGATGTGCCGCCGTTGGCCCAGGTTTCGCCTGCTATTCAGCAACGTTTTATTAATGTGATTGATGTGCTCTACGATCGCCAGTGCCGGCTGTTTTTAACCACGGATTATCCCCTGACGACGCTGACGCAGGGTGTGGAGCTGGATGATATTCAGCGCACCCACAGCCGCCTGAATGTGCTGCCGGTTTATCAGAGATAATGCCGCTGCGCTTGCGTTACGAGCGAGTCAACTATACTGAAACGGTATTCGGTTATTCAGTCATAGCAGCTTATGCTGCTGTATTAACTGAATAATAAGATGTTCCTGCATTGTATTGACGGCCTTTGTCGCCGTTCACCTGAAAGGAGACGTTTCTGTTATGACCAGTCGACCACAGCCGCCGCAGCCAGAGCAGCAGCAAGATGTACCCGGCACTATTTTTGATATGCAGCCAGCGCCCGATCACGGTGAAACCAGCTATAAAGGTTCGGGCCGCCTTGCGGGTAAAAAAGCGATTATTACCGGTGGCGATTCCGGGATTGGCCGCGCCGTGGCTATCGCCTATGCACGTGAAGGGGCCGATGTACTGATTTCCTATCTGAATGAGCATGAAGATGCCAAAGATACCGCTCGCCTGATTGAAGAAGCAGGGCAAAAAGCTGTGCTGGTGCCGGGCGATATTACCGAAGCGGAACACTGTCGCCATATTATTCAGCAGGCGGTCAGCAACTTCGGACAGATCGATATTCTGGTCAATAATGCGGCCTTTCAGATGACCCGGGATTCGTTGGATGAGATCAGCGATGAAGAATTTGACCGTACGATGAAGACCAATCTTTACGGCATGTTTTATCTCTGCAAAGGGGCGGTGCCGCATATGCCTGCCGGCTCATGCATTATTAATACCGCCTCGGTTAATGCCGACCAGCCGAAACCGAAACTGATTGCCTATTCAGCAACCAAAGCGGCAATCGTTAATTTTTCCGGTAGCCTGGCTGCGCTGCTGGCTGAAAAGGGGATTCGCTCTAATGTAGTGGCGCCTGGCCCCATCTGGACGCCGCTGATCCCCTCCACCATGCCCGTAGAGCAGGTGAAAAATCTGGGTAGTGAAGTACCGCTCCAGCGCGTCGGGCAACCGGCCGAACTGGCACCCGCCTATGTGATGCTTGCCAGCGATGAGGCCAGCTATATTTCTGGCTCAACCGTTGCGGTTACCGGCGGCGTTGCGGTTATCTGATACGAGAGTACGGCAGCCACACGCTGCCGTGATTCAGCAAAGCGGGATCAGTTGAAGGGATACTCTTTTGCCAGCAGGCGTGCAATGACATTCAGCGCGCCTTCATCATCATGACTCTCTGTACGGTAGCGCGCTGCCGCCGTTACCGCTTCTGTGGCGTTCGCCATTGCAAAACTGTAGCCCGCCTGACGCAGCATTTCGATATCATTGCCGCTATCGCCGATCGCCACTACCTCGCAATCGTCGATGCCCCAACGCTGCTGAAGCAAGCCGATCCCGTGCGCCTTGTGCAGGCCAGGAATAATCAGGTCAACAAAGCCGAAACCGCTGGAAACCGGATGCACAATATTCTTTGCCGTATTAAGCGCTTTGGTTAACCGCTCAATTAGCGGAGCGACACCATCATGCGGCAGATTAAGCGAAAATTTAAAAATGGTGTCATCGATATTGTTGAGATCGGCGCACTTTTCCAGGCGACGATAGTGATTTGACAGCAGCGCCACCACCTCGTCCGGCATCGAGG
This sequence comes from Pantoea sp. FN0307, assembly GCF_050113815.1. Lineage (NCBI taxonomy): Bacteria > Pseudomonadati > Pseudomonadota > Gammaproteobacteria > Enterobacterales > Erwiniaceae > Pantoea > Pantoea sp. FN0307. Next base: position 144,802 of record NZ_JBNJSO010000006.1, on the reverse strand, counting down.
GAGAGATATAAGCACTACGCTTGCCGCAAACCACAGTATGAATTTCCGGCTCTTCGGCTAAGATTGCCAGCACCTGCCGGACACTCTCCGCACTAAGCTCTCCGCAAAATACCTCTTGATTTTGATCGCTGATCCAGGCGCCGTTTTCCGCCACAAATGCGATTTCATCAGCGATTTCAGGGAAATAGCTGTGCAGCTGATAATACTGATTGCCGCTGGCCACCACAAAACGGATGTTTCGTTCTTTCAGCTGAGCATACTGACGCAAAAAACGCGTTTTGTTATAACGCTTGGCGGAATCAAGAAATGTTCCATCCATATCAACCGCAACCAATTTTACCGCCACCGGGTTCTCCTTCAGATAACAGATCGAGTTTTCGCCGCCCCGCGCCAGCAAAGGCGGAGTGGGTCGCTAAGATTAACAAGGATAGTGGCTGGAAGAGCGCTGTAAATGAGAATGTGAAAAAGCGGATTAGCGCCAGCTTTTTCACAGGGAGAAGCAGAGGGGGTTTACGGATTAACCACTAAGGTAACCAGAGCATGCTGACAGGCATTTGTATCCTGAGCCAGTTTGATTTTTTCCGCGTCAGGCACTGTTTCCCAGGCATTTATCGCCCGGTCGGCTGCGATATGGTTAAACCTGATACGTTGCAACGCATACTCATTATTACTTCCTTCAATGATATTACGCATACTCGCAGCGTAGTTATCGTTCTGCTTACCAACCACGCCACACAGGATCCCTGAATAATAATCCTGATCGTCAGGATCGACATAGGTTAGGTAGCGCCATGTCATCACGCCTGCCACGCCCAGCAATAGCAGAGCTATCCACTTTTTATACAAACGTCTGTTTCCCTTATAGCAAAGGCCTGAAATAACGCCTTTCAGGCCAGATCATGATATTAGCGACGGTTACGCCACACGGTCTGCACATTACAAAACTCATGCAGGCCGAAGTGCGACAGCTCACGACCAAAGCCGCTTTTTTTCACGCCGCCGAAAGCAACGCGTGCATCGCTGGCGCTGTAGCCATTGATAAACACGCCGCCGCACTCCAGACGTTCCGCCATGTCAGCCGCCAGCGCGTCGTCTGCGCTGTAGATGGTAGCCATCAGGCCGAAATCGCTGTCGTTCGCCAGCTGTAGCGCATGCCCGGCATTATCTGCCACGGTGATTGCCGCTACCGGACCAAACATCTCCTGACGAAACGCCGTCATCGCGGGCGTCACGTTGCCCAGCACGGTCGGCATGTAGTAGTTGCCTTCACCAGCCAGCTTCTCTCCTCCTGCCAGCAGGGTTGCGCCTTCAGCCAGCGTTGCCATAACCTGCTGATGAAGTTCATCGCGCAGGTCGTAGCGCGCCATCGGACCGACGGTGTTGTCTTCCATGCGCGGATCGCCCATTTTCAGCTGCTTTGCGGCCGCGACAAACTTTTTACTAAAGGCGTCGGCAATGTCACGTTCAATAATAAAGCGCTTGGCTGCGGCACACACCTGCCCGGTATTCTGATAGCGTCCGGCAACGGCAGCCTGCACCGCCGCATCCAGGTCGGCATCCTTCAGAACAATAAAGGGATCGGATCCGCCCAGTTCCAGCACGCATTTTTTCAGCGCCGCGCCAGCCTGTGCGCCGATAGCCGCTCCGGCACGTACGCTGCCGGTAACCGTTACCGCCGCAACACGCGCATCGTTAATCGCCTGACTTACGCCGTCGTTGGTGGCGTTAATCACCCGGAGCAGGTGAGAAGGTAAACCGGCATCGTTAAACAGTTCCTCAATCAGCAGAGCGCAGCCCATTACGTTCGGCGCATGTTTCAACAGATAACTATTGCCCGCCAGTAAAATCGGTATGGCGCCGCGCAACACCTGCCATAGCGGAAAATTCCAGGGCATTACTGCCAGCACCGGGCCAAGCGGACGATACTCAATCACGGCCTGATTATTTTCTACCTGCGTCGGCTCGGCTGCCAGCATGGCGGGGCCATGTTCAGCATACCAGTCGCAGAGCTGCGCCGATTTTTCTACCTCGCCGCGCGCCTGCAGTATTGGTTTACCCATCTCGGCGGTAATCATCTGCGCCATCTCTTCGCCACGCGCCCGGATAGCGGTAGCCAGATCGCGTAATTTTTGCGCACGCTGCGCCAGCGGCTGCTGTCGCCATTGCTGGAAGGCCTGATGGTTTTCGGCGATAGCCGCATCAACCTGCTGCGCGCTGATGTAAGCAAGGGCGGAAAGAATTTCGCCGCTGGCAGGATTGCGCGAAATAGCATGCGTTTCTGGGGGAAATGACATAAGGGTTCCTTAAATATTTATATTGCTGATGGACTTACCTTAACGGTGATGAGTCGTGATGAAAAGTGAATAATGATGAGGGAATTGCTGTCAAAAAAAGAATGGTTGCTGTAATTGTGCACCAGAATTGGAACAGCTTTTGTTATTGTCCCGATCGGATAGCGCTTCCTGCCTGCTAATAAGCGTCCGGCACAGAGGCAACTGCTGGGGAAAAGTCAGCTGGCGCGATAAAAGCAGGCATGAAAACAGCGAGGCCAACGTTTTATCTACAGTAACAAAGCTTATTGATATGTTCGGCTGTGTAACGTCCAGGGAGAAGGTGATGTTGCTGAAGCTACTGATTAATCTGGCGTAACAGGATTTTCCTTACGATTCCTTAACGCCAGAATAGTTAAGATTGTGTTATCTTAACTGCGCACTGCTGGTGATGTGGCATTGTGCGCTTCAGTTTGCCATTTATGATGGCTTTTTCCCTTTGAGGTATGGAAACACTTTCCCGACGCGTATTTACGGTCGGGTTTTTCATCAGTTACAGGGGAAGCGATGACATTATGCGTAACAGACAGATTTATTACTTCAGGCCGCTTCAGGCCAGTGCAGACGGCGTGCCGGACGATTACCAGAGCCGGGAACGCGCCAGGCCTTGGCCGGATCGCCCGCGACAAACTCCAGCGTGGGTGAGAAATAGAACGGCAACCAGCCGTCGTAACCACTTTCCCACTCCCAGCGTACCGGGCAGGGCCAGAGAATACCATCTTCCAGAATGTAATAAATCCATCGTCCGCTGGGACGACGGGGCTTACGATTTTTCATGGGATTCACAACGATGTTGGTAAGTGCAATAACAGCTCATATTTTGACCTTTTAAATGGCGGATAGCAACCTGCCATCCGCCATTAAAGGAGATGTTTACGTTCTCTTACCTGATGCCTGGTGAACAAGAAGGTGCCCGCACAGAGCATTAACGATGAACTTCGCCACACAGCAGAACCGCATTAGGGCGGCGCTGATGAATACGCGCGGCCATGTGTTCGCAGGCGGCACGGGTGGGATAAATATGTTCGGTAACCGGCAGGGCATCACAGGCGTCATGACCACAGGCGCTAACTAAAAGCACAAATCCAATCAACATTCTCAGCTCCTTTTGCGCGCCCGGTGTCGGCTTCTTTTTTTCTTCCGTTGTTAAGTATAGCTGATAAGGCTGTATGAAGATTTGTTTACCTGAGCTAAGCCTGGTCCTGACATTACGCTAAACAACGAAACCCGGCGTAATCTCACAGGAGTGCAGGCTTATTCTTTTAGCCTTAGCACTGCGGATTGCCAATAAAAACTGCTGTCTGTCAGGAATAAGGAAGCGATGCCATTCTAAAAAACAGACATTCAGTGAGACGTCTGATAATCAGCGGATCGTCGCAGAACCTCAATAGTTGAGGGTTCGTTATCCTCATGCGCAGCAGATAAAACGCATTATTGGTATTGGTAAAAATAAAAACAGAGCGATTTATCTGATTCAATAAAAATCAGCCAGCTAACGTCACGTGCAGGCGCGGTTTTTTGGCGGCGTTTAGGCTAAACTCTGCCATTTCCACCCTTAATGACAGGAACGTTTTTATGTCGAATGAAATTGCTCATCCTTCCAGCAGCCCAAAACAGGCTGCGCTGCAGCTGGTAATTGAACTGGTACGCGCCGGCAAACTTAGCCCGCTTCAGGGCGATGCCAGCAACATGATCTCTATTTATGAGCAGTTCAAAACGCATTTTGAATCAGACAAAAAGAAAGACGCCTCCGATTCTGCGATCTCCTGAGTAGCTTAAAGCGCAGCAGGTACAGAGCAAAAGGTTACGTGTCCCGCGCCGTTTCAGGCGCGGGTAGCAATAATACGGCCTTCCGCCATCTGTACCGCGCGATCGCACATATGATCGATAACATCCGGATCGTGGCTCACCAGCACCATGGTTAAGCCGTCCTGCTGCTTTAGCTGATTAAGCAGATTGAGGATTTCCGCCTGTACCGACATATCCAGCGCGGAGGTCGGCTCATCCAGCAGCAGCACTTTCGGCTTTAACAGCAGCGCACGCACAATCGCCACGCGCTGACGCTGACCGCCGGAAAGCTGATGCGGGTAGCGATCGGCCAGCGCCGGATCCAGCCCAACGTGGTGAAAGCCTGCATTAATGCGATCGTTAATATTATCCTGCTTCAGCAGTTTTAACGGCTCGGCCAGAGTACGGCGCAGCCGATGGCGCGGATGCAGCGAGGCATACGGATCCTGAAAAACCATCTGCACCTCGCGACGCAGGTCGCCGGTAAAGATTTTACCCGGCAGTGCCTGGTGTCCGGCCAGCTGCATCTCTCCCTGCCAGTGCGGATTCAGGCCCGCCATGACCCACAGCAGCGACGACTTGCCGCAGCCGGAAGGCCCGACCAGCCCAAAGCATTCACCAGCGTTTACCGTCAGAGAAACCTCATGCACCACGGTGCGTAAATCGTAGCCCTGGCGATGTGCCACGCTAAGGTTCTGCAAATCAATCATGCTCAGGCTCCTTCTCCAGCATGCTGCGATCCAGCACCGGCAGCGGCTGACCATGCGTAGCCTTGCTGGGGCGGCATGACCACAGCGTGCGCGTATAAGGATGGGTAGCGCGCGGTAGCTCGGCGGCGGGCAGATTATCAAGCAGCTGACCTTTATACATCACCATCACCCGTTCACAATGTTCAGAAACCTGTTGCAGATCGTGACTGATCAACAACAATCCCATGTTGCGTTCTTCAACCAGTCGGCGGATCAGCGCCAGCACCTGATCGCGCATCGCATGGTCAAGCGCGGAGGTAGGCTCATCAGCGATCAAAAACTGCGGATCGGCGATCAGCGCGATCGCCAGCATCACGCGCTGCCCCATGCCGCCCGAAAGCTGATGCGGATAGCGTGTCATCAGCTGAACCGGCTGCGGCAATCCGACCGCAGCCAGCATCTCGGTAACCTTTTCCCGACGCTCGGTGCGGCTCAGACGATGGTGCAGTCTCAGCGGCTCCTCTACCTGCCAGCCGATGGTACGCGTGGGGTTAAGGGCATATTTGGGGTCCTGCATCACCATCGCCAGTTCGCTGCCGCGCAGCTGGCTCCAGCGTTTTTCATTCAGCGTCAGCGCATCGCGTCCGGCAACCTGCAGCTGCCGCGCCTGCAAATGCAGACCCGGGGCCAGCAGACCCATCAGAGAGCGTGCCGTCAGCGATTTCCCCGAGCCGGATTCGCCAACCAGCGCTACGCGCTCGCGGCCCAGGGTAAAACTTACCTGCCGTACCAGCGGTGTGACATGGCTGTGAATCGTCAGGTTATCGGCGATGATCAAAGGTTCAGTTGCCATGGCGGGTATCCAGTCGGTCACGCAGGCCGTCGCCTGTCAGGTTAAAAGCAAGGCTGGCGAATAAGATGGCGCAGCCCGGCGCAGCCGCCACCCACCACTGATCGAAAATCACTTTACTGCCTTCCGCGACCATTGAGCCCCATTCAGCGGTAGGCGGCTGTACGCCCATGCCAAGAAAGCCAAGACCGGCGGCGGAAAGAATAATCCCGCCGAGGCTGAGCGCGGCGCGCACCACGGCGCTGGGCAGACAGAGCGGCAGAATATGCCCAAACATCAGGCGCAGCCCGGTTATGCCCTGCATTCGCGCGGCAGCCAGATAATCACTGCGGCGCAGCGCCAGCGTTTCCGCACGCGCCTGACGCGCAAAGGGCGGCCAGCTGGTTAACGCCAGCGCCAGTGCGCCGTTAAGCAGGCCGGGACCGAGGATGGAAACCAGCGCCAGCGCAATCACCAGATTAGGCAGCGACAGGAAAATATCAGTGATCCGCATCAGCACACGCTCGGTCCAGCCGCCGAGGTAGCCCGCGACAATGCCGATCAGCAGCCCGAACGGAATGGTCAGCACTAAAATCAACGACACCAGCAGCAGCGTTGGGCGTGCGCCATAAATCACGCGCGACAGCAGGTCGCGACCAAAGCCGTCGGTGCCAAACCAGTGAGCGGCAGAAGGGGGCAGCAAACGGGCAGAGATAGTTTGCGCATTGGGATCGAAAGGCGCCAGCAGCGGAGCCAGCAGCGCGGTCAGTACCAGAATGGCCACCAGCGTGGCGCCAACTGCCAGCGTCGTCAACCGACGGCGGCGCGGTGCCGGCGTGACGATTTCCGCGTCGGATAAATGTTGTGTCATCGGGTTCTCGGATCGGTTAACCAGGTCAGCGCATCAACCAGCGCATTAAGCAGCACAAAGCAGCTGCCGATCAGCAGCGTTGCACCAAGAATGGCGGGCACGTCGGAGGCAAACAGCGCGGTCGTCAGATAGCGGCCCAAGCCGGGCCAGGCAAAAACCGTTTCCGTTAATACCGAGCCTTCCAGCAGCGTGGCGTAGGAGAGCCCCAGTACGGTAATCAGCGTGCCGCGTACGTTAGGGAAGATATGACACAGCAGAATACGCCCGCGACTGGCGCCTTTCGCCCGCGCCAGCGTGACATACTCTTTGCTGTTTTCTTCCAGCAGGGCGGCGCGCAGCAGGCGGGTAATGCCCGCCATCGACAGCATCCCCAGCACCACCACCGGCAGCCATAAATGTGCAATGGCGTTGCGGAACATCTCTCTGTCGCCCGACAGCCAGCTGTCAATCAGCACAAAGCCGGTTTTCGGCTCCAGCGTGTAGATCCAGATGTCATCCAGCCGTCCCGGCCCGGCAGACCAGTGCAGAACCGCGTAGAAGAGCAGCAGCCCCAGCAGCCCCAGCCAGAAAACCGGCACCGAATAGCCCAGCAGCGAAATCAGACGCGCCAGATTATCCAGCAGGCTGCCCGGCTTCCAGGCTGCCAGCAATGCCAGCGTAATACCGAATACCGCGCCGAAAATCATGGCGCAGGTGGCCAGCTCTAACGTGGCCGGAAAGGTGCGCGCCAGATCGCTGGCGACCGGCTGGCTGGTGATATTGGAGACGCCCAGTTCGCCGTGTGCCAGATGGCTCAGATAACGCCAGAACTGTACCGGCAGCGGCTTATCCAGACCTAAATCGTGACGCACCTGCTGATAAGTGGATTCGCTGGCGTGATCGCCTGCCACCTGTAACACCGGATCGACCGGCGACAAATGGGAGAGCATAAAGGTGAAAGCCAGCAGGCCCAGCAGCGTGACCAGCAAGGAGAGCAGGCCCGTGACGAGACGACGGCCACCGCGCCAGAATTGCCGGGCAAGCCCGGCATGCGTTGTGCGGGTTGCCATTACTTACTGACCTGGCTGTAGTAAACCATATCGGGGTTGATGCCCTGAACGTAGCCTTTCAGATTATCGCGTACGGCGATCAGGTTACGTGCCTGCAGGCCGACCACGTAAGGAGAGTTTTTCATCACTTCGCGCTGCATCGCCTGATAAAGCGCAACGCGCTTCGCCGGATCGCTTTCTGCGGTAGCGGCCAGCGTTTGCTTACTCAGCTCAGGAATATGCCAGTTAGAGCGCCAGGCGAGGGTTTTGCTGCCATCTTCCGGGTTATAGGCGAAGGCGGAGGCGTTGGTATTCGGATCGAAATAGTCCGCTCCCCAGGCGTTTAACGTGGCCTCATATTTATGCGCTTTCACATTGGTCGCGACTTCGGTGCTCAGGCCGGGGATCAGCTCTACCTTGATGCCGCCTTTTGCAAAGCTGGCCTGCAGTGCCTGGGCGATATCCAGATAGGGCGGTTGGTTACTGACCACCAGTTTAAAGCTGACATTGTTCAGCCCCGCTTTGGCTAAAATCGCCCTGGCTTTTTCCGGGTCGTACTGATAGGGCGTTTCGTTCAGCGCGCCCGGGAAGCCTTCCGGCAGGAAGGATTGATGCACCTGGAACTGGCCTTTCAGCAGGTCGTTGGCGATACCCTGATAGTCAAACAGGTAGCGTGCAGCCTGCCACAACGCCGGATTTTTCAGCGCGGGCTGCGCGTCGATGTTGAACTGCATGTAGTAAAGCGAGGCCATCGGGATCGCCAGCGGTTTGACGCCCGGTTTGCCTTTCAGCGCGGAGATCTGGTCAACGCCAAGATTACGGGCAATATCTGCATCGCCCTGTTCCAGCAGCAGGCGGCGGGTCGCTGCTTCCGGAACGTTTTTGATCAGAATATTTTTCAGCTTCGGCGCATCGCCCGGAGAACGGGGATTGGCGGTCAACAGCACCACTTCATGCGGCACAAAGCGACGGATCTGGAAGGGGCCGCTACCGGCGGAATGGGTAGCCAGCCATTTGTTGCCCAGATCGTTATTTTTCTGGTTAGCCAGTACGGTTTTGGCATCCACAATCGAGGAGACCGGCGCGGCCAGCAGGCTCAGCACATAGGTTGGGCTGACATTGGCCTGCCAGCTAATCTGCACGTGGCGATCGTCGATTTTCTTCAGCTGGCTATCCACATTCTCTTTGGTCCAGCCGAGCTGGGTAAGAATAAAGGAGGGATCAAGGTTCAGCTTAACCACGCGCGCAAGGGAAAACATCACATCTTCCGGACGCACCGGATTGCCAGAGGCAAAGGTAGCGCCGTCGCGCAGCGTAACGATCAGGCTACGGTTATCTTTGCCCGCTTCCCAGTGGCTGGCCAGGGTTGGTTTCAGCTCGTTAGGATTCTGCGGATCGGACTGTAACAGGCGTTGATAAAGGTTGGTAAAAGCCTGCACGGAGGTGAGTTCAAATCCTTCAGCCGGATCGAAGCTACTGGCATCATCAATTGACTGGGCGATCACCAGCGTATCGGGAGGCGTTGCCGCGTTAGCAGCAAAGCTGGCGCTCAGGGCCAGCGTCAGAACTGCGGGAGCAAAAATTTTCATGACGTTCCTTACCGTTTTTTTCGCGAGTGTAAGGGAACTGAACAGCAGGCTGATAGTAGATTATTCGCTATGCTTAGCAGAAAAAGTTATAAAGCCGTTAAAATAGTTATAAATCCGCACTTCAGGCGTGTTGCACAAACCAGATGGACGGCAGCAGGGCAATCAGATTATTAAGCATATGCAGCACTACCGGCAGCAGCAAACCGTTGCCGCGCAGGCGCGCATAACAAAGCAGCACAGAAAATAGCGTCAGCACCGCCAGGGTTTGCCAGTGGATATATTGCGTATGCATTACGGCAAACAGCAGCGATGTCAGCAGAATGCAGGCAAAGCGGCTACGCGGCGCCCACAGCAGAAATGCCTGCAGCAGAAAGCCGCGAAACAGAATCTCTTCAAAAATCGGTGCCAGCAGCACGGCCGAAAACAGCAGAATGCCGAGCGAAAACGGCGTCTGTTGCGCCTGATCTTCCAGCCAACGCTCCGGTTGTAAAAACTGCGTTTGCGCCACCATCAGCCCCAGCAGCAACAGCATAAACAGCAGCGTGGTTTTCGGCTGCAGCCGTCCCAGAGGAATATCACTGCGGCGCGTTTGATAAAAACGATACAGCGGCCACAGCACGGCAAACTCAAACAGACAGAGAACCGGCACCAGCAACCCTTGTTGTTGTAGCGCGCTGTAATTGGGAAACCAGGTGATCGCAAGGGTAATCAGGTAATAAAGCGCAAAACTGCCGAGGTAAAACAGCGTCAGAAAGACTCTGCCGTATTGGCTTTTCATAGGCGGCTTAAACAAAAAGGGAAGAAGGGAAGTGTAACAACCGCCAGAATCGCTGTCGAGACGTCGGAGCGGCGCGCTTTTTTGCTAAACAGTGGCCGCCAGAGGCCGATAAGGAATATACGCGTGAAAAAAGCAGGAGCATACGCCGCGCCGCGATAGTTGCTGCGTAATGAATAGCGGAGGTTACGTAAACGCATTATTACCGGGGTTTTGTTGATGAATCTACCTTCTTTATTATCTTTTAACCTTCGCACTGAGGACACGCCCGCGACGCTTTTTACGCGTCGAACGCTGTTGGTTCTGGGCTGTATGTTTGCCACCGTGTTCCTGACTACCGCAGTGTTTATTATCGCTATTGCGATGCGGCAGAATACCACCGCACTGACGCAGGAGAAGTTCTTGTTGCGCAATGCCTGGCAGGATCGCCAGCAGTCTATTCTGAGCGATATCCGTGATTACGCATTCTGGGGCGAGGCCTGGAATCATCTGCATTTACAGGTAGATAAAGAGTGGGCCTTTACGCAGCAGAATTTTGGGCCGGGGCTATATAAAGAATATCACTATGAAGGAATCTTCGTTGTGGATGGCAGCGGTCGGACGCGCTATGCGGTGATTGATGGCCAGCTCTCCGATATGCCCATTGAATCACTGCTGGGCAAACAGGGCACCGTCATCGTGCAACAGGCGCGATCCTTTACCAGCGGAGATAACGCCCTGATCAAAAACGCACGTATTAAAGGATGGCCTGCAATTGTTGCCGCTGCGCCAATTACACCGGGTAAAGTGCCGGGGCTGGGGACGATTCCCGGACCGCCATCGGTGATGATTTTTGTTGACCGCTATACGCCGAATAAACTGCTGGCGCTGGGCCACAGCATTGGTATCAAAAACATGCATGCCCCTGTTGGATCGCAAACCGTAGCGACAGGCCTGATGCTGACGATAGAGCAGAGCGAACCTTTGCTTCTTGCCTGGGATAGCAGTACGCCCGGACACCATTTGTTAATGGTGACTGTGCCGCTGCTGGCGCTAACCATGCTCATGCTGGGTATTATTTCCCGGCGGGTGATCCAGCATGCGATGGATAACGCCCGGCTTTCCGACTGGCGCTTTGAGCAGCTCCGTCAAAGCAAACGTGAACTGAGCGACAGCGAGGCGCGCTTTCGCGATGTGGCGGAGGCCTCTTCTGACTGGATATGGGAAACCGACTCACGGGGCGTGCTGACCTATCTCTCCTCACGTTTTACGGCTGTAACCGGCTATGAGATTGCGATACAGCTTGGCAAACCGATAGATTGCCTGCTGGGCAGCTGCAGCCAGCCAGTTTCGGAATGGATACAGCGACAAAATAACAGCAACGACCGGCGTACGCTGCGCTGCCATTATCATTCGGCACAGGGCGAAGAGCGTATCTGTAGTCTGGTGGCGAAGCCGATAGAGGTGCAGGGCATAAAGGTCGGCTTTCGCGGCACCGTCTCGGATATTACGCTGGAAGTAGAAGCTCAGGCGCGTATCCAGTATCTGTCGCAACACGATACGCTGACCGGCCTGCCGAACCGCCACCGGATGAATGAATTTTTAAACGGCAAACTGCAGGAGCAGCCAACCGCCGCACAGCCGCTGGTAATGTTCAGTCTCGATCTCGATCACTTTAAGCCGATTAACGATCTGTATGGTCATGCCGCTGGCGACCAGGTATTAAACGAAGTCTCGCAGCGGCTGCGCGTCTGTCTTGGCGAGGAGGATCTACTGTCGCGACAGGGCGGCGATGAGTTTATTTTGCTGCTGAGCGGCCTGAGCAGCCATGAAGAGATTGAAGCGCGCTGCCGTTGTTTGATGGATGAGATCCACAAACCCTTTAATGTTGCCGGACAGTTGGTGAATGTTGGCGCCTCGATCGGGATTGCGTGTGCGCCGCAGGATGCGCTACAGCCGGAAGAACTGCTCAGAATGGCTGATATTGCGCTGTACCAGTCTAAAAATCTGGGGCGTAACCGCTGGGTTTTTTATTCGCCGGAAATGTCAGAGCAGCTGGTGCGGCGACGCGAAATGGAGCGCGCGCTGGGCCAGGCGGTGGTGCGCGATGAGCTGCGCCTGTTTTATCAACCGCGCTATTCGCTGCACAGCGGCAGCATGGACGGCGCGGAGGCGCTGCTGCGCTGGCAGCCGTCGCCGCCTGCGTTGGTGATGCCTGATAGCTTTATTCCACTGGCGGAAGAGACCGGACTGATTATTCAGATCAGCGACTGGGTGCTGCAGCGCGCCTGCCGTGATGCGTTGAGCTGGCCTAAGCCCTTCTATGTATCGGTGAATATTTCGCCGGTTGAGTTTTGCCGTGACGATCTGGCGGAACGTGTTGCCACGGTTTTGCGGGTAACCGGGCTGCCTGCGGAGCGTCTCGAACTGGAGATCACTGAAAATGTCACGCTTGAAAAGCCGGATAAAGTGCTACGGATTATGCAGCGTCTCAAGGCGCTTGGTGTGCGGCTGACGGTCGATGACTTTGGATCGGGCTATGCCTCATTGGGTTATCTGAAAACCTTCCCGTTTGATGGCCTGAAGATGGATCGCTCTTATATGAGAGATTTCCCGCATTCGCAGCAGGCGCACTCTATCGTTAACGGCATCATTGGACTGGGCAAAGCATTTTCACTGGTGATTACCGCTGAAGGCATAGAAAACGCGGAACAGTTTGCCGAACTGCAGGCGATCGCCTGTGATGAAGGGCAGGGATATTATCTTGGCCGACCAATACCCGCTGCGGATTTTATACATATGCTGGAGACGGTCGGGCAGAAACAAGTCAGTGAAACGGGTCAGCCGGGCTGACCCGTAGGGCGCTTAACGAACACGGATGGCCACGCAGGTCATCAGCACCGCAAAGCCGATAAAGACAACCAGTTCCATACAGCACCTCCTAAGAATAATCTTAGAAAATTATACGAATGGGGTGGTTGTTTTTTAGGCGATTTGTGCCGTTTTTATGACTGGGATCACAGTTCACTGTGGGTTAAGCCTTTCTGCACGTGCCAGACGATCGGTTAGGCTTTAAGGTCGGTAACTGAACGACTGGCCAAACAGGAGAATCGTGGTGAAATTTTATGGAAAGCTCGCGCTGATTACGGCGCTGGTTACGCTGGCGGCCTGTCAGCATGGGCAAAAAAATAGCGATAGCGCGGCGGTGACCGATCCTGATGCCGATCGCTGCGGCGCATCTGCCTATCAGAATTATGTTGGGCAGCCTTTATCGGCGCTGAGCAAGTTGCAGTTTGAGCATCCGGTACGGGCGATCCCTTACAATTCAGCCGTAACGATGGATTTCAATCTTAACCGGTTAAATTTCCTCGGCGCTAAAGATAACGTTATTACCCGCGTCTATTGCGGCTAATAGTGTAACGGGCATGGCCGGAAAGTGTTTATGTCATCACTGTCACGCTGTTGTCATCATTAGCCGCCAGGATACAGGGAAACAGAATGATCTCCCCGTCATATAACACTGCAATGCTCGTCTTATTCATCCCGCCGCGTGCGGGATTTTTTTTGCCTGTTGCGTATCGCAGAATACAGCACGACCACAATCGGCTACGCTTGAAAAAAACGGCGCAGTGGCCGGATGGTTATAGCGATAGCGATAGCGATAGCGATAGCGGGAGCAGGGAACATGCAGAAAAAAAGTACAGAGGTGATTGAGGCCACCACCGATTTGCTGGCGGCGCTACAGTCGCTGGACTACCGTTTTACCATTACCCAGGAGCTGGAAGCCGTTTTCGATCGCCCGGTGCGTGATGGTCTCTATTCCGTTACGCCGCGGGAGAAAAATTATTTTAACGATCCGCAGCAGTTTAGCCCGTTAGTTGATAGTCGCGACGGCGCGCTGTATGTGGCGCGGGTAGAAGGACAGCCAGCAGGTTATCTGGCGGTAAGGCGCAACTGGAATGGTCTGGCGCTGGTGGAGGATATTGCCGTTGACGGCGCTTTCCGGCGCTGCGGCTGCGGCTGCGCGCTGTTACAGCGTGCCATCCGTTGGGCGCGTGAACAACAGCTGGCTGGCGTGACGCTGGAAACGCAGAATACCAACGTGGCCGCTTGCCTGCTGTATGAAAAAATGGGGTTTGAGCTGGGCGGCATTGATCGCCAGCTTTATCGGGCGCTGCATGCGCATCCGGCGGAAACCGCGCTCTACTGGTATCTGTGGTTTCATTAAGCGCTTCGCCGCCGAAAGCAGAGTTGTTACAGCTGCGCCACTGGCTAAGGCATTTCGGCGGTGCTACTCATCAGCTGCGCCAACACATTACGATAGCTCTGCAGAACGCTTTCATCTTTTTCTAAATCCAGCTTCTTGATGACGCTGGCAATCAGCGCCTTATCGGTAGTGGGTTGGCCCGTCTGCATCAGCTCCGTCATAATGATAGCTAACAGCTCCGCTTCTTTGGGGGCATGCCATGCCGGGCTGTTAAAATAGTCGGTTATTTCCCGGCCAGCGCTGGTGGATTGTGTTCGCATTGTCAACCTCCAAAAACGCAGCATCGACCCACCATAAAGCGGGCCGTCAGATAATTAACAGGAAAAGCATGCCTTCGTCAGGCAAAACCGAGGACGTTGTCATCGTCTGTAAATATTGGCTATTTTTTAAACATAGAAGCGACAGCGAAAAAAGTCAGTAACAACCTGAAATATTTTTAGCGCGAAAATCTTGCTTGCATTGCCCCAGCGATTATGAGTAAATGCATCGTCGGTTTGTTAAACAGAACCGGGTATGCGAGCAGTTTTAGTAAAGCAGTCTGCAGTGTAAGAGTTATCTCTGATATCCCTTCTTCAGTATCGCCTTCCTGAGTGCCCCATAACATCTGTACACAAACCTGTTGCCCTCAGGGCGTTAATATCGAATGAAGGAAAGACAAATGTCTGCAAAACTGACTGGTTTAGTAAAATGGTTCAACGCTGAGAAAGGCTTTGGCTTTATTTCTCCGGCTGACGGCAGCAAAGATGTATTCGTACACTTCTCCGCCATCCAGAACCAGGGTTTCAAAACGCTGGAAGAAGGTCAGAGCGTTGAGTTCACCATCGAAAACGGTCCGAAAGGCCCGGCTGCTGCTAACGTAAACGTACGCTAAGCTGCCAGAATTCAAAAAACCCGCCTTTATGGCGGGTTTTTTATTGCCTGTTTTTTGCCGTCAGGTGACTTAGCGACCACTGCCGCCGTAAAAACAGACAAAAAATAACCCCGAAACAGCATTACTGCTCCGGGGTTTTAGTATCCTGCATTACCACAGCAGATAGCTTGGCAATGAAACCGGGTCAGGACTTACGGCCACTATTGCTGCTTTGTCCGCCTTTCTTACCCGCTTCGGAGGCTTTTTCACGATCGTTTTTGAAGTTGCCGCCGCTCTGCTGACCACCTTTTTTACCGGCTTCAGAGGCTTTTTCTCGGTCTTCTGCGAAGTTTCCTGAACCACCACGACGTTCTGCCATTATCGTCTCCTGATTACTTTTCCAGTTTGGTAAGCATCTTAGAATATGTATTATCAGTTGATTAATGCATATTCTGCGTTGTATCAATATGAATAATAGATGACTTCATTGATACTTCCAGTTATTGTAATTTACGGTTTCGTTTATTTAATTGATTGTTTTTAATAGAATTTACGTAAGGGTTTTTTTTGCATTTTATATAAGTGACTGATGGTTAACAGAATAAATAATATTCAACCAAAGGTTTTACTTATCCTTTCAGGATCAATCTTAATAAGGTGCAGGGTTATATTTCGCTACGCTTGTTAAATGAATTAATTTGTGGATTATGAAGGCTAAATGCGATCTCAGCGCTCACTTATGTATAAAAAATCATCCTTTTTAGCAAAGCTATTCTATAAATATTGAAAAATATCAGCACCATCTGCTGTCATTTTGTTAACTGTAGTGATAGTGTCTGCGTTTACATTGTTACTGGGATCGTGTGATGAAACAGCTCATTGCAGAACTACTGGTTAAGTTGGCGGAAAAAGAAGCAGAGTCTAAAGAACTGGTTGCCCAGGTTGAAGCGTTAGAAATTGTGGTAACAGCGCTACTGCGTAAATTGGGTGACGAACAGCGTCAGGAGCTAAACAGAGGTATCAGCGAGGCGTTAATCGTCGCCTCGGACGGCGCCAGCGCCGAAGATGCCAATTTGCTCCATGGCTATATCGACAAGCTGCTTAATCATCCCCGCTATTGATAGTAAAACAGCCACATCGCAATCTGCGATGTGGCTGGTTGATCTCAACGCTTGCTTAATGCTTCCGAGCGCGCCATGCAGGCCTCCATTGAGGCGATCACGGCCGAGCGCAGCCCTTTCTGTTCCAGCACTTTAACCGCCTCGATGGTGGTGCCGCCTGGCGAACAAACCATATCTTTCAGCTCGCCGGGATGCTTGCCGGTTTCCAGCACCATTTGCGCGGCGCCTTTTACCGCCTGTGCGGCAAATTCATACGCCTGAGCTCGCGGCATTCCGCCCAGGACTGCGGCATCCGCCATTGCCTCAATAAACATAAAGACGTAGGCCGGCGCCGAGCCGCTAACCCCAACCACCGCATGGATAAGATATTCTGGTACAACGGCAGCTTTACCAAAACTGTTGAAGATCGCCACGATTTCGTCGACTTCTTCCGGGGTGACCAGCGGATTCGGCGTAACAGAGGTCATGCCTTCGTTAACCAGTGCAGGCGTATTGGGCATAACGCGCACAATTTTACGATCGTGTCCCAGCGTCATTGCTAAGGCATCCAGCGTTACGCCTGCGGCAATCGAAACCACCAGCGTCTCTTTATTCAGCGCGCCGGCCGCATCCTTAAGCACTTTCAGAATCACATTGGGTTTTACCGCGCCGAATAAAATATCCGCTTCTCGCGCAACCTCGTCGGCGCTTTGCGCGGGGGTAATGCCATATTGCTGCGCCATAGCCTGGTTGGTTTCTGTTTTATGGTCATAAACCCAGATGTTTGCTGCATCAACCTGGCCACCTGCAATCAGTCCGCCAATTATTGCTTTGGACATATTTCCGCAGCCAATAAAGCCTATTTTTTTCTCCAGCATGGTATTTCCCTCTGCGTAGCCATTTTTCATTACGCATCAGCTTACGTGATTCTGCCGCTTTATTCAGCTTCAGCTAAACTCCAGAGAGGTATAAGGAGAAAAAATGGAAAATTTTCAGCAAGATGAAGATAAAGAATGCCACTATCCGGGAACCGCAGAGCGTATCCTGACTTCAGCGCGAAATAGGCAGGGGTTGGAGCGCCTTGATCAGATAAAGTTTGCCATTCTGGAGAAGAACGGCAAAATCAGCATTATTCCTCAATCCTGACAGGAAAGCCGATGCCAATTTGGGTGGATGCGGATGCGTGTCCAAAAGTCATAAAAGAGGTGCTCTATCGTGCCGCAGAGCGCAGTCAGACAGAACTGATTCTGGTAGCTAATCAGCCGCTCAGCGTGCCGCCATCACGTTTTATTCGTACGCTGCGTGTCGCGGCCGGTTTTGATGTAGCGGATAATGAAATCGTGCAGCGCGTGAGCCGCGAAGATTTGGTTATTACTGCTGATATTCCGCTGGCGGCGGAAGTGCTGGCAAAAGGGGCGGCGGCGCTGAATCCTCGCGGTGAACGCTACAGCGATGCCACTATTCGTGAACGCCTGACGATGCGCGATTTTATGGATACGATGCGCGCCAGCGGTGTGCAGACCGGCGGGCCGGCAACGCTAAATCAGCGCGATCGGCAGCAATTTGCGGCAGAGCTGGATAAATGGCTGTTACAACAGCGGCGTCATCGTGAGCAGGGCAACGCAGCGGGACAGCGTGGTTAGCAAATAAAAACGCCGGTGGGAGCTATATTCCACCGGCGTTACGCTTTAGCACTGGCTTGTCAGCCTGACGGCTGTGTGGCTTATGCGCGTCAGGAAGGCGCTTCAGATAAAGCTGTCATCGTCATTGAAATCGTCATTGCCGAAATCGTTGCTGTCGAAACCGGCATTATCATCCTGCTGCCAGCTGGCATCCTGTAAAAATGCCCGATCGTCGACATTATTAAACGTATCCAGGCTGGTATCGAGCGGCTGAGGATCGGGCAGGGCAGGCTCATTAATAATGTTCACAATCTCTTCCGGCTGGGAGTGATGGAACATGCTGGTCAACATATCCGCCATTACTACACCACCCGCCACGCCCACTGCCGTTTGCAGCGCGCCGCCAAGAAAACCGCTACCGCCGCGTGCGGCGCCGTAAGGCTGCTGTGCATAGGGCTGCTGCGGGGCATTATTGTACGGCTGTTGCGCGTAAGGCTGCTGCGGGGCGTTATTCCATACCGGCTGCTGCGGCGTAGACTGGCGCTGTCCGCCGCCAAACAGGCTGGAAAGAAAACCGCCGCTGCTCTGGCGAGCCGGTTGTTGCTGTGCCTGAGATAGCTGCTGTTGCGCCTGCGTCAGCTGGTTTTCCAGTTCGGTAACCTGTGCGCTCAATTTTTTCATTGCCGCTTCCTGAATCAGGATCGCCTGCGCCATATAGTAGGGCGCAGAGGGCTGCTGGCGGAGCTGCTGTTCAATCAGGCGCTCTGCTGCGGCATCACGTGGCGCAGACTGGCTTTCAGCCTGTTTTAGTCGGCTAAACAGACTTTCAATTAGACGTTGTTCTTCGCTCTGCATGGAACCTCCTTAAACAAGCGGTATCTCTTTATTTTGGTCGCGCTATGGTGAAAGTAAATTAGCACTGCGTAAGTAAATATTGCCGGGAAGAACAGAGCATTCCGTTTCTGCTAAAAAGCGATGCATGGTTAAAAGCCTTTCCGATGCGTAAAAACAACGTTACAGCTGGCCCACAATATTTTTTCTCGGTATGATGCCCGCCATGCATAATTTGATGACCAGCTGCGGCGGAACGCAGTCATGGCGGAGGACATGCTGTCATGTCGTTACCCATTTTTCTCATTGGCGCTCGGGGTTGCGGTAAAACCACGGTAGGTGAATCACTGGCGCAGGTACTGGGTTATGCTTTTTGCGATACCGATCATTATCTGCAGCAAAGCACAGGAAAAACGGTAGCGGAGATTGTCGCTGCCGAAGGCTGGGAAGGGTTTCGTCAGCACGAAACTGACGCCTTGATTGCGGTTACCGCACCGGAAACCATTATCGCTACTGGTGGCGGCATGGTGTTGGCGGAAGCCAATCGTTGCTTTATGCAGGAGCGGGGGCAGGTTATCTGGCTACAGGCCAACGCTACGGTGCTGGCAGCTCGTCTGGCCGATTATCCGCAAACCTCGCAGCGTCCTACTTTAACCGGCCGTTCTATCACTGAAGAGATGGCGGAAGTGCTTGATGAACGCGCAAGCCTTTATCAGCAAACCGCACATCATATAATAGATGCCATGCAGGCACCTGAACGGGTTGTCATGGCTATCCTGAACGCCTTACCCGTGGCGCGCGCCAGCTAAGCATGAGCCTCGCCTGCGGGGCCGTCGGTTATTAATCCGTCTGTTTTTGTTACCTTTCTTTTCCATTTCCCTGCCGCACTGGCGTGATTGTCTATACTTACTGCTACGCGCGCAAAAGCGAACGTTCTCGGCAGCAAGCGGCCTGAGAGTAGCGGAAACCACTTTCACCATAAGAGGGAAGAAAAATGCCAACAAGACCACCCTATCCACGTGAAGCCCGGGTTGTTCAGGTTGATAAAGGCGCTACAGGACAAGGCGCAACGCGCTACGAACTACGCGCTGATCACCCGAAACCCAACTCGCTGATTAGTGAGCATGAAAGCGAACAGGAAGCGCTGGATGCGAAAGAACGTTACGAGAATAGCGACAAAGAGTAATTCAGTCGGGCAGGGATGCCTGTGTAATAGCCTGCCGGATATACCCCGCTTAATAAGCCTGTTATTTGATCAATTAAATTAATCTTTCTCCGATTTTCTTTTGTTATTTTATCCAGATATTTTGCTAACCCACTCCTCTTACTAAACGCGACTTGATAAAAATTACTGTTCTCTTTGAGCGTATAAAGGATCTCGCCTCAATGGCGGTTAAGGCTTGACTCCTTCCGGTTGATATTTTATTTTGCCCCTGAATTAATAATCGCCTGTGCTATCTACGTTTTACAGCTGTTAACCTCTGATGTCGTTTTTGTCATAAAACTGCTACCCTGCTGGTCAGCCTTTTGAAAGAAAAATGTTGGGAGTTGAGCATTTAATCGCTTAATATTCAGTCAATATAAGCCTGAAGAAAATGATGACCAGAAATAATCGATTTTTCAGTGATTAATCATCGAATCTGCGGGTGGTTTTTCATCAATTGTTATGCCAGGATAATATTAAATCGCTGATTGATTTATTAGCAGAATAATATTTTATTAATTTGCCATTACGGCAGTTAATAAGCCTGTTGCAAATAAATGACCGGGCTACCGTCATTAAGGGTACGATGATTTTTATTAGTACAAGGTTAAATAACCTTTATGAAAAAGCGGTTTTTTATTGGGCAGAAATAATTAAAATCAGCGGCAGAAATATTGCCGGGCACCTGTTTTACGCCTGTTGCCGGTAAAACGGCACCCTAATGGCATAACGAATAGCTGGCCTGTAACCGGCCCGGCAATTTACTTGTATCGAAGAAGTAAATATGAAACAGACACTGGTAATACTTACCATCGCATACTCGCCGGACTATGATATCTCGCCGTTACTGTTGGAATCGCTGTCTGAAGCACAGCTGGAGCCAGTCAGTCTGCTGAACGCGCTTTCCTGCGAAGAGATAAATGAAAAATATGCTCCGCGTAAGGGCGAGAAGGCGCAGATAGTGCGGTTAGCGGAGGGCACAGAGATGCTGCTCGCGACCAGCCGCATTGAGCGGGGTCTGCAGCAGCTTATCAGCCAGCTGGAGTCGCGCGGCGTTGAAAATATTCTGTTGCTGGGTTGCGGGCAGTTTACTGAACTGCAAGCCCGCCATGCGCTTCTTATGGAGCCGGACCGCCTGATCCCTCCGCTGGTCGGCGCGATTGTCGGCGGCCATCAGGCGGGCATTATTGTTTCGGCTAATGAACTACTGCGTCAGCAGGCAGGTAAATGGCGCGTTCTGCGTAAGCCCGCCTGTTTTGCCGTTGCCGATCCGCTGCAGAGTGATAATCAGGCATTATTTGATGCCGGACTGATGCTGCTGGAGCAGGGCGCGGATGTGGTGGTGTTGGACAGCCCGGCCTATCACTCGCACCACTGTGACAGCTTACAGCAGTTACTGGGTATTCCGGTGCTGCTCTCCTGGCAATCGCTGGCGGAAATGGTCGCCGGAGTGCTGGCATAATCGACAATTTCAGATGACAAAACACGCGTTTAGCCCCTACACTGCCGATTCATCTATTGTGGTTTCGGGGGACGATGCATGCTGAACGTAAGCGAGTACTTTGAAGGAAAAGTGAAGTCGATCGGTTTTACCAGTGCCAGCACCGGACGCGCCAGCGTTGGGGTGATGGTGGAAGGTGAGTATGCTTTCGGAACCGGTCAGCCAGAGGAGATGACGGTGATCAGCGGCGCATTAAACGTGCTGTTACCCGGCGAAACCGAATGGAAAATCTATGAAGCGGGCGGTGTGTTCCACGTTCCCGGTCACAGCGAGTTTCATTTGCAGGTCGCAGAGCCAACCGCCTACCTTTGCCGTTATCTGTAACGCTAAATGTGCGCCGCCAGCGGCGCACATCCGTTATTAGCGCAGGACTCGGGAGACATCCCGCGCTGTGCAGCGCTGATTAACGCTGCGCCTCGCCGCCTAACGCTTCGGTCAGGTTGCTGACCAGCGCCGCCAGTTCGCTGGTCATCAGAATAAAGTCTGCATCGAAACGCTGCGCAAAATCTTCCCGATCGATATCATCGTTTTGTTCACGTAGCGTATCGGCAAACTTCAGGCGCTTCAGAGAGCCATCATCCGCCAGCACCAGCTGAATACGTTCCTGCCAGTCCAGCGCCAGTTTGGTTACCAGCTTGCCTGCTTCAATATGGTTAGCAATCTCATCGCAAACCAGATCCTGTTTCTTACAGCGGATAACGCCGCCATCTTCCAGAATGGCTTTTAGCTCCGCTTCATCCATCAGTGCAAAGCCTGCCGGCAGATCGCCGGAGCGTACCCATTCGGTTAAGGTCAGCTCAATCGGGTTTTCCAGCGTCAGCGGCACCACCGGCAGCGAACCGATGCTTTTACGCAGCAGCGCCAGGGTATCTTCCGCTTTTTTCGCGCTGGCGCAGTCCACCATAATCAGGTTATTGACGCTGTCGATCCAGAGATAAGTCTGGCTGAAGCGGCTAAAGGCGCGCGGCAGCAGACTATGCAGCACCTCATCCTTCAGCGAATCTTTTTCTGTTTTTTTCAGCTTGCGCTGCTGCTCTGCTTCCAGTTTCTCAATTTTGGCTTCCAGCGCCTGCTTGATCACCGGAGAAGGCAGGATTTTCTCTTCTTTACGGGCGCAAATCAGGATCTGTCCGTTATTGACATGCGTCAGGGCTTCACTACGCGAACCCATTGGCGAAACCCAGCCGGTTTTCGCCATATCCTGACTGCCGCACGGGGAAAAGGAAAACGCAGCGAGTTGTTTTTCCAGGTCGTCTGCGGACAGTGGAATGTCACGATTCAGACGATAAATCATCAAGTTTTTAAACCACAACATAGGGTTTTCCTTTGCCGGATGTGTATAAATTCACAGGTCATAAACGGTGCGCGCATGATAGCGAAACATCGGCGACGGGTCATTGCCTTTCCGGGCGCTGCCTTCTAATGTAACGCTCATCCTGACAAAAAAGAGGAATATCCTGTGCGTATTGGCATTGATTTAGGCGGTACCAAAACAGAAGTGATTGCCCTTTCTGATGCCGGTGAAACCTTGTTTCGCCATCGCGTTCCGACGCCGCGCCATGACTATCCGCAAACGCTACAGGCGATTGTCGATCTGGTCCGGCTGGCGGAGGAGAAAACAGGTCAGCAGGGCAGCGTCGGGCTGGGTATTCCCGGTACGCTGTCGCCTTACAGTCAGCGGGTTAAAAATGCAAACTCCACCTGGCTGAACGGCCAGCCGCTCGACAGAGATCTGGCGCGTCTGCTGGATCGTGAAGTGCGCATTGCCAACGATGCCAACTGTCTCGCGGTTTCAGAGGCGGTAGATGGCGCGGCGGCGGGCAGGGCGCTGGTTTTTGCGGTGATTATCGGCACCGGTTCCGGCGCGGGTATCGCTATTAACGGTGTCAGCCATGCTGGCGGCAACGGCAATGGTGGTGAATGGGGGCATAATCCGTTGCCGTGGATGGATGAGGATGAGCTTCGTTTCCGTGAAGAAGTACCGTGCTACTGCGGGCAGAAAGGCTGTATCGAGACCTTTGTGTCCGGTACCGGCTTCGCGACTGATTACCAGCGTCTGAGCGGGAAAAGCCTAAGCGGCGCGGAGATCGTTGCGCTGCTGAACCAACAGGATCCCTTAGCTGAACTGGCAATGAGCCGTTATGAGTTGCGTCTGGCGAAGTCGCTGGCACAGGTGGTTAATCTGCTCGATCCCGATATTATCGTACTGGGCGGCGGAATGAGTAACGTTGAGCGCCTCTATCAGACATTGCCAACGTTGATGAAGCCCTGGGTGTTTGGCCGTGAATGCGAAACGCCAGTGGTGAAAGCGCAACACGGCGACTCCAGCGGCGTGCGCGGCGCCGCCTGGCTGTGGCCGCTGGCCTGATCGAGGCGGAAAGCGCTTAGCCAGGGCGAAAGGTCACCATAATATTTTGCGGCGCGCCCGCTGGCGGCGTGGGGAGCTGCCGATCGCTGCTGACAGCCTGCCAGGCTTTCAGACAAAGCGCTTCGTCGCCCTCAGTGCGTAACACCTGATAGCCGCGCCGGGGATCGTAACCGATCGTTACATCGCAGCGCTGACCGTGATAACGATCCGCACGATCAAAATGGCGGGATACGCGCTGTTCTATTTCATTCACCCACGCGCAGTGCGCATGCTCCGCGTCGCTACAGCGGGCGGCAGAGTCAGGATGCGCGGGAGCGGGCTGAGGCGAGAGCTGACAACCGCTCAGCGCCAGCAGGGCAAACGCCGGGGCGAGGCGAAAAAACCACATATTTTTTCCTTACAGACTGATGAGTTGCTCAGCGCACGGTATCATGCGCGCTGCGCCGACAACAGGCGCATCAGACTGAAAATTGCCGCTCCAGTCGGCTGTAGCCAAGGCCGTTAACCTTACGCACTTTTATCTGTACCGGAATGCGCTCTTTCATCGCCTCGACATGGCTGATCACGCCAATGGTTTTGCCACTGGCGTTTAACGCATCCAGTGCATCCAGCGCGGTATCCAGCGTATCCGCATCCAGCGTACCGAATCCCTCATCAAGGAACAGGGATTCAATCCGGGTTTTATCACTGACCAGATCCGAAAGCGCCAGCGCCAGCGCCAGGCTTACCAGGAAGCTTTCGCCGCCCGACAGCGTGCGCGTATCCCGCCTGGCATCAGCCTGCCAGGTATCCATTACCTGCAGCTCCAGGGTATCGCTTGATTTACGCTGCAGCAGATAACGCCCATGCAAGCGATCAAGCTGCTGATTCGCCAGCCAGACCAGGTGATCAAGCGTCAGACCCTGCGCAAAGCGCCGGAATTTATCGCCGCTGCTGGAGCCGATCAGCTGATTAAGGTAACCCCAGTCTTCGACCTGCTGGGTATTCTCTTCAATTTGCTGCAGCAAACTCTGCTGCTGCTGACGCTGCGCATTATCGCTCTCCAGCTGCTGACGCCGTTGCCCTTGCTGACGAACCGTGTCAT
Source organism: Pantoea sp. FN0307 (assembly GCF_050113815.1). Lineage (NCBI taxonomy): Bacteria > Pseudomonadati > Pseudomonadota > Gammaproteobacteria > Enterobacterales > Erwiniaceae > Pantoea > Pantoea sp. FN0307. The sequence continues at coordinate 120,097 of NZ_JBNJSO010000006.1, read as the reverse complement.
GCAATAGCTGCTGCTGCGCTGCCAGTACGGCTTCCAGCTCCGGTAGCGTGAGGTTTACATCATCAGGACGTTCAAGCTCATGCTGCGCCAGGCTTTGTTCAGCGCGCAGCGCCAGCGTCATGGCCTGCTGACGCTGCGCCTCCAGCTGCTGACAGCGCTCACGCAGCGCCTGCGCCTCCTGCTCATCCAGCAGTGCGGCACGGAAAGCCGCTTCATCACTAAAATGGCTCGCCTCCAGTGCCTGATTAAACTGCATTAACCGCTCGTCGTAACGTTTCTGTGAGGTCTCCAGCTGCTGCGCCAGCGAATTATGCTGTCCGGTCAGATTATTTAATTGGTCCTGACTTTGCTGCCAGCGCTGTTGCTGTTCACGCGCCTGATTTTCCGCCTGCAACAGACGCTGCTGCCACTGCTGACGAACTTCGGCAATTGTGCTGTCACCCAATAGGCCGTGGCGTTGCTGACGCAGCGTCTCCAGCTGCTGCTGCTGTGACCGCAGCAGGGTTTCAGCACGTTGTTTCTGCTGCGCCAGCTGGGCCAGCTCTTCGTTGACCGCGTTCAGCGCCGTATCGCAGGCGGCGAGGCGCGTCGCAATATCGGTAAGTACTTGCTCGCTTTCCTGCCAGCGCCGCCATTCCTTCTGACGCGCTTCCAGCCACGCCTGTTCGGCCTGCGGCTCCGGCGGCGTAAGCTGATGCTGAGCCAGTTCCTGTGCCAGCGTTTCAGTAAACTGTTGTCGCTGCGTCGTGAGTTGCTGACACTGCTGTTCCGCATCCTGCCGCTGCTGCTGACCGTAGCGCAGCTGCTGTTCCGCCAGCTGGCGCGCCTGTTGCTGTTGTTGCCAGCGTTGCTGACAGGCCGCCAGCGCCTCTTTTGCCTGCTGCAGGCTGCGGGCAGCCTGTTCCAGCTGCTGAAGCTGCTGCTGTAGCCGCTGCTCCTGCTGCTCCTGCTGGCCGATCCAGGCGCTAAGCCCCGCTTCATCCTCCAGAGACAGCGCCAGGTTCGCCGCTGCCAGCAGCGTTTGCCATTCATCCTGCTGGCGCAACAGCTCGCTATGAAGCGTCTGCTGCTGCTGGCTTAGTCGCGCCTGCTGGTTTTGCAACGCCTTTAGCTGTTCGCTACAGGTGACGCCGGCAATTTTTAACTGCTCCTCCTGCTGGCGTATCTCTTCAAGGCGCTGCTGATTTTCCGTTAAGGTCAGCGTCTGGTAGCGTTCCACCGCCGGATGCTCGGTGGATCCGCATAGGGCGCAAGGCTCACCGGCGACTAAGCGCGCGCGTTCCTGCTCAAGGCTAACAATGCGGCGTTCCAGCTCCAGACGCTTTTCCAGATCGACGCGATGCTGATGCTTCTCTTTCCACGCCTGGCGCTGCTCTGTAAGCTGCTGCGTTTGTAGCAAGATTTGCGTATCCAGCGCCTGCAGCTCCTGCTGTTGCTGGGCGTAACGCTGGCTCAGCGGGCGCAGCGTAGAGGAGACGATAGCCAGTTGCTGCCGCAGCGGGCGCTGCTGCTGTAGCTGCTCCAGCTGGTAACGCAGCGTGCTTTCCGGCTGTTGCTGAAGTGCAGTAAGTGCTTGCTCTGCCTGCTGTACCTTCTGGCGCGCCAGCTCCAGTTCGCTTTCCAGCGGAGCGGCCTGAGTCATCAGTTGCGCAAGCTGATGTTGCTGTTCGTCGCACTGTTGCTGATGCTGGCGCTGCCGGTTCTGCAATATGCTCAGGTTCTCCTGAAGCTGTTGCTGTTGCTGAAAACGCGCACGCCAGCCGCCCAGCAGATCGCCCCAGTTCACAACCTGAGCATGATCGCTGCGCCACTGTTGCTCTTGCTGCTGTTGCGTATGCAGCGTCTGATGTTCACTGCTCAACTGCTGCTGACGCTGTTGGCGCTGCTGTAGCGCCTGTTGGTTTTCCTGCAGCGTTTGCTGCTGAAGGCTAAGCTGCTGCGTCAGCGTATCAATTTGATGGTCAAGCGGGATCACCTGTTCGTTGATCAGGCTTTCCTGCTGTCGCCATTGCGTATTCAGCTGCTGCTGTGCCTGTTCAGCCTGTTGCTGTTTGTTCTGTAAAGTTTGTAACTGCTCACTGGCCTGCTGAAGTGAAGCGGAGAGCTGCTGTGCCTGCTGGTTAAGCTGTGCCAGATCCTGCTGTAGCTGCTGACGCTGCTGCCAGAGCGGACGCAGTTTTTCCGCCGGTTCCGATCGCGCCAGTTTCTGACGTTCCGCCTCGGCACATTGCCAGTTATTTTCCGCCTGCTGCTGCGCGCTGCGCGCCTGGTTTTTTTCTTGCTCCAGACGCTGCTGCTGACTCAGCCACTGCTGCTGCTGTCGTAGCGCGTTAAGCTGGAGATGCAGTTGGTTTTCCTGCTGCGCCAGCGCCGCTATTTCACTTTGCAGCGCTATTCGCGTCGCTTCATCCAGCAGCGCCATGCCAGCGGCGCGCGCCCGAAGCTGATCCAGCTCCACGCGCGCCTGTTTATGTTGCTCATAAATACGCGATGAGAGCTGACCGTAAATCTCAGTGCCGGTCAACTCTTCCAGCAGCTCGGCACGATCGTTGGCGTCAGCGTTCAGGAAGGCGGCAAATTGTCCCTGCGACAGCATCATCGATTTGGTAAAGCGGGCAAAATCGAGACCGGTTAACTGAGCGATCATCTCCAGCTTATCTTTCACCTTATCAGCAACGATGACGTTATCCGCACAGCGCGCCAGCTCCACACGCGGCGCCTGCAGATTGCCGTCCACCGCGCCGCGCGCCCGGTTCTGGCTCCAGAAGGCGCGCCAGGCTTCACCTTTCACCTCAAACTCCACTTCGGCGAGGCATTCGGCGGTATCGCGGCTGATCAGCTCATTTTGCGTTTGGGATATTTTCCCCAGACGTGACGTTTCGTGATAAAGCGCCAGGCAAATCGCATCAAGCAGGGTGGTTTTACCGGCACCGGTTGGGCCGGTGATGGCGAAAAGTCCGCTGCTGGCAAAGGGCTCGCGGGTGAAATCAATTTTCCATTCGCCTTTGAGCGAGTTGATGTTTTTAAAACGCAGGGACAAAATTTTCATGGCTGGCTCTCCTCGCCCTGATAAAGCGCATCCAGCGTGCCGCTAAATAACTGGCGTACGCGCGTGCGCCGCGCCTCATCCATTTCCTCTTCCTGTTCCAGGCGTCGTTCAAAAACCTCCTCTACCTTTAGTTCGTTCAGCGTCTCATTTTGCAGACGAGCAAGCGCTCGCTCACGCTGTTCGCGGCTGCGGCGCATCAGCAGCACCTCCACCGGTAAACCTTCAGTTAGCGCCTGGATATGCTGCTGCATGTTATGCAGATATTCCTGAGTGGTGATTTCGATATCCAGCCACACCGGACGTGACGGAGAGGCATTGGCAAAGGGTTTTAGCTGCTGCTCGATCTCTGCCAGCGTGCCCTTGATGGTCTGCATTGGCTGAAAACCAGGCACCGGCAGCGGCTCAACGCTGGCCAGCTTGCCGTCGGCAAAACTCACCAAAAACACGCTTTTCTCGCTGCCCAGCTCATCGAAGCTGAGCGGCAGCGGAGAGCCGCTGTAGCGAATATGTTCGCTGCCGGCGATGCGCTGTGGGCGATGAATATGCCCGAGGGCAATATAGTCAGCGGCGGGAAACGCCTGCGCCGGAAACGCATCCAGCGTGCCGATATAGATATCGCGCACCGCTTCGCTTTTGCTGACGCCGACGGTGGTCAGATGGCCGGTAGCGATTACCGGCAGCGGTTTTTCCGCCTGCTGGCTAAGCTGACGAGCATGCTGGTAGCTGCGCTGATAGTGCTGCGTAATGGCGTTCAGCAGGCTGATCTGCTTTTGTTCGCCGGACTGACCCGCCTGGCTGCGCATAATGTCACGTGGCCGCAGGAAAGGGATGGCGCACAGCACCGCGCCCGGTGTGCCCTGGCGCGTGGTTAAGGTCAGCACCTGCTCTTCGGGATCGCTGCTGGCAGCGGCAATCACGCGCGTGTTCAAACAGGCCAGCAGTTCGCGTGATTCGTTGAGCGTGGCGACGGAATCGTGGTTGCCGCCCAGCACAATCAGCTGGCAGCCGGTGCGATGCAGATCCACCACGAAACGGTTATAGAGTTCACGTGCATAGCTGGGCGGCGATCCGGTATCAAAGATATCGCCGGCGACAATCACCGCATCGACCTGATGCTCTTCAACACGCTCAATCAGCCAGTGAAAAAAGGCCTGATGCTCGGCGGCACGGCTGCGGGTATAAAAAAACTGACCGAGATGCCAGTCTGAAGTGTGAATAATGCGCATAAAACTCCCAGCTAATAGCAGAACGCCGGGGCGATTATAACCAGAGCTAAGCTGCAGAGGGGAACTGGATTGATCATTACCTGCGTCTGGGTTTCAAAAAATGGTTACTGATTGCTTCACAAAAGCGTTACGAAAGCACCATTGGGGCCGTGCATTTTTCATAAATCTGTCATAAAACTGACGCATAATGACGCCGCAAATCCCCGTGACCAAGAGTCACATTCGCAGGAGCAATAATGGCTAAGCGCATTCTGGTTGTCGAAGATGAAGCCCCCATCAGGGAAATGTTGTGTTTCGTGCTGGAGCAAAATGATTATCAGCCCATCGAAGCGGATGATTATGACAGCGCTGTCAACCTGTTAATCGAGCCATGGCCCGATCTGATCCTGCTGGACTGGATGTTACCCGGCGGCAGCGGCATTCAGTTTATCAAACATCTCAAGCGCGAAGCGATGACGCGCGATATCCCGGTCATGATGCTTACCGCGCGCGGCGAAGAAGAAGATCGCGTGCGCGGCCTGGAAGTGGGCGCCGATGATTACATCACTAAACCGTTCTCACCAAAAGAGCTGGTGGCGCGCATCAAGGCGGTAATGCGCCGCATTTCGCCGATGGCGGTTGAGGATGTGATCGAAATTCAGGGGCTGAGCCTGGATCCTTCTTCGCACCGCGTGATGTCAGATACCACGCCGCTGGAGATGGGCCCGACAGAATATAAACTGCTGCACTTTTTTATGACGCACCCGGAGCGCGTGTACAGCCGTGAACAGCTGCTGAACAATGTCTGGGGCACCAATGTTTACGTTGAGGATCGTACGGTTGACGTGCATATTCGGCGGCTGCGCAAGGCGCTGGAGCTGACCGGTCACGATCGCATGGTGCAAACCGTACGTGGAACGGGTTATCGTTTCTCCGCTCGTTACTGATCGGAGTCTGCCTCGTGCTGGAACGCCTCTCCTGGAAGAGATTATTACTGGAACTGGTGCTGGTCTGTTTGCCCGCGCTGCTGGCTGGCCTGATTATCGGCTATTTGCCGTGGTTCCTGCTGTGCGCCGTACTGCTGTTGCTGGGCTGGCACTTCTGGAATTTGCTGCGTCTGTCACACTGGCTGTGGACCGACCGCTCTATGACGCCGCCTGGCGGTCAGTGGAGCTGGGAGCCGCTGTTTTATGGGCTTTACCAGATGCAGCTACGCAACCGCCGCCGTCGCCGCGAATTGGGAAACCTGATTAAGCGGTTTCGCAGCGGGGCGGAATCCCTGCCCGATGCGGTGGTGCTGACCACCGATGAGGGCACTATTTTCTGGTGCAACGGTCTGGCACAGCAGCATCTGGGGCTGCGCTGGCCGGAAGATAACGGTCAGAACATCCTTAATCTGCTGCGCTATCCTGAGTTTTCCCGCTATCTGCGTCAGCAGGATTTTGTTCGTCCGCTGACGCTGGTGATGAATAATCAGCTGCATATGGAATTTCGCGTAATGCCCTATAGCGAAGGGCAGTGGCTACTGGTGGCGCGCGATGTTACGCAGATGCACCAGCTGGAGGGCGCGCGCCGTAACTTCTTTGCCAACGTCAGCCATGAGCTGCGCACGCCGCTTACGGTGCTGCAGGGCTATCTGGAAATGATGGGCGATGCGGTGCTGGAGGGAAAATCCCGTGAAAAAGCGCTGCAAACCATGCAGGAGCAGACGCGCCGGATGGATGGTCTGGTTAAACAGCTGCTGACGCTTTCACGCATTGAGGCTGCGCCCGCTATCGATCTGGCGGAGAAAGTGGATGTGCCGATGATGCTGCGCCTGCTGCAGCGCGAAGCGGAAACCCTGAGTAATGGCCGGCATCATATTGCGTTTCATGCCGATGCGCAGCTAAAGGTGTTCGGTAACGAAGAGCAGCTCCGCAGCGCCATCTCTAACCTGGTCTATAACGCGGTCAACCATACGCCGGAAGGCACGCATATTGAGGTCAGCTGGCAATTCTGCAAACAGGGCGCGCTATTTGCAGTGAAAGATAACGGGCCGGGCATTGCCCAGGAGCATCTGCCGCGTCTGACCGAGCGATTTTATCGGGTGGATAAGGCGCGATCGCGGGCCACCGGCGGCAGTGGACTGGGGCTGGCGATTGTTAAACATGCCCTGAGTCATCACGGCGCTCGCCTCACCATTACCAGCCAGCCGCATAAAGGGACCTGTTTTAGTTTTATCCTGCCGACAAGGTTGATTGTCAGCCAGCATCTGCCGGACAATGCGGCGCGTAAAATCTGACGGATGCAAAGTATGAAAATCATCATGGTGCTGCTGCTGCTGTTTTCCGGCGCGCTGCAGGCAAAACCCGCGCTGCTGGCAGGGAATCTCAGCAGCGTTGGCTCAGATACGCTGGGCAACCTAATGGCGCTGTGGGGCGAAAGTTTCAATCTTCAGTATCCGGGCGTTAATGTGCAGGTACAGGCCGCCGGATCCTCCACCGCGCCGACCGCGCTTGCCGCAGGCGCGGCACAGCTGGGCGCAATGAGCCGTCCAATGCAGCTTTCGGAACGTCAGCTTTTTCAGCAGCGCTACGGCTATCCGCCGCTGGCGGTGCCGGTCGCGCTGGATGCGCTGGTGGTGGTGGTGAATCAGGATAATCCGCTGACCCGGCTCAATGCGCAGCAGCTGGACGCGATTTTTTCCGTGACGCGGCGCTGCGGGGCACCCCGTTCACCGCATACCTGGGGCGATTTGGGATTACAACAGCTCAGCTGGCGCGATCGTTCGCTACAGCGGCTGGGGCGTAACTCGGCGTCCGGCACCTGGGGTTTTTTCAAGCAGCAGGCGCTTTGCAACGGCGATTTTCGTCGTGACGTGGGCGAATATCCTGGTTCTGCGGCAGTGGTGCAGGCGGTAGCGGGCAATCTTAATGCTATCGGCTATGCCAGCTTTGGCTTCCATATCAGCGGCGTGAAAACGCTGGCGCTGGCAAAAGAGGGCGAAGCGGTAATGCCCGATGCCACAACGATTCGTAATGGGCGCTATCCCTATGCACGCCCGCTTTATATCTATATCAATAAGCCGCCAGGCAAGATGCCGGAGCCGCTTACCGCCGCGTTTTTACGTCATGTGCTTTCTCCGCAGGGGCAGGCGCTGGTGACCCAGGCGGGCTACTTACCCCTTTCCGATCGGCAAATCCATCAGGCAAAGGCGCTGCTGGGATTATAAGCGCGCCGGTTTTTTCAGCATAAACATGAATATTTTTCATGTCTTGTGAATTTTCCTCCCTTGCCGCTGAACAAAAGTCATGAGACGCTGATTTCAGACATTTAGACATCCAGAAGTCTTAAATATAAAGTTCTGAAACTATTTCATCGGTAAATCAGCGGGGCGGGATCGCCTCGTTACAGGAGTTGAAAATAATGCAAAGAACAACCGCCCCTTTCCGTGCCGACGTGGTTGGCAGCTTTTTACGGCCTGCAGCGATCAAGCGCGCCCGCGAGCAGTTTGCCGCCGGAGAGATTGATGCTGCGGCGCTGCGTCGTGTGGAAGATGAAGCGATCCGCCACGTCGTAGAACAGCAGCGCGCCTGTGGTTTGCAGGTGGTAACCGATGGTGAATTTCGTCGTGCCTGGTGGCACTTTGATTTCTTTGACGGTCTGCAGGGCGTGGAGCGCTATGAGGCGGAGCAGGGGATTCAGTTCAACGGTATTCAAACCAAAGCGCGCGGCGTGCGCGTAACCGGCAAGCTGGGCTTTGGCGATCATCCGATGCTGGAAGATTTCCGCTTCCTTAACAGCATCAGCGGTGACGCTGTCGCTAAAATGACCATCCCCAGCCCGAGCGTGCTGCACTTCCGTGGCGGACGCAAGATGATTGATGCTGAGGTCTATCCAGATCTGGCGGACTATTTTGACGACCTGGCATTAACTTACCGTGATGCCATCAAAGCCTTTTATGATGCAGGCTGCCGCTATCTGCAACTGGATGACACCGTGTGGGCCTATCTCTGCTCGGAAGATCAAAAGCGTCAAATTCGTGAGCGCGGCGATGACCCGGAAGAGCTGGCGCAAACCTATGCGCGCGTACTGAACAAAGCGCTGGAAGGCAAACCAGCAGACCTGACCGTTGGGCTGCATGTCTGCCGGGGTAACTTCCGTTCTACCTGGATCTCTGAAGGCGGCTATGAGCCGGTAGCGGAGATTCTGTTTGGCGGCGTCAATATTGATGCCTTTTTCCTGGAATATGATAACGAGCGCTCCGGCGGCTTCGAGCCGTTGCGCTTTATTAAGCCGGGCAATCAGCAGGTGGTGCTGGGGCTGATCACCACAAAAGTCGGCGAGCTGGAAGATCCGGAAAGCGTGAAGGCGCGTATCGCTGAAGCAACGCAGTATATCGATATCAATCAAATTTGCCTCAGCCCGCAGTGTGGCTTTGCCTCCACCGAGGAAGGCAATAATCTTACCGCGCAGCAGCAGTGGGATAAACTGCGTCTGGTAGTGGATATTGCAAAAAACGTCTGGTGAGTGGCGTAAATGTGTGCAAACAGGCGCGTAAAAACGCGCCTTTTGTGCATTAAGGCCGACAACAATGAAGAAATTAACGCCGGGCTGGTGAAAAAAAAGTCACATCATGTAATGTGCTTTAGGCATAGCTTGAAGTGATTCTCTGGTCTGAAGCCTATATTCGTTATATCACTCTGCTTTTCCGATCCTGTATTGCCTTTCTTCGCTATAAACGTTTTACTTACGCCGCTTATCGCGGCTTTCCTCTGTGAAAAGAACAAAATTAGCTCATATCACTGCGTTTGCGGTCGTGAACAGACATTACTTAATTGATTTGTCCTATCCGACAGCATGTTAGCGTAGAGAGGGTGCAGTAAGCATTCACACAACATCCACCGCAACATCTGTAGCAGGCAATTCAGCTTTATGACACATCGTTTAACGTCGAAAGACATCATTGCGCTGGGCTTTATGACTTTTGCCCTGTTTGTTGGCGCAGGCAACATCATTTTCCCTCCCATGGTCGGTTTACAGTCAGGCGAACATGTCTGGATGGCGGCGCTTGGGTTCCTGGTTACCGCAGTGGGTCTACCGGTTATTACGGTGATCGCGCTGGCACGCGTTGGCGGCGGTATCGATGCGCTAAGCTCGCCAATAGGCAAAGCGGCTGGCCTGCTGTTGGCTACGGTCTGCTACCTTGCTGTAGGGCCGCTGTTCGCCACGCCGCGCACGGCGACCGTTTCCTTTGAAATCGGTATTGCTCCGCTGACCGGCGATGGCGCGATGGCGCTACTGGTTTATAGCCTGATCTATTTCGCGCTGGTGATCGCTATTTCACTTTATCCGGGCAAACTGCTGGATACGGTGGGGCATATTCTGGCACCGCTGAAAATCTTTGCGCTGTTTATTCTGGGCGTGGCGGCGCTGCTGTGGCCTGCGGGAACGCATATTCCGGCTACCGACGCCTACCAGAACGCGGCCTTTTCCAGCGGTTTTGTTAACGGCTATCTCACAATGGATACGCTGGGTGCGCTGGTGTTCGGCATCGTTATCGTTAATGCCGCGCGTTCACGCGGCGTGGACGACGCACGTCTGCTGACGCGTTACACCATTCTGGCCGGTCTGATTGCCGGTGTCGGCCTGACGTTGGTCTACCTGAGCCTGTTTCAGCTGGGGTCCGGCAGTGGTTCGCTGGCCGATCAGAATGCCAACGGCGCGGCAATCCTGCACGCCTATGTGCAGCATACCTTCGGCGGAATGGGGAGCTTCTTCCTGGCGGCGCTGATCTTTATCGCCTGTATGGTAACGGCGGTGGGGCTGACCTGTGCCTGTGCCGAATTTTTTGCGCAATATCTGCCGTTTTCCTATAAAACGCTGGTGTTTATTCTGGGCCTGTTCTCGATGGTGGTCTCTAACCTGGGCCTGAGTCATTTGATTCAGATCTCCATTCCGGTGCTCACTGCCATCTATCCGCCGTGCATCGTACTGGTTGTGCTCAGCTTTACCCTGAGCTGGTGGAACAAAAGCGCCCGCATTATTGCGCCGGTTATGCTTGTTAGCCTGGTATTTGGTATAATCGACGCGATTAAAACCACCGGCTTTAAAGATGTGCTGCCTGCCGTTAGCCAACACCTGCCGCTGGCCGAGCAGGGGCTTGCCTGGCTGCCGCCTTCGCTGGTTATGCTGATCGTTACGGCATTAGCCGACCGCATGATGGGGCAAGAGCGGGTCAGGGCGCATCATTAAACCTGATACAATTCGGTCTTAACCACGGGCATGCCCGTGGTTTTTCATTTCCACAGGTAAGATGTCATTATGCAAGAAACCAATAAGCTCAAACGCGGATTGAGCACACGCCATATTCGTTTTATGGCGCTGGGATCGGCGATTGGGACCGGGCTGTTTTACGGTTCTGCCGATGCAATAAAAATGGCCGGGCCGAGCGTGCTGCTGGCCTACGTTATCGGCGGTGCCGTGGCGTACATTATTATGCGTGCGCTGGGCGAAATGTCCGTCAACAATCCGCAGTCCAGCTCTTTCTCGCGTTACGCGCAGGATTATCTCGGCCCGATGGCGGGCTACATCACCGGCTGGACCTACTGCTTTGAAATCCTGATAGTTGCGATTGCCGACGTTACCGCGTTCGGTATCTATATGGGCGTCTGGTTCCCCGACGTGCCGCACTGGATTTGGGTTCTGAGCGTGGTGCTGGTGATCGGCGCCGTTAACCTGATGAGCGTCAAAGTCTTTGGCGAGGTGGAGTTCTGGTTCTCTTTCTTCAAGGTCGCCACCATTATCATTATGATCGCAGCGGGCCTGGGCATGATTATCTGGGGGATCGGCAACGGCGGCCAGCCAACCGGCATCCATAATCTGTGGACCAATGGCGGTTTCTTTGCGCACGGCATTGTCGGCATGCTGCTGTCGCTGCAGATGGTGATGTTTGCCTATGGCGGCATTGAAATTATCGGTATCACCGCCGGTGAAGCGGAAGATCCGCAAAAATCGATTCCGCGTGCCATTAATTCGGTGCCCTGGCGTATTCTGGTTTTTTACGTGGGTACGCTGTTTGTGATTATGTCGATCTATCCGTGGAACCAGGTTGGCACGCAGGGCAGCCCCTTTGTTTTGACTTTCCAGCATCTGGGCATTGCGGCTGCGGCCTCTATTCTGAACTTTGTGGTGCTGACCGCCTCGCTCTCGGCGATTAACAGCGATGTATTTGGAGTAGGGCGCATGCTGCACGGTATGGCGCAGCAGGGCCATGCGCCAAAGATGTTCATGAAAGTCTCCGATCGCGGCATTCCGTGGGTAACGGTTGTAGTGATGATGCTGGCGATGTTGATTGCGGTTTATCTGAACTACCTGATGCCGGAAAAAGTGTTCCTGGTTATCGCCTCGCTGGCCACCTTCGCCACCGTTTGGGTATGGATTATGATCCTCTGTTCGCAGATCGCTTTCCGCCGTACGTTGAGTAAGCAGCAGGCGCAGGCGCTGAAGTTCGCGCTGCCGGGCGGCAGCTATACCGCCATTTTCGGCGTGCTGTTCCTGGTGTTCATTATCGGTTTAATCGGTTATTTCCCGGATACCCGCATTTCGCTCTATGTCGGTGCGATCTGGATTGTGCTGTTGCTGGCGGGCTATAAGCTGGTGCGTAAGAAGTCAGCATGATAAAAAAAGCCGCAGCGATGCGGCTTTTTTTATGGGTATAGTAATTAATGCCTTTCCGGTTATTAACCGCCCTGAATGAAGTCTGTATTTCAGGGCCAGATATAAACAGAGTTGGGTGGCTGACTAAAGGTGAGGCTTATTCTCTGCGTTAGCGGCAAAAGCACGCCAGTCATAACCGGTCGGCGTTTGATGGACGCGCAGACCAAAGGCTGGCAGCACCGCATAGATATAGTCAAAAATATCAGCCTGAATACGCTCATACTCCAGCCATACCGTGGTATTGGTAAAAACATAAATTTCCAGCGGCAGTCCATCGGTACCGGGTGCCAGTTGTCGCACCATCAGGGTCATGTTTTGATGGATCTGCGGATGACTTTTCAGCCAGGCCTCCAGCCAGGCGCGGAAAGTACCGATATTAGTCAGATGGCGTCCATTTAACGGTATGTTTAAATCGCTGCTTAAATGCGCATTATGCTGTTCGATCTCAACCATTTTCTGTTTAATATAAGGCGTTAATAGCTGCGCATGCTGTAGCTGTTCCAACTCATTCTTGTTCAGAAAGTGAATGCTGGTAGTATCGATATTGATGCTGCGCTTGATCCGGCGTCCGCCTGATTCCGACATACCACGCCAGTTTTTAAACGAGTCGGCAATCAGCGCATAGGTGGGAATAGTGGTGATGGTGTTATCCCAGTTGCGCACTTTTACCGTTGTCAGCCCAATATCGATTACGGCACCATCTGCGCCATATTTAGGCATATCCAGCCAGTCGTTCAGCTTTAACATGTCGTTTGCCGACAGCTGAATACCCGCCACCAGACCCAGAATCGGATCTTTAAACACCAGCATCAGCACGGCGGTCATCGCGCCCAGGCCGGTAATCAGCACCAGCGGCGATTTACCCATCAGCACTGAAATAATCATGATGGCAAACAGGATAGCTGCCACCAGCTTGATACTCTGAAAAATACCGCGCAGCGGCAGCTGTCGGGCAAGCGTGCTGTTAGCTGATAGCTCCAGCAGAATGTCTAACAGCGAAAACAGCATCAACAGTAAAAAGAGCATCATCCAGACCTGCGAAAACACCAGCAGAACGGCGTGCAGCGGCTCACTGTTGGACAAAAACAGGTCGATCTGGATATTGAGCAGAACGCCCTGCAGCAATAGGGCAAAGCGGTTAAAAAGGTGATTATCGATTAATGATTTCGCCCATTGCTGGCTTGAGGCGTAGGCGCGACGTTTTAACATCGGCAATACGGCACGGTGAAGCAGCCAGTGAGCGAGCAGCGAGATCAGTAATACGATAGCAATAACTATCGCTAAAGAGAGCGGCGTGGCGTAAGGCACATCAAAATGATGAAGCCAAAAAAGAATTTGGTGTTGCATATTATCTCCCTGAGAATAGTGCTCTTCCTGTTGAAATAAGAATTCCGCAACTGCCCTGCGGAACAGGCCCGGCCTGCAGGAACCAACATAACGGCCAGGCTGAGAAAAAGCTACAGCTGCTGTGCGGCAGCGCGTGCCATTAATTGTGGATAAAATTGCCAGAAAAAAGTTTCAAGCGCCGCGTAATTATTAAAAAAATCCTGCCAGGAATCGGCCAGCGCCGCCAGACGCGGACGCCGTGCTGCCATTCCGCATAAAACCTGTTGCAGGTAATCGGCTTCGGCGTAGCGTTCCATCCAGCGTTCACGCCACAGATAGCCGTTAAGCCGCTGAAAACCTTCTGGCAACTGCGGCAACATCGGCTCGATTTGCGCCTGAGCGCGCGCCAGAAACAGCGGCAGCGACACCTCTGGCTCAATGCGATCCCAGTGACGTGATAAAAAATGATCCCACACCACATCCAGCGTAACAGGCGCAACCCGACGCGTTTCGGGACGAAACAGCCGTTTGGCGCTCAGGACTTCGGGTAAGGAGTCGGTAAGGGCATCAAGGCGACGGTGTAGCGCGATGCCGGCGGCGATATCGGCAGGCCACTGTAGGTGCGGATTGCCGCGTACATAGTCCGCCATCAGGTTGCCTGTCAGCGAGCTGTTGGCAAGCCGGGCTAAATGGAGATGAGCAAGAAAGTTCATCCTGGCATTATACGCTAACAGAATGGTTACCGGGTAACAGTTCAGAATTTCCCGCTTTTCCGCTAGACTATGCCGCCTGTTTGTTAGCCGTAAGACATTGAGCATGCGCGTCGCTGATTTTTCTTTTGAATTACCTGAATCATTAATTGCCCACTATCCGCAGCCTCAGCGTAGCGGATGCCGACTGCTGTCGCTGAACGGTCCTGATGGCGCTTTAAGCCACGGCGTGTTCACCGATGTGCTGGATAAGCTTAACCCCGGCGATCTGCTGGTGTTCAATAACACCCGCGTCATCCCGGCCCGTGTCTACGGGCGTAAAGCCAGCGGTGGTAAGATTGAAATGCTGGTAGAACGCATGCTGGATGACAAGCGTGTGCTGGCGCACATCCGCGCCTCTAAAGCGCCGAAGCCGGGCGCAGAGCTGCTGTTTGGCGATGATGAAAGCGTGCGGGCAACAATGGTTGCGCGTCATGATGCGCTGTTCGAAATTCAATTTGATGATGAACGCGACGTACTGGACATTCTCAACGCTATCGGTCACATGCCGCTGCCGCCCTATATCGATCGTCCAGATGAAGAGGCTGACCGCGAGCTTTATCAAACGGTTTACAGCCAGAAGCCGGGCGCAGTGGCCGCGCCGACCGCTGGTCTGCACTTCGACGAGCCGCTGCTGGCCGCGCTGCGGGAAAAAGGCGTTGAGATGGCATTTGTGACGCTGCACGTGGGCGCGGGAACCTTCCAGCCGGTGCGCGTGGACAGCATTGAAGATCACATCATGCATTCCGAGTATGCTGAAGTGCCGCAGGAGGTTGTGGATGCGGTGTTAGCCTGTAAGGCGCGCGGCAACCGGGTGGTCGCTGTGGGCACCACCTCGGTGCGCTCGCTGGAGAGCGCGGCGCAGGCGGCACAGGATGCGCTGATTGCGCCGTTCTTCGACGATACCCAAATCTTTATCTATCCCGGCTATCGCTATCAGATTATTGATGCGCTGATCACCAATTTCCATCTGCCGGAATCCACGCTGATTATGCTGGTTTCCGCGTTTGCTGGTTATCGCCACACCATGAACGCCTATCGCGAGGCAGTAGCTGAGCAATATCGCTTTTTCAGCTACGGCGATGCGATGTTTATTACCCGCAATCCCCAGGCGCCGGAGGAAAAAGTCGGCGGCTGATTAACCGACGCCGCAGCTGCGGCGTCGTGATATTAACCATGCATCAGACTGTTTCTCTGATGGAGGCAACGTGAAGTTTGAATTAGATAAAAAAGATGGCCGCGCGCGTCGTGGTCGTCTGGTTTTTGATCGTGGCGTCGTAGAAACCCCGGCCTTTATGCCGGTGGGCACCTACGGCACGGTAAAAGGCATGACGCCGGAAGAAGTCAAAGAGACCGGCGCGCAAATCCTGCTGGGCAATACGTTCCACCTTTGGCTGCGTCCGGGGCAGGAGATTATGAAGCTGCATGGCGATCTGCATGATTTTATGCAGTGGCAGGGGCCGATTCTCACCGACTCCGGTGGTTTTCAGGTCTTCAGCCTTGGCGACATTCGTAAAATCACCGAAGCGGGCGTCCATTTTCGCAATCCGATTAACGGCGATGCGATCTTCCTCGATCCTGAGAAATCGATGGAGATCCAGTACGATCTCGGTTCCGATATCGTGATGATCTTTGATGAGTGCACGCCTTACCCGGCGGACTGGGATTATGCCAAACGCTCGATGGAAATGTCGCTGCGCTGGGCGCAACGCAGTCGTGACCACTTCGATAAGCTGGGCAACAAGAATGCGCTGTTCGGCATTATTCAGGGCAGCGTTTACGAAGATTTACGTGATGTCTCAGTCAAAGGACTGGTGGAGATCGGCTTTGATGGTTACGCTGTGGGCGGCCTGGCGGTCGGTGAGCCGAAGGAAGATATGCACCGTATTCTGGAGCATGTCTGCCCGCAGATCCCGGAAGATAAGCCACGTTATTTAATGGGTGTTGGCAAGCCGGAAGACCTGGTTGAAGGCGTACGTCGCGGTATCGATATGTTCGATTGCGTCATGCCGACGCGTAACGCGCGTAACGGTCACCTGTTTGTCACCGACGGCGTGGTTAAAATCCGTAATGCCAAACATAAAGATGATACGTCGCCGCTGGATGCAGAGTGTGATTGCTACACCTGTCGCAATTACAGTCGCGCCTACTTGCATCATCTTGATCGTTGTAACGAAATACTCGGTGCGCGTCTGAATACCATTCATAACCTGCGTTATTACCAGCGCCTGATGGCGGGTTTACGCCAGGCTATTGAAGAAGGTAAATTAGAGTGCTTCGTCAGTGAATTCTATACGCGGACGGGCAAAGCGGTTCCGCCATTAAACGCTTGATAATTAAACAATGAGGGAAAGTTGATGAGTTTTTTCATTTCTGACGCAGTGGCAGCAGCAGGCGCACCGTCGCAGGGAAGCCCCTACACGATGGTTGTGATGTTGGCGGTTTTTGGCCTGATTTTCTATTTTATGATCCTGCGTCCGCAGCAAAAACGTGCCAAAGAGCATAAAAAACTGATGGACTCGATCGGCAAAGGCGATGAGGTATTGACTACCGGTGGTCTGGTGGGTCGCGTGACCAAAGTGGCCGACAACGGCTACATTGCTATCGCACTCAACGATAACAACGAAGTAGTTATCAAACGTGATTTCGTGGCTGCCGTCCTGCCGAAAGGTACTATGAAGGCGCTGTAATTCTTTGTTTTCCCTAAGGGAACTGCCGTGTTAAACCGTTATCCTTTGTGGAAATACATTATGCTGATCGTGGTGCTTGCCGTCGGTCTGCTGTATGCACTTCCCAACCTTTATGGAGAGGATCCGGCTGTTCAAATCACTGGCGCGCGCGGAAGCGCCGCCAGTGAGCAAACGCTGGACCAGATCCAAAACGTCTTAAAACAAGAGCATATTCAAAGCAAATCTATTGCGCTGGAGCAGGGCGCTATCCTGGCGCGTTTCTCTAACACAGATGTGCAGCTGCGCGCGCGTGAAGCGCTGATGAAAACGCTAGGCGACGATTACGTCGTCGCACTCAATCTGGCGCCTGCCACGCCGAAATGGCTGGATATGCTGGCAGCGCAGCCGATGAAGCTCGGTCTGGATCTGCGCGGCGGTGTCCACTTCCTGATGGAAGTTGATATGGATACCGCGCTGGGTAAGCTGCAGGAGCAGAATACCGACAGTCTGCGTAGCGATCTGCGTGAGAAAGGCATTGCCTACACTAACGTACGCAAAATCGAAAATTACGGCGTGGAAATCCGCTTCCGTGACGCCGATGCGCGTGACAATGCCGTTAACTATCTTTCAACGCGTCATCGCGATCTGGTGATTAGCAGCCGTGGCGATAACCTGCTGCGTGCGGTAATGAGCGATGAGCGTCTGCGTGAAGCGCGTGAATATGCCGTTCAGCAGAACATTAACATTCTGCGTAACCGTGTTAACCAGCTGGGTGTAGCGGAGCCATTGGTTCAGCGTCAGGGAGCCGATCGCATCGTGGTTGAGCTGCCGGGCATTCAGGATACCGCGCGCGCGAAAGAGATTTTGGGCGCAACGGCAACGCTGGAATTCCGTCTGGTGAATACCGTAGTGGATGCCACTGCAGCGGCTAAAGGCCGTGTACCGGGCGATTCAGAAGTGAAGCAAACGCGCGAAGGCCAGCCGGTTGTGCTGTACAAACGGGTGATCCTCACCGGTGACCACATTACCGATTCCACCTCCAGCACCGACGAATATAATCAGCCGCAGGTTAATATCTCGCTCGATAGCGCGGGCGGCAACATGATGTCGACCTTTACCAAAGATAATATTGGTAAGCCTATGGCGACGCTGTTCGTTGAATATAAAGACAGTGGTAAGAAAGATGCCAACGGCCGCTCTATCCTGGTGAAACAGGAAGAGGTAATTAACGTAGCGAATATTCAGTCACGCCTGGGCAACAGCTTCCGTATTACCGGCATCAACAACCCGAATGAAGCGCGTCAGCTTTCGTTGCTGCTGCGCGCCGGTGCGTTGATTGCGCCGATTCAGATTGTTGAAGAGCGCACCATTGGCCCAACCATGGGACAGCAGAATATTACCCAGGGTCTGGAAGCCTGTCTGTGGGGCTTGATCGCCTCGATCGTATTTATGGTGGTTTACTATAAAAAGTTCGGCGTCATTGCCACCAGCGCGCTGGTGGCCAACCTGATCCTGATCGTCGGCATTATGTCATTGCTGCCGGGCGCGACCTTAACCATGCCGGGCATTGCCGGTATCGTTCTGACGCTGGCGGTGGCGGTGGATGCTAACGTGCTGATAAACGAGCGTATCAAAGAAGAGCTGAAGAATGGGCGTACTATTCAGCAGGCAATTCATGAGGGCTATAAAGGGGCGTTCTCCAGTATCATTGATGCCAACCTCACCACGCTTATCACCGCGATTATTCTGTATGCGGTTGGCACCGGCTCGATTAAGGGCTTTGCCATCACCACCGCCATTGGTGTGGGAACCTCGATGTTCACTGCCATTGTTGGTACGCGTGCCATCGTTAACCTGTTGTATGGCGGCAAACGCATCAACAAGCTGTCTATCTGAGGAGTAGGTTGTGGCACAGGAATATAGTGTTGAACAATTAAACTACGGCCGTAAAGTTCATGACTTTATGCGCTGGGATAAGCTGGCCTTTACCCTGTCAGGGTTGCTGCTGATCGCATCAGTGATCATCATGGGCGTACGCGGGTTTAACTGGGGACTCGATTTTACCGGCGGTACGGTAATTGAAATTTCTCTGGAAAAACCTGCCGAGCTGGATACGTTGCGCGGCGCGCTGGAGAAATCAGGCTTTGTTGAGCCGCAGGTGCAGAATTTCGGCAGCAGTCGTGACGTAATGGTCCGTCTGTCGCCGAATGCCGGCAACGCAGGGCAGGCGCTGGGCAATAAGGTGGTCTCGGTAATCAACGAGGCTGCCGGCCAGAATGCGACCGTTAAGCGTATTGAGTTTGTTGGCCCCAGCGTCGGCAGCGATCTGGCGCAGGCGGGCGGTATGGCGCTGTTGATGGCGCTGATCGCTATCCTGATCTATGTGGGCTTTCGCTTCGAGTGGCGTCTGGCGCTTGGTGCCGTGCTGGCGCTGGCGCATGACGTCATTATTACGCTCGGTATCCTGGCGCTGTTCCATATTGAGATCGATTTAACCATCGTCGCCTCGCTGATGTCGGTTATCGGTTACTCACTGAACGACAGTATCGTGGTTTCCGACCGTATTCGTGAAAACTTCCGTAAGATCCGTCGCGGCACGCCTTATGAAATCGTGAACGTTTCGCTGACGCAGACGCTGAGTCGTACCATTATGACCTCAGCAACCACGCTGGTGGTGGTGCTGATGCTGTTTATTTTCGGCGGCGCGCTGCTGGAAGGGTTCTCGCTGACGATGCTGATCGGCGTTTCCATCGGTACGGTTTCTTCTATCTACGTTGCTTCCGCGCTGGCGCTGAAGCTGGGCATGAAGCGTGAACATATGCTTCAGCAGAAAGTAGAAAAAGAGGGCGCTGACCAGCCTTCCATTCTGCCGTAAGGCAACGGTGGTAAGCTAAATAAAAGGCCGCGTAAGCGGCCTTTTTTATTTCCGCAAAGCGCGGCCTAATCCCTTTAACCTGTTGTTTGCGCCGCTCAGTTTAACGGCTCAATATTATGTACCCGTACATATCCTAACTGCTGCGGCGACAGGCCGCTCAGGCGCAGCGGAACCGGCTGTCCGGCTTTAGGCAGCAGAGTATTACGTACCTCAATGGTTTGCGACAGCGCACCGGCGCTGAGAGGTTTGCCGGTGGCGCTATCCAGTTCTCCCCATTCGACCTGCATTCTCAGGTTTTGCAAAGGGCGATCGTCTGCCGAACGCAGCGTAAGCAAGGCGCGGGTGCCGCTCGCCTCTGGTTCAATGCGCGTCAGCGTTAACATCAGTGGCCCCGCCTGGCTTTTTAGCTCAACGCGCGTATTCGCCGCTGGCAGCAGCCATGCGCCCTGGCTGGAGTGGCTGTTTAACTGGTTTTGCTGTTCCAGCGCGCTGGCCTGGCGCGTCAGCTGATTAACCTGCTGATTAAGCTGTTTCACCTCGCTCTGTAGCGCCTGATTTTTTGCCGGAGAAGGAGCAGCGCAGCCGTTAAGCAGCGCTGCGGTCAATAACGGCAGCAGAAAAAGACCCTTTTTCATTTTCACTCTCCTTTTAACGCTTTTACTTACAAGCTTAGGTGAAAGCGTACGGGAGGGCGAAAAAGCGTCCCGGCCGCACAGAAAAATGCGTCGTCAGCCCGCCGAGGCTTTGGTTGTCAGGGGCTTCGGGGTACACTAAGGTTTCATTTCGTGAAGAATCAGGATATGTCATGCATTGCCCATTCTGTTCCGCCGTGGATACCAAAGTAATTGATTCCCGTCTGGTTGGTGAAGGCACCTCTGTGCGCCGCCGCCGTCAATGCCTGGACTGCCATGAGCGTTTTACCACCTTTGAGGTGGCGGAACTGGTGATGCCACGCGTGATTAAAAGCAACGATGTCCGCGAGCCGTTTAATGAGGATAAGTTGCGCAGCGGCATGGTTAAAGCGCTGGAAAAGCGCCCGGTTAGCTCTGATGCCGTTGAAAACGCCATTAGTCATATCAAAACCCAGCTGCGCGCTACAGGCGAACGCGAAATTCCCAGCAAAATGATCGGCAATCTGGTGATGGATGAGCTGAAAAAACTCGATAAAGTTGCCTATATTCGTTTTGCATCCGTCTATCGCAGCTTTGAAGATATTCGTGAATTTGGCGAAGAGATCGCCCGTTTACAGGATTAAGCTATGCGCGATGAAGAGTATATGGCGCGCGCGCTGGAACTGGCGCGGCGCGGTCGTTTTACCACTACGCCGAATCCCAACGTTGGCTGCGTTATCGTACGCGATGGCGTTATCGTGGGCGAGGGCTGGCATCAGCGCGCCGGTGAGCCGCACGCGGAAGTGCATGCATTGCGGATGGCAGGCGAGCGGGCCAGGGACGCGACCGCTTACGTTACCCTGGAACCCTGTAGCCATCACGGTCGTACGCCGCCGTGCTGTGAAGCGCTGATTGCCGCTGGCGTCAGCCGGGTGGTTGCGGCGATGCAGGATCCTAACCCGGAAGTGGCTGGACGCGGGCTTTATCGTCTGCAGCAGGCAGGGATCGACGTCAGTCACGGGCTGATGATGGCGGAAGCTGAAGCGCTGAACCGTGGTTTTTTAAAACGCATGCGCACCGGCTTTCCCTTCGTTCAGCTAAAACTGGGCGCATCGCTGGATGGTCGTACGGCGATGGCCAGCGGCGAAAGCCAGTGGATAACCTCGCCCGAAGCGCGGCGTGATGTGCAACGCCTGCGCGCGCTCAGTTCTGCCATTCTTAGCAGCAGTGCGACCGTGCTGGCTGACGATCCGGCGCTGACGGTTCGCTGGGAGGAACTGGGTGCCGCCACGCAGGCACACTATCCGCAGGAAAATTTACGCCAGCCGGTACGGGTGATTATTGACAGCCAGAACCGGGTAACGCCGCAGCATCGCCTGCTGCATCAGCCGGGTGAAACCTGGCTGGCGCGCCTGCAGGCAGATGAGCAGCAAAGCTGGCCGCAGGCGGTACAGCAGCTGCGGGTTCCGCCGCGTGATAACCGGCTCGATCTGGTTTCGCTGATGATGCTGCTGGGCAAGCAGCAGATCAATCAGGTGTGGGTCGAGGCGGGCGCTCAACTGGCGGGTGCGCTGCTGGAGGCGGGCGTGGTGGATGAGCTAATTGTTTATATGGCGCCGAAGCTGCTGGGCGATAGCGCCCGTGGATTGTGCGCTTTACCCGGCCTGAGCGAGCTGCGTGACGCGCCGCTGTTCAGCTTCAGCGATGTGCGTCAGGTAGGCCCGGATCTGCGCCTGACGCTCAGGCCGGTTTAACGCCCTGCGGAAAAGCGGAAGCAGAGTGCGAAAGAGTGTGGTAGAATCCGCCCCCCTGCGGGGCCAATAAGAACCCTGAAAGGAAAATTATGAAAATTATCGAAGCTGCTGTTGCTACGCCAGAAGCGAAAGTCGCGATTATCATTGCGCGTTTCAACAACTTCATCAATGAGAGCCTGCTGGATGGCGCGATTGATGCGTTAAAGCGCATTGGTCAGGTGAATGATGAAAACATCACCGTTATCTGGGTGCCGGGCGCCTATGAATTACCTATGACGGCTCGCGCCGTTGCCAATGCCGGAAAACATGATGCGGTTATTGCCCTGGGCACCGTAATCCGTGGCGGCACTGCGCACTTCGAATATGTTGCCGGTGAGGCCAGCTCAGGTCTTGCCAGCGTCGCTATGAACAGCGACATCCCGGTCGCCTTTGGCGTCCTGACCACTGAAAATATCGAGCAGGCTATTGAACGCGCTGGTACCAAAGCGGGCAATAAAGGTGCGGAAGCTGCACTGACCGCGCTCGAAATGATTAACGTATTGAAAGCCATTAAAGCCTGATTTTTGTAAGGGGATTTTTGTGAAACCTGCTGCTCGTCGCCGCGCCCGTGAGTGTGCTGTCCAGGCGCTTTATTCCTGGCAGTTGTCCAATAATGACATTGCTGATATTGAATATCAGTTTCTCGCGGAACAGGATGTCAAAGATGTTGATATCAACTATTTCCGCGAGCTGCTGGCTGGCGTTGCGACCAACAGCGCATACCTTGACGGTTTGATGAAGCCTTACCTGTCACGCCAGCTGGAAGAGCTGGGTCAGGTAGAAAAAGCCATTCTGCGCGTCTCTCTGTATGAACTGAGCAAACGCAGCGATGTGCCCTATAAAGTGGCTATCAACGAAGGTATCGAGCTGGCGAAAGTGTTTGGCGCTGAAGACAGTCATAAATTTGTTAACGGCGTGCTGGATAAAGCCGCTCCGCAAATCCGCCCCAACAAAAAATAAGCAATCGAGGCCGGATTCTTTCCGGCCTTTTCTATTCAGGTTCAGCGGAACTTCATTATGTCATGTGGCGAATTTGAACTGATCGCGCGTTATTTTAATCGCGTGACAAGCTCACGTCGCGATGTGGAAAAAGGCATCGGCGACGACTGCGCGTTACTGAACGTGCCGGAAAAGCAAACCCTGGCTATCAGTACCGACACGCTGGTAGAAGGCATCCACTTTCTGCGCGATATCCATCCTGCCGATCTCGGTTATAAGGCGCTGGCGGTTAATCTGAGCGATCTCGCCGCCATGGGCGCCGATCCTGCCTGGCTGACGCTGGCGCTGACGCTGCCGGATGTGGACGAAGCCTGGCTGAAAGCGTTCAGCGACAGCCTGTTTGAACTGCTGGACTACTACGATATGCAATTGATCGGCGGCGATACCACGCGCGGGCCACGTAGCCTGACGCTGGGTATTCACGGTCTGGTGCCTGCGGGGCGCGCTTTGCGCCGCAGCGGTGCACGTCCCGGCGACTGGATTTACGTTACTGGCTCGCTGGGCGACAGCGCAGCAGGTCTGGCGTTGTTGCAGCATCGCGTGCGTATTACCGATCCTGCGGTCCACGAGGCGCTGATAAAGCGCCACCTGCGTCCTATGCCGCGTATTTTACAGGGGCAGGCGCTGCGTAATCTTGCCAGTGCGGCCATTGATATTTCTGATGGGCTGATCTCTGATTTAGGGCATATCCTCAAGGCCAGCGAGTGCGGCGCACGGGTAAATCTCGATGCCCTGCCGTTATCTTCTGTACTGCGCGATCATTTCGAACCGGAGCAGGTAATGCACTGGGCGTTAAGCGGCGGTGAGGATTACGAGCTCTGCTTTACCGTGCCTGAAATCAACCGTGGCGCGCTGGACGTAGCGTTGGGTAAGCTGGGCGTGCCCTATACCTGTATCGGCCAGCTGGCACCGGAATCAGAAGGGTTGGTGTTGTTACAGGATGGCAAACCAGTCATGCTGAAATTGAAAGGATTCGATCATTTTGACGCGCGATAAAGATCTGGCGAAAAGTCGCCTGCGCCTGAGCAATCCGTGGCACCTGATGGCAACCGGTTTCGGTAGTGGCCTGTTCCCGTGGGGGCCGGGCACCATGGGATCGCTGGCGGCGCTGCCATTCTGGTGGCTGATGACCTTTTTACCGCAGGATATCTATTCGCTGCTGGTGATGTTCGGCATCTGTATCGGCGTTTATCTCTGTCACCGTACCGCCAAAGATATGGGCGTTCATGACCACGGCAGCATCGTCTGGGATGAGTTTATCGGTATGTGGATTACGCTGATGGCCATCCCAGTCAATAGCTGGCAATGGGTGCTGGCTGGCTTTGTGACTTTCCGCGTGCTGGATATATGGAAGCCCTGGCCGATCCGCTGGTTCGATCGCAACGTGCATGGCGGGATGGGGATTATGGTGGACGATGTGATTGCCGGGATCCTCTCGGCCGCGCTGCTGTGGTTTATTGGGCATCACTGGCCGCTGTAACGGCTGAAGCGTTGCCCGACCCGAACAACACCTTTATCGCAAAAGTAGCAGGTAAAGGAGCGCTGTACAGAGAGCGTGGGGAAGCATACAGCCGAACAATGTAGCGCCGGTCAGCGGTTTACGCAGCTCCGGCGCTAAACAGCGTTACTGGGCCAGCCACTCAGCGATCTGCTGCTGAATGCCTTCAGCGTCCAGCTGATAGTCGTGTCGGATCTCATCCTGGGTGCCCTGCGGGATAAACTCATCCGGCAGACCGATATTCAATACCGGCACCGCAACACGCTTCGCCATCAGCAGTTCATTAACGCCGCTACCTGCGCCGCCTTTAATCGCGCCTTCCTCCAGCGTCACCAGCGATTCATGGCTGGCCGCCAGTTCCAGTATCAGCGCCTCATCCAGTGGTTTAACGAAACGCATATCCACCAGCGTGGCGTTCAGCGCGTCGGCTGTTGCCTGTGCTTCCGGCAGCAGCGTGCCGAAGTTGAGGATCGCCAGCTTTTCACCGCGACGTTTTACTACGCCTTTGCCCAGCGGCAGTGAGACCAGCGGCTGCATAGGCGCGCCGGTGCCGGTGCCGCGCGGATAACGCACTGCGCTTGGCCCGGCCTGATAGTGATAGCCGGTATAGAGCATTTGACGGCATTCGTTTTCGTCGCTGGGCGTCATGATCACCATGCCGGGAATGGTACGCAGGAAAGCGAGATCGAACGCGCCCTGGTGCGTTTGTCCATCCGCGCCGACAATACCGCCGCGATCGATAGCGAACAGTACAGGCAGCTGCTGAATTGCCACGTCATGAATCAGCTGATCGTAAGCGCGCTGCAGGAAAGTGGAGTAGATTGCCACCACCGGCTTGTAGCCGCCGATAGCCAGTCCGGCAGCAAAGGTCACCGCATGCTGCTCGGCAATTGCTACGTCGAAATATTGGCCCGGATACTGGCGTGAAAAGCCCACCATACCAGAGCCTTCACGCATCGCTGGCGTAATCGCCATCAGCTTGTTGTCGTCTGCTGCGGTTTCGCACAGCCAGTCGCCGAAAATCGCGGAGTAGGTGGGTAAACCGCCAGAACTTTTAGGCAGCGCGCCGCTGGCCGGATCGAATTTAGGCACGGCATGCCAGGCGATAGGATCGTTCTCCGCCGGCGCGTAGCCTTTGCCTTTTTTCGTCATGATATGCAGAAACTGCGGACCTTTCAGATCGCGCATATTGCTGAGGGTATGCACCAGCGTCAGTACATCGTGACCATCAACCGGGCCGATATAGTTGAAGCCCAGTTCCTCAAACAGCGTTCCAGGCACCACCATACCTTTAAGATGTTCTTCGGTACGTTTAACCAGCTCTTTAATCGGCGGCAGGCCGGTTAGCACCTTTTTGCCGCCTTCACGCAGGCGTGAATAGGTTTTACCAGAGAGGATTTGCGCCAGGCGATTATTAAGCGCGCCAACGTTTTCTGAAATCGACATTTCGTTATCGTTCAGAATCACTAGCAGGTCCGCTTTGATATCACCGGCATGGTTCATCGCCTCAAAGGCCATCCCGGCGGTGATAGCGCCGTCGCCAATAATACAGGCGGTACGACGGCCCTGGCCCTCTTTGCCTGCGGCCACCGCCATACCAAGACCGGCGCTGATTGAGGTAGAGGAGTGTCCCACGCTCAGCACGTCATATTCGCTTTCTGCCCGCCAGGGGAATGGATGCAGGCCATTTTTTTGGCGAATGGTGCCGATGCGGTCGCGGCGTCCAGTCAGAATTTTATGCGGGTAGGCCTGATGACCGACATCCCACACCAAATGATCGAACGGCGTGTTATAGACGTAGTGAAGCGCGACGGTCAGTTCAACCACCCCGAGGCCCGAAGCAAAATGGCCGCTGGAGCGGCTGACGCTGTCCAGCAGGTACTGACGTAGTTCATCGCACAGTGCCGGCAACTTCTCTTTCGGCAGTTTACGCAGTTCTTGCACGGTATCGGCAAGCGCCAGCGTCGGGTATTTTGCAGTATCAAAACTCATCAGAGACTCATTGTGGAAGTTATTTATCGCGTTCGATAATGAAGCCTGCCAGCGCATGTAAGGCGGAGGTGTCCAGAGAAAGTGCGGCCAGCTGATCCAGCGCGCCGAGCGCTTCCTGATAGAGGTCCTGCGCTTTCTGGCGGGCATCGTCCAGCCCCATCAGAGCCGGATAGGTGCTTTTGCCAAGTTGCTGATCGGCACCCTGCTGTTTGCCCGTTACTGCGGTATCGCCCACCACATCCAGAATGTCATCCTGAACCTGAAAGGCGAGCCCGATCGCATTGGCATAACGATCGAGCAGCGGCAGGGCTGCACGCCCGCGTTCGCCGGCGCTCAGCGCGCCAAGACGAACGGCAGCGCGAATTAACGCACCGGTTTTATGACGATGAATTTTTTCCAGCGTCGCTAAATCGATCTGCTGACCTTCCGCCGCCAGATCCAATGCCTGACCGCCGCACATGCCTGCCACGCCGCTGGCCTGCGCCAGCTCAGAAATCATGGCGATGCGGTCCTGCGGTTGAACGCCATGCATCGGCGCATCGGCAAGGATCGAAAAGGCCAGCGTTTGCAGCGCATCGCCCGCTAAAATAGCGGTATCCTCGCCAAATTTAATATGGCAGGTTGGCTGTCCACGGCGCAGGCTATCGTCATCCATAGCCGGAAGATCGTCATGAATCAATGAGTAGGCGTGAATGCATTCAACGGCGGCGGCGGGCGCGTCCAGGGTATCCGTGTCGGCCTGTAACATATCGCCGACCACATATACTAAAAACGGACGCAGCCGTTTACCGCCTAATAATGCCCCATATTGCATGGCATTAACCAGAGGAGAACTCTGAAAGGGCAGGGGAGCAATAAAACGCGACAGCGCAAGGTTCACCCGCTGATGGTAGTGGGCAAGCAGTTCAGCAAAATCCATTATTCAGCATCCGGCGTAAAAGGCGTCAGGGCGGCATCTTTATCATCGTTAAGCAGGATCTGAACGCGCTGTTCCGCCTGCTGCAGGGTTTTTTGCCCTACTTTTGCCAGCTGTACGCCGCGCTCAAATTCATTCAGCGCCTCTTCCAGCGGTAAATCGCCGCTTTCCAGACGGGTAACTATCTGCTCCAGCTGCTGCAGGGACGTCTCAAAACTAATGGGCTGTTCGGCTTTTTTTGGCATAGTGATTATTGGCTCACAGGTTTTTTATCTATAGCAAGCGGACATGGTAGCCGACTCGAAATGATTAGCAAAATAATGATAGAGCATGACGGTAAAACAGGCAGCTCAAAGACAAAAGTGATATACTGCCGCGCCTCGGAAGCAAAGGACGCAGGTGACTTTGCAATTCATTGATTTTATCAGTTAAGTGCCGCTGTTTTTAGCACTTAATTATCTCAGAGCTGTGCTGCCATGAAGTTTATCATTAAATTATTTCCTGAAATCACCATCAAGAGTCAGTCGGTGCGCTTGCGCTTTATCAAAATCCTTACGGGTAATATTCGTAACGTACTGAAGGATCTTGATGAAACTCTGGCAGTGGTGCGTCACTGGGATCATATTGAAGTACGATCCAAAAATGAAAGCCTGCGTGAAGTTTATGTCGATGAGCTCACGCGCATTCCCGGTATCCATCATGTGCTGGCAGTAGAAGATCGTACCTGGACCGATATGCACGATATTTTTGAGCAGACGCTGGCCGTTAACCGCGAACGTCTGGAAGGGAAAACCTTCTGCGTACGCGTTAAGCGTCGGGGACAGCATCCGTTCAGCTCGCAGGATGTGGAGCGCTATGTCGGCGGCGGTCTGAATCAGCATATCGCCAGCGCGCAGGTAAAGCTTTCGCATCCGCAGGTTACGGTCAATCTGGAGATTGAGAACGAGCGCCTGATACTGGTGACCGGCCGCCATGAAGGCCTGGGCGGCTTCCCTATCGGTACGCAGGAGGATGTGCTGTCGCTGATTTCCGGCGGTTTCGACTCCGGCGTTTCCAGCTATATGCTGTTGCGTCGCGGCTGCCGCGTACATTACTGCTTCTTTAACCTTGGCGGCGCGGCGCATGAAATCGGCGTTCGTCAGGTGGCACACTATCTGTGGAATCGTTTTGGTCGCTCGCATCGCGTGCGTTTTGTCGCCATCAATTTCGAGCCGGTGGTGGCGGAGATTCTGGAAAAAGTGGATGACGGCCAGATGGGCGTGGTACTGAAGCGCATGATGGTGCGTGCGGCTTCGCAAATCGCCGAGCGCTACGGCGTGCAGGCGCTGGTGACCGGCGAGGCGCTGGGTCAGGTATCCAGCCAGACGCTGACTAACCTGCGCCTGATTGATAACGCCTCTGATACCCTGATCCTGCGTCCGCTGATTTCGCATGATAAAGAGCACATCATCAATCTCGCGCGCCAGATCGGCACGGAAGACTTCGCCCGTACCATGCCGGAATATTGCGGTGTGATCTCGAAAAGCCCAACGGTCAAAGCGGTGAAGAGCAAGATCGAAGCGGAAGAAGCGAATTTCGATTTCAGCGTGCTGGAGCGTGCGGTGCAGGAAGCGACCAACGTTGATATTCGTACCATCGCAGAACAGTCACAGGAAGAGGTGGTGGAAGTAGAAACCGTTGCTTCTGTTTCAGCGAACGAAGCGCTGCTGGATATTCGCTCGCTGGATGAGCAGGAATCTAAGCCGCTGAAGGTGGAAGGGATGGATGTGACATCGCTGCCGTTCTTCAAACTGGCCACCCATTTTGGCGATCTTGACCAGAGCAAAACCTGGCTTTTGTACTGCGATCGCGGCGTGATGAGCCGTTTGCAGGCGCTCTATCTGTATGAGCAGGGCTTTAAGAACGTGAAGGTGTATCGTCCTTAAGCCAGTAGTGAGGCCAGCCGTCCGGCTGGCCTTAAAGCTTAAAACGGGTCGCGATAATCGTAAATCCCCGCCGCCATCACCAGCTGTTCCCCCACTTCCCGTGCTTTCTCTTTTCCTGCCAGCAGATCGATCAGCTTCAGGGCAAAATCTATCGCCGTGCCTGGCCCCTGGCTGGTCAGTAAGTTAACGCGGGGATCCCAAACCACGCGTTTTTCCACCCATTTTTCCGCCGGGATAGTCTCTTTTAATCCAGGAAAACCGGTCATATTCCCCAGTGGAAAGAGATCGTGCGGTACCAGCACCGTGCCAGCTGCGGCGCAAATGGCGGCAACAATGCGTCCGGAAAGATGAAACTGGCGCACCGTCTCCACCAGCAGCGGACTATCGCGAAAGGCCTCCGCGCCCTTCAGGCCGCCTGGCAGCACGATAGCCGCAAAATCGTTGTCTGCAACCTCGACCAGCGGCGCATCCGCCAGCAGTCGCACGCCACGTGAACAGACAATTTCGCAACTGCCATCGCCGTTGACGCTGGCGGTGGTGACATGAATTCCACCGCGCACCAGCAGGTCGATAGTGGTGACGGCTTCGGTTTCTTCAGTGCCATGTGCCAGGCAGACCAGCACCGATACGTTCGCGTTCATAATCTTGTTCCTTACGCTTGATCAGCTCATATAGCCGGGCATTCTCCGGCACGGCAATCCCCTGCGCCCGCGCGCGCTGCAGCAGATAACCAGTAATATATTCAATCTCAGTGCGACGCTGGGACCGGATATCCTGCAGCATAGAGGAGACATTAAGCGCGGTGCTGGCAATCACGGAATAAATATACTCCTTCAACTGACCGGCGCTGGTATGCAGCCCTTCCCGCGTCATAACCGCCGCAACCTCATCACAGAGCAGGGAAATTTGCTCCGGCCAGGCGATCAGTTCGCCGTTTAAGCAGTCATGGATGGCGCTGAGAGGATTGATAACACAGTTAACGGCCAGCTTCTGCCAGCATGCGGCAGAGACATTATTATGCCAGGCAACATCCGGCAGCGCCTGATGCAGCATTTCAGCCAGATCGCTTAACGCCGCGCTATCAGCGGAGCCCGGTCCAATATGTGTGGTGCCGCTGGCAACGTGCAGGATAACCGTACCGTCATGTTTAGCTGCATGGGTAGTAACGCCACGCAGTAACGGCTGCGTCAGGCTTTTCAGCTCTTCCAGCGTGCCCATACCGTTATGCAGCAGCAATACTGGGCAGTCTGGCGGCAGCAGGCTTTGCAGATTCTTTACCGCGCCGGAAACTTGCCAGGCTTTAACCGTAACCAGCAGAAGATCGCACTGGCTAAGAAACAGCGGATCGTTGGCAATAAAGGTTTTATTTACCACTGAACCGTCGGTATCAATAACGTTCACCGAACACCAGGGCTGCGGAACCCGTAGCCAGCCCTGTACCTCATGCCCCTGTCGATCGAGCGCCGCCAGCCAGAGCTGACCAAGCGCGCCGCAGCCAAGTACCGTAATTTTCATGCGTCCTCCCGCAGGCGGTTTTCAGAGCCTTACCGGCGAGTTAATTGAGTATAGCTATGCCTAAGGGCTATTTTCCTTGCCATGCACAAGCAGGTATTATGCCTGTCACTTTGGAGTCTGGAGAAAAAAATTATGCCATCTTTCGATATCGTTTCTGAAATCGACATGCAGGAAGTACGAAACGCGGTAGAAAACGCCAACCGTGAGCTGTCAACCCGCTTTGATTTTCGTAATGTCACTGCCAGCATTGAGCTGAATGAAAAAGCGCAGACCATTAAAGTCACCACCGAGTCCGATTTTCAGGTGAAACAGCTGGTGGATATTCTGCGTGAGAAGCTACTTAAACGCGGAATTGAAGGCGCAGCGCTGGAAGTGCCGGAGCAGATCGAGCATAGCGGCAAGAGCTGGAGTCTGGATGCCAAACTCAAGCAGGGTATCGAGACCGATATGGCGAAGAAGATTGTTAAGCTTATCAAGGACAGCAAAATTAAAGTTCAGGCGCAGATTCAGGGAGAAGAGGTGCGCGTTAACGGTAAGTCGCGCGACGATCTGCAAAGCGCCATCGCGCTGGTGCGCGGCGGAAACCTGGGCCAGCCGTTCCAGTTTAAAAACTTCCGCGATTAATTAAATGTGATAGCACCGTATCGATAAGCGGGGCGCGTAATGTACTGACAGACATCACCGACGTCTGCGGCACAGGCAGGCCGGGCAGAAGAGTAAAGCGTCCCGCGGCAGGGACGCCGCGGGCCGAGCTGTCAGGGATGACGTTTTTTGCGTCTTTACGATCGGACCGGCCTGCCTGTGCAGGCACCGGCCCTTATTTGAAGGCTGCCCATACAGCCTTTCTGCGCCTCAGACCGCAGTGATGGTATCAGGCCGCGTTGATAGTGCCAGGCCGCGTCATGCGGCCCTGATTGTATCGATGCTGCCAGCGGGGAAGGGCAACGCGTCAGGCGCTGGCAATCAACGCTTCCAGCTCAACCCGGCTGGTCACCTTACTGTCGATTTTAATATAGGCGCTACGCTCTTCCGGCACGATAAACACCGAAGAGACGCCGCGCTGCGCTTTAAGTTTTTGCTCAAGGCGCGGATCATTAAGTGCATTCTCACTCAGCACGATACGCAGGCTACTGACATAAGGCGGCTCCTGCATGGTACTGCTAAGCAGCAGCCACAGCGTAGCGACAATCGAGCCCAGCAAAAACACCGTTTGCGCATCAAACCGATCGAAAACCCAGCCGCCCATGCTGCCGCCTATCGCCACGCCCAGAAACTGGCTGGTGGAATAAATTCCCATCGCGGTGCCTTTATAACCGGCCGGGGATTCTTTACTGATTAATGAAGGCAGAATGGCTTCCATCAGATTAAAGGCGAGGAAAAAAAGCTGCACGCCAATTACCAGCGTCCAGAAGTGATTTCCTGCTCCCCAAAGTACAATCTCGGCGATAAGGATCAACGCGACACAGCAGATAAAAACCCGCTTCATACGGCGTTTCACTTCGGCATAGATAATAAAAGGCACCACGCCAACAAACGCCACCAGCATGGTGATCAGATAAACCTTCCAGTGCTGCTCAGCCGGGAAACCCGCCAGCTCAAACTGACCGGGCAGGGCAACGAAACTCGACATCAGCAGAATATGCAGGCAGAAAATGCCGATATTCAATTTCAACAGGCGCGGCTGCATCAGCACTTCGCGAATACTGCCTTTCACCATTCCCGATTCGCGGTTCAAAACATGATGCGGCGCGTTAGGCACCACCAGCAATGTAATCACAATACCGCAGCTGGCCAGAATGGCGATCATCCAGAACAGCGCATGCAGGCCGAAGGCATGCGTAATGATCGGACCCAGCACCATCGCAATGGCAAAGGTCACGCCAAAGCTGATGCCGATAAACGCCATCGCTTTGGTGCGGTTCTGCTCACGTGTAAGATCGGAGAGCAACGCCATAACCGCGGCGGCAATCGCCCCGGAGCCCTGCAGGGCACGACCGAGAATGACTCCCCAAATCGAGGTGGTACTGGCTGCAATCACGCTGCCGAGCACAAAAACCAGCAGGCCGCCGACAATAAGCGGTTTCCGGCCAATACGATCGGAGAGCAGGCCAAATGGTATCTGGAAAATAGCCTGAGCCAGACCATAAATACCAATCGCCAGGCCAATGAGCGCTTCGCTTGCACCCTGTAAAGCCATGCCGTATGTGGTGAGCACCGGTAAAACCATAAACATGCCCAGCATACGCAAAGAAAATACGGTGCCTAAACCCCAGGTTGCGCGCAGCTCAACCGGTGTCATTTTGTTATCGTTCATTGCAACCTCAATATTATTACTGACACTATTTTAAGGAGCAGGGCAGGGCGGGTAAAACGGAAGTTTTTAAGCAGTCGTAACAAAAAGAAAGGGCGCAAGAAGCGCCCTTAGTGATGTAGCTTACGATTAGCGTACGTAAGTCAGCAGGTTTTCTGACACCGGTGCCATAAAGTCAACCGACATCATCACGCTTAGCGCCGTGATAGCGACAATGGAGAACACAAACAGTTTACGAGCCCAAACGCGATCGTTTGACGTTTTATAACCTGAAAGTGCCATTCCCAGCCACCAAACGCTTACTGCCGCCGCAACCACCAGATATTTGTAGCCAGCGTAGCCGCCCAGCGTCAGCATCAGCGTGGCAATCATAAACGCCAGAATGTAGAGCGTAATATGATTTTTTGCCACGGAGATCCCTTTCACCACCGGCAGAACCGGAATATTTGCTGCCTGGTAATCTTTAAAGCGGAAGATAGCAATCGCATAGGAATGCGGCATCTGCCACAGGCTAAAGATCGCCAGCAGGATCAGCGCGCCAGCATCAAACTCGTTAGTCACTGCGCAGTAGCCAATAACCGGCGGCGCAGCGCCGGAAAGACTACCAATCAGCGTACCGTAGACTGATTTACGCTTCATATAGAGGCTGTAAATGCCGACGTATACCACGAAGCCCATGACCGCCAGCCACATGGCCAGCGGGTTTGCTCCGAAATACAGCAACGCAAAGCCAGCAATACCTAATGCGGTTGCATAAACCAGGGTTACTTTCGGAGAGATGAGGCCTTTTACCAGCACTCGATTCTTGGTTCTCTCCATTTTTCTGTCGATGTCGCGGTCGATAAAGTTGTTATAAACACAACCTGATGCGACCACCAGTGAGACACCAACCAGGGCGGTGAGAAACAGGGTGTAATCAATACTGCCTTTCGAAGCCAGCAGAAAACCCCCGATAACAGAAATTAAATTCCCGAAAATAATTCCTGGTTTTGTTACTTGCAGGTATTGCTTAATCATCACGAGCGACTCTTTAGTGGGACATCATCATGTTGTAGTTGAGGTTCCACATGATCCACAGCGAGCCGACGACAACAATCAGAATAATTATGGCGGAGAACACAATCGCCACAAAGTTCCAGCCGCCTTCAGATTTGGTATCAAGGTGCAAGAAGAAGACCAGGTGAACAAGCACCTGAACTACCGCACACACCAGAACCACGCTGAGAATTGTGCCATGCGAAGCGCCGCCATCCATTACCATCCAGAACGGAATAGCCGTCAGGATGACAGAGAGGATGAAGCCAATCATGTACGATTTCACGCTGCCGTGAGATGCGCCATGTTCGTTAACAGAATGACTCATTACATGGCCCCCATCAGATAGACAACGGTAAATACGCAGATCCATACCACGTCGAGGAAGTGCCAGAACAAGCTCAGACACATGATACGCGCGCGGTTGGTGGCATTCAGACCATTTTTAGCAATCTGGAACATCAGAACCAGCATCCAGATCAGACCAGAGGTTACGTGCAGACCGTGCGTACCAACCAGCGTAAAGAAGGCTGACAGGAAGCCGCTGCGATCCGGGCCGAAGCCTTCTGCGATCAGATGATGGAACTCATAGATTTCCATCGCGATAAAGCCAAGTCCGAACAAGAACGTCAGCGCCAGCCAACGGTTAACCGCGCCTTTTTTGCCGTTGTTCATGCCGATAACGGCCATACCGTAAGTAATGGAACTCAACAGCAGCAGGGCGGTTTCGACCAGTACGAACGGCAGTTCGAAAATGTCTTTACCTGCCGGACCACCGGCAGTGTTGTTGACCATAACTGCATAGGTCGCAAACAGCGTTGCGAAGATAATGCAGTCGCTCATCAGGTAGATCCAGAAGCCAAAAATCTTATTGGCTCCCGCATCGTGATGCCCATGCTCCGCATGGGCGTCGTGCTGTTTAGACAGTGTTTGTGCCATTATTTCAGACCTGCTTTGCTGATATCTTTGAAGTGCTGATTTTCAATTGCTTCGACCTCTTTGACCGGAACATAGTAATCAACGTCTTCATCGAAGCTTTTAACGATCCAGCTAACAATCATCGCCACGAAGGACAGACCCATCAGCCACCAGATATGCCAGATGGCAGCGAAACCAAAGACCGTTGCGAACAGGGCGATAATCAGGCCCGCGCCGCTGTTTTTCGGCATATGGATCTCTTCATAATGAGCAGGCTGCTTATACGCTTCACCTTTTTCTTTCATTTCCCAGAAGGCATCACGCTCATTGATGTGCGGAACCACTGCGAAGTTATAGAACGGCGGCGGAGAGGAAGTTGACCACTCCAGCGTACGGCCACCCCATGGGTCACCGGTCAGATCGCGGTTCAGGTGACGGTCGCGTACAGAAACCCAGAACATGATCAGCTGAGAGAGGATACCCAGCGCAATCAGGCCAACACCTACGGCAGCAACAACCAGCAGCGTATGGAACTGCGGATCGATATCCTGGCTCAGACGACGGGTCATGCCCATAAAGCCCAGCGCGTACAGCGGCATAAAGGCAACGAAGAAACCGATAATCCAGAACCAGAAAGCGCGTTTACCCCAGGTTTCGTTCAGGGTGAAACCAAATGCTTTCGGGAACCAGTAGGTCACACCGGCCATACAACCGAATACCACACCACCGATAATCACGTTATGGAAGTGCGCGATCAGGAACAGACTGTTGTGCAGCACGAAGTCAGCACCCGGAACCGCCAGCAGAACACCGGTCATACCACCCACAGAGAAGGTGACCAGGAAGCCTACGGTCCACAGCATGGCAGAGTGCATCTGAATGCGGCCCTGGTACATGGTGAACAGCCAGTTAAAGATCTTAACGCCGGTCGGGATGGCGATAATCATCGTCATAATGCCGAAGAAGGCGTTAACGTTCGCACCCGCACCCATAGTGAAGAAGTGGTGCAGCCAAACGATAAAGGACAGAACGGTAATAACCACGGTTGCCCACACCAGCGAGGTATAACCAAACAGGCGCTTTTTCGAGAACGTGGCAACCACTTCTGAGAACACACCGAACACCGGCAGAACCAGAATATAAACTTCCGGATGGCCCCATACCCAGATCAGGTTGACATACATCATCATGTTGCCACCCATATCATTGGTAAAGAAATGGAAGCCCAGATAACGGTCAAGGGTCAACAGCGCCAGCGTCACGGTCAGTACCGGGAACGCAGCGATGATCAGCACGTTAGTACACAGTGATGCCCAGGTGAAAACCGGCATTTTGAACATGGTCATGCCCGGCGCACGCATTTTCAGGATAGTAACGAAGAAGTTAATACCTGTTAATGTCGTACCGATACCGGAAAGCTGCAGACTCCAGATCCAGTAATCTACCCCAACGCCTGGACTGTATTCCGCGCCTGACAGCGGGGGATAGGCCAGCCAACCGGTCTGAGCAAACTCGCCCACGGCCAGAGAGAGGTTAACCAGAATCACGCCAACAGCGGTGAACCAGAAACTCAGGTTATTAAGGAAAGGGAACGCCACATCGCGCGCGCCGATCTGCAGAGGAACAGCAATGTTCATCAGACCAACAACGAACGGCATCGCTACGAAGAAGATCATAATTACGCCGTGGGCGGTAAAGATCTGATCGTAGTGATGAGGAGGCAGGAAGCCCGCTTCCCCGGCGGAGGCCAACATCTGTTGACCACGCATCATGATAGCATCGGCAAAGCCACGCAGCAGCATGACAAATGCCAGGATCACATACATGATACCCAGTTTTTTGTGGTCGACTGACGTCAGCCATTCGGTCCACAAGTATTTCCACTTACCGAAGTAAGTCAGCGCAGCGACAAGGGCCAGACCACCAAGAATGATGGCGGCCACCGTAACCATGATAATAGGCTCATGGTACGGCACTGCATCCAGTGTTAATTTTCCGAACATCGTATTATTCCTCGGCTCCCGCGTGAGAGGCTTCACTCATGTCCATGCCTTCATGACCTGACATGTCCATCGTCCCGTGGTTCATCTTGAATTTTTCAATAACCTGCTTGAACAATTCAGGATCCGCACTGGAGAAGTACTCAACCGGATGGTTTTCGCTTGGCGCTGCCAGTTTTTCGAATTCATCCATGGTGGTTAAGGTATTCGGTGCCTGTTTCGCTTTGGCTACCCATTGCTCGAAGCTTGCCTGATCGGGAGTAGCAATAGCGTTAAACTTCATTCCTGAGAAACCACGACCGCTAAAGTTAGACGAGATGCCCTTAAAGGTACCCGGCTCGTTAGCAATCAGGTGCAGCTTGGTCTGCATCCCCGCCATCGCGTAGATCTGGCTGCCGAGGGTCGGAATGAAGAAGGAGTTCATGACGGAGTTTGAGGTGATTTTGAAGCTCACCGGAGTATTCGCCGGGAACGCAATCTCATTAACCGTGGCAATACCCTGTTCCGGATAGATAAACAACCATTTCCAGTCCAGTGCGATAACATCGATCTCAACCGGTTTCACGTCAGAAGCCAGCGGTTTGCCAGGTTCCAGCGCGTGGGTTGATTTCCAGGTCAGCACGCCAAGGAAGAGGATGATCAGGATCGGAACGGTCCAGACCACTGCTTCCACTTTATTGGAGTGGGACCAGTTAGGGCTATATTTTGCATTAGTGTTGGACGCACGATACTTCCATGCGAACACCACGGCCATCAGAATTGCGGGTATAACAACGATCAACATCAAGCCAAAGGCTGTCAGTATCAGCGAACGTTGCTCCATTGCAACCTGTCCTTTGGGATCTAACAACGCACTATCACAGCCACTTAACAATAAAGTGCCTGCAATTAATGACAAAATCCCCAAACTTTTATTGTATTTCCTGAGTCTCATTTAACGACCTCAATGACAAGGGCTCTATTGTCGTTTAAGTGTGGCGGCATTTTACGGGAAGGTTTATGCAGTGTAAACCAGCTTAAGAACGTGTCAGAAGGGTGTTGACACCTTTTGCCAAGGGTGTCACATCTGTTGCAGAAGGTGACGGAATATTAATGTAGACAGGTGGTTGAGTTAATATAACGAAAAAGGATGTCTCAAATGAATTATAGGAAGGGATGATTCTAAACAACGTAATCGCGCCTCAATAGTTTAACAAGCCTGTATCATTTGCGAGATAATTATTAAACATAAATAATTACGCACCGTATTTTAATATTAGACGCAGTTTGTTGAACGCGACGGATAATTTTTTCCGTAAAATTAGTTGGTAGAAAAATTCAATGCTGAAGGCTTTTATTAGGTCCGGACGGAAACTATTTTTACCGTCCGGCTTAATTAAGCGGGTATCGTTTTGCGCTGCGCCAGGTAGTCCAGCAGCGTACCGGTAGATATACCCAACAGCATCAACAAGCAGCCGAGGTTAAACAAAGGAAACAACGAGGGCAGGCTCATCAACCCGGCGGCTTCCAGCGCCAGTGCTAACAGCCAAAACGCCAGCAGCGCGCTGCCAGTGGCCAGCAGACGCAGCGCCCAGCGATAGCCAACAGGCCAGCGCTGACGCGGATTAAAGTGCTGACTCTCCTGCGACTGCAGCAGGCTCTGTTTGCTGGCTGCCAGCAGCAGCAGGCCTGGCAGAGCAGCAATTACGGAGAAAGCATAAAATGTCGGCCAACCCCACAGCTCTACCAGCCAGCCCGCTGCCGGACCAACATAAACCCGCCCGACTGCCGAGAGCGCCGAGAGTAAAGCGAACTGCGTAGCGGAAAATGAACGATTACACAGGCTCATCAACAGTGCGACAAACGCGGCAGTGCCCATTCCGCCACACAGGTTTTCCACAAATACCGCGCCAGCCATACTCCACATATGCGGCGGCGTAACGGAAAGCAGCCAGTAGGCCAGATTAGAGAAAGCTTGCAGTACGCCAAACAGCATTAGCGCACGAAACAGACTCAGACGCTGCATTAATACGCCGCCGTAGAGCGCGCCGATAATGGTCGCCAGCAGCCCGAGCGATTTATTGACCAGCCCGACGTCGCCAGCGGAAAAGCCGACGCCGCGAATCAGAAAAGTGGTGGTCAGGCTGGCGGCAAAAGCATCCCCCAGCTTATAAAGCACAATCAGCGACAGCATCAGCCAGGCATTATTGCGGTTGAAGAAGTCGCGCAGCGGCGCCATCACGGCTTCTTCCAGCGTACGGGGCCGGGCAACCACATCGGTCGGCTCCTTTGCCAGCAGGGTAGCAATCAAACCGGGCAGCATCATTAACGCCATCAGCCAGTAGGTTGCCTGCCAGCCTAAATAGCGATCCGCCAGCCACAGCGCCAGCCCGCCCGAAACCAGCATCGCCAGGCGATAGCCTAATACGGTGATCGCTGCGCCGCTGCCGCGCTCTTCCGGCGGCAAAATATCGGTTTTCCAGGCATCGAATACAATATCCTGCGAGGCGGAACAGAAGGCGACCAACACCGCCAGCGCGGCCAGTAGGGTCAGATGACGCGAAGGCTCCATGCTGCCCATCAGCGCAATGCCGCCGATCAGCAAAAGTTGCGTGATCACCAGCCAGCCGCGACGCCGTCCCAAAAAAGGCGGCGTAAAGCGATCCATCAGCGGCGACCAGAGAAACTTAAAAACATAGGCTTGTCCAACCAGCGAAAAAAAGCCGATGGTTTTAAGATCCACACCCTCAACCGTCATCCACGCCTGTAGCGTACCGGAAGTCAGGGCGAGGGGAAGGCCGGAGGCGAAGCCCAGCAGGAGCAGGATGGCTGCATTGCGCTGGGTAAACATACGCAGAAACTGATTATCCATAACGACTCTTTTCCTGTAGGCACGCCCGGCATCCTGCCGGGCTACCGAAAATCATTAACGCGCGTTCTGCTTGATAAAGCTACTCACACTGGTGTCCTGTGCCATATCAGAAATGACATCGCTCAGGGTAGAGTTAACGGCCTTGGTGATTTTTTCATTGGTGGCGTTAAATGCGCCTTCGACGCTGTAGGTTTGGCGATAATTTTTCACCTGCTTATTGCCGTTTTTGGCGTTGGCAATAATGGAAATGTCCGCTTTGGTGGTGATGCTATAGCGCAGGTTGCCCTGAGTGACATCGGCATACAGGTTGTTCACCACGATCTGCAAATCTACCGCGCCGTTAGGGCCAATCATATAACCGCGAGCGGTCATCTGCTTCTCCAGCACTTCCTGCAGCAGGAAACGCAGATCGCGGCTTGGCGTCAGCGTCACCAGCTGAGCATCGCGAGTAACTTTGGCCAGCGCCTGGTCGGAACGTTGATCGGCACCGTTAATGCTAACCGTAACGCCCATCAGGCTCGGATCTTGCTGAGGCAGCTGGATAGTAGGTTGGACATCAATCGTATTGCTGTTGTTCGCACAGCCAGCCAGGATAAAGGCAGCCAGCAGAGGGAAGAAAAGTTTTTTTAGCATGCTTATTTTCTCGTAAGTCTGAATGATATTGCTGACAAAACAGCGGGCATCATATCATTGCGTTTCTGTGAAGAAAGCCCCGACGGCGTGTAAATTCATCACTCCGCTTGTTTTTTCAACATAGCGTAACGCGATTTACTGTGAGCAGGCGCGCAGTCGCACGCTCTGGTCGTAACAAGCGGGACAGTTTTTTTTACATTAGCTGCGGAAACGGGTTAAAACCGACTAATATTTAAAGGGATGGGGCGTAGCTCTCTGCCGTAGAGGAGTGGATGTCATGATTCGCGAACAAATAGAAGAAAAGTTAAGAACCGCCTTTCAACCGGCCCACCTGGAAGTTCATGATGAGAGTTATCGTCATAATGTCCCTGCGGGATCGGAGAGCCACTTCAAAGTGGTGATCGTCAGCGATAGTTTTACCGACCAGCGCTTTTTAATGCGCCACCGTGCTATTTATAGCACCCTGAGCGAAGAGCTGGCCGGCAGCGTTCACGCGCTGGCGTTGCATACCTATACGTTGAAAGAGTGGGAAGGGTTGCAGGATACCGTACTCCCTTCGCCTAACTGTCGCGGAGCAGGGATGTTGGCCTGAAACGAGGAATTAACCAAAACGGCCTGAGGGCCGTTTTCTTTTGTCTGAATTTCGCCCAGTTCAGCACCTGAATAAAGATGTTTTTCACTTATTTTCCACCAAACTGCGAACCGGTGCCCGGTTTGCGTTCTCGACGCGGTAAAACGATGCCGCTATAATGCTGCGTCTATTTTTCCGGAATTGCTTCGGGACGCTTCTGGTAACAGGGAATGGTTCTTCATCAGAGGCCGTCCCGGTTGTTGGATAGCGCGGACTTTTATCTGCGCTATCTGAAGTTGACCGAGCTCGT
Source organism: Pantoea sp. FN0307 (assembly GCF_050113815.1). Classification (NCBI taxonomy): domain Bacteria; kingdom Pseudomonadati; phylum Pseudomonadota; class Gammaproteobacteria; order Enterobacterales; family Erwiniaceae; genus Pantoea; species Pantoea sp. FN0307. Next base: position 78,648 of record NZ_JBNJSO010000006.1, on the reverse strand, counting down.
GATTTTTTGAGGTAACAAGATGCAAGTTTCAGTAGAAACCACTCAGGGCCTGGGCCGTCGCGTTACGATTACTGTCGCTGCTGACAGCATCGAGAACGCTGTGAAAAAAGAGCTGGTCGATGTAGCGAAGAAAGTCCGTATCGACGGTTTCCGTAAAGGCAAAGTGCCGATGAGCGTTGTGGCGCAGCGTTACGGCGCCTCTGTTCGTCAGGATGTGCTGGGCGACCTGATGCAGCGCAACTTTGTTGACGCCATCATCAAAGAGAAAATCAATCCGGCCGGCGCGCCGAATTACGTACCGGGCGAATACAAACAGGGTGAAGATTTTACTTACTCTGTAGAATTTGAAGTGTATCCGGAAGTTGAGCTGCAGGGTCTGGACGCAATCGAAGTTGAAAAACCGATTGTAGAAGTGACCGACGAAGATGTGGACGCAATGCTGGACACCCTGCGCAAACAGCAGGCGACCTGGAAAGAAAAAGAAGGTGAAGCGGCCGCTGAAGATCGCGTTACCGTTGATTTCTCCGGCTCCGTAGACGGCGAAGAGTTTGAAGGCGGTAAAGCTTCTGACTTCGTACTGGCTATGGGTCAGGGCCGCATGATCCCGGGCTTCGAAGAAGGCGTTGTGGGTCATAAAGCTGGCGAAGAATTCACTATCGACGTGAAATTCCCGGAAGATTACCACGCGGAAAACCTGAAAGGGAAAGACGCGAAGTTCGCTATCGTGCTGAAAAAAGTTGAAGAGCGCGAGCTGCCGGAACTGACTGAAGAATTCATCAAACGTTTCGGCGTGGAAGATGGCTCTGTTGCTGGCCTGCGTGCGGAAGTGCGTAAAAACATGGAGCGCGAGCTGAAAGGCGCCGTGCGTAACCGTGTTAAAACTCAGGCGATTGACGGCCTGGTAAAAGCCAACGATATCGACGTGCCGGCTGCACTGATCGACAGCGAAATCGACGTACTGCGTCGTCAGGCTGCACAGCGCTTTGGTGGCAATGAGAAACAGGCTCTGGAACTGCCGCGTGAACTGTTCGAAGAGCAGGCTAAGCGTCGCGTAGTAGTGGGTCTGCTGCTGGGCGAAGTGATCCGCACCAACGATCTGAAAGCAGATGAAGATCGCGTGAAAACGCTGATCGAAGAAATGGCTTCTGCCTACGAAGATCCGCAGGAAGTGATCGAGTTCTACAGCAAAAACAATGAGCTGATGAACAACATGCGCAACGTTGCTCTGGAAGAGCAGGCAGTTGAAGCGGTTCTGGAAAAAGCGAAAGTGACTGAGAAAGCCACTAAGTTCCAGGATCTGATGAATCAGACCTCAATGGCTTGATTTTTCATGCGTTAAATGTTGAAAGCCCGCTGCCGCAAGGAGCGGGCTTTTTATTTATCCCTTTCAGAAAACGCTTTTTGTGTACCTTTTTGACTAATTAAGCGTCAGGTTATTCGGTATGATGCTATTCCAGGTTAGCGATTGAGGAAAACGTTGTTATGCTTGAAACAACGGGCACACGCCCCAAGATAGTTTTCCGAATATCGTGAAAAGTGAAAAGCTGGCTGATTGACCGTCCGGATGGCGTCGGAGAGTGGCAACGTGAAGCATGGTTTTCATGTTCTCACTTAAGTAGAATCGGTACAGAATGTTGCCAATGAAATTTATCCAGGAGACGGTAATGTCATACAATGGCGAACGTGAATTTTCCGCACCTAATATGGCGCTGGTGCCCATGGTGGTCGAACAAACCTCGCGCGGCGAGCGTTCTTACGACATTTATTCCCGCCTGTTAAAAGAGCGCGTCATTTTCCTTACCGGTCAGGTTGAAGATCATATGGCGAACCTGATCGTGGCCCAGATGCTGTTTCTGGAAGCGGAAAACCCAGAAAAAGATATTTACCTGTATATCAACTCACCGGGCGGCGTGATTACCGCCGGTATGTCGATTTACGATACCATGAAGTTTATCAAGCCGGATGTCAGCACCATTTGTATGGGGCAGGCTTGCTCAATGGGGGCTTTCCTGTTGACGGCTGGCACTAAAGGCAAGCGTTACTGCCTGCCTAACTCCCGTGTGATGATCCATCAGCCACTGGGCGGCTATCAGGGCCAGGCGACGGATATTGAAATTCATGCTCGTGAGATTCTTAAAGTTAAACAGCGCATGAACGAACTGATGGCGGAACATACCGGCAAATCGCTTGAGCAAATCGAACGTGACACCGAGCGTGACCGTTTCCTCTCAGCGAGTGAGGCGGTAGAGTATGGTTTAGTTGATTCTATCCTTACGCATCGCCAATAAGACTCCATCCCGCTGCATACGCTATAGTTACAGCAGACAATGGGTGAAGAGTGGCTACGAATGAGGGCAGTCAGTCTGGCTGCCATCGCCGCATTTAACTGCGGACGAGATAAATAAAGAGGTTAGCTGATGACAGATAAGCGCAAAGACGGTTCAGGGAAGCTGCTGTACTGCTCTTTTTGCGGTAAAAGCCAGCATGAAGTGCGCAAGCTGATTGCCGGGCCGTCAGTGTATATCTGCGACGAATGTGTCGATTTATGTAATGACATTATTCGCGAAGAGATAAAAGAAGTCGCGCCGCATCGAGAGCGTAGCGCGTTACCGACTCCGCACGAAATTCGCCATCATCTTGACGATTACGTTATCGGTCAGGAAAGGGCGAAAAAAGTGCTGGCGGTGGCGGTGTATAACCATTACAAACGCCTGCGCAATGGCGATACCAGCAACGGTATTGAGCTGGGCAAAAGTAATATTCTGCTGATTGGTCCAACCGGTAGCGGTAAAACGCTGTTGGCCGAGACGCTGGCGCGTCTGCTGGACGTGCCCTTCACGATGGCGGATGCCACCACGTTGACCGAAGCAGGTTATGTGGGTGAAGACGTTGAGAATATTATCCAGAAATTGCTGCAGAAATGTGACTACGACGTGCAGAAAGCGCAGCGTGGCATCGTTTACATCGATGAAATTGATAAAATTTCCCGTAAATCAGACAACCCGTCGATTACGCGTGATGTGTCCGGTGAAGGCGTGCAGCAGGCGTTACTGAAACTGATCGAAGGCACGGTTGCTGCCGTACCGCCGCAGGGCGGACGCAAGCACCCGCAGCAGGAATTTTTGCAGGTTGATACCTCCAAGATTCTGTTTATCTGCGGTGGCGCTTTTGCAGGCCTGGATAAAGTCATTTCCCAGCGTGTGGAAACCGGCTCCGGCATCGGTTTTGGCGCGACGGTAAAAGGCAAATCGCAGAAAGCATCGGAAGGGCAACTGCTGGAGCAGGTTGAGCCGGAAGATCTGATCAAATTTGGTCTGATTCCTGAGTTTATTGGTCGTTTGCCGGTGGTGGCGACGCTCAATGAGTTGAGCGAAGAAGCGTTAATTCAGATTCTGCGTGAGCCGAAAAACGCACTGACGAAACAGTACCAGGCGCTGTTTAACCTGGAAGGCGTTGAGCTGGAATTCCGTGACGAAGCGTTGACGGCCATTGCGCAGAAAGCGATGTCGCGTAAAACCGGTGCCCGTGGCCTGCGTTCTATCGTAGAAGCCGCTCTGCTGGATACGATGTACGATCTGCCTTCAATGGATGATGTGGAAAAAGTGGTGATTGACGAGTCTGTGATTGAAGGGCAGTCAAAACCCATGCTTATCTACGGCACTCATGAAGCGCAGCAGGCATCTGGCGAATAATTCGTCAACACAACCAGCAAGTTAGTTATAAAAGGGGGAATTTGTCCCCCTTTTGTTTTTCTCACGTCCCGGACATTGAATGTCTGGCAAACATCCCCATATACTCAATTACCTGTGGGTTCCCTGGCACATAGCCTGCACTATGCGGTACCCATCACCTGGCGGACTTTAAACTAAGAGAGAGCTCTATGAATCCTGAGCGTTCTGAACGCATTGAAATCCCTGTGTTGCCTTTGCGCGACGTAGTGGTTTATCCGCACATGGTAATTCCGTTGTTTGTTGGTCGGGAAAAATCGATTCGGTGCCTCGAAGCCGCAATGGATCATGATAAAAAGATCATGCTGGTAGCACAGAAAGAGGCTTCAACGGATGAACCTGGCATTAACGATCTCTTCTCTGTAGGGACCGTTTCTTCTATTTTGCAAATGCTGAAACTGCCGGACGGCACTGTAAAAGTGCTGGTTGAGGGGTTACAGCGGGCACGTATTACCCAGCTTGCCGATAACGGTGAGCATTTTACCGCCCAGGCGGAATACCTGGCTTCTCCTGAGATTGAAGAGCGCGAGCAAGAAGTGCTGGTGCGCACCGCCATCAACCAGTTTGAAGGCTATATCAAGCTCAACAAAAAAATTCCGCCTGAAGTACTGACCTCGCTGAACAGCATCGACGATGCCGCGCGCCTGGCCGATACCGTGGCGGCGCATATGCCGTTGAAGCTGGCTGATAAACAGTCTGTGCTGGAAATGTCCGACGTTAACGAACGTCTGGAATATTTGATGGCGATGATGGAATCGGAGATCGACCTGCTGCAGGTAGAAAAACGTATTCGTAATCGCGTCAAAAAACAGATGGAAAAAAGCCAGCGCGAGTACTATCTGAACGAGCAGATGAAGGCCATTCAGAAAGAACTGGGCGAAATGGACGATGCGCCAGATGAATATGAGGCGCTGAAGCGTAAAATCGACGCATCCAAAATGCCGAAAGAGGCGCGCGAAAAAGCTGAAGCCGAGCTGCAGAAGCTGAAAATGATGTCGCCAATGTCAGCAGAAGCGACCGTGGTACGCGGCTATATCGAATGGATGGTTCAGGTTCCGTGGAATGAGCGCAGCAAGGTGAAAAAAGACCTGCGTAAAGCTCAGGAAACGCTGGATACCGACCATTACGGCCTCGAGCGTGTGAAAGACCGCATTCTGGAATACCTGGCGGTACAGAGCCGCGTTAACAAAATTAAAGGGCCGATTCTGTGTCTGGTTGGGCCGCCGGGCGTGGGTAAAACCTCGCTGGGGCAATCTATCGCTAAAGCGACCGGACGTAAGTATGTGCGTATGGCGCTGGGCGGCGTGCGTGATGAGGCGGAAATTCGCGGGCATCGTCGTACTTATATCGGCTCTATGCCTGGTAAACTTATCCAGAAAATGGCGAAGGTTGGCGTGAAAAACCCGCTGTTCCTGCTGGATGAGATTGACAAAATGTCATCTGACATGCGCGGTGACCCGGCTTCAGCGCTGCTTGAGGTGCTGGATCCTGAGCAGAACGTCGCTTTTAACGATCACTATCTGGAAGTGGATTACGATCTCTCCGATGTGATGTTTGTTGCGACCTCTAACTCAATGAATATCCCGGCGCCGCTGCTGGACCGTATGGAAGTGATTCGTCTCTCCGGCTATACCGAAGATGAAAAACTCAATATCGCTAAACAGCACCTGTTGCCGAAACAGATCGAGCGTAACGCGCTGAAATCCAGCGAAATCGCCGTAGATGACAGCGCGATCGTCGGCATTATTCGTTATTACACGCGTGAAGCGGGCGTGCGTAGCCTTGAGCGTGAGCTCTCCAAGCTGTGTCGTAAAGCGGTGAAAGCGCTGCTGCTGGATAAAAATCTGAAGCATATCGAGATCAACGGCGATAACTTGAAAGATTTCCTTGGCGTACAGCGCTTCGATTACGGTCGCGCCGACAACGAAAACCGCGTTGGTCAGGTAACTGGTCTGGCGTGGACGGAAGTGGGTGGCGATCTGCTGACTATCGAAACCGCCTGCGTGCCGGGCAAAGGCAAGCTGACTTATACCGGCTCGCTGGGCGAAGTTATGCAGGAGTCAATTCAGGCGGCATTAACCGTGGTACGCGCGCGCGCAGAGAAACTCGGCATCAACGGGGATTTCTACGAGAAACGCGATATTCACGTGCACGTGCCGGAAGGCGCCACGCCGAAAGATGGACCGAGTGCCGGTATTGCGATGTGCACCGCGCTGGTTTCCTGTCTGACAGGCAACCCGGTACGCGCTGATGTGGCGATGACCGGCGAGATCACGCTGCGTGGTCAGGTGCTGCCTATTGGCGGCCTGAAAGAGAAGCTGCTGGCAGCGCATCGTGGCGGGATTAAAACGGTGTTGATCCCGGATGATAACAAGCGCGATCTGGAAGAGATCCCGGAAAACGTGCTGGCCGATCTGGACATTCATCCGGTTAAACGCATTGAAGATGTATTGACCCTGGCGCTGCAAAACGCACCTTATGGGATGCAGGTTGTCACGGCAAAATAGTGACTATCCCTAAATAATTCGAGTTGCAGGAAGGCGTCGAGGCAGGGAGTCCCCAGGAGCTTACTGTAGTAAATGACTGGGGTGAGCGAGGACAGCCAACGCGCATGCAGCTTGAAGCATGACGGGTATAAAGACAAAATCAGTTAAAAAGCGTAGCTGGCAAGTCAAATGGGACTTGCCAGCTTTTTTTTGTGCCGCTAATTTAGAGGGCTGTTGAAACAACGACCCAGAGAATTCCCGTTGTTTCGGCTCAACAACCTTGATATAACTGGCTGCGCGTTCGCGTCTGGCTGGAAGTCGGCTGCGATAGTGAATAATAAAAGAGGGGATGAACAGAGTGAATAAGTCACAATTGATCGACAAAATTGCCGCAGACGCTGATATTTCTAAAGCGGCAGCAGGACGTGTTTTAGATGCTTTTATTGGTTCAGTTTCTGATTCCCTGAAATCAGGCGAAGAAGTGGCTCTGGTTGGCTTTGGTACGTTTTCCGTACGTGAGCGTTCTGAACGCACTGGCCGTAACCCGCAGACAGGTAAAGAAATTACCATTCCAGCAAGCAAAGTACCTGGCTTCCGTGCCGGTAAAGCACTGAAAGACGCGGTGAACTGATTTACGGTTAACACCATTAGAGCAATTTCTTTGGTGGAGAGAGGACGGATATTGCGTTCTCATGTAACATACGGGCACATCAGACAATTGATGTGCCTTTTTTATTCTGACAGGTGACAAACGTCAGCAGCGGATGTCAGAGCATGGCCAGGCACAGTCGGCCTGAAAGCAGCAACGCGCACGCCTGCAAGGATGGGGTGCCTGCGTGAGGTTTACATTCACATTACAGCGGAGTGTTGTCATACCATGATGGACAATTTACGTGCGGCGTCGAATCATGTCGTGCTCAAGATTATTCTGGGACTGATTATCCTGTCATTCGTGCTGACCGGCGTTGGCAACTATCTGATTGGCGGTAACGGCGATTACGCAGCCAAAGTCAATGGCCAGGAGATCAGCCGTGCCCAGCTGGATCGCGCATTTAACAACGAGCGTAGCCGCCAACAGCAGATGCTGGGCGAGCAGTTCTCGCAGCTGGCAGGCAACGCAGGCTATATGCAGCAGATGCGTCAGCAGGCGCTGGCTCAGCTGGTAGATGAAATGCTGCTGGATCAGTACGCCAAAGAATTAAATCTGGCTATCAGCGATGAGCAGATCAAACAGGCCATCTTTAATCAGCCAGCGTTTCAGACCAACGGTAAGTTTGATAACGCCAAATATCTGAGCCTGATTAACAACATGGGCTTTACCGCCGACCAGTATGCTGAAGCGCTGCGCAAACAGTTAACCACCCAGCAGCTTATTTCAGCTATCGCCGGTACTGACTTCATGCTGAGCGGTGAAACCGATGCGCTGGCGGCGCTGGTTTCCCAGCAGCGCGTTGTGCGTCAGGCCACGCTGAATGTGGATGCGCTGGCAGCGGCGCAACAGGTTAGCGATGACGAAATCAAAAATTACTACGCTCAGCACAAGAGCAGCTTCCTGGCACCGGAGCAGTTCCGCGTAAGCTATATCAAGCTTGATGCAGCCAGCATGCAGGAAAGCGCCAGCGAAGCGGATATTCAGAGCTGGTACGAGCAGCACAAGGCTGAGTATGCCCAGCCTCAGCGTAACCGCTACAGCATTATTCAGACCAAGAGCGAAGCTGATGCACAAGCTATTCTGGAGCAGCTGAAGAAGGGCGCCGATTTTGCCGCGCTGGCGAAAGAAAAATCCGCCGATCCGATCTCCGCACGTAAGGGTGGCGATATGGGCTGGCTGGAGCCTTCCACCACACCGGATGAACTGAAAGAGGCTAACCTGACCAGCAAAGGTCAGCTGTCAGGCGTAGTGAAATCCTCCGTTGGTTTCCTGATTGTGCGTCTGGATGATATTCAGCCAGAGCAGATCAAACCGCTGGCGGAAGTGCATGATGCGATTGCGGATAAAGTGAAGCAGGAAAAAGCGCTGGATGCTTACTATAAGCTGCAGCAAAAAGTCAGCGATGCGGCAAGCAACGATAATGAATCGTTAGCCAGCGCAGAGCAGGCGGCAGGCGTGAAGGCGGTGGAAACCGAGTGGTTTGGCCGTGACAATATTCCGGAAGCGCTGAACTTTAAGCCAGTTGCCGAGGCGATTTTCAACGGTAATCTGCAGGGCGAAAACGGCACGCCGGGCAGCAACTCCGATATGATCACCGTTGATGGCGATCGTGCTTTCATCCTGCGCGTGAACGACCATAAGCCGGAAGCGGTCAAAGCGCTTGAGGAAGTGAAAACGCAGATCGCTGAAACGCTGAAGCATGACAAGGCGGAAAAACAGGCTAAAGCGCAGGCGGAAAAAATCCTGGCCGATCTGAAAGCAGGCAAACAGGATGCATTAAAAGCAGCGGGCCTGGCGTTTGGGGAGGCGAAAACCTTCACGCGTAACGATCGTGATGCCATTGTCCAGTCCGTGTTTGCATTGCCACAGCCACAGGCGGGTAAACCGGTTTATGGCAGCAGCGAAGATATGCAGGGCAACATTGTGCTGCTGGCGCTGGATGAGGTAAAAGCCGGAAGCCTGCCTGACGCGCAGAAAAAAGCCCTGGCGCAGGGCGTAACCCAAAATAATGCGCAGATCGTCTTTGATGCGTTGTTAAGCAATCTGCGTAAGGATGCGAAAATCAAGTACGGTGCTGCGGTAGAAATGCAGTAACTCCCGCATAAAAAATGCAATCCGTTGCAAATATAAAGGCCGCTTTCGCGGCCTTTTCCATATCTTATCTTTGCCTTTTGTACTGAACCTCCGTTGTCTTTACTGTCTCTCCTGCTGTTACACACAAGGAGACATCAGCATGCATAAGAATTTTCTTTCAGCGCTCTGCTTATCATTAACCATGAGCGCCTTCTGCTGGACATTGACGGTTCCAGGCGCGCTGGCAGCCAGGGAGAGCGACAGCGCTATCCCAGCAGCGGCCAGCACGGTTAACGCATCCCGGACGGAAAGCGCCGACAAACCACAGGCAGCAGAAACCATGGTGAGCATTAACAGCGCATCGGCACAGGAGCTGGCGGCGGTAATGAACGGGGTTGGGTTAAAAAAAGCGGAAGCGATTGTGAGCTATCGTCAGCAGTTTGGACCCTTTACGGAACTGGAACAGCTAAAAGAGGTGCCGGGGATTGGCAGCACGCTGGTGGAGCGTAACCTGTCACGGCTTAAATTGTGATCCTGTTCCCAGCGCGAAGGACAACTTTTTCAGCCGCCGCGCACCGCTGCTAATCTGAAGAGGTCATACCAGATCGTATGACCTTTAACATTGATAAGGCAAGGCGCTATGCAGACCCTGATAAAAGTACGTGGCTATCATTTGGATGTTTATCAACATGTTAATAACGCGCGCTATCTGGAGTTTCTGGAAGAGGCGCGCTGGGAATGGCTGGAGAAGCTAAACGCTTTCCACTGGCTCATGGAAAACAAGCTGGCCTTTGTAGTGGTAAATATCAATATAAATTATCGCCGCCCGGCGTTGCTGGGCCATGTGCTCTGTATTAATAGTCGGCTACTGCAGCTGAACAGCAAAAGCGGAGTGATAGGTCAGGAGGTAACGCTGGAAGAGGATGGCTCTGCGATTGCCGATGCAACCTTGACCTTTGTCTGTATTGATCTGAAAACGCAAAAAGCGTTGCCGCTGGAGGGAGAATTACTTACGCGAATGGAGACGCTACTTAGCTAACGATAACAGCCGGGAAGGGCCCGGCTGCTTTTACCCAACTGTTTAGCCTAATCCGGTTTTCTGCTGCATGCTGTGCATCACGGCGGCGGGATCGTCCTGATAGCTTTTTAGCCCGTTTGCCCGCAAATGGCAGGCAGCACACTCACCGCAGCCGTCACCCTTGATACCGTTATAGCAGGTCAGCGTATCCTGACGAACCAAAGGCAGCTGTTGCCAGTAGTCTGCCAGCGCCCAGGTCTCTGCTTTATTCAGCCACATCAGCGGCGTTTCAAAACGTACGGCGCGCGCCATACCCAGTTCGATAGCGTGATTTAACGCTTTGACAAACTCATCGCGACAGTCCGGATAGCCAGAGAAATCCGTCTCGCAAACGCCGGTAATCACCGCCTCAGCCTCAACCTGATAAGCATAAATTGAAGCCAGAGTAAGAAAAAGAATATTGCGTCCCGGCACAAAGGTGCTGGGCAAACCGCTGGCGCTGGCGTCATATTGCGGTACCGGAATATTATCGCGTGTCAGGCTGCTGATCGCCAGCTCATTCAGTAACGTAACGTCCAGCACCTTGTGAGCGCGAGCGCCAAGCCGTATTGCCAGTTCGCGCGCAACATCGATCTCCTGACGATGACGCTGACCATAATCGAAGGTAACGCAGTGAACTTCGTCATATTGCGCTAATGCCTGAATCAGGCAGGTTGTGGAGTCCTGCCCGCCGCTGAAAACTACCACTGCTCGTTTCATTTTTTAGCCTTACTGAACTTGTTCACACTTATGGTAATGCCTGAAACGCAAGAAAGGTAGTCCACCCGCTGTACGGGGCAGAGCAGCCAAAGCGTCTTAAACGCATGGCTTTTGATTAACTATGCATCTGCTCCAGCCATGGCGTCAGGTCGCCTACCTGATTTTTAACCCAGTGCGGATCATACCAGGTATCCAGATAGCGATCGCCGCTGTCGCAGAGTAGCGTCACAATAGCGCCTTCTCGCTGCTGCTGGCGCATCCGCTGCGCAACCTGAATCGCACCCCAGAAGTTGGTGCCGGTAGAGGCGCCCGGTTTACGACCGAGGATCTGGGCCAGATAATGCATTGCGGCAGCGGAAGCCGCATCGGGAACGCGTAGCATCTCGTCAATAACATCGGGTATAAAAGAGGGCTCGACGCGTGGACGACCAATTCCCTCGATACGACTGCCGCTGATGTTACGTAAGGCTTTATCGCGCGTATGCCAGTAATCATGGAACACAGAGTTTTCCGGGTCCACCACCAGTAAATGCGTAGCATGTCCCTGATAATGTAAATAGCGCCCAATCGTGGCTGAGGTGCCGCCGGTGCCGGCAGACATAACAATCGTATCCGGCACAGGAAAAGGTTCGCTGGCCATCTGTCGAAAGATGCTTTCTGCAATATTATTATTGCCGCGCCAGTCGGTAGCGCGTTCGGCGTAGGTAAACTGATCCATAAAATGGCCGTTAAGATCGCGCGCCAGCCTTTCAGACTCTTCATAAATGGCGCAGGGATCGTTAACAAAGTGGCACTGACCACCATAAAAGGTAATCTGTTCAACTTTACGGCGTGCGGTGCTGCCAGGCATCACGGCAATAAACGGCAGGCCAAGCAAACGTGAAAAATAAGCTTCGGAAACGGCAGTGCTGCCAGATGAGGCTTCGACAATCGTGGTGCCAGGTTTAATCCAGCCGTTACACAGGCCATAGAGAAACAGGGAGCGGGCCAGGCGGTGCTTTAAACTGCCGGTTGGATGCGTGCTTTCATCTTTAAGATAAAACCAGATGCCTGGAAACTGGGGGAGCGTAAACCGAATCAGATGTGTTTCGGCGGAGCGCTGAAAATCCGCATTGATTTCATTAATTGCGTATTTAACCCACTGGCTGCTCATGATCCTGTTTCCCCCGGTAATAAAGGCAATCATCGTAAGGCATTCAGCGGAAAAAATGTTTGCCTTATTTCCTGTATAATTGGGTATCCATAGCAAAACTTTCTCCGGAGACGCCGGTGTTAGATAAAATCGATCGCAAGCTGCTGGCGTTGCTGCAGAAGGACTGCACGCTGTCGTTACAGGCGCTAGCCGATGCTGTTAATCTCACTACCACGCCCTGCTGGAAACGGCTCAAAAAGCTGGAGGATGAGGGCATCATTCGCGGGCGCGTTGCGCTGCTGGATAGTGAAAAGCTGGGGCTGGGATTAACTGCCTTTATGCTGATTAAAACACAACAGCATAACCGGGAGTGGTATCAGGAGTTTGTTAGCGTGGTAAAGGACCAGCCCGAAGTCATGGCGTTTTATCGCATGGCGGGCGAATATGATTATTTGTTACGCATCCAGGTGGCCGATATGAAACAGTATGATGCGCTCTATAAGCGTCTGGTCAACGGCGTTAACGGCCTGATTGATGTGACCTCCAGTTTTGCCATGGAAGAGATAAAATACACCACGGCATTACCTGTTGAACCCTGATTTTTTCTGCAGCCTTTTGGCTGATCATTTAACCCTGCGGGACAATTTTTGTGCGATTGTTTAGCCAGTTAAGTTGGTATTTTCTTCGTGAGTGGCGGCGCTATCTCGGCGCGGTTTCTCTGTTAATCGTCATTGCGATTTTGCAGCTACTGCCGCCTAAAATCGTGGGCATTATTGTGGATGGCGTAACGCTGCATCACCTGAGCGCTGGCTCAATCATGATGTGGATTGGCATCATGCTGGTAACCGCGCTGGTGGTCTATCTGCTGCGCTACGTCTGGCGTGTACTCTTGTTTGGCGCCTCTTATCAGCTGGCGGTAGAGCTGCGGGAAAATTTTTACCGTCAGCTAAGTCGCCAGCATCCGGAGTTTTACCTGCGTCACCGTACCGGCGATCTTATCGCGCGGGCGACCAATGATGTAGACCGCGTTGTTTTTGCTGCCGGTGAAGGGGTGCTGACGCTGGTGGACTCGCTGGTGATGGGCTGCGCGGTACTGATTGTGATGAGCACGCAAATCAGCTGGCAGCTCACGCTGCTGGCGCTGGTGCCGATGCCGGTTATGGCGCTGATGATCAAGCGTTACGGCACGCAGCTGCATCAGCGTTTTAAGCTGGCGCAGGGTGCATTTTCCTCCCTCAACGATCAGGCGCAGGAAAGCCTGACCAGCATCCGCATGGTGAAAGCCTTCGGTCTTGAGGATCATCAGTCCCGGCAGTTTGCGGCGATAGCGGCGGACGCCGGTGAGAAAAACCTGCGCGTGGCGCGCGTGGACGCCCGCTTTGATCCTACGATCTATATCGCGATTGGCTTATCTAATTTGCTGGCGGTTGGCGGTGGCGGCTGGTTGGTCTGGCATCAGCAGATGACGCTGGGCCAGTTAACCAGCTTTGTTATGTATCTGGGCCTGATGATCTGGCCAATGCTGGCGCTGGCGTGGATGTTTAACATTGTTGAGCGCGGCAGCGCGGCGTGGAGCCGTATTCGTTCGCTGCTGTCAGAGGCACCGGCGGTGGCAGACGGCAGTAAGATATTGCCGGAAGGACGCGGCGTGCTGCAGGCGGCAATCCGCGAATTCAGCTATCCAGGCAACGCACAGCCTGCGCTGCGCAACCTGAATTTTAATCTCAGGCCTGGGCAGATGCTGGGTCTGTGCGGCCCCACCGGGGCGGGGAAAAGTACGCTGTTGAGCCTGATTCAGCGCCATTTCGATATCTCTCAGGGCGATATTCGCTATCATGGTATCCCGCTGACGCAGCTGCGGATTGATAGCTGGCGCGGGCGGCTGGCGGTGGTGAATCAAACGCCGTTTCTGTTTTCCGATACCATAGCGAACAATATTGCGCTGGGGCGTCCTGGCGCCAGTCGCGATGAAATTGAACGCGCCGCTAAGCTGGCAAGCGTTCATGAAGATATTCTGCGCCTGCCGCAGGGATATGAAACCGAGGTGGGCGAACGCGGCGTGATGCTCTCCGGCGGTCAGAAGCAGCGTATCTCTATCGCGCGCGCCCTGCTGCTGAATGCCGAAATCCTGATACTGGATGATGCGCTTTCGGCAGTGGATGGGCGGACCGAGCATCAAATTTTGCATAACCTGCGTCGCTGGGGACAGGGTCGAACAGTGATCATCAGCGCTCATCGCCTGTCGGCGCTTACCGAAGCCAGTGAAATTTTGGTTATGCAGCATGGCGTTGTGGCGCAGCGTGGCGAGCATAACGCGCTGTTACAGCAGAAGGGGTGGTATAGCGATATGTATCGTTATCAGCAGCTGGAAGCCGCGTTGAGTGAGGATGAAGTTAGCCGCAGCAGTGAGGAGAAACAGCATGGCTGATACCAGAAAACTTTGGCCGACGCTGAAAAGGCTGCTCTCCTACGGCAAACCCTGGCGTAAAGCGCTCTCGCTGGCGGTGCTGATGCTGTGGATCGCTGCCGCTGCCGAAGTGCTGGGCCCGGTGCTGATTGGTTATTTTATCGATCATTTTATTGCGCAGCATCAAATGCCCATTGGGCTGGCGATTGGCCTGGCCTGTGCGTTTATTCTGCTGCAGGGGCTGGCGGCGCTGTTGCATTACTGGCAGGCGTTATTGTTTAACCAGGCGGCGGTGGGTGTTGTTCAGCGACTGCGATCTGATGTGATGGATGCGGCTTTGCGTCAGCCGCTCAGCGCCTTTGACCAGCAGCCGGTGGGCCAGATTATTTCACGCGTGACCAATGATACTGAAGTCATAAAAGATCTCTGGGTGACGGTTGTCGCGACCGTATTGCGCAGCGCGGCGCTGGTTGGCGCAATGCTGATCGCCATGTTTAGCCTGGACTGGCGCATGGCGCTGGTAGCGGTGGTCATTTTCCCGCTGGTGTTCACCGTGATGCTGATCTATCAGCGCTACAGTACGCCAATTGTTCGGCGGGTTCGCAGCTATCTGGCCGATATCAATAATGGCTTTAATGAAGTCATCAACGGCATGAGCGTTATTCAGCAGTTTCGTCAACAGGCACGATTTGGCGAGCGGATAGGGGAGGCCAGTCGATCGCACTATCTGGCACGCATGGAGACGTTAAGGCTGGACGGCTTTCTGCTGCGTCCCTTGCTCAGCCTGTTTTCAGCGGCTATTTTGTGCGGTTTGCTGATGCTGTTTAGTTTCTCGTCGGTTGGCGTATTTGAGGTTGGCGTGCTGTACGCCTTCATCAGCTATCTGGGACGGCTAAATGAACCGCTAATTGAATTGACCACGCAGCAGTCGATGCTGCAGCAGGCGATTGTTGCTGGCGAGCGCATTTTTGAGCTCATGGATGCACCGCGTCAGCATTACGGTCAGGAAGATCAGCCTTTGCAAAGTGGCCGCATCGATATTGAACATCTGAGTTTTGCCTATCGTGACGGACGCAATGTGCTGGAGGACATTTCACTTCAGGTTCCTTCACGCAGCTTTGTCGCCCTTGTCGGTCATACCGGCAGCGGTAAGAGTACGCTTGCCAGCCTGCTGATGGGCTACTATCCAGTGAAGCAGGGGCGCATTTTTCTGGATGGACGTCCGCTGGAACAGTTCAGCCATCAGGCGCTGCGTCAGGGAGTGGCAATGGTTCAACAGGATCCAGTGGTGCTGGCCGATAGCTTCTTCGCCAATGTAACGCTGGGGCGTGATATCAGCGAACAGGCGGTTTGGGAGGCGCTGGAAGCGGTTCAACTGGCAGAGCTGGCACGCGGCCTCTCTGACGGCATCCATACGCGCCTTAATGAACAAGGTAATAATCTGTCGGTAGGGCAGAAGCAGCTGCTGGCGCTGGCGCGTGTCCTGGTTGCCGAACCGCAGATCCTTATTCTGGATGAGGCGACAGCCAATATCGATTCCGGCACCGAGCAGGCGATTCAGCGTGCCCTGCAACAAGTCAGAAAGAAAACCACGCTGGTGGTTATTGCGCACCGTCTTTCTACCATTACCGAAGCGGATACGATTCTGGTGTTACATCGTGGACAGGCCGTTGAGTGCGGCACGCACACTGAGCTACTGGCGCGGCAGGGGCGCTACTGGCAAATGTATCAGCTGCAGCAGGTGGGCAGTGAGCTGACAATGGGCATTATTGAAGGAGCCTGATCCCTTCTTGCACCTTTTTCAGGCGTGATTATCAGAATGTTCTCTGGAAATGCGCACCAGGTTGTCATAACGCACCTTTATGGTGCGTTTTTTTCTGCTGTGTGCGGCCATTTTTCCTGTCACAGGCGCGCTCGTGCCGATTACGCCGCTTCCTGCTCTACTTTCACTCTCGGTCCATAGCTGGCACAACCTTTGCTTTACCCTCCCTGTGTCAGATGCCTGACCAACATGATTAAGCAAGGGGAGCGTATGAAGCTGGTTACCGTTGTCATCAAGCCATTCAAACTGGAGGATGTGCGCGAAGCGCTCTCTTCTATCGGCATCCAGGGATTGACCGTCACAGAGGTTAAGGGATTTGGTCGTCAAAAAGGCCACGCTGAACTCTATCGTGGCGCTGAATATAGCGTGAATTTTCTGCCGAAAGTCAAAATCGATATCGCCATTGCTGACGATCAACTGGATGAAGTAGTGGATGTGATCAGTAAGGCGGCCTATACCGGCAAAATTGGCGACGGCAAAATTTTTGTTGCTGAGCTGCAACGCGTTATCCGTATTCGCACCGGTGAAACTGACGAAGCCGCTCTTTAAGTCGGGTTCGGTAACTTGTGATGGGATGGAATAAAATGAATAAATTAATGACCAAAGGCCTCGCTGGCCTGGCGCTGTTACCATCGCTGGCGATGGCGGCGCCTGCCGTTGCGGATAAGGCGGATAACGCCTTTATGATGATTTGCACCGCGCTGGTGCTGTTTATGACAATTCCCGGGATAGCGCTCTTTTATGGTGGCCTGATCCGCGCTAAAAACGTTCTGTCACTGCTGACGCAGGTCTCTGTGACCTTCGCTATGGTGTGCGTAATCTGGGTGCTGTATGGCTACTCTCTGGCATTTAGCGAAGGTAACGCCTTTTTCGGTGGCCTGGAGTGGCTAATGCTGAAAAATATCAGCCTGACGGCATTAAGCGGCACCATTTATCAATACATTCACGTGGTCTTTCAGGCCTCTTTCGCCTGTATTACCGTTGGACTGATTGTTGGCTCTATTGCCGAGCGCATTCGCTTCTCAGCCGTACTGATCTTTGTGGTTATCTGGCTGACGCTGGCTTACCTGCCTATTGCCCATATGGTCTGGGCGGGCGGCTTCCTGGCGCAGGATGGCGCGCTCGATTTTGCAGGCGGAACCGTGGTTCATATCAACGCCGCCGTTGCCGGCCTGGTTGGTGCTTACCTGGTAGGTAAACGCGCAGGCTTTGGCAAAGAGGCATTTAAACCGCATAACCTGCCGATGGTATTTACCGGCACGGCGATCCTCTATGTTGGCTGGTTTGGTTTTAACGCCGGCTCAGCGGCGGCGGCCAACGAGATTGCTGCGCTGGCTTTCCTGAACACCGTGGTAGCCACAGCGGGTGCCGTACTCTCCTGGACCTTTGGCGAATGGGCGCTGCGTGGAAAGCCTTCGCTGCTTGGTGCCAGCTCCGGCTTTATCGCAGGTCTGGTAGCGATTACGCCTGCCTGTGGCTACGTTGGCGTTGGCGGTGCGCTGCTGATTGGTCTGATTGGCGGTCTCGGCGGCCTGTGGGGCGTCACTGTCCTGAAAAAATGGCTGCGCGTGGATGACCCGTGCGATGTGTTCGGCGTACACGGTGTTTGCGGCATTATTGGCTGCATCCTCACCGGCGTTTTCGCCTCCTCTTCACTGGGCGGCGTGGGTTACGCTGAGGGCGTCTCCATGGGCCATCAGATTTGGGTACAGCTGTTTAGTGTGATTTTAACAATCATCTGGACCGGCGTGGTAGCCTTTATAGGTTTCAAAGTCGCGGACATGCTGGTAGGACTGCGTGTGCCGGAAGAGCAGGAGCGTGAAGGGCTTGATGTTAACAGCCACGGCGAGAATGCTTATAATCAGTAATCGACATTAAATAAAAGAAAAGGACGATACCCGGTATCGTCCTTTTTCATGGTATCAACTGCGCTGACGCATTACGCCTTCCTGCACCGTGGAAGCAACTAACACGCCTTCCTGGGTATAAAACTCTCCACGTACAAAGCCGCGCGCCCCGGAAGCCGACGTGCTTTCTACGCTGTATAACAGCCACTGATTCAAATCCACCGCACGGTGAAACCACATAGAGTGATCGATGGTGGCAACCTGCATACCTGGCTCCAGAAAACCTTTGCCGTGAGGCTGTAACGCAACCGGAAGAAAGTTCAGATCGGAAGCGTAGCCCAGCAAATATTGATGGATACGCGCGTCATCAGGCATTGCACCGTTAGCGCGTAGCCACACCTGGCGCGTTGGCGCATCGACATGACCTTTTAACGGATTGTGGAAGGTTACCGGGCGGATATCTAATGGCTTTTCGGCAAGGAACTTTGCGCGCACCTTTTCCGGGATCATGTCGGCCAGCCGCTGGGCAATCTCCGTTTCGCTGGGCAGTCCCTCCGGACCGGAAACATCAGGCATCGGTTTTTGATGTTCAAAGCCGCTTTCCGGTGCCTGGAAGGAGGCGGTCATGTAAAAGATAGGTTGGCCATTTTGAATAGCGGCAACGCGGCGCGCGCTGAAGCTGTGGCCATCCCGCAGCGTTTCGACATCATAAATAATCGCTTTCTGGCTATCGCCCGGTCGCAGAAAATAGCTGTGGAAAGAATGGATATTCCTTTCCACAGGCACGGTGTGCTTGGCGGCATGCAGCGCCTGTCCCACGACCTGCCCGCCAAAAACCTGGCGCAGACCTAAATCCTCGCTTTG
The DNA here is from genome assembly GCF_050113815.1 of Pantoea sp. FN0307. Taxonomy (NCBI): domain Bacteria; kingdom Pseudomonadati; phylum Pseudomonadota; class Gammaproteobacteria; order Enterobacterales; family Erwiniaceae; genus Pantoea; species Pantoea sp. FN0307. The sequence continues at coordinate 59,860 of NZ_JBNJSO010000006.1, read as the reverse complement.
GCCGCGAAACAGGCCTTCCTCAAGTTTCTCCAGCTGCAACAGGTTAAGGAGATTTTTTAATGCCTGGCTCATCAGATGTTCCTCAATAACATTACCGCTTTAGTTTGCGAGATCCGACCAGCTCCTGCAACTGTGCCAGACGCTAAAGGTTCAGTTAATAAAAATGAACCCGGCAGTCGCCAGGCAAAAAAGCGGATCCTGTGCCAGAATTAAGCACATACAGCGTCTTATAGCTGTTTCGGCCAATTTGTCGCCGACACGACATTGATCAGAAGGAGAGGTTATCAATGAAATTCTGGCATGTAATGAGCGGAGCAGCGCTGGCCGTTGCCCTTGCAGGTTGTGCAGATAAAAGTGCAAATATTCCTGTTCCCACGCCGGGCGCAGAGTTAGCAGGACAACCCGTTATTGCCCAACCCAACGTGAGCGGTTCCATCTATATCCGGCAAAAAGTGGCGTTACCGCCGGATGCAGCATTAACGGTAACCCTTTCAGACGCATCCCTGGCGAACGCTCCGGCCAAAGTGCTGGCGCAGCGCGTGGTTCTTACCGAGGGTAAACAGGCGCCTTTCCGTTTTACTTTGCCTTTTAACCCGGCCGATATTCAGCCTGACGCGCGCATTCTCTTAAGCGCAGCGATTACTCAGGATAATAAGGTTATTTTTATGACCGAATCGGTTAAACCGGCAATCAATAGTGGCGGAACAAAAATCGACTTAACCCTGGTTCCGGCTACATCGGTTGCTATGCCGACCCGCAGTGGCGCAGCGACAACCGTTCCGTCTACGTCGCCGACTCAGGTTACGCCATCCTCATCAATACCTGCACCAACCAGTTTCTAAATATGTTTATGGGGGCCAGCGTTGCTGGCCTTACCATTGCCATCGGTAACGCGCCAAATCAACCTCTCCGGCATCGCTGATTTCAATTCCTTCCGCTTCCAGCGCATCACGCTGCCGCAGCAAATCATCCCCTTGCAGGGATATCTGTCCGTGGCGGTTAATAATCCGATACCAGGGCAGGCGACTATCGGCAGGCAGACGCTTTAATAATCCGCCAACCTGACGCGCTGCACGTGGCGAGCCGGCCATGCGCGCCACATCGCCATAGGTAGCAACGGTGCCAAAGGGAATAGCGGCGATAACCTGTATCACACGCTGAGAGAAAGAGTCATTTTCCATAGCGGCTCCTGCTTTAGGTTTGTGCTTATCCTCGCAAAAAGCAGCATGCAAAGAAATATGCCAAAGCGGTAACACTGCCATGAGAGAAAATACTCAAGAAAAACGGAGGGTTGTTTAATAAAACAACGGTTGAGGGCCTGCGGCTTGCATTTACCCCAGGCATCATTGATAATGCCTTCGCTCTGTAACGGAGCACGTCAATGGGGGCCCTGTTGGTTCTCCCGCAACGCTAACTTGTGAACTCGGTCAGGTCCGGAAGGAAGCAGCCGCAGCAGGTGACGCGTGTGCCGGGATGTAGCTGGCAGGGCCCCCACCATTTTTATCCATCCCGTTATTCCTCATCTATTTAGCGTACATATTTCCATACTGATACTGGGACTTTATCGTACAGCTTATTCATTGTTAATTCAGCCAAACGATGATCCGCAGCAGAATAAAAAACAGCCAGTTCATCATCAGGTAATTCATATTTATTCTTTTCAATAACACGCTCAAGTGTATCAATGGATCGGCAACGTCTTAAGCGCATTAGATAGTCAGTCTTGGTCATAATTTTTTCTGTCATGGTTAAACCATAATAAATTAACGGTTGCTAAAATGAATGGCTTGGCTGTAAAGGAAGCTGAGCGCACTCTTCTGCGAAAAGGTTAAACAAACGTCTGGCGGAACGCTGCCAGCGTTGTAGATCCTGAACATTGATGCCGTAATTACTGAAAAGCATAAAGGTATCATCGAGGTAATCATCTATTTGAACAATGAGATCCTCATCCTCAGCATGCTTAATTTTATAATTCATAGTGAATGAAGCAATATGTTCAATCAGATCATTCAGTTGTAAATTAGAAGCGGACGTAGGATCATTAACCCAGCCATGATGGCTGTCACCTAACGTTGCCATACTTTCGTCGTACAGATTTTCACACAAGAAATTCAACTGGGCAATATCATGCCGTTTCGGTGAGTATTCGTCCATCTTTTTTCCCTCCATACATCGACCATTGTCTGCATGCGAAACAGTGAAAAAAGCACCGTACTATAGGGTTAATATTAAGATTCGTTAGTTGATCAGACAAGGTAAATATAACGTAAGCTTGCTCTTTTCAGATAAGGTATGAGTAAATTTAAAGTTCATCAGCGGTGGAAGGGCGCGTATCATCAATAAAATTAAAGGCCAGTGCGCCAGGAATTACCTCAAACTCAACGCTTTCCCGTTGGGATTCTGTCTGATTAATGTCAAGACAAGCATTGAATACATTCCAGTCGAACTGATAGTACAGTTTATATCTTTCATCATTTATTGGCTCTACAGAAATAATCTTAACCGATCCCGGAACAAAAAGCGCATTCTGTGAATACCATTGCAGGTCGCCGATCAGCATTTTTTCTATTTTGGGAATATTCTGTAGGATTAGACTTTTTAATTTTAGCGGGTTTCTCTCATCTTGCAAAATATCGCACGGGATAATTTTTCTCACTTTACCTCCGCTGAGCGTATCCAGACTTAGGATAAGAATGAGATTAAGTATGCCAGAAGACAAGCAGGGTTAATTAATATTCAGCCTAAATTTATGCCAGTAAATGTCATGCTTTTACAGGCTAATGTTTAACTGATGTAAACTTACTTCGTTGAATTTTATAAATTTAGAGCAAAGCGATAGCCCAATCAAGCTACTTTATTGACATAAAAGGATACAATTTTCCTACAGCTATGGTTTAAGCCGCAGTGGTTGATTGCTGTTTAGCGTGATGAAAAGCAGAGAATAAAAAGCGATTGAGCAAAAAAAGTATCAGGCCAGCGTAATCGCCAGCCTGCTACCTGTTTAACGTTTTTTCTTACCGCCCTGAACGGCTTTGAAGCGCGGATTACTTTTGCAAATGACATATACGCGACCGTGCCGGCGAACTATCTTGCAGTCCTTGTGACGCTGTTTAGCCGCGCGTAACGAGCTTAAAACTTTCATAACCCCTTTTTCTCCTTAATCATTTTTGCCGAAAAAACGGCCATAACGTTGATTAAAGCGCGCTGAGCTTCCTTCACGGCTGTAGTCTTTTTGCTTGCCCGTATAATGTGGATGCGAAGCAGAAGAGACATCCAGCGCAACATAGGGGAAAGTTTCACCGTCGATTTCAATTGTCCGGTCGGTTTTAATCGTCGAACCTGTTTTAAAGTAGTGATCGACGCTGGTGTCGTGAAAAACGACGGTACGGTAATGGGGATGAATACCCGGTTTCATAGCGGCTCCTTTTGATATGTTATATCATAACATAAATTAATTATGCGCCTTTCATTTGCGTTATGCAACGGGTCGATGCTGCCGCACAGAAGATGAAGTGAACCGCGAGGGATAACAGCCTGGGCAGGGGATGAACCAGGTAAAAAAAGAGGCCACATAAAGTGGCCTCTGGTTAACGCATTATTAATGCTGGTGTTCTACAGGATGGCCCTGTTCCAGCTCTTCCTTATGTTTGCTGAAGCGGCGACGCACCACCACAAAGAACACAGGAACAAAGAAGATAGCCAGCACAGTCGCCGTTACCATGCCGCCCATGACGCCGGTACCTACCGCGTTCTGCGCGCCAGAACCTGCGCCAGTACTGATAGCCAGCGGCAATACGCCGAGGATGAATGCCAGAGAGGTCATCAGGATAGGACGCAGACGCATACGGGTTGCTTCCAGCGTCGCTTCCACCAGTCCTTTCCCTTCTTTTTCCATTAGATCTTTGGCAAATTCAACAATCAATATCGCGTTCTTCGCTGATAGCCCCACGGTAGTTAACAGGCCTACCACAAAGTAGACGTCGTTACTCAGACCGCGCAGCGTAGTGAAGATCAGGGCACCAATCACCCCTAACGGCACTACCAGCATAACGGCGAACGGAATTGACCAACTCTCATAGAGCGCTGCCAGACACAGGAACACCACAATCAGTGAAATGGCGTAGAGCGCAGGTGCCTGGTTGCCGGAAAGGCGTTCCTGATAGGACATACCGGTCCAGTCATAGCCAATACCCTGCGGCAGCTGTGAAGCTAACTCCTCCATCAATGCCATGGCATCACCCGAGCTGCGGCCTGGTGCCGCCTGTCCCAGAATTTCCATGGCCGGGAGGCCGTTATAGCGTTCCAGGCGCGGCGAACCATACTGCCACTGCGCTGAAGAGAAGGCAGAGAAGGGCACCATATCACCGTTAGACGCGCGCACGTACCATTTATTGATATCGTCCGGCAGCATACGTGAATCGGCTTTACCCATCACATAGACTTTTTTCACGCGGCCGCGATCGATAAAGTCGTTAACGTACGAGCCACCCCAGGCAGCGCCCAGCGTGGTGTTGATATCGGAAATGGAAACGCCCAGCGCCTGTGCCTTTTCCTGATCAACCGTCAGCTTGTACTGCGGCGTATCTTCCAGACCGTTGGGACGTACACCCACTAACGTATCAGGATGCTGTGCCACCATGCCCAGCAGCTGATTACGCGCCTGCATAAGTTTGTCATGACCCAGGTTAGCCTGATCGATCAGTTCAAAGTCGAAACCGGTGGCGTTACCCAGCTCGATAATTGCCGGCAGGTTAAACGGAATAACCATGGCATCTTTAATTGAGCTGAGCGCCTGCATGGCGCGACCTGCAATGGCTGGCACCTTGTTTTCTGCGCCGCCACGCTCTTCCCACGGCTTAAGGCTGACGAAGGCGATACCGGTGTTTTGTCCGCGACCAGCAAAGCCGAAGCCGTTAACGGTAAACACCGACTCAACGCTGGCTTTCTCTTTGGTCAGGAAATAGTGAGTGACCTCATCCAGCACCTTCTGCGTACGCTCCTGCGTTGCGCCTGCGGGTAACTGAGCCTGGGCCAACAGCAGACCCTGGTCCTCTTCCGGCAGGAACGAGGTAGGCAGACGCATAAACAGCACGGCCATGCCGATTACAATCAGCAGATAAAGCAGCAGATAACGACCGGTACTGCGTACGATATGCCCAACGCTATCCACATAGTGGTTAGTGCTCTTATCAAACAGGCGGTTAAACCAACCGAAGAAACCGGTGGTTTTGCCGTGATCGCCTTTTTTGATCGGCTTCAGCATGGTGGCGCAGAGCGCCGGAGTCAGGATCAATGCCACAATCACCGACAGCACCATTGCAGAAACAATCGTAATGGAGAACTGACGATAGATAACCCCGGTCGAGCCACCAAAGAAGGCCATAGGAACAAACACGGCGGAGAGCACCAGCGCAATACCTACCAGCGCGCCCTGGATCTGTCCCATCGATTTACGCGTCGCTTCTTTTGGCGACAGCCCTTCTTCAGCCATAACGCGTTCGACGTTCTCTACCACCACGATGGCGTCATCCACCAGCAAGCCGATAGCCAACACCATCCCGAACATCGTCAGGGTGTTTATCGAGTAGCCGAACGCATTAATAATGGCGAAGGTCCCTAACAGAACCACCGGCACCGCAATCGTTGGGATAAGCGTGGCGCGGAAGTTTTGCAGGAACAAATACATGACCAGGAACACCAGCAAAATCGCTTCAAACAGCGTTTTTACCACCTCAAAGATAGAGATTTTAACAAACGGTGTGGTGTCATAAGGGTAAACCACTTTCAACCCGGCAGGGAAAGTGGGCGAAAGACGCGCCAGCTCAGCTTTTACCGCTTCGGCAGTATCCAGCGCGTTAGCACCGGTTGCCAGCTTAATACCGAGACCGGAAGCGGGCTGGCCGTTAAAGCGTGCGATGATTTCATAGTTCTCACCGCCCAGTTCAATGGTTGCCACATCACGCAGACGAACCTGAGATCCATCCGAATTTACTTTCAGTAAGATCTTACCGAACTCTTCCGTGGAGGTCAGACGCGTTTGCGCGATGATTGAGGCATTAAGCTGTTGACCTTTCACCGGCGGCGTACCGCCCAACTGACCGGCCGCGACCTGGGCGTTCTGCGTAGAAATCGCATTCACCACGTCAACCGGCGTCAGCTGATAATTATTCAGCTTATGCGGGTCCATCCAGATACGCATGGCGTACTGCGCACCAAACAGCTGGGTATCGCCCACGCCGGTGGTACGGCTGATAGGGTCTTTGATGTTTGAAGAGACAAAGTCCGCAATATCGTTCTGCGTCATGCTGCCATCTTCACTCACAAAGCCCGCTACCATCAGGAAGCTGCTGGAGGATTTTTCAACCTGGATACCCTGCTGCTGAACTTCCTGCGGCAGAAGCGGCATCGCCAGCTGCAGTTTATTCTGTACCTGCACCTGGGCGATATCGGCATTAGTACCCGACTGGAAAGAGAGGGTCAGCTGCAGCGAGCCGGATGAATCGCTATTGGAGGACATATACATCAATCCATCAATACCGTTCATGTTCTGCTCAATAACCTGCGTTACCGAGTCCTGCAGCGTTTTAGCATCCGCACCTGGATAGTTTGCGTTAATCTGTATCGCTACGGGAGCAACGTTTGGATATTGCTCAATCGGCAGCTTAAGAATCGATAGCGCACCCGCCAGCATGATAATGATGGCGATTACCCACGCAAATATGGGGCGATCGATAAAGAACTTAGCCATGTATCAGTGGCTCCTGTTTAAGACTGAGGTTTTTCAGATTGCTGTTGCGACTGCTGCTTCGCTTTCGCATCATCTGTTACTTCCTGTGGCGTGACTTGTGCGCCAGGTTTTGCACGTTGAATGCCGACCGAAATCACGCGATCGCCAGCCTGTACGCCCTGGGTTACCAGCCACTTATCACCAATTGCCTGCTGAGCGGTCACGTTACGCATGGCCACTTTATTATCCTGGCCCACCACCATTACCGTTGCCTGACCGGTTGGCGTGCGGGTTACCGCCTGTTGCGGAACCAGGATAGCGTTTGGATTGGTGCCTTCTTCCAGACGCGCACGAACAAACATACCCGGCAGTAGACGATGATCCGGGTTTGGGAACACCGCACGCAGCGTAATCGAGCCGGTTGTCTCATCAACGGTAACATCAGAGAATTCCAGGGTACCTGGATGCTGATATTCGGTACCATCAGGCATCATCAGCGTTACATTGGCTTTGCCGTCGGTTTGCTTTAACTGGCCCGACTCCAGTTCGTTACGCAAGCGCAGATATTCATCGCTGGACTGGGTCACGTCGACATACATTGGATCAAGCTGCTGTACGGTCGCCAGCGCATTGGTTTGCCCGGTCTGCACCAGCGCGCCTTCGGTAACAGACGATTTACCGATACGGCCACTAATAGGAGAGGTAACCCTGGTGTAGGCCAGATTGATGCGCGCCGTCTCCACGTTAGCTTTAGCGACGGCTACTGCGGCGGCCGTTTGGCTCTGCGTGGCCATCGCCTGGTCGTAATCCTGCTGGCTGATATATTTCGTACCCAGAAGCGGCTGATAACGTTTTACCGTGACGGCGGCAATTTGGGCATTGGCCTGCGCCTGGGCGAGATCGCCTTTGGCACTGTTATAAGCGGCCTGATAAGGCGCAGGGTCGATCTGGTACAGCGATTCGCCAGCCTTAATATCGGTGCCTTCCACAAAATTACGTTTCAAAATAATGCCTGAAACTTGCGGACGTACTTCCGCCACGCGATAGGCGGAGGTCCTGCCCGGTAGCTCCGTGGTAATTTTCAACGGTTCGCTTTTCAGCGTTACTACACCAACTTCCGGCGCCTGCTGCTGTTGGCCTGCCTGTTCGGACTTATCATCACATCCTGTAAGCAAAAAGCTGCCTGAAAGCATCAGGGCGGCCGCCAGAGGCGTTAACCCTCTGTTATTTTTCATAAATCAACCTCGAGTGTTCGATATCGATTGGTCAATGGATCACAAACCGTTGAGCCATTGCTGCGTTTAAATTATGGTCATGCTATGGTACATACATTCGCAAATGTATGTAAATCTGCCGCTTGGTAAAAGCACTCACTATGGCACGAAAAACCAAACAGCAAGCCCTTGAAACACGACATCAAATTATTGATGCCGCCATTGAACGCTTCTCGGAATTCGGTGTTTCGGCGACCTCGCTTGCTGATATTGCCACCGCGGCTGGCGTAACGCGTGGCGCTATCTACTGGCATTTTAAAAACAAGACCGATCTACTGAATGAGATCTGGGCGCAGTCTGAGACTGGCCTGGAGGACGTTGAGCAAGAGTATCAGGCAAAATACCCAGACGATCCACTTTCTGTGATGCGCGCCATGCTGCGTTATGTTTTTGAAGCGCCAGCGCGCGACAAACGGCGGCGCTCACTGCTGGAAATTATTTTCCATAAATGTGAATTTGTGGGTGAAATGCTGCCGTTACAGATTATGCAGCAGAACCTCTATCTGGAATGTTACGAAAAGATAGAGCAGTCCCTGAGCCACTGCATCAAGGCCGGACAACTGCCCGCTGAGCTTAATATGCGGCGGGCGACGATTGTGATCCGCGGCTATGTTACCGGCATTGTCGAAAACTGGTTGTTTATGCCAGAGAGTTTCGATATTGAACAGGATGCGCCGATCCTGGTGGAAACGCTGATTGATATGCTAAAAACCAGCCCCAATCTCAGTTAGCCCGCCCTTAGCTAAGTACAGAAAATTGCTGTTTTTTTTCAAAATCACGGCGCACAATCTCCAGCGCTGCCAGCACGGTTTCTGGCGGGATCTCGTTTTGTTCCAGCAGCATAATCAGATCCACCGCCAGTTTTATCTCATCAGAGGCGCTTTCCAGCGACATATTGTGCTCCTTAACGTCGTATAACCCGTGCAACCGCCGTCAGCAGTAATGCACCCGTCAGCGCCAGCAACAGCGCGCGCGGATGCAGGCTGGCCAGCGTGCCCCAGTTAAAATACACGCTAACATAGCCGCCGACCAGGGCGCCAATGGTCGCTAAAACCAACGTTGGCAGCCAGCTGCCGCGCCCTGACATCAATTTGCTTGCTGTCAAACCAACCAACAGACCCACAACCAGCCAGGATAACAGTCCCATATTGATGTCCTTATTAAGCGCCAATTTTAAACCTGTAAATAACAATAGATAAAATAGCCTGTCAGCGGCTGCAGCACAGCTCGCGGGCTGTGATAAAGTGATCCCGGTAGTTTTTTCACGGGACAGGGCATGCAGCGTATCATCTTACTGATTATTGGCTGGTTGGCGATCGTGCTGGGCACGCTGGGTGTGGTTTTACCGCTGCTGCCGACCACGCCGTTTATTTTACTGGCTGCCTGGTGCTTTGCCCGTTCTTCGCCACGCTTTCATCAATGGCTGTTGTATCGCTCCTGGTTTGGCGTGTATCTGCGTCACTGGCAGCAATACCGTGCGCTGCCACCGGGCGTAAAACCGCGCGCCATAGTGCTTATTATCTGTACCTTCGCCATTTCAATCTGGCTGGTGAAAATCTTCTGGCTGCGGATTATGCTGCTCTGTATGTTAGCGGCGCTGCTGCTGTTTATGTGGCGGATGCCGGTGGTTGCAGGGGATAAAACCGAGGGTTAAGGCATAAATTGACTTTTTACCTTATCGATTTTCAAACACTTAAACTGCCAGCATGGCAAACAGAGTTGCATTTGTCCTGCGGTTTGCTTAGATTTGTTCGTTTTCGTGCGTGGCTTCCCTGATTTCCTTATTTTTCGTCTGCGGAATTATCCGTCAGCGTAAAGCGAGGCTGCGCGAGTCAGTTTAGTATTCACCAGGCATAACATTATGACCGCGACTGCACAGCAGCTTGAATTTCTTAAAGACAGTATTAAAAGCGTTCCGGACTATCCGAAACCGGGTATCCTGTTTCGTGATGTTACCAGTCTGCTGGAAGATCCGCGCGCTTTCGCCACAACGATTGATCTGTTCATTGAACGCTTCCGCGATCGGGGAATTACCAAGGTAGTGGGTACCGAGGCGCGTGGCTTCCTGTTTGGCGCGCCGGTAGCGCTGGGTCTGGGCGTTGGCTTCGTGCCGGTGCGTAAGCCGGGCAAACTGCCGCGGGAAACCTATAGCGAAACCTACGATCTGGAATATGGCAGCGACCAGCTTGAACTGCATCGCGATGCGATTAAGCCAGGCGATGTGGTGCTGGTGGTGGACGATCTGCTGGCTACCGGCGGCACCATTGAAGCGACCGCTAAGCTTATCCGCCGCGCCGGTGGTGAAGTGAAAGACGCCGCCTTTGTGATCAACCTGTTCGATTTGAACGGCGAAGCCCGCCTTAACGCGCTGGGTATTGATTGCTACAGCCTGGTCGCCTTCCCGGGCCACTGAGTTTCCCGCCTTCAGCCTCGCCGTAGCGGCGGGGCTGTGTTAGCATGTCCCACTGGTTTTCAACACATCTTGTGAACGAATGAGTTATCAGGTCCTTGCCCGCAAGTGGCGTCCACAAGCGTTTTCCGATGTCGTTGGTCAGGAGCATGTTTTGACTGCGCTGGCGAACGGTTTGTCGCTGGGACGAATCCACCACGCTTATCTTTTTTCCGGCACCCGAGGCGTCGGGAAAACCACCATTGCGCGTTTGCTGGCCAAAGGGCTCAACTGCGAAACCGGTATCACCGCCACGCCCTGCGGCGTTTGCGATAACTGCCGCGAAATCGAACAGGGTCGCTTTGTCGATCTGATTGAAATCGATGCCGCCTCGCGAACTAAAGTTGAAGACACCCGCGATCTGCTGGACAACGTGCAGTACGCGCCCGCGCGCGGTCGCTTTAAGGTCTACTTGATCGATGAAGTGCATATGCTGTCGCGTCACAGCTTTAACGCACTGCTGAAAACCCTTGAAGAGCCGCCAGCGCACGTTAAATTCCTGTTGGCCACCACCGATCCGCAAAAGCTGCCGGTGACCATACTTTCCCGTTGCCTGCAATTCCATCTCAAAGCGCTGGATGTCGATCAAATCCGACAGCAGCTGGAATATGTGCTGGAGCAGGAAAATATCACTGCGGAGCTGCGCGCATTGCAGCTGCTGGCGCGTGCGGCGGACGGCAGTATGCGCGATGCGCTGAGTCTGACCGATCAGGCGATTGCCAGCGGCGAAGGGCAGGTTACCACTGAAAGCGTCGCCGCGATGCTGGGCACGCTGGATGACGAGCAGCCGCTGGCGTTAATCGAGGCATTAGCCGCCGCCGATGGTCAGCAAACCATGTCGCTGCTGCAACAGGCGGCCAGCCGTGGCGTTGAATGGGAAGCGCTGCTGGTGGAGATGCTGCGTCTGCTGCACCGTATCGCCATGATCCAACTGCTGCCTTCAGCGCTTAGCGAAGAGTATGCGGCAGTGGAGCAGCGCCTGCGTGAACTGGCGCGCGTGGTTCCGCCAGCCGATGTGCAACTCTATTACCAAACCATTCTGATGGGGCGTAAAGAACTGCCGCTGGCGCCCGATCGCCGTATGGGCGTAGAAATGGCGCTGCTGCGCGCGCTGGCTTTTCACCCGCAGGTAGAGATCGCCGAGCCGGTCACGCGACCGGTGATGTCGCCGCAGCCTAATGTACAAACGCCGCCTTCCGCCGCTGCCGCCGCGTTTTCCGCTCCGGAAGCAGCGCAACCGCAGCCGGCACCCGCCTCTGGCGCGCCGGAGACGCCTCTGCCCGACACAACCAGCCAGCTACTGCAGGCGCGTACTCAACTATTGCGCCAGCAGGGAGCAACCAAAACAAAAAAGAGTGAGCCGGCAGCGCTAAGTGCGCGGCCGGCAGGCTCGGCGCTGGAACGTCTCGCTCAGGTAACGGAGCGCGCCGCCAGACGACCAGCGGCAGAACCGGCAGCGCCAGCGAAAAAAGAGGCCTACCGCTGGAAAGCGCAAAATACGGTAGCCGAAAGCGAAGCGCCGCAGGTAGCGACGCCGAAGGCGCTGCGTTCCGCACTGGAGCATGAAAAAACGCCGGAGCTGGCCGCCAGACTGGCTGAGGAGGCGCTGGAGCGCGACGCCTGGGCCGCTGAGATCGCCACGCTGACATTGCCGAAACTGGTGCAGCAGCTGGCGCTCAACGCCTGGAAAGAGGAGACGGCGCAGGGGATTTGCCTGCATTTACGCAGCAGCCAGCGTCATCTTAACTCTACTTCAGCACAGCAGGTATTAACCGAAGCATTAAGCAATGCCAGCGGTAAGTCGGTTGAATTGACTATCATTGAAGATGATAATCCTGCGATATTGACGCCTCTGGAGTGGCGTCAGAAGATTTATGAAGAAAAACTGGCGCAGGCGCGTCAGTCCATCATTGCGGATAGCCATATTCAGACGCTGCGTCGTTTTTTTGACGCCGATCTGGATGAGGAGAGTATTCGCCCCGTTTGAATCGCCGCATAACCGGTAACGGCTTACGCGGCCCGAGCAAAAAGAGAGAACGCTATGTTTGGTAAAGGCGGTTTGGGTAACCTGATGAAACAGGCCCAGCAGATGCAAGACAAAATGCAGCAGGTACAGCAAGAGATTGCTGAAATGGAAGTCACCGGCGAATCTGGCGCTGGCCTGGTTAAAGTCACCATTAACGGTGCACACAACTGCCGTCGTGTAGAGGTGGATCCAAGCCTGCTGGAAGATGACAAAGATATGCTGGAAGATCTGGTCGCTGCGGCTTTCAACGATGCGGCGCGCCGTATTGCTGAAGCGCAGCAGGAGAAAATGTCATCCGTTTCCGCCGGCATGCAGCTGCCGCCGGGCTTTAAGATGCCGTTCTGATGCAAACCAGCCCTTTGCTGGAATCGCTAATGGAAGCGCTGCGCTGTTTGCCGGGCGTTGGCCCGAAATCAGCACAGCGCATGGCGTTTCAGCTATTGCAGCGCGATCGCAGCGGAGGCATGCGCCTGGCTCAGGCGCTGACGCGCGCTATGTCAGAGATTGGTCACTGTACGGACTGCCACACCTTTACCGAACAGGAAATTTGCACCATCTGCGCGAACCCGCGTCGCCAGCAAAACGGGCAAATTTGCGTGGTAGAAAGCCCGGCAGATATCCATGCTATCGAGCAAACCGGGCAGTTTGCCGGACGTTACTTTGTGCTGATGGGGCATCTTTCACCGCTGGACGGCATCGGCCCGCATGATATTGGGCTGGACAGGCTGGAACAGCGGCTGGAAAAAGAGACCATCCAGGAAGTGATCCTGGCGACCAACCCCACGGTGGAAGGCGAAGCCACGGCGAACTACATCGCCGGGCTTTGTGCGCAGTACGGCGTGGATGCCAGCCGTATCGCGCACGGCGTGCCGGTTGGCGGCGAGCTGGAAATGGTTGACGGCACCACGCTGTCGCATTCGCTTGCCGGACGCCATAAGATTAAATACTGACCACTTGCTGGCACATTCTCATGTGCCAGCTTGAAAATAGTTTTCCCATCCCCATCTCTTCCTCAACGTTCGATAAACCTGTTTCAGTTGAGGTAGCAAAACCATGAAAGGACAAGAGACGCGTGGTTTCCAGTCAGAAGTTAAACAGCTTCTGCACCTGATGATCCATTCCCTCTATTCGAATAAAGAGATCTTTCTGCGCGAGCTGATTTCCAACGCTTCGGATGCGGCGGATAAGTTGCGCTTTCGCGCACTTTCCACGCCGGATCTGTATGAAGGCGATGGCGAGCTGCGCGTTCGGGTTTCTGTCGATAAGGAAAACCGCACGTTGACGCTGAGCGATAACGGCATCGGTATGCGTCGCGATGAGGTGATCGAGAACCTCGGTACCATCGCTAAATCGGGCACCAAAGCTTTCCTCGAGTCGCTTGGCTCCGATCAGGCAAAAGACAGCCAGCTGATTGGTCAGTTCGGCGTCGGCTTTTACTCTGCGTTTATCGTTGCCGATAAAGTCACCGTACGTACCCGCGCAGCGGGAAGCGCGCCGGAAGAGGGTGTGTTCTGGGAATCTGCTGGCGAAGGCGAATACACCATTGATGACCTGACTAAGGCGGATCGCGGCACTGAAATCACGTTGCATCTGCGTGAAGGTGAAGATGAGTTCCTCGACAGCTGGCGCGTACGCAGTATCATCAGTAAATATTCCGATCACATCGCGCTGCCGGTTGAGATCGAAACCAAAGATGAAGAAAACGACACCACCAGCTGGGAAAAAATCAACAAGGCGCAGGCGCTGTGGACCCGCAACAAAGCGGAAGTCAGCGATGAAGAGTACAACGAATTCTATAAGCATATCGCTCATGACTTTAGCGATCCGCTGACCTGGAGCCACAACCGCGTAGAGGGAAAACAGGAATATACCAGCCTGCTCTATATTCCGGCGCGCGCGCCGTGGGATATGTGGAACCGCGACCATAAACATGGCCTGAAACTTTATGTTCAGCGCGTCTTTATCATGGATGACGCTGAGCAGTTTATGCCGAACTATCTGCGCTTTGTGCGCGGCCTGATCGACTCCAACGATCTGCCGCTGAACGTCTCGCGTGAAATTCTGCAGGATAACCGCATTACGCAAAACCTGCGCAGCGCGCTAACCAAACGCGTTCTGCAGATGCTGGATAAACTGGCGAAAGATGATGCTGAAAAATATCAGCAGTTCTGGAGTGAGTTTGGTCTGGTGCTGAAAGAAGGCCCGGCCGAAGATCACGCGAACCAGCAGGCGATCGCGAAACTGCTGCGCTTTGCCACCACCAGCAGCGAAGGCGCGGCGCAAACCGTCTCGCTGGAAGAGTATGTCAGCCGCATGGTGGAAGGGCAGGAGAAGATCTATTACATCACCGCCGACAGCTATGCCGCAGCGAAAAGTAGCCCGCATCTGGAGCTGTTCCGTAAGAAAGGCATTGAGGTTCTGCTGCTCTCCGATCGTATCGACGAGTGGATGATGAGCTACCTGACCGAGTTCGATGGCAAAGCCTTCCAGTCAGTGAGCAAAGCGGACGAAACGCTGGATAAGCTGGCTGACGAAGAGAACGAAGCGCATAAAGAAGCGGAAAAGGCGCTGGAGCCGTTTGTTGATCGCGTGAAAACGCTGCTGGGCGAGCGGGTGAAAGAGGTACGTCTGACGCACCGTCTGACCGATACGCCCGCTATCGTGACCACCGACGCCAATGAAATGAGCACCCAGATGGCCAAGCTGTTTGCAGCGGCCGGGCAGGCGGTGCCGGATGTGAAATACATCTTTGAGCTGAACCCGGATCACGCGCTGGTGAAACGCGCGGCGGATACGCAGGAGGAAGCGCGCTTTGCTGAATGGGTTGAGCTGCTGCTCGATCAGGCACTGTTTGCTGAGCGCGGTACGCTGGAAGATCCGAACCAGTTTATTCGTCGCATGAACCAGCTGCTGCTGGCCTGAATATCATCAACGTAAGCGTTAAGCCGGCCAGTGCGCCGGCTTTTTTACCACGGCATTGATTCTGAAAAACAGCGGTTCCTTGCCGTCAGGCTGGATCCTATGGATAAATCGGTTAATGATAGTCGCAGGTAACGCACCCATTATCGCCAGAGCCGCTTCCAGACCCGTTTCCTTGTGATGATCGGGGCTTAATGGTATGTTCTTGGCCTTCTCAGTTAGATCAAAGCGATTCGCAAGGGGATTTACGCAATGCGTATTATTCTGCTCGGCGCTCCGGGCGCAGGTAAGGGCACACAGGCTCAGTTCATTATGGAGAAATACGGTATTCCGCAAATCTCCACGGGCGACATGTTACGTGCGGCGGTAAAAGCCGGTACGGAGCTGGGCAAACAGGCGAAAGCCATTATGGATGAAGGCAAACTGGTTACCGACGATCTGGTTATCGCGCTGGTAAAAGAGCGTATTGCCCAGGACGATTGCCGTAACGGTTTCCTGCTGGATGGTTTCCCGCGCACTATTCCGCAGGCTGATGCGATGAAAGAAGCTGGCATCAAGATTGACTGCGTACTGGAATTTGATGTGCCGGACGAACTGATCGTTGAGCGTATCGTTGGTCGTCGCGTTCATGCGCCTTCTGGCCGCGTGTATCACGTAACTTTTAATCCGCCGAAGGTGGAAGGCAAAGACGACATCACCGGCGAAGAGCTGACCATGCGCAAAGACGATCAGGAAGAGACGGTTCGTAAGCGCCTGGTGGAATACCATGAAATGACCGAGCCGCTGGTGGCTTATTATCAGCAGGAAGCGCAGGCGGGTAATACTCAGTACCATAAAATCGACGGTACGCGTAAAGTGACCGAAGTCAGCGCTGAGCTGGCGAAAATTCTGGGCTAACGCGCCGCGTTGATTCCATTGTCAGGAATATCCGCTGGATATTCCTGATTCATCTTCTTTCTGCCACTGTTTCCCCATTCTCTCTGCCTGTTTCGCACTATCCTCTATACTTTGCCGCTAAGCGTTTTCATCTCTTGTAAGGAAAGGTTTTTCCGGCGAGCTTATCTGTCTCAGCCAGGGTAAAATCAGCGCGTAAAACGAATTAATCCATTTGAAAAAACAGGGATATACGATGAGGCAAGATAAACCCGGCGTCTTGCTGGTCAACCTGGGTACGCCCGATGCGCCAACCACGCCAGCGGTTAAACGCTACCTGAAACAGTTTCTCAGCGATAAGCGTGTAGTGGATACGCCGCGCTGGCTCTGGTGGCCGATTCTGAACGGCGTCATTCTGCCGATCCGCTCTCCGCGCGTATCAAAGCTGTATGCGTCGGTATGGATGGAAGAGGGCTCGCCGCTGATGGTATTCAGTAAACGCCAGCGTAATGCGCTGGCCGCGAAGCTGGATATTCCCGTTGAGCTGGGCATGAGCTACGGCAATCCCAGCCTGAAAAGCGCGGTCGATAGTCTGATGGCGCAGGGCGTAACGCGCCTGATTGTGCTGCCGCTCTATCCGCAGTTCTCCTGTTCAACGGTGGCGGCAGTCTGGGATGGTCTGAGCAGCGTTTTCGCCGGCTATCGTTCGATGCCAGACGTGCATTTTATTCGCGATTATGCTGAGCATCCGGCCTATATTGCCGCGCTGAAAGCATCGGTTGAACGCTCCTTCGCGCAGCATGGAAAGCCCGATCTGCTGGTAATGTCTTATCACGGTATTCCCCAGCGTTTCGCCAACGAAGGCGATGACTACCCGCAGCGCTGCCGCGATACAACTGAGGCGCTGACGCGTGCGCTTGGGCTGAGCGATAGCGAAGTGATGATGACCTTTCAGTCACGTTTTGGCCGTGAACCCTGGCTGACCCCCTATACCGATGAAACCATGCGTGGCTTACCGGCGAAAGGCGTGCGCCATATTCAGATTATGAGCCCAGGCTTTTCTTCCGACTGTCTGGAGACGCTGGAAGAGATCAGCGAACAGAACCGTGAGTTCTTTATGCATGCTGGTGGTGAAAAGTTTGAATATATTCCGGCACTGAATGATGACGCTGAGCATATTGATATGATGCTGGCGTTGGTGAATGCGCATCGCTGAGTAACGGCGGGGAGTGTGGTATCATTCTCCGCCTGTTTATTCTGAAGCTATCAACCATGAAATTTCCCGGCCAACGCAAATCCAAACACTATTTTCCCGTCAACGCCCGCGATCCGCTGTTACAGCCGGTGCAACCTGAAAGTGAAACCGGCACCAGTTGGGTGGTCGGCATCGACCAGACGCTGGTAGACATTGAAGCAAAAGTGGATAATGCCTTTGTGGCGCGTTACGGACTCAGCGTTGGTCACTCGCTGGTCATTGAAGATGATGTGGCGGATGCGCTCTATGCCGAGCTGATGCGTGAAAATCTGATTACCCATCAGTTTGCCGGGGGCACCATCGGCAACACCATGCATAACTACTCGGTGCTGGCCGATGACCGCTCGGTGCTGCTGGGCGTGATGTGTAATAACGTGCAGATTGGCGGTTACGCCTATCGCTATCTGTGTAATACCTCCAGCCGGACCGACCTTAACTATCTGCAGGGCGTGGATGGTGCTATTGGCCGCTGCTTTACGCTCATCAGCGATAACGGCGAACGGACTTTTGCCATCAGCCCCGGCATGATGAATCAGCTGCGGCCGGAGAATATTCCTGAACAGGTAATTGCTGGCGCTTCAGCGCTGGTGCTGACATCCTACCTGGTGCGCTGCAAAGCAGGTGAACCGATGCCGGAAGCCACCATGCAGGCGGTGGCCTGGGCAAAGCAATATAACGTGCCGGTGGTGCTGACGCTGGGAACCAAACATGTGATTGCCGAAAATCCGCAGTTCTGGCGTGACTTCCTGCGCGAGCATGTCGCTATTTTAGCGATGAACGAAGAGGAAGGGCTGGAGCTGACCGGTCATGCCGATCCGCTTCTGGCGGCGGATAAAGCGCTGGAGTGGGTAGATCTGGTGCTGTGCACCGCTGGTCCAAATGGGCTTTACATGGCGGGCTACACCGAAGAGAGCGCGAAGCGACAAACTAATCTGCCGCTATTGCCTGGTGCAATTGCAGAATTTAATCAGTATGAGTTCAGCCGTGCAATGCGCTATCAGGATTGTCAGCAGCCGCTGCGCATCTATTCGCATATCGCGCCCTATATGGGCGGGCCGGAAAAGATCATGAACACCAATGGCGCAGGCGATGGCGCGCTGGCAGCGCTGCTGCATGATATTACCGCTAACAGCTATCACCGTAATAATGTGCCTAACTCCAGCAAACATGTGCGTAACTACCTGACTTATTCCTCTCTGGCTCAGGTCTGTAAATATGCTAACCGGGTAAGTTATCAGGTACTGAATCAGCATTCGCCGCGTCTGACACGCGGCCTGCCGGAGCGGGAAGATAGCCTGGAAGAGGCGTACTGGGAGCGATAATGACCATGGCGCGGCGTAACGCCGCGCCATCTGTTTATGAAGGATTGTGCGGCGTTAGCATTGGCCGCGTTTCCAGCCCGGCTTTCAGCATCGCCAGCATACTGTTGGCGATCTCCCGTTCGCCCATAATGACGTTATCAGCGCCGCGCTCCAGAATGTAATGCACTTCATCGTCATAATGTGCACGGGCGATAATCTCCAGATGCGGATGTTTTTCACGCGCTGCCGCGATAATTTCACCTGCCTCATAGCCGTTGGGAATGCTCATCAGCAGCCAGCGTGCGCAATCCAGTCGCGCCAGCTCCATGGTTTCAGCACGCGCCGCATTACCTAAAATAACCCGGATGCCTTGCTCACGCAGCGCTTCAACGCGCGGGCGTGAATGCTCTATCACCACAATCGGGATTTCAGCCTCTGTTAACAGCTGGCCCACCAGGCAGCCCACACGACCATAACCGACAATCACCGCATGGTTACAGATATTGACCGGGAGCTGTTTTTCTTCTTCCGTGGCCTCTTCCAGACTCCGCTCTTCGAAATTCTCATTTTTATCCAGATAGCGTTCCAGCAGAGTAAACAGAATCGGGTTGAGCATGATCGACAGAATCGCGCCAGCCAGTACCAGGTTACGCCCTTCATCGCTGAGCATATTCAGCGAAATACCCAGACCGGCAAGAATAAAGGCGAACTCGCCGATTTGCGCGAGGCTGACTGAGATAGTCAGTGCGGTGCGCCGCGAATGGCCCAGCAGGGTCACCAACAGCCAGGCCGCCAGCGACTTACCGAAAACGATAATAGCCAACACGCCCAGCACCGCCAGCGGCTGCTGAATAAGTATCATCGGGTCGAACAGCATGCCCACGGAAACGAAAAAGAGTACGGCAAAGGCATCGCGTAACGGCAAGGTATCGTGCGCGGCGCGATGGCTTAACTCCGACTCATTCAGCACCATGCCAGCGAAGAAGGCACCCAGCGCAAAGGAAACATCAAAAAACTCCACCGCGCCAAAGGCGATGCCGAGCGCCAGCGCCAGCACCGACAGCGTAAACAGCTCGCGTGAGCCGGTGGCGGCGCTGCGTGCCAAAATCCAGGGAACGACCCGGCGGCCTACCACCATCATCAGCACCATAAAGGCGGCGACCTTACCAATGGTAAACAGCAGATCCCATGCCAGCAGCGCAAAGCTGGCATTGCCTTTTTCCATCATGCCGGCAATCGCTGGTAGCAGTACCAGCGTGAGGACCATAACTAAATCTTCAACAATCAGCCAGCCTATTGCAATCTGACCGCGCTGCGTATCAATCAGCTGGCGCTCTTCCAGCGCCCGCAGCAGCACAACGGTACTGGCGGTAGAGAGACAGAGACCAAACACCAGCCCGTTCATCCATTCCCAGCCCAGCGCCATGCTCAGCCCCATTCCCAACAGCGTGGCAACGGTAATTTGCGCAACAGCGCCTGGAATTGCGATCGCTTTGACCGCCATAAGATCTTTCAGCGAGAAATGCAGTCCAACACCAAACATCAGCAGAATAACGCCCAGCTCCGCCAGTTCCTGCGCCAGACTCATATCTGCAACGAAACCCGGTGTGAAGGGACCTGACAGAACACCCGCCAGCAGATAGCCCACCAGAGGAGAAATGCGTAGCTTGCTGGCGAGCATTCCTAAAAGAAAGGCGAGGACAAGGCCTCCGACGATGGTGGTAATCAGCGGGGTGCTGTGGTGCATGCTTTCTCCTTCTGTGTGTAACTGTGTCCGGTTGTAAATAGTGTAAAACAATATGGGGTCATCGGTTTGAAAATAAATGGATAAAAACTTAAAAACAGAAGGGTTCTCTAAAAATAAATGGATAAGTGCGATTTGTTTTACTTATGATTGGTTAATCTTGATAAATAAGGTGTTCTTTTATTGATGGAATTGCAAAAAAGTTGAGGTAAAAACAGCTAATTTGTCATATCAGATTAATGAAATGGCGGTAAAAGAACATAAAGATAAAGAGACTACTGTTTTACTGTTAATTTTCTGCTGCGGCAAAATTAGTGTCCTGGAGTCGCTGGCAGCATTGCGGGGCTGGCGCACTTCAGGCATAACTAGCCTTAGCATAGCGTCTGCGTTACAAATCCGCAGGTTTGCCTTACTATTATGGCAGCAAATGCCAGTCTGCTACCGGCTGACCGGTCAGAAAGCGTGTCGACAAGGAGAATAACGTTGCGTTTCATCAATACTCTTATCATGGGCGGGATACTCTCCCTGAGCATGCTTTCATCACAGGCGCAGGCCTGGGAAAAGGGCCGCGTCTATAAATTTACCGTACTGCATACCAACGATCACCATGGTCGCTTCTGGCATAACGAACAGGGCGAATATGGTCTGGCGGCGCAAAAAACGCTCATGGACACCATTCGCTATGACGTTCAGGCGCACGGCGGCGCGGTACTGATCCTCTCCGGCGGCGATATCAATACCGGCGTGCCGGAATCGGATCTGCAGGATGCGGAGCCCGATTTTCGCGGTATGAATCTGGTTGGTTATGATGCGATGGCGATCGGCAATCATGAGTTTGATAATCCGCTTTCCGTCCTGCGTCAGCAGCAAAAATGGGCCAAGTTTCCTCTGCTCTCGGCCAACATTTATCAAAAAAGCAGCGGCCAGCGTCTGTTCCAGCCCTGGGCGTTATTTAACCGGATGGGGTTAAAAATAGCGGTTATCGGCCTGACCACCGATGACACCGCTAAAATTGGCAATCCTGAATACCTGACGGATATCGAATTCCGACCTCCGGCCAGCGAAGCGAAGCAGGTAGTGGAAGCGCTGCGCGCCAGTGAAAAGCCGGACGTGATCATTGCCGCCACCCATATGGGGCACTACGACGACGGTAAGCATGGTTCTAACGCGCCGGGCGATGTGGAAATGGCGCGCGCCTTGCCGCAGGGCTATCTCGATCTGATTGTCGGCGGCCATTCTCAGGATCCGGTATGCATGGCGCAGGATAATCTGAAGCAGGTGGATTATGTTCCCGGCTCGCCCTGCGTGCCCGATCGTCAGAACGGCACCTGGATTGTACAGGCGCATGAGTGGGGCAAATATGTTGGCCGGGCCGACTTTACTTTCCGTGACGGCGTGTTGACGCTGGAAAATTATCAGCTGATCCCGGTTAACCTGAAGCACAAGGTAAAGAACAGCGAAGGCAAAGATGAGTGGATTAACTACCAGCAGGAGATCGTGCCGAACAGCGCCATGATGAAGCTGCTGACGCCCTTCCAGAAAAAAGGCGAGGCGCAGCTGAATGTGAAAGTCGGCAGCGTTGACGCGCGGCTGGAAGGCGATCGCAGCAAGGTACGTTTTGTACAGACCAATCTGGCGCGCCTGCTTCTTGCTTCGCAGATTGCCCGCACCAAAGCGGACTTTGCCGTGATGAGCGGCGGCGGAGTGCGCGATTCGATTGAGGCTGGCCCCATCAGCTATAAAGATGTGCTCAAAGTCCAGCCGTTCGGCAATACGCTGTGCTGGGTTGAGATGAAAGGCAGCGAGGTAGAGAAATATCTGGCGGTGGTGGCGAATAAGCAGGTGGATTCTGGTGCCTATGCGCAGTTTGCTAACGTCAGTCTGATCGCAGACGGGCAGGGCGTGAGCGAAGTAAAAATCAACGGCGAGCCGCTGCAGGCGGAGAAAACCTACCGCATGGCAACGCTGAGCTTTAACGCCAACGGCGGTGATGGCTATCCGGTTATCAATACGCTGCCGGGCTTTGTGAATACTGGTTTCGTGGATGCGGAAGTGCTGAAGCAATATATCGAACAGCATTCACCGCTGAAGGCGGAGGCGTATGCGCCGAAAGGCGAAATTATTTATCGTAGCGCGGCGGAAAAGCAGGAACTGGAAAAGCAGGAGAGCCGCCGCCGCACTTATCCCCAGATGATTCTGGCCTGGCTCAGCGGCAAATAGTGTTGTCAGGCCCGTGGGTTTACGCGACGGGCCTGAATTTAACCGCTATGGCAGGGCATGCGCCATTTTTCCCGCAGTTTGTCCCAAATCCAGTTATAAACCACCGTGTAGGGCAGAAAGAACAGGAAGAAGCCAACTTCCAGCATAAAGGCCTGCAGCAACCCAATGCCCAGCATCATCGACGCAACCGGCAGGCCAATAAGAATAAAACCGCCTTCAAAGCAGAGGGCATGCATTATGCGCAGCCACACTCCGCGCTTGATGCGATCGCGTGGAAAGAGCCGGTCAAACACAGCGTTATAAATAATATTCCATACCATAGCGATGGTTGAAAGCGCCAGCGCCAGCGCGCCTATCTGGAACAGCGGTTTGTTCATCACTGCCGCCGCCAGCGGCGACACGATCAGGATAGCCAGCGCCTCAAAACCTACCGCGTGTAATACGCGTTCTTTAAACGAACGGGACTGCATAATATCTCCTTCAGAGCCAGGCAATGACCTTTACCGCACAGGCTCTTAATAAGCCGGACCTTATTTTCGCCGCGCTTTGCGTTAGAATGAAGTTATCTCCCATCGGAAAAAGCGATAGAACCATGCGTTACTCACCGGAATCATTGCAGGCTTTTGTCCAGACGGTGGAAAAAGGATCTTTTTCTGCGGCGGCGCGCGCGCTGGGAAAAAGTCAGTCTACCGTTAGCGCCGCGATTGCCAATCTGGAAGCGGACCTGGGGTTTAAACTGTTCCATCGCGCCGGGCGTGAACCGGTACTGACCGAAGCGGGGGCGCATGCGCTGCGTCAGGTGCAGGAGATTTTGTCAGCCAGCCAGCGGCTTGATGAACTGGCCGTGCGGCTGTCAGATAATGTTGAGCCGCGTCTGAGTATGGCGATTTCCGATTTCTGGCAGGCGGATCACCATGAGCAGCTGCTGAAGCGTTTTGCCGCACGCTATCCGCATATTGAGTTCGAATGTATGATTGCTGAGGATGAAGACGTTATCGACCTTCTGCAAAGCAATCGCATTCATCTTGGCGTTATTCGCGTGCAGACAGCGTTACCTGTGACCATCGCCGCCTCGCGTTTGCAGGTCCAGGCGCAAATGGCAGTATTTATTCATCGCGACCATCCGCTTAGCGCACAGAGCCAGGTGAGTCAGGCGGAGCTGGCGCAGGTCAGGCAGCTAAAGCTCAATACCTGGGCTGGCGTAAGGGAAAATATTTCATGCGGCCAGGTCTGGTCGGCACCTTCATATTTGCTGCTGCTGGAGATGGCGGAGCAGGGGTTTGGCTGGTCGATTCTGCCGCGCTGGCTGGTGGAGCAGTTTGGTCACGGCGTATTGCATATGCTGCCGGTTGCGGGCTGGCCGCAAAATATTGCGGTGGATGCCGTGTGGTCAACGCGTACCCCGCCGGGACCGGCAGGGCGCTGGATGATCGATCAGCTTTGCGCGCAGCGCGCCTAATCCTGACGCGCGATATCTGTCAACGTCGCCTCTAACAGCGCAGCCAGATCGCTGGCGGCCAGTTCTATATCCAGACCGCGCTTGCCGCCCGAAATAAAGATAGTGGGAAATGTTGCAGCTTGACTGTCAATAACCGTCGGCAAACGTTTCTTTTGCCCCAGCGGGCTGATGCCGCCAATCAGGTAGCCGGTAACGCGCTGAGCCTGCTGCGGATCGGCCATTTCCGCTTTTTTTGCGCCCAGAGCTTTCGCCAATTTTTTCAAATCAAGCTGGCTGGCGACCGGCGTTACCGCGACGGCCAGCTGTTTGTCGTCGCCGTTCAGCGCTACCAGCAGCGTTTTATATACCTGCTGCGGATTCAGGTTAAGCTTACGCACCGCCTCATCGCCGAAGTGCGTTTCGTTGCTGTCATGCTCATAAGGATGCAGCGTAAAGGAGATCTTTTTCTTTTCCAGCAGTTTAATTGCGGGCGTCATTGCTTTTTCCTGACAGTGAAAAATGACAATATGGTGAAAAATAGCGCTGGTGAAATCATCGGCTTTGAGAGAAAATTGCCTCGCGTCAGTAATTCCGTTGCTGATGAATAACCAAAATCATAAACAAATTCCTCTTTGACGGGCCGATAGCAATATTGGCCTTTTTTTTATCTGCGTCTTAACAGGTCAGGCAGATTATTCTCGCCGTAGAGGTGCAGCGCGCCAACCGCCACAACATAACGCCCTGGCGGTAGCGCGCGCAACAGGCTATTCCAGCGCTGATTGCGCTGGCGCATCAGCAGATCGTTGAGCTCAGTGCTGAAGGTGGTCGGCAAGGCGGTCTGGCTCTGCTGCGGCGGCTTTTCAAGCCACCAGCTAATCATGGTTTGCAGCAGGCGGGCATTGGTATGCCAGTGTTCCAGCGTATCCGCCAGCAACGACTGACCATTTTCCGGCAGGGTTTTAAGAATATCGAGCTGCTCGCTGGCGCCTTCCAGTTCGATGATGCGTCGTCCCTGCGCCTGCGCTGCCTGCAACAATTGATAATCGATACCGTAATCGGGACGGAGCCCCAGCCGCTGTGCCTGTTGCGCCTGAAGCATCAGCGCGATTTGCCATAAAGGCAGCGCCTCAAGCTGTGCCAGATCAAGATGCATTTCATCGCACAGGCGGCTCAGCTGCCGCAGAGTGGCGTCATCCACTCTTTCCGCCAGCGGGGGCTGTGCCTCGCTATAGGTAAAAGGAGAGGCGCTGCCGGTAATATCCGCTTCAACAATCAAAGCATCCGCTTTTTCCAGACGCTCCAGCAGTTGCGGGGGCAGCGGCATCATATTGCGGGTGCCCATATGAATACTGCCGACCAGATGCAGTTCGCGCTTGCCCGGCAGCCAGATATCCGTGGCTGGCCAACGGTAATGCTTCGGAACCAGCATGCGAAACAGCATTGTCAGATTGTGCCGCCATCTATCCATTCTTTCACCCTTTGCTGCCAGTAAACTCCCCATGCTAGCGGTTTCACTTACCGATGAACAGGTGAAAGCGCTGACTTCCGTTCAGCAAGCCAGCGCCAGGCGCAGAGGAAGTCGCGTTACTGACCGGGTGGCTGAAAGCGCAACAGCCGGTTAGCGTTGCTCACCACGGTGATCGAGGAGAGCGCCATCGCCGCACCGGCAATAACCGGACTGAGCAGCGTGCCGGTCAAGGGCCAGAGCACGCCAGCGGCGACAGGAATCGCCAGGGAGTTGTAGATAAAAGCGCCCAGCAGATTCTGCTTCATATTACGCAGCGTGGCTTTGGCAATCGCCAGCGCATCCACCACGCTGTGAAGATCGTGGCGCATCAGCGTAATGGCCGCGGTTTCGATCGCTACGTCGCTGCCGCCGCCCATGGCAATCCCGACATCGGCCTGAGCCAGGGCGGGCGCATCATTAATTCCATCGCCAATCATCGCCACCTTATGCCCCGCCTGCTGCAACTGAACAATTGCCGCTGCTTTGCCATCCGGCAATACACCCGCAATCACCCGATCCAGCCCGGCCTCGCGCGCAATGGCGTTGGCAGTGATTTCATTATCCCCGGTCAGCATAATCAGCTGATAGCCCAGCCCATGCAGGCGCTGCAGCGCGCTAACGCTCTCTTTACGCAGCGGGTCGCGGATTGCCAGCAGGCCAGCCAGCTGGCCTGCCACCGCCAGAAATACCGGCGTCGCGCCTTTAGCTGCCTGTTCACTGGCAAGGGATGCGGCCTGTTCCGCCTCAATCTGCTGCTGCGTCAGCAGGGCAGCATTACCCAGCAGCATCGGCTTGCCCTCCAGCTGGGCGCTAACGCCCATACCGCGTAGGGTGCGAAACTGGCTGTTTTCCGGCAGGGCCATCTCCCCGGCGCGATCGCGAATCGCTTTCGCCAACGGATGGTTGGATCCTTGCTCCAGTGCCGCCGCCCAGCGCAAGACCTGCTCTTCGCTAAAGCCGTTAAAAGTAATGATCTGCGTGACCTGAGGCGCGCCCTGCGTTAGCGTCCCGGTTTTATCAAATACCAGCGTATCCAGTTCGCTGGCACGCTGTAGCGCATCGGCATCGCGCACCAGGACACCAAACTCCGCCGCTCGCCCAACGCCTGCAATAATCGACATCGGCGTCGCCAATCCTAAGGCACAGGGACAGGCGATAATCAGCACGGTAGTGGCAATCACCAGCATATAGACCATTGAAGGCTGCGGGCCGAAGAAATACCAGACGGCGGCGCTGAACAGCGCGATCATAACCACCACCGGTACAAAGACGGCGGAAATACGATCGGCCAGCTGTCCGATTGCCGGTTTGCTGCTCTGTGCCTGACGCACCAGCTGGATGATGCGCGACAGCGTGGTGTTCTTACCGACGGCGCTGGCGCGGAACAGCACGCTACCGTCCTGTACCAGCGTACCGGCATGTAAGGCTTCGCCTGCCGATTTTTGCTGCGGCAGCGGCTCGCCGGTCAGCATCGACTCATCCAGCCAGGCCTCGCCCTGGGTGATAATGCCATCAACCGGAACGCGATCGCCTGTAGCCAGCCGTAAAACCATTCCCAGCTGAACGTCGCTTAATGCAACGGCTTGCTCGCCGTCAGGGGTGACGACACGTGCCGTGGCTGGGGTTAAATCCAGCAGCCGCTCCAGGGCTTTTGACGAACGCTGACGCGCCCGCTGCTCCAGCGCATGACCCAAATTAATCAGGCCGATGATCATCGCGCTGGCTTCATAATAGAGATGACGTGCGGCGGGCGGGAAAAATTCTGGCCACAGATTAACGCTGATGGAATAGAGCCAGGCCGCGAGCGTACCCAGCGCAACCAGCGTATCCATTGTGGCGGAGCGGTTCAGTAAGCTGCGCCACGCGCTGCGATAAAAATGTCCGCCTGCGACCACCATCACCAGCAGCGTCAGGACGCCGACCACCAGCCAGCCGCTACGGTTGCTGGCGGTCAGCATCATATTGTCGCCGAACATGCCATAAATCATCAGCGGTACGCCAAGCGCCAGCGCCAGCGCTGATTGCCAGCTAAAGCGCCGCATCGCCTGGCGCGCGCTGACCTGCTGTTTTTCGCGCCGCTCGCTCTCATCGCCAATCACTTCAGCGCCGTAGCCCGCAGCCGTTACGGCGGCAACCAGCGCATCTGGCTGCACGGATCCTATTACCAGAGCGCTGCGCTCGGCAAGGTTAACGCGTGCCTGCTGTACGCCTTCAACCTGAGCTAACGCTTTTTCAACCCGGCTCACGCAGCTGGCGCAGCTCATGCCGTCGATCAACAGCTGATAGCTCTCTGCGGCTTCGTCTGCCTGCGTTGAAAGCGCCGCGCTATGCGCTGCGGCGTCGGCTTTAGTTGAAAAGTGTGCATGACCCGCTACCGGCTCGGCCTGAGCGGGATTTGATACCTTATCCGCTGCCAGCTGGCTTTCTGATGCTGACAGCGGTTCAGGCTTTGGGTGCGCATTGTCCTGCAGACTCGCCTGATAGCCCGCCTGCTCAACGGTAGCGATCAGCGCTTCTGACGCGGCGTCGCCGATCACCCGCGCCTCGTTCAGCGAAACCTCGGCTTGCTGTACGTCCTGACGCTGCTCCAGCGCCTCTTTTACGCGTTTCACGCAGTGGCCGCAGGTAAGGCCATCCAGCGCTAACAGAGTGGTATGTGACATAAGCTTCTCCCTCTTTTCAGGCACAACAGATTATCAGAGCTGTAAGCTTAAACCTTCCATTAAGGGGAAGGTCAAGTTTTTAGCAGGTGAACGCTTTGCCATGATCGTGATTTTTGTAAAGCACAGGCGGCGGATCGGCGTTATCCTGCCTGTAATGGTCTGAAGGGGAACAGAATGAACATTAGCGATGTGGCTAAAAGAACCGGCTTAACCAGTAAGGCAATCCGCTTTTATGAAGAAAAAGGGCTGGTAACGCCGCCGTTGCGCAGCGAAAACGGCTACCGCAGCTATACGGCACGTCATCTGGACGAGCTGACACTGCTGCGACAGGCGCGGCAGGTAGGTTTTACGCTGGACGAGTGCCGTGAACTGGTGCATCTGTTTAATGATCCGGGGCGTCACAGCGCAGATGTCAAACAGCGCACCCTGCTGAAAGTTAAGGAAATTGAAGCGCATATCGATCAGCTTAAGGCAATGCGTGAACGGCTGCTGGCGTTGGCGGAGGCGTGCCCCGGCGATGAGAGTGCAGATTGTCCGATTATTGATAACCTGGTCGGCTGCTGTCATCGCAACGAAAAATAGCGGCCTGTCCAGGAGCGATCTATCTTTGGTAAAAGTCAGCGGCCTGCATTTTCAGCCGCCAGCGGCCGGATGCGTAAGGTCACGCCTTCCACGCAAATCACCACTACACGCGTACCGGCGGGGAGATCGCTGTCAGCCTGCACGCGCCAGCTGCTGTCGCCGACGCGCACATGGCCCAGCCCGTTAACCAAAGCTTCATCCAATGTCAGATGCATACCCGTCATCTGCATCCCACGCTGGTTAAGCAACATGCCGGGCTGTTTTTGGCGCAGCGCGAGCCAGCGATACCACAGAAAGGCGGCGAGTAACGTCAGCAGCGCGAACAGCACCCCCTGGGTTCCCCATGAAAAGGGCAGCAGCCAGCGGATGATGCCCACCGCCAGTGCCGCCAGACCGCTCCAGAGCAGATAGCCGCTGGTGCCCAGCATTTCCGCAATCAACAGCAGGCCGCCCAGCGTTAACCAGAACCAGTGAGGATGATTAATGACGGCCGCCAACATTATTTATTACTCCGCGACTGTTTGCTTTCGTTCAGCAGCTCGCTGATCCCGGCAATGGAACCCATAATGCTGGTAGCATCCAGTGGCATCAGCACCACTTTGCTGTTATCGGCAGAGCCAATTTTTTGCAGCGCATCGGTATATTTTTGCGCAACAAAGTAGTTCACCGCCTGGATATCCCCGGCAGCAATCGCTTCCGATACCATTTTGGTGGCGCGTGCCTCGGCTTCCGCGGCGCGTTCACGCGCTTCCGCCTGCAGGAAAGCGGCCTGACGATCGCCTTCCGCTTTTAATATTTCCGACTGTTTTTCCCCTTCGGCACGCAGAATCGCCGCCTGACGAATGCCTTCTGCCGCCAGAATATCGGCGCGCTTGGTGCGCTCTGCTTTCATCTGGGCGTTCATGGCGGCGATCAGCTCCTGCGGCGGGCGCACATCGCGGATCTCTATACGTGTCACCTTGATGCCCCACGGGTTGGTTGCCTCATCCACAATATGCAACAGACGGGTATTAATACTGTCACGCTGCGACAGCATCTCATCCAGTTCCATGGAACCAAGCACAGTACGGATATTGGTCATCGTCAGATTAAGGATCGCCTGGTCAAGATTGCTGACCTCATAGGCGGCGCGCGCCGGATCCACTACCTGAATAAAGCAGACGGCATCAATGGTGACATTGGCGTTATCTTTGGAGATGACTTCCTGAGAAGGAACATCCAGCACCTGCTCCATCATGTTGATCTTGCGACCAATACGATCCATAAAGGGTACTAAAAGATTTAAGCCGGGCTGCAGCGTTTTGGTATAGCGACCAAAGCGCTCCACGGTCCACTGGTAGCCTTGTGGCACAATTTTTATGCCTGACCAGACGATAATTAACGCAACGACAATAAGCACGGGGATCACAGCAAGCATAAAACCTCCAGACTGTTTTATGACGGGCCAAACCCTGGCCCGTTGTCGGCAGAGATTAGTAGAGCAGGGAGTATAACAGGCGGCGATATTTAGCCGCCAGCGCATCGCCGGTGCCGAGCGCCGCCAGGATCTCCTGCAGCATTTTACGTGTTTGACCGTCGGCGGCGTTGAGATCGGTTTTCAAAAAGCGATAAAGCAGCTCAAGCGCCTCTTCGTTACGGCCAACCTGATGCAGCTGCAGCGCCAGTTTGCTTGCCAGCTCGGCATTCTGCGGCTCGCTCTCCAGCTGCTGCTGAAGCTGCTGGATTTCCGGAGTATCCGCCGCCTGCTTCAGCAGGTCGATCTGCGCCATCAGCCCCTGATAGCGGGTATCCTGATCCTGCAGCGGAACTACTTTCAGCACGCCTTCCGCCTCATCGCTGCGGTTAAGCGAGATCAAGACTTCAGCCAGCAGAAAGCCGATTTCGCTGGATTGATTACTGAGCTGCCAGGCCTCTTTCAGCAGCGGCAGCGCGTCCAGCGGTTTCCCCTGCTGCACCAGATCGAGCGCCTGCTGCGCCTTTAGCTCTTCTTCACGCGGCAGCACTTTCTGCAGCAGGGCGCGAATAGCCTCTTCCGGCTGCGGTCCCTGGAAGCCATCGACCGGCTGACCATTCTGGAACAGATAAACCGTAGGAATGGCGCGCAGGCCGAACTGGGAAGCAACCATCGGCTCATTATCGCAGTCCAGCTTCGCCAGCACGAACTGCCCGGCATACTCCTGTGCCAGACGCTCCAGCACCGGCGTAAGCTGCTGGCAGTGCTGGCTGCGTTCAGACCAGAAATAGAACAGCACCGGCACCGTCATGGACTGTTCCAGCGTCTGCTGCAGGTTAGATTCGTTGATATTAATAATCGAAGCGTGTAATGACATGTATGCGTCTCTTTGTCTGATGACTTTAATACGATATTGGGGCGTTGCCTTCGGCTTCAAGCCAAATTTGCGCTGCCGCGTTAGTTGCCGCGTAAAATGCGATCCAGTATCCAGCCTGGCAGCAAGCGCCGCAGCCAACTCATCACATGCGCGACCAGCGTCACAGGATAGCGCAGGCGTGGATGACGGCTCTCCAGCGCATGACGCAGCTTGGGCAGTATCGCCTCCGGTGGCAGCGTAAAGCGTGCCGCAATACCGGGATTTTTAATGGGTTTTTCCTGCTGTGTCTGATTCACGTTGTCGGTAAAGCGCGTATGAATAGGACCGGGCTCTATCAGGCTAACGCGAACGCCGCTGCCATGCAGCTCCATACGCAGAGCATCGGCCCAGGCCTCCAGCGCATATTTACTGGCGGCATAGGCGCCGCGTCCCGGCGTGGAGATCAGGCCCATGACCGAACTGGTATTGATAATGCGCGCATCGCCGCTGGCGCGCAGGGCAGGCAACAGTAGCATTGTTAACTGATGAGTGCCGAACAGGTTGCTGGCAAACTGTTGCTCCAGCTGCTGACGCGTCAGGGTTTCCAGCGGGCCATAAACGCCATAGCCAGCATTATTAAACAACCCATACAGCCGCCCTTCGCTCAGGGCGATCGCCTGTTCCGCCGCCTGCGTTACGCTCTGTGCATCGTTGAGATCGAGCTGAATTCCGGTAAATCCCAACGCATTCATGCGCGCCACATCTTCCGGCTTGCGACAGGCGGCCAGCACGCGATAGCCGCGCATCAAAAGATCGTTGGCTGCAACCAGGCCGATTCCGCTGGAGCAGCCGGTAATTAATACGTTTTTTTGCATAACTTTACGTCCGTGGCTTCTGTGCCGTTTATTACTCATGCTTAACTAGGGGAGCCAGTTCTTTATCCATCAGATCGGTAATAAATGCCTGCGCATCCGGCGCGGGGTGAATACCGTCTTGCTGCATCCACTGTGGTTTAAGATAGACCTGCTCCATAAAGAAGGGCACCAGCGGAATATTGTGTTGTTGGGCCAGTTTGACATAAATGTTATTAAAAGCATCGTTATACCGACGACCATAGTTCGCCGGCAGACGGATCTGCATCAACAGAGGCTGAGCATTGGCCGCCTGAACCGTTGTGATAATTTTACTTAAGTCCTGCTCGATATTTTGCGGTGGGAAACCGCGCAGGCCATCATTACCGCCCAGCTCGATCAATACCCAGCGAGGATGGTGCTGTTGCAGCAGCGCAGGCAGACGCGCTAATCCTTGCGCAGCGGTATCGCCGCTGATGCTGCCGTTGATCACCTCTGGCTGCTGCTGCCATTTTTTATCCAGCAGGGCTGGCCAGGCCTCACTGGCCGACATGCGATAGCCCGCACTCAGGCTGTCGCCGAGAACCAACAGTGATTCTGCGGACGCCACACGCGTAAGTAACAGTAATAACAACAGGAAGGGATAATGCCAGCGGAAAACATTGTTGAAGTTCATCATCTTACTAAATCCGTCGGTGAAGGGGAGCATCAGCTGTTCATCCTTACCGGAGTTGACCTGGTTGTCAAACCGGGGCAGAGCATCGCCCTGATTGGTGAATCAGGATCGGGCAAGTCTACTCTGCTGGGCATTCTCGCCGGGCTGGATGATGGCAGTAGCGGAGAGGTCTGGCTGTGCGGCGAACCGCTGCAAAAAATGGACGAGGAGCAGCGCGCGCAGTTGCGGGCGCGTCATGTCGGCTTCGTCTTTCAGTCTTTTATGCTGGTTCCCACCCTGAACGCGCTGGAAAACGTACAGTTACCTGCATTACTGCGCGGCGATCCTGAGCGACAGAGTCGCGATCAGGCGCAGGCGCTGCTGGAGCAGCTGGGACTGGGAAAGCGGCTGCATCATTTGCCGTCGCAGCTTTCCGGTGGCGAACAGCAGCGCGTGGCGCTGGCGCGCGCCTTTAATGGTCGTCCTGACGTGCTGTTTGCCGATGAGCCGACCGGCAATCTCGATCGGCAAACCGGCGATCGCATTGCCGATCTGCTGTTCTCAATGAACCGTGACAACGCTACCACGCTGATTCTGGTGACCCACGATCTGCAGCTGGCGGCGCGTTGCGATCGGCGGCTGCGCGTGCGTGATGGCAAGCTGTGGGAGGAAGCATGATCTGGCGCTGGTTCTGGCGCGAATGGCGCTCGCCCTCGTTGCTGATCGTCTGGCTGGCGCTCACCTTGTCGGTTGCCTGCGTACTGGCGTTGGGCACGCTGGGCGACCGCATGGAAAAAGGGCTGACGCAGCAAAGCCGCGAGTTTATGGCGGGCGACCGCACATTAAGCAGTACGCATCCGGTGCCGCAGCCGTGGCTGGATCGGGCGCAGCAACTGGGCCTGAACGTCTCCGCCCAGCTCACCTTTATGACCATGACCTTTGCGGGCGAAGCGCCGCAGCTGGCGGCGGTAAAGGCGGTGGACCAGTCTTACCCGATGTTTGGCGAACTACGCACCGAACCACCGGGGCTGAAACCGCAGCCCGGCAGCGTACTGCTGGCACCACGGCTGATGACGTTGCTGGGCGTTAAACCGGGCGATGAACTGGACATCGGCGATACCCGGTTGCATATCGCCGGAGCGGTTTTACAGGAGCCGGACGCGGGTTTTAATCCTTTTCAAACCGCGCCGCGTCTGCTTATGAATCTCGCCGACGTTGAAAAAACCGGCGCGGTGCAGCCGGGAAGCCGCCTGACCTGGCGCTATAAAGTAGCTGGCGCTGGAGAAGCGTTAGGACGCTACGATCGCTGGATTACGCCGCTGTTAAAAAGCGATCAGCGCTGGCTGAGCGTGGAAAACTCAGAAGATGCGCTGGGGCGATCGATGCAGCGTGCCCAGCAGTTTTTACTGCTGTCTGCCCTGTTGACGCTGCTGCTGGCGGTGGCGGCGGTGGCGGTGGCGATGAGCCACTATTGCCGCAGCCGCTACGATTTGGTCGCGGTACTGAAAACGCTGGGTGCCGGACGCAGCGCCTTACGCAAACTGATTGTCGGCCAGTGGCTGGCGGTGCTGCTGCTGGCGGCGCTGGCCGGTAGCGTGCTGGGGATGGGCTTTGAGCGCCTGCTGTTAACTCTGCTGCGTCCGGTTCTCCCTGGCGAACTGCCCGCCGCCGGACTCTGGCCGTGGATCTGGGCGCTGGGCGCGCTGTTTACCATTTCCCTGCTGGTGGGTCTGCGTCCTTATCGGCTGCTGTTGGCGACGCAGCCGCTGCGTGTGCTGAGACAGGATGTCATCAATGCCGTCTGGCCGTTGCGCTACTATTTGCCGATCATGGCGCTGGTGGTGATTGCGCTGCTGGTGCTGCTGGTGGGCAGCAGTAAGCTGCTCTGGGCATTGCTGGGCGGGGTGGTGTTACTGGCGGCGCTGTTGGCGGGGTTGGGATGGGGAGCGCTCTGGCTGCTGAGCCGACTGACCGTACGTCGACTGGCGCTGCGCCTGGCGATAAATCGTCTGCTGCGCCAGCCGTGGGTAACCTTAAGTCAGCTGGCGGCTTTTTCGCTCTCTTTTATGCTGCTGGCCCTGCTGCTGGTGCTGCGCGGCGATCTGCTCGATCGTTGGCAGCAGCAGTTGCCTGCCGACAGCCCTAACTATTTCTTGCTGAATATCAGCCGTGAACAGGTAGCGGACGTGCAGCGTTTCCTGACGCAGCATCAGATTGAGCCCGGCACTTTTTATCCCGTTGCGCGCGTGCGTCTGACGGAAATTAATCAACAGGCCGTGGATCCACGCCGTGACAACGCGCTAAACCGCGAGCTTAATCTGACATCGTTATCGCGCCGCCCGGAACATAATCCGATTGTGGCCGGACAGTGGCCGCCGCGCGCCGGAGAGGTGTCGATGGAAGCGGAGCTGGCCGATCGTTTAGGCGTGAAGCTCGGCGATACCCTGACCTTTACCGGCGATACGCAGCAGTTTAGCGCTAAAATTAGCAGCCTGCGTAAAGTTGACTGGGAGAGCCTGCGGCCTAACTTTTTCTTTATTTTCCCGCCGGGAGCGCTGGATGAGCAGCCGCAAACCTGGCTTACCAGCTTCCGTTATGATGGCGGCACCGGGACGCTGGCCCAGCTGAACCGTGCTTTTCCGACGCTCAGCCTGCTGGATATCGGGTCGATGATGCGCCAGATAGGGCAGGTGCTGACGCAGGTGAGCCAGGCGCTGGAAATTATGGTGGTGCTGGTTACCGCCTGTGGCCTGCTGCTGCTGCTGGCTCAGGTGCAGGTAGGGATGCGACAGCGACGGCAGGAGCTGGTGGTTTATCGCACGCTGGGTGCCGGGAAAAAGCTGCTGCGTTCAACGCTGTGGTATGAGTTTACGCTGTTAGGCATTGTGGCGGGTGTGGCGGCGGCGCTGGGCGCTGAGGCGGCATTATGGGGATTGCAGCGTAAGGTGTTCGATTTTCCCTGGGAGCCTGACTACCGGCTCTGGATTGCGTTGCCGTTAAGCGGGGCGCTGCTGCTTTCATTGTGCGGCGGCTGGTTGGGAGTACGGCTGCTGCGCGGTAAAGCGCTGTTCCGCAGTTTCTGATGCTGGCGGTCCGCCGAAAACGGACCGCCATACCGCTTAGCGCAGCGTAGCCTGCGCCCATTCAATGCCGCTGGCATACTCTGGCGGCAGCATCGGCACCAACGCCTGAAGCGCAGCCGCAAGGCGCTGCCTGTCGGGATCGCTCAGATTCAGGTGGCCTACTTTACGACCGGGCCGCACCTCTTTTTCATACCAGTGCAGATGCACCAGCGGCTCGCTGAGCCACTGCTGATTAAGCGCCGTGCCGATCAGGTTCACCATCACCGATGGCATACTCACTACCGGCAGCGGCAGCGGCAGGTCAAGAATCGCACGCAGGTGCAGTTCAAACTGGCTGATGGAGGCGCCATTTTGCGTCCAGTGCCCGCTGTTATGCACGCGCGGTGCCAGCTCGTTGATCAGCAGGCCTTGCGGCACCACAAAACATTCCATCGCCATGACGCCAACGTAGTTAAGCTCATGCATAATCGCGCTCAGCATCTGCTCCGCCTGCTGCTGCAGGGCCGGTTCAGACTGCGGCAAGGCTACGCTGGTGCGCAGGATCCCATCCTGATGCAGGTTATGCGTCAGCGGATAAAACACTGTCCTGCCGTCATGTCCACGCGCGCCCACCAGCGAAACTTCACCAGAAAAGTTGATGCCCTGCTCAACGATGCATTCGCCGTAGCAGTCTCCGGGCAGCGCATCGGTTTCTCCGGCGCGCAAACGCCACTGACCGCGGCCGTCATAGCCGCCGGTACGACGCTTAACAATCGCCAGTTCGCCCAGCTGCGCGAACACCTGCGGCCACTGTTCAGCAGAAGAGAGCAACTGCCAGGGCGCGGTTGCCAGCCCCAGCCGATCGAGCAGCTGCTTTTGCGTTAAACGGTCGGCAAGCAGCGGAAAAATATCGCGGTTCACAAAGGCTGAATGGCGCGCCAGTTCACGCGTCAGCGCGGTTTCCGGCCAGCGCTCAACTTCAGCGGTGATCACGCTCTGCTGAATCGGCAACGCTTCCGGCTCAGCATCCAGACCAACTGGATAAACCGCGATACCCAGCGGTTCGCCCGCCTGACGCAGCATTCTTCCCAACTGACCATTTCCCAGTACGCAAACCGGCTTCATGCT
Organism: Pantoea sp. FN0307; assembly: GCF_050113815.1. Taxonomy (NCBI): domain Bacteria; kingdom Pseudomonadati; phylum Pseudomonadota; class Gammaproteobacteria; order Enterobacterales; family Erwiniaceae; genus Pantoea; species Pantoea sp. FN0307. Next base: position 22,877 of record NZ_JBNJSO010000006.1, on the reverse strand, counting down.
TCCTCCCGCGGATCGGGGTTATTTAGCACCTCATCGGTTTGCGCCTGTCGCCAGGCGGCAAGTCGGGTCGCTAGCTCACGATCGTGTGTCGCCAGAATTTGCGCTGCCAGCAGTGCGGCATTGGCCGCGCCCGCTTTACCAATCGCCAGCGTACCCACCGGAATACCACGCGGCATCTGCACAATAGAATAGAGGCTATCAACGCCGCTCAGCGCCGCGCTCTGTACCGGCACGCCCAGCACCGGCACCAGCGTTTTTGCCGCCAGCATGCCAGGCAGATGCGCCGCGCCGCCGGCACCGGCGATAATCACCTGAAAACCGTTATCCGCCGCGCCTTCGGCAAAGCTGAACAGCTTATCGGGCGTGCGATGCGCAGAAACGATTTCAACATGGAAAGGAACGTCCAGAACGGTAAGGATTTCCGCAGCGAACTGCATAGTGGCCCAGTCACTTTTTGAACCCATGACAATGGCGATGCGGGTCGGGGCGGCGTTAAGAGACATGCGGATGTGACTCCTGTGATTATCCAAAGGTCACCGGCGTGGTTTTCACGCGGTCGGGAAGGGCACAGAGAATAACATGACTCAATCGGAAGGAAAACGGTTGCGTAGCGGGTTTACCTGAGTAAAAGCGGCGTGCTGACCGCTTTTAAAAGGGGAAGTGGATCAGAGACAGGTGCTGCGGGGTAACTTCAATCATTGACCCTTCGCTGTGCCAGGCACCCAGCACCAGACGTTCCGCTGGCTGGCCATTCACTGTCAGCGTATGTACCGCCGGACGATGCGTATGGCCATGGATCAGCCACTGCACCTGATGGCGTGCCATCGTCTCCATTACCGCCTGAGGATTCACATCCATAATCTCAACCGCTTTATGCTGATTAGCATCTTTACTGCTGTCGCGCATACGCAGCGCAATACGCTGACGCAGCCGCAGCGGCAGGGCGAGAAACAGCCGTTGCAGCCAGCGCTGATGCACTTTACGGCGAAAACGCTGATAGCCTTCGTCATCGGTACAGAGCGTGTCACCATGCATTATCAGCACCGATCGACCATAAAGATTCAGCACCTGCTCTTCCGGCAGCAGCTGCATGCCGCTGGCGCTGGCATAGCGTTTGCCCAGCAGGAAATCGCGATTGCCATGGATGAAGTAAACCGGCAGCGGCAGCGCCTGCAGCGCAGCGGCAATCTGCTGATGCAGTGGATTGGGATCGTCATCGCCGATCCAGGCCTCAAACAGATCGCCCAGAATATACAACGCATCAGCATCTTGCGTTTCGCGCTGTAAAAAACGCAGAAAACCGGCAGTAATTGCCGGTTCTTGCTGACACAGATGCAGATCTGCGATGAATAGCGTGCGTGACATTACTCGCTAACGGTGACTTTCTGAATGATCACGTCTTCTTTCGGTACGTCCTGATGCATGCCGCTACGGCCGGTGGCTACACCTTTGATTTTATCAACCACATCCATGCCTTCTACCACTTCGGCGAACACGCAGTAACCCCAGCCCTGCAGGCTTTCGTCACGGAAGTTCAGGAAGTCGTTGTCTGCTACGTTGATAAAGAACTGCGCGGTAGCAGAGTGCGGTGCGGAAGTACGCGCCATCGCCAGCGTGCCGCGGGTGTTTTTCAGGCCGTTGTTGGCTTCGTTACGGATTTCTGCTTTGGTGGCTTTCTGCTGCATGCCCGGCTCAAAGCCGCCGCCCTGGATCATAAAGCCATTGATCACACGGTGGAAAATGGTGTTGTCGTAGAAACCTTCACGACAGTAGTCCAGGAAGTTCTGCACGGTTGCAGGCGCTTTGTCATCAAACGTTTTGATCACGATATCGCCATGATTAGTCTGGAAAGTAACCATAATCTCATCCTGTAAAGGTTGGTGTTTTCAAGATACTGTACCCGCACGCTGAAGCAGAGTGCCAGGCCAGTTTTAACAGACGCCCCTTATAACATAATTCGCGCGCTGGCGTCAGTAAGCGCAATGGGCCTTTTCTGCCTGCCGCAAGTGCGCTGCGCGGTGTACTTTCTTGCATTGCGCGACGCTTACGTGAAAAATAGACCTTCTGGTTTCGTTTATCCGCACACGCTTATACGGAAAGTTCAATGCTTAAAATTTTTAATACCCTGACGCGACAAAAAGAGGAATTTAAACCGATTCATGCCGGAGAAGTGGGCATGTACGTGTGCGGCATTACCGTTTATGACCTCAGCCACATCGGCCATGGCCGTACTTTCGTGGCTTTTGATATTGTGGCGCGCTACCTACGCTACAGCGGCTATCAGCTGAAATATGTGCGCAATATCACTGATATTGATGACAAAATTATCAAGCGCGCCAATGAAAACCGGGAAACGGTAGAAGAGCTTACCAACCGCATGATCGCGGAAATGCATGCTGATTTCCGTGCGCTGAATATTCTGCCGCCCGATCTGGAACCGCGCGCCACACGCCACATCAGCGAAATTATTGAGCTGGTGGAAAAGCTGATTGCTCGTGGTCACGCTTATGTTGCCAGCAATGGCGACGTGATGTTTGCCGTGGACAGCGATGCGGATTATGGCTGCCTTTCCCGTCAGGACCTGGAGCAACTTCAGGCGGGCGCCCGGGTGGAAGTAGCAGATGTGAAACGCAATCCGATGGATTTCGTTTTATGGAAAATGTCGAAGGCGGACGAGCCAAGCTGGCCGTCACCGTGGGGCGCCGGACGTCCGGGCTGGCATATTGAGTGTTCGGCAATGAACTGCAAACAGCTGGGCGAGCATTTCGATATTCACGGCGGCGGATCTGACCTGATGTTCCCGCACCATGAAAATGAAATTGCGCAATCTACCTGTGCGCATGACGGCCCGTACGTTAATTACTGGATGCACTCCGGCATGGTGATGGTGGATCGCGAGAAGATGTCTAAATCTCTTGGCAACTTCTTTACCATTCGCGATGTGCTGCAGCACTTTGATGCGGAAACGGTGCGTTACTTCCTGATGTCCGGTCACTATCGTAGCCAGCTTAACTATGGCGAAGAGAATCTGAAACAGGCACGCGCGGCACTGGAGCGCTTGTATACCGCACTGCGCCACACCGATGCCAGCGCTGAAGCCGCAGGCGGAGAGGCTTTTGTGGCTCGTTTCCGTGAGGCAATGGATGATGACTTCAATACGCCGGAAGCCTATTCGGTGCTGTTCGATCTGGCGCGTGAGGTCAACCGCCTGAAAGCGGAAGATATGACTGCCGCAAACGGGCTGGCCGCACGCCTGCGCGAGCTGGCGGGCGTGCTGGGCCTGCTGGGTCAGGATCCTGAACTGTTCCTGCAGGGCGGGGCGCAGGATGACGATGTCGCGGAGATTGAAGCGCTGATCAAGATGCGTAACGATGCGCGCCAGGCCAAAGACTGGGCGCAGGCGGATATCGCGCGTGACAAGCTGAATGCGCTTGGCATTGTGCTGGAGGATGGGCCTCAGGGCACTACCTGGCGTCGTAAATAAACCTCTGTAAGGCCGGTACTCACCGGCCTTTTTTTTGCTCTCTTTACTTCCCGCTAACGCTATCCTTTAGCGAGCCCTTTCTGATAAGCTTGCAGTATCTTGCAGTATCTTGCAGTATCTTGCAGTATATTGCAGTATTCTGCTGTATATTGCTTTCATGGAGGATATTTATGCATAAAGCCGCACGGCAAAAAGCCTTATTAACGCTGCTCAGCGAGCAGGGACAATCCAGCGTGACGCAGCTTGCTCAGATAATGCAGGTATCGGTTGATACCGTGCGTCGCGATCTGAACGATCTGCAACAGCAGGGGCTGGCGCAGAAAAATCATGGCGGGGCGATTGCGCTGGATCTACCGGCCATGACGCGTCGGGCGCGCAGCGCGCTACTCAACACAACCAAACAGCGGCTGGGAGAAGCGGTTGCGGCGCAGATCCCGCCGGGCAGTACGCTGATGCTGGATGCAGGCAGCACGGTGCTGGCGGTAGCCGCTGCGCTGACCGTTCCGGCGCGGGTAATTACCGCCTCGCTGGATATTGCCTGGGCGCTGAACGATCGCCCTGGGATTGAGCTCATTTTGCTGGGCGGGCAGTGGGACACTGAGCAACGCCTGTTCGCTGGTGCCGCCACGCTGGCGATGCTGCAGCGTTATCGTGCCGATATTGCTGTGCTGGGTGCCTGCGCGGTGCATCCCACGCTGGGACTTAGCGCCAGCCATGAGGCGGATGCAGAAATCAAACGCGCCATGCTGGCGTTCAGCGCCCAGCGCTGGCTGGTAGCCGATCATTTAAAACTGAATCGCTGCCAGCCTCATCGGGTCGCGGATTTAGCTGAGATACAACGCCTGTTTATCGATCGTCGCTGGGATGAGCTGCCTGCTTTATCCTCTACCGACGTCTCTGTTATCGCTGAAGGAGAACAACATGAGTAACACCGCTACGCCTGCAAAGATGCTTAACGTTGTGCTGATTGGCTATGGTTTTGCCGGTAAAACCTTTCATGCACCGCTGATCTCCGCTACGGCGGGCCTGAACTTGTATGCTATCGCCTCCAGCGATGCCGCCAAAGTCCATGCCGATTTTCCTGGCATGCGTGTGATCGCTGAGCCACAGCAGGCGATCGCCCATCCCGAAATCGATCTGGTGGTGATCGCCTCGCCGAACACCACGCACGCACCGCTGGCGCGTCAGGCTCTGGAAGCGGGCAAGCATGTGGTGGTTGATAAACCCTTTACACTGGATATGCAGGAAGCGCGGGAGCTGATCGCGCTGGCGCAGGAGAAAGGGCTGTTGCTGTCGGTATTCCACAATCGCCGCTGGGACAGCGACTATCTCGGCGTGCGCCAGGCAATAGAGCAGGGGCAGGTGGGGCATGTGGTGCAGTTTGAATCACATATTGATCGTTTCCGTCCGCAGGTTCGCGTGCGCTGGCGCGAGCAGAACGTGCCGGGCAGCGGCCTGTGGTTCGATATCGGCCCACATCTGATTGATCAGGCGCTTCAGCTGTTTGGCTTGCCGGAGAGCGTTCAGGGCAATATCGCCACGCTGCGTGATAATGCGGAAGTGAATGACTGGGCGCATGCGGTCTTAAATTATCCGTCGCATCGCGTGATCCTGCATTGCAGCATGCTGGTGGCCGGTGGCGTAGCGCGCTTTAGCGTACACGGCACCAAAGGCAGTCTGATTAAAGCACGGGCCGATCGCCAGGAAAGCCAGCTGCTGGCTGGGGTGACACCTGGCAGTGCAGGGTGGGGCGAAGATGATGAAGCGATGGTGCTTTATAGCGGCGAAGCGCAAACGCAGCTGCCTGTGCCAGCGGGCGATCAGCGTCAGTATTATATTCAGATCGCCAATGCGCTGAACGGTGCGCAGCAGAATCCGGTACCGCCTGAGCAGGCGCTGGCGGTAATGGCAGTACTGGAGGCGGCAGTAAAAGCATCAGAAAGCGGTCAGGCCCAGTCGCCAGCGCTCAGCGCCGGGGAAAAGAGTGCGCTGCGTTTTCCGCAGGTGCAGTAACGGTGCAGCAATAAAAAACAGCCGGCTTAGCCGGCTGTTTCACATTCAACAGTGGCGATCTCATCGCCTCAGCGGCATCAGGCCGTTACTGTTACGCGCTGACCCTCAAACTCAACCGTTTGTCCCGCCACAATCTTGCAGCGTTTACGGGTTTCAACCTGGCCATCAACGGTAACCAGTCCGTCGGCAATCAGATTTTTGGCCACTGCGCCGCTCTCTACCCAGCCTTCAAGCTTCAGCAGGTCGCATAAATCCACATGCGCATGTTTACCCAGGGAAAATGTCGCCATTATACGGCTCCTTTATCGTGATAGTCTTCGCACGCCTGCAGCGTATTTTGGATCAGCGTTGCCACCGTCATCGGTCCAACGCCGCCTGGCACCGGGGTAATCCAGGATGCACGTTCGGCCGCGCCCTCGAAATCGACATCGCCCACTACTTTGCCGCTTTCTAAACGGTTAATGCCCACATCAATCACAATGGCGCCCGGCTTAATCCATTCACCAGGAATAAAGCCCGGCTTACCGACGGCGACCACCAACAGATCGGCGTATTGAATATGATGACGCAGATCTTTGGTAAAGCGATGCGTAACGGTGGTAGTGCAGCCTGCCAGCAGCAGTTCAAGGCTCATCGGACGTCCAACGATATTCGATGCGCCAACCACTACTGCATTCAGGCCGTTGGTTTCAATGTTATAACGCTCCAGCAACGTGATAATGCCGCGCGGCGTGCAGGGACGCAGCAGCGGAGCGCGCTGGCACAGGCGGCCTACGTTATACGGGTGAAAACCATCTACGTCTTTATCCGGGGCAATGCGTTCCAGCACCTTGACGTTATCAATACCCGCAGGCAGCGGCAGCTGCACCAGAATACCGTCGATCTCGTGGTCATTATTCAGGGCGTCAATCAGCGCCAGCAGCTCAGTTTCGCTGGTGGTGACGGGCAGATCGTAAGAGCGAGAGATAAAACCGACTTCTTCGCAGGCGCGGCGCTTGCTGCTAACATAGATCTGAGAAGCGGGATCTTCTCCCACCAATACCACGGCCAGACCCGGCGCGCGTTTTCCGTGCGCCAGACGCTGTTTCACTTTTTCGGCAACTTCAAGGCGCACCTGCTGCGCAATCGTTTTACCGTCGATAATTTTTGCTGCCATCAGTGAAGAAATCCATCTGTTTGAGTGAATCGGGGAATGGGGCATATTTTGTCAGAAGCACAGGCTGCTGTCAGTCCCTGAATCACGCTGGCTGGTTACATCTTCGGCGATGGGAACGACACGGCTGCAAAAACGTTGACTCGTTGTCTTTGCGCCGTATAATTCGACGCAACGCATCAATGCGCCCTTAGCTCAGCTGGATAGAGCACCGGCCTTCTAAGCCGTAGGTCACAGGTTCGAATCCTGTAGGGCGTGCCATTAAATATCAACCACTTATCACTCGCCTCCAGCTTTCAGATTTTCAACGTGGGACAGATTTGGGACACGACTTCCAAAAATCGCGTCAATTTGCCTCGCATGCTCCGTTAAATGGTTAGGCGCCAGATGTGCATAACGCTGCACCATCTCGATGCTTTCCCAGCCACCCATTTCCTGCAGCGCGGATAGCGGAACTCCTGACTGAATGAGCCAGCTTGCCCAGGTGTGTCGAAGGTCATGAAATCGAAAGTCCTCAACGCCGGCTCTTTTTAACGCTGCCCGCCATGCAGTGTTTGAATCGACGCGCATTTTTCTGACGCTGGCCGTTGTCGTTCCGTCATTCCGCTTCACAGCTTCGGTGTGTACGAACACCCAGTTGTGATGCTTGCCAAGCTGCCGCTTCAGAACGGCGCAGGCTGTGTCATTCAATGCAACGCCAATTGCTCTGCCTGACTTGCTTTCCTCCGGGTATATCCATGCCACCTTGCGCTGCATGTCAATCTGCTGCCATTTCAGATTGACGATGTTCGACCGGCGCAGCCCTGTCGCCAGTGCAAACTCTACGGTAGACTTGAGCGGCTCAGGACATTCATCAATTAGCCGCTTTGCTTCAGCGGGTTCGAGCCACCGTACCCGCTTATTTCTTTCCTGCGGCACCTTGATAACAGGTGACTTCTCGATCCACTTCCATTCCCTTTCAGCTGCACGCATCAGCGCCTTCATCAACGCCAGATGCTTGGCCTTCGTCGATGTGGATACCGGCTCCGGCTTATACATCCCAATATCGATTCCTTTCTTCTGCATCGATGCAGCACGCTGCTTCCATCTTTCCGCTGCTTTTCGGTTGGTCATCCTGCTGACCGCAGCGTAAATTTTCGCCTCGCTGATATCCTTCAGAAAAACACCTTCAAAATGCATGAGCCAGAATCCAATCCGGCCCTTATCTGCATCCAGAGATTTCTTGTGCGCTTTCTCTTCCAGCCAGCGCATGCAGGCTTCTTCGAATGTGACGTCAGGAAAGTCACCGAGACGCTCTATTCGCCACAGTTCAGCCTTCCGGCGGTCGTGCAGCTCCTGTGCTTGCTTTCGGTCCTCTGTGCCAAGAGATTCCTTAATTCGCTTGCCGCCCGGCGTCGTGTAACTCCCGTATGTAGTGGCATAGTGAATTTGGGCACCTGAACAGAGGTGATATGCTCACCTCAGAACATTACAGGTGTCCCAATGAAAAGAAGAAATTTCAGCGCAGAGTTCAAACATGAATCCGCTCAACTGATTCTTGACCAAAACTATACGGTTGCAGATGCTGCCAGCGCTATGAATTTTGGTCTGTCCACAATGACGCGATGGGTGAAGCAGTTGTGTGATGAGCGGCAGGATAAAACACCAAAAGCCTCCCCTATTACCCCGGAATAGATCGAAATACGCGAGCTGAAGCAAAAGCTACAACGCATTGAAATGGAAACAGAATATTAAAAAAGGCTACTGCGCTCTTGATGTCAGACTCCCTGAACAGTTCTCGTTAATCGGGAAACTCAGAGCGCAGTAGCCTGTGGCCATACTCTGCCACGTGTTCGGGGGGCATCGCAGCAGCTACAAATCCTGGAAAAACCGCCCTGAAAAGCCAGACGGCAGGCGGGCTGTATTACGCAGTCAGGTTCTGGAGCTGCATAACATCATCCATGGCTCTGCCGGCGCAAGAAGTATCGCCACAATGGCAACCCAGAGATACTACCAGATGGGCGCTGGCTTGCTGGCAGGCTCATGAAAGAGTTGGGGCTGGTCAGTTGCCAGCAGCCGACTCACCGGTATAAACGTGGCGGTCATGAGCACGTTGCTATCCCGAATCATCTTGAACGACAGTTTGCCGTAACAGGGCCAAACCAGGTGTGGTGCGGTGATGTGACCTATATCTGGACAGGCAAGCGATGGGCGTACCTCGCCGTTATTCTCGACCTGTTGGCAAGAAAACCAGTGGGCTGGGCAATGTCGTTCTCGCCGGACAGCAGACTCACCATGAAAGCGCTGGAAATGGCATGGGAAACTCGCGGTAAGCCCGTCGGAGTGATGTTCCATAGCGACCAGGGCAGTCATTATACGAGCAGGCAGTTCCGGCAGTACTGTGGCGATACCGGATCAGGCAGAGTATGAGTCGGCGTGGAAACTGCTAGGATAACAGTCCAATGGAGCGCTTCTTCAGGAGCCTGAAGAACGAATGGATGCCAGTGACGGGTTACATGAGCTTCAGTGACGCAGCCCGCGCAATAACGAATTATATCGTTGGGTATTACAGCGTACTCAGGCCGCATGAATATAACTGTGGGTTATCACCAGACGAATCGGAAGACCGATGCGAGCGCTGTTGACTCCAACCACAAAAAAGAATCGCGGATGCTTTCGCTACTGAGTTATCAGTCCATCTTCTATCGCCTGCTGAATGTACGCCGGGAGGTCAACGAGACAGGCATTAGCGATGTTTTTTTCCTCTCGTTCGGTAGCATTCTTAGTTCTCATAATGCTGTCCTGTAGCGCCCTCAGTACGTCGCTCTGTTTATCCCACTTGCTTAGCGTTGCGCGGCCATTGCGCTTATCGTTCAGCGGCTGTCCATTTGTCATCGCGACTGTTTCAAAATGTTTCTGAAGTCGTTCATCAAATCGAGTCTCTTTCTTAGCGAGAGAGGCTTTCAAAATCTCCAGTCGCTTACTCATCCATTACCTCGCCGTTACGATATCTTTTGCTTGACGGAAGCCCGCACTGTAGATAGCCACAGCCGGCAGACATACAGCACCGCCTTCATTCCGATCGCGAAGACTCGGCAGAGTGGTTGCTTTCACTACCTTTGTGCTGCATCCAGAAGCGGCTACAGCGATTTTACGAGCCAGATGCTCATCTGCCTGACGTTGTGCCTGCATCTCTGCACGGCGTGCTCTACGACGATTTCTGGCGTTATCGGAAGCCAGAATGGTGATGACTACTGTCATGGTGTACCTCTGGTAATTGGCTTAGGTGATGTGGTCTGGAATCGAACCAGAGGTACGGCTGTTATGCCCGCGTCTGCCACTGCGCTACCACATCCCAAAGCCAACTTCTCTTTGGTTCCCCGCATTTCTGCGGAGACAAACTTCATCAATGTTAAAGAGCGATCCAACATCCTGTTGGCTAGTGCGTCCTGCTGATGGTATTTAATTTAAGATAACTTAAATTTAAGATCAAGAATGATTTTAAAGAAACTTTAATTATTTTAAGTGTCAGATGATAATCAATGACTTAAAGATATGGGATTTAAGGAGGGATAATAAAAAACCCGCACGATGGCGGGTTGGATTTGTGATCACGATCTTCTTTTTCTGTATCTTCGATGCTCAACCATCGTGCCGATTATCCTTATAGGCACCTGATCAGAGCGCATAGTGGGATAGTCTTCATTTAGCGGGACCAGCTCGAAAACGTCCTGACCATCAATGACGCCCCTTGGGCGATATTTTTTAAAGAGAGCTTCCTCTTCGCCGTTTTTTGCCACGACGAAATCACCTGGCAAAGGAGCCACTTCAGGATCAATTACTATCGCATCCCCTTCACGGAATTCCGGCTTCATTGAGTCGCCCTTGATTATCAAGGTAAATGCTGAGTCTGATAAGTCCATATTAGTATGCAGAAACTCTATATCTCCCTCTATAGAACGAATAGTACATTCCGCCGTCCAGTATCCAGCTTGTACGTAACTGATGATAGGCACTGCGCGGAAGTCCACCGTTGCAGGGGCGACATTGCTTTCGGAATCATCTCCGTTATGCAGGTAAGAAGGTGCGCACCCCAGCGCGTCCGACAGGCGAAGCAGGTTATCACCCCGTGGTGCGGTCTCATCCTTCTCCCATTGAGAGATAGCGACATGAGATACACCAACTCTGGATGCTAAATCCTTTTGCGTCAACCTTAGCTCTTTGCGTCTCGCACGTATGCGATCACCGATCGTTTGCATATTCATAATTAAGATATCTTAAATCCGGTTGACTTAAGTTTCCTTTAGATAGATAATTTAAGTGTTCTTTAATTTCGGGCAAGTCCATGTACAAGAAAGATGTAATAGACTACTTCGGAACACAGCGCGCGGTAGCCAAGGCATTAGGTTTAACCGATGCCGCTGTATCTCAGTGGAAGGAAGTTATTCCTGAGAAAGACTCCTACCGATTGGAAATCGTCACCGCTGGCGTTCTGAAGTATCAGGGCACTATCTATCGCCCTGCTGCATAAGTAACACCTTTTGTAACACCGTTCTTTAAAAACCTGCGCCGCTCCAGCCGAAATGCCGGAGCACATTTGTGGCAAATCCCACGGTTTGCTCATGTAACCAATTAACTAACAAAGGAAGTCTATGTAATGGAAATTACAAGCACACGCAAGAAAGCCAATGAAATTACAAGAATATTTTCAACCGTATCGCAATTCGCAGACAGAGAAAGATAGCTAACGAGCTTGGCGTTGAAGAGTCTCAGATAACCAGGTGGAAGAGCAGCATGCTCCCCAAGATGGCGATGTTGCTGGCGATTCTTGAATGGGGCGTGGAAGACGATGAGATGGCGAATCTGGCTAAGCAAGTGGCTAGATTACTGAAAAAAGAAAAACCTCAAAACTGCGCGAACAGACTTGAGGCTTAATTCATTGAAAGTAGCTAATTTCAACAAGGTAATTATGACACGAAAGCACATTTAAGGGAACTACCTGACCCACAAAAACCTTGCTCGTCTCGACTTCATCTGCTCTACCAATCCGGTCGTTGTTGAGAAGCTGAAAGGCATGCGGCAAGACCACAAAGCGAAGGGGAAGGGCAATTGAGTAACTTAGCAAGACTAGCAGACTACCGCCCTTCTACGGAGGGCATGGAGCACAGAGTGGCCGATATCGATGATGGGTATACCAAAGTCGCTAACGAGCTTCTGGAGACCATTGCCAGCGCTGATTTGACCGCTCGCCAGTTGAAGATAATGCTCGCCTACATGCGTAAGACATATGGCTTCAACAAGAAGTCAGACCGCATTGCTGATGAGCAGATCGCATCCATCACCGGTATCTCCCGCCAGAACGTTAACAAGGCGAAAAAGGAGTTGCTGGAAATGAATTGTCTGTTCAGAGAAGGCAGTCAAATCGGCATCAACAAGGAGGTTTCAGCATGGCGTTTCAGCAAGAGTCACCAGGTTAGCAACCTTGTCTCTAAAGCAGAGACAAATAAAGTCTCTAACTTAGAGACAAATGAAGTCTCGAATCTAGAGACACACAAAAGAAACTCTTTAAAGAAAAAAGAAACCCCTATATCCCCAGAAGGGAATCGTTCGGTTCCTAAAGAAAAACCAAAGCGTCAGGTAGTCAGTAAATACCACTTCGACCGTGACCGCCTGAAAGACACATGGAACCGGAAAGCGGAATCATTCGGCCTGCCAAAAATTTTGAGCATCAGTGACACGACAGAAAAGGGCATCAAACGCCTGTACGACTCCCACCTGAAGCACTGCAAAGAAACTGGCCGACCTGCACAGCAGATTGACGTGTTTATCAACGGCTACATCGAATTTGGCTACAAGCCAACTGATTGGGCATGCGGTGCCAACCCTGCTGGCAAGCGATACGGAATCGACACGGCGCTGACCCAGAAGAAAATCGACGAAATCATCAGCCAGGAGCAGTGACATGGAGAGCTACGATTTTGAAGAGCAATTGATTGGGGCTCTCATGGTGAAAGGCGATCACGTGGATTGCCGTGAAATCGCCGGAAAGCTGCCGGTTGATGCGTTCGCTAACCACCACCTGCGCAGCATGTACAAGGTCATCTGCAGCCTGCTGGAGAAAGCTGAGCCAATCGATATGTTCTCAGTTCAGGATGGCGTTCCGCAGGAGAGCAAAGACTTCGTGCTGGACGTGGTGAAGCGCTGCAGTTCAGCAGCAAACATCAAAGCCTGGGCGAAGCGGGTGCGGCAGTGCTGGATGGTTAGGCGTGGTGAAGCCGAGTTGCTGAAAGCGGTTGAGACGCTGCGAAGCATCAGCGCCCACGACATCAACGATCGGATTGCAGAAGTAACCGGCATCCTGTCAAAACTACAGTTTGAGACCAACGATAAACTCCCGCGCCGTATTGGCGATTTGATACCCGACTACCTGAATGTGCTGGAAGAGCGCATGAGAGGCTCTGAGTCAGGGCTGTACCTGCAGACGGGCATTGAGGCGATCGATGACGCTTACGGTGGTTTTGACCGCACAGACCTCATCATCATCGCCGGTCGTCCTGGCATGGGTAAAACCGAGCTGGCAATCAACATCGCTAACTCGATTGGGCGCCAGAAAGGGCGGGGATTGCTGATGTCTATGGAGATGTCAGAAACGCAGGTTGTTGAGCGCCATATCGCTGACCGTGGCGGCCTGTCAATCACCACACTGCGTAACCCGCTTGGGATGGTTCAGGAAGATTACACGCGGCTTACCACGGCGACCGGAACGCTTCTGGATGAAGATAACTACGTTCTGGCTGGCTCATTCACCATCGACGAAATCATTGCTCAGGCTGAGCGGATGAACATGGATGGCGGACTTAGCTTCCTTGCTATCGACTACCTGACCCTGATTGATATGCCAAAGGCTGACCGGCCCGACCTGGCTATCGCCGAAGTCACCCGCAAGCTTAAGCAGTTCTGCCTGCGCAACAAAGTGCCGGTAATCCTGCTGGCTCAGCTTAACCGCAACGTTGACGGACGCGGCGACAAGCGGCCAAACATGGGCGACCTGGCTGGCTCCAGCTCAATTGAGAAGGATGCCGACGTGATTATCTTCCCATACCGGGATGAGGTTTATCACGATAACAGCGACCTGAAAGGCATTGCTGAAATCATCATCGGGAAATACCGCTCAGGCCAGCCGCAGACGTTCTATATGGGCTGGAAGAGTGGTCACTTCGTTAACATCGACCAGCAGGCTGCAGCCAGGCAGTACGCCGAAAACCAGAACAAAGAGCAGCCAGCCAACGGCTGGCGCTACGGAGGCAAATGATAAACAAGCTAACCGCTGATATTGCACGTCGTCACATGGGGCACCTCAAAGAACACCAGGCAAACCCAAAGGTTGGTCTGAGCATTAGAGAAGAACTCTACATGCAAGCCCTTGAGATAGCGCTGCCAGTGCTTGAGCAGCAAGAGAGGGCGCCCGGCAAGCATCAGGAAGGAGAGTGATATGACAAACCAACATCTGTACTGCTGCGACAGATGCCAGATACCCAAACCAGCAGACAGATTCCGCGAAGACCTGCCCTGGTGGCATAAGTGGTGCATTCGATGTGAGGCATCGCCAGTGGGTCAATTCCCGATCCCGGAAAGAGATGAGCACCGGAGGAGAGATGGAGATACCGAAGGACGGCTTACGCCTCCATAAATCAAACTTCAACGCCATCGGGCAACAGCTTCAGCCTCTGCTCGAATCCGGCGAATGCTACAGACTCACGATTAAACCCTGGCGCGACAAACGCAGCCTCTCCCAGAACGCTTTATCTCATATGTGGTACGCAGAAATCGGCGCCTTCCTCATCCGGCGCGGTAAGCCTTTTGCGTCTCCTGAATGGGTAAAAGACGCCATGAAACACACCTGTCTCGGCTACGAAGAGCGGGAGATGGTTGATGTGGTAACGGGGGGAGAAAACCACTACCCGTTCGCTACGGCACACCTCAGACCTCGCTACCGGTGATATACATTTCTACCTGACGCAGGTTAAAGGCTGGGCGCTGAATATTGGTTGCAGCCTGACTGTTCCCGACGACAGCGAATACGCGAAGCTACGAGACAAGCAAAACCAATGACCTTTTTCACCGATATAGGCGCAGCCATTGATGAGGCTGTGTGGCTTGCTCACGTCTGTCAGAAACCTCACTGCGTATATCAGCGCAGCGCGGCAGAGATGGAAGTGGACCCATATGACCCGACACGTTATCCCATGTACACGACAGCCCAGCAGGGGGCGTAAACGCTGAGGACAGGAGCGCAGCATGACAGATTATACAGGCAGTAACACACCGCCAGACATTCAAGACTTTTGGCAAACGCCGGTGGATCTATTTCTGGCTCTGGACAGAGAGTTTCACTTCGTGGCGGACATTGCGGCAAGTGATGCCAACCACCGACACCCGGTTTACCTGACCGAGGCGGATGATGCTCTTGCGCCGGAAACGAACTGGGAAATGCTTCCAGATGGATATCTCTGGTGCAACCCGCCGTACAACGATATCGGCCCGTGGGTACAGAAAGCCAACGCGCTTCCAGAAGGAAGTCATGGCGTAGTGATGCTTGTGCCAGCGGATACCTCTGTAGGTTGGTTTAAAGAGGCGCTGAAAGAAGTAACGGAAGTTAGGTTTATTACCGGTGGGCGGATTTCCTTTGTCAGGGCAGACACGGGCAAACCAGTAAACGGGAACAACAAAGGGTCAATGCTTCTTATCTGGAACCCATTACATCGGCGTAAAGCAATGACGAGTTATGTCGACCACAACGAGTTAATGGTGTATGGCAAGCATTTGGCATCAATCAGGAGTGCAGCATGAACAAACGAACACCGTTCAGCGCTGACGACGCAGCATACATCCGGCGGGTTGCCGGAAAAGTGCCGGTTGATGTTATTGCCCGACAGTTGCGGCGGCCCGTTAAAGGGGTTCAGAACTGGGCGTACCGGGGCAGATAAAACTACGCGTTCCTGATGCAGTAATGAGCCGCTACTGGCAAAACGTAACCAATCGCAGGAGTGAATCATGAGCGGATACACACGCCATACACCTGAACAGTGCAGCCGAGTTAAGAGGCTTCGCCAGCAGGGACTGAGCTTTCAGATAATCAGCGAGCATATGGGATTCAGCGTTGACCAGCTTCGCTATATGGACAGCAGAGCAAGATTCATGGAGAGCCGCGCAAGATGAGGTCACTAACTCAGAAAGCGATAGATAACCTTATCTTCCAGCCTACAAAGCGATCCCGCCTGTCCGGGAATATCGGAGAGTACAAGCCGCGGCTCATTGAGAAGGTAGGTCAGGAAGCCTTCGATCGTCTGATGGGGCCGCATGAGCTGAAGAAGTGGACGCGGCAGGAGTTGCAAGAATTGACCGCGCTTTATCGACAGAAAACCAGAGAGCTGAGTAAGCAAAGAGAGGCAGCATGAAATGGATGCTTTTTATCTATCCGGTTGTTATGGCGGCAGTGCTGGCATGGGCAGCCTGGAGAATAAAGCGGGATGACAGAGCGATCTCTGTGAAGTGGCGCGCTATCAGCTTCATGCGTCGCTATCAAATGATTAAATTACTAACGAGAGGCAGTTCATGACCGAATACCTCAAAGAGAAGTGGCTGAAGCTTCGCATCATGAAAATGCGCGGCATGTATGAAATCAATTACCGCATATTGCGCAACACAGCAAAAATCATGGAGGCGAAACATGCAGGCTGAAGCACTGACCCAGTTAGCTCAGGTGATGCGCAAATCCGACCTGAAGAAGCGTTACCTCAAGCCCGTAAAGCTCATAACTCCTTTGCAATCCGCATGGGTGCGTTGCCTGCTTGATGTATGGGGCGAGAAGTACGGCGGCCATGTGGGGCCAGATTCAGGGAAGTGCAGCGTTATCGGCAGGCTGATGATACGGCAGGAGTGGAACGACAGAGAATCAGAGCGGATTATGGACGTGGTAAACAATCTGCATAAGCAGGGATATCGCGGAGATGAGCTGTTCATCAAAGCGAAGCAGCTCATTAACCCGCAGAACTCAGTAAGCAATCTCCTCGACCGCGCCAACGAGCAGGAAGATGCTGACCTGGTTGAATCTGTCATCTGCAGCACATTCGCACCCGATAACCCGATTCGTCATGTAGCCATTAAATACTACTGCGAGCGCAAATGCGCGCAAGACATTGCTGTTGAGTTGTCTCGGCTCACCGGTATCTCGCCTGAATCAGCATGGCGACGCATCAGGTGGTGTCGTGAATTACTTGAGGCTAGTGTCTTTCACTCGGTAATGCGCGAACTTGATGCTAACAAGCAGAAGATTGCTGCCTAAACCGGATGAGTTGCAAAAATAACTTGAAAACGCGAAATAAAACTGCTAAATTTCTGATATGCTCGTAACAAAAGTAGTTGAGCAAAAGGATTTAAGCCCTGACAGCAATGTCGGGGCTTTTTGTTTTAAAGCTCCAGAGTCCTGACATTAAGCAGGGCTGTTTTTATTACAATCTGAAAGTTATAATTTCTCTTTTCACGGAGGAATTATGAAATTTATCGGCATTCTCATTTTGCTGACATCTACTTCATCCTTTGCTGCTCTATCTGAACCGGAAAAATCAGCGGGTGAGTTATGCGAAATGGAGTGGAGAATTACTGACAGGTCAGCCTCTACAAAAGAAAATGTCCAGCAGATAGTTAACGAAGAAATTAAGACATTTAAATCAGATGGGCATGTACTTTCCGATTACTCAATCGACGAAAATGAATTTATAAAGGTTTCTATCGAGGGTGGTGAAGGTTTCAGGAAGATGGTCGGAGAAATGACCACACCATACTCAGAAGCTAGAGGTTTTTTTAGGGAAAGAATGATGCCGCTGTGCATCAAGAATGTTTTGCAAAACCTAAGGAAAAATCCATAGCGCATCTCATGTTACTTTACACAAGGCTCACTTCGGTGGGCCTTTTTCTTTTGCGCACGGCGATACACTTCAACCTTCATTCTGACGCTTCGTCGCCGATGCGCACTTTATCCCTTTCAACAACGACACACAGCACCGACCGTTTTTGCGGAGGTGGTAATGAGTATCAACCATATGAGCAAACTGGCATCAGGCGCAGCTTACGGCGCATCTGCTGGGGCAGTAGCCAACGGCCTGTTGACCCAGCTCAGCCCTGACGAGTGGAGCGCCGTGGGCGTTATCGCAGGCATCATTGTGGCTTTATTCACATTCGCTATTAACTGGTACTACAAACGTAAACGCACTCTGGCGCAGATTCAGGCTCTCCAGCGCTGGCCCACGCAGCAGGAACTGAATGAGGATTAGCATATGGCTATGTCAAACAGCCTGCGTAACAAATTGCTGGCCGCAGCTGGCGGCGGAGCGATGCTGATTACTACCGTTTTCCTCGGTGGTAAGGATGGCGTGGAAGGGCGTGTATACGACCCCTATAAAGACGTTGGGGGAGTGTGGACAGTTTGTGACGGCATTACCGGCGCCGGAGTAATTCCAGGCAAGCGCTACTCCGATAAGGAATGCAACCGCCTGCTGTGGAACCGCGTGAGTCTGGTAAAGGCTCAGGTCGATCCGCTGATGAAAGTTTCTCTCGGCGAATATCAGCGTGCTGCCATCTACAGCTTCACCTATAACGTTGGCATCGGTGCATTTTCCAAATCGACATTGCTGAAGAAGCTCAACGCCGGCGATGTTGATGGCGCCTGTGAAGAGTTGCGCCGCTGGGTATACGCAGGCGGGGTGAAGTGGCGCGGCCTGATGAACCGCCGCGACATGGAGCGTTCAATATGCCTGGCGGGGAGTGCTGATGATCTGGCTGACAAATAACTGGCGTTCCCTGTTATGGTTACTTCTTGCTGCCTGTGTGGTGATATTCGGCTCGATTGCTCATCACTACCACACAAAATATGCAAGCGCTGCTAGTCTGGCGGAACAGAGGCAGGAAACTATCAATGATCTGCAACGCAGACAGAAAAGTGTTGCGGCCCTCGACCAGAAGTACACAAAGGAGTTAGCGGATGCGCAAAAAACCATTAGCGATCTGCATCGGGATGTTGACTCTGGCCGCCGTCGGTTGCAGCTCAACGCCACCTGCCAGAAACAATTCCCCATCGCCGCCACCGGCATGGATGATGCAGCCAGCCCCGGACTTACTGACGCCGCTGAGCGGGATTATTTCACTCTCAGAAGCCGAATTGAAACCGTTACCAAACAACTAACGGGGCTGCAAGCCTTCGTGCGTGAGCAGTGCTTCAAATAGGCTTAAATAAAAGGCTAATAAACTATCTTCTTTGCTTTACCATATTGAATGTATTACCCATCGGCTTTATCAGTGATCTTTTATATATACGATTTTACTGTTCAATCCTTGGATTGACTCACCTGTAGTTCCAACTTGATAAGGAATGCTATATGGCTTCAGAAAATACACAGGCAGTCGCAACAGGCCCTTCAAATGCTGGTTACAGCGTTGCTGAAACAATCGAAGAAATTAAAGCAATGACACCTGAGCCTGGCGTCATTGTATTCTTTAATGGTGGCTTTTTTAAATATGATCCTGCTGATGATAACACTCCCGATGATGGTGTAATCACCTTAGTTACAAACAATGGAAGCCGACTGAAGCGCCAGTTTGACGGCGATGTACAGGCTTCATGGTTTGGGGTAATTGCAGATGGCAAGACAGATTGCCGTGAAAAGCTGATTCAAGCTTGGCAGTATGGCCTTTCAACAGGAAGAACCATTAAAATGCCTGTTGGGAAGGTAAATATTGGCAGTGGATTTGAAGAGTCCCGAAAGGTCGGAACGGCTGATACTGGAACAGCTCGAATTTTATTGGTAGCAAAACCAGAAGACCCCGGTTGTGTCATTGATGCTTATGGCTGCGTTCTGGTGCCAGAGGACAAAGCGCCAGAATATGACAGTCCAGACCCAGCCTTCGTAACCATTACTCCTAATTCTCAGTTGGCTACTAACGGTGTTTATCCTACAGGCACGGTGTTTAGCTTTATTGTCGCTGATCAGACAATCAAATATACAACCAAAGCTGGCGATCAAGGTACGCAGGTTGTTAAAGGATTGGTTGCTTTGTTTAACAGTAAAGATGCCTTATCATTATGGGTGGCAGCAGAAACATCAGTGAAATCTGAAGAGGGTTATTACCTGCCGGCACTAAAATATGGTCGTACTAAGGGAACAAATGATTTTCCTTCCCAGGGCTCACTGACCAACGTTACCAGAGCGGTAAACAACGGCTGGTATAACGAGATGAGACACTTCCTGTTCTTTGGCTCAGGTTCAGGTGCAGTGGCAAAAGTTAAAGACAATGACGCTTCTGAAGGTGTATTTAGCCCGACTGACACCAATTGTCCATTTCCACCGTTTACCATTAAAGGGCTGGAATTTGATTACAGTAAGCAGTCATATCAGGGCGGCACGGCAGAAAATCCAGGTGTTAACCATGCAAAGCCCTGGGGAAATGGCGCGCGTCTTATGGATGTTCAATACGCTGCCTATTTCCAGCTTGTTGACTGCAAATTCAAAAATAACTACGGCAATGGCATCCGCCTGCTAAAATGCTATCGCCCACGTATTCAGGGCTGTCTTGGTGAAAATATTAGTGCTAACCAGGTCGTTGCTTCAGCTACAGGGGCCGAAGACGCGGATCATACCGGTGGCTTTATTTTTGCCAGCTCATGCTATGGAATGGTTGTTGATGGTACAACCGTACGTAATACCCGACGTTTTGAAGCCGATTATACGACGTCCAAGGGAATCCAGACCAAAGGTGGTATTTGTGGTTATATTGGTATCTGGAATGAGTATCCCATTGACCATGAGACAGTGTGGTCTAATGATAGCCTTGCTTTCCAAAAATATGTCCCACAGATCCTATTTAATCTCCATAAAAAAAATGAATCAATTTTAAGCACCGATCATATTGCTTCTGGCAATGCCATCATGAATTGCCAGGTAGAAGGATATACCCTGGGTATTAAGGCCGAAAATAAAGTTGAAGTGACGCTTTATAACGTTCAAGTGCGTGATTGCTATATCCCTTTCCAATCATCTAATAGTCGTATGCGTCTTCATGGCTGTACAGGTTCTTTTGGCATCTGCGATCCAGCTGCCGGACTGATGCGTAACCCTCAGCTTGGTTTTGCATCCATTACGGCTATTCTGAGCGCAAAAGATTTCGATCCAAGGCCCGAATACATTAAAGCTGAACAATTGGGATACAGTGGCGCATCCACAGACAAAGCAGGTCTGACAGCTCATGGATGTACTTTTACTGCAAAAGGTGGAGCACTAATTTCGGCTGCGATTACAGGCGTAACAATTGATTCATGTGTGCTTGTAGCAGATGGTACAGCAGATATCCTTAACCGCGTCGCACCAAACCGCAAGTCCGCTGGCTTGAGTTTTACCAACAATACGATCCTCGTAACGAAAAACAGTGAATCTGCGGGCATGGTTATTCGTGGTCAGGATTCAGCTCGTATCTGTAACAACACTTTCCTTAACCTGAATAAAGAAGAGGTTTTTGCGATTGTGTTTGGTGATAACCAGGTCAGCGGGAGTGGCTCGGGCGTTGTTGCTATTGACGGCCGTGGGTATTTTCTTTTTTCAGGTAACCGCCTATATGGTGCTGTTTCGCTGAGTTCGAAAAATACCTATGCCTTAGTTCATTCTCGTGATAACACATTCCATGCGTGGCCTAAAAATCAGGCTGGTGCCTATCCTGATACGAATAAGCTAAATCCTCTATATTTTTCTACCGGTGTATCTACATCAAATGTTCGCGGCATTGTCAGTGATGGCGATACTATCCTTGTTAAAGCCGATTTTACCGCGCCCGTGATTAATGACGTTGGTAATAATACCCAGCTTCGTAATCTTACCATTCGTTTTGTGGAATACGAAACCGATGAAAAACCGCTTACAACTGGGCTGATGACTTCACTGATTCAGACATGGGGTAATGGGGAAATGACTCTGGATAACGTGCAGGTTATTGGCAATGATGTGCGGAAGATTCCGCTTATACAGGGCGGTACCGCGAATACAAAAGCCTGGGGGCTGACCTTCCGCAATGTCCGTGATGACAGTGAAGATGCACCGTTAATTCTCTCCGGTTCTACGGTGGAAGGGCCTTTACGTCTGGAAGGTGTCAACCATTATGGGATGGGTAAAAAGTTATTTGGAAGTGCTGCTAAAGAGATGAATCTGAGCGCTAATATCAGTAAACAATACCAGCCTTATCTGGGCGAGCGCCTGACTTATCATACGGAGCTGGTTCCTACCAATCCGCAGGGTGCCATCTGGAACGGTTCTACATGGGTGACTTACAGGTTCAGTGCATAAGCGGTTAAGAAAACGCTTGAGAAAGTTGGCTTAGGTGTCCGCTGGCCGCCTAAGCCAACCTCACTTTATTTAGTGATCATTACAAGGGGCATGAATCACCACGGATAATCCAGACACTTCTGAGCCGTTGATAATACTGATTTTCATATTCCGTCGGTGGCATCTGATCATTCGACCCATGTCGACGCTTACTGTTATAAAACATTTCGATGTAATCAAAAATATCGCTGCGGGCTTCTTCCCGCGTTCCGTAGATCTTTTTCTTTATCCGCTCGCGTTTCAGTAACTGGAAAAAGCTTTCTGCAACCGCATTATCGTGACAGTTACCACGACGGCTCATACTCCCCTCCAGTCCGTGTGATTTCAGGAACGACTGCCACTCATGGCTTGTGTACTGACTCCCTTGATCAGAATGAACCAGCACCTGTTTTTGGGGATTACGCCGCCATACAGCCATCAGCAGTGCATTCAGAACAATATCCTTTGTCATCCAGGGTTGCATTGACCAGCCAATAACTTTGCGCGAGAACAGGTCAACAACTACGGCCAGATACAGCCACCCTTCGTGAGTTCGGATGTAAGTTATGTCCGTTACCCAACGTTCATTCGGTGCTTCCGGGTTGAACTGACGCTGGAGTCTGTTGGGTGCCACGATACTGGCTTCACCTTTATGCGCTCGTGGGCTTCGATACCCGACCTGAGCCTTTATCCCGCACTGTTGCCCTCTATCTTTCAGGTCGAGATGGATCTTGCGATAGCCATAAACGCAACCGGACTCCAGCCAGAACTGTTTGATTTGTCCTGTCAGCCTGAGATCCGCCTGATGCTGTGGTGAATGCGGCTGCTGAAGCCAGGCGTAAAA
>NZ_JBNJSO010000005.1:0-273552 GCF_050113815.1 Pantoea sp. FN0307 | reverse complement strand
CTGCCGCCAGCGTTCAATCTGAGCCATGATCAAACTCTTCAATTTAAAAGTCTGATGCTCAAAGAAAAACGTCGTAATGAATTACGTGTTCACTCTGAGACTTGATACTGCAATAGTTTTTGCGATATCCCGTCCGTGAGTGCCCACACAGATTGTCTGATAAATTGTTAAAGAGCGGTGCGACCGGTACCTGATACCGTTGTCGCGAGGTGGCGTATATTACGCCTTCCTCTTTCAGAGTCAACCTCTTTTTCAGAAGTTTTTCTCCGGCGATTCATCTTACTGAACCGCTCAACACCGCGTGGCGTAAGCCGTTGTGCCGTGTCGATGGAGGCGCATTATAGGGAGTTCTCGACCCCTGACAAGTGCTAATTTCAACTTTTTTTGCTGTTCGCTGAAATTTCGCGCAGAACGCCCATTTTTAACCCTGTTTTATGCGTTTCGGTAGCTCTGCAAGGCTATCTATTACCCAGTCGGCCAATTTCTCGCCTTCCGCAATAACCGGTTTACCGCTGCGTACTAATACTGTTGTGCCCACGCCTGCTGCTTTGCCTGCCTGAACATCATCGATTTTATCGCCAACCATATAAGAAGCAGCCATATCGATATTCAGCTCTTTCATTGCGCTAAGCAGCATACCGGGTTGTGGTTTACGGCAGTCGCATTGTTGGCGATAGCTTTCTACCGCAGCCTCAGGATGGTGTGGACAATAATAGATGCCATCCAAATCCACCTCTCTGTCTGCCAGCGACCAGTCCATCCACTCCGTGAGCTGCATAAACTGGTCTTCACTAAACATTCCGCGCGCGATACCGGACTGGTTAGTCACCAGCACCAGCGCGTACCCCATTTTCTTCAGTTCCTGCATCGCCTCAATGGCGCCATCAATAAACTGAAAAGCATCAATCTCATGGACATAGCCATGATCCACATTTACTGTGCCATCGCGATCAAGAAATATCGCCGGGACTTTAGCCGTCACGTAGTAACTCCTGCTGCCTGATTTGTCGCTCAGTATCGCATGATTGCAATAAAAGAGAGAATGGCAGATTGAATCTCTCTGATTGATTTAGACGTCTGGATGCCTTACCATCCGTTTCAAATTTTGTCGCGTTAGTAAGACAAAAGAAAAAACACCACGGACAACTTCACCGCAACAGATAACTAATAACTCAATGATAAAACTTTCCAATATTACTAAAGTCTTTCAGCAGGGCGCGCGCACCATCACTGCGTTGTCAGACGTTAGCCTACACGTGCCCGCAGGACAAATTTATGGCGTTATTGGCTCATCAGGCGCGGGTAAAAGTACGCTTATTCGCTGCGTTAACCTGCTTGAGCGCCCTACGTCCGGCAGCGTTCTGGTTGATGGACAGGAACTCACCTCGCTGTCAGAAAGCGAGCTTACGCTGGCCCGCCGTCAAATCGGCATGATTTTCCAGCATTTTAATCTGCTGAACTCGCGCACCGTTTTTGGCAACGTGGCGTTGCCGCTTGAGCTGGATAACATGCCACGCGCAACGATCAAAGCTCGCGTGACGGAGCTGCTCGATCTGGTCGGCCTTGCCGATAAGCATGACGCCTGGCCTGCTAACCTTTCCGGAGGTCAGAAACAGCGCGTTGCTATTGCGCGTGCGCTGGCAAGCAGCCCGAAAGTACTGCTGTGTGATGAAGCCACCAGCGCGCTTGATCCGGCCACCACCCGAGCCATTCTTGAACTCTTAAAAGATATTAATCGCCGTCTTGGCATTACCATTCTCTTGATTACGCATGAGATGGATGTGGTAAAACGCATTTGCGATCAGGTTGCGGTCATCAGTAATGGTCAGCTGATTGAAAAAGACAGCGTCAGCGAAGTTTTCTCTCATCCGAAAACGCCGCTGGCTCAGCAATTTATTCAGTCCACGCTGCATCTTGATATTCCTGAGGACTATCAGCAGCGTTTACAGGCGCAGTCAACTGCTGACAGCGTGCCTCTTCTGCGGCTGGAATTTACCGGTCAGTCGGTTGATGCGCCGCTGCTGTCGGAAACCGCACGCCGCTTTAACGTTAACAACAATATTATCAGCGCCCAAATGGATTACGCTGGCGGCGTGAAGTTCGGCATCATGCTGACGGAAATGCACGGCAGCGAGCAGGAGACCGAAGGCGCAATTGCTTATTTACAACAGCATCATGTAAAAGTAGAGGTATTAGGGTATGTCTGAGGCAATGATGTGGTTACTGGGTCGCGGCGTTTGGGAAACGCTGATGATGACCTTTGTCTCTGGCTTTTTTGGCTTTGTGCTGGGTCTGCCGGTTGGCGTTCTGCTTTATATCACCCGCCCGGGTCAGATCATGGCCAATAATAACCTGTATCGGGTCTTATCCGCGCTGGTCAATATTTTCCGTTCGATTCCTTTTATTATCCTGCTGGTCTGGATGATCCCTTTTACCCGCGCCATTGTTGGCACCTCAATTGGGCTACAGGCCGCTATCGTTCCGTTGACCGTTGGCGCTGCGCCTTTTATTGCGCGTATGGTTGAAAACGCTCTACTGGAGCTGCCTACCGGCCTGATTGAAGCTTCCCGTGCCATGGGCGCAACGCCGATGCAGATTATTCGTAAGGTTCTGCTGCCGGAAGCCTTGCCGGGGTTGGTAAATGCGGCCACTATTACATTGATTACGCTGGTCGGCTATTCTGCGATGGGCGGTGCCGTAGGCGCTGGCGGCTTAGGGCAGATTGGTTATCAGTACGGCTATATCGGTTATAACGCCACAGTAATGAATACCGTTCTGGTATTACTGGTGGTCCTGGTTTATCTCATACAATTCTGTGGCGACCGCATCGTTCGTGCTGTCACACATAAATAAGTCACCTCAATACTCTCTATTAAGGAAAGGATATGTCTTTCACGTTGAAAAAGATTGCCGCTGTGGGAGCGCTGCTCGGTGCTATGGCGCTGGCAGGATGTGGTCAGGAAGAGAAAGATCCTAACCATGTTAAAGTTGGTGTTATTGTTGGTGCCGAACAGCAGGTTGCTGAAGTCGCGCAGAAAGTGGCGAAAGATAAATATGGTCTGGACGTTGAGCTGGTC
This sequence comes from Pantoea sp. FN0307, assembly GCF_050113815.1. Classification (NCBI taxonomy): domain Bacteria; kingdom Pseudomonadati; phylum Pseudomonadota; class Gammaproteobacteria; order Enterobacterales; family Erwiniaceae; genus Pantoea; species Pantoea sp. FN0307. Next base: position 270,475 of record NZ_JBNJSO010000005.1, on the reverse strand, counting down.
ACCTTTAATGATTACGTGCTGCCTAACGAAGCATTAAGCAAGGGCGATATTGATGTTAACGCCTTCCAGCATCAGCCCTACCTTGACGCGCAAATCAAGGATCGTGGCTATAAACTGGTAACCGTAGGCCACACTTTTGTTTATCCAATCGCAGGTTACTCGAAAAAGATTAAATCACTGGATGAGCTGCAGGAAGGCGCGCAGGTTGCCATTCCGAACGATCCTACTAACCTTGGCCGTTCACTGCTGCTGCTGCAAAAAGTGGGTCTGGTTAAGTTAAAAGAGGGTGTAGGCCTGCAGCCGACCTCTCTGGATATTATCGAAAACCCGAAAAAGCTGAAGATTGTTGAGCTGGAAGCGCCGCAGCTGCCGCGCTCGCTGGATGACGATCAGATCGCGCTGGCAGTGATTAATACCACCTATGCCAGCCAGATTGGCCTGACGCCAACCAAAGACGGCATCTTTGTGGAAGATAAAGATTCTCCTTACGTGAACATTATTGTTGCGCGTGAAGACAATAAAGATGCAGAAAATGTGAAGAAGTTTGTTCAGGCATATCAGTCTGACACTGTCGCAGAAGCGGCGAATAAAATCTTCAATGGCGGTGCGGTTAAAGGCTGGTAATACGGCTCAGGCTCAGGATTTTTAGTTAATCATCTGCCCTTAACATTGCGTTACCCATCTCGATCAGGCGGCCCGCTGATTTACCGGTTATAAGCTTTATGCTTGCGGTCAAATCAGCCGGGCCGCCTTTTTAACGTTTAATCAAATGTTATCGCAACTTGTCATTTAACTGATTGCTTGTTTCAATAACGCCAATTTTTAGAAATGAGGATAATTCGATGCGCGCGTTACCGCTTTGTTTGTTGGCGCTTTCGCTGACAGGTTGCTCTTTGCTACATAAGCCTTATAAGCCCATTACCGCGCCCGAAGCCCGGCCAACCATCACGGAAACGCATGCTCGTCCAGCAGTGCGCCCTGCGCCGGTGAAGCTCTATACCGATACAACTGAGCTGCTAAGTAATCCTTTCCGGGATTTAGGCGAGGTATCGGGCGATGATTGCCAGACCAGCCGCCAGGACTCGCCGCCAAACATTAATACCGCACGTAAACGTATGCAGATCCGCGCATCTTATATGAAAGCTAACGCGGTACTGTTACATAAATGTGAAATCGTTAATGAAAGCAAAGGCTGCTATCGCCAGGCGATCTGCCAGGGCACGGCGCTAAAAGTAACCGGTAAATGAGTCAGTTTTCTTTCGCGCAGATTGGCGTGATTAAATCACCGTGGAAAGAGAAGTTCGCGGTACCACGGCAGCCGGGCCTGATTGAAGATGGCGGCGGCGAATTGCATTTGCTTCCTCCCTATAATCAACCGGAAGCGGTGCGCGGCCTGGAAGCGTTCAGTCATCTGTGGCTGCTGTTTGTTTTTCATCAAACCATGGAAGGCGGCTGGCGTCCAACGGTACGCCCTCCGCGCCTGGGTGGTAATACGCGCATGGGCGTATTTGCCACCCGCTCAACCTTCCGGCCCAATCCGGTTGGCATGTCGCTGGTTGAGCTGAAAGGCGTACGCTGCCAGAAAAGCCAGGTGATCCTTGAGCTGGGCAGCCTTGATTTGGTTGATGGCACGCCAGTTGTTGATATCAAACCCTATCTGCCTTTTGCCGAAGCGATTCCGGCTGCGCGCGCCGGTTTTGCCCAAAATGCCCCTTCAGCAGAGATGCCGGTGCGCTTTTCAGAGCGCGCGCAACAGCAGTTGCATGATAACCAACAGCGTTATCCTCAGCTGGCGCGTTTTATTAGCCAGGTGCTGGCACAGGATCCGCGTCCGGCCTATCGCAAAGGCGAAGAGCCAGAGCGTGAATATGCCGTCTGGCTGCTTGATTTCAACGTGCGCTGGCACGTAACCGCTGAAGGCACCGAGGTGCTGGCGCTCGATCCGCGCTAATTTGTTCTCGCTCTCTTTTGAGGTGCATCACTCGCTGGTACACTAACCGCCACTATTTTCAGGTCAATCTTTGACTATTTTCCGCCCAAACTGGAATCTTACAGATGCGTACTACTCAATATCTGCTCTCCACGCTTAAAGAGACGCCGTCCGATGCCGAAGTGATCAGCCATCAGTTGATGCTGCGTGCCGGGATGATTCGTAAACTGGCCTCAGGCCTCTATACCTGGCTGCCGACGGGCTTACGCGTACTAAAAAAAGTTGAAAACATCGTGCGCGAAGAGATGACTAACGCCGGTGCGATTGAAATCTCTATGCCGGTAGTACAGCCAGCCGACCTGTGGCAGGAGAGCGGACGTTGGGAGCAGTACGGTCCTGAGCTGTTGCGTTTGGTGGATCGTGGCGATCGCCCGTTTGTGCTGGGCCCAACGCACGAAGAGGTGATCACCGACCTGATTCGCAACGAGCTAAGCTCTTACAAGCAGCTGCCGCTGAATCTGTTCCAGATCCAGACCAAATTCCGTGATGAAGTGCGCCCGCGTTTTGGCGTAATGCGCTCACGTGAATTTATCATGAAGGATGCTTACTCCTTCCATACCTCTCAGGAATCGCTGCAGGAAACCTACGAGGCGATGTATCGCGCCTACGGTCAGATCTTCAGCCGTATGGGGCTGGATTTCCGCGCGGTACAGGCAGATACCGGATCTATCGGCGGCAGCGCATCGCACGAATTCCAGGTGCTGGCGCAGAGCGGTGAAGATGACATCGTCTTCTCAACCGAATCGGATTACGCGGCGAATATTGAGCTGGCGGAAGCCGTTGCGCCAGCCGGTGAGCGCCCTGCCCCTGCGCAGTCGTTAGAACAGATTGATACGCCTGATGCAAAAACTATCGCCGAACTGGTTGCGCAGTTTAATCTGCCCGTTGAAAAAACAGTCAAGACGCTGATAGTTAAAGCCAGCGAAGAGAGTGGCCACCAGCTGGTTGCGCTGCTGGTGCGTGGCGATCATGAACTGAACGAAATCAAAGCGGAAAAAGTGGATATCGTGGCTGCGCCGCTGGTGTTTGCTACTGAAGAAGAGATCCGTGCCGCAGTTGGTGCCGGTCCGGGTTCACTGGGTCCGGTTGGCCTGACATTGCCGGTAATTGCCGATCGCACCGTTGCCAAAATGAGCGACTTCAGCGCGGGCGCGAATATCGACGGCAAGCACTTTATCGGGATCAACTGGGGCCGCGATCTGGCCGAGCCGCTGCAGGTTGCCGATCTGCGCAAGGTAGTGGAAGGCGATCCCAGCCCGGACGGCAAAGGTACGCTGCTGATCAAGCGCGGCATCGAAGTGGGTCATATCTTCCAGCTGGGCACCAAATATTCGGAAGCGATGAAGGCTGCGGTGCAGGGCGAAGATGGCCGTAACCAGACGCTGACCATGGGCTGCTACGGTATTGGTATCACCCGCATAGTGGCAGCGGCAATTGAGCAGAACCATGACGATCGCGGCGTTATCTGGCCTGCGGCGCTGGCACCGTTCCAGGTCGCGATCCTGCCGATGAACATGCATAAATCTTTCCGCGTGAAAGAGTTGGCGGAAGAGCTGTACGCCACGCTGCGTGCGAAGGGTATCGAGGTACTGCTTGACGATCGTAAAGAGCGTCCGGGCGTGATGTTTGCCGATATGGAACTGATCGGGATCCCGCATACCATCGTGCTGGGCGATCGCAACCTAGATAACGACGAGATCGAATATAAAGCGCGTCGTGCCGGTGAAAAACAGATGATCAAACGCGACCGTATTGTGGATTTCCTGGTCGACGCGATCCAAAGCGAGAAATAATCCCCTGCCGTAACGCTACGCTAAAAACCCTGAAACCCGGCCTACCGGTGAGTAAGGGTTTTTTACCCTTCGCTCGTTCTTCCTTAGCGCATCCCTTAGCATAATACCCTATCCAACAAACTACCGATTCAGGCGGTCACATCCTGTAGATCCAGATCTCTAAGGAACTTAAGCACTCTGTCCGTCTCCTGGTGAAAGTACTCCATAGTGGTAATAGAAATGATGCGTTCTTTTGGAAATCCTGCGGTCATAAACTGATATTGTAGCCCCGGAGCACAAATTATGGCCTGCGCTTTTAGTTTGATTTCATCGATATAGCTGTAAGTGTCATCCAACTGCGCCTGCCAATCCATCCTGTGGCGGGTGAACTCAGCGTTTAATACTCGCAAATAGTTTTCTTCCACACAGCTTAAAGAAAACAAGGATGGGGCGGTATATCTTCCCAACGCTAAAACGGGCGGAGCCGCATAAACAAATAGGGCATCCGGATTTAGCGGTTGATCTGCACTAGACGTTGTTTTATGGCGAATTCGGATTTTAGTGTGGGTAGCGAAAGCCTGATGCCCTATCATTAAAAGGCTATTTGCAAAATAGGGTTGGAATTCATCCATTCTGACCCTAGATTCCTCTTCTGCTGAAAAGCTGCTTCTGGTTGGTTTCCTCTGCTTTTCTGGGTATCACCAGAATCAGCCTTGGTTGGATTCTCTGCCATATTCCTCTCACCATCAGACAGCATTGGTAACTGCCTGATGTATGACAATCATAGCTTTCCGACCAGCGTCTGAATGGCAGCTTTCTTGCCTTCCCCAAAGGCGTTTTTGAGCCCATCAAGCGATGTACTGTCTGGCGACAGTGGGCTAGGCACCTGTTTCATGGCCTCCATCGCTTTCAGGTCAACGTCATTCTCTGAAAGTCATAAGAGTAGCCCGCAGCGACACCTCCCACCGCAGGAGGTCGCCCACGGCAAGGTGCTGAAGGTCGTCAAGTGACATGCGCATAACTCTACGAGGGCTCGGATCGTCGTGAGAGGAACTGTCGATTTGACCGTGCGATAATTTTCGAACTATAATTGTGCGATAAATTTCGCACAATAGGAAACGATCCATGCCCCCACGGAACTACCACCATCCAGATGTCGAGGAGATTGCGATAGCGCGAGTGCTCTTCGCCCTCAGCGAGCCGCTGCGGCTGAACATGGTGAAGATGCTCGCCGAGCAAGGGGAGGTCGACAGCATAGACCTCGGCCCCGATCTGCCGCGCTCGACCCTGACCCACCACACGAGCCTGCTGCGCGAGTCCGGGGTGGTCTTCGTGCGCGCCGAGGGCCGTAAGTGCATGATCAAGCTGCGCGGCGAGGACCTCAACGCGCGCTTCCCCGGCTTGCTCGGCACGGTGCTCACCGGCTACGAGAGCGACGATGGCGACCGCGGGGAGGCCAACATATGATCCGCAAGCTATGGCCCTTGATTGTCGCCGCCATCTCGCTCGGGATCGACGCTTACGTGCTCGCCGGCGTCCTTCCCCAGATAGCGGATTCGCTGACGACCACCGTGGCGATGATTGGCCTGGGCGTCACCGCATTCACCGGTGCGTACGCCCTCGCCGGTCCGCTCCTATCTGGGCGGCTCACCCGCTGCAGCACGGCCAGCGCGCTGCTCATTGCGCTCGGGCTGTTCAACCTCGGGAACCTCATCACCGCCCTTTCGCCCGGGATCGAGGTCTTCCTCGCCTCGCGCGTGGTGGCCGGAATGGGCGCGGGTATCCTCACGGCCGTTGCGACCGCCACGGCTGTGGCGATGGTCGCCGACCATGAGCGTGGTCGCGCCATGTCGCTCGTGACCTTCGGCCTCTCCACGGGGACCGTCGCGGGCGTCCCGGTCGGGATGCTCATCGGCCAGAGCGCTGGGTGGCGCTGGACCATGGCACTGGTCGTGCTCATCGGCGTGGTCAGCATGGCGGCGCTGGCCTTCCGCGCGAAGACGCTACCGCGGCTCGACGCGGCGGCAGAAGGATCCGCGTTCACGGTTCTGCGATTGAGTCGGACTAGCGTCGGCGTCATGGCAGCCTTCCTGCTGGGCGTCGCCAGCCTGGGCCTCTACACCTATCTGCTGCCCATGGCCGAGGACCGGGGGCTCGGAGGATTGGGCTTCGCCTTGGTCTGGGCGTGGGGCATCGGCGGCGTCACCGGGTCTGCACTGATCGGCAGGCCCCTCGATCGGTTCGGCCCCAATCCCCTGCTCATCGTGCTGCCTGTCCTGCTGGCGCTGAGCTTCGCCGTGGCCTGGCTGACCGGTTCACCGATCATGTGGCTGGCTGCAGCAGCGGTCTGGGGCGCAGCCGGCTGGGCGAGCGTCCCCACGCTGCAGCAGGCCCTGACGGCGGACCGGCCCGCGCAGGCGATGCCGATCATCGCGTTCCAGATGGCCGCGATGTACCTCGGCTCCGCCGTCGGCGCAGCGCTCGGCGGCGCACTGCTCACAGCCGGAATCGGAGCAGCCGATCTCGCCGCCTGGGCGCTCATCCCCGCCGTGCTCGCGTTGGCGCTCACCGGCTGGATCACGACGCGCAGGTCTCTCGACTCCGCTCAGGTGGCGGCCTGCAAGAGTACTGCATGATCGAGTATCTGATGGCGCTATGACCGCCGACGCGAGAACCCCGTGACCACGAAGGCCACGGGGTTCGTCTCTCGGCAAATGGAGCGGGCTATGTCTGATACTGTCCACATCGATAGCGAAGGCCGGGAACTGTATTTCCGGCTGGAGACTCAGGACACCTGGCGTGTGTTCATCGACACGCCGGCAGGGCGTCACTTCGAGGCGGGCACCATGCTAGTCGAAAAGGACTGGCAAGGAGAGAGAATCACCTCTCATGTCACCCTATACCGCCTTGGTGCTGGTCGAGGGCTTTATGGGATGACTGCCGCCGATGAGATCCAATTGAGCCATGACCACCTTGAATTCCTGAAAAGCACGAAGCGGCATAAAAAGCGCATCGAGAAAGCCGAATCGAGGCTGGAATGGCTATACAGAATCGCGGCAGCGGGACATTCCTACATGGACCCGAAATGGAACAAGACGCGAAAGTGTAAACGAGCATTACTGGAGTATCGGGAGGGGCTTCGGCCCCTCTCTTCTTTTGCTTATGACAAACATTCTCAACTGGCATGATTACAAAGTGCTCCAGGTAGTGGAGCTGGAGCACGATTACCAGGTACACGCCGAAGTTACCGAACCGCCTACTCGTTGCCCCAACTGCAATAACTCTGAAATCGTTGGCTTTGGCCGTCGTGATGAAGTGATCATGGATACCCCAGTCCACGGCAAACGAACAGGCATTATACTTAACCGCCGTCGCTATCGCTGCCAGTCCTGCCGAAAGACGTTTCTGGAGCCTGTGCCGCACAAAGACAACAAGCGGCAGATGACCCACCGACTGATCCAGTATATTGAGCGTGAGAGCCTGCGGCGCACGTTTTCTGGTGTGGCTGAGGATGTTGGAGTTGATGAAAAGACTGTTCGCAACATATTTAACGACTACTGCGAGCGAATGGAAAAAACGCTCAAATTTGAAATGCCGCAATGGTTGGGTATTGACGAAATCCAGATCATCAAACCCCACTGCGTAATTACCAACATCGAGCAGCAGACCATCGTGGATATGCTGGACAACCGGAACAAAACTACGGTTACACGCTACCTGAGCAAACGCACTGACCGCGACCAGGTGCGTTATGTGGCAATGGATATGTGGCGCCCCTACCGTCAGGCGGTGGAAACCGTTCTGCCTGACGCCACGGTAATCATCGACAAGTTCCATGTTATCCGGATAGCGAACGAATCACTGGAACGCGCCAGAAAGGCTATCAGAATCGCCCTAACGCCACAACAGCGCCGTGGGTTGATGCGAGCTAGGTTCCTCTTGCTGAAACGGCGTCACGAGCTGTCAGATGCCCAATACATGCGATTCTCCGGCTGGACGCTGAACTATCCGGAGATAGGCCAAGCCTACGAGCTGAAAGAATCGTTTTTCGAAATATGGGACTGCCAGACTCGACACCGGGCGCAGAAAGCCTATTACGCCTGGCTGCGTCAAATTACTCCGGAAATGAAAGTGCACTTCGATGCACTGATCAAAGCCATGGGCAACTGGCATGACGACATATTTGCGTATTTTGACCACCCAATTACCAACGCATACACCGAGTCACTGAACAACCTGATCCGTGTTGTGAATCGTGTGGGCCGGGGCTACAGCTTTGAGGCACTGCGAGCCAAAATCCTGTTCACGGAGGGCTTTCAGAAGATCAAGAAGCCCCGTTATCAGCGTCAACGGATAGCCGAAGGTGCTATAGGCAGGATTCCATTCTATGGCGTTGCAGAGACTGGGTCAGCAACCAACTATGGCGTAGACCTATCAACACTGGTTCAGGAGATCCAGGCAGGGCGTTTATAGCCCTGTTTCAACCTTATAATCCGGATACCCAACAAATATAACCGTCTTCATATTCCCTCACCTTACGCTGATAAATTCCGTTGTAATCAGTAATGCGGTTTCGTTTAGCGAAAACTAACTAAAAGCGGGTCTATGGCTAAACTACACCACCTTCCCCCGTAGCGCTTTGGTATTACTGCGCTGCGCTTTACCCTCCAGCCTGCGTCGTTTGGACGCCAGCGTCGGACGCGTCGGACGTCGGGCTTTTTCCACCACCGTCAGCTCACGAATCAAATTTTCCAGCCGCTTCAGCGCCGCTTCGCGGTTCATCTCCTGGCTGCGATACTCCTGCGCCTTAATGATCACCATTCCTTCGGGCGTAATCAGATGATGGCTGGCGCTAAGCAGGCGCTCTTTATAAAAATCGGGCAACGATGAGCCACGGATATCGAAGCGCAAATGGATCGCCGTCGAGCTTTTATTCACATGCTGGCCGCCCGCGCCCTGCGCCCGTATGGCAGTGATCTCCAGCTCGTTATCACTGATGGTTACGTTACGTGATAGTACAATCATAAAAATTTACCGTTATGCCGCCCATCTTTAGATGATTCATTGATATGGGCTCTCTGTCTGTAACTGCTGATAGCGTAGAGTGTGACGAGCCTGCGCTGAAGGTCAATACTTATTGTCGACGGATAAAACGCTGCGAACCACTGATTTCCCGCAGAAGGCTATGTTATAGTCGCTGGAGTCAGAGATTTACGCTCTGGAAGGAGGTGCATGTGCAGAAATATTGTGATTTGGTTCGTCAGAAGTACGCTGAAATCGGCGGCGGCGAACTGGGATACGTGCCCGACGCCATAGGTTGCGCGTTAAAAACACTGAATGAGATAGCGGCTAATTCTGCGCTAAACTCTTCTGTCAGGGAACAGGCGGCTTATGCCGCTGCAAACTTATTGGTGAGCGATTATGTTGACGAATGAAGCCTACAAACCGATCAATTGTGACGATTACGATAGTCTCGAACTCGCCTGCCAAAAACAGTGGTCACTGGTTCTTGAACTCAAGAATGGTGAACAGCTTAAGGTACAAGCGCAGGATATGATCACGCGTAAAAACGTAGAATATCTGGTGGTTGACCTGGCCGGTGAGGTGCGCGAACTGCGCCTTGACCATATTGCCAGCTTTAGCCATCCCGAGCTGGGCACCGTTGTTGTCAGCGAGTCGGATTAACCCTTTGGGCGGGCTTTCCCGCCCTTTGGCTTCACGGCTTTAACGACTGATAATACGCAGCTAAATTGGCCATATCCTCATCGCTTAACCCACTGACAAACGCTTTCATCACTTCCGCCTGTCCACCGCTACGCTCCCCTTTCCTGTAAGCCTGCAGCGCATGCTGTAAATAATCGGCATGCTGACCGGCCAGATTGGGATACAGCGAGACAGAAGCTTTACCTTCTGCGCCGTGGCACGCCTGACAGGCGGCAGATTTTTCCTGACCGGCAGCAGCGTTACCGGCCGCCAGCGCAGGCGCGGTAAAACAGGCCAGCATCAGTATCAACAGGGCTTTCATCTTTTATTCTCCCTTTCACGAAGCCAGGCAATGCGCCAGGCATTTCCCGCCACAGCGCTGCCTTCGCGGCAAACAAACGTATTCAGCGCGGCAATAAGCGTCTCATTGTAAAAAATCAGCGGCGTGCTTTCACGTCGCCACGGCGGCACGTCACACTCCTGCCACAGTTTTTTGATCGATCGATGGCCGCTGCGTCCCTCAATGGCGAAACGGCCCTGCGCCTGAAAGCGTACCGTAACCGTTTCATCTGCGCGGGGCGGGCGCACTTCCGTACCGCTTTCCGCCAGTTGCAGTATGCCAAGATCGTGCGGGAGAGGGAGCGGCCTGGTCACCTCTTTCCAGGGTAAAATCAGCGCGCGTACCGATGGCCTTAACGGCAGCCAGTAGAGCTTCTCACGATAGCGCCGTATTTCATGATCTCCCAACCGCAGACGCGGCGCGGCATCTTCCCGTGCATTGATCACTTCCAGCCACAGACGCCGGATCGCATCCCGCGAGGGCATTTGACCGCCGCAGCCGGCAATCCAGCGCCGCAGCAGCGCAGCGCGACGTGCTTCGCTCATGGCAGCAAAGCCATCGATGCGCAGTGCGCCATCCGGCTCTGTTCGCGCCGCCAGCGACTCCGCCAACAGCTCATCCAGCAGTTGCTCCTGCTCGCCGCACAGCGCCGCGCTGCGGGCAACGGCGACGGCAAAATGCGGCCAGCGCTCGCTCAGTGTCGGTAATATCCGCTGGCGCAGAAAGTTACGGTCATAGCGCGTATCCTGATTACTTTCATCTTCAATCCAGCGCAACTGATACTCTTCAGCCCACTTTTCCAGCTCAGCTCGCTGACGCGAAAGCAGCGGACGCAGCAGGCGATGTGCGCCTAACATCAGGCGCACGGGCATCGCGGCCAGGCCAGCAGGCCCGCTGCCGCGCTTCAACGCCAGCAGCAAGGTTTCGCATTGATCGTCAAGGTGCTGCGCCGTCACCAGGGCTTCTCCGGTGCGCAAACTGTCGCGAAAAGCCTGATAACGCCCTTCGCGCGCCGCGCCTTCAATGCCGCTGTCGCGTCCGTCAACCTTGATCGCCACGACCTCCAGCTCAACCTGCCACGCTTCACAAACGGCCCGGCAGTGCTGCACCCAGCTATCGGCACAGGGGCTTAATCCGTGATGAATATGAATTGCGCGCAACTGTAACGTTGGCTGTCGCTGGCGCAACAGGGTTAACTGATGCAAAAGAACGGTAGAGTCCAGCCCGCCGCTGAACCCCACCAGCAGCCGCTGTTCACCGGCCAGCTGCTGTTCAAGTTGTGCAAGCTGCGTCATGAAAAACCTATTGGCAGGCGGCCATCAGAGCGATGACCGTAAAAACGGTTATTTTAAGCCTGGTATAACTCTAGCGGCAAATTATCCGGATCGCTGAAAAAGGTAAAGCGCTTGCCGGTGAGAGGATCGATGCGAACGGGCTCGCAGGCTACGCCTTTTTCCGTGAGTAACTCACAGGCGCGATCGATATCATTCACTGCAAACGCCAGATGGCGTAAGCCGCAGGCTTCCGGGTGACTAATACGAGCCGGCGGCGTCGGGAAAGAGAACAGCTCAATCAGATACTCTCCATTCAGCGCCAGATCGCCTTTCCATGAATCACGCGCTTCGCGATAAACTTCCTGCTGCAGCGTAAAGCCAAGAATGTCGCAGTAAAATGCCTTGCTGCGCGCATAGTCGCTGGCAATAATCGCAATATGATGAACCTTCTTGATATCCAGCATAGCTTCTCCTTGATCTATCTTACTGCAGCACCCTACTCACTCATGGATGCTGAAGCAAGACGGCATAATCTGCAAGTTAGCGCACGGTATCCGGCTCATGCTGTTTAAGGACGCGTACCAGATAGCGCCCATCCTCGGTGAGCTTGGCGCCGTGGATATCGGTTTCAAAACCAGGATAGTGGTGGCCAATGGCACACAGCATCAGCAGGAAGTCGAGCACCGCACGGCTGGATTCAGTAATCATCTCTCCCGGCATCACCAGCGGCACGCCCGGCGGATAAGGCAGAATCATGTTGGCCGAAACGCGCCCGATCATCTGGTCAATCTCCACGGTTTCTACCTCTCCTTTTACCTGTAGCTGAAACGCCCGATGCGGTGTCATTTTCATCTCCGGCAGCACATCAAACGCTTTCAGCATCAGGCGCGGCAGATCGTGTTGGTGGATCAGTTGATGAATGCCCTGTGCCAGCGTCTGGATCCGCATATTGCGATAGAAATCGGGATCTTCGGCATAGAGATCCGGCAGGATATTTTTCACCCGTAGATTAAGATCGTAGGCACGCTTGAAGTCCAGCAGTGCACGCAGCAGCCCCATTGCCCGGGTTTTGTCGATGCCGATACTGAACAGAAACAGCAAATTATACGGGCCGGTTTTCTCTACCACGATACCGCGTTCATCAAGAAACTTGGCCACCAGCGCCGCCGGGATCCCTTCTTCCGCCATTTCACCCTGTTCACTCATGCCGGGCGTCAAAATGGTTACCTTGATCGGATCGAGATACATATGATCGCGATCGGCATCAATAAAACCATGCCACGCTTCTTCACCCGGCTGGATCGGCCAGCACTCTGCTTCTTCTATGCCGTCTGGCTGCCAGATATCGTAAAACCAGCTATCGGACTCTTCGCGCAGCCGCTGGATTTCGCGGCGGAAATGCAGCGCACGCTCAACGGAACGGTTAATCAGCCGACGTCCCGGATTACCACGCAGCATGGCGGCCGCCGTTTCGATAGAGGCGACAATCGAATAGTTCGGCGAGGTAGTGGTATGCATCATATAGGCTTCGTTAAAGGTCTGTTCATCGTAGTCGCCTTTAATATGAATCAGCGAAGCCTGCGAGTATGCCGCCAGCAGCTTATGCGTAGACTGCGTTTCATAAATCACCTTGCCTGGCGTGCGCTCGCCGCTCATCCCGCTCTTGCCCGCATAGATGGGATGAAAATTGGTATAAGGCACCCAGGCGGAATCAAAATGAATCGAAGGCACATCCAGCGTTTCTTTGATATAGCGGGTGTTATACAGCAGACCATCGTAGGTGGAGTTGGTGATCACCGCATGTACCGGCCAGCTGGCATGTTCGGTTTGCGCCACCTTCAATGCAATGCTGTCACGCATAAACTCCCGCTTAGGAATACCGCCGAGAATGCCCAGCGCATTACGTGTCGGCTTCAGCCAAATCGGCACGATATCGCTCATCATCAGCAGATGCGTCAGCGATTTATGGCAGTTGCGGTCGATAAGCACCGTGCTGCCTGCAGGCGCAGCGTACATACCGACGATTTTGTTTGAGGTTGAAGTGCCGTTGGTCACCATATAACTTTGCTCGGCACCGAAAGTGCGGGCGATATACTCCTCTGCTTCCAGATGCGGGCCGGTGTGATCAAGCAGCGATCCCAGCTCGGTAACAGAAATAGAGGTATCCGCCTTCAAGGCGTTAGGGCCGTAAAAGTCATAAAACAGCGTGCCGACTGGGCTTTTTTGAAAAGCGGTGCCAGCCATATGGCCAGGCGTGCAGAAAGTGTATTTCCCTTCCTTCACATAGTTAAACAGCGCTCGCGTCAACGGCGGCGTAATATTGTCGATATACTCATCGGTATACTGGCGGATACGCTGGGCGATATCCTCTTCGACACCAAGCGCATATTCAAAGAACCACAGCGCCATGCGCATTTCGTGAATGCTGATATCCATGGTGGAGTGGGTATTAATAAAGGCGTAGAGCGGCAGGTATTCGTTAAGCTGATTAATTTCGCTGCAGAGATCCAGGCTATATTCATCCCAGTCAAAAATAATGCCGCAAACCCGTGGATTATGCTCAATTAGCTTAACCAAATCGTTGGCGTCTTTGGGATAGATAAGATCGAACCCCTTGCCGATCAGCGCCTGATGCAGCTGGCGAATCGGTTCATCTTTATAAAAAGCGTTATGCGGTCCCATTATCGCAATGATATTCAATTCGCACCTCCTGGTGATGAGCGATAAAGAATAAGCATAGCGGATAGCACAGAAGGGGTTAGAGCAGACCCGCCGGATAGCGGGTCTGGAAAAGCATAACCAAAGTTAGCTGCGATCGTAGACGGTTTCAGTCGGCGCGTTCTGGCGTACCGAGGCGATGCCGTTTAAAGCGCCCTGTTTGCTGGCATACATCTCGCTTACCGCAATGATTTCATGATTGCCGGCGCGCAGCACAAAATACCAGGGCTGTGGCGTCTCTTTGTCTGATTTACGTATTTCGTAATATCCCATTTTAACTCCCGTTATTGATGTTTATTTCCTGACTGTTCAAACTCAGCCATCGCTGCGTGAAAAACAATCAATAACCGAGGCTTTATTGAGAGAAATCGTTTTGTCGTAAAAGTAAAAAAGGCGACCCGAAGGCCGCCTTGTTAATAACCTGAATAAAATTACGCGTAACCGTAGTTCATCAAGCGATGATAACGACGGTTCAACAACTCTTCGGTATTCAGACCGTCCAGATCGGCCAGGTCAGCCAGCAACTGCGCTTTCAGCGAAGCCGCAATCGCCAGCGGATCGCGATGTGCACCGCCCAACGGTTCAGGAACGATAGAGTCGATCAGATCCAGCTCTTTCAGTCGCGGCGCGATAATGCCCATCGCTTCAGCGGCCAGCGGCGCTTTATCGGCGCTCTTCCACAGGATTGAGGCACAACCTTCCGGTGAAATAACTGAATAGGTGCTGTACTGCAGCATATTGACCTTATCGCCAACGCCAATTGCCAGCGCGCCGCCGGAACCGCCTTCACCGATAACGGTACAGATAACCGGCACTTTCAGGCCGGACATTTCACGCAGGTTGCGTGCAATAGCCTCAGACTGACCGCGCTCTTCCGCGCCAACGCCCGGATAAGCACCCGGCGTATCGATAAAGGTAATGATCGGCATCTTAAAGCGCTCGGCCATTTCCATCAGGCGCAGCGCTTTGCGATAGCCTTCCGGTGCCGGCATGCCGAAGTTACGACGAATCTTCTCTTTGGTTTCACGGCCTTTCTGATGGCCAATGATCATAACCGGGCGTCCGTCCAGACGCGCTATGCCGCCGACAATCGCTTTGTCATCCGCATAGGCGCGATCGCCTGCCAGTTCATCAAAGTCAGTAAACACGTTACGGACATAGTCCAGCGTGTAAGGACGTAACGGATGACGCGCCAGTTGCGCGATCTGCCATGCGCCCAAATCGGCGAAGATTTTACGGGTCAGCTCAACGCTTTTCTCGCGCAGACGCTGGATCTCTTCATCCAGATTAATATCGTGTTTTTCATCCTGACGGCCAACCGACTTGAGGGAGTCGATTTTCGCCTCCAGTTCTGCAATTGGCTGTTCAAAATCCAGGTAATTAAGACTCATAATGTTCCTGTTTTAGTCAAACTCCAGTTCCACCTGCTCCGATCCTATCAGCGATCGCAGGTCATTAAGCAAACGATCGCAGGGAGATACGCGCCAGGCTGCGCCGAAACGCAGCTTAGCCCGCGCATCCGCTCTCTGATAGTAGAGATGTACCGGAATTGTCCCCGAACGATGGGGTTCCAGAGACTGACGGAGACGGTTTAAAAGCTGGTCATCAATTTGCCTGTCCGTCAGCGAGATAGCAAGTCCGCGCGCGTATTTTTCACGTGCCTCATCGATATCCATAATTTCGCGAGCGGTCATTTTAAGCCCACCGCTAAAATCATCAAAGCTGACCTGTCCGCTGACGATCAGGATACGGTCTTTTTCCAGCAGCTGCTGGTATTTATCAAGCGCATCTGTGAACAACATCACTTCCAGACGACCAGAACGGTCATCCAGCGTGCAGATGCCAATACGGTTACCGCGTTTAGTGACCATCACGCGGGCCGCCACCACCAAACCGGCCGCGGTCGTTATCTTACCGCGCTCGGTTGGGTGCATGTCTTTCAGGCGTACGCCACCTACGTAGCGCTCAATTTCTTTCAGGTACTGGTTGATCGGATGGCCGGTGAGATAGAGACCCAACGTCTCGCGCTCGCCATCCAGCTGCACCTGTTCCGGCCACGGCGTAATGCTGGCGTAGGACTGTTCCACCTGCTCCGGCTCTTCCGCCAGCACGCCAAACATATCCGCCTGACCGATCGCTTCCGCTTTCGCATGCTGATCTGCTGCCTTCAGCGCATCGCCCAGTGCGCTCATCAGCGCCGCGCGATGCGGCCCCAGACGGTCGAAAGCGCCGGACATAATCAGCTTTTCCATGACCCGACGATTGATCTTTTTCGGATCGGTGCGCGCGCAAAGATCGAACAGCTCACGGAAATAGCCATCTTTATTACGTGCTTCGATAATCGCTTCAATCGGGCCTTCGCCGACGCCTTTAATTGCGCCGATGCCATACACGATTTCACCGTCGTCGTTGACGTGGAACTGATAGAGGCCGGAGTTAATATCCGGCGGCAGCACCTTCAGCCCCATGCGCCAGCACTCATCCACCAGGCCCACCACTTTTTCGGTGTTGTCCATATCGGCAGTCATAACCGCCGCCATAAACTCAGCCGGATAGTGCGCCTTCAGCCACAGCGTCTGGTAGGAAACCAGCGCATAGGCGGCGGAGTGTGATTTATTGAAGCCGTAACCGGCGAATTTTTCCACCAGGTCGAAGATTTTCATCGACAGCTCGCCGTCGATGCCCATGCTTTCCGCGCCTTCTTTAAACACGGAACGCTGTTTGGCCATCTCCTCCGGCTTTTTCTTACCCATGGCACGACGCAGCATATCTGCGCCGCCCAGCGTATAGCCCGCCAGCACCTGGGCAATCTGCATGACCTGTTCCTGGTAGAGGATAATGCCGTAGGTCGGCTCCAGTACCGGTTTCAGGGATTCATGCTGCCACTGAATATCAGGATAGGAGATCGCTTCACGACCATGTTTACGGTCAATGAAGTTATCTACCATGCCTGACTGCAGCGGACCTGGACGGAACAGCGCCACCAGCGCGATCATATCCTCAAAGCAGTCCGGCTTCAGGCGTTTAATCAGATCTTTCATGCCGCGCGATTCAAGCTGAAACACCGCCGTGGTTTCTGCGCGCTGCAGCATATCAAAACTTTTTTTATCTTCCAGCGGAATCGCGGCGATATCGATCGGCGGCTCGCCCTGCTTCGCCCGACGCGCGTTGATCATCTCCAGCGCCCAGTTGATGATCGTCAGCGTACGCAGGCCAAGGAAGTCGAACTTCACCAGCCCGGCATATTCCACATCGTTCTTATCAAACTGGGTGACCGGATACTGGCCGTGCTCATCGCAGTAAAGCGGCGCAAAGTCGGTGATTTTAGTTGGCGCAATTACCACGCCGCCGGCGTGTTTACCGGCGTTGCGCGTTACCCCTTCCAGCTTGCGCGCCATATCGATCAGCGCCCTGACCTCTTCATCCGCCTCGTAGATTTCCGGCAGCTGCGGTTCGGCAGCAAAGGCTTTCTCCAGCGTCATACCCGGATCGGGCGGCACCAGCTTAGAGATACGGTCAACAAAGCCGTAGGGATGTCCCAGCACGCGGCCTACGTCACGGATAACCGCTTTCGCCGCCATGGTGCCGAAGGTGATAATCTGCGAAACCGCATCACGGCCATACATCTCAGCAACGTGCTCAATCACCTGATCGCGCTTCTCCATACAGAAGTCGACGTCGAAGTCAGGCATTGATACGCGTTCCGGGTTCAGGAAGCGTTCGAACAGCAGGTCGAACTCCAGCGGATCGAGATCGGTAATTTTCAGCGCATAGGCCACCAGCGAACCGGCACCTGAACCACGTCCCGGGCCGACCGGGATACCGTTATCTTTCGACCACTGGATAAATTCCATGACGATCAGGAAGTAACCAGGGAAGCCCATCTGGTTAATAACGTTAAGTTCAATCTCCAGACGTTCATCATATTCCACGCGCTTCTTCGCCCGCTCTTCCGGATCGGGGAAAAGAAATTCCAGACGCTCTTCCAGCCCTTCACGCGAGCGCTTTACCAGAAAATCTTCGGTGGTCATATCGCCGGTCGGGAACTGCGGCAGGAAGTACTCGCCCAGCCGCACCGTTACGTTACAGCGACGGGCAATCTCCACGCTGTTTTCCAGCGCTTCCGGGATATCAGAAAAGAGCTCGCACATCTCCTCAGCGCTGCGCATATACTGCTGCGGGCTGTAATTGCGGGGGCGCTTGGGATCGTCCAGCGTATAGCCGTCATGGATCGCTACACGAATTTCATGCGCGTCGAAGTCATCCTCATTGATAAAGCAGACTTCATTGGTTGCCACCACGGGAATGCCTTCGGCAATCGCCAGTTCAACGGCGGCGTGCAGATAGCTTTCTTCATCCGGACGTCCGGTTCGGATCAGCTCCAGATAATAGCGATCGGGGAAGTGTTGCTGATAAAAGGCCAGACACTGCGCTACCAGCGCCTGATTGCCGCGCAGCAGGCTGCGTCCGACATCGCCGCGCCGACCACCGGAGAGTAGAATCAGCCCTTCCTGATGTTCGGCCAGCCAGTCACGATCGATGGTCGGGCCTTCCGGGCCGTAGCCGCGCTGATAAGCGCGTGAAATCAGCAGCGTGAGATTCTGGTAGCCCGCATTATTCATCGCCAGCACGGTAATCTGCGACAGCTCATCGCCCATCAGTTCGCAGGCGACAAGAAAATCAGCACCAATAATCGGTTTAATCCCTGCGCCGTGCGCCGTGCCGTAAAACTTCACCAGCCCACACAGGTTGGTAAAGTCGGTGATTGCCATTGCCGGCATTCCGAGAGCCGCTGCCTTTTTCACCAGCGGACCGGTTTTCGCCAGTCCATCGACCATCGAATAATCGCTGTGGATACGCAGATGAATAAAACGTGGTTCGGCCATCTTTACTTTCCGGTTAACTGCAGCAAAGCGCGCTTAACGCGCGCGATTGGCGGTGAGATTAGTCACTTCGATGTCCAGCAGCGCATTGCGCACTGGAGCAAAACTACGACGATGGTGCGGCGTAGCACCATGCTCTGTCAACATCGCCAGATGTTGTGCGGTGGGATAACCTTTATGCTGGGCAAAGCCGTATTGCGGAAAAACCACATCCAGCTCGGCCATTTCGCGATCGCGCGTCACTTTGGCGATAATCGACGCGGCGCTGATTTCCGCTACCAGGCTGTCGCCTTTTACTACCGCTGCGGACGGCATCGGCAATTCAGGACAGCGATTGCCGTCAATCAATACATAGTCAGGCGTGACGGCCAGACCGGCCACCGCGCGCTGCATCGCCAGCATAGTGGCATGCAGAATGTTTAGCCGATCAATCTCTTCCGGTTCGGCACGGCCCAGACTCCAGGCCAACGCTTTTTCACGGATTTCATCATACAGCGCCAGCCGACGCTTTTCGCTCAGCTTTTTCGAGTCCGCCAGCCCAGCGATCGGTTGGGCTGGATCCAGGATCACTGCCGCCGTAACCACCGCGCCGACCAGCGGCCCGCGTCCAACTTCATCAACGCCGGCAATAAGCCGCGCGTTGGGATAAATAAATTCAGCCATGCGCCAGCTCCAGTACGGCCTGAGCCGCTTGTTCATCGGCATTCCAGCGGATCTGCTGGTGCAGCTCAGTAAAGGTTGCCAACAGCCTGTTGCGCGTTTCACCCTGCGCCAGCAAGGGTTCCAGCGCTGCGGCCAGCCGTTCGGGCTGACACTCATCCTGAAGCAGTTCCGGCACCAGTTCGCGCCCGGCCAGCAAATTAGGCAGCGAGACATAGTCGGTTTTGACCAGCCGCTGCGCCAGCCAGAAGGTGAAAGGCTTCATGCGATACCCCACCACCATCGGACATTTTGCCAGCATGCACTCCAGCGCCGCCGTCCCGGAAGCCAGCAGCGCCGCATCGCTGGCAATCATCGCCTCGCGGCCCTGACCATCCAGCAGATGAACCGGTAGCTCAGGAGCCACCGCAGCTTTGATCTGTTCAAACTGTTCACGTCGACGGGCATTCACCAACGGCACCACGATTTCCAGCTGCGGCCATTTTTCCCGCAGCCGCTGCGCCGTCTTGAGAAAATCAGCGCTAAGCATTTCAACTTCCGCTTTACGCGAGCCCGGCAGTAAGGCCAGGCAGAGCGTCTGTTCGTCGATGCCCAGCGTGCGACGCGCTGCGGTTTTATCCGGCTGCAGCGGCATCGCATCCGCCATGGTATGCCCGATAAAACGACAGGGAACCTCAAAGCGATCGTAAAACGCTTTTTCGAACGGCAGGAAGGCCAGCACCAGATCGGTAGCGCGACCGATCTTGAAGACCCGATTTTGCCGCCATGCCCATACTGAAGGACTGACATAATGAATAGTGCGGATCCCGCGCTGTTTCAGCCGCCCTTCAAGGGTAATGTTAAAATCGGGCGCATCGATGCCTACAAAGACATCAGGCTTAAGCGCGGTAAAGCGGCGGGTTAAATCACGACGAATTTTTAACAGGCGCGGCAGGCGCTCCAGCACCTCAACGATGCCCATCACCGCCAGCTCCTCCATGTCGTACCAGCTCTCGCAGCCTTCCGCCAGCATGCGCGGACCGGCCACGCCAACAAAGCGGGCGTCAGGATGTTTGGCTTTAAGCGCGCGAATTAAACCGGCACCAAGAATATCGCCGGAGGTTTCTCCGGCGACAAGGGCAATCGTTAAAGGACGAGCAGCCATGGGTTAACGAATCAGACCTCGCGTTGAGCGGGCAAAGAAGTCGTAAAACGGCTTAACCTCAGCGTGCTTCTCAGCCAACGCTTCGATTTCCGGCTTCACTTCATCCAGCGTCCTGCCGCTGCGATATAGCAGTTTGTAGGCGGCACGAATCGCATGCAACGCTTCTTTATCGAAACCGCGACGTTTAAGGCCTTCAATATTGATGCCAAACGGCGTGGCGTGGTTGCCCTGCGCGATAACGTAAGGTGGCACATCCTGCGCCACGCCAGAACAACCGCCCACCATAACGTGCGCGCCGATAATACAGAACTGATGCACCGCCGTCATGCCGCCAATAATGGCAAAGTCATCCACCGTAACATGTCCGCCCAGCGTGGCGTTATTGGCGAAAATACAGCGGTTGCCAATAATGCAGTCATGAGCGATATGCGCATTCACCATCAGCAGGTTATCGCTGCCGATGCGAGTCACGCCGCCGCCCTGCATCGTGCCACGATGAATGGTCACGCTTTCGCGGATGCTGTTACGATCGCCAATTTCAACGCGCGTTGGCTCACCAGCATATTTCAGGTCCTGGTTCACCTCACCAATAGAAGCGAACTGGGTAATAATATTGTCTTTACCGATGCGGGTATGTCCTTTCACCACCACGTGGGATTTCAGGACGGTACCTTCACCAATTTCAACATTTGCACCGATATAGCAAAAGGGGCCAATGTGGACACGGGCACCAATGATGGCGCCCTCTTCGACGATAGAACTCGGATGAATTACGGCAGTTGCATCAATCACGTATTATGCCTCCCGGCTTCGGGCACACATCATGGTCGCTTCACAGACAATTTTACCATCTACGGTAGCCACGCCTTTAAAGCGCGTCAGACCACGACGGGTTTTTTCGAAAGTAACTTCCATTATCATCTGATCGCCCGGTACCACCGGACGCTTAAAGCGCGCTTCGTCAATTCCGGCAAAGTAGTACAGCTCACCCGGCTCAAGTTTACCAACGCTTTTAAACGCCAGAATACCTGTCGCCTGCGCCATCGCCTCAAGAATCAAAACGCCTGGAAAAATCGGTTTACCAGGGAAGTGTCCCTGGAAAAACGGTTCGTTAACCGAGACGTTTTTCACCGCACGCAGATATTTATGCTCTTCGAACTCCAGGACACGATCGACCAGTAAAAACGGATAACGGTGCGGCAGTAGTTCTAAAATCTCTTCAATATTCAGAGTATGAGTTTCAGTAGTCAAAATACTCTTCCTGTCCTAAAAATTCTGATGACATCAATAACAAGGCCTGCACCGATCAGACGATCGTCGGCAGGCCGCAAATTAGTTTATGTGGCGCCTGGCTTCCCTGCTTAGCATGTTTTATTTATGAAAGCCGGACAGCGGTGAAGTGTACGTTTAGTCGTCTTTGCCGACTTTGCGCTCGATGGCTTTTAAGCGCTTGCTCATTTCATCGATGTTCATCACCAGCGCTGCGGTTTTACGCCAGGTTTTATTAGGTTGCAACGGAATGCCTGAAGAGTATACCCCAGGTTCAGTGATGGGGCGCATCACCATTCCCATGCCAGTTACCGTCACTTTGTCACAAATTTCCATGTGTCCATTAATGACGCTGGCCCCGCCGATCATACAGTAACGACCGATTTTCAGGCTACCCGCCATGATTACACCGCCAGCAACGGCCGTATTGTCGCCAATCACTACGTTATGTGCAATCTGACATTGGTTATCAATGATAACACCATTACCAATCTGAGTGTTATCCAGTGCACCGCGATCGATGGTGGTACAGGCACCAATTTCGACGCGATCGCCAATAATCACCGAGCCAAGCTGAGGAATTTTCACCCAGTTGCCGCGATCGTTAGCATAGCCGAAGCCGTCAGCGCCGATCACCGTGCCCGACTGGATCAGACACTGTTCACCAATACGGATTTCATGATAAATGGTGACGTTGGCCCACAGGCGCGTACCGGCACCGATATGCGTGTTTTTACCTACAAAACAGCCTGCACCGATCACCACGTTATCGCCAAGCATAACGCCTGACTCGATAACCGCATTTGCGCCGATGGAAACGTTGCTGCCCAGCGTAGCGCTGGCGTCGATCACCGCGCTTGCGGCGATATTTTGCGCCGGCTGCGGCGTGGTATCAAGCAGCTGCGCCATGCGTGCATAGGTCAGATAAGGATTTTTAACCACCAGCGCGGCGCTGCGGCACCAGGAGAGATCGTCCTGGGTCAGTACCACGGCAGATGCCTGACATTCAGCAAGCTGCTCACGGTAACGGCTGTTGGCGAGAAAAGTGATTTGACCATCTTGGGCGGAGTGCATAGAAGCAATGCCGGAGATGACGATATCGCCATCTCCGTGCAATTCTGCATCCAACTGCTGGGCTAAATCAGCCAGTCGAATTGAAGACATTGATTATTTAACCTGTTTCAGAACGTCAGCGGTGATGTCTTTGGCATTCGCCGCATAAGCGACTGCGTTAGCATCGATAACCACATCGTAGCCATCATCAGCAGCAACTTTCTTCACTGCGTCCTGAATACGGCTCAGCAGTTTGTTACGCTCTTCCATCTGGCGACGGCGATTGTCCTGCTCAAAAGCCTGCGCTTTGGTAGCGAAGGTTTCACGCTGAGACATGATATCTTTTTCCATACGGCTGCGCTCGCTGGCCTTCATGGTAGAAGCATCACGTTGCAGGCGCTGCATTTTTGCCTGCAGATCGCGCTCCTGGCTTTGCAGTTCGGTAGCACGGCCTTTAAATTCATTTTCAAGCTGCTTCGCAACAGAGGCACGTTGCGGTAACTGTTGGAAAATGCTGGACACGTTTACCACGGCAATTTTATCAGCAGCCTGAGCGCCTGCGGAAACCGCTAAAGCGAGACCCAGACCTGCGGCACACAACAACTTTTTCACTATTAACTCCTTACCATCAACGTTTGTGTCAAAGACACACTTTTGCCTGAGACGCTGGCCTGTGGTCAACCCGCAGGCCAGCGAACAGTGCGATACTTAACAGCTTTACTTCCCTGAAGCGTGCATTACCAGGTTTTACCAATGTTAAACTGGAACTGCTCCGCTTTATCTCCATCATATTTCTTAAGCGGCTGGGCGTAGGAGAACACCAACGGTCCCAGCGGCGACATCCATTGCAGGGCGATACCGCTAGAGATGCGAATATTGGCCGGATCGCTGTAATCCGGAATGCCCGCAGCACGGGTATCAGCGGTATTTTCCCAGTGGGTATCCCAAACGGTACCGGCATCCACGAACAGTGAAGTACGCACTGAGTTAGCATATTTATCGCTGATAAACGGCGTTGGCGTGATCAGTTCCAGGCTGGCTACCGCCATCGCGTTACCGCCTACCGCATCATTCGATTTACACAGGTTTTGATTACCGGAGCAAGTAGAAGAACCGTCATTATAGTAAGCCGCTTTCGGACCAATGTTATTGGAGCGGAAACCACGAACCGTACTGGAACCGCCAGCGTAAAGGTTTTCATAGAATGGCAGTTCCTTGCCGCTCAAACCATCACCATAACCTACACGACCACGGCCCAACAGTACCCATGTGCGGTCACTATCCAGTGGCATATACTGTTGAGTATCCAGTGTGACTTTATAGAAGCTATTGTCGGAGCCAGGAATGGTGACTTTACCGTTCAGGTTGGTACGGTTACCGGATGTAGGGAAAAAGCCACGATCCAACGTGTTATACGTCCAGCCGTAGTTAAAAGTGAAATCATCGGCGGAATACTCTGTATTTCTGGTGAGAGCCGGCGTCTGCCCAACCGATTGCAGATAACGCCACATCGCTAACTGCGGTTGCATATGAGACAAGCCGTTATGCACATAACCCAGGCCTACGCGCAGCGTGTTGTTCTCATTTACCGGGAAGCCCAGCGTGCCATCAAGGCCGTAGCTCTTGTTAGTATAATTGGAGAGTTCCGCGTCATCTGCTTTAAAGTCGTTATAGAAAACGCGTCCGCCAAGGCTAACCCCATCCACCGTAAAGTACGGGTCGGTTAGGGAGAATTCCGCGTAGGTCTGATAATCGTTTTTGGTGCCGTTAATGCCGACGGTATTACCAGTACCTAGCCAGTTATCCTGGGTTACGCCAACCTGGAAGCTGATGCCACTTTCGGTGCCGTAGCCAATACCAAAGTTAAAGGTACCGGTATTACGCTCTTTCACCTTATAAACGACATCAACCTGATCTGGCGTGCCCGGTACGCGCTGCGTATCGACATCAACCGTTTCGAAATAGCCGGTACGGTTCAGGCGCTCTTTGCCCTGCTCGACCAGGTTGCTGCCCAACCATGCGCCTTCCATCTGACGCATTTCACGACGCAGCACGGCATCTTTAGAGGTATCGTTGCCCTCAAAGCGCACCTTACGTACGTAGTAGCGGTTGCCGGCATCGACATTCACATGCAGTTTTACCGTTTTATCAGCGTCGTTGATTTCTGGCTGCGTCACCACGCGTGGATAGGCATAACCATAGCGGCCTAACAGCTGCTTGATGTTGTCTTCCATTTTGGTGACTTTAGTACCGTTATACAGCTCGCCCGGTACAACCTTCGCCAGCGTTTCGATCTCTGCGGAGTGACCTGCCATGCTACCGTTCACCACCACGCCGGAGAGCTTATACTGCTCGCCTTCGTTGACGTTGATGGTGATATAGATGCCTTTTTTATCCGGCGTCAGGCTGACCTGCGTGGAATCAATATTGAAACGTGCATAGCCGCGATCCAGATAGAAGCTGCGCAGGGTTTCTAAATCACCCGCCAGTTTCTGCTTCTGATATTTACGATCGCCGACCAGGTTCCACCACGGCACCGTATCACGTAGCTGGAAACGCGAAATCAGCTCATCAGAGCTAAAGGCTTTGTTACCAACGACGTTAATCTGCTGGATTTTCGCCGAAACGCCTTCGGTAAATACCAGTTTGAGATCGACACGGTTACGCGGCAGCGGGGTCACGACAGCTTTTACGCTGGCGCTATATTTACCCACGCTGTAGTAGAAATCTTCCAGCCCCTTCTCGATGCTGGAAATGGTGGTGCGATCCAGCGCCTCGCCGACGCGCACGCCGGAAGCTTCCAGATTTTGTTTAAGCATCTCTTCTTTCACCGCTTTGTTACCGGAGAAAGTGATGCTGGCAATGGTGGGACGCTCTTTCACCTGAACGATCAGCGTGTTGCCGTCGCGCAGAACCTGAACATCTTCGAAATTCCCGGTAGCAAACAGGGCGCGAATGGTATTACTGACATCTTCATCGTCTACCGTATCACCAACACGCACCGGCATGCTGAGCAGAGCCGCACCGACAGCGACTCGCTGCAGTCCTTCGAAATGAATGTCCTTCACCACGAACCCGTCTGCACCGTAAACGGTGGCGCTGCTAAACAGCAGCGACGCTATGAGCAACTTTTTCATCGCCATCGTTGTTATGCGTTCTTCCTAACACGTCCCAGCCTGGATAACGTTCCGGTCATCACAGGCGAGAGAAATCATTGAATAGTGCAAGCCCCATTAACAGCACCAGCAGAACTGAGCCAATGCGATAACTGAAGTCCTGAACTCGCTCAGACACCGGTTTCCCTTTGATTTTTTCAATCGCCAGGAAAAGCAGATGCCCACCATCTAATACCGGTAACGGGAAGAGATTAATAATACCGAGATTCACGCTGATAAGTGCGAGAAACATCAGGTAATAAATTACCCCGTACTCCGCTGACATCCCGGCGCCTTGCGCGATAGAAATCGGCCCGCTCAGGTTGTTCAGCTTAACATCTCCGGTGATCAGTTTGCCAAGCATGCTGACCGTCAGCTTCATTAACTGCCAGGTTTTTCCCCCGGCCTCGCCAATAGCAGCAAACGGGCCATACTGGCGCACCGTTTTATACTCTTCAGGCAACGGTAGCACGCGCGGTACAACACCGGCGAAGCCTTCCGACCCTTTTGCAGCTGGCGTCAACGTAAGGCTGACAAACTCGCCCTGCCGTTCCACATCCAACGCGATCGCTTTATCAGGGCTTTCCCGCACCAGGTTGACAAACTGTCGCCAGTCCGCCAGCGATCGACCATCGACTTTAACGATCCTGTCACCTGCTTGCAAACCTGCCGCACTGGCAGGTGAGTTAGCCTGGACTTCCGCCAGCACCGTTTCAATCTCAGGGCCGCGCGGTGCGATACCTAACGCCACAACCGGGTCCTGCTTATCAGGTTCAAAATGCCAGTTACGCAGATCGACCTGTTTTTCCACGCGCTGCGATGAGCCAAACGGCGATAATGTTAAGGTAACGTCGGTATCACCGATTTTACCGATCAGCGCCATACGCACAGCATCCCAGTCAGGCGTTTCGATGCCATCAACCGCTTTAAGTTCCATGCCAGGCGAAATTTGCGCCTCAGCCGCCACCGAACCGCTCAGGATTTCACCGGTAACCGGACGCACACCCGGTACGCCGTGAATAAAGACCAGCCAGTAAGCAAAAATAGCAAACAGGAAATTAGCCACAGGACCAGCGGCAATCACCGCGGCGCGCTGCAGTACGGGTTTATTGTTGAAGGACTGATGACGCAGCTCGGGCGGCACGCTTTCTACGCGCTCATCCAGCATTTTGACATAGCCGCCAAGCGGAATTAAGGCAATAACATATTCGGTGCCAAGTCGGTCGCGACGACGCCAGAGCGCTTTGCCGAAGCCGATGGAAAAGCGCTCTACCCTGATGCCGCAGCGACGCGCTACCCAGAAATGACCAAACTCATGAACGGTAATCAACACGCCCAGCGCAACGATAAAGGCAGCAAGACTCCAGATAAAGCTCAGCATAACGTCTTGTCCTTACAGCGTCCTGAATACTAACAGCAACAAACAAGCGAAAACCGGCACCGCCGCCGTCAGGCTGTCAATGCGATCGAGAATGCCGCCGTGTCCGGGGATAAGATGCCCGCTATCTTTAATGCCCGCTTCGCGTTTGAACATGCTTTCAGTAAGATCGCCTAAAACGGAAGCCAGCGCGGCAGCCACAGAGCAGATCAACAACACGCCCGGCGCCACGTTCAGCGGCGCCCATAAACCAAACAGCCACGCAATCAACGCGGAAGTCAGCAGGCCGCCAAAAAAGCCTTCCCAGGTTTTGCCCGGCGAGACTTTGGGGGCGAGCTTATGCTTGCCGAATAAACGACCAAACATATAGGCTCCAGAATCGGCACCCCAGACCAGAATCAATACGTACAGCAGCCACCAGGCGCCAGCAAAATGATCCACATCATAATGGTACTGACGCAGCGCAACCATGCCGCAGAAGAACGGCACAATGGTGAAAATGCCAAATCCCAGGCGCAGTACACGCGAATGCCGCCAGAACCCTGCGGAGGCCGGATAGCGCAGCACCAACAGCAGCGCGCCAACCCACCAGGCCAGCGCAACCCAAAGCGAACCGCCTATTTGCGGCAGCTGAACGGCATGTTGATAAGGAGGAAGCGTAAATAACATCACGGCAAGCAGCAGGCCGCAAAGTACGGCCAGCCAGATACGTTGGAGACGGGAGGTGAAGCCAGCAAACTGGCCCCATTCCCATGCGGCCAGCATGCATACCACCAGAGTGGTGATAGCAAATCCTGATGGCGGTAACCAGAAAAGCGCAGCGATCACCAAAGGGATCAGTATGAACGCTGTAATCAGACGCGACTTCAGCAAAGGTTACCCCCAGGGCGCTCAGGCGCCGCCAGGTGCTGCGCCGCCAAATCGACGCTCACGATGTGAAAAAGCATTCATTGCACCTTCAAAAACTTGTTCGTCAAAATCAGGCCAGAGAACATCGGTAAAGTAAAACTCCGCGTAGGCGATTTGCCACAGCAGGAAGTTACTGATGCGGTGTTCCCCCCCGGTCCTTATTACCAGATCCACCGGTGCCAAATCATGCATACAGAGAAATCCGGACAGCGTAGTTTCTTCGATCTGGTCAGGACGGAGCAATCCTTCCTGCACCTGCTCGGCTATCTTTCTTACGCCGTGAATAATATCCCAACGGCCGCCATAATTCGCGGCAATGTTGAGAGTCAATCCATTATTTTGTTGAGTAAGTTCCTCAGCGCGACGAATGCGCTCCTGTAAGCGTGAATTAAAACGGCTAATATCGCCAATAATTCTTAACCGAACATTGTGCTTATGCAGGCTTTTTACTTCGCTATCAAGTGCCCAGACAAACAGCTCCATCAGCGCAACCACTTCCTGCGCCGGACGGGACCAGTTTTCGCTACTGAAGGCATAAAGCGTGAGCGCTTCCAGCTTATTACTGACGGCAAAGCTTACGGCGCGACGCACCGACTTCACGCCCGCTTTATGACCGGAAACGCGGAGTTTACCCTGATTTTTCGCCCAGCGACCGTTGCCATCCATGATGATGGCCACATGACGCGGGCCTGTCCGCTGCTGGTCATCGGTTGTTATTTGAGTTTCGGACGACATAACGCGTATTCATTTCCTTTCATCAGAAATACAGCGGCTTCTGAATACATTTCCCGTGCGGCTGTAAAAAAGCCGTGACGACCACGGCTCTCTTCACCGCTTTGGCTGTGTGTAAATGCGAAACGGGAGCCGGGGACTATACCAGTTTCATCCCAGGCTCACAAATAGCGACCACGCAAATTGGCGAATTACCCGGCCTTAGCGAAACGCGGCAGTAGTGCCTGCGCG
The DNA here is from genome assembly GCF_050113815.1 of Pantoea sp. FN0307. NCBI lineage: Bacteria > Pseudomonadati > Pseudomonadota > Gammaproteobacteria > Enterobacterales > Erwiniaceae > Pantoea > Pantoea sp. FN0307. The sequence continues at coordinate 241,264 of NZ_JBNJSO010000005.1, read as the reverse complement.
GTACGACGCGACTCGCTGTCAATGGCCAATACCGCCTCCACGCTCTGTGGTTCGCCGTGATGAAGCGCTGCCAATACCGCTGCATTCAGCGCGGCAATATTGGTAAAGCGAATCTGACCCTTAAGAAACGCGGCGACCGCAATTTCATTAGCTGCATTGAGCGCGGTGGTCGCCGCCTGCCCCTGTTCACACGCATCCATCGCCAGTTTCAGGCAGGGATAGCGGTTAAAATCAGGTTCGGCGAAGGTTAGCGCCTTCATGCGTGTAAAATCGAGCGGTGTTACGCCTGCTTCTACACGCTGCGGCCAGGCCATCGTATGGGCAATCGGCGTGCGCATATCTGGAGATCCCAACTGCGCCAGCACACTGCCATCGCGATAACGCACCATAGAGTGAATCACCGACTGCGGGTGCAGAATAACTTCCATCTGCGCATCGGTTGCATTAAACAGCCAGCGGGCTTCAATGTATTCAAGACCTTTATTCATCATGGTGGCGGAGTCAACAGAGATTTTTCGCCCCATCGACCAGTTCGGATGCGCGCAGGCCTGCTCCGGCGTAACGGTTGCCAGTGCCGACAGCGGCGTGTCACGAAACGGTCCACCCGATCCCGTAAGGATAATCGACTCTATGCCGTTTTCCTGGAGGTTAGCGTATCCTAACTGTTGCTGGATGGAAGCCGGTAAACTCTGAAAAATGGCATTATGCTCGCTGTCGACCGGCAACAGCCGCGCGCCGCTGGCGCTCACCGCCTCCATAAATAAACGGCCGCACGTGACAAGTGATTCTTTATTCGCCAGCAGCACGGTTTTGCCGGCGCGAATCGCCGCCAGAGTAGGCAGCAGCCCGGCCGCGCCAACAATCGCCGCCATAACCTGATCGACATCGTCCAGCGCCGCCAGCTGACACGCAGCCTCTTCGCCTGCCAGCACCTCTGTATCAACACCCAGCTCGCTTAAACGCTGACGCAGCTGACGCGCTGAGGCCTCGTCCGCCATTGCGGCAAAGGCGGGACGGAAATGCAGGCACTGCTCGGTCATCAGATCGACGTTATAGCCGGCAACCAGCGCTTTAATCGCATAAAGATGAGGATTTGCCTGCACCACCGCCAGCGTATTGGTGCCAATCGATCCGGTGGAGCCGAGAATGGTTAATTGCTTCATGAGGCCGCTCTGTGTAGAAATTCGGACACGGCGCTACAGAGAAATGCGCCAGTGCGCCAATCATGGTGGGACAAAACAAAACGCCGTCAAACAGCGTAATCTGTACGCTGTGGACGGCGTTTTACCGGGACTGGATGGAATTAGAAATCCATCAGCTCCGTTTCTTTTTCAGCCAGCGCAGCATCAAGTTTCTTGATCCATGCATCGGTCATTTTTTGTACTTCATCCTGCGCACGACGCTCTTCGTCTTCGCCGATCGCTTTATCTTTCAGCAGCGCTTTGATTTTGTCGTTGGCGTCGCGGCGCACGTTACGCACGGAAACACGGCCCTGCTCTGCTTCGCCACGTACGACCTTGATCAGATCTTTACGACGCTCTTCCGTCAACGCGGGCAGCGGCACGCGAATATCGGTACCGGCAGAGCTCGGATTAAGACCGAGATCGGACGACATAATCGCTTTCTCAACGGCCTGGCTCAGGGAGCGGTCAAACACGTTGATCTTCAGCGTGCGTGAGTCTTCGACGGTAACGTTGGCCAGCTGGCGCAGCGGAGTCGGCGTACCGTAATACTCAACTACGATACCGTCGAGAAGCGCTGGTGATGCGCGGCCAGTGCGTACTTTGCCGATGTTATTTTTGAACGCCTCAACGCATTTTTCCATGCGCGTGTCGGCATCTTTTTTGATGTCGTTAATCACGTTGTAACCCTTGGATTCTGTTTGACCTGCCACAACAACGTGCCAGGAAACGGTAAAATTCGTCGATAATCCTGAACGGTGCGCGTCGCTTGTTTGCGCCGCGCCGACAGAATATACCTTATTTTACGCCGTGACGGATATTAATGCGTAATCAGGGTGCCTTCTTTTTCACCCATTACCACACGACGCAATGCGCCCGGCTTATTCATATTAAAGACGCGAATCGGCAGCTGATGGTCGCGCGCCAGTGTAAAGGCGGCCAGGTCCATCACTTTCAGCTCACGCTCCAGTACTTCCTGATAGGATAGCTGATCGTAGAGCGTAGCATCGGGCGTTTTTACCGGATCGGCAGAATAGACGCCATCCACTTTCGTGGCTTTCAGGACAACATCGGCTTCGATTTCAATACCACGCAGGCAGGCTGCGGAATCGGTGGTAAAGAAAGGATTGCCGGTGCCGGCAGAGAAAATAACAACGCGATTATTACGCAACAGGCTAATTGCTTCCGCCCAGCTGTAGTTATCGCACACGCCGTTAAGCGGGATCGCCGACATCAAACGCGCGTTCACATAGGCGCGGTGCAGCGCATCACGCATCGCCAGGCCGTTCATTACGGTAGCCAGCATGCCCATATGATCGCCAACAACGCGGTTCATTCCCGCCTGAGCCAGACCTGCGCCGCGGAACAGGTTACCCCCACCAATAACGACGCCAACCTGAATACCCAGCTCAACCAGCTCTTTAATTTCCTGAGCCATGCGATCGAGCACGCTCGCGTCGATGCCGAAACCTTCGGCGCCCTGCAGCGCTTCGCCACTGAGTTTTAGCAGGATACGTTGATATACAGGTTTTGCATTGGTAGCCATGGTCGTTTTTTTCCTGGAAGCTATCATGAAATAATGAGGAGTTAGATCCGAACTATCATCCGCTTAGCCGGTTGGGATTGCTATTGGGATGAGACTGAAAAATGCTGAAGATCCCAGACAAAAAAGAACCGCCGATTGGCGGTTCTTTTGGAACCATTAAGACTGCTTGGACATGGCCGCAACTTCTGCAGCAAAGTCGCTTTCCACTTTCTCAATGCCCTCACCCACTTCGAAGCGGATGAAGTTAATCACGTCGGCGCCTTTCTCTTTCAGCAGCTGACCAACGGTTTTGCTCGGATCCATAACGAAATGCTGACCGGTCAGGGAAACTTCACCGGTGAACTTGTTCATACGGCCCTGAACCATTTTCTCTGCGATTTCGCGCGGTTTGCCAGACTGCATGGCGATGTCCAGCTGGATCTGATGCTCACGCTCAACCACGTCAGACGGTACGTCTTCCGGCTTAACATATTCCGGCTTGCTTGCTGCAACGTGCATAGCAACGTGTTTAACCAGCTCTTCATCAGCACCGGTCGCAGAAACCAGAACGCCGATACGTGCGCCGTGCAGGTAAGAACCAACCATCTCGCCTTCCAGGATAGCAACGCGACGGATGTTGATGTTTTCACCGATTTTCGCTACCAGCGCGGTGCGCTGATCTTCGAATTTCGCTTTCAGGACATCAATATCAGCGATGCGCTCAGCGGTAGCGGCAGCGATAACTTCTTTACCGAAAGCCAGGAAGCCTGCATCTTTCGCCACGAAGTCAGTTTCGCAGTTCAGCTCAACGATCACGCCGGTGTTGCCAGAGACTTCAGTCAGGATAACGCCTTCGGCAGCTACGCGACCAGATTTCTTCGCCGCTTTCGCCTGACCTGATTTACGCATGTTGTCAATCGCCAGCTCGATGTCGCCATTGGCTTCAACCAGCGCTTTTTTACATTCCATCATGCCAGCGCCAGTACGCTCGCGCAGTTCTTTTACCAGAGCAGCGGTAATATCAGCCATTCTCTCTTCCTCAGTTGTCTGTTGCCTGCGGTTTATTCCCGCTCACGCGGGAAACGGCCGCCACGGTTTTACCAGGACGGCCAGTCTGCCTGCCCGCTTATCTGCTGCGGGCCAACAGCGTCTGTTAGCAGGAGTGCTTCGCAGCCAGGCCATGCGCCGGACCACGGTTAAAAAAATAAAGGGGCCATAATCGGCCCCTTACAGATCACATCTGAATGATAAGGGCTCTGTACAGAGCAAACCTTATTAAGCGTTCTCTAAAGAAGCTTCTTCTGCCTGCTCAGCCAGATCCTGAGAGCGGCCTTCGCGAACGGTGGTCGCTACAGCAGTCAGGTACAGGCTAACAGCACGGATCGCATCGTCGTTACCCGGGATGATGTAATCAACGCCATCCGGATCAGAGTTGGTATCAACGATAGCAAATACCGGGATACCCAGGTTGTTTGCTTCTTTGATTGCGATGTGTTCGTGGTCAGCATCGATCACAAACAGTGCGTCCGGCAGACCGCCCATGTCTTTGATACCGCCCAGGCTGTTTTCCAGCTTGGCCAGTTCACGAGTACGCATCAGCGCTTCTTTTTTGGTCAGTTTGTCGAAAGTACCGTCCTGAGACTGAGTTTCCAGATCTTTCAGACGTTTGATTGACTGACGAACGGTTTTCCAGTTAGTCAGCATACCACCTAACCAACGGTGGTTTACGAAGAACTGATCGCAGCTCAGAGCAGATTCTTTGATTGCTTCGCTGGCAGCACGCTTAGTACCAACAAACAGGATCTTGCCTTTACGGGAAGCGATTTTGTTCAGCTCAGCCAGGGCGTCGTTGAACATCGGAACCGTTTTCTCAAGGTTGATGATGTGAACTTTGTTACGCGCACCGAAGATGAACGGCTTCATTTTCGGGTTCCAGTAACGGGTCTGGTGACCGAAGTGAACACCAGCCTTGAGCATGTCGCGCATGGAAACAGTTGCCATGATTACCTCTGTAGTAAGTTTGGGGTTGGGCCTCCACATATCCCATGCAACCGACCTCGAAAGGCACCCCGGCGCATGTGCCGATATGTGTGTGTTATATACACGGGAGATTTATGCGTTTCCAGCAGGGCTTTTCAGCCTTACTTAGAATCGTCGGCGCGCTTTATACCATAAAGCACGATTTGACGCCAATAATTGTTCGTCTCCTTTCTGCGCGCATTGAATAGCACAACGCATTTTCCTTAATGATTACAATTACCGCCGGCCATGGTTAAACGCTCAGTGGCAGCCTACTGGCCGACCTGCTAACATGGCACCACTTGCTTTATTATTGTCGAAAATGACGACAACTGCGGATAAAATTAATGGCAATTTCAATTAAAACCCCAGAAGAAATCGAAAAAATGCGCGTGGCGGGACGTCTTGCCGCTGAAGTGCTGGAGATGATCGAGCCTTTCGTAAAGCCGGGCGTTTCCACTGGTGAACTCGACCGCATTTGCAATGATTATATTGTGAATACCCAGCAGGCAGTTTCTGCCAGCCTTGGCTATCACGGCTTCCCGAAATCAGTATGTATCTCGGTTAATGACGTGGTTTGCCACGGCATTCCCAGTGATGACAAGCTGCTGAAAGATGGCGATATCGTTAATATCGACGTAACGGTAATAAAAGACGAGTATCACGGCGATACCTCGAAAATGTATCTGGTAGGCAAACCCACCATTCAGGGTGAGCGCCTGTGCCGCATTACGCAGGAAAGCCTCTATCTGGCGCTGCGTCTGGTCAAACCGGGCATCCGTCTGCGCACGCTGGGTCGTGAAATCCAGAAATTTGTCGAAGCGCAGGATTTTTCCGTCGTGCGTGAATATTGCGGACACGGGATCGGCAAAGGCTTTCATGAAGAGCCGCAGGTGCTGCATTACGATGCCGACGACGGCGGCGTAGTGCTGCAGCCGGGCATGACCTTTACCATTGAACCGATGGTGAACGCGGGCGATTACCGCATCCGTAGCATGAAAGATGGCTGGACGGTAAAAACCAAAGATCGCAGCTTGTCGGCACAGTATGAGCATACTATTGTGGTGACGGAAAACGGCTGTGAAATTCTTACCTTGCGTAAAGATGACACCATTCCGGCAGTGCTGGTCAACGAAGCCTAAGGGCGCGACACCCGCCTGACCGAAGTTTAACAAGAGCCGACTTTACGTCGGCTTTTTTTATGGCGAAAGCGGAGCAACTCTTCAATGCGCAATGGCGTGACTAATGAAGTAATAAGTAGCCTGGCCGAATCCACGTCAGGCTGGGACGATGCGCAGCTCACCCGAGAGCAGCTAAAGCAGCATCTTGAAGGCTTTCAGCAGCATCTTGCCGCCGCGTTTGACGAAGGAAAAGATGTCGCGGCCCTGATCGACGCCCGCACGCTGTTTATTGATACCTTGCTGCGTCGCCTGTGGCGTTTTTACGGCTTCGAAGCGCGCGATGGCATGTCACTGGTTGCGGTAGGCGGCTTTGGTCGCGGCGAGCTGCATCCGCTTTCCGACATTGATCTGCTGATCCTCAGCCGTAAAGCATTGGATGAGCAGACGGCGGCAGCGGCCAGCGATCTGTTGACGCTGCTGTGGGATCTGAAGCTGGAGGTGGGGCACAGCGTGCGCACGCTGGAAGAGTGCCTGCTGGAAGGGCTTTCTGATTTAACCGTCGCCACCAATCTGATTGAATCGCGTATGCTGGTTGGCGACGTGGCGCTGTTTCTGGAACTGCAAAAGCATATTTTCAGCGACGGCTTCTGGCCCTCCTGGCGTTTTTACGCTGCCAAAATCGCTGAACAGCAGGAGCGCCACAAGCGTTATCACGGCACCAGCTACAACCTGGAGCCCGATATAAAAAGCAGCCCCGGCGGCCTGCGCGATATTCATACGCTGCTGTGGGTGGCGCGCCGCCACTTCGGCGCCACCTCACTGGATGAAATGGTGGGTTTCAGCTTTCTTACTGAAGCCGAACGCAATGAGCTGAACGAGTGTCAGGCCTTTCTCTGGCGTATTCGTTTCGCCCTGCATCTTACTCTGCCCCGTTACGATAACCGCCTGCTGTTTGACCGTCAGCTCACCGTCGCGCAACGCCTGGATTACCAGGGCGAAGGTAACGAGCCGGTCGAGCGGATGATGAAAGATTTTTTCCGCGTTACGCGGCGCATCGGCGAACTGAATCAAATGCTGCTTCAGCTGTTCGACGATGCAATTTTAGCGCTGGACGCCACCGACAAACCGCAGCCGATTGATGACGATTTCCAACTGCGCGGCAGCCTGATCGATCTACGCGATGATGCGCTCTTCAGTTGTCAGCCGGAAGCGATCATGCGCATGTTTTGGGTAATGGTGCGCAATGAAAATATCAAAGGCATCTATTCCTCTACGCTGCGTCAGCTACGCTATGCGCGTCGTAATTTACAGCAACCGCTCTGTAACCTGCCGGAAGCACGACGCTACTTTTTCGCTATTCTACGCCATCCGGGCGCGGTCAGCCGGGCGCTGGTGCCGATGCATCGTCACAGCGTTCTTTCTGCTTATATGCCGCAGTGGAGTAAAATTGTCGGTCAGATGCAGTTCGATCTGTTTCACGCTTACACGGTGGATGAACATACCATTCGCGTGCTGCAAAAGCTGGAAAGCTTCGCCAGCGAAGAGACCCGCTCGCGCCATCCGCTCTGCGTCGAGCTGTGGCCGCGTCTGCCGCAGCCGGAGCTGCTGCTGCTGGCAGCGCTGTTTCACGATATCGCCAAAGGTCGCGGCGGCGACCATTCCATTCTTGGCGCACAGGATGTACTGGACTTTGCCGAACTGCACGGTCTGAACTCACGCGAGGCGCAGCTGGTTGCCTGGCTGGTGCGCTATCATCTGCTGATGTCGGTGACCGCTCAGCGGCGCGATATACAGGATCCAACGGTGATCCAGCAGTTCGCTGAGGTGATGCAGAATGAAAATCGTCTGCGCTATCTGGTCTGTTTGACGGTAGCGGATATCTGCGCCACCAACGAAACGCTGTGGAATAGCTGGAAACAAAGCCTGTTGCGCGAGCTGTTTTTCGCCACGGAAAAACAGCTGCGACGCGGAATGGAAAATTCACCCGATCTGCGTGAGCGTGTGCGCCATCATCGCCTGCAGGCGCTGGCTCTGCTGCGTATGGACAACATCAATGAAGAGAGGCTGCACCAAATCTGGAGCCGCTGTCGCGCCGACTATTTTCTGCGCCATACGCCTAACCAGCTCGCCTGGCATGCGCGCCATTTAATGAATCATGACCTGCACAAGCCGCTGGTATTGGTCAGTCCGCAGGCGACGCGCGGCGGCACGGAAATCTTTATCTGGAGCCCGGATCGCCCCTATCTGTTTGCTGCCGTTGCGGGCGAGCTGGACCGCCGTAATCTCAGCGTGCACGATGCGCAGATCTTTACCAGCCGTGACGGTATGGCAATGGATACCTTTATTGTGCTGGAGCCGGACGGCAGCCCGCTGGCGGCGGATCGCCACCAGATGATTATCCAGGCGCTGGATCAGGCGATTACCCAAACCAGCTGGACGCCGCCGCGCACCCGCCGCCAGTCAGCCAAGCTGAAACACTTTAATGTCGATACCGAGGTGCGTTTTCTGCCCTCTTTCAACGAACGCCGCACCTGGCTGGAGCTGATTGCGCTTGATCGTCCTGGCCTGCTGGCGCAGGTGGGCGAAGTCTTTGCCGACCTGGGCATTTCGCTGCACGGCGCACGCATCAGCACCATTGGCGAACGGGTCGAGGATCTGTTTATTCTGGCTGATGATGAACGCCGCGCGCTGAGCGCCAATTTGCGACATAAGCTGCAACAACGGTTGACAGAGGCCCTTGATCCAAACGATAAAGTGTGACTCAGATCTTTTTACACAGCCGTTCGCCAAATCATCGGAGCAACAGCGATAGTGTGCGATGGTGAATGCAATAACCAGGATGAAAATACACATGCAACAGTTACAGAGTGTCATTGAGAGCGCGTTTGAGCACCGTGCCGATATCACGCCCGCCAGCGTAGATTCCGCCACCCGCGAAGCCGTAGAGCAGGTTATCGCTCTGCTGGACAGCGGCGCCCTGCGCGTAGCCGAAAAGATTGATGGTGAATGGGTCACGCATCAGTGGCTGAAAAAAGCGGTGCTGCTCTCTTTCCGTATCAATGACAATCAGGTAATCGACGGCGCTGAAAGCCGCTATTACGACAAGGTGCCGATGAAGTTTGCCGCTTATGATGAAGCGCGCTTTAAAAAAGAGGGCTTCCGTGTGGTGCCACCAGCGGCCGTTCGTCAGGGGGCCTTTATTGCCCGTAACACCGTGCTGATGCCTTCCTATGTCAATATTGGCGCATGGGTTGATGAAGGCTCGATGGTTGATACCTGGGCGACCGTGGGTTCTTGTGCTCAGATTGGTAAAAACGTGCATCTTTCTGGCGGCGTCGGCATCGGCGGCGTACTGGAGCCGCTTCAGGCTAACCCGACCATCATTGAAGACAACTGCTTTATCGGCGCCCGTTCTGAAATCGTCGAAGGGGTAATCGTTGAAGAAGGTTCCGTGATTTCCATGGGCGTTTATATTGGTCAAAGCACCAAAATTTACGATCGTGAAACCGGCGAAATCCACTATGGCCGCGTTCCGGCTGGCTCAGTTGTGGTTTCCGGCAACCTGCCGTCAAAAGATGGCTCTTACAGCCTCTATTGCGCGGTCATCGTGAAAAAAGTTGATGCGAAAACACGCGGCAAAGTTGGCATCAATGAGCTGCTGCGCACCATTGATGAATAACGCCTGATCCTCTGCCCTGCCTTAACGGCAGGGTAAGTTCGCGTCTGTTTTCGCCTTTTCCCGCGCCGTTCCGGCCTGCGTTTTCCTTTTTCCCTCACCGTTATCCACGCCGCTTTGCCTGCAAATTAAAGGTGCGTTTATTTTTTACGCAGGCGATAATTCATCTCCGCCATTTCTGCGGCGCAATTTCCCGAAAGTCGTCGTTTATGTCTACAGTGATGACAGGCCCTTTGTGCTGCTTCAGCAGGATGCTCGTACAGCGTCAGGGCCGAAATAAGGTGTAACGGAAGAGTTGCGACGCCCTAATTTCACGTTCACAGGAAACATCGCCATGTATGACAATTTAAAAAGCCTGGGCATTTCCAATCCGGAAGATATCGATCGCTACAGCCTGCGTCAGGAAGCGAATAACGACATTTTGAAAATTTACTTCCGTAAAGATAAAGGCGAATTTTTTGCCAAAAGCGTTAAATTTAAATATCCGCGCCAGCGTAAAACCGTGGTGGCGGATGGCATTGGGCAAGGCTACAAAGAGGTGCAGGAGATCAGCCCTAACCTCCGCTATGTGATTGATGAGCTGGATCAAATCTGCCAGCGCGATCAGGTAGAAATCGATCTGAAGCGTAAAATCCTTGACGACCTGCGTCATCTGGAAAACGTGGTTTCCAACAAGATCGCTGAAATTGAATCCGATCTGGATAAGCTGACGCGCAACAGCCGCTAATGAAAAACAGGATAGCCAACACGCCTGGCTTTTCGGGCATGAGGTTATCAACACGCCTGATACGCCGCGCTGCGGCGTATTCTCTTTAGGGCTGCTCATCCAGCTGTAGCGCCACGTACAGCAGCAGCCGATCGTCAAAATGGCCCAGGTTAAGCCCGGTCAGTTCAGAAATCCGGTTCAGCCGGTACTCCAGCGTATTACGATGAATAAACAGCGCCCGGGCGGTGGCCGAAGGCTGCACGTTATGAGTGAACCAGGCGATTAGCGTACGCCGCAACAGGCCGTTATTATCCATCGCTTTCAGTTTTGCCAGCGGACGCGACAGCTCATTTGCCTGCCAGCCGCCGCGCAGGCTATCAAGCAGCACCGGCAGCACTAAATCCTGATAAAAAAAGCTGCGCTGTTCCGGCATACGCTGTTTGCCAACGCTCATGGTGGTTTGCGCCGTGCGGTAAGAGCGGGCAATACTGCCCTCGCCGGTAAAGTAGTTGCCCAGCGCAATGCGAATACGCAGATGCCCACTCTCTTTCATGCGCCCTAATAGTTGATCAACGCGCCGCCGGTGCTCATCCTGATCGTAACGGCCATGAGCATTCAGCGCCGGTTTCAACACCACCATTTCCGTAAGGGAAACGATGGCAATCAGATTATCGCGCTCTGGCATGGTCAACAGCGTCTGTAACTGCTGCAGCTCCGCCATCGCACTGTCCACGCCCAGTTGCCCGCTGTCGACCTCTACCACCGCAACCACGCGCGGCTGATTAAGGTCGATACCCAGCCGCTGCGCCCATGCCATCAGCGCCGGAGAAAGGGTTTCACTACGGATAAGATTCAGCACCAGCTCTTCGCGCAGACGGCTATCCTGCGCCAGCATATGCAGCAGTCGCGCCTGCTCCAGCATCATCTCCGCCGTCATACAGACCAACTCGCCATACTGACGCAGTGAAACGGGATCGCCAGTCAGGCCGATGACTCCAACGATTTCACCGGCAATACGCAGCGGTAAATTGATACCGGGCCGTACGCCATGCAGATGGCGCGCAACGGCTTCGTCAATATCCACCACACGCGCTTGCGACAGCGCCAGCAGCGCGCCTTCGTGCAATTCACCAATGCGTTCCCGATCGCCGCTGCCGATAATCCGGCCACGGGCATCCATGACGTTGACGTTACTGTCGATAATTTTCATGGTGCGCGCAACGATATCCTGGGCCAGACGAGCATCCAGGTGATAGTTAGCCATCTTTCACTCCAGCCAGGGCCTGAAGAAGCAGCATACGTTGACGATCGCAGCGAAGCATTGTGCATTTGCACGAAGCACCGCTTCGGTTAATAAATTTGCGGGCGATATCACAAACTAAAAACGGCCCGACGAACAAGCCGTCGGGCCGTTGAGCTCTCTGTTTTGCTGCGGGTTTCCCGGCAGGAACGCGTTATTGCATAAGCAGATAGATATTGCTGTCGCCGCGTTTGATATTCAGCGCCAGCACGGAGGGCTTGGTATCAAGGATTTTACGCAGCTCGCCAAGATTGGTCACTGGCTGCTGGTTTACACCAAGAATAATATCGTCTTTTTTCAGGCCGATACGTGCTGCGGAGCTGCCAGGTTTAACGCTGTCCACCCGCACGCCTTTCTGACCGTTAACTTCCGCGTTGCTCAGACCCGCGCCTTCAATGCCGGTATAGATGGTTGCGGAATCGACATTACTCTGTGAGCTTTGTTGCAGCTCAACCGTAACCGTCAGCGGTTTACCATCACGCAGCAGGCCCAGTTCCAGTTTAGTGCCAACCGGCAGCGAGCCGACTTCAGCACGCAACGCGGCAAAGCTGGAGATCTGTTTTTTGTTCAGCGAGGTGATCACATCGCCCGCCTTAATGCCCGCTTTAGCAGCGGAAGACTTCGGCATCACCTGGCTGACAAAGGCACCGCGTTGCGCATCCACTTTCATCGCTTTCGCCAGCTCAGAATTCAGCTCGGTGCCCATGATGCCCAGTTCGCCACGTTTTACCTGACCATATTCCACCATCTGTGCAGTGAGGTTCTTCACCATATTGCTGGGAATGGCGAAGCCGATACCAATGTTGCCGCCGTCCGGAGCCAGTATCGCGGTATTAATCCCAATGAGTTCACCGTTCAGATTAACCAACGCGCCGCCGGAGTTACCACGGTTAATGGCCGCATCGGTCTGGATAAAGTTCTCGTAATTTTCCACATTCAGGCCGCTACGACCCAGCGCGGAGACAATACCGGACGTGACGGTTTCGCCCAGCCCGTACGGGTTACCGATCGCAACCGTATAGTCACCGACGCGCAGGGTGTCAGAGTCAGCCATGGTAATGGCGGTAAGATTTTTAAAATCCTGAAGCTGAATCAGCGCAATATCGGAACGCGGATCTTTGCCGATCACTTTCGCCTCATAACGGCGTCCGTCGCTGAGCTGCACCTGAATTTTGGTGGCATTATCCACGACATGGTTGTTGGTGACGACATACCCTTTCTGCGCATTGATGACTACACCGGAACCCAGCGCGCGGAATTTTTGCTGAGGCGCGTTGCCGCCAGGCGCTGCGCCCTGGCACATCGGCGAGTTCAGGAATGGCGAACCATCCTGACAGAACGGCGAGTTATCACCAAAGAACTGCTGGAACTGTGGCGGCAGACGCGGCGTTTTCACCGAGGTGCTACCTTCAACGTTGATGCTGACAACTGACGGCATCACTTTTTCCAGCATAGGTGCCAGGCTGGGGAGTTGCTGAGTGGAGGAAGAGGCCGTTTCAGCAGCCATAACGTAAGTCGGACTCATCGCCATACCCAGGCTGAGAGCTAATGCGCTTAATACAAGAGTTGTTTTTTTCATTCGTCTGTTACTCGTATTGGATCAATGAAGCTGACCATCATTTTGGCCGTGTTGATGAGATTAAATTTTTACCGCAAAGTTCATCAGTAACTTTTTGGCAAAAGTAAAAAAATATTCTGCATCTTTACAAAACTCCTTTTTTATTACTTCACTATTCAACCGCCATTAAACGCCGGTATTCATCCCAGGCATAAAGATCGGTCATTCCACTAATATAGTCCTGAATCAGACGCGCACGATAATAACGTTCCCACAACAGCCGCTGATATTTATGCTCAATTTTCAAAGTGCGCATATGTTGTTGATAAGCACGGCGGTGTTTGCCAGATAGCTTATGAAACAGTCGGGTTTCGATAGGATGTCCGGCCAGGAAATCTTCGGTCATCAGCGTGGTAAAAGCTTCATAATTTAGCTTAAGCAGCGGCTGGTAAACCTCCAGCAGCCCTTTTATTACCCGATAGCCCTGTAATTCGAGCTGTTCAACTTCTGAATGATTAAATACATGGCGGCGCGCGACGGTTTTAAATAACTTCAGCAACCTGCCCTCTTCGCCCTCGTCTTCCAGCAACGCATGATTAAAGTCGCCGTTAAAAATGGCCGCCAGATTATCCACGAAACGATTAACCGCGTGGGCCACCAGCACATTTTGCACGCTCACACGCAGCGACATAAAAAATTGATCGCTTCGGCCGCGAATTTTCTTTCCGTTTGCCTCGCGCCAGGCATAACCAATGGTGCGGCTGAAAGCATCGCCGGGACGCACCGGCCCCCACAGTTTTTCCAGATAGCCATACAGCGTATCAACGTTGAAAATGGCCTTCTCTACTGCATCATCAAGGTCGGCAATACAGTAGGAAATATCATCTGCCGCTTCCATGATCCAGGTTAACGGAAAACGGTGATGCTCCTGCAGCTGCGTGGCCGCGCGCAGTTCGGCAATATAATGGCACTCGGAAAGATAAAAGCCCGGCTTTTTCATCAGGGTGCTGAACTGCGCTGGCTTTTCGCCCTGCCACCAGGCGGGCGCGGTATATTTCAAAATACAGGCGACCTGACAGTAGGTCAGGTTTAGCTGCAGTAGCGTATGTACCAGACGAATCGCCTGCGCGTTGCCTTCGAAATGACAAAGATCCTGACGGATAATCGCATTCAGGGCGCTGAAGTCCGCCTGCTGCTGTGCGTCGCCATCGTCTACGCCTGCCACCAGCGGATCCACCAGCTCAGCCGGTAAATTGGCGTCGAACCAGTCGTTGATCGCCGCTTCGCCAAAATGACCAAAGGGCGGGTTGCCCACGTCGTGCAACAAACAGGCCATCTCCACCAGACTTTCAAACGCGCCGGATAGCTCCTGCAGACCATATTTTTCCAGGCCGCCGCGCGTTTTCAGGGTTTCAAGGATCTCTTTTGCGATATAACGTCCCGTCTGCTGCACCTCCAGCGAATGTGTCAGCCGCGAACGCACAGCAGCGTTGCGCTCCAGCGGAAACACCTGGGTTTTCTGCTGTAAACGACGGATGGCGGCTGAATTAATAATACGCCCACGATCGCTTTCAAAATGACGGGTAATGGCATATTCGCCCTGCGGCGCTTCCCGACTGTTCCATGGGCGCTGAAAGCTGATCCGCTGCCGGAAATTAATCTTATCCATTGATTCCCCTTGTTTCTGCATGAAAACATCTTGCCGTGGGCCTGTGGTAGACTATGCAACAGTTCAAATGCTGAATTCCACTTTAATTACTTAGCGAGTAACCCTATGAAAGCAGGCATTATTGGTGCAATGGAGCAGGAAGTCACACTGCTGCGCGATAAAATCGAGAATCGTCAGACTATTTCTGTCGCTGGCTGTGAAATTTATACCGGTACCCTGAACGGTGTGGAGGTAGCGCTGCTGAAATCCGGGATCGGTAAAGTTTCCGCCGCGCTGGGCACGGCCCTGCTGCTGGAACGCTGCCGTCCTGATTTCATTATCAATACCGGATCGGCGGGTGGCCTGGATTCTTCGCTGAAAGTGGGCGATATCGTGGTATCGGACGAGGTGCGTTATCACGATGCGGACGTCACCGCCTTCGGCTATGAGCCAGGCCAGATGGCAGGCTGTCCTGCCGCTTTTCCGGCTGACAGCGCGCTGATTGCCGCCGCAGAAGCGTGCATTAATCAGCTAAATCTGCACGCGGTACGCGGTCTGGTCGTGAGCGGCGATGCCTTTATCAACGGCGCAGAACCGCTGGCGCGTATTCGCACCACCTTCCCGCAGGCAATTGCGGTAGAGATGGAAGCCACGGCGATCGGTCACGTTTGTCATCAGTTCGCCACGCCTTTTGTAGTCATCCGCGCTATCTCTGACGTTGCCGATCAGGAATCTCACCTTAGCTTTGAAGAGTTTCTTAGCATTGCTGCTCAGCAATCTTCACTGCTGGTGGAAACGCTGCTGGGCAACCTGGCGCGTGGCTAAACGCATTATCGCCTTGCTGGCGCTCTGGCTCTTTTCCAGCCTGGCGCTGGCGGCCAGCGCGCCGCGTGTTATTACGCTGGCGCCGCATCTCACTGAACTCGCCTTCGCCGCCGGGATCACGCCGGTGGCAGTTAGCGCCTGGTCCGATTATCCGCCTGAAGCGAAATCGCTGGAGCAGGTCGCTAACTGGCAGGGTATTAAGCTGGAACGCATTCTGGCGCTAAAGCCGGATTTGGTGCTGGCGTGGCGCGGAGGTTCTCCGCAGCGGCAAATCGATCAGTTGCGCACGCTGGGCGTAAAGGTTATCTGGCTGGATCCCGACTCGATTGAAAGCATTATCGCCGCGCTGCATCAGCTGGCGGCGTGGAGCCCCTCTCCACAGCAGGCCCATGATGCGGCAGGTCGCCTGGCGGCGCGCTTTAAGGCATTGCAACAACCTAATAAACAACCAAAGCATCGGCGCGTATTTTTACAGTTTGGTCAACAGCCGCTGTTTACTGCCGCACGCGCAACCTTACAAAACCAGCTGTTGGCGCTGTGTGGCGGCGAGAATGTGTTTGCAGCCAGCCCGGTGCCCTGGCCGCAGGTCAGCCGCGAGCAGGTACTGGCACGCCATCCCGATCTGATTATCGTGCCTGGCGACAGCCACGCCGCCGCTCAGACGGCACGATTCTGGCAGCCGCAACTGCTGGTGCCGGTGATAGCGATCCCCGAAGACTGGCTAAGCCGTCCCGGTCCGCGTAGCGTGCTGGCCGCAGAAAAATTGTGTCAGGCGCTGCAATAGCAGGCAAAAATCAGGTGAGAAGCGCGTTTGACGGGCGATAAAGGGCAGGAATAATTAGCGTGCTTTACAGGAAGTAAAGCACGCGCTTCTGTCAGATGCTAAAGGAAGAACCACAGCCGCAGGTGGTTTTAGCATTGGGGTTGGTTACGATAAAACGGGAACCTTCCAGGCCTTCGGTATAATCCACCGCGCCACCCACCAGGTATTGCAGACTCATCGGATCCACAACCAGCGACACGCCTGATTTCTCAATGGTCATATCGCCATCGTTGATTTTATCGTCGAAGGTGAAGCCGTACTGGAAACCACTGCAACCGCCACCGGTAATATAAACCCGCAGTTTCAGATCAGGATTATCTTCATCAGCAATCAGGGTTTTCACCTTGCTGGCTGCCGCCTCGGTAAATTGCAGCGGCAGTGCTGCTACTTCATCACTCATTGAAACACTCCGCAATTGATCCGGCTCAGGCCAGAAATGGCCGCGCTTGTCAATATTATCTAATAGCCTGGTGCAGCAATCAAGTATCCGCCCTCGCACTCTGTGCCTTTTCCCGATCCTGCTGTGCCTGCTGCTTTGCCAGCGTCCTGGCCAATAGTGAGGAGTAGAGCGGCTTGCCGCCCAGAAACTGCGCCAGCAGCGTTGCGCCGAGGCAGGTAATAATCATCGGTAAAATCAGCTGATAATTATCGGTCATCTCCAGCACCAGCACGATGCCGGTCAGAGGCGCACGCACCGAGGCGGCAAACAGCGCGCCCATACCGGCAATAGCAAAGGTACCAGGATCGAGCGTCAACGCCGGCAGCAGCGAAGCGCAGGCCATGCCGAAAGCGGTGCCCAACAACGTGCCCAACGCCAGCATCGGCGCAAAGATGCCGCCCGGCGCGCCTGAACCGAAACAGAGCAGTGTGGTAACCACGCGCGCGATAAAAATAAACAGCAGCATCCCTACGGTATAGTGCCCTGCCGCCGCGATGGGGATCAGACTAAATCCACCGCCTGCCGCTTCTGGTTTAATCACCGCAAGAACCCCGCACAGCCCACCCAGCAGCGCCCCGATAATCAGCGCTTTTTTCATCACGCCGCCGTGCAGCCGCTGAAAAAAGTCCTGAGTAATAAAAATCAGGCGGTTAAACAGCACGCCGACGATGCCGAACAGCATACCCAGCACCAGATAGAGCCACAGCGTATTAATTGGCGCACTGGCAAGCTTGCCGACGGCAATCACCGCATGTTCGCCGTTGAAATAGCGAAACACGATGCTCGACATGATCACGCCGATAAATACCGCTTTAATGGAGATCAGGCTATAGCGGAACTGCAAACGCATCTCTTCGATAATAAACAGAATGCCGGCCAGCGGCGCATTAAACGCGGCGGAAAGACCGGCGGCGGCTCCGGTAGCCAGCAGCGAATGGCGCGCTTCAGCGCTGCGCATACGGAAAAGATCCAGCACCATGCGCCCAACGTTGCCGCCCAGCTGCACCGTTGGCCCTTCCCTTCCCAGCACCATGCCAGCCCCCAGCGTGCCCATGCCGCCAAGGAATTTAACCGGGATCACGCGCCACCAGCGTACCGGACGCAGTTCTTCCAGCGCGCCTTCGATTTCCGGAATACCAGAGCCGCCCGCTTCTGGCGCAAAGCGCCGCACCAGCCAGTAACCGAAAACGGCCAGCAGCGCCGACAATAAAAAGGCCAGAGGAAAAGCCAGCCACAGATGATCGCCTGTGCTGGCCACCACGCCCAGCCGCCAGGCCTGTACCGCCGTTACCGCTTTCTCAAACGCGACCCCAATCAGCCCGGCCAGCGTGCCGACGATGCCTGCGACAAACAGAATCGCGACGGGGGTTTTATCACGCCGTAGCAGCATCCGCAGAAAATCGGTACGCCGCAGGGGAACCACATGTAACTGCTCGGTGGAGGTGGGTGTTTGGTTCATAACGCTCACATCAGTAAATTAATCAAGTCCGTTATCATACGCCGCCCCCCATAAAGGGGCAAAAAATGCCAGCCTGCGCAATACTCTTTTTGCCAGCCATTCAACGTGGCCCTAAGTTCCCGTAGAATGGTCGGGTTTTTCTTTCATTCAGGAGCCGATTAATGAGTAAGTCCGAAAACCTGTATCAGCAGGCGCAGCGTTCCATTCCCGGCGGCGTAAACTCGCCGGTACGCGCCTTTACCGGCGTCGGCGGCGTCCCGTTATTTATTGAGCGTGCCGATGGCGCCTGGCTGTACGATGCCGACGGCAAAGCCTATATCGATTATGTTGGATCCTGGGGGCCGATGGTGTTGGGCCATAATCATCCGGCGATCCGCAACGCGGTCATTGAGGCGGCAGAGCGCGGTTTAAGCTTTGGCGCGCCGACCGAGATGGAAGTGAAGATGGCGGAACTGGTGTGCAAACTGGTACCGTCAATGGAAATGGTGCGGATGGTTAACTCCGGCACCGAAGCCACCATGAGCGCCATTCGCCTGGCGCGCGGCTTCACCCGACGCGATAAGATCATCAAATTTGAAGGTTGTTATCATGGCCATGCCGACTGCCTGCTGGTGAAAGCGGGTTCCGGCGCCCTGACGCTCGGCCAGCCGAATTCACCTGGCGTTCCGGCAGATTTCGCAAAGCATACCCTGACCTGCACCTACAATGACCTGGCCTCGGTACGCGCCGCGTTCGAACAATATCCGCATGAAATCGCCTGTATTATCGTTGAGCCGGTAGCGGGCAATATGAACTGTATTCCGCCGCAGCCCGATTTTCTGCCCGGCCTGCGCGCGCTGTGCGACGAGTTCGGCGCGCTGCTGATTATCGATGAGGTGATGACCGGCTTCCGCGTAGCGCTGGGCGGCGCTCAGGCGCACTATGGCGTAACGCCGGATCTGACCTGCCTGGGCAAAATCATCGGCGGCGGCATGCCGGTAGGTGCATTCGGCGGACGTCGTGACGTGATGGAAGCGCTGGCGCCGACCGGCCCGGTTTACCAGGCGGGTACGCTCTCTGGCAACCCTATCGCGATGGCCGCCGGTTACGCCTGCCTGACGGAAATCTCCCGACCCGGCACGCACGCCACGCTGACCGAGCTCACGACCCAGCTGGCGCAGGGTCTCCGTGCGGCGGCCCAGGCGGAAAATATCCCGCTGGTGGTGAACCATGTCGGCGGCATGTTCGGTCTGTTCTTCACCGATGCGGCACAAGTCACCTGTTATGACGATGTGACGCGATGCGATACCGAACGCTTTAAGCGTTTCTTCCATTTCATGCTGGAGGAAGGGGTGTACCTGGCGCCGTCGGCGTTTGAAGCGGGCTTTATGTCGCTGGCGCACAGCGCTGAGGATATCCAGCGCACGGTTGATGCGGCGCGTCGCAGCTTTGCGCGTTTGTAAGGGTTTACCTGTAGCGGCTTAACTCGCGCCGCCATCATCAAACGTTAACGGGCGCCCTGCGGCGCCCGTTGTTATTTCACTTTCCGCAGTAGCCAGACAAAATAAGGCGCGCCGATAAAGGTTGCCAGTAGTCCCGCCGGGATCTGATTCGGAAACGCCGCCATTCTGCCGCCCCAGTCGGCCACAATCATCAGAGCGCCGCCCATCAGCGCAGCAACCACCATCTGCGGCAGCGCCCGCCGGAATCCCAGCATACGTGCGATATGCGGCGCCATCAGCCCAATAAAACTGAGTGGTCCGATGGTTAGCGTCGCGGCGGCAGTCAACGCAGAAGCCAGCAGCAGCAAACTAAAACGCGCCGGCATCAGTGCGACGCCAATGGAACGCGCCGTGGCGCTGCCCAGCGGCAAAATGGTTAACCAGCGGCTGGCGAGCGGAGCTATCACCACCAGCACCACGGCTACCAGCGCGGTGCGCAACGCCTGTGCCGCATCCACGCCATAGGTTGAACCTGAGATCCAGCTCAGCAGCTGCGCCATGCGCGGATCGCCGCTGGCCAGCAGCATCGCCAGTAATGTGGTAAAGGCGGTGCTGAAAGCCATCCCCGCCAGCAGCATACGCTCCGGCGAAAAACCGCCGCGCCCGGCCACCAGCATAATCAGCAGCAGCGTAACCGCCGCGCCAAGGCTGCCGGCAGGCAGTAGCCAGGCAAAAGCGTCGCCCGGCACCAGAAACAACATCAGCACCACGCCGCAGGCTGCGCCAGAGCTGATGCCCAGCACTTCCGGGCTGGCCATGGGATTACCGGTCAGGCGCTGTATCAGGCTGCCCGCCACGCCCAGCATCACCCCTGCCGCCAGCGCGGCCACCATGCGCGGTGCGCGCCACGGTTGGAGCTGATGCCAGAGTTCGCCGCTCGCCCACAGCCAGCCGTGCGCATCGCGCCCCAGCGATAGCGCGGTAACCGCCAGCAGCAGCAGTACACCAAGCGCCGCCAGCACCCACCACAGCACATGCTGACGCTCCGCAGGCACGCGGTCGCCCTGATTCAGCGGCGACGGCACCGCCCCGGTACGCAGGCGCGGCAACAGCCACAGCAGAACTGGTGCGCCGACCAGCGCCGTTAAGGTGCCGGTTGAAATCTCACGCCAGTTATCGGTCAGCCAAATCACGCACTGGTCCGTCAGCCAAAGCAACAGTGCGCCCAGCAGCGGGGCCAGTAACATACGACTAACCAGACGGCGTGCGCCCAGCAGTTTCGCCATCAGCGGTGAAAACAGCGCGATAAAGGAGATGATGCCGACAGCATTTACCAGCATGCCGCTCAGAATGATTGCCAGCCCCAGCGCCGCCAGCCGCACCAGCGACAGCGCCATACCCAGATTTTTAGCGACACCATCGTCCAGCCCCAGCACCGTAAGAGGCCGCCGCAACAACAGCGCCAGCGCAAAGCCCAGCAGAAGACGCGGCAGCAAAAAGGTCACGTTGCTCCAGTCCTGCTGGCTTAATGAGCCAGTACTCCACAAGAAAAGGTTTTGTAGCTGATCGTGATTGAAGATAGCGAAGATCTGATTAACCGCGCCGCAGTAAAGGCTCATTACCAGCCCGGCGAGGATCAGGGTCACCGGCGACAGCCGTTTCCCCCAGGCGATGCCAAACACCAGCAGGCCGATGAGTACCGCGCCCGTCATCGCAGCGATCTGCTGCGTGAGCATTCCGCCCGGCAGCGTCCACAGGGTTGCAACCGTGATGCCAAGCTGAGCGCCGCTCGCCACGCCAAGCGTGGTCGGCTCCGCCAGCGGGTTGCGTAATACCTGTTGGAAAAGCACGCCCACCAGCCCCAGCCCTGCCCCGGCCAGCAGCGCCACCGCCAGCCTGGGCAGCAGGCTAAAGTGAAACACCATCTGATCGATATTATTGCGATCCGGCTGCATTAACGCATTTAGCCACTGCGGTGTTGGCAGATGATGAGTAAAATTCAGGCCGGTCAATGCCAGCACGCCCAGAAACAGCGCACCGATCAGCATTACCGGAAAAGCGAAACGCCTGTGCATCATGCCTCCAGCACATTATCGAGAATACGGCAAAACGTCATCGCCGAGAGCGTTGCACCATAAAACCAGACGGTTGGCACGCGGGTAAAACGTTGCTGACGTACAAAAGGCAGCGACTGCCAAAGCTCGGTTGCAGCGATCTGCTTCATTAAGGCATTATCACCGTGGCTCAGACAGAGCACATCCGCATCAACTATGCTCGCCAGACGCTCGATCCCTACCACTGCGCTGCCCCAGAAATTCGTTTCGCCCTGCCAGGCGTTTTGCAGCCCAAGATTTTGCATCACTTCTAAAAACAGGCTGCCTTTGCCAAAAACAATCGCATGACGTTTATCAATTAACGACATCAGCAACAGCGGCTTCGCAGCGCGCGGTGCAAGACGCGTACGCATATCAGCCAAAAAGTCATCGAGCATGGCCAGATGCGCCTGCGCCTGGGGTAATTTACCGATGCGCTGCGCCAGTTGCGTTAACGACTGGCGTGCCGCCGTTAACGGTTTGCCTTCGCTGTTGTTAAAGGCGAATCCCTGGCTGGGAGCGATACGCGCCAGAGTTTGCGGTGAGGGGCCATAGCCGCTGGAATAAAGAATCAGAGAGGGTTTCAGTTGCGTCAGCAATTCAAGGTTCGGCTCAACGCGCAGCCCAACATCTATTACGCTCGCAGGCAGTTCAGGCTTGCCGACCCAGTCGCGATAGTTAAACAGTTCAGCTGCGGCCATCGGCACCACGCCCAGCGCCATCATTAATTCAATCGGCAGCCATTCCAGGGCGACAATGCGCTGCGAATCAATTGTTTCCGCCCGCAGCGTTTGCTGCCAGAGCAGCGGAGAGATCGCCATAGCGGTAAGCAAACGACGGCGTGTTATTGGCAACATAACCACATCCTTGTATCAGTAAACAAAGCTGACCGGCGCGCCACCCTGCGGGTGCGGCAGAATGCCCATTGGAATGTTATAGATGCGTTCCAGCACTTCGCTGTGCATGATGTCCGCCGGCGCGCCCTGAGCGATCATCTCACCGGCGCGTAGCGCGACCAGCGAATCGCAGTAGCGTGCCGCCATATTGATATCGTGCAGAACGGCAATTACCGTCAGCCCACGCTGCTGGCTAAGACGCTGGATCAGCGCCAGCACCTCTACCTGATGCGCAATGTCCAGCGCCGACGTAGGCTCATCCAGCAGCAGGCAGCGGCTGTTCTGCGCCACCAGCATCGCCAGCCAGGCGCGTTGCCGTTCGCCGCCGGAGAGACTATCCACCAGACGCCGGGCAAGGGGCTTCAACCCAACCAGCGTAATCGCTTCCTCCACGCGCTGACGATCTTCTTCACCGTAGCGCCCCAGCGCGCCGTGCCACGGATAGCGGCCTACCGCTACCAGCTCCCGCACCGTCATTCCCTCCGCTGGCGGCAGATGCTGAGGTAAATAGGCAATCTGCCGGGCAAAGGCCTTGCTGTTCCACTGGTCCAGCGGTTTGCCATTTAACAGCACGCGCCCTTCGCTGGCGGGCTGATGTCGGCCTAACATTTTTAGCAACGTCGATTTGCCGGAGCCGTTATGACCGATCAGGCCGGTAACTTTACCGCTGGGAAAGGTAAGCGAGAGAGGATGCAGCAGCGTGCGTCCGGGCACGCGAAAACTGACTTGATCGAGCGTGAAGGTGGTTTCCTGTGACAGCTGATGTGACATGGTTATCTTCAACGGTGACGGACGCGACCAAAGCCGCGCCCGGATGGATGGATTTAGAAACGGAACGTTGCGGTAGCAACCACCTGGCGTTCAGCGCCCCAATAGCAGGCATAATCGCGATAACAGCTGGCAACGTACTCTCTGTCAAACAAATTATTCACATTCACCCCTACGCTGGATCCCGGCAGTCCAAAGCGAGCCAGATCATATTTCACGGCGGCATCCACCGTGGTGTAACCTGCTACATCAAAGTTTTTATTGGCATTATCACCCACGCTGTAGAGACCTTTACTTTCGCCAACGTAGCGCACCCCTGCGCCCAGCGTCAAACCAGAAAAAGCCGTTTCGTTAAAGGTGTAATCGCCCCACAGGGAAGCCATCTGCCGCGGTACTTGCACCGGCGTGCGTCCCTGCAACTGAGTGTCGTGCGTATATTCTGCATCAATATAAGTATAAGAAGCGGTCATATTGACGTTGGCATTAAGGGCCGCTTTAGCTTCCAGCTCCAGACCGCGCGAGCGTATCTCGCCCCCCTGAACGCTCCAGCCAACGTTTTGCGGATCGGGATCGGCAGTCAGGTTTTTGCTCTTCGTTAATTGATAAACAGCAGCCGTTACGACCAGAGGTCGATCTTTTGGTACATATTTTACGCCTGCCTCATATTGCTTAGCGCGCGAGGCATCAAACGGCTGGCCTTCTACGGTGGTGCCAGATGTGGGCAGGAAAGACTCACTGTAACTGAAATAGGGGGCTACACCATTATCAAAGAGATAATTCAAGCCGCCGCGCCAGGTAAAAGCCTGGTCATGTTTTTCTACTGTCGTACCGGCAAAACGGTTATTAGCCGAGGTTTTGGCAAAATCATAGCGACCACCAAGGGTCAGCACCCACCGGTTCCATTCCATCTGATCCTGAGCATAGAGACCAGTTTGCTCCTGGCGATTCAGGTAGTTATAGGGGGAAGAGTAAGGCGACCAGCTGGCATTGCCATACTGAGGATTGATCGCGTTAATGGAGCTTGCCGTACCAAACTGCGCATCAATATCATTGCGGGTACGCTGATAATCTACGCCAGCTAATATAATATGACTGACCTCGCCTGTGGCTAATTTTGCTTCAGCCTGGTTGTCAACCGTAAACGTAGTCAGGTGTTCTTTGGAGAATGCTGCTCCACGGATGATCTCATTGGTAGCAGCAGTAAAGCTACTGCCATAAATACTGCGGTAATCAGTATGCAGATCGGCATAACGCAGGTTCTGACGCACAGTCCAGGTATCATTAAAACGGTGTTCAAAGTTATAACCAACCATTTTAGTGTTACGCGAAATTTTATTGCTTTTTTCACCTTCATCAAAATTGGTTGGTAGCTTATGCTCATTACCATTTGCTTCAATAATCGGCACTACGGTTCCCTGACGCGGCAGCCAGCCATAATAACCGGTCTCAGGCTCGTTCTGGAACATTGTCAGTAAATCGAAGCGAGTATTGTTATCTGGCCGCCAGCTAAAAGAAGGCGCAATAGTGTAGCGTTTCTCTTTGTTCATCTCTTGCTGCGCATCCTGGCTGCGTGCCAGACCGGTCAGACGATAGCTATATACTCCGTTATCATCGAGTGCATCAGAAAAGTCGAAACCAGTCGCAAAGAGGTTATTACTTCCCATTCTGAACTGTACTTCGCGTAGCTGTGTCGTAGTTGGTCGCTTACTGACCAAAGCAACAACGCCGCCCGGGTTGCTCTTACCATAGAGTACGGAAGCCGGGCCGCGTAATAACTCAGCCCGTTCAAGGAAATAAGGATCTATAGCAAACTCGGAATAATTATCACCTTGCAGCTTCAGCCCATCCAAATACTGGTTGGTATTGGTTTCACTAAACCCACGAATTGACAACGCGTCAATAACCTCAGAGCTGCCACGGTTATTGGTCAGAACGCCAGGTGCATAATTAAAAGCACTTTTAACAGACGTGATGCCGTGCGCTTCCATCTCTTGTTGTGTTACCACCGATACTGACTGCGGGTTCTTTTCGATTGGCGTATCGGTTTTGGTGCCGGTTGCGCTGTGCTTAGCGGCGATAGTTGCAGCCGGTCCCCATGCACTTTCCTGCGGCGCGTCGGCTGTGGCATCCACCACCAGCGTCTGCTCTGCGGCAAAGGCAGAGCCTCCTCCCGCCAGGGTTAGCGCCACCAACACCGCCAGCGGACGTTTCAACAAGCCCGCCGTAGCGGAAGCAGTAAAAATTTTACTACGCGCATTTGCCATTATGTTTTCTCTGAGTGGAAATAGGTCAGGCGATGAAAAAGGAAACGCAAACGATAATTATTCGTATGCTTATTGTTGTGGTTGGATAATATGCGAAACAAACTCAGATCTGCAAGCCCTAATGCGGGGATATACGTGCCCTGCAGGCCAGCTTTAAAGCGGTGATCGAGGCGCTATGAGTCAGATCAAAAAACGGGCGCATCCTGATGCGCCCGTACAATCCCTTTGGGTTCGTGGTTTTGTCCCGCCGTCTGTTTTCCCATTCACGGCGGGAAAGCGATCAATGTTACTGTGGCATCGCCCCGCTTCATCTCTATTACGTTTTACTGGTGCGAAACACTGAAATCGCCTCACGCAACGCCCTTGCCCGTTCAGCCAGCAATCCGGAGGCCGCTGCCGACTGCTCTACCAGCGCGGCATTCTGTTGGGTCGAGCTGTCCATTTGATTAACAGCGATGCTGATCTGCGAAATCCCGGCGCTTTGCTCTTCAGAGGAGGACGAAATATCTTTAACCAGCTGCGCGGTCTGTTCGATCGAGGTAACGCTTTGGTTCACTTTCTTCCGGGCATCCTGCACCATATTAATGCCCTGCATAGAATGCACCACCGACTGCTCAATCAGCTGTTTAATCTCACGTGCGGCGGTTGCCGAGCGCTGCGCCAGCGCACGTACCTCAGCGGCGACCACGGCAAAACCTTTACCATGCTCCCCCGCGCGCGCCGCCTCGACCGCCGCATTCAATGCCAGGATGTTGGTTTGAAAAGAGATGCCATCAATCACGCCAATGATCTCCTGAATTTGCCCGGCGCTGTTGTTGATCTGCTCCATAGAGGCTTTAACAGACTCCATCGCTTCCCCGCCGCTTAATGCGGCTTCTGTCGCCTCCTGCGCCATTTCGGCTGCGTGACGCGTGTTATCCGCGTTCTGACCGATAATGGAGGTCAGCTGTTCCATGCTGGCCGCCGTTTCAGCAAGCGATGCCGCCTGACTCTCTGTCCGCTCGGAAAGATTCTGGTTGCCGCTGGCAATCTCTTCAGAAGAGCTGGCGATAACGTCCGAACTCTCCTGAATAGAAAAAACCAGACTCGACAAACGATGGTTCATTTCACTGAGTGAACGCAACAGGGAGGCTGTTTCGTTATTGCCGTCCACCTGAATATTATGGGTTAAATCGCCGCTGGCGACCTTTTGGGCAATCATGGTCGCTTCATTAAGCGGGCGGGTCACTGTTTTTACAATAAATATGGTAAAAGCAACCATCATTAAAGCTATTAAAATCAGCGATCCCAGTAACCATATCTGTGAAAGACGCTTGTTGTCGCTCTGTTGAGTAAGCAGCTGTGTAAGCGAGTCTGCAGCGGTATGACCAAGATGTTCATATTTATTTAAAATCGTATTAAAACGCAGGGTATAATCGCTTTCACTCAATTTAATCGTTTGCCGATGAGTAAAGATATTATCTGCAACCTGTAGCGCCTCCGCCGATACTTTCCATAGTTGTTCAACCGGCTGAGACAGTTTTATCTTTAATTCATCGTTCAGGGCAAATGCCTTCATAAAGTATTTATGGAATATATCCAGCGATCTCTTTGTCTGTTCTATCTGATCGGCAACCCGGTCATAGTCCGCCTCTTTCTTCACATTATTGGTCGCTAAAAACTCGGCCCCGCTGCCTCGCACCTGAGCCAGGCCAGCAATCATCTCCGGGATGCGGTTAAAAGTGCTCAGCATCAACTGATAGCTGTCCAAATCTGCGTCCAGTGACAGCTTTGAAAAATCAAGTACGTCTACAATCACATCCAGCAACGAGGAGATCAGCTTTTCATGCATTATATTATTTTCAGTCAGCGTAAACGCAGGATCGCTTAGCTTGCGCTGCAGCTCTGCCCATATATCTATGGTGCTTTGCATTTTTTTCATCGCAAATTTGGCCTGCATCATGGTCAGGTTTTTAAGCTGAGAGGTTTGCAGCTTCTCTGCCTCGCTTATCGTAGCTGAGTGGGCTGGCGAAGTGCCTTTACCCTTAGAAATGATAAGATGGCTTTCATCCCAGTGACGCTGATAGATACCGAGCAAGGTTAATAGTTCTTTTTCTGTCAGAATACCTCTAATCTCTTGCTGCTTCACATCAATTGCTTCATTGCCTTGTTTAACCAATAACGCGGTAGGTAAAACAAAAAGCACCAGGGCAAACAGGCCCAGCATTGCTAATTTAGCGGATAAATTAATATTCTTTAATAAATTTCCCACAGTAAATTCCTTTTTATTAAGACAGATACCCATATCTTTCGATTCTGCTGGCTAAAAACGCCAACCATAATTAGACAGATTTAACATCCCTGGAAAAATCTGACATTTCTTAACAGAATAAAAAGAAGCAATAAATAGCAAACCATTCACCCATTATCACTCTTCAGCGAAAGCGTTATTGCCTGAAAAAAAATAACACAGCAATTTCTCACAAAGCAATAAAAAACAAGCGAGCTCTTTGTTAAAAGCTAACAGAAAATTTCTTAGATGCGTTTAATGCTTTAAATAAAACCTAATATCCTGTTTAACACAGGCCGTTTTACCTTATCCCTCCGTCAGAGCAGACAACGCCAAAAAAACGGGCGCTCCTTGCGGATGCGCCCGTTCTATTTATGGCTCAGTAACGTGGGTTAATTACCGCCAAACATGTCTTTTATCCAGCCGGCAACGCCATCGCTATCCTGTTGTTGCGGTTGCTGTTGTTGCGGTTGCTGTTGTTGCTGCTGCTGTTGTTGCATCTGCTGCTGTTGCAACTGTTGCTGTTGCAACTGTTGCTGCTGCCACTGCTGCTGACAAAGCGCGGTGGCATCCGTGGTCCATACCGGAAGCGTACGCCAGCCGCTGCTGCCGGTATCACAGACAAAATTGCCGGCAGAATCCACGGCCATCGAAGCAATATCCTCCGGCGGCGTCAGCACCAGCGGCATCGGAGCCTGGTTATCCAGATAGCGGCGATAGAGCTGCATCGCGCCTGACGAACCATAGAGCTTCGTCGGCTGGTTATTGTCGCGTCCTACCCAGGTAATCGCCACTTCTTTACCATCCACGCCAGCAAACCAGCTGTCGACCTGATTGTTAGTGGTACCGGTTTTCGCGGCCAGATGCGCGTCAGGATAGCGTGCGCCCAGCGCGTGCGCAGTCCCTCGTGCCGCCACCTGTTGCATGGCATAAAGCGTCAGATAAGCCGCCTGCGCCGGTTCAACACGCTCCGCCTGTGGGAAGCTCTGATACAGCACGCTGCCATCTTCGGCAATCACTGAGCGCACGGCAGAGAGTGACGCACGGTTACCGCCGCTGGCAATCGACTGAAACGCCTGCGCGACTTCAATCGGTGTCAGGTTAAGTGCACCCAATAGCATTGCCGGTACCGGATGCAGCTGATCTTTCGGCAGCCCCAGTTTGATCCAGGTACTCATTACGCTGTCCAGCCCCAGCGTCATTCCCAGGTTGACCGTAGGAACGTTCATGGAGTTGGTCAGCGCGTCTACCAACATCACTTTACCGCTGAAACGACGATTATCATTCTGCGGCTTCCATACCTGACCGTTGGGTTGTTTAAGCGCGATAGGTTCATCAGCGATCCAGGTATTCAGACGATACGTATCCGGCTGTGACAGCGCGGTGAGATAAGTTGCCGGTTTCGCCAGCGAGCCAATGGAACGGCGCGCCTGCATGGCACGGTTATAGCCAGCAAACTGCGGATCGGCCCCGCCGACCATCGCCCGGACTTCGCCGCTAAAGCGGTCAACAATCACCATCGCGGTTTCCAGGTCCTTCAGGCCGCGCTGTTTTTTCAGCTCCGGGATGCCCTCTTCCACCGCTTTTTCTGCCGCATCCTGTGAAACCGGATCGAGCGTGGTGAAAATTTTCACGCCGGAGAGATCTTTTACCTTATCGCCCAGTTTCGCCTGCAGCTCACCGCGCACCATCTGCATAAAGGCTGGCTGCGGCGTAATAACCCCGCCTTTTGGCTGTACACCAAGCGGTCGGGCGCTGAGCATGTCATACAGCTCCTGATCGATTACCTTCTGCTGTTGTAACAGACGCAGCACCAGATTGCGGCGCTCCAGCGACAGCGTTGGATTACGCCACGGGTTATACAAGGATGCGCCTTTAACCATACCAACCAGCAGCGCCTGCTGATCGAGGCTCAGCTCATCCACCGGGCGACCAAAGTAATAGAGACTGGCTAGCGGAAAGCCCCGGATCTGATCGTTACCGGCCTGACCCAGATAGACCTCGTTCAGATAGAGTTCAAGAATGCGATCTTTGCTGTAGCGCGCATCCATAATCAGCGCCATGTAGGCTTCATTGGCTTTACGCCACAGGGAGCGCTTGTTGGTGAGGAACAGGTTTTTCACCAACTGCTGCGTCAGCGTACTGCCGCCCTGCACCGCACGCCCGGCGGTAATATTCGCCAGGAAGGCACGGCCAATCGAGTAAAGGCTAATGCCGTCGTGCTCATAGAAATGACGGTCTTCGGTTGCGATCAGCGTATCAACCAACAGATCGGGGAAACCGGCGCGCGGCACAAACAGGCGCTGCTCACCGTTAGGGGATTGCAGCATGGTGATCAGGCGCGGGTCGAGCCGGAAGAAACCAAAGTCACGTCCGCTATCAAGGTTTTTGATTTCGCTCAGGGTGCTGTTGCTGAACGTCAGACGTGCACGAATTTGCCCTTCTTTACTGTCGGGGAAATCAAACGGACGGCGGATCATTTCGATGCTGTTCGCCTGCACGGTAAACTCACCGGGCCGCGTCATGCGCGTTACCTGGCGATACTGTGTGCCTTCCAGCAGCGCAATCATCTCTTTTTTATTGTAGGCCATGCCTGGCTCAAGGCTGACCATACGACCATACACCGCCGCCGGCAACTGCCAGACTTTGCCATCGATACGGCTGCGAATTTCTGAATCAAGGTAAACGCCATAGGCAGCCATCACCACCACAAACACGATAAATAGCTTAATCAGCCATCCCAGCCATTTTCTTTTTTTGCTGCGCGGCGGCCGCCCTTTTCCTTTACGTGGCACCGGTCTTTCCTCCTGGTAATCATCATTCTCTTCGTCGTTATACTCTTCCCTGCGGCGTCCCGGTCCACCCGATTGACGTGGCGGTTTGGGCTGTTTCCCTTTGCGCCCGATAGGTTCGCGATCGTTCCCAGACATCTGTTTCGTTTCTCCAGGTAATGGCCGGCTACTCTGTTCTTACTACTTTATTTCGAAAAGCAGAACCCTCTGAAAGATGGCTACTGCGGCGACGCATATTTTTTGGTGCGACGCGTAGGTAACGCGCTGGCCGGATCGTCAGGCCAGGCATGTTTGGGATAGCGTCCTTTCATCTCTTTTTGCACCTCCAGATATGCACCCTGCCAGAAGGCGGCAAGATCGCGGGTAATCTGCAATGGCCGCTGCGCGGGCGATAACAGCTCCAGCACCAGCGCTACGCGCCCTTCCGCAATCGTTGGATTTTGCGCCTCGCCGAACATTTCCTGCAGGCGCACCGCCAGCGCGGGCGGCTTCTCACTATCATAGCGAATCGGCAGACGACTGCCGGTCGGCACAGTGTAATGAGTTGGTAACGCACTATCCAGCCGCTGGCGTTGTGACCATGTGAGCAAATGTAATAATGCGCCCGTCAGACTCACCTGACGCAAACCTTTCATATCACGCACGTTGCTCATCTCCGGCAACAGCCAGCTTTCCAGCGTGGCGAGCAACGACTCATCATCCATCGCAGGCCACTTCTCTTCCGGCAGCCACTGCGCGGCGCATTGCAGCCGCAGCCGCACCTGGCTCGCTTCCGGCGTCCAGTTAAGCACTTCCAGCCCCTTTTCGCGGATCCAGCGCAGCATCGCCGGATGCAGTACCTCAGCATCAGGCTTCGCCAGCGGCTGTGATTTCAGCGCCAGCACGCCAATTTTATCGCGCTGCCAGGCGCGCAGTGTTCCTTTTGCTTCATCCCATTCGATATCGGTTTCGCTACGTACCAGGCCGGGGCAGTCGCGCTGAAGTGTCGTAATCTCTACTGGCAGCGCCAGCAGGATACGCGCTTCAGCCTGCGTATCGCCCTGAAGAAGCTGCGGCGCGATCAACCATTCATGCCGCGTGAGTCCATCCTCATGATCGAGCATCGCGCCCGGGCCGCCCGCCAGCTGATAGCGGCCGCTTTCACCCCGTCGGCGTGCCAGACGATCGGGGAACGCCTGCGCCAGCAGCGTTGGTGCCAGCATCGCATCCGGCTGCCCGCCTGCGCCATTCAATCGCTTTTGTAACTGACGAGCGCGCTGTTGCCAGCCCGCGTGCGGCGTAAACAGATGATCAAGGAGATTACGGCTACCCTGACGCGGCGGTTCTTCAAGGATAGCGGCCAGCCGGGCGGCCGTTGCCTGCGCATCCCGATCGCTGGCGGCGGTTAATAACGCCGCTAGCCGTGGTTCGCTGCCCAGCTTCGCCATTGCGCGTCCCCGTACCGTCAACTGACCGTTTTCGCCAAGCGCGCCGAGCATCCTCAGCAGCTTTTGCGCCGCCAGTAGCGCCGGCGCGGGCGGC
Source organism: Pantoea sp. FN0307 (assembly GCF_050113815.1). Classification (NCBI taxonomy): domain Bacteria; kingdom Pseudomonadati; phylum Pseudomonadota; class Gammaproteobacteria; order Enterobacterales; family Erwiniaceae; genus Pantoea; species Pantoea sp. FN0307. The sequence continues at coordinate 208,960 of NZ_JBNJSO010000005.1, read as the reverse complement.
GCATCAATCCAGTTCAGCTGGGCCGCGTCATGGCATCCCCACTGCAGTAAATCGAGCCACAATGCGCTTAAATCGCTTTGTAAGATTTCTGGCTCGCTCTGCGCCGCGGCGCGTTCCGCCTGCTCGCGTGCGATCAGATGTAAACAGATGCCGGGTGATAAACGACCGGCGCGTCCAGCGCGCTGCGTCATGGACGCCTGACTGATACGCTGGGTTTGCAGGCGCGTAATGCCGCTGCGCGCATCGAAACGCGCCGTGCGTTCCAGCGCGCTATCCACCACCAGACGAATGCCGTCAATGGTTAAGCTGGTTTCGGCGATATTAGTCGCCAGTACCACCTTACGTTTCCCCTGCGGCGCTGGCAGGATCGCCCGCCGCTGCGCTGCCAGCGGCAGCGCGCCATATAGCGGACACAGCTCAATATCGCTGCTGACGCGCTGCGCCAGCTGGTTTTTCACCCGCTCGATTTCCCCCACACCTGGCAGAAACAGCAGCAGTGAACCGCTTTCTTCGCGCAGCAGCTGGGCCACCTCGCGTGCGACAGCTTCATCAAACGGCAGTTGCGTCGGCAGGCTGGCATAGCGCCGCTCTACCGGAAAACTGCGGCCTTCGGAAACAATCAGCGGCGCATCAGGCAGACGCACGCTTAACCGCGCATTGTCCAGCGTAGCGGACATAATCAACAGGCGCAGATCGTCGCGCAGCCCCTGTTGAACATCGAGCAGCAGCGCCAGCGCCAGATCGGCCTGTAAACTGCGTTCATGAAACTCATCCAGGATAACCAGCCCAACGCCGTCCAGCATTGGATCCTGTTGCAGCATGCGCGTCAGAATGCCTTCGGTGACCACTTCCAGCCGGGTAGCAGGCCCAACGCGACTGTCGGCGCGCATGCGATAACCCACGGTTGCGCCGGGCTCTTCACCCAGCTGTTCCGCCAGACGCTGTGCGACATTACGCGCCGCCAGACGACGCGGCTCCAGCATAATAATGCGTCCGGCAATGTTGCCCTGCTGTAACAGCTGCAGTGGCAGCCAGGTGGATTTACCCGCGCCCGTCGGCGCAGCAAGCAACACCTGCGGCGCCTGTTTTAATGCCGCCAGCACCTCTGGCAGCACGGCGCTTACCGGTAATTCACTCAAACGAAACTCCGTCCAGCATTGGTCTTATGATGGTGCGCATTGTAGCATTCCTCTGTGTTGTTTACCGGAGAGTGTTATGAGCGCACGTCGTCTCTTTTTCGGCATCGGATTACCCAAACCGTTGCAACAGCAGCTGGTTCGCTGGCGCGCCGAACAGTTCCCCGAGGAGGCAGGGCGACCGGTGGTGGCCGCCAGCCTGCATATTACGCTGGCATTCCTTGGCGAAATCAGCGATGAAAAAGCGCAGGGGCTGCAACAGCTGGCCGGTCGTATTCGGCAGCCGCCTTTTACCCTACAGCTGGATGATGCCGGGCACTGGCCGCGTCCCGGCGTGGTCTGGCTCGGCTGTCGTCAGGCGCCGCGCGGCCTGCTGCAGCTGGCGGAGATGCTGCGCGCTCAGGCGGCGCGCAGCGGCTGTTACCAAAGCCCACAGCCGTTTCATCCGCATATCACCCTGCTGCGCAACGCGACGCGCCCGGTTGCCCTGCCGCCGCGTAATTTCCACTGGCAGTTTACGGTGGATCATTTTTCTTTATACCAGTCGGTTTTCGCCCAGGGGCGAACCCGCTATCGCGCGCTACAAAGCTGGCCGCTGCAGGAGTCCGTATGAATTTTGAACCGGCATTGCGTCCGGCGCGTCTGATAAGCCGCTATAAACGCTTTCTTGCGGATGTCGTCACGCCGGAAGGCGAGGCATTAACGATACACTGCGCCAATACCGGTGCCATGACCGGCTGCGCAACGCCTGGCGATACCGTTTGGTACTCCACCTCCACCAGCCTGACGCGTAAATATCCGCACAGCTGGGAGCTAACGCAAACGCAAACGGGCCATATTATCTGTGTCAATACGCTGCGTGCTAATCAGCTGGTACGTGAAGCGCTGGCAACAGAGCAAATTGCGGAATTGTCTGGTTACCCGCAGTTGCGGGCTGAAGTCAAATATGGCGCAGAACGCAGCCGAATCGATTTTCTGCTGCAGGCGCACAATAAGCCGGAGTGCTATATTGAAGTGAAATCCGTAACACTGTTACAACAGGGTAAAGGATATTTTCCGGATGCGGTGACCGTGCGAGGCCAAAAGCACCTGCGTGAACTGGCCAGCATCGCCCAACGGGGCGAGCGCGCGGTTATGTTATTTACTGTTTTGCACTCGGGGATTGAGGACGTAGCCCCCGCGCGTCATATTGACGCACGTTATGCAGAACAACTGGCACAGGCACAGCAGAGCGGAGTGGAAGTTCTCTGTTATAAGGCGCAGTTATCACCAGCGGGCATGTGGCTGAATCAGCGGATAAACCTGGCGTTGTAATATTTAGTGCGATTTGTTGTGATAAAAAGTAGCGTTGCGCTAAATACGCTTTTCCTCACAGGCTTGTCAAGACATGTTCAGGAATAATTGCCAACCTTGACTGCTTCTGTTATTTATAGCGGCCTGTTTTTTTCCCCTCTGGGGATCGATAGTGCGTGTTATCCAGGAGAAACAACATGCAAGAAGGGCAAAACCGTAAAACATCGTCCCTGAGTATTCTCGCCATCGCTGGGGTGGAGCCGTACCAGGAGAAACCGGGCGAAGAGTATATGAACGAAGCCCAGCTGTCTCACTTCAGGAAAATTCTTGAAGCATGGCGTAATCAACTCAGGGATGAAGTGGATCGTACGGTATCTCATATGCAGGATGAAGCAGCTAACTTTCCTGATCCGGTCGACCGGGCCGCTCAGGAAGAAGAGTTCAGCCTCGAACTGCGCAACCGCGATCGCGAGCGTAAACTGATCAAAAAGATCGAGAAGACCCTGAAAAAGGTGGAAGACGACGATTTCGGCTACTGTGAATCCTGTGGCGTTGAAATTGGTATTCGTCGCCTTGAAGCGCGTCCGACCGCCGATCTTTGCATCGACTGTAAAACGCTGGCGGAAATCCGCGAAAAACAAATGGCTGGCTAACGGCACGTGAAAAGCGGTGGCGCGGGATATCTGTTCCGCGCCGCCGCTGTTACGTGAAAGCGGTTATGTCTACTCCCTGTACAGGACGTTTTGCCCCTTCCCCTTCTGGTGAACTTCACTTCGGCTCGCTTATTGCCGCGCTTGGCAGCTATCTGCACGCCCGTGCTCAGGGTGGCCGCTGGCTGGTACGCATCGAAGATATCGATCCGCCGCGCGAAGTGCCCGGTGCTGCTAACGCGATTCTGCATCAGCTGGAACATTACGGCCTGCACTGGGACGGTGAAGTGGTGTGGCAATCGCAGCGGCATCAGGCCTACCGCGATGCGCTGGAGTGGCTGCGTCAGCATCGCCAAAGTTATTACTGCACCTGTACCCGTAGCCGCATTCAGCAGATTGGCGGCTTTTACGATGGTCACTGCCGCGATCTGCATCTTGATCCGCAGCAGGCGGCATTGCGGCTGCGCCAGCGGCAGCCGGTCAGGCAGTTTCATGATTTACTGCGCGGCGAAGTGCAGGTTGATGCCGCGCTGGCGGAAGAAGATTTTATTATTCATCGCCGTGACGGGCTGTTTGCCTATAACCTTGCGGTAGTGGTGGACGATCATTTTCAGGGCGTGACGGAAATCGTGCGCGGCGCTGATTTAATTGCACCCACGGTACGGCAGATTGCGCTCTGGCGTCAGTTGGGTTGGCAGGAGCCAGCTTACCTGCATCTGCCGCTGGTGCTTAATCATGATGGCAATAAGCTGTCGAAGCAGAACCATGCGCCTGCCCTGCCCAGCGGCGATCCCCGCCCGGTACTGGTCAGAGCGCTGCGCTTTCTGGGACAAGATACGCCGGAAAACTGGCAGGATATAACAACCACGCAGCTGTTAGCGCTGGCTGTTGCGCAGTGGGATTTGGCAAAAGTGCCGCGCGATGACGCGCTGGCTGCCATTGAAACGACAACACCATTCTCAAATGGTTCGCAACAGGCTATGATTAGCCGCTGATTTTACCACCGAATTATCGTCATTATCGAGGTGTCCTATTTTTACCCGAGTAGCTAATTTTTGCCGTAAAGTTCTGAGTCGTGAAGAGACGGCACTGGCAGAGGTTGAGGAAGACGAACTGCAGATGACCGTCATCCCTCGTGAAAGTCACAACATCTCGCGCAAAGACATTAGCGAAAATGCCCTGAAAGTCCTTTATCGCCTGAATAAAGCGGGCTATGAGGCCTATCTGGTGGGCGGTGGTGTCCGTGACCTGCTGCTGGGTAAAGCGCCGAAAGATTTTGATGTGACCACCAACGCCACGCCGGAGCAGATGCGTAAGCTGTTCCGCAACTGCCGTCTGGTTGGCCGTCGCTTCCGTCTTGCTCATGTGATGTTCGGCCCTGAAGTGATCGAAGTGGCTACGTTCCGTGGTCATCATCAGGCTGAAGAAGACAGCAACGCACAGCGCGGCCAAAACGGTATGCTGCTGCGCGACAATATTTTCGGCACCATTGAAGATGATGCCCAGCGTCGCGACTTAACCATCAACAGCCTTTACTACAGCGTGGCTGACTTTAGCGTGCGTGATTACGTCGGCGGCCTGCAGGATTTACAACAGGGCATTATCCGCCTGATTGGCGATCCTGAGACGCGCTATCGTGAAGATCCGGTCAGGATGCTGCGCGTGGTGCGCTTTGCCGCCAAGCTGGATATGACCATCGCGGAAACCACTGCTGAGCCAATACCGCGTCTTGCCACGCTGCTGAACGATATTCCTCCGGCGCGTCTGTTTGAAGAAGCGCTGAAGCTGCTGCAGGCGGGTTACGGTTACAAAACCTATCTGCTGCTGCGCGAATATCAGCTGTTCCAGCCGCTGTTCCCGATCCTGAGCCGTGGCTTTACCGAACACAGCGACAGCCAGATGGAGCAGATGCTGGCACAGGTATTGAAAAATACCGATACGCGTATTCATAACCAGATGCGCGTAAATCCCGCCTTCTTGTTTGCCGCGATGTTCTGGTATCCGCAGCTGGAAAATGCGCAGCGTATCGCACAGGAAAGCGGCCTTGCCTATTACGATGCGTTTGCGCTGGCAATGAATGATGTGCTGGATGAGGCGTGCCGCTCGCTGGCGATCCCGAAACGCATTACCACGCTGGTGCGTGATATCTGGCAGCTACAGCTGCGGATGTCTCGTCGCCACGGCAAGCGCGCGATTAAGCTGATGGAGCATCCTAAGTTCCGTGCCGCATACGATCTGCTGGCGCTGCGCGCTGAAGTGGAAAACAACGCTGAACTGCAGCGTCTGGCGAACTGGTGGGGTGAATTCCAGGCCGCCGCGCCGCCGCAGCAGAATCATATGCTGAAAAACCTCGGCGATGAGCCGGTCGCGCGTCGCCGTCAGCGTCGTCCGCGCAAGCGCCCTGCCGCGCCGCGCCGCGATAACAGCAGCAACGCATGACCCGCGTCTATCTCGCCTTAGGCAGTAATCTGGCCGATCCGCTGCATCAGGTGCGTAACGCACTTGATGCGCTGGATGCCATTCCACAAACGCAGCGGGTCGCGGTCTCCTCTTTTTATCGCACCCCGCCCTACGGACCGCCCGATCAGCCGGACTATCTTAACGCTGCCGTGGCGCTTGATACAGCGCTGTCGCCGGAAGCGCTGCTCGACCATACGCAGCGCATTGAGCTGGAACAAGGGCGGGAGCGTAAAGCGGAACGCTGGGGTCCGCGCACGCTGGATCTCGATATTCTGCTGTTCGGCGATCGGGTGCTGCATACGCCGCGCCTGACGGTGCCGCATTACGATATGCATAATCGCGCCTTTATGCTGGTGCCGCTGCTGGAAATCGCGCCGCAGGCCCGGCTGCCTGATGGCCACCCGCTTGCTGCAGTCGCCGCCGGGCTTGACTGCAGCGCTATCCTGCCCTGGTAACAGGCACGCCCGTTTTACCCGGCGTGCCGCCGCAACGATAAGCCATTCCTCTGACTGCGTCGATGATTTACACTTCGCCAACCAGTAAGTTGACGTTGAGAAAGTCATGAAACCTACCACCATTTCGCACCTGCGCCAGTTAAAAGAGGCAGGCAAAAAATTCGCCTCCATCACCGCCTATGACTTCAGCTTTGCCCGACTCTTTGCCGATGAAGGCATGAAGGTGATGCTGGTCGGCGACTCGCTGGGGATGACGGTCATGGGGTATGAGTCTACCCTGCCGGTTACCGTTGAAGATATTGCCTGGCATACGGCTGCGGTACGCCGTGGCGCGCCGCACTGCCTGCTGCTCGCCGATCTGCCGTTTATGAGTTACGCTACGCCGCAACAGGCCTGTGAAAATGCGGGCCAGCTGATGCGCGCCGGTGCCAATATGGTGAAGCTGGAAGGCGGCGCCTGGCTGACGGAAACCGTGCGTATGCTAACGGATCGCGCCGTACCGGTGTGTGGCCATCTGGGCTTAACGCCACAGTCGGTTAATATCTTTGGCGGTTATAAAGTGCAGGGTCGCGACAGCGAAGCTGCGGATCGGCTGCTTGCCGACGCGCTGGCGCTGGAGGCCGCAGGTGCCCAGCTGATGGTGCTGGAATGCGTTCCGGTGGCGCTGGCGCAGCGCGTCACCGAGGCGCTAAGCATTCCGGTGATCGGCATCGGGGCGGGTAACGTCACCGACGGGCAGATCCTTGTCATGCATGACGCCTTTGGCATTACCGGCGGTCATATTCCCAAATTTGCTAAAAATTTCCTTGCCGAAACCGGTGATATTCGCGCTGCCGTGCGCCAATATATTCAGGAAGTGGAAGAGGCAAGCTATCCCGCCGCTGAGCACAGTTTCCAGTGAACAGGAGAAAGTCCGTGTTGATTATCGAAACGTTGCCGATGCTACGCCGTGAAATCAGGCGCTGGCGTCAGGAAGGCAAACGCATTGCGCTGGTGCCGACCATGGGCAACCTGCATGAAGGTCATATGACGCTGGTGGATGAAGCCCGCGAGCGCGCCGACATTGTGGTGGTAACTATTTTTGTTAACCCCATGCAGTTCGATCGCGCTGAAGATCTGGCACGCTATCCGCGCACGCTGCAGGAAGATTGTGAAAAGCTGAACCGGGCGCGGGTTGATCTGGTGTTTGCTCCGGCTCCCGCCGATGTCTATCCCAAAGGGCTGGATACCCAGACCTTTGTTGAGGTGCCAGGCCTCTCCAGCCTGCTGGAAGGCGCCAGTCGCCCCGGCCATTTCCGTGGCGTTTCAACCATCGTGAGCAAGCTGTTTAATCTGGTGCAGCCTGATCTGGCCTGCTTCGGCGAAAAGGATTATCAACAGCTGGCGCTGATACGCAAGATGGTTGCGGATATGGGCTACGATATCGATATTATCGGCGTGCCGACGGTGCGTGCGAAAGATGGCCTGGCGCTCAGTTCGCGTAACGGCTACCTGACCGCCGATGAGCGTAAGCTGGCACCGGCGCTGAGCCAGGTAATGAAAACAATGGCGAGTAAGCTGGCCAACGGCGAGCGCCATATTGAAGAGATTATCGAAAGCGCCGAAGCCGAGCTGCGTGATAAAGGTTTAACGCCGGACGGCCTGGCGATCTGTGACGCCCAAACGCTGCTGCCGCTCAATGTAGAGAGCAAACAGGCGGTTATTTTAATGGCTGCATGGCTGGGCAAAGCCCGACTGATCGACAATCAGACGGTTGATCTGACCCAGTAGACAAGCGTCGGTAATCCATGAATACTGTCGCTCAACTTTTGATTCGTTGCAGAACAAGGTAACAGAGATATGGTACGCACCATGCTGCAAGGCAAACTGCATCGAGTGAAAGTCACTCAGGCTGACTTGCACTACGAAGGTTCCTGCGCCATTGACCAGGACTTTCTCGACGCTTCCGGTATTCTTCAGTACGAGGCGATCGATATTTATAACGTAACCAACGGCCAGCGTTTCTCTACCTACGCAATTGCTGCTGAACGTGGTTCGAAAATCATTTCCGTTAACGGCGCGGCTGCCCGCTGCGCCTGTGAAGGTGATATTTTGATTATCTGTTCTTATGTACAGATGCCGGACGAAGAAGCGCGCCAGTGGCAGCCCAAAGTGGCTTATTTCGAAGGTGATAACCAGATGAAACGCCTGGCTAAAGCGGTGCCGGTGCAGGTTGCCTGACCCTCGCAGCGGGGCAGGGTCGCCCCGCTCGCCTGCTTTTTAACTTAAATCGTGCAGCGCTTTGCCATTCGGCGGCGTCAGGCTTATGTCACTGAACATCACTTCCAGCCCGGCGCGCTCTGGGGTACAACACATTATCCCCACCTGATAACGTTCAGCTTTAGCGATATGACACAGCCGCAGCAACGGCCAGACAACGCCGTCAGCTGAATACTGCAGCCGCAGAGCATGGTCACGCAGCGTTAAGCGCATCCAGAAATCACGCGCATCGCCGTTGAACGGGCCGGTTGCCCAGTCAGAACGCCCCTGAGTCAGCACGCTGCCCATCGCCGGCTGTCCATCGTTATATTCAATTCCCGCTTTTAACCAGTGCTGCTCATCAGCCATAAACATAATGCCTGCCTGATCGTACAGGGTATGAAAATCGGCACGCACCCGCGCCTGAAAAGTAAAATCTTCCTGTATCTCGCAGCCCCAAAAGTGGCCGCTGAAGCGGGTAAAACCGTACCAGGTTTCGCGCCAGAAATCGGTTTGACCGTCGGTGATGACGGTTAACTGACCGTTCTCATTGCGCCAGACGGCTGGCTCATTAATCCAGTGAAACTGCGGCATAACAAACCTCAGCATAGTGATTAAATTGTTTTTAGTACCCGGCACGGATTTCCCGCCGCCACCACATTTTCCGGCACGCTTTTCGTTACCACGCTACCGGCGCCAATCACGCTGTTATCGCCAATCGTGACGCCTGGCAATATCTGTACGCCTGCGCCAATCCAGACGTTATTGCCGATGGTAACCGGGCGGGCATATTCCAGCCCTCGATTGCGCTGCTCCACGTCCAGCGGATGACCGGCGGTATGAATGCCGACGCAGGGCGCGATAAAAACGTTGTCGCCGATAGTGACCTTGCCGCAGTCAAGGATCACCAGATTAACGTTGGCATAAAAGTTTTCACCGACTTCGATATTTCGCCCGTAGTCGCAGTAAAAAGGCTGTTCAATCAGGATCTGCTCGCCGGTTTTACCCAGCAGCGCCTTAAGCTGTTTCTCCCGCTGCGCCAAATCACGCGGATCGGTGGTGTTGTAGATTTGCAGCCGGTACTTCACCTCGCCACGTTCGGCGATGAGCGCCGGATCGTAATTGGCATCGTAAAGCAGCCCCGCCAGCGCTTTTTCTGCTTCTGTCATAGTCCCTCCATTAGTGCGGATTACAAAGCCAGAAGCCTGAGCTACAGGCTGGCCAGCTGTCGGATGGCATTGGCCACCTGTTCAGGTACGACCGGCATTACTGAACGATGGATCATCATGCCTTCAATAAAAGCGTCGATGGCGACCGCCGCCGTCGGCGAAAAATGGTGCTCCAGCGCGCTGCGGCTGCGTGTCATCCATTCCAGCATCACCGGTTTTAGCTGCGGATGACGGCTGGCGAAAGCGTACAGTTCATAGCTCAGTAGCAGAGTGCGCGATGAGGAAGTGGCATCGCCAAAAATAATGGTGACTACCGCGTCTATCGCCTCCTGCTGTGTTCGTGCGCGGGAGATAAGCGCTGAGAATTGATCGGAGATATGTCGGGAAAGCTGGTTAAAAGCGGCAAAAAGCAGCGCATTCAGGCTGCTGAAATAGTAACTTACCGCGCTAAGCGGCACGGCAGCTTGCGCCGCAACCTTACGATAGGTTGTCCCGGCAACGCCATATTTTACAATTACTTCCAGAGCCGCTTCGGCGATGCGTTCGCGTCGCAGCGGATCCTGGCGCCAGCTTCTCTCTGTCATTTGTGCCTCTCTGTTTTTGCAGCTGACAGCCTGACACAGCCGATGAAATTGTACAGATGTACTAATTGAAGATGTGAGAGCGATCGCAGCCTTTACGTGAGAACAGCAGAAACGCTGCACAGGGGAGAACGCAGGCAAAAAAAACGCGCTCCGGGGAGCGCGTTCAGCAAGCGGGCATCAGGTGCGTAAACCGCGCCCGCGCTGTATCAGCGTCCAGGCGAGAATATAAAACACCACGATAAAGGCGATCAGTACCGAAAGCGTAAACACCAGCGGAACGTCGTTAATGCCCAAAAAGCCGTAACGGAAGCCGCTGATCATATAGACCACCGGGTTCAGCTTCGAAACCGCCTGCCAGAATGGCGGCAGCAGCGTCAGCGAATAAAACACCCCGCCCAGATAGGTCAGCGGCGTCAGAACAAAGGTCGGGATCAGGCTAATGTCGTCAAAGGTACGGGCAAATACCGCGTTCAGCAGGCCCGCCAGAGAAAACATAATCGCCGTCAGCAGCAGCGTAACCGCCACCATCAGCCAGGAGTGCACGTGGAACGGCACAAAAAAGAGCGAGACCGCCGTAACCAGGATCCCCACGCAGATGCCGCGCGCCACGCCGCCGCCAACGTAACCGGCGATCACGATATGGGTCGGCACCGGTGCCACCAGCAACTCTTCAATGTTGCGCTGAAACTTGGCGCTAAAGAAGGAGGAGGCTACGTTTGCGTAGGCGTTGGTGATCACCGCCATCATAATCAGGCCGGGCACGATAAACTGCATATAGCTGAAGCCGTGCATATCGCCGATGCGCGAGCCGATCAAATTACCAAAAATAATAAAGTAGAGCGTCATGGTGATGACCGGCGGCACCAGCGTCTGGATCCAGATACGGGCAAAACGGTTAATCTCTTTGGCCCAGATGCTTTTCAGCGCAACCCAATATAAGTGCATCATGCGTGACCTCCCGTTTTCCCCTGCACCAGACTCACAAACAGCTCTTCCAGGCGATTCGCCTTGTTACGCATGCTAAGCACCTGCACACCCTGCGCGCTAAGCTGGCTGAAAACGCTGTTTAACCCCTGCTCGCGCATGACCTCAACTTCCAGCGTTGAGGTATCCAGCAGGCGGTACTGGAAGCCTTCCAGCTTCGGCAAGGCGCTTTTCGCCGCCAGATCGAGGATAAAGGTTTCCGATTTCAGCTTCGAAAGCAGCCCTTTCATTGAGGTGTTCTCAACCAGTTCACCGCTCTGAATGATGCCGATATTACGGCAGAGCATTTCTGCTTCTTCCAGATAGTGGGTGGTGAGGATAATGGTGGTGCCCTGCGCGTTTAGCTCTTTCAGGAATACCCACATTGAACGACGCAGCTCAATATCGACGCCAGCGGTCGGCTCATCAAGGATCAGCAGCTTGGGCTGATGCATCAGCGCACGCGCGATCATCAGGCGACGCTTCATGCCGCCGGAAAGCATACGCGCGCGCTCGTTGCGTTTGTTCCACAGGTCGAGCTGGGTCAGGTATTTTTCTGCCCGCTGCTGCGCCTCGCGCCGTTCAACGCCATAGTAACCCGCCTGATTAACCACAATCTGAAAAACGGTTTCAAACGGATTGAAGTTAAACTCCTGCGGCACCAGCCCCAGCTGACGCTTGGCGTTGACCACATCTTTTTCCAGGTCGTAACCAAAGACACGAACCCGACCGCCGCTTTTGTTAACCAGTGAACTGATGATGCCGATGGTGGTTGATTTACCGGCGCCGTTTGGCCCCAGCAACGCATAAAAGTCGCCCGCCTCAACCGACAAATCGATCCCTTTTAGCGCCTGCACGCCGCCGGGATAGGTTTTGGTGAGCTTTTCAAGTTCCAGTGCATACGTCATAGAAGCGTTATTTACCCTGTTTTGTTAACAATCGTTTTTACCGTTTAAAATTACCAAATGTTGTCCTATAGTACGGAAACGCATTTCTGCTTGTTACAGATCGATAACCATCATGAAAGATATTGATACACTAATCAGCAACAACCGCGAATGGTCCAAATTACTGGTTGAAGAAGATCCCGGCTTTTTTGAACGTCTTGCCCTGGCGCAAAAGCCACGCTTTTTGTGGATTGGCTGTTCTGACAGCCGCGTTCCAGCCGAGCGCTTAACCGGCCTTGAGCCAGGTGAACTGTTTGTTCACCGTAATGTAGCCAACCTGGTGATCCATACCGACCTCAACTGTCTCTCCGTGGTGCAATATGCGGTAGAGGTACTGGAGGTGGAACATATCATCATTTGTGGACACTACGGATGCGGCGGCGTGCAGGCGGCGGTAGAAAACCCGGAACTGGGCCTGATCAACAACTGGCTGCTGCATATCCGCGATTTGTGGTACAAGCATAGCTCGTTCCTTGGCGAACTGCCGCCAGAGAAACGCTTTGATAAGCTTTGTGAAATCAACGTCATGGAGCAGGTTTATAACCTGGGCCATTCAACTATTCTGCAATCAGCATGGAAACGTGGGCAGAAAGTCACGATTCACGGCTGGGTTTACGGCATCCATGATGGCTGCCTGCGCGACCTGGAAGTCACCGCCACCAACCGCGAATTGCTTGAACAGCGTTACCATCAAGGCATTGCTAACCTGCTGAATCAACCTGAAAGCCATCGCTAATCAGGGGCAGCATAATAGCCTTTCCGGCAACCGCTATCTTTAATCGATTGTGCTGTCTCTGGCAGCACAATCGCCTGTATTACTCTTCCAGCATGACTACTTTGCCGATGTAAGGCAGATGACGATAGCGCTGCGCGTAGTCAATGCCGTAGCCAACCACGAATTCGTCAGGAATAGAGAAACCGATATATTCAACGTTCACCGCTACTTCACGGCGCGAAGGCTTATCCAGCAGGGTACAGATGGCCAGTGACTTCGGCTCGCGCAGGCTGAGAATTTCTCGCACTTTGCTCAGTGTATTACCAGAATCGATAATATCTTCCACGATCAGCACATCTTTTCCGCGGATGTCTTCATCCAGATCTTTCAGAATTTTCACATCACGGCTGCTGGACATGCCGCTGCCGTAGCTGGATGCGGTCATAAAATCGACTTCGTGTGGCACTTCAATGGTACGGCACAGATCGGCCATAAACATAAAGGAGCCGCGCAGCAGGCCTACCAGCACCATGTCGCTTCCGCTGTCACGGTAGTGCTCAGTGATTTGTTGACCCAGTTCAGCGATACGATTGCGAATCTCCGCTTCGGAGAGCATAACTTCAACGGTGTGTTTCATAGCTTCAGGCTTCGTCATCTGTCGAAAGCAGCAAAGTCTATCATATTTTGTCCGCCAAATACCCCAACGCAGCCAACCTTTGCCCCGGCGAGAAACAGATATACAGACTGCTAAACTTCCAAGACGCGTTATTTAATTATGCTTTTGGTTTTAAAGTTAGAACGTTAAGTCATTTATCAGCCAATGAGCGCCTGTGATAGCGTAAGCTCAATTTATGATGCCAGACGGCTTCATCGCCAGGAGAGATTATGTGCGCTGCTCAGACTAAAAAAACCCATATTGGTAACCGCCCGCTACAGCCGGAAACGCAAATGCTGAACTACGGTTACGATCCTGCCTTATCAGAAGGCGCGGTTAAGCCGCCGGTGTTTTTGACCTCTACCTTTGTTTTCAAAAGCGCTGAAGATGGTCGCGACTTTTTCGATTATGTCTCAGGCCGACGCGAGCCGCCTGCAGGCCTGTCCGGCGGGCTGGTCTATTCCCGCTTTAATCATCCTAACAGCGAGATTGTCGAGGATCGGCTGGCGGTGTATGAGCGGGCTGAAAGCAGCGTGCTGTTCTCTTCGGGAATGTCCGCTATTTCTACCACCCTGCTCGCTTTTGTGCGGCCTGGCGACGTTATTCTGCATTCACAGCCGCTGTATGGCGGCACTGAAACCCTGCTGAGCAAAACCTTCCATCAGCTTGGCGTGGCGGCAGTAGGCTTCAGCGATGGTCTGGATGAGGAAAAAGTACAGGAGGCAGCCGACCGGGCAACGGCGATTGGCCGCGTGGCGGTTATTTTAATTGAAACGCCCGCCAACCCTACCAACAGCCTGGTGGATATCGCCCTGATTCGCCGCGTGGCAGATAAGATTGGCGAACAGCAGGGAAGCCGACCGATTATTGCCTGCGACAATACGCTGCTTGGCCCGCTGTTTCAGCGCCCGCTGGAGCATGGCGCGGACATTTCGCTCTATTCACTCACAAAATATGTTGGCGGACACTCCGATCTGATCGCCGGCGCGGCGATGGGCAGTAAAGCGCTGATGAATCAGGTTCGCGCCTTGCGCAGCGCTATTGGTACCCAGCTGGATCCGCACTCCAGCTGGATGCTGGGCCGCTCGCTGGAAACGCTGTCGCTGCGCATGGAAAAAGCGAACAGTAATGCCGAAGCGGTAGCCCGTTTCTTACGCGATCATCAGAAAGTGGAAAAGCTGCACTATCTGAGGTTTCTGGATAGCGACTCTGCGGCGGGTAAAACATTTCAGGCGCAAAGCAGCGGCGCGGGCTCAACCTTTTCCTTTGATGTTCGTGGCGGTCAGCCCGCCGCTTTCCGTTTCCTTAACGCGCTACAGCTGTTTAAGCTGGCGGTAAGCCTCGGCGGTACCGAATCGCTTGCCAGCCATCCGGGCAGCACCACCCATTCCGGCGTGCCCGCTGAAGTACGGCAGCGGATTGGTATTGGCGAAGCGACCATTCGTTTGTCGATTGGCATTGAGAACAGCGACGATCTCATTGAAGATCTCCGCCTGGCGCTGGAGCAGGCATAATCCCGCAGTATGATAAGAAAAGTTAAAGGGCTGTCTGAAAAAGGTGGCCCTTTTATAAAGGGATGGTTTTTAAAAGCACAATGAATAACGCCGCGTGAAATAGTTATGTTTTAGTTTTTTCATCCGTCCCTTTATACCAATGATAAAAAGCTGTTAGCAAATAACAGGATTTATTTACTCCCAGGAATATCAACAGTGCTGCCAGGATATCCGTAAGCTGTTGGCAAGGCGCGCTTACTCTCAAAGAGCTATGCGTAACAATATAAATAGTAGACAGATAACTAATAGAAAAAATAAGCGAAGACTTTTTACGTGTCATAATTACTCCTTTAATTAATTTCCGTATAAATCTATTTTGCTAAGAAAATTTTTTAATTAACGATACCGCTATTTATCTGCCGCAAATGAAAAATTAAACCATTAACGCCCGATCGCGTTCACCATAATCGGGCATTGGCAAAAGATATGGGGTTATTCGACGGTAAAGCCCAGCATCATGCCGGTATCTTCATGTTCCAGCAGATGACAGTGCGCCATATACGCCTGCTGAGCGCTGGCCTTATGATTAAAACGCACCAGCACTTCGCTACGCCAGCCTTCCACATGCACCGTATCCTTCCATCCCTGCCGGTGCGGCGCAGGCGGCTTGCCGTTTTCTGAAAGAATACGGAACTGCGTGCCGTGGATATGAAAAGGATGCAGCATCGCATCGCCTTCGCCGGAAATGGTCCACTTCTCCAGCTGGCCCTGCTTCACGGCAAACAGTGGCTTGTTCATATCAAAGGCCTGGCCGTTGATCTTATTACCGTTATGGAAATCATAGCCGGAAGCGGTTTGCGGCGGCATATTCTCTATCGCATGACTGTGGTTCTGATGCGTCATTGCCTGATGATCGTGACCGGCTGAATCCGTATGTTGCGCCATAGCATGCCCTGTACTCTCATGGCCCGCCATTGCCTGTTTGCCGTAACGCTGTTGCAGCGCCTGCATCCCCAGCCGATCCAGTTGAGGATCCATCATCAGCTGTAACCAACGGCCCGGAAGGTTATCGCTGGCAGGTAACGGCGGCAAATTAGCCAACGTATCCGGCAGCGAGCCGCTGGCCATTACCCGCAACGGCAAAATATGCAGCAGCGGCAGCGGCGCATCAAACGGCGCCAGCGTCATGCCCATCTGATTAACCGGCAGCGTTACCAAATCAAAGGCTTTGCCATCGCTGGTATCCACCAGCACTTCAAAACGTTCGCCCGGCAGTAGCATTAGTGTTTCTACCTGCACCGGCTCTGCCAGCAGGCCACCATCGCTGGCGATAACGTACAGCGCGCGCTTGTCGCTGGCCGTCAGGTTAAGTGAGCGAGCGTTGCAACCGTTCAGCAGACGCAGACGCAGCCAGCCACGCGGCACCGCTTGCTGCGGATAAGGCACGCCGTTGGTCAGCATCAGATTGCCAAACCAGCCCACTGCGGCATGCATAACGTCCAGCTGATAATCAATGCCGGTACCCTCTGCCGTTAGCTGCTTGTCCTGTAAAATCAGCGGGATGTCATCCACGCCCCACTGCTTCGGCAGCAGCAGCTTTTCTGATTCCTCATCACGCAGCACTACCAGCCCGGCCAGCCCCTGCGCTACCTGATAGCCGGTCTTTCCATGCTGATGCGGATGAAACCAGCAGGTTGCCGCTGGCTGGTCGGGCGTAATGGAAACCGTGCGTTGACCGCCGGGCGCGATCGTGGCCTGCGGGCCGCCATCCACATCCCCCGGCACCTCCAGCCCGTGCCAGTGTACCGTGGTCGCCTGCGACAGGCGGTTTTCCATCAGCACTTTCAGCGTCTTACCACGCGTCATCTCAATCGCCGGACCCAGCAGCGCGCCGTTATAGCCCCAGGTATTGACCGCTTTTCCGTGCCAGTGGCTGGTGCCGGACTGAGCAATCAGGCGCACCGCACCGTGAATATCGGGCTTCAGCAGATCGGGGATCGGTAGCGCCGGGCGACCAGCGGCCAGCGCACGCCCCTGCCAGAAGGGAAACAGGCCTGCGGCACTCAGCGCTGCGGTCAGTTTAAGAAAGTCTCGGCGTTGCATGATGGCGTCCTTTATCATATTGAGGGCGTTATCCTAAACCTTGCCCTAACGGCAAAGTCAAGCTAACAAGCAAATGAACCTAAGATAGCTACATCAATAGGGTTATGGCTTGTTTAATACGCATATCAGGCTTCATCTTTGAAAGGGGCAGATTTATTACTCTTTTTATATCGGGTGGCATCAGAGGAAGGGTTCCTGTGCGGCCTGCATCATAAAAGTAATCGCCTTCAATTCGACCGGCTTTTGTTCAACTCATCTGCCTGCAGACTCTGAGACTTCCCGCAAAATGAGGTGATGACTATCAGACATGGCTCAATTACTGTGTTTCCGGCGTGAAGAAATGGCGCCTGCCAGACTGAATTGGCGATTTTTAGCACAAACGGCAACAAAGCGTAAAAATGGCCTGAAGACGGTGCATAACTGTGCTAACGTCAGATGATTGCAATTTTTAGAGAATGATTATGACGAAGGGCATCAAAGTCCTGTTGCTGTCGGGGCTTCTTGGCTTCTCATCCACCAGCTTTGCGCTTAGCGAATCAGAAGCGGAAGATCTGGCCGATCTGACCGCGGTATTTGTCTATCTAAAAAATGATTGCGGCTATCAGGATCTGCCCGATGCGCAAATCCGCAAGGCGTTGGTTTTCTTTGCCCAGCAGAACCGTTGGGATCTTACCAACTATGGCAGCTACAACATGAAATTACTGGGAGAAGAGAGCTATCGCGATCTGAGCGGCATTGCTGTCTCTAACGATAAGAAATGTAAAGCGTTAGCACGCGACTCGCTCAGCCTGCTGGCTTACGTTAAGTAATTTGCTGCTCTGTGCTCTCCTGCTGCTAATTTGACCGTGCAACCCCATGCAGAGTTAGCTATGATGTGCCGCCCAATTTTCATGGCTATTCTGAGGAGAGCCCCACCATGGCCCAAAATGAAATTTGGTATGAAACGCTTCATGCCGGCTTTGGTCAATATTTCACGGTAGACAAGGTTCTCTATCGTGAAAAGACCGAGCACCAGGATCTGATCATCTTCGAAAATGCGGCTTTCGGTCGCGTCATGGCGCTGGATGGCGTAGTGCAAACCACCGAGCGCGATGAATTCATCTATCACGAAATGTTAACGCACGTTCCGCTGCTGGCCCACGGCAACGCCAAAAAGGTGTTGATTATCGGCGGCGGCGATGGCGGTATGCTGCGTGAAGTCAGTCGTCACGCCGGACTGCAACAGATTACGATGGTGGAAATCGACGCGGGCGTGGTCGAGTTTTGCCGTCAGTATCTGCCCAACCATAGCGCTGGCGCTTATGACGATCCGCGCTTCCGTCTGGTGATCGACGATGGGGTGAACTTCGTTACGCAAACCAGCGAAAAGTTCGATGTGATCATCTCAGACTGTACCGATCCGGTCGGTCCGGGTGAAAGCCTGTTTACCTCTGAGTTTTATCAGGGTTGTAAACGTTGCCTTAATGAAAATGGCATCTTTGTCGCGCAGAATGGCGTTAGCTTTCTGCAACAGGATGAAGCCGTGACCAGCCATCGTAAACTGGGCCACTACTTCAGCGATGTCAGTTTTTATCAGGCGGCGATCCCAACCTATTACGGCGGCATTATGACCTTTGCCTGGGCGAGCGATAACCCGGCACTGCGTCAGCTTGATACCGCCACGCTGCAGGCGCGCTTTGCGTCAGCAGGCCTGAACTGCCGTTACTATAATCCGGCAATCCATACGGGCAGTTTTGCTCTGCCGCAATATCTGTTGAATGCACTGTCGGCACCGACCGGGCATTTATAAGGAGGTGAACTAAATTGCAAAAGCTGAAACTACATGGCTTCAACAACCTGACGAAAAGCCTGAGTTTTTGTATCTACGACATTTGCTATGCGAACAGTGAGGCCGAACGCGATGGCTATATTGCTTATATCGATGAGCAGTACAACGCTAACCGTCTGACTGAAATCCTGACCGAAACCTGCTCGATTATCGGCGCTAACGTGCTGAATATCGCGCGTCAGGATTATGAACCGCAAGGTGCCAGCGTCACTATTCTGGTTAGCGAAGAGCCGATCGATCCGAAAGATATTGATAATTCGGAGCATCCCGGCCCGCTGCCTGGTTCGGTAGTCGCTCACCTGGATAAAAGTCATATTTGCGTTCACACCTATCCGGAGAGCCATCCCGAAGGCGGATTATGTACGTTCCGTGCTGATATTGAAGTCTCTACCTGCGGCGTTATTTCCCCGCTGAAGGCGCTGAATTACCTTATCCATCAGCTGGAATCGGACATCGTTACCGTTGATTATCGCGTACGCGGTTTTACCCGTGACGTTAACGGCGTGAAGCACTTTATCGATCATGAGATCAACTCTGTACAGAACTTTATGTCGGATGATATGAAGGCGATGTATGATATGGTCGATGTGAATGTTTATCAGGAAAACATCTTTCACACCAAGATGTTGCTGAAAGAATTCGATCTCAAACATTACCTGTTCAACACCAGACCGGAAGACCTGAGTCCGCAGGAACACAAGCGGATTACCGATCTGTTGTGGAAGGAAATGCGTGAAATCTACTATGGCCGTAATATTCCCTCTCTCGGCCTGAAAACGCAGTAAAGCCCCTGCTTTACCGGGGCGGATCTTCCGCCCCGTTTCGTTTACTTGGCCTGCGTATCCACCAGCGTTAAGGCAAAATCTTCTGCGTTAAGCTGTGCCTGCGCCTCTTCACTTAGCCTGCCGTCGGTAATGACCTCCGTCAGCGCCTGTAACGGCGTTACGCAAAACAGTGACCATGAACCATATTTACTGCTGTCCGCCAGTAATATCCGCTGACGTGCATTAAGCAGCAGATCCTGCTTCAGCCCGGCCTTATCCTCCGTAGGCGTGGTAATACCTTTCTCCAGGCTCCAGGAGTTGCAGCTGACAAAAGCAATATCGGGATGAAGCGTGCGCAACAGGCGGCGTCCGTGTTCACCAATGCATGACTGACTGGAATCATCAATGCGCCCGCCGATAATCGTCACTTCAATTTGTCGGAATCCCGAAAGAAACAGCGCAATATGCAGATCGGCGGTAATGACCCGCAGCGGCAGGTGCGTGAGCTGCCGCGCCAGCTCCAGCATAGTGGTGCCCGCATCCAGCACCACCGCATCGCCCGCTTTTACGCGCGCGGCGGCGGCGCGTGCAATCGCCTGTTTCTCTGCCAGATGGCGCTGGCTTTTTTCTGACGTGGTGGGCTGCTCAGGAATAAAACGGTTTAACGTCACGCCGCCGTGCGTCCTGCTAATAACGCCCTCCCGATCCAGCTTAATCAGATCGCGGCGGATAGTGGCGGGCGAGGCGGAAATGGCCGTTACCAGTTGATCAACGGTAACCAGATTATGTGCTTTCAGATAATCCATAATCTGGTCGAGGCGACTTTGTCCTTTCATCTTTCCCTATGCAAGTTGCATCGCAAGTTGAATCGAGATGGCCATGCTCTCAGACTTCGCTTTACCTGTCCAGGCAATATCAAATGCGGTGCCGTGGTCCGCTGAGGTGCGGATAAATGGCAGGCCAGCGGTGATATTTACCCCGTCGTAGAAGCCCAACAGCTTAAGCGGAATATGGCCCTGATCGTGATACATCGCCACCACCATATCGTACTGTCCTTCATAGCACTGAAGATAAACCGTATCCGGCGGACAAGGACCGCGGGCATCAATGCCCCTCTCTTTCATCGCCTGAATCGCCGGACCAACAATGTTGATCTCTTCATCGCCAAACAGGCCATTTTCGCCGGCGTGCGGATTCACCCCAGCTACAGCGATGCGCGGATGCGTATAGCCGACGCGGCGCAAAAACGTATCGGCCATACCAATCACCGTTTCCACGCGTGGCTGATTCAGCGTATCAAGAAATTTGCGCAGCGCGATATGAGTGGTAACGTGGATCACTTTTAGTCGGTCAGTATAGAGCACCATGGCGTAATCTTTACTTTGGGTCAGCTGCGCCAGCAGTTCGGTATGGCCAGGATAGAGGTGACCAGCCGAATGCAACGCCTCTTTATTTAACGGCGCGGTGGCGATAGCATGCACCTCTCCCGCCAGCGCCAGCGCCGTTGCGCGCTTCACGCAGCGGTACGCCAGGTCGCCCGCCAGCGCCTGAACCTTACCGGGCACCAGCGCCTGCGGATCGGCCAGCGGTTCATCCAGCACGTTAATGGTGCCGGGCGTGAAGTGCGCCTGCGCGACTGAAGTGATCTCTTTCAGTTCCATTTGCGGGAGTTTGCCCTGCGCCATTACGCGCCTTAACGTCTCCAGACAACCTACCACCACGGCTGGCGCGCCGTTTAACTCCCCTTCCGCAAGCGCTTTAACAATAATCTCCGGGCCGATACCAGCAGGATCGCCCATGGTTACCGCAATGGTTTTAGTGGTCACTGTACATCTCCTCAATAAACGAGAGCGCGTCACAAAGCACACTCTCAGAACCGAAACCGCCGGCTTTGGTAATTACCGGCAAATCATCAAGCTCGCTGTTGATAAAACAGCCGCATGGAACGCAGGGCGCAACCTCCTGATGGATGCGATAGCCTTCCGCGCCCAGCGCATGAGCAACCGCAATGGCAATATCCCCGCCCGTCAGAAACAGCCCGCCGATACGCGTCCTGTCGATAATTGCCAGCGTCAGCTCACCCAGCCGCTGGCTGAGACGCTCGCCTAATAACGCGCGACTGCAGTGAAGCTGCTGGCATAGCGCATCAATTTGTTGTCGATCCGCCGCGCTGCGGCTGGTACGTAAAATCGTGTGCTGACCAGTTGCAAGTAGCGCGCTCGCCTGCTGTACCAGCCCGCTAAAATCGGGAACGTCGTGCATAAGCAACTGCGCTGCGTCGATATCTACTACCTGCGCGCGCTGTTGATTGATAGCCAACGCCACCTGACGACGCGTGGCTTCACTCATTGACCCGGCAATCACCAGCACCGGCAGCGCCTGGCGTTTTGTAATACAGGCGCTGGCTGGCAACGCCGCCGCCAGCCCTGCCGCACCTACCAGCAACGGTGTTTCGGGCAGCGAAAGGGCCGCTTCGGCAATCAGCGCCAGATCCTGTTCGGTTAGCGCATCCACCACGACCATCACCGGTGCCTGATGTTGATACTGCCGCAGCAGCGCAGCCAGTTCACCGCTGCGCACCGCAGGCAACGCAACGTCAATCACCTTTAGCTCGCTTTGCTGCTGCAAAAGGGTTTTGATGCGTGACGAGCTAATCGGCGTGCGCGGATCGCTGGCAAACTCGGTCTGCGCCAGCGGCACCTGATGCACCAGGCACTCGCCGTTAAGGGTGGTGCGGCCTGCGCCAGGGATCGCCGCTGCGATCAGCGCCAGACCTTTACCGCTGGCGTGCAATGCGGCTTCAATTTCCGCTCCGGGATTGCCGCGAAAGGTGGAGTCGATTTTTTTGTAGATCAGCAAATCCTGCTGACGCCAGCGGGCCAGCGCCTGCGTTACTGCATCCGCCGCGTCAGAAGCCCCAAGCGCGCGGCTGTCAGTATTGATCACCAGCACATCGGCGCGGCGTGACGGCGACTGCCGGGCAAAGAGCATTACCTCAGTACGTGCGCCCTTCTTCGCCAGCTGAACCCCGGTATCATTAGCGCCGGTAAAATCATCAGCGATGACGATTAATTTCATACATTCCCCTTACTGGCTGCATCACGCTTCGCTCCCCGTCCTGTTTAAGCGTTGTACGCCGCTTACAAAAGAAACTACCCAACCTGTTAATGATTATATTCAATCATGATTGATTAAATGTGAGCAATCTCAAATTAATCACATGCGATTTCCCCTATAAAATTGACCGACAACAATCGTTTTTGAACAAACTAAATCATCGTTCAGCTTTATGGGGAGAAAAGGCAGACCTTATGAACATCAATAGCACCCTTATCAGCGGCTTTCAGGCGCTAAATGACATCAGCTATCTGCCAGAAATCCGACGCAGCCTGCTGCTGGTCACTGATAAAAATATCATCGCCATTCCAGCCGTTGCCGCGATGATTGAAAAGCTGCGTTATCAGGCAGAATCGCTGACTATTCTGGATAGTGTGCCGCCAGAACCCAGCCAGCATGACGTTGCAGCACAGCTGAAAAGCCTGGAAGGTTGTAAAGTTGAGACGGTAATTGGCATTGGTGGTGGCAGCGTGCTGGATGTCGCTAAGCTGTTATCGGTACTGTGCTTGTCGGGCGCGCCTACGCTTGATCAGCTGCTGGCGGGTGAGAAACCCACGGCACGCCTGCCTTCTCTGTTAATCCCAACCACGGCCGGAACCGGCTCGGAAGCGACGCCTAATGCAATTCTGGCAATCCCGGAACAGGAGACCAAGGTCGGCATTATTTCGCCGGTGATGCTGCCTGATTATGTGGCGCTGGCACCGGAACTGACCACCAGCATGCCGCCGCATATCGCCTCTTCTACCGGTATCGATGCGCTTTGCCACCTGATCGAATGCTTTACTGCCACCGTCGCCAATCCAGTTAGCGATAACTATGCGCTGATTGGCCTGAAGAAACTGTTTGCCAGCCTGGAAACCAGCGTGGCAGAACCGCACAACCTGCAGGCGCGTCTGGATATGCTATGGGCCTCTTATTACGGCGGCGCGGCTATCGCTCATGCCGGCACCCATCTGGTTCACGCGCTTTCCTATCCCCTGGGCGGTAAATATCACCTGCCGCACGGCGTTGCTAACGCCATTCTGCTTGCACCCTGTATGCGCGCTGTCCGTCCGGCGGCGGTGACTAAATTTGCTCAGGCGTATGACCTGTTGCCCAACGCCGATCGCTCCCTGAACGATGAAGAAAAATCCCATGCGCTGGTGGACTATTTTGCCGCGCTGGTGCGCCGTCTGAAGCTTCCCGCCAGCCTTGATGAACTGGGAATCAATGCCGACCAGCTGCCACAGCTGGTGGAGTCGGCGCTGGACGTGCAGCGTTTGATTAAAAATGTGCCCACGCCGGTCAGCGCCAGTATGGTGCGAAATATCTATCTGACGCTGTTCCCGGCCCAATCAGCCTGAATAACGAGGTAACAATGAAACAGAAAATTGAAGGCGTGCTGACTGCGATTGTAACCACCTTTGATGCCGAAGGTGCGTTTAAACCAGCGGCACAGCGTGAGCAGGTGCAACGTCAGTTGCAGGCAGGCAACGGCATCTTTTGTGGCGGCACCAACGGCGAATTTTTTGTACTGAATGAACAGGAAAAGCTGGCGGTTATCGAAACCTGCGTTGATGAGACAGCTGGTCGGGCGCCGGTTGTGGCACATATCGGGGAGATCTCCACACGGGAAACGATTCGCCTGGGGAAACAGGTGGCGCAGCTTGGCGTTGACGCCGTGTCGGTCATTACGCCCTGGTTTGTACCACTCAAACAGCAGGAGCTGATCTGGCACTACCGTACGGTAGCAGACGCGCTGAAAGTGCCGCTGTTTTTGTACAACATTCCGGCGCGCACCGGCAATACGCTGCTGCCGGAAACGGTGCGCATTCTGGCCGCGCATCCCAATATTATCGGCATTAAAGACAGCGCTGGCAGTTATGAGAGCCTGAAAGGTTTCCTTGAGACAGCACAGGGGCAGGAAAATTTTTCCGTCCTGAACGGCCCCGATTCGCTGATCCATCGTGGCTTTGTTGAAGGTTGCACCGCCTGTATCTCCGGCCTCGCCAATGTTGCGCCGCGGGAAATCAACGCCATCTGGCGCACTTTTCAGGCAGGCGATCTCGCCGCGTCACAACGGGCGCAGGAAAACGTTACCGGCCTGCGCACCGATTTATACAACGTTGCCTTTTCACCCGCTGCAGTGAAAAAAGCGCTGGCGCTTATGGGCCATGACGTCGGTGAAAGTCGCTATGCCGTGCAGTTCAGCGTGGCAGAAGAACAGCAGATTCGTCAGATCGTGAATCAATACCTGCAATAACTAAAACAACCTATCCACATGATTACGTGAATAAAGGGACTACCCGGTCCCGGGGCTCATTACGTCTGAGAGAGGCCATAATGAAAGAATTTACCGCTATGGATACGCTGATCATTATCGGGATCGTGGTCGCGTATATTTTATTTACAACCTGGATGACCTGGCGGCTGCGGAGTAAAAGCAGCGGGGACTTTATGGAAGGATCGCGCGCGATGCCGGCATTTATCGTTGGCGTCATGCTGATGTCGGAATACATTGGCGCGAAGTCCACTATTGGCACCGCACAGGCTGCCTTTGAAAATGGCTTCGCCGCGTCATGGTCGGTCATTGGCGCGGCGATAGGTTTTCCGCTGTTCGGTCTGCTGCTGGTAAAACGGATCTATAACACCGGCAAAATTACCATTTCCGGCGCGATCGCGGAAAAGTACGGCACCTCCACGAAAAATATCATCTCCATCATTATGATTTATGCCCTGCTACTGGTGAATGTGGGTAACTACGTCAGCGGCGCAGCGGCTATTTCAACCGTACTCAAAGTTAACCTGCCGATAGCCGCCTTTATTACCGCCATTGTCAGCACCTTCTATTTCGCCTTTGGCGGAATGAAAGGCATGGCCTGGGTTACATTGCTGCACAGCGGCATAAAGTATTTTGGCATTTTGGTAATTCTGGGCGTAGCGCTGCATATGAGCGGCGGTATTACGCCAATGGTGCAGCAAATGCCGGACTTTTACTGGACCTGGGATGGCCACATCGGTGCCAGTACGATTGTGGCCTGGTTGATCGGCACGATTGGCTCTATTTTCTGCACTCAGTTTGTTATCCAGGCGATCTCTTCCACCAAAGATGCCGCCTCGGCTAAGCGCGCAACCTGGATTGCGTTCCTGTTCTGCCTGCCGATTGCTATCGCCATTGCGATTATCGGCGTCGCAGCGAAATTTCTGCATCCCAACATCAACAGCCTGTACGCCCTGCCCGTGTTTTTACAGGATATGAATCCCTGGCTGGCTGGCCTGGTAACAACATCACTGGTTGCCTCAATTTTCGTTAGCGTCAGCACTGTAGCGCTGGCTATCGCCTCGCTGATTGTCAAAGACTTCTATGTGCCGATGCGCAATCCTACGCCGGAGCGCGAGTTTAAAATGACGCGCTGGCTGTCACTGGCGATTGGCTTTCTGCCGCTGATATTTGTGCTGTTCGTGCCGGAGGTGCTTAAGCTCTCGTTCTTTACCCGCGCCATTCGCCTGTCGATCTCGGTTGTGGCAATGATGGCCTTCTACCTGCCCTTCTTTAAAAGCACGCGCGGCGCGAATGCCGGGCTGATCGGCGCCTGCGTAATGACTTCCGTCTGGTATCTGCTGGGCGATCCGTTCGGCATCAACAACATGTATATCGCCCTGATTACCCCGGCGGTGATTATGGTGCTGGATCATCTGATCCCGCAAAAACGTCCGGTAACTAAAACCAATATGCAAAAGAGTGGAGCCTGAAATGACGCAAGCAACCCTTAACCTGCCGACAAAAAGCATAACCGAAATCGTGGACGGCGATCCGGGGCGTATGACGGCAATGTTGCCGTCGCCCTGTCCACAAAACCATGCAGCCAATTTACTGCCGCTGCCGAATGGCGATCTGCTTTGCGTCTGGTTTGGCGGAACGCAGGAAGGCATCGCTGATATTTCCATTTACTGCTCGCGACTGAATCACGGCAGCCGTCAATGGTCGACGCCGCAGCGGCTCTCGGAAGACACCAACCGCTCGGAGCAAAACCCGGTGCTGTTTCTGGCCCCGGATAAGGTGCTGTGGCTGCTGTGGACCGCGCAGAAGTCGGGTAATCAGGATACGGCGATAGTGCGTTATCGCCAGTCACACGATATGGGCAATAGCTGGGGCGAGATTAACACCTTGCTGGATAAGCCTGGCACCTTTATACGCCAGCCGATGGTCGTGATGCCTAACGGCGACTGGCTGCTGCCGGTGTTCTACTGTCAGACCGAGCCGGGTGAAAAATGGGTGGGCAACAACGATATCAGCGCGGTGAAAATCTCACGCGATAACGGCCAGAGCTGGCAGGATGTGCCGGTGCCTGACAGTACCGGCTGCGTGCATATGAATATCACACTGCTGAAGGATGGTTCGCTGCTGGCGCTCTTCCGCAGCCGCTGGGCGGATTTTATCTGGCAGAGTCGCTCTTACGACGGTGGCCAAAGCTGGAGTGCGCCGCAGCCAACGGAATTGCCTAATAATAATTCCTCTATTCAGGTGACAACGCTGGCAAACGGCGATTTAGCGCTGGTGTTTAACAAGATGAGCGCCGCAGGCGCCAGCGAGCGGCGCGCCTCACTTTATGATGAGATTGAAGATGATGAAGACGATATTGTCGCCCAGCCCATAATGCCTGCAGGCCGTAGCGCATTCTGGGGCGCGCCGCGTGCGCCGATGACGCTGGCGATCTCCAAAGACGGCGGTAGAAGCTGGCCGTGGCAGCGTAATCTGGAGGAAGGCGACGGCTACTGCATGACCAATAATTCGCAACAGAAGCTGAACCGGGAGCTTTCTTACCCCAGCATTAAACAGGGACCGGACGGCCTGCTGCATATTGCCTATACCTGGCATCGTCAGGCGATTAAATATGTGTGCGTGGATGAAAGCTGGGTCACGTGTTAACCGCTGTGGGATAAGGAGGAAAGGATGATTGCAGGCAATTTGCAGGCGCTGCCGCTGGCGACGCTGCCCGACACGCTTTACGCGCTGTTGGCGCGCCCGGAATGCGCTTTAACGGCGCTGCAGGCGATGCCCGACGGCCGCTGGCAGCCGGAGGGCGCTGGCTGGTTTTGCACTATCAGCGACAGCGAAACCGCCCCACTCGGGCTGCGGCATACCGAGTACCACCGACAATGGCTGGATATTCAGGTCCTGTTGGCAGGCGAAGAGATTATTCGTTATGACGTGGCGGACGCCCGCCAGATAGTGGCAGAGGAGCGTAAGCCCGATCTGTTTATTGTGAAACATGCGCAGCTGCGTCAGCAGCTTTATTTGCAGCCGGGTGATTTCGCTATCTTTGCGCCTGGCGAAGCGCATCAGGCGCTGTGCGCGGTTGATAAACCTGCGCGGGTACGCAAAGCGGTATTCAAGGTTTCTCCTGAACTGCTGCGAGGAAAACCATGAGCCGTCACGCGTTGGTAACCGGTGCCAGCTCTGGCATTGGGCGCGCTATTGTTGAACGGCTACTGCAGGAGGGCTGGCAGGTCAGTGGGCTGAGCCGTTCAGCAAAAGGCAGTGAGCATCCGGCTCTTCGCTCGATCGCCGTCGATCTGTGCGATCGCACGGCACTGGCGAACGTGTTGAGCGAACTGCCGCCGGTCGATGCCTTTATCCACGCCGCTGGCATGATGCAGGCGGCAGAGCTGGGCGCGCTGAACGAGGAGATCAGCCAGCGGCTGTGGTATTTGCATGTGCTGGTGGCAGAAAGTATAGCGAATGCGCTGGTGGATATTTTGCCCGCTGACGGACGCATTATTCTGATCGGCAGCCGTACCTCACGCGGCGCGGCGGGCCGCAGTCAGTACGTCAGCACCAAAGCGGCGATGACAGGGATGGTGCGCAGCTGGGCGGCTGAGCTGGCCCCACGCGGCATTACCGCGAATGTGGTAGCGCCTGGCGCAACGGCCACGCCGATGCTGAGTCAGCCCGGACGCGCCAGTTCGCCGCCAAAGCTGCCACCGATCGGGCGTTATATTCAACCTGATGAGGTCGCCGCGCTGGTCAGCTTTTTGCTCTCTCCCGCCGCTGCGGCGATTACCGGACAGGAACTGGTGATCTGCGGCGGCGCATCGCTCAGTTAATCAGCGGGGCAGTCGCCGCTGCCCCGCCATCTCAACGCCCCTGCATAAAGGCGCGATAGGCCGCAATCACCGCCAGAAAATCTTCAATGCCGCAAAACGAGAGACTTTCCTCATCGTAATAGCTCATGCCCTCTTCCAGCTCATCGGTATCAAAGGCGAGCTGGTTGGCGCGGATCATTACCTCTTCGCCATTCAGCGAAAGCTGATACTCATGACCCTGATGCAACCACTCTCTTTCGCTGCCTTTGACCTGCGCTGCCGCTGCTTCTACTTCATCAAGCAGCGCCATATTGCCTTTTACTTCTTCATTGAACCAGTGCCCGACCGCCTCATGGCCCATGCTCATGCGCACTTTGACCTGATTGGTGACGTCGCGTAAAAATTCATATTCCATCTTGCTGCCCTTAGCGCATGCTGCTGCGCTTCAATTCACTCGGTTGCGTGCATTATCGCAGCCTGACGTGTGAAAAGCAGCGCCTGACACGGCGCTTTAGCGAGAAAAGCGAGCGGTAAAAGAGGGATAACATACCGGAGAGTGACGCTAACTTTTTACAGGCGTAAAAAAGGGCGGAAAATTCCGCCCTTTTGTCATGCTGTTATGTCTCTCAGACCGCCGTCTGGAAAATCACATCTTTCGCTTTGTCCGTGTACTGATTCAACTGGTCAAAGTTCAGATAGCGATAGGTATCCACCGCAGTTTTATCAACCTGAGCCATAAACTGTTGATACTCGTCTGGCGTTGGCAAACGGCCCAGCAGCGAAGAAACGGCCGCCAGCTCGGCAGAAGCCAGATAGACGTTCGCGCCGGTACCCAGACGGTTCGGGAAGTTACGCGTTGAGGTAGATACCACCGTTGCGCCATCGGCTACACGCGCCTGGTTACCCATGCAGAGCGAGCAACCCGGGATCTCAATACGCGCGCCGCTCTTACCGAACACGCTGTAGTAGCCCTCTTCGGTTAGCTGCGCCGCATCCATTTTGGTCGGCGGTGCGACCCACAGGCGGGTCGGCAACTGGCCTTTATGGCTATCCAGCAGCTTACCTGCCGCGCGGAAGTGGCCGATGTTGGTCATACAGGATCCGATAAAGACCTCGTCGATCTTCTCGTTCTGCACTTCAGACAGCAAACGCGCATCGTCCGGATCGTTCGGCGCACACAGAATCGGCTCCTGAATTTCCGCCAGATCGATTTCGATAACCGCTGCGTACTCCGCATCAGCATCGGCTTCCATCAGTTGCGGATCGGCCAGCCATTTCTCCATGCCCTGAATACGACGCTCCAGCGTACGACGATCGCCGTAGCCTTCCGCAATCATCCATTTCAGCAGAACGATATTGGAGTTCAGATACTCAATGATCGGCTCTTTATCCAGCTTGATGGTACAACCGGCAGCAGAACGCTCAGCGGACGCATCAGACAACTCAAACGCCTGCTCTACTTTCAGATCCGGCAGACCTTCAATTTCCAGAATGCGGCCAGAGAAGATGTTCTTCTTGCCTTTCTTCTCAACGGTCAGCAGACCCTGCTTAATGGCGTACAGCGGGATCGCGTGCACCAGATCGCGCAGGGTGATGCCCGGCTGCATTTTGCCTTTAAAGCGCACCAGCACCGATTCCGGCATATCCAGCGGCATAACGCCGGTTGCGGCAGCGAAGGCCACCAGGCCGGAGCCCGCCGGGAAAGAGATGCCGATCGGGAAGCGGGTATGCGAGTCACCGCCGGTGCCCACGGTATCCGGCAGCAGCATACGGTTCAGCCAGCTGTGGATAATGCCGTCGCCCGGACGCAGCGACACGCCGCCACGGTTCATAATAAAGTCTGGCAGCGTATGGTGTGTCTGCACGTCAACCGGCTTCGGATAGGCGGCGGTATGACAGAAAGATTGCATCACCAGATCGGCGGAGAAGCCGAGGCAGGCGAGATCTTTCAGCTCATCACGCGTCATCGGCCCGGTGGTATCCTGAGAACCCACTGAGGTCATCTTCGGTTCGCAGTACTGACCCGGACGAATGCCGTCCACGCCACAGGCGCGACCCACCATTTTCTGCGCCAGTGAGAAGCCGCGCGTGCTCTGCGCCACATCTTTCGCCTGGCGGAACACATCGCTGTGCGGCAGACCAAGCGACTCACGCGCTCTGGTGGTCAGGCCGCGACCGATGATCAGCGGAATACGGCCACCGGCGCGAACTTCATCCAGCAGCACGTCGGTTTTCAGCGCGAACTCAGCCAGTAGCTCGTTGGTTTCGTGGTGACGCACTTCACCCTTGTAGGGGTAAATGTCGATCACGTCGCCCATATTCAGGTTATTAACGTCCACTTCGATCGGCAGCGCGCCGGCATCTTCCATGGTGTTAAAGAAAATCGGTGCGATTTTACCGCCCAGGACAACGCCGCCGCCTTTTTTGTTCGGCACGTAAGGGATGTCGTCGCCCATAAACCACAGCACCGAGTTGGTAGCGGATTTACGGGAAGAACCGGTACCGACTACATCACCGACATAGGCCAGCGGAAAGCCTTTCGCCTGCAGCGCTTCAATCTGCTTGATCGGACCTACGTTGCCCGGTTCGTCCGGCTCGATGCCTTCGCGGGCGTTTTTCAGCATTGCCAGCGCGTGCAACGGAATATCAGGACGTGACCATGCATCCGGCGCCGGAGAGAGATCGTCGGTATTGGTTTCGCCAGTTACTTTGAATACGGTGACGGTAATTTTTTCAGCCAGCGCCGGACGGTTCAGATACCACTCGGCGTTTGCCCATGACTGCATAACCTGCTGAGCATGCGGATTACCCGCTTTGGCTTTCTCTTCCACATCGTAGAAGTTATCGAACATCAGCAGCGTATTGGCGAGCGCTTTTGCCGCGATGGGCGCCAGCTTCTCATTATCCAGCGCGTCAATCAGCGGATGAATGTTATAGCCGCCCTGCATGGTACCCAGCAGTTCGATCGCTTTTTCAGGTGTTACCAGAGGAGAAGTCGTTTCGCCTTTGGCGATAGCAGCCAGGAAACCGGCTTTGACATAGGCCGCTTCATCAACACCCGGCGGCACGCGATTAATTAACAGATCGGACAGGAATTCTTCTTCACCCGCAGGAGGGTTCTTCAGCAGTTCAACCAGCGCGGCCATTTGGGATGCATCTAAAGGTTTAGCAACAATTCCCTGGGCAGCACGCTCGGCAACGTGCTTACGGTATTCATCTAGCACGACGTTCTCCTCGCTCTCATTGTATATGGCTTTCCGGCCACCTTTTTTCACGGCGATCTGTAGGATGCTTATGTAGGGTAAGGTGTCCGGTTTCGCGTCGGCCAGCATAGCAGGATTTGCTGCACTTGTTAATGCGTTTACAAAAAAGCAACATCTTTTGTCAAAGCTGTTTTCCAGACAGCGCGCCAGTCGTAGCGCTTTATTCATCTTTTTAACGATAAAAATAATTTATGGCTGAGCCGGTTTTGTTAAGGGAATAAACAGCATTGTTGTTGAGAACATAACGTTGAGGCACAAAGGAACAGGCCACACCCGTAACGAGTGTGGCCTGTTTGATGTGCTGCAAAAAGCGAAAGCAGTGCTTAGCGTAGATTATCGGGAAAATTGGCGGGCAGTTCGCTGGCCGGGCAGTTAATGACGGTATCGTCATTTTCACCCACGTCACGGACAAGGGTCAGCGTGGCGAACTCATCGATAACTTCAGTGGGATAAGCCGGGCCGGCCTCGCGATAGCTGGCCATTTCGTCCAGATGTTCGTTCTGGAAACAGACGGTTTTTTCCGGGTTGTTCATTACCCAGCGAGGGAAGAAAATGGTGCCATGAAACACCTTATCGGCGAGGTTCACGCTCAGGCTGACATCAGTGCCGGTAGGCTCTGTCCAGGAGATTTTGTAAACATCGCTGGCAAGACGCGCCAGGTAAACGTGCTGATCTTTAACCCAGCGGTTGCCCACCAGGCCGCTGTGAATACGATAATCTATTGTCTCATTGTTTTTGATATAGATTTCATAATTCCAGCCGTTGTCATAGGTGTAAACAAGATGTTTGCCAACAAAACCACTTAGATCATGTTTATCAAAGCTCATATATTTTACTCCTTTTGGTTAACAGGTAAATTATAGCTCACCTCAGCCCTTCCCCCCGGATAAATAAAATATATTTTGTTTTATATCAAAAAGATTAATGAGTGGACACAATAGAGAAACGGATGCTTGATATTTATTGCGGAATCAGGCGACTCCCATTAAATTTTTATGAATAAATGAAGAGGGAGTACAATTGGAGATATATATTTAAAATAAAGTTTAACCTTATGTGGCATTTAATAAAAAAGACAAAATGGGACATTAATTTATATAAATAAATATTTCAAATAGTTTACACCATTAAATCATAGAGCACTCATCTCGCGTATTTTACGCGAGTATTTTATCTAATTAGAATAAAATACCCGATTTTTCCATGCGACTTTGCGTACCGCTCCAGCATTTTAAGGCCAGCCCCCAGCGGATTTTTCTCAAGATTATTCTTCTCTTGAGCGTAGCAATACAGCGTTCTCGCTATGTTTGTCCCGCCTACCCACAGTTTGAACAGGCCACTCCCAATTACGCGACTGTGCGGCATCTTTAGCTGGCCTTCTACCTCAAGGCGTTCAATCAGCCGATACATCTGACCACGAAGACGGTCCGGCAGTTCTTCCAGTTCCTGAGCCGCAAGTTCTTGTGCTAATACCTTATGCCTCGCGGAGATACGCCCCGACTGACAGCGGCAAAGCCTTGTCGGAACCACTCCGACAGCGCACAAGGCGTCAGAATCGCTTTTAGCGGGTTTGGCTTAACAGGGGGGCAAGGGATAACCTATCAAACCTGAACCGGCTACGCCGGGCTACCGGTGCCCTTTACCTGCGCGTACTATTCGGCATGCGCTAACGCGCATCAAAAGCCCCTCACCAAACGCCTTACATGAATCAGATATAATCCTGAACGCCCCCTTTTAATCGACCAGTACCGACTATAGATGTTGTTGATTTCCAGAAGACTCGAATATACTGGATAAAAAAACAGTATAAAGGTGTTCCCAATGATCCTGACCCCAGTATTCCCCTGTTTGCCTGAAGGCACAGCAGTTGCTCCTTTTTTCGCAGAAACTATCCCTGCAGGACATCCCAGCCCGGCCAGCGGTTATGAAGCTAACGAATTAAATTTACACGACTTATGTGTTAAACACCCAAGCGCCACTTATTTTCTACGGGTATCGGGTAACTCAATGCAAGACGGCAGGATCCATGACGGGGATATCTTGATTGTCGATCGCGCAGAGCAACCTGGTCACGGTAGTATCGTCATCGCCAGCATAGATAATGAATTTACGGTAAAACAGCTGTTACTAAGACCTCGCCCCTGTCTCATGCCCCTTAATCCTTCCTACAGTCCGATATATTTCGAGCCAGATAGTCTGCAGTTGTGGGGAGTTGTTACCTATTCTTTGCAAAAGCATTCAAGATGTTTGCGCTAATTGATGTTAATTCGATGTACTGCAGCTGCGAAGAGGCCTTCAACCCTTCTCTGATCGGCAGGCCTGTAGTAGTTCTCAGTAATAACGACGGCGCGATCGTGGCCCGAAACCGAGCGGCTAAAGCGTTAGGCCTGAAAATGGCTGAGCCCTATTTTAAGGTACGTCCTTTACTGGAACATCATAATGTCGCTGTTTTTTCAAGCAACTATACCCTTTATGCATCGATGTCAGCACGCTTTGCTACGGTCGTAGAGTCACTGGCGCCACGAACGGAGATTTACAGTATTGATGAGCTCTGGTGTGATCTGAAGGGAATGGAAAATGTCATGAGCCCTGATGCATTCGGGCGGCAGCTACGGCACGAAGTATGGCGCCATACGACGCTGACCTGTGGAGTTGGGATAGCTGCAACGAAAACACTCGCAAAGCTATGCAATCACGCGGCAAAGACCTGGACTGCTACGGGTGGCGTAGTGGCGCTAAGTGACCGTCACCGGCTGGAAAAGCTGATGAGCCTTCTGCCGGTCAGTGAGGTTTGGGGCGTTGGGCGTCGCACTGAAAAAGCGCTCAATGCTATAGGAATCAGGACTGCGCTCGATCTCTGCCGCATGGATATACGCCTGGCGCGTCGGCAGTTTTCAGTTGTGCTTGAGCGTACTATCCGGGAACTACGAGGCGAACCATGCCTCGCGCTGGAAGAGCATGCAGCACCTAAGCAGCAAATCGTTGTGTCACGTTCCTTCAGTAAGTGTATTACCCAACTCCAGGATATGCAGTTAGCTGTCACCGGATACGCTGTCCGGGCTGCAGAAAAGCTTCGTCAGGAAAAGCAATTTGTCAGAGCCGTGAGCGTTTTTATCCGTACCAGTCCTTATTCCACTCAGGACATGCAGTACAGCAACCAGTCAACCGAACTGCTTGCCATCCCTTCACAGGATACCCGTGATATTGTCGATGCGGCACAGCGCGCTCTGAAGCGGATATGGCGCAATGGCATTCGTTATGTGAAGGCAGGTGTGATGCTTGCCGATTTGCATGGCCGTGAGGTTCAGCTTGATTTGTTTGATCCTGGATCGATACGTCAGAACAGCGATGCACTGATGTTGACGATCGACAGAATAAACCGGGAAGGAAAGAGTCATATTTTTTTCGCCGGTGAAGGGATTAACCCCGGCTTCGCTATGTGCCGGCAGTTACTTTCGCCTGCATATACAACGAACTGGTCAGAGTTACCTACTGCGGTGATCCGGTAAGCAAACCTGCGCTGGGTGAAATTAATTTATGCAAAGATCGTAATAAAGCCTCCCACATCTCATGTCGGGAGCCTGAAACTGGCTCAAATGAGCTAAACTTATACATTCCGCGAATTTATCTTCCATCGTTCCATCATATAATTTCACCGTTTACTAAATAATGACAATTTGATTTTATTATATTGAAAAAATAACGGCTTATGAGGTTACTTTTGGCATCAAAAGCATTACTTAATAATTGCCATTCAATTATTCTAATCAGCAACGAACCGGACCCTAACTCTAAAAGAAAACAAATTACACATATAATAATAATTTAAAATTATATTTTTAAATGCCTTTACATATTGCGTTAATTCCTTTTCACTCTCCCCTATTTGAACTTTTCAGTATTTAATCTCTATTATCATGATATTTAATCTATAAAAAACCTAAATTCTTGTAGGTGAGTTATTTCTTTGATGCAATCGGTTTTCATATTAAAACAAACTCAAACACCCCCCTTTAAATGGGGTGTTATTTAAAAATAGTGCCTAAAAAGCCGCTTATTCTTTCGATTGCCTTTTTAAAGCATTGATGTTTATCTCGCCTGGCTGGATGAAAACAATGTATTACAACCGATAGTAAGTGAAGGCGAATTTTGTTGGGAACAGAGTCGGGTTTCAGTACGCCGATCCTGGTGGCAAAAACAGTGCGGGGCATTTACATGCCCGAAAGATGAAGCCCTTGAGCTGTTCCGCAAAAAGCAGCACCGTCCAACAGCACACGTTATTTTGGTAACGCCAGCTGGAGAATCACCTTATTACAGCAAACAATTTGGGTTAACTGGCCGAGCTAAATGCGCATAGATAAAACGAGCATAACAAGCTGCCCCGTCACTACCGGAAGAGAATGAAAGATTACTGAAACCACAAAAGCTATGGAAGACGCTAATCACCGTTCAAATAATAATCCCCGCTGGCGCGGGGATTTTTTAAACCGGACAAAGCTAACAGGGAGCACTTATCCCGTTACATCTTGTGCAGAGGGACGCGGAGCCAGTACACGTTTACCCAGCTGAATACCCGGTTTTTCTACAAAGCGGTACAGTAACGTAGCAATACCATAAGTAAGCGGCAGGCAGATGCCACAGATGATCGCAAACCGCAGCGGCGCACTTAACGCGTCCATATTATAGTCCCGCAGCAGCAGAGCGATGGCAGGCACCACAATCAACAAATGCACCAGGTAGACGGAGTAAGAAACATCACCTAACCAGGTACTGACACGATTCGTCAGAATGGCGCGCGGCAGTTTTATTAACTTTTCCATCAGCGAGCCTGGACGGTGTTGCCAGAGCACTGCCGTCATGCCAATAATCATGGCCGCCTCAAAGACAATCTGCAGTTTACTAACGCCGATGGCGATAATAGCGCTGACTACGGGTGCGATTAATGCCAGCAGCAAATAAACCAGCTGTTTTTTACGCACCGCTTCTGCCATCAACATTCCGGCAATAAACACATGCAGCTTAATCAGAATCATCGACGGCATAATAAAGGCTTCATAATAGCCTGCCAGCACAAAACGGCCGATGGTACATAACAGCATGATCAGCAACAGGGTTGGCACATATCCAAGCCGCAGCGTCAGTAACATAATAAACGGGAATAGCATATAAAACTGCATTTCCAGCCCGATGCTCCAGTCAGGAAGCACGGTATTGAAACCATATTCAGGTAATAAACCAAAGATAAAACTGATATGCGCAATTATATTGGCAACCGACTGATCGGAATAGCGAGATGTCTCTGTCGCAGTGCTCGGATAAAACTGAGCAATCGTATCGCGCATTTCACCAAACCACGGGCCGTAAGCCACAGCGATAATCAGCAATAAATAGTACGCGGAGCAATACGGAAAAACCGTCTAATCCAAAATTTCTTAACGGTGTTTGCGCTATTCCACGGCTCTTTTTCCTGGCGCTCGATTTTTCGGCATCAGATAACCTGAAAGCAAGATAAACAGATCGACGCCAATACTGGGCATAGAAACGATAGGGATCGCGCAATGCACCAGTAGGCTGGCATGCCCCAGCAATACCCAGAGCGAAGCAAATCCGCGCAGGCCCTCTAATTCAGTTGACCACCCTCTTGTCGTTGACATTTTTACCTCTGGTTAAGCCTGGTAATAGATAGAGGAAGGGCAATGAAATAGGATTGCTAAACAATGTTAATGTATCCTAAAAGTAAATTATCAGAAAAAACTTAGCGCATGTGTGGTAAAAAAAGGCCTCTTAAGCCTGTAAAAATGCGGAAACAGAGCGGTAAAATAAATAATATTATCTTGTAATTACCTAACACGGTTAAATTTCAATACTATAAAACTTAAGCCAGTGTAATTCATATTGTAAAACCGGGGGTTATGTACTGAAGGAAGCGTTAATTTACTGCACCCGTCATGCTTAAACTGAATTGTGGATCTTAAGTCAAATCCCTGCTGACGGCGGAAAACATGTCCTGATTGTCCATATAGTCATAATCAGAATCGGTCTCCCCCGTTAACGAGCAGAACGAAAAAGCTGTGCGGAAACCGCTAACGTTTCCTTTTAAAACGCAAAAAAAACGGCCCCTTTCGGAGCCGTTAGCATTTTTCTTACCCGCAGAAGCGTTATTTTTTCTTCGCTTTCGGGTTAGGCAGATCGGTGATGCTGCCTTCGAAAATCTCTGCTGCCAGACCAACCGACTCATGAAGCGTCGGGTGGGCGTGGATGGTCAGCGCGATATCTTCCGCATCACAGCCCATTTCGATCGCCAGGCCGATTTCGCCCAGCAGCTCGCCGCCGTTGGTGCCGACAATGGCGCCACCGATCACACGATGAGTCTCTTTATCGAAAATCAGCTTGGTCATACCGTCTGCACAGTCAGAAGCGATAGCACGACCAGAAGCAGCCCACGGGAAGGTGGCCGTTTCATAGCTGATGCCTTGCTCTTTCGCTTCTTTCTCAGTCAGACCAACCCATGCGACTTCTGGCTCGGTGTAGGCGATGGACGGAATAACTTTCGGATCGAAGTAGTGCTTCTTACCGGCAATAACTTCTGCCGCAACGTGACCTTCATGTACGCCTTTGTGCGCCAGCATCGGCTGGCCGACGATATCGCCGATAGCGTAGATATGCGGTACGTTAGTGCGCATCTGTTTATCAACGCGGATAAAGCCGCGCTCGTCCACTTCTACGCCCGCTTTACCGGCATCCAGGTTTTTACCGTTCGGCACACGACCGATAGCAACCAGCACTGCGTCGTAACGCTGCGCTTCGGCAGGCGCTTTTTTGCCTTCCATAGAGACGTAGATGCCGTCTTCTTTGGCTTCAACTGCAGTCACCTTGGTTTCCAGCATCAGGTTGAATTTCTTGCTGATGCGTTTGGTAAAGACCTTAACCACGTCTTTATCGGCAGCCGGGATCACCTGGTCGAACATCTCAACCACGTCAATTTCTGAACCCAGCGCATGATAAACGGTGCCCATTTCCAGGCCGATAATACCGCCGCCCATCACCAGCATACGTTTCGGTACTTCTTTCAGCTCAAGCGCAGCTGTGGAATCCCAAACGCGTGGATCTTCATGAGGAATGAAAGGTAGCTGAATCGGACGTGAACCCGCCGCAATAATGGCATTATCAAAGTTGATGGTGGTCGCGCCGTTTTCACCTTCAACCACCAGCGTATTTGCACCGGTGAATTTACCGAGGCCGTTAACCACTTTGACTTTACGACCTTTCGCCATGCCAGACAGACCGCCGGTCAGCTGATTGATGACTTTTTCTTTCCAGGTACGGATCTTGTCAATGTCGGTTTGCGGTTCGCCAAAAACGATGCCGTGTTCCGCCAGCGCTTTCGCTTCTTCGATAACTTTCGCTACGTGCAGCAGCGCTTTAGAAGGGATACAACCTACGT
The DNA here is from genome assembly GCF_050113815.1 of Pantoea sp. FN0307. Taxonomy (NCBI): domain Bacteria; kingdom Pseudomonadati; phylum Pseudomonadota; class Gammaproteobacteria; order Enterobacterales; family Erwiniaceae; genus Pantoea; species Pantoea sp. FN0307. The sequence continues at coordinate 169,617 of NZ_JBNJSO010000005.1, read as the reverse complement.
TAAGGCAAACACCGCCAAGGGTGCTGTAACGCTCTACCAGTACGGTCTCCAGACCTAAATCCGCGCAGCGAAAGGCTGCAGAGTAGCCCGCAGGACCTGCCCCAAGCACAACGACCTGGGTTTTAATCTCTGTACTCATCATGACCTCTTAATTGACTATCCGGCGGTCAGACGTCACTTACCTGATTCACAGTACGCCCTTCATCCACCGGGACGCGTTCACCGCAAGAGTTTACAGAATTGTTAACAGACTGCAAACCGCTTCGGCTCAGTAAGATCCCATTTCCCAACTTCAGACCGGCTTAGCATGGAAAAGCTGGCCTGTTAAAAGGCCGGCATAAGCCGGCCTTTATTGTTACTACATCACCAGACGGCGGATATCGCTTAAGGTGTTGTTGATGATGGTGATGAAACGCGCACCATCCGCACCATCGATAACACGGTGATCGAAGGAGAGAGAGATCGGCAGCATTAAACGCGGCACAAACTCTTTACCATTCCACACCGGCTCCATTGAGGACTTAGAAACGCCCAGAATAGCCACTTCCGGCGCGTTCACAATCGGCGCGAAGTGGGTAGTACCCAGGCCGCCGATGCTGGAGATGGTGAAACAGCCGCCCTGCATTTCGCCAGCGGTCAACTTACCGTCACGCGCTTTTTTGGAGATGGTCATTAGCTCGCGGGAAAGTTCAATGATGCCTTTCTTGTTAACATCCTTGAACACCGGAACCACCAGGCCATTCGGCGTATCAACCGCCACGCCGATGTTAATGTATTTCTTCAGCGTCAGCTTCTGGCCATCTTCAGACAGTGAGCTGTTGAAGCGCGGCATCTGCTCCAGCGCGGCAGCAACAGCTTTCATGATGAAGACTACCGGAGTGATCTTCACATCCAGCTTACGCTTCTCAGCTTCGGCGTTCTGCTGCTTACGGAACGTCTCCAGCTCGGTGATATCGGTTTTGTCGAAGTGCGTAACGTGCGGGATCATCACCCAGTTACGGCTCAGGTTAGCACCAGAAATTTTCTGGATACGTCCCAGCTCAACCTCTTCCACCTCACCGAACTTGCTAAAGTCCACTTTCGGCCACGGCAGCATGCCCGGCAGGCCACCACCGGTTGCGGCAGCAGGCGCGGATTCAGCGCGTTTCACCGCATCTTTCACGTAAGTCTGGACGTCTTCTTTCAGAATACGTCCCTTACGGCCGGTGCCTTTGACTTTCGCCAGGTTAACGCCGAACTCACGTGCCAGACGACGGATAACCGGCGTCGCGTGTACATAGGCGTCATTCTCAGCAAACTCATCTTTACCGGATGCTTTTGCCGGAGCGGATGCAGCCGGAGCCGCCTGCTCAGCTTTTGCTGCTGGCGCGGACGCTTCTTTCTGTGCTGCCGGAGCAGCGCCTTCCACTTCAAACAGCATAATCAGCGAGCCGGTGCTGACTTTGTCGCCGGTGTTGATTTTGATCTCTTTAACCGTACCCGCGAACGGTGCCGGCACTTCCATTGAGGCTTTATCGCCTTCAACGGTGATCAGCGACTGCTCGGCGGTGACTTTATCACCCGCCTTCACCAGGATTTCGGTCACTTCAACTTCATCACCGCCGATATCCGGTACGTTCACTTCTTTGGTAGCCGAACCGCCAGAGGCTGCAGGCGCGGTAGCCGCTTCCTCTTTTACCTGCGGTTTAGCTGCTGCCGCGTTACCGGAAGCTGCGGTTTCAAATACCATAATCAATGAACCGGTGCTGACTTTGTCGCCGGTGTTGATTTTGATCTCTTTAACCGTACCTGCGAACGGCGCCGGTACTTCCATTGAGGCTTTATCGCCTTCAACGGTGATCAGCGACTGCTCGGCTTCAACCTTGTCGCCAACTTTGACCAGGATTTCGGTTACTTCGACTTCGTCGCTGCCGATGTCCGGGACATTCACTTCTTTGCTTTCCGCAGCGGCGGCAGGCTGTGCATCAGCCTTTTTCTCGGCGGCCGGTGCTGGCGCTGCTTCTGCAGCGCCCTCCGCTTCAAAAATCATAATCAGCGAGCCGGTTTCTACTTTGTCGCCGGTGTTGATTTTAATCTCTTTGACCACGCCCGCCTGCGGCGAAGGCACTTCCATTGAAGCTTTATCGCCTTCAACGGTGATCAGCGACTGCTCGGCTTCAACCTTATCGCCAACCTTTACCAGGATTTCGGTCACTTCAACTTCATCTGCGCCGATGTCCGGGACATTAATTTCGATAGCCATTAATCTTTACCTCTTATGCCAGACGCGGGTTGACTTTATCTGCATCGATATTGAATTTGGTAATGGCGTCTGCCACTACTTTCTTATCGATTTCGCCGCGTTTAGCCAGTTCACCCAGCGCTGCTACTACCACATAGGATGCGTCCACTTCAAAGTGGTGACGCAGGTTTTCACGGCTGTCAGAACGGCCAAAGCCGTCGGTGCCCAGTACGCGATAATCGCTGGCCGGGATATAGCTGCGAACCTGTTCCGCAAACAGTTTCATGTAGTCGGTAGACGCAACGGCCGGTGCATCGTTCATCACCTGAGCGATATACGGCACGCGCGCTTGTTCTGTAGGATGCAGCATGTTCCAGCGTTCACAATCCTGGCCGTCGCGTGCCAGTTCAGTGAAGGAAGTCACACTGTAAACGTCAGAGCCGATACCGTAATCTTTCGCCAGGATCTCTGCCGCTTCGCGTACGTGACGCAGGATAGCGCCGGAGCCCAGCAGCTGTACTTTACCTTTGCTGCCTTCCAGGGTTTCCAGCTTGTAGATACCCTTACGGATACCCTCTTCTACGCCCTGCGGCATTGCCGGCATGCGGTAGTTTTCGTTCAGCGTGGTGATGTAGTAGTAAATATTTTCCTGCGCTTCGCCATACATGCGCGTCAGGCCGTCCTGCATGATCACCGCGACCTCATAGGCATAAGCCGGATCGTAGGAGATACAGTTCGGGATCGTCAGCGCCTGAATGTGGCTGTGACCATCTTCATGCTGCAGACCTTCGCCGTTCAGGGTAGTACGACCGGAGGTACCGCCGATAAGGAAGCCACGCGCCTGTTGGTCGCCCGCCGCCCAGCAGAGATCGCCGATACGCTGGAAGCCGAACATTGAGTAGTAGATGTAGAACGGAATCATCGGCAGGTTGTTGGTGCTGTAAGAGGTCGCAGCAGCCAGCCAGGACGCGCCTGCACCCAGCTCGTTGATCCCTTCCTGCAGAATCTGGCCTTTCTCATCTTCTTTATAGTAAGCAACCTGCTCACGGTCCTGCGGCGTGTACTGCTGGCCGTTCGGGCTGTAAATACCGATCTGACGGAACAGGCCTTCCATACCAAAGGTACGTGCTTCATCAGCGATGATCGGCACCAGACGATCTTTGATCGACTTGTTCTTCAGCATCACGTTCAGCGCACGCACAAAGGCGATGGTGGTAGAGATTTCTTTGTTCTGCTCTTCCAGCAGCGGCGCGAAATCTTCCAGCGACGGCAGCTCAAGCTTCTCGGTGAAGTTTGGCTGACGGCTTGGCAGATAACCACCCAGCTTCTGACGCTGGCCGTGCAGATAGGTGTACTCTTCAGAACCTTCTTCGAAGGTCACATACGGCAGCGTTTCCAGGTTTTCATCGGTTACCGGAACATTAAAGCGATCGCGAACGTAGCGCACGCCTTCCATGTTCATTTTCTTCACCTGGTGAGCGATGTTTTTACCTTCAGCGGTGTCGCCCATACCATAGCCTTTAATGGTATGTGCCAGGATTACCACCGGCTTGCCCTTGGTCTCCTGCGCTTTTTTAAATGCCGCATAGATTTTCTTCGGATCGTGACCGCCACGGTTCAGAGCGAAAATCTCGTCGTCGGACATATCTTTCACCAGCGCAGCGGTTTCCGGATATTTACCGAAGAAGTGCTCACGCACATAGGCGCCGTTGCGGGATTTAAAGGTCTGATAGTCGCCGTCAACGGTTTCGTTCATCAGCTGGATCAGCTTGCCGCTGGTATCTTTACGCAGCAGTTCGTCCCAACGGCTGCCCCAGATCACCTTGATCACTTCCCAGCCGGCGCCGCCAAAGATGCCTTCCAGTTCGTTGATGATCTTGCCGTTGCCGGTTACCGGACCATCCAGACGCTGCAGGTTACAGTTGATAACGAAAACCAGGTTATCCAGCTTTTCGCGGGTGGCGATAGTGATCGCGCCTTTAGATTCCGGCTCATCCATTTCGCCATCGCCAAGGAAAGCGTAAACGGTCTGACCAGAGGTATCTTTCAGACCACGATGCTCCAGATATTTCAGGAACTTCGCCTGATAGATCGCCGACAGCGGACCCAGACCCATAGAAACGGTCGGGAACTGCCAGAAGTCCGGCATCAGCTTAGGATGCGGATAGGAAGAGAGACCTTTGCCATGCACTTCCTGACGGAAGTTGTTCATCTGCTCTTCGGTCAGACGACCTTCAAGGAAGGCGCGTGAATAAACGCCCGGAGAGATGTGGCCCTGGAAATACACCAGATCGCCGCCGTCTTTATCGTTGCGCGCGCGGAAGAAATGGTTGAAACACACTTCATAAATGGTCGCCGATGACTGGAAAGATGAGAGGTGACCGCCCAGCTCCAGATCTTTTTTCGACGCACGCAGTACCGCCATCATGGCGTTCCAGCGAATTGCGGAACGGATACGACGCTCCAGAGAGGTATTGCCCGGATAGTCCGGCTCTTCTTCAACGGCGATAGAGTTAACATAGTTGCTGACAGCAGAGCCTGCAGCGACATTCACGCCGCCTTTACGCGCTTCACTCAGAACCTGATCGATCAGGAACTGCGCACGCTCAACACCTTCTTCACGGATGACCGATTCGATCGCCTGTAGCCAGTCGCGGGTTTCGATCGGATCCACGTCATTATGTAAACGTTCTGACATGGGGGTATTCCTTATCTGTGTCTAATTCGTTGAATTGTCTGGAGCCTGTCTCCCTGCATTCTGATTCAGTCCAAAATGCAAGGAGACAGGCCCGTCGTTAGTTGCCGCGTATCCCTTTTGTTTTACAGGTTGATGAGCTAACCCTGCAAAATATGTGGTTATATCAGTTTACGCGTTATTCCTTACGTTGCTGTAAACGACGCAGGGAGCGTTCACGACGCGTCTGCTCCCGACTTCTGTCCAGCAATATCTCCTCGATAAACGCCAGATGGCGGTGTGAAGCCTCGCGCGCCTTTTCCGGCTCGCGGGCGACAATCGCCTCAAAAATACTGGCGCGATGACTGCTTACCTGCGCCAGCATTTCCCGGCGTGAGTAGAGCAATTCAAAGTTTTGACGAACGTTTTTTTCCAGCATCGGGCCCATTGAGCGTAGCAAATGCAGCAGCACCACATTATGCGCCGCCTCTGTTACGGCAATCTGATACTGCATAACCGCATCGGCTTCGGCATCCAGATCGCCGCTCTGTTGGGTATGCTGGATAGCCAGATGGCAATCGCGTATGCGCTGCAAATCTTCTTCGGTTCCCCGCAGCGCAGCGTAATAAGCCGCGATACCTTCCAGCGCATGACGGGTTTCCAGCAGGTCGAACTGAGATTCGGGGTGATCGGCGAGTAACGCCACCAGAGGATCGCTTAGGCTTTGCCAAAGATTCTTCTGAACAAAGGTGCCACCGCCCTGTCGACGCAGCAGAAGCCCTTTTGCCTCCAGACGCTGTATCGCTTCACGCAAAGAGGGGCGAGAAACGTCAAACTGCTTAGCCAGCTCCCGCTCAGGGAGAAGCTTTTCACCCGGACGCAGCGTTCCCTCCATGATCAGGGACTCAAGCTGTTGCTCAATTGCATCCGAGAGCTTTGGTTGGCGAATCTTACTGTAGGCCATTGTCCCTTCTTCTGCCAGGCACCGAAGTCAATTGGTAATACCAATTGCAAAAAAGTGAAGCTAAAGTAACAAAGTATTCACCTTCTGTCTATATGGCATCTGCCAGAAGCAGGGTGAAGGTCACGTCCTTAAATGGACGAAAACAGTAACGAAAATGCGTTATTTCCGGTGGGATGCTAAATATCGCCGCTAATTTTTACCAAACCTTACACAGATTTAGATCCGAATCTCATTTTATGTCATAAGCGAAAGCTATTCGTCTTTATTCGAATTAAATGGCACAAAAAAGAAATTCTGGCGTGACGGCAGCAACGTTTTTTATGGCGCGCTGCGTACCGGCAGAGAAAGCAGGTGCATTCGGGCGCGCTTAACATTATTCTTGGCGTCGGGGTAGCATCGCAGGCAATTTGCACTAACCCAAACTGTAAAATAAACAATACAAAAAGCGTAACGGTATAAATACAAGCGTACCGTCTGTCTGCGGGCATTACAGCGCCAACTCTTCAGGGAAGGCGAAGAACTAACACGAGGGTTTTTATGGAACAACAGCAGGGCGATACGCTGAAGCGCGGATTAAAAAACCGTCATATTCAGCTGATTGCATTGGGCGGTGCCGTGGGTACTGGCCTGTTTCTGGGAATCGGGCAAACCATTCAGATGGCCGGGCCATCGGTCTTATTAGGCTATGCCATCGGCGGTTTTATCGCGTTTCTGATTATGCGTCAGCTGGGCGAAATGGTGGTGGAAGAGCCGGTTGCCGGATCCTTTAGCCACTTCGCCTATAAATACTGGGGCAACTTTGCAGGCTTCGCTTCTGGCTGGAACTATTGGGTGCTGTATGTGCTGGTTGCAATGGCTGAACTCACGGCTGTCGGCAAGTACATTCAGGTCTGGTGGCCTGACTTTCCCTCGTGGGCCACTGCCGCTGTGTTCTTCGTTCTGATAAACGCCATCAACATGACCAACGTAAAAGTTTACGGTGAGATGGAGTTTTGGTTCGCCATTATTAAAGTTGTCGCGGTTGTTGGCATGATCCTGTTTGGCGGCTGGCTGCTGCTGAGCGGTCAGGGCGGCCCGCAGGCTTCGGTCAGCAACATCTGGGCGCAGGGCGGCTTTTTCCCGCACGGCATTAGCGGGCTGGTTATGGCGATGGCGGTGATTATGTTCTCGTTCGGCGGTCTGGAGCTGGTCGGCATTACCGCCGCTGAAGCGGATGATCCGTCGAAAAGCATTCCGCGTGCCACTAACCAGGTGATCTACCGCATCCTTATTTTCTATATCGGTTCGCTGGCGGTGCTGCTGTCGCTCTATCCGTGGGTCAAGGTGGTTGGCGAAAGCAGTCCGTTCGTGATGATTTTTCACGACCTTGGTGAAACGCTGGTGGCCAACGTGTTGAACGTGGTGTTTCTGACGGCGGCGCTCTCGGTCTATAACAGCTGCGTCTACAGCAACAGCCGTATGCTTTATGGCCTGGCGAAACAGGGCAGCGGCCCGCAGGCGCTGCTGAAGGTCGACCGTCGCGGCGTTCCTTATGTTGCGCTGGGCGTATCGGCGCTGGCTACGGCGATTTGCGTACTGATTAACTATTTGATGCCGGGCGAAGCCTTCGGCCTGCTGATGGCGCTGGTGGTTTCTGCTCTGGTGATTAACTGGGCGATGATCAGTCTGGCGCATCTGAAATTCCGTAGAGCGAAAGATCGTCAGGGCGTGCAGACCCGTTTCCGCGCCATTCTCTATCCGGCCGGTAACTGGATCTGTTTGGTGTTTCTGGCCGCGATTCTGGTGATTATGCTGATGACGCCGGGCATGGCGATCTCCGTCTGGCTTATTCCGGTCTGGCTGGTAGTGTTGGCGATGGGTTACGCCATCAAAAACCGATCGCAGCGAAGCTGATAATTTACCGGGCGCATAAGCGCCCGGTTTTGTTTGCGCCAATAGTTACGCTCTTCACACTTTTCTCTTCGCAGTTATTTTGTCCATCTTGATGACCAACCTGTATTAGTGCCCGCAATCGTTAAGCCGTAATAATCATTCCAGTGCTCACAGGAGAATAAAATGATGAAAGGCTCTGCGCTTCCTTTTAGAGAAAAGCTGGGTTACGGCATGGGCGACGCTGGCTGTAATATGATTGGCGGCGCCATTATGCTGTTCCTTAGCTACTTCTATACCGATGTCTTTGGCCTGTCGCCTGCGCTGGTCGGCGTGTTACTGCTTTCCGTACGCGTATTGGATGCGGTAACCGATCCTCTGATGGGCGCGATCGCCGATCGCACCCAAAGCCGCTGGGGCCGCTTTCGTCCCTGGCTGCTGTGGGTATCAGTTCCGTATGTAGTATTTAGCGTACTGATGTTTACCACGCCGGACTGGAGTTATGAATACAAGGTGGTCTACGCCTTTGTCACCTACTTCCTGATGTCGCTGGCCTACACGGCAATTAATATTCCCTACTGCTCGCTGGGCGGCGTCATTACTAACGATCCCCATGAACGCGTTTCCTGCCAGTCTTACCGGTTTGTAATGGTTGGCATCGCGACGCTAATCTTGTCGCTTACCCTGTTACCGATGACCGAGTGGTTCGGCGGCGGCGATCGGGCGCGGGGCTATCAGATGGCGATGGGCGTAATGGCCATTATCGGACTGCTGATGTTCCTTTACTGCTTCGCTACCGTGCGCGAGCGTATTCGCCCTGCTGTGCCGAGCAATGACGACCTGAAAAACGACCTGCGCGATGTCTGGAAAAACGACCAGTGGGTGCGAATTTTGCTGTTGACCTTTTGTAACGTATGTCCGGGCTTTATTCGCATGGCGGCCACCATGTATTACGTGACCTGGGTGATGGGTCAATCCACCCACTTCGCTACGCTGTTTATCAGTCTTGGCGTGGTTGGCATGATGATCGGCAGCACGCTGGCGAAGGTCATGACCGACCGCTGGTGTAAGCTGAAAGTCTTTTTCTGGACCAACATCGCGCTGGCTATTTTTTCCTGCGGCTTTTATTTCCTTAATCCACAGGCCACGGTGCTGGTTACCCTGATGTATTTTCTGCTCAATATCCTGCACCAAATTCCCTCTCCGCTGCACTGGTCGCTGATGGCGGATGTAGATGACTATGGCGAATGGAAAACCGGCAAGCGTATTACCGGCATCAGCTTCTCCGGGAATCTCTTCTTCCTGAAGGTCGGTCTGGCGGTAGCCGGGGCGATGGTAGGTTTCCTGCTCTCATTTTATGGCTATGATGCGGGCGCTAAGCAGCAGGGCAGCAGCGCGCTGAACGGTATTGTGTTGCTGTTCACCGTGATCCCCGGCATCGGTTATTTGATTACCGCAGGCGTGGTTCGCCTGTTAAAAGTCGATCGTCATTTAATGCAAACCATTCAGCAGGATCTGGCGAAACGGCGTGAAAACTATCGTGAGCTGAGCGCGCTGCGCGAAGGCAATGCTTTTGATATTAAACCAGAAGGAACGGCATCATGACTCAGTGGCCCAACCCGTTAATTGAACAACGCGCGGACCCCTTTATTTTACGCTACGAGGATCGCTACTACTTTATCGCCTCCGTTCCTGAATACGATCGCCTTGAGCTACGCTGCGCCGACACCCTCGTCGATCTTGCCGCAGCGCAGCCGGTGGTAGTGTGGCGTAAGCCTGATGTCGGTCCGATGAGCGCATTAATCTGGGCACCGGAGATTCATCATATCGATGGGCAATGGGTGATCTACTTCGCCGCAGCACCAACGCGCGAGATTAAAGAAGGTCTGTTTCAGCATCGGATGTACGCCCTGACCTGTGATGATGCCGATCCGTTAAGCGGCAACTGGCAGGAGCGTGGTCGTATCCGCACTCCTATCGACAGCTTCTCGCTGGATGCCACCACCTTTCATCATCAGGGCAAACAGTGGTATTTGTGGGCGCAAAAGGATCCGGCAATCCCGGGTAACTCAAACCTTTATCTGGCAGAGCTGGAGAATCCCTGGACGCTAAAAGGCAAGCCGGTGATGCTCAGCCGTCCTGAATATGAATGGGAATGTGCCGGCTTTAGCGTCAACGAAGGGCCAGCGGTAATTCGTCACGGCAACCGACTGTTTGTGAGCTATTCAGCCAGCGCAACGGATGAAAATTACTGCCTGGGGCTGCTGTGGATCGATGTGGATGACGACCCAATGCAACCAGCCAACTGGAACAAATCAGCCCGACCGGTTTTTTCCACCAGCTGGGAAAACCAGCAGTATGGACCGGGCCACAACAGCTTTACCGTAGATGAGGCGGGTAACGATCTGCTGGTCTATCACGCACGCAACTATACGGAAATTGAAGGCGATCCGCTGTGGGATCCGAACCGCCATACGCGCATTAAAGATATTCGCTGGGATGCTAACGGCATGCCTGACTTCGGCGTGCCGCCAGCCGATACGCTGCTAAACCAGCGTGCCGTAAATAGTCAGTAACGCGACTACGACCACGATCACCAGCGAGACCTTTTTGGCCAGCGCCACGGCTATCCGTGGCGTTTCCACGCTGTCCCACCGCTCGTCGCGCTCCAGCGAATACTGCGCCAGATGCGTTAACACCTGATACTGCGGGCGACGTAGGTCGCTCAGCACAGCAAACCAGGCCGGCAGCGCCCGCTCGCCATGTCCCAGCAGTGCATAAGCCGCACCAGCCAGCCGAACCGGTATCCAGTCGACCCAGTGCAGAATACGGTCGATCCCGGAGCGGGCACGCTCAAGCGGCGTATGGTGCTTTGCCAGCCAGCTCTGCCATGCACGCAGAAAAGCGTAACCCACCAGCAGCACCGGCCCGTAAGCACCGCCAACTACAAACCAGAACAGCGGCGCCAGATAAAAACGGTAATTGATCCACAGCAGCGCGTTTTGCAGCTCCTTCAACGTTTCCTGCTGGTTGCACTCCACCGGCATGCCGTGAATCAGCGTCAGCTCTTCCGCCATCGCGCTACAGGCATTGGCATCGCCATGACTGGCCGCCTTCAGATAAGCATGGTAATGCAGCCGCACCGAGCCCGCGCCGATACACAGTATGCCAATCAGGATCCAGAACAGCAGTTGTACCATGCCAAAAAACAGTCCGCGCAGCGACAGAATCACCACCAAAACCACCAGCATCACCACCAGCGTCATGGCAATGGTTCGCCAGAGTGAAAAGTGACGGCGTTGACGGAAAAAAGGCTCCAGTCGATGGTCAAGCTGCCAGTGTTCGCTCATTTTAAACAGGCGCTCCCAACCTAAAACCAGTAACAAGGAAAAAAGCGTCATGCATTCCGCTCCGGTAAATGTAAGCTGGCGGCTTCCGGCAAGCCGCGCAGAAAGCGAGCCCAGTCAAATGCCGGGCCAGGATCGGTTTTACGCGCCGGTGCAATATCACTGTGCCCGGTAATTTGCGCAGGTGTAATCGGATAATGCTGCATCAGCAGATGCGTCAGGGCCTGTAAAGCCTGATACTGCGCGTCGCTGTAGGCCAGCGTATCGGTGCCTTCGAGTTCAATGCCAATCGAGAAATCATTGCAGTTATCGCGGCCCTGCCAGCAGGAGATACCTGCATGCCAGGCGCGCTTATCGAAAGGAACATACTGCACGATTTCCCCATCGCGTCGAATCAGGCAGTGGGCCGCCACGCGCAGATGCGCAATATTGGCAAACCAGGGATGTGCCTCAGGGTCGAGCGTGCCGGTAAACAAAGCATCAATCCACGGGCCGCCAAACTCGCCGGGCGGCAGGCTGATGTTATGCACCACCAGCAGGCTGGGAGCCTCTCCCTGCGGGCGAATATTGAAATGCGGCGACGGCACATGGCGAACGCCCATTAGCCAGCCATCTTTTAACTCCATGCCTGGGTCTCCTGTTCGTTTTTTTCCACAGCCTAACATGAATTTGTCACTCTCTTTACATTCCTTGTGCCACTGTTAAAAACAGGTCTCCAGCGCCGGTAGGGAGACATCAGTTAACAGGTGCCGTCCGGTAACCGACAGGCCTTTTGTGGGCAGGTTAAAGAGAACATTTACCGTTTCCTTTGCAACCAATTTATTCACCAATACCCTGGCGATAACAAAAGCGCCACCATAAAAACCTTTGTAGCAAAATTGTTTAGTGCACTAAACTTTTTCACGCTCTACTGGTGCCAGCCAGCCGTCCAGGCTACATTAAGCCCACACTAAAAACCATGACGGGAACCCTATGACACAGCGACGTTATAATCCAGAGAGCCGACGGGCGGCGCTGCTTTCACGTATCGAAGATGACATTCCAGGTAGCGTAGAGCAAGCATTACGCGAAGATCTCGGCGGCGAAATTAATGCAGATAATGATATTACCGCCAGTCTGCTGCCTGCCGATAAACAGGCACAGGCCACCGTTATCACGCGGGAAGCCGGTGTTTTCTGTGGTAAACGCTGGGTAGAAGAAGTGTTTATTCAGTTGGGCAATCAGGCGCAGCTAACCTGGCATGTTGCTGACGGTGACACCATTGAGCCGGAACAAAAACTTTTTGACGTTGCCGGTCCGGCGCGCCTGTTGCTTACCGCTGAGCGTACCGCGCTTAATTTCGTACAAACGCTTTCCGGCACCGCCAGCGAAGTAAAGCGCTATGTCACGCTGCTGGAAGGCACACAAACCCGGCTGTTGGATACGCGCAAAACCCTGCCAGGCCTGCGTACTGCCCTGAAGTATGCGGTTTTATGCGGCGGCGGCGAGAACCATCGCCTGGGCTTATCCGACGCCTTTCTGATCAAAGAGAACCATATTATCGCCAGCGGCTCGATTCGCCAGGCGGTTGAAAAAGCGCTCTGGCTTCACCCGGATGTGCCGGTTGAGGTAGAAGTGGAAACGCTGGATGAGCTGGCGCAGGCGTTGGCCGCCGGGGCCGATATTGTGATGCTGGATAATTTTACCGTTGAGCAAATGCGCGAAGCGGTAAATATCAACCAGAGCCGCGCGCTGCTGGAGGTTTCCGGCAATGTTACCGACCAGACGTTACGCCTGTTTGCAGAAACCGGCGTTGATTATATTTCGGTTGGCGCCCTGACCAAACATGTCCGCGCGCTGGACCTTTCAATGCGTTTTCATTAATTCCGCCTGTGGCGCCAGGTTTGCGCGCCACCTTCCCTCAGCCAGATATGCGATCCCGCTTCCAGCCTGCGAGCCATCCAGAGTAACAAACTCATCTTTTTTCCAGTCCTGCTTCCTGTTTGTTTGTCCCGTTCTCGCCTCGCCTTGCTCTGTAAATTAACGTCTGCCGGGTTATCAACATGGAGGGTTACATATGCAACAACAGGGTTTTACGCTAATTGAGCTGATGATTGTTATTGGGATCGTCGCCATACTCAGCGCTATCGGCATGCCGGCTTACCAGAGCTATCTGCAAAAGGCAGCCCTTACCGATATGCTGCAAACCATGCTGCCTTATAAAACGGCGGTTGAGCTTTGCGCCGTTGAGCATGGCGCAACGTCTGGCTGTAGCGCGGGCAGCAATGGCGTTCCCACCGCGAAGGGCTCGCGCTATGTCTCTGCGGTAAGTGTGGCATCTGGCACCATTAAGCTGACCGGACAGGAGAGCCTGAATGGCCTGACCGTAACGCTGACGCCGCAGTGGCAAAGCAATGAGGGCCAGATGAACTGGCAACGCAGCTGTGACAGCAGTAACGGCAGCCTGAAAGATAACTGTCGCGCTGTTTTCCGCTTTGATGATATTGAGAATCCATGATGAGAGAGCCAGAAAGCAATCTGCGCGAGCTATGTCGTCAATATCAGGCGGTGCTGCTCAATGAAGACGAGAAAACCATTACCGTTGCGCTGGCTGGAGTGCCCTCTGCCGAGATGCTGGAAGCGCTGCATTTCACCAGCCAGCGGCGCGTGCAAACCGAACGCTGGCCGCAGGCGCGACTGGAGCAATATCTTCAGTCAGAGGGCGACAACGCAGAAAAAGCGCAGGAGCCGATTACGCCACTGGTCAATCATCTCCTGTTGCAGGCTTTTCAACGCCGCGCGTCAGATATTCATATTGAACCCTGTGCTACAGGTATGCGGGTTCGGCTGCGTATTGATGGAGTGCTGCAGCCGCTGCAAAACATTAGCGAAACCCAGCAGGCGGCGCTGATCGCTCGCCTTAAAATTCTTGGCAACCTTGATATCGCCGAACGACGACTGCCGCAGGATGGACAATTTACCCTGCAGCTGCAGGGCTTACAGGCAGCTTTTCGGCTTTCGACCCTGCCCGTGCGTACAGGAGAAAAAGCGGTGATCCGCCTGCTGCAAAGCGAAGCGCAGGATCTGGCGCTGGACAAGCTGGGTATGCCGCCGGATGCCCTTGCCCATTTTCGCCACGCGCTGGCCCAGCCGCAGGGCTTGATTCTGGTTACCGGCCCTACCGGCAGCGGCAAAACCTTTACGCTTTACAGCGGGTTACACGCGCTGAATCAGCCGGGAAGAAACGTGTGCAGCGTTGAGGATCCGGTGGAGATTCCCCTGCCGGGCGTTAACCAGACGCAAATTAACCCGCGTGCCGGACTCGATTTTCAATGCGTATTGCGCGCCCTGCTGCGCCAGGATCCTGATGTTATTATGCTGGGTGAAATCCGTGATGCGGAAAGCGCCGGGATTGCGGTTAAGGCGGCGCAAACCGGTCATCTGGTGCTATCCACGTTGCACACTAACTCCACGACAGAAACGCTGACCCGACTGGGGCAAATGGGCATTCCAGGCTATCTGCTGGCCTCAGCGCTGCGCCTGGTCATTGCGCAGCGTCTGGTGCGCCGTCTTTGCCCGCACTGCCGCGCTCCGGCAGAAACCCTCCACGATTTGCCTGAGCAGAACAGGACTGGCCCACTGCAGACCTGGCAGGCGGTGGGCTGCGATCACTGCTTCTCTGGCTATTATGGCCGGCTGGCGCTGTTTGAAATGCTTCCCATAAACAGTGAGTTACAAACGGCTATTGCCGGAAACGCCAGTAGCGAAGCCTTAATTCTGCTGGCTCAGCGACAACAGCTTAACAGTCTGTTTATTGAAGGGCTGAACGCAGTCAATCGGGGAGAGACCTCACTGGCGGAGGTTTATCGGGTAATAGGTGTCGGCCATGGCTAACTGTCGTCTCTGGCACTGGCAGGCGATGAATCAGCAAGGCGAAATCGTTGCGGGAAGCTGGCTGCTGTCGGAAGAGCAGCAAATTATGGCCATTATGGCGCAGCAGCATCTCCTGCCGCTTTCCTGTAAACGCGGCAGATATTACCGCTCAAGAGACTGGAAAACGCCGCAAAAAATTGCGTTGATGCATCAGTTGGCAACGCTGTTAAAAGCGGGCTTAACGCTTTCCGTGGGGCTGCATCTGTTAAGCGAAGGCGAGACGCATGCTGGCTGGCGCGCCCTGCTGCTGGCGTTGCAGGAAGAAGTAGCGCAGGGAACACCTTTTTCTGCCGCGCTGGCAAAGTGGCCGATGATCTTCCCGCCGCTCTATGCGGCCCTGATGCAGGTTGGCGAGCTGACCGGTCAGTTGGATCGCTGCTGTTTACAGTTGGCGAGCCAACAGGAGCGGCAGTTGCGCTTACATAAAAAGGTCGTGACCGCATTGCGTTATCCAGGATTTATTTTACTGGTTGCCCTGACGGTGGCGCTTGGCATGCTGTTACTGGTGCTGCCGGAGTTCGTGGCTATTTATCATGCGTTTAATGCGCCGCTGCCCGCGTTTACCGCCGCCGTGCTGGCTCTCTCCGCCGCGCTGCAACGGCTGTTTGTTCCGCTGGCGCTCGCTATAGCGTGCCTGTTTGCCGCATGGCGCTATCTGCGTCAACATCGGCCCGGCTGGCAACGTCGTGAACAACGCTGCCTGTTGCGTACGCCTCTGCTGGCAACCTTATGGCGTGGGAGCCTGCTTAGCCAGATATTTACTACCCTCACTTTAACGCAGCAGGCAGGGCTGCCCTTGCTGCAAGGGCTTCAGGCGGTTGAAGATACCCTCACGCCGTTACTGTGGCGCGAAGCAATGCAGCAGCTACAGAGAAAGATTGCTGACGGTACCCAGCTACATCAAGCGATTGCGGATAGCACGCTTTTTACGCCGCTTTGTCGTCAACTGATAAAGGTAGGTGAGGAAGCCGGGGCGCTGGATAACCTGCTGGCACGCCTGGCGCAGTGGCATGAAAACCAGACGCATGAACTGGCGGATACGCTGGCAGCGACGCTGGAACCGGTAATGATGATCATTACCGGTTCCATTGTCGGAACGCTGGTGGTTGCAATGTACCTGCCCATCTTTAACCTGGGCGAGGTGATTGGTTAGCGGTTAAAAACGCGGTTTTCCTGCTCCGCTACGCGAATAAAAGTCGTGCGCTTCGTCAGCTCTTTTAGCCGCTCCGCGCCCACGTAAGTACAAGCGGAACGCAGGCCGCCCAGAATATCGCGCGCCGTTGCCTCTACCGGGCCGCGCAACGGGAGCTTAACCGTCTTGCCTTCGGCGGCGCGATACTCCGCTACGCCGCCAACGTGGCGCTTCATAGCGGATTCAGAACTCATGCCATAAAACAGCATGAATTTTTCACCGTTTTCTTCCACTACGCGCCCTTCGCATTCATCATGCGCGGCCAGCATGCCGCCGAGCATCACGAAATCTGCGCCGCCGCCGAAAGCTTTCGCCACATCGCCCGGCACTGAACAGCCGCCATCGCTGACAATTTGCCCGCCCAGACCATGAGCGGCATCGGCACATTCAATCACCGCCGACAGCTGCGGATACCCTACGCCGGTTTTTACCCGCGTGGTGCACACCGAGCCGGGGCCAATCCCTACTTTCACGATATCCGCACCCGAGAGAATCAGCTCTTCGACCATTTCACCGGTCACCACATTACCGGCACAGATGGTTTTATCCGGGCAGGCTTCGCGTGCGCGCTGCAGGAATTGTACGAAATGTTCAGAATAGCCGTTGGCCACATCGATACAGATAAATTTGAGTGCGGGAGAAAGCGCCAGTATCGCCTGCAGTTTAGTGAAGTCCGCATCCGAGGTTCCGGTGGATACCATGACATGCTGCAGTACCTGTTCAGGCACGCGTTGAACAAAGGCACGCCACTCATCAACGCTGTAGTGTTTATGCACCGCAGTCAGGATATCAAAGCTGGCCAGCACTTCCGCCATGCGAAAGGTGCCCACGGTATCCATATTGGCGGCAATGATGGGAATACCAGACCAGGCGATGCCGGAGTGTTTAAAAGTAAACTCACGGCTCAGCTCCACCTGCGAGCGGCTTTTCAGAGTAGAACGCTTGGGACGAATCAGCACATCTTTAAAACCAAGCTTTAGATCTTCTTCAATACGCATAACATCATTCCTGGGTTTTTGGCGACGATCTGACGATCGGGTGCTGCTGCCAGCTCCAGTGACGTTATCATACGCGCTAAAAACGCGCGTACAAGACTGCGAAAATGGCTTTAATTACGCTACAATCCCGTAAATTTACCTGAAGATAGTTAATGTGATCGCCACGGCAAAATTTATAGCTGTCGCTAGCGGTTAATCGCAGGCAACCAGGTGTTTACAGGCGAAGCAGGAACTGAACAGATGTCTTATACAGTCGCGCTGACCGGTGGAATCGGCAGTGGAAAAAGTACCGTTGCTGCCGCCTTTGCCGGGCATGGCGTGGAAATTATTGATGCGGACATTATTGCCCGTCAGGTAGTAGAACCAGGCCAGCCCGCATTGCAGGAAATTGCGACGCGCTTTGGTCCAACGATTCTCCATGCGGACGGTACGCTAAATCGCGCCGCGCTGCGTCAGACTATCTTTAACTCCCCGGCTGAGAAAGCCTGGTTAAATCAGTTATTACATCCACTTATCCATGCCGAGACGCGCCGACAGCTGGCGGCAGTCCGCTCGCCCTGGTGCTTATGGGTGGTGCCGCTGCTGGTAGAAAACCGGTTGGAAAAACTGGCCGATCGGGTACTGGTGGTTGACGTTGAGCCTGAGGTTCAGATTCAACGAACCATGGCCCGCGACCAGATCACGCGCGAACAGGCTGAAAAAATCATTGCAGCCCAGGCCACGCGTGCGGCGCGGCTGGCCGTAGCGGATGACATTATTGAAAACAGCGGGCAACCTCACAAAGTGTTGCCGCTGGTCGCCGAACTGAATCAGCGCTATCTGGCGCTGGCCGGAGCGATAAAACAGGATTAACAGCATGAGCAAAATCGTTCTTTTTGAACACCCGTTAAATGAGAAAATGCGTACCTGGCTAAGAATTGAGTTTTTGCTCCAGCAGCTGCAGGCCAGTATCAATATCACCAGTCACCTTACCGCTCTGACATTTTTCCGCAACATCAGTGAGCTGTTGGATGTTTTTGAACGTGGAGAGCTGCGTACCGAGATCCTTAAAGAGCTGGAGCGCCAGCAACAAAAACTGCTGGCCTGGAGCGATGTCCCGGGCGTGGATATCCAGCGTGTAGAAGCGCTGCGTCAGCAGCTAAAATCACGCGCCAGCGAGCTAATGGCTGCGCCGCGTATTGGTCAGGCCTTACGAGAAGATCGCCTTATTGCGCTGGTGCGTCAGCGTTTAAGCATTCCCGGCGGCTGCTGCAGTTTTGATTTGCCAACGCTCCATGTCTGGCTGCATCTTGATCAGTCGTTGCGGGATACGCAGGTCGCCAGCTGGATGGAAACGTTGGATCCGCTACGCCAGGCATTGTTTATGATTCTGGAGCTGATCCGCCAGTCCGGCGTTTTCCGCCATCAGACCAGCCTGAACGGCTTTTATCAGGATAACGCTGAAGGTGCCGATTTGCTGCGCCTGCAGCTACCGCTGGAAGTCAGTCTGTACCCGCAGGTTTCGGGCCATAAAACCCGTTATGCGATTCGTTTTTTACCGCTCGACAGCGAACGTGGCGAAATTCCGGCACGTCTCGATTTCGAGTTGGCCTGTTGTTAGAGGTGTAATGATGAACAATGATGTGACTACCGTCGCCTGCCCAACCTGCGGCAAGGCGGTTATCTGGGGTGAACAGAGCCCGTTTCGGCCTTTCTGCTGTAAACGCTGTCAGCTTATCGATTTAGGCGAATGGGCTGCTGAAGAGAAACGTATCGCCAGCAGTAACGATCTGTCAGACAGCGATGACTGGAGCGAAGAGGATATTCCCCGTCATTAATTGTCAGGGCAGCAAAGCTGCCTCTGATTACGGGCGCGCCTCGGCCAGCAGGCGCGCAACCAGCTTGTGATTGGCTGGCGGAAATTCGTCAGCAATCAGCTCACGCTGTGGCACCCAACGCTGCGGCTGCCCTTCCCGTCCCCACGGCTCGCCTTGCCACTGTTCAACCAGAAAGAAGTGCAGCGTGACGCGCACATCCTGGTAGGTATGATCGGCATTGCCAAATGCGGTAGCCGCGATGACGGCAATGCCGGTTTCTTCCAGCAGCTCACGCTTCAGTGCCTGCTCAGGCGTTTCGCCTGGCTCGATTTTGCCGCCCGGGAACTCCCACATATTCGCCATATGGGAATTGGCCGGACGACGCGTCAGAAAGATTTCCTGCTGCGCATTACGGATGATGCCAACAGCTACCTGAAGATGTTTCATTTTCGCATCCTTGTTAATGGAATGAAGGGCAGTATAGCTTGATTTTGTTACGCTTTATACCGTTCCGGCTGCGGATACGAGCGGCTCATCTCGCCTCTCCACCGCCCTGTTCTTTGCGCTTTCTGTTATTTAACGCCACGCCAGAACAGGCCTTGTTAACAGGTCAATTAATGCGCAACTGTTTTCAAGCGGTTATAATGCCAGCGTTTGTTTTATTATGGATGATAAACAATGAATGCTTCGCTTTATTTAAAACGGCAATTACTCGCCGAGAGGAAAATAGCGCAATCGCTGGAAAAAGGGATGCGAGCATCCTTTATTTCGGCGGAGTAAACGCTGGATGATATTTATCATGGCGCGGAGCGTATCTCCTGGTACTCAAGCTGCTTTATCGAGAAGCATCATGATGTTTGCCAGCAGCTAAAAACGGAAGATGTGAGGATGTGTAAAGCCTTACTGTCACTTTACAAAAGAAAGGATGTGATCGCCGAACTATTTCAATATTACATTGATTATGTTTTACAAAACATGGAAGTTGAGCAGGCTAAAGTTATTGCGTTAAAGACATTCGGCTTTAATACAGAGAGGCTTACCGCAAAAACAACTAATAAAGCACTGGCTTACTCATTAGCGAAAGGAGTTTCTGAATCTCTTGTTATTAGTGCCACCGTAAGAAGCGTATTAAACACAACGGCTTTTAGTGGTTTCAGCATTATTCAATTTTATGGCAAATCTCAAAAATCAGCCTTAGCTGCGCGTCGATTGATAGTATTGTAGCCAAAATTTTATAACATTCTCTATCTCTATCAGGCAAATATAGAAATGCTTTATATCTATGTTGAACCGGTTCTCTATAAAACAATCACAGAAATAAAGGCGTTACCTGATCCCCACCTGGAAGATATCATTGATATTTTAAGAATGAGTGTTTCATGATAAAGTTTTTAAAAAAAGCACTTTTAGAATTTGTTTTACTGGAAACCGCTCCCATTATTGCTATTATCTTGCTTGGCGTTTTCTTCTCTGCATATTTCCCCGAACATTGGTGGAAACTGATGCTACTTAGCATTATGTTTGTTTATTACTTTTTCATAAAGTTATTTACCCCTCTGGATAAGTAAATGACTATTTTCTAATTAAAGCGATAGCATAATTCGCACAAGACCATAATTAACGTTCAAAACTCTAAAAACAGGGCTATTGGCCCATTGATGTATTTTATCTTTTTTATATTAATCATAATAGTATCTGTTTTATTACTGCCAGTTGCAGGAGGAAATTAACAATAGTAACTATCCCAGCACTCTGTTGTTACTGGGCCGATTTACATATGTGATCAAATAAGAGGCGATGTCCTTCTGCTCAAAAAACAGAATGATGATTTTTAATATCCCAGCCGTAGCGGGTTTCCGCGCCTTTGCCGCCTTTGGCCGTCTGCTCCCAGTACTGCATTTTCACCGTATCCGCTTCAAACTGATATTCTATGCTGCCCAGATCGTCACCGTCATTTAACACCACCTGAGCGACAAATACATTCTCCAGCGTAATACGATAGTATTCGATACCACCAGAACCCGCTTTACAGGCTGACAGCTCTACTTTACGGATCCTGCTGCCGTTAGATGCATAAAGCAGCAGCGTTGGTGTGGCTTTATCTATCAGCGCATGGACCGTTAAATTTCTATACTCAACCAGGGCATTGCCTGCGGCACTTCGGCGGTTTCCCCAATTATGGGAAAGTACATCGATCCAGCCTGCGTGATGTGCGTCCTGTGATTCACCAGCTACGTGTTCAACTTTGAGATAAAGACTGCTCATAACTCTGCCATCCTTAAGCGGTTATACTCTGAGCAGGCGAGTATAGCTTTCCTGATTTTTAAAATCTTTAACGGTTCAGTTAATTACGCTGCTGATTTACAAAGATTTTTCACCAGCAAGATATTAAAAATTTCTTAGATCGCGGCGCTACCAACTAATGCACCCAATAAAAAAGGGAGCCTTTTGGCTCCCTTTTCGCATTCGCGTCTATCAGGCCAGGCGGCCGTGACACTGCTTGTATTTTTTACCGGAACCACATGGGCAAGGATCGTTACGTCCAACCTTACGCTCGCCGGTTTCAGCAGCCAGTGCGGCGGCCGCTTCCGTAGCATCATCAACGTGGCTTAACTGCTGCTGCTGTGCCAGACGCTCTGCATCTTCACGGCGCTGTGCTTCCATCGCCTCGACTTCTTCCGGCATACGCACCTGTACTTTGCTCAGGGTGCTGATCACTTCATATTTCAGTGATTCCAGCATGGCAGCAAACATAGCGAAAGATTCACGCTTGTACTCCTGCTTCGGATCCTTCTGTGCGTAGCCGCGCAGATGAATACCCTGACGTAAATAGTCCATCGCCGCCAGATGCTCTTTCCACAGCGAATCCAGCGTTTGCAGCATGACGCCTTTTTCAAAGCTGCGCATCATCTCGGCGCCGACCACTTCTTCTTTACGCTGATATTCTTCTTTCGCCTGCGTCATAATACGCTCGCGCAGCGTTTCCTCATGCAACTCAGGCTCTTTATCCAGCCACTGGCGAATCGGCATATCCAGATCGAAATCGTTTTTCAGGCGCTCTTCCAGCCCGGCAACATCCCACATCTCTTCCAGCGACTGCGGCGGAATATAGCTGTCGATGGTGGACTTAAATACGTCCTCGCGAATGCTGTTGATGGTTTCGCTAACGTCAGCCACGTCCAACAGTTCATTACGCTGTGAGTAAATAGCACGACGCTGATCGTTGGCAACATCATCATATTCCAGCAGCTGCTTACGAATATCAAAGTTGCGGCTTTCCACTTTACGTTGCGCGTTGGCAATGGCCTTGGTAACCCAGGGGTGCTCAATGGCTTCGCCCGGCTTCATCCCCAGCTTACGCATCATATTCGATACGCGATCGGAGGCGAAAATACGCATCAGCGCATCTTCCATCGACAGATAGAAACGGGATGAACCCTGGTCGCCCTGACGGCCTGAACGGCCGCGCAGCTGGTTATCGATACGACGCGACTCATGGCGCTCAGTACCGATAATATGCAGGCCGCCCGATGCCAGTACCGCATCATGACGCGCTTTCCAGGCCGTCTTAATGGCAGCAATCTGCTCTTCGGTCGGGTTTTCCAGCGCAGCAACTTCTGCCTGCCAGCTACCGCCCAGCATAATGTCAGTACCACGACCCGCCATGTTGGTGGCGATGGTCACCGCGCCCGGCTGACCAGCCTGCGCCACGATATCTGCCTCACGCGCGTGGAACTTCGCGTTCAGTACATTGTGCTTGATACCGGCACGCGTCAGCTCGTTAGATACCACTTCCGATTTTTCGATCGAAATCGTACCAACAAGGATCGGCTGACCGTTGGCGGTACGCTCACGAATATCCTCAATGATCGCATCGATCTTCTCTTTCTCGGTCATGTAGACCAGATCGGGCAGATCCTTACGCACCATCGGGCGGTTGGTGGGGATAACAATCGTATCCAGTTTGTAGATAGAGCTAAATTCAAACGCTTCGGTATCCGCTGTACCGGTCATCCCGGCCAGCTTCTCATACAAGCGGAAGTAGTTCTGGAAAGTGATCGAGGCCAGCGTCTGGTTTTCATTCTGAATCTCAACGCCTTCTTTCGCTTCAATCGCCTGATGCAAGCCATCTGACCAGCGGCGGCCCTGCATAGTACGGCCGGTATGCTCATCGACGATAACCACTTCGCCGTCTTTAACGATGTAGTCAACGTCACGCGTGAACAGCACATGCGCACGCAGGGCAGCAGTAACGTGGTGCATCAGCATGATATTGGTCGGCGAGTAGAGTGATTCGCCTTCCGCCATAATGCCTTCCTGCACCATCAGCTCTTCAATAGCGACCAGACCACGTTCGGTCAGGTGTACCTGACGGGCTTTTTCATCTACCGAGAAATGGCCTTCGCCCTGGAAAGTGTCAGAATCTTCTTTCTCCTGACGGATCAGGTTCGGGATGATTTTGTTTACTTTGATATAAAGTTCAGAGCTGTCTTCTGCCGGGCCGGAGATAATCAGCGGCGTACGCGCTTCATCGATAAGAATGGAGTCCACCTCATCCACCAGCGCATAGTGCAGTTTACGCTGAACGCGCTCTTCCGGGCTGAACGCCATGTTATCGCGCAGATAGTCAAAGCCATATTCGTTATTGGTGCCGTAAGTAATATCGGCGGCGTAGGCTTCACGCTTGGCGGGCGCGGGCATGCCCGGCAGGTTGATGCCCACTGACAGACCAAGGAACTCAAACAGCGGACGGTTGTTTTCCGCGTCGCGCTGCGCCAGATAATCGTTGACGGTCACCACGTGTACGCCTTTACCGCTCAGCGCATTCAGATAAGCAGGCAGCGTCGCGGTCAGGGTTTTACCTTCACCGGTGCGCATTTCAGCGATACAGCGATCGTTCAGTACCATGCCGCCAATCAGCTGCACGTCAAAGTGGCGCATGCCGAATACGCGCTTGCTCGCCTCGCGAACGGTGGCAAAGGCTTCCGGGAGCAGGCTGTCCAGCTCTTCGCCTTTTTCCAGACGAGCGCGAAACGCCTGGGTTTTCGCTTTCAGTTCATCATCAGAGAGCTTTTCGAAATCGGGCTCCATCTTGTTGATGATTTCTACCGTTTTACGCATGCGGCGCAGCGTACGGTCGTTACGACTGCCAAATACCTTGGTTAACAACTTAGTTAGCATAATAAATACATTCTCATTTTTACCGCCGTGTTTGCGGTTCATTTTTTTATAGTATATGGATTAGGACTGCTCAGGCTTCAGCTGAGAATGTAAGGTCCGGCGCGGATACCCTGTACCTGGGCCAGCCAGATGCCGATATGATAATCTGGCGTAACAGAAACGGCAGGTTGTTGCGTATGGCGGATAATAACCGGCTGACGCGGCTCGTGCGTGAGCAGTGCGTTAAGCGTATCTAACAGCGCCATTTTCTGCACGGCGAGCGGCAGGGTCTCTTCCGCATCAGGCAGATTTTGTGGCGTAAGCGCAAAGGAGAGGTGGCGAATGACGGTGCGGATCGCATGCTGATGCCAGTAATCCACGCTGAAGTTGGCGCGACGGACATTCCCCTGCAGCAGCACAAGATTATCAACCCGTACAGCGCTACCGGTAATCAGTTTTTTCGCTGTGGCTTCAGGGCGACTATTTTGTTCAGCATTCTGGGCGTGCGCAGCAGGCAGGCCAAGGCTTGCCGCCACCATGCCAAATAACAGATGCGGCCAAAAGTAACGCCTGCCTAATTGTCGCCAACGGTGAAAAATAGCGATCACAACGGTTTCCGTCTGGCAGGTAGCGACCTGCCCTTCTTCAATGAATAATTAGCGGCTTTGTTCCATCTGGCGTATCAGGCCGGTTGCCGCCTTTAGCAAGGGCAAATCTTATCATCATTGCGTGCGTTAAACATCAGATCGTAGCGGGAGGAGAAGAAAAGAGCGACAGTCTGAACGACAACGGCGCAAATAATGCGCACCGCAATGCAGAAACAAAAACGACTGGCTTTGCTGGCCGGAGAGAGTGAGCCAACGCTACCAGTCGTTTTAAAAGGTTATAGCCTGTTAAGCCAGAACCAGATTTGTTGCCTTGAACGCCACCGGCAGTTCAGCTTCGTCTTCAAAGGTCGCCCATTCCCAGGCTTCCTGTTTCGCCAGCACCGCCTGCAGCAGTTTATTGTTCAGCGCATGGCCTGATTTGTAAGCGGAAAACGCACCTACAATATTATGGCCGCACATGAACAGGTCACCGATAGCATCCAGCATTTTATGGCGAACAAATTCATCTTCGAAGCGTAAACCTTCTTCGTTCAGTACGCGGAAATCGTCTAAGCCTATCGCGCAATCTAAACTACCGCCCAGGCACAGGCCTTTGGACTGCAGGTATTCGATTTCACGCATAAAGCCGAAGGTTCGCGCACGGCTGATCTGACGCATGAACGCTTCCGTAGAGAAATTCAGCTGATAACGCTGTGAGCTGGAATCAATCGCCGGGTGTTTAAAGTCAATGGTGAAATCGAGTGAGAAACCGTTATAGGGTTTGATCTCAGCCCATTTGTCGCCATCTTCAACACGCACAGCCTGTTTAACACGCACGAATTTCTTCGCGCTGTTCAGCTCTTCAACGCCCGCGTCAACCAGCAGGTAGACGAAAGGCGCGGCGCTGCCGTCCATAATCGGCACTTCAGGCGCATTCACTTCGACAATGATATTGTCGATGCCAAGGCCAGCCAGCGCGGCGTTCAGGTGCTCTACGGTGGAAATACGTACGCCTTCATCATTCACCAGGCAAGTACTTAGCATGGTGTCGCGCACGAATTTTGCATCAGCCGGGAAATCAACCGGTGGATTCAAGTCAGTGCGACGATAGATGACCCCGGTATTAGCCGGCGCAGGGCGTAACGTCAGAGAGACTTTCTTGCCGGTATGCAAACCGACGCCAGTCGCCTGAACAATACGTTTTAATGTCCGTTGTTTGATCATCGTATTATCTCGCAAAATCATCATCCGACCGTCAGTCTATATCACTGACGGGCGAATATTTTAGCACAAAGAGCGGAGAATCCCAATTCTCGGGTTATTCCTAATCCGCCTGCTTGCGCAGGAAAGCAGGAATATCCAGGTAGTCAGGCTCTTTGCCAGGCTGCGAGCTTTGATCGTTGACCACTTTCGCAGCGGGCTTTTGCTCTTGCGGCAGCGGAGACATGCCGTGCTGCTGATAGCGATGATCCATTACCGGTTGGCTGCTTGCCTGCTTGTTGGTTACCAGGGTGATTTCCGGACGTTTGTCCATGCCAATCCCGGTAGCCACCACGGTAACACGCAGTTCATCGTTCATTTCCGGATCCAGAGAAGTACCGATAACCACGGTAGCATTATCAGATGCGAAAGCACGAATCGTGTTACCTACGGTCTCGAACTCATCCAGACGCAGGTCGAAACCAGCGGTGATGTTTACCAGCACGCCGCGAGCACCGGAAAGATCGATATCTTCCAGCAGCGGGCTGGAAATAGCCATTTCTGCCGCTTCTTCAGCGCGATCTTCACCACAGGCCACGCCGGAACCCATCATGGCATAACCCATTTCGGACATCACGGTACGCACGTCGGCGAAGTCGACGTTCATCAGACCCGGACGGGTGATCAGCTCGGCAATACCCTGTACCGCGCCTTTCAGTACGTCGTTAGCCGCACCAAACGCATCCAGCAGTGAAATGCCACGGCCCAACACTTTTAACAGCTTATCGTTGGGGATGGTGATCAGTGAATCAACGTGCTTGGAAAGCTCGGCGATGCCCTGCTCGGCAAACGCCATACGCTTTTTGCCTTCAAAGTTGAACGGCTTGGTCACCACCGCAACGGTCAGAATGCCTAACTCTTTCGCGACTTCAGCCACGACCGGCGCTGCACCAGTACCGGTACCGCCGCCCATGCCGGCTGCGATAAAGACCATGTCCGCGCCGTCCAGCGCAGAACGCAGCGCTTCACGATCTTCTTCTGCAGAAGTACGCCCTACTTCAGGGTTCGCGCCTGCACCCAGACCTTTAGTAATGTTGGTACCGATTTGGATAGTCTGGCCAACTGCAGTTTTGCGCAACGCCTGCGCGTCCGTATTCACCGCGAAGAACTCAACGCCTTCGATACGCTCGCGGACCATATGCTCGACGGCGTTGCCACCGCCCCCGCCGACGCCGATGACTTTAATCACCGCGTCGTTGGTTAATTCCATAGGTTCAAACATAATTTCTCTCCGTTATGTGCCTGTCGCCTGGAGATCATAAAATAGTGCTAGCATGATCCCCTTTTAGAAAAATTAAAACTCTTTTTTCAGCCAGCTGTTGATACGTTTAAACCAGTTGCCAACTGAAGCACGTTTTTCAACATCCGCCTCACCGCTCAGGTGAGACTCTTTTCCATAGTGCAGAAGACCTACAGCCGTTGAGTAGTAAGGCTCCTGCGCATAATCCGTTAATCCGGTAATGTTCAGCGGCTGACCGATGCGCACCTGCGTATGAAACACACGTTGCGCGCAGGCGGCTAACCCTTCAATCTGCGCCGCGCCGCCGGTAAGCACAATCCCTGCTGCCAGATGATGCTTAACGCCCTGCTGGCGTAACTGTTCCTGCAACTGCAAAATTTCGTCGTTAACCAGATTCAGCAGCTCGGTATAACGTGGCTCAATCACCTCGGCTAATGTCTGACGCTGTAGACTACGCGGCGGGCGTCCGCCCACGCTTGGCACCTCAACGTTCTCATCCTTGCCGACAATCGAGCCCAGCGCGCAGCCATGACGAACCTTGATTGCTTCCGCATCGGTCGGCGGCGTGCCGAAGGCATAGGCGATATCGCTGGTTACCACATTCCCTGCATAGGGAATGACTTTGGTATGGCGCAGCGCGCCGCCGGTATATACGGCGATATCCATCGTACCGCCGCCGATATCAACCACACAGACGCCCAGCTCACGTTCATCTTCGGTCAGCACTGCAAAGCTGGATGCCAGACCGGCAAAAATCAGTTGGTCCACTTTCAGGCCGCAACGTTCAACAGCCTTAACGATATTTTTCGCCATATCGTTGTGACAGGTGATCAAATGCACTTTTGCCTGCATGCGCACGCCCGACAGCCCAACCGGGTTTTTAATCCCTTCCTGATAATCGATCGCGTACTCCTGTGGAATCACATGCAGGATGCGATGCTCATCACGCACGCGCACCGACTTAGCGGTATGCACAACGTTTTCAACATCTTCCTGTGTCACTTCCTCTTCAGAAATCGGAACCATCCCGATTTCGTTCTGGCAACTGATATGTTTACCGGATAAAGCAAGGTAAACGGACGAAATCTGACAGTCCGCCATCAGCTCCGCCTGATCGATAGCGCGCTGTACGCATTTCACTACCGATTCCAGATCGTTTACGCCGCCTTTATCCATACCGCGGGACGGACAACTGCCGACCCCAATAATATTGACCATGCCATCGGGCAGAATTTCCCCTACTAAAGCGGCGACCTTGGCGGTGCCTATCTCAAGTCCTACTACCAGTTTTCTGTCCGTCGCCTTGATCATTGTTGTTTAGCCTGTGCCTGATTCTGTTGCTGATTACTGTCCTGAGGCTCAATAAATGCCGGAGCCCAGCCAACGGCAGCGCCGGAGTCATAGCGCAAATCGACATAACTGACGCGCTTGTTTTCCGCGGTGGCCTGCTGCTGGAGCATCGGCCAGAGTTCAATAAACCGCTTAAGACGCTTCATGTTATCGCTACGGCCCAGCTCAATACGTACATCGTCGCCCGTGACCAATTGCCAGGAGTGGCGAGCAGTCATTGATGCTGCTTTTACGCTAAACTTGCTGGCCGCCAACATTTCATTCATTTGACGATAGCCAGCCAGTACATCCTGCTCGTTTCCTTCAGGGCCATACAGCAACGGTAGCGTTTCTTTGCCGATATGGTTAGCTGGCACGCTAAAAGATTTGCCTTCCGCATCAACCATATGTAAATCATTCCACCGTGCTACCGGCACATACTCAACCAGATGAATCTTTAATTCGTCCGGCCATTGCTTGCGTACGCTGACCTGTTTAATCCACGGCAGACGTTCAATCTGCTGCTGTATCACATTTACATCTTGTGACATAAAAGTGCCGGGCGCGCCCAACGACAGGATGGCCTGACGGATATCGTCGTTGGTGGTGTAATGCGTTTTTCCCGTCACCACCAGTTTTGAAAGCGGCAGACGCGAAGCATCATTCATCCACTTCAGCACCACGAAGCCGCCCGCCAGCATCGTGCCGATCACCAACAGCAGAAACAACATTCCTGCTAACCGAGAGCCATTGCTGCGGCCGGTGCGCGCTTTCGCTTTCTCCTGCGCGTCCCGACGTACGTTCAGAGCCGCCTGCGACATCTTAGTCGGCCAGCTCCAGAATACGCGCCACCAGCTGGGAGAAGCTCATCCCTGCCTGCTTCGCCGCCATTGGCACCAGACTGTGGCTGGTCATGCCAGGAGAGGTATTCACCTCCAGCAGATAGAAGGTGCCGTCACCGTCCATCATTACATCCACACGTCCCCAGCCGCTGCAGCCCAGAGTACGCCAGGCGTTCAACACCAGCGCCTGCAGCTCCGCCTCTTTTTCCACGCTCAGTCCGGCCGGGCAGAAGTACTGTGTATCGTCAGAAATGTATTTTGCTTCATAGTCATAGAAGTCGCTGGCTGGCTGAATACGGATCGAAGGCAAAATTTGATCGCCAAGAATGCCCACCGTGTATTCAGGACCGCTAATAAACTTTTCAATCAGCACATCATCATCATGACGAAACGCTTCTTCCAGCGCCGCTGGCAGCTCTGCAGGCTGATTAACGCGTGAAATACCCACGCTGGAGCCTTCGCTGCTGGGTTTAACAAACAGCGGCATACCCAGCTGGGCGATACGCTGCACCAGCGTCTCATCCAGTCCAGCTTCCATCTGCTGGCGGTTGATCCATACATAGGGCGCAACCGGCAGGTTAGCGCCCTGCCAGAGCAGCTTAGAGCGCCATTTATCCATAGTGATCGCCGAAGCCATCACGCTGCTGCCGGTATAGGGGATCTGCAGGAAATCCAGAACGCCCTGTAAAGTACCATCTTCACCGCCACGACCGTGCAGGGCGATGAACACTTTTGTGTAGCCTTCTTCTTTCAACCGCATAACGGGGAAATCGCGCGGATCAACGCCATGCGCGTCAATACCCGCCTCTTTCAGACCCGCAATCACCGCCTCGCCAGACATTAACGAGACGTCGCGTTCAGCGGAGGTACCACCCAGCAGTACCGCTACTTTATCAGCCATGATGTTCCTCTTCATTGGTCTGCGGTTTCAGTTTTTGGTCAGCCAGTCGACGAGCAATCTTACCAATGTTACCCGCGCCCTGAACCAGGATCAGATCGTTGCCGCTTAATGTCGGGGCAAGGAAATCAAGGATCACATCATGATCTGGCACCAGGATCGGATCCACCTTGCCACGTCCCCGGATCGTCCGGCACAGCGATCGGCTGTCTGCGCCAGGGATCGGCGTTTCACCGGCGGAATAGACATCCAGCATCAGCAATACATCTACCTGCGACAGTACATTGGCGAAATCATCATAAAGATCGCGTGTGCGTGTATAGCGATGCGGCTGAAAAATCATCACCAGTCTTTTATCCGGCCAGCCTGCTCGCGCCGCCTTGATAGTGGCATCCACTTCGGTCGGATGATGGCCATAATCATCAACCAGCATGGCGGAACCAACGGTGCCGTTTACCTGCTGCAGCGGGAACTCGCCGAGGAAGTCGAAGCGACGCCCGGTTCCCTGGAAGCTTTCCAGCGCGCTGAGGATCTCTTCATCATCAATGCCCTCTTCCGTGGCAACGGCAACCGCCGCCGCCGCGTTTAAGGCGTTATGACGACCCGGTGCGTTGAGCGTCACGCGCATCAGCGGCTTGTCATGACGCACCAGCGTAAAGTGCCCTTGCGCGCCGTGCTGCTCGTAATCTTCGATGCGCACGTCAGCATCTTCGCTAAAGCCGTAGGTGGTGATCTGACGTCCCACTCGCGGGATCAAATCGCGGATCACCGCATCATCCACGCAGAGTATGGCCCGGCCATAAAACGGCAAATTGTGCAGAAAATTAATAAAGGTCTGCTTCAGATTTTCGAAGTCGCCCTGGTAGGTATCCATATGGTCAGCTTCGATATTGGTTACAATCGCCACCATCGGTTGCAGATGCAGGAAGGAGGCATCGCTCTCATCCGCTTCCGCAATCAGGTAACGGCTACTGCCCAGACGCGCATGCGTTCCCGCCGCTTTAACCAAACCGCCGTTAACAAAGGTGGGATCGAGTCCGCCTTCGGCATAGATGCTGGTCACCATCGCCGTGGTGGTGGTTTTACCGTGCGTACCGGCCACGGCGATCCCGTGACGGAAACGCATCAGCTCAGCCAGCATTTCAGCTCGGCGGATCACCGGAATACGCGCTTCACGCGCGGCGATAATCTCCGGGTTATCCTGCGTAATCGCACTGGAGACCACCACGACACTG
This sequence comes from Pantoea sp. FN0307, assembly GCF_050113815.1. Taxonomy (NCBI): domain Bacteria; kingdom Pseudomonadati; phylum Pseudomonadota; class Gammaproteobacteria; order Enterobacterales; family Erwiniaceae; genus Pantoea; species Pantoea sp. FN0307. Next base: position 138,093 of record NZ_JBNJSO010000005.1, on the reverse strand, counting down.
GCATCGCTGACGTTTTCCGGGCGATGATGAAAATAGATGGTGGCGCCCAGCGCGGTCAGATGCTGCGTCACGGCATTAGGCGCTAAATCGGAACCGCTAATCTGATAACCTTCATTGGCCAACACTTCGGCAATACCGCCCATGCCGGCACCGCCGATGCCGACAAAGTGAATGTGCCGGACGCGACGCATCTCGGGCACAATAGAACGCAGTTTCGCCAGTTGTTGAGTATTCATCTTTTCTTTTGCCTGTCGGTACCGCAGTACCTTCTCTTAATTCTGTTAGCGCGCTACGGCGCTGACTTCTGCCGCTACCCGTTCGGTGGCATCGGGAATCGCTACCTGACGCGCCTTTTGCGCCATCAGCAGCAGCGTGGGTCGATCCCACTGCTTTAACGTTTCCGCCACCCCATTCGCAGTAAACTGCGGCTGCTCAAAAATTTTGGCTGCGCCCGCTTTTTCCAGCGGGAGCGCATTCCAGTACTGCTGACGATCTTTATGCTGAAAAGGCACAAAAATAGCAGGAAGGCCTGCAGCAGCGACTTCGCTTACCGTCAGCGCGCCGGAGCGGCATACCACCACATCGGCCCACGCATAGGCCGCCGCCATATCGTCAATAAACTCAGTGATTTTATGCTGATGCGCACCATCCGCTGCGGCATAAGCGGCCAGAACATCGCTCTGTGCCCCTTTCCCGGTCTGATGCCACAGCGTAATGCTATCGCCCATCAGCGCCGCAACCTGCGGCATCGTCTGGTTAAGCACGCGCGCGCCCTGACTGCCGCCAACGACCAGAACCCGAGTCGGACCTTCACGGCCAGCCAGACGTTGCTCCGGGCGGCTGAGTGCCAGCACATCGGTGCGCACCGGATTGCCCACTACCTCGGCATGCGGAAACGCGCCGGGAAATGCCTGCATCACTTTCGTTGCCAGCTTCGCCAGCCATTTATTGGTTAACCCGGCAATGCCATTCTGTTCATGCAGCACCACCGGAATACCGCAGCTCCAGGCCGCCAGCCCGCCGGGCCCTGAGACATAGCCGCCCATGCCAAGCACGACATCAGGCTTCCAGGCTTTCATAATACGGCGGGCCTGACGCCAGGCGTTGAAAATCCGCACCGGCGCAGCCAACATCGCTTTAAGCCCTTTGCCGCGCAATCCGCTAATGCGGATAAAATCGATTTCGATACCGTGTTTCGGCACCAGCTCGGCTTCCATACGATCGGCGGTTCCCAGCCAGCGTACCTGCCAGCCCTGCGCCATCAGATGATGCGCAACGGCCAGGCCCGGGAACACATGTCCACCGGTACCGCCAGCCATTACCATCAACCGCTTTCCACTCATCGCGCACCTCGGGTAAACGCCTGCGCTTTGCTCAGACGCGTCTCATAATCTATGCGTAACAACAACACGATGGCCGTCGACATAATGATCAGACTGGAACCACCGTAACTAATTAACGGCAACGTCAGGCCCTTAGTAGGCAGCATACCCGCTGCCGCGCCGACGTTCACCAACGCCTGGAAGCTAAACCAGACGCCAATCGAGCAAGCCAGAAAGCCGGAAAAGCGCTGATCGATCTCCAGCGCACGTCGGCCAATCGACATCGCCCGAAAAGCGACGAAGAATACCATTAACAGCGCTAAAACCACACCGATATAACCGAGTTCTTCCCCGATAATGGAGAAAATGAAGTCGGTATGCGCCTCTGGTAAATACTCCAGTTTTTGCACAGAGTTACCTAATCCCTGCCCCCAAAACTCACCGCGTCCGAACGCCATCAGCGACTGGGTTAACTGGTAGCCGCTGCCAAACGGATCTTCCCAGGGATCCCAGAAGGAGGTGACGCGGCGCATACGATAGGGTTCGGCAATGATCAACAGGATCACCGCAAAGATACCGGATCCGATAATTGCCAGAAATTGCCACAGCTTGGCACCAGCCAGGAACAGCATCGCCAGCGTAGTAACAAACAGCACCACCACCGTTCCCAGATCCGGCTGGGCCAGCAGCAGCACCGCCAGCACCACCATCACGCCCATCGGTTTACAAAAGCCCCAGAAGTTATTACGTACCTCTTCGACTTTGCGCACCAGGTAGCTGGCGAGATAGCAAAACAGCGAAAGCTTGGACAGCTCGGCTGGCTGAATACGCAGTGGTCCCAGCGCAATCCAGCGCGATGCGCCGTTTACCGAGCTACCAACCACTAATACAATCAACAGCATCAATACCGAGGCCAGTAGCATCATATTGCTGTAACGCTGCCAGACCGCCATCGGGATACGCAGCGTGATCAGCGACATCCCCAATGCCAGCAGCAGATAAAACGCATCACGCTTGGCAAAGTAAAACGGATCTTCTGACAGGCGCTGTCCTACCGGCATAGAGGCGGAAGTCACCATCACAAAGCCGATAATCGCCAGCCCGAAGGTCAACCACAGCAGGGTACGGTCATACAGCACCATGGTGGCCGTATCGCTATTTTCCCGGCTGCCCATTACCCATTCGCGCAGACGCACCGCTACGCCGCCCGCCAGCCCTAAGCCTGGAATACGCATCAGCCCAGCTCCCGTGCCAGCTGGGCGAAACGATCGCCGCGCTGTTCAAAATTACGGAACTGATCAAGACTGGCGCAGGCCGGAGACAGCAGAACGATATCGCCCGGCTGCACCTGCGGCGCGATAGCCCGCATAGCCTGCTCCAGCGTTTCTGTCTGGCTGGAAATTTCCGGGCGCAGCGCCGCCAGTGCCGCACCGTCACGGCCATAACACCAGACACGGATAGCATCACCCTGCAAATAACGCGTCAGCGAGGAGAAATCGGCAGATTTGCCATCGCCGCCCAACAGCAGCCACAGCGTACCCTGCGCTTTTAATCCGCTGAGCGCCGCTTCCGTGCTACCGACGTTGGTCGCTTTAGAGTCATTGATCCAGCGTACGCCGTTGCGTTCATGCACCAGTTGAAAACGATGCGCCAGCCCACGAAAAGTGGTTAAGGCTTTCAGACTGCTGGCGCGAGGAATGCCGACCGCATCCGCCAGCGCCAGCGCAGCCAGCGCATTGGTATAGTTATGCAGCCCAACCAGCGTCATCTCATCGGTATTCAGCACCTTTTCACCCTGCACCCGCAGCCAGATGCTGCCCTGCTGGCGGTTGAGATGATAATCACCTACGTCAACGCCGAAGCTAACGCAGCGCTTATCGGCACCGCGTACCGGCATGGTTAACGCATCATCAGCATTCACTACGCAAACCGCCGCATTTTCATAAATACGCAGTTTGGCGGCACGATATTGCTGCAGCCCCAACGGATAGCGATCCATATGATCTTCACTGACGTTCAGAATGGTTGCCGCTGCCGCTTTCAGGCTGTGGGTGGTTTCCAGCTGGAAGCTGGAAAGTTCCAGTACATAAAGCTGGGCCGGCTGCTGCAACAGACTGAGCGCCGGCAGGCCGATATTGCCGCCCACGCCTACGGCCCAGCCAGCAGCACGCGCCATTTCCCCTACCAGGCTGGTGACAGTACTTTTTCCGTTAGAACCGGTGATCGCCACCACTGGCGCCTGTGCTTCACGACAGAACAGTTCAATATCACCAATAATTTCAACGCCCGCCTCTGCCGCTTCCATCAGTAGCGGATGCGCCAGGGCCATGCCCGGACTGGCGACAATCAGATCGGCCGCCAGCAGCCAGTCGCCGTTAAGCGAGCCCAAATAGCGCTCCACGCTATCAGGCAGCTTATCCAGGCCAGGCGGTGACACTCGGGTATCCATCACGCGCGGCGTTACGCCCTGCGCTAAAAAGAAATCAACACAGGAGAGGCCGGTCAGCCCCAGCCCGATAATGACCACTTTTCTACCCTGATAGTCAGCCATAGTTAACGCACCTTAAGGGTTGCCAGGCCAATCAGCACCAGCATCAGCGAAATGATCCAGAAACGCACGATGACACGCGGCTCCGGCCAGCCTTTCAGTTCATAATGGTGATGAATGGGTGCCATACGGAAAATACGCTGGCCGCGCAGCTTAAAGGAGCCTACCTGCAGAATCACCGACAGCGTTTCTACTACAAACACGCCGCCCATAATCACCAGCAGAAACTCCTGGCGCAGCAGCACGGCGATAGTGCCCAGCGCGCCGCCTAAAGCCAGTGACCCCACATCGCCCATAAACACCTGAGCGGGATAGGTGTTAAACCATAAGAAGCCCAGCCCGGCGCCCACAATAGCGGTGCAGACAATCACCAGTTCACCGGCGTGGCGCAGATAAGGAATATGCAGATAGCCAGCAAAATTCATGTTACCGGTGGCCCAGGCCACCAGCGCAAAACCGGCGGCCACAAAGACCGTTGGCATAATTGCCAGGCCATCCAGCCCGTCGGTCAGGTTAACCGCGTTGCTGGTGCCAACGATAACAAAGTAGGAAAGCAGAATATAAAGCAGCCCCAGTTGCGGCATCACATCTTTGAAAAACGGCACCACCAGCTGTGTCGCCGGTGTATCTTTCCCGACAGCATACATGGTGAAGGCTACCGCCAGCGCAATCAGCGACTGCCAGAAATATTTCCAGCGGGCGATCAGGCCTTTGGTATCTTTACGCACGACTTTGCGGTAATCATCCACAAAGCCCACAATGCCATAGCCGATCAGCACTGTTAACACGCACCAGACGTAAGGGTTAGAAGGATAGGCCCACATCAATACTGAAATGGTAATGGAGGTCAAAATCATGATGCCGCCCATGGTCGGCGTGCCGCGCTTGCTAAAGTGCGACTCCGGCCCTTCGCTACGCACTACTTGTCCAATCTGCAACTTTTGCAGCCAGGCGATCAGGCGCGGCCCCATCCACAGCGAGATAAACAGTGCGGTCAGCAGGCTGACAATGGCGCGAAACGTCAAATATGAGAAGACGTTAAAGCCGGAATAAAAAGCGACCAAATGTTCGGCCAGCCAAACTAACATGTTCCTTTCTCCTGTAAGGTTTGTATTACCTGCTCCATGGCGGCACTACGAGAACCTTTAACTAAAACGGTAATCACCTGATGCTCAGCAAGCAGCGATAATAAACGCGCGCTCAGCGCCGCTTTATCGCTGAAGTGTTCGCCGACACTGCTGGCATCGCTGATATGCTGGCTTAACGATCCCACGCTCAGTACCTTATCGATACCGGCATGACGGGCGGCCTCGCCAACCTGACGATGGCATTCAACCGCCTCCTCGCCCAGCTCCGCCATATCGCCGGTAACCATCACGCGATAGCCCGGCATATCCGCCAGAACCTGCGCGGCGGCGGTCATTGATCCGACATTGGCGTTATAGCTGTCGTCCAGCAGCAGCTTTTGCGGACCGAGAATAATAGGGAACAGACGCCCGGGCACCGCCTGCAGCGTGGCTAACCCCTGAGCAATGGCCTCAAGCGGCGCGCCAACCGACAGCGCCAGCGCACTGGCTGCCAGTGCATTAGCGACATTGTGGCGTCCCGGCAGCGGCAGCAGCACCGCCACATCGCCCTGCGGCGTATGCAGCGTAAAAGCCGTTCCCTGTGATTTCACCATCACATCGGTGGCGCAGAAATCTGTGGTTGCCCCTTCGGCGGCGGAAAATCGCCAGACGCGCTGCTGGGTTAACTGGGTTTGCCAGCGCGGCCAGTCATTGCTGTCGGCATTGATAATGGCTGTGCCCGTTGGCGGCAGCCCAAGGAAAATTTCGCCTTTCGCTTTCGCCACGCCCGCCAGAGAGCCGAAGCCCTCCAGATGCGCAGCGGCGAGGTTGTTGACCAGCGCGCTTTCCGGACGCGTTAATCCGGTTGTCCAGGCGATCTCGCCCTGATGATTAGCGCCCAGCTCAATGACTGCGTACTGGTGCGCCGCAGTAAGACGCAACAGCGTCAGCGGCACGCCGATATCATTGTTCAGGTTGCCTGCGGTATAGAGGGTTTCGCCGCACTGACGCAGAATGGCAGCCGTCATCTCTTTTACCGAGGTTTTACCGGAGGAGCCAGTCAGCGCCACCACGCGGGTATTGACCTGTTGGCGAACCCAGGCAGCCAGCTCGCCCAGCGCGATACGCGTATCGCTTACCACCACTTGTGGCACATCAATTTGCAAGCGCTTACTCACCAATAATGCTGCCGCACCTTTAGCAACCGCTTCGCTGGCAAAATCATGCGCATCAAAGCGCTCGCCCTTCAGGGCGATAAACAAACAGCCCGCGCTGACCTTACGCGTATCGGTGGTCACTTCGGCAATCTGCAGATTGCCGCCGATCAGCGTGCCGTTAGCAATTTGCGCCAGCGTTTCCAGGGAAACCGGAATCATGCCATCACCCCCAGCAAACGTGCGACGGTAACGCGGTCGGAATAGTCCAGACGGCGATTACCGACAATCTGATAATCTTCATGTCCTTTACCGGCAACCAGTACGATATCCTGCGGCCCGGCCTGCATAATGGCGTTGGTTACCGCTTGTGCGCGTCCCGCCATTATGCGAGCACGGCCCGGGTCGAGCAGACCGGTGAGAATATCTTCAACAATCGCGCCCGGATCTTCGCTGCGGGGATTGTCGTCCGTGATCACTATAATATCGGCAAACTGTTCAGCAATGGCGCCCATTAATGGCCGTTTGCCTTTATCGCGGTCGCCACCACAGCCAAAGACGCACCAGAGCTGCCCCTGGCAATGCAGACGCGCCGCTTCCAGCGCTTTTTCCAGCGCATCCGGCGTATGGGCATAATCCACCACCACCGTTGGCTTGTCTGGCGCGCTAAAAACTTCCATCCGTCCGCAAACCGGCTGCAGCTGACGTGCGCTGGCAATTAACAGCGCCAGCGGATAATTCAGCGTTAACAGCGTCGCTAACGCCAGCAGCAGATTGCTGACGTTGAAAGCGCCCATCAGGCGGCTTTCCAGCTCGCCATCGCCCCAGCTGGAAGCGAAACGAATCGTGGCACCGTTATCGTGATAATGAATGTCGGTGGCTTTCAGCCAGCGGCCATGTTGAGCGGGCAGTACGTTGTCAGCCATGGTGACGGCAACCGCATCGGGCAGCCTCTCCAGCCAACGCCGCCCCACCTCATCGTCGGCATTGATAATCGCTTCGCCCACCTGATGCTCGGAAAACAGCAGCCACTTCGCAGACTCATAGCGAATCATATCGCCATGGTAATCCAGATGATCGCGGCTCAGGTTGGTAAACACCGCTGCAGCAAAAGGCAGCGCCGCTACACGATGCTGCACCAGCCCGTGAGAGGAAACTTCCATCGCTGCCAGGGTCGCTCCCTGCTCAACCAGCGAGTTCAGCATATGCTGCACATCAACCGCCGAGCCGGTGGTATTTTCAGTGGGGATCAGATGACCATACAGGCCGTTACCCACGGTGCCCATTACCGCGCCGGTTTCGCCGAGCAGATTCGCCCACTGCGCCAGCAGTTGCGTGGTAGTGGTTTTACCGTTGGTCCCGGTTACGCCGATTAAACGCAACTGCTCGCCAGGCTGCTGATAAAAACGCCCGGCAAGCGCCGATAAACGCTGCGGCAGCTGCGACAGATAGACAACCGGTACGCCATGCATTTCGCGAATTTCACCATCCTCCGCCTCGCCGGCGGCTTCAGCGATAACTGCCGAAACGCCCTGAGCGATAGCCTGAGGGATAAAACGTCGCCCATCAACGTTATGGCCGGCAACAGCCACAAACAGATCGCCGGACGCCGCCACGCGGCTGTCCAGTGTCATTTCACGAAGCGGACGCTCCGGCGCGCCAGGCACCCACGGAGCCAGTAAGTCGCGCAAGTTACGATCTGTCACTTGATTCCTCTTTCTTGTTGTTGACAAGGTCATTCTTTTCAACCGGGGTCGGCAAGGCATCTGGCTCAATATTCATGGTGCGCAGAACGCCGCCCATGATGGCGCCGAATACCGGTGCCGACACCGCACCGCCATAATATTTACCCGCCTGGGGATCGTTGATGACCACCACCAGCGCAAAGCGCGGCTGGCTGGCTGGCGCCACGCCAGCGGTATAGGCAATATATTTATTCACGTAGCGGCCATCAGGACCGACTTTTTTCGCGGTCCCGGTTTTGATGGCGATACGATAACCTTTGATCGCGGCTTTGACGCCGCCGCCGCCGGGCAGCGCGACGCTTTCCATCATATGAACCACAGTTTTCACCACCGATTCAGGGAAGGCGCGTTCGCCCGGTACCGGCGGATCCACTTTCGTGATTGAGAGTGGACGCGCAATGCCATAGCTGCCGATGGTGGCGTAAACGCGCGCCAGCTGTAACGGCGTTACCATCAGCCCATAGCCGAATGAGAAGGTGGCCCTTTCAATATCGGACCACCTTTGTTTATGGGGATACAGGCCACTGCTTTCCCCGACCAACCCCAAATTGGTTGGTTTGCCCAATCCAAAGCGTGAATAGGTTTCCACTAGTGCTGAGGAGGGCATCGCTAACGCCAGCTTTGATACACCGACGTTACTCGACTTCTGCAGAACCCCGGTCAGGGTCAGTTCGTTGTAGCGCGCCACGTCTTTGATTTCATGACCATTAACGCGATAAGGCAGCGTATTCAGCACGCTGTTTTCGCGCACGACGCCGCGCTGCAGTGCGGTCATCACCACCATTGGTTTCACGGTGGATCCGGGTTCAAAGATGTCGGTGATAGCGCGGTTGCGCATCACATCTTTTGGCGTATTGCTGAGATTGTTGGGGTTGTAGGCCGGGCTGTTAGCCATCGCCAGCACTTCGCCAGTGTTGACATCAACCAGCACCGCCGTGCCGGATTCCGCCTTGTTAAAGGCCACGGCATTGTTCAGTTCGCGATAGACCAGCGCCTGCAAACGTTCATCGATACTGAGCGCCAGATTATGCGCTGCCTGACTGTCTACCGAAGAGATATCTTCAATCACGCGGCCAAAGCGATCTTTACGTACCGTTCTCTCGCCTGGCTGGCCTGTTAGCCAGCGGTCAAAGCTTTTCTCGACGCCTTCAATGCCCTGTCCATCAATGTTGGTAAAACCGATAAGATGAGAGGTCACCTGACCTGCAGGATAGTAGCGGCGGGATTCTTCCCGTAAGTGGATACCGGGCAGCTTAAGCTTTTTGATATAGTCGCCAATCGCCGGATTGACCTGGCGGGCCAGATAGACAAAGCGGCCTTTAGGATTGGCATTTACGCGGTTAGCCAGCTGATCGAGAGGCACAGAGAGCGCGTCGGCCAGCGCTTTCCAGCGGCTGTCGAGCGTGATGCCGCCGCGATCGTGCAGCTCTTTCGGATCGGCCCAGATGGCGTTAACCGGCACGCTAACAGCCAGCGGCCTGCCGGCACGGTCAGTGATCATTCCGCGCGCGGTAGGAATCGACTGAACGCGCAGAGAACGCATATCACCTTCGCGCACCAGCCTGTCGGGATTAATGACCTGCAAATAGGCAACACGCAACAGTAGTCCGATCAACGCAAGTAAGATGCCGCCGCACAGCAACGCAAAACGCCAGCTGACAAAGCTGGCCTGATCTTCCTGTTTTTTCAACTTAAGCGCTTTGGTAGCGGATCTCATGGAGTCCGGAATTCCTTATTGCTGTACCACAATATTTTCCTGTGCCGGGTCGACATGCTGCATCTGCAATTTTTCCGTCGCCGTGCGCTCAACGCGGCTATGATCGCCCAGCGCGTTCTCTTCCAGAATCAGGTTACGCCACTCAATATCCAGCGCGTCGCGTTCCAGAACCAGCTGTTCACGCTGAGCGGTCAGCAAACGCGTTTTATGCGCGGTTGTAACCACCAGCACCGCTGAAATCAGCACAGCAACCAGCAGCAGCAGCGGAATCTTAGCGTGCCGCAGCAGATCGCCGCCGATAACGCCGGGCAGGCTGTGACGTTCATTGCCGATCATGATGCGGTGCGCTCCGCAATACGCAGCACCGAGCTACGCGCACGGGGGTTTTCAGCCACTTCCGCTTCACCGGGCATCATTTTCCCCAGCGCTTTTAACTGGCGACCACCCAGCTTTTGCAACTGCGCTTCCGTCATTGGCAGCCCTGCTGGCACCTGCGGTCCACGGCTCTGCTCACGCATAAAGCGTTTTACCAGACGATCTTCCAGTGAATGGAAGCTGATAATTGAGAGACGTCCGCCCGGCGCCAGCGCAACCAGCGCGCCTTTTAATGCCTGCTCAATCTCTTCCAGCTCGCTGTTAACCCAGATGCGAATAGCCTGAAAGCTCCGTGTGGCCGGATGCTTGAATTTGTCCTTGATCGGCGTTGCGGCGGCAATCACCTCCGCCAGCTCTTTGGTACGAGTCATGGGCTGCAGGCGGTTACGCTCCACAATGGCGCGTGCAATACGTTTAGCAAAACGCTCTTCGCCATAGGTTTTCAGCACAAAAGCGATATCGTTCTCTTCCGCCTGCTGCAGCCACTCGGCGGCCGAAAGCCCGCGCGTTGGATCCATGCGCATATCCAGCGGCCCATCGCGCATAAAAGAAAAGCCGCGTTCGGCATCATCCAACTGCGGCGAAGAAACCCCTAAATCCAGTAAAATACCGTTGATTTTGCCGGTTAAATCACGCGCTTCAACGTAATCCGCCAGCGCGGAAAACGGACCGTGAATAATGGTAAAGCGCGGATCGTCAATCTCTGCGGCCGCGGCAATGGCCTGCGGATCGCGATCGATGGCAAACAGTTTGCCCTGCTCTCCCAACTGAGAAAGGATCAGACGTGAGTGTCCGCCCCGACCGAAGGTACCATCGATGTAGATGCCATCTTCTTTAATATTGAGCGCGTTGACAGCTTCATCCAACAGCACCGTGGTATGTATAAAATTATCCATAGTTATAACGACAAATCCTGCAACCGCTCTGAAAGCGGCTCCTGAGCGGTTTGCTCAGCGTCAATATCTTCCCTGACTTGTTGATACCAGGTCTGTTCATCCCACAGTTCAAACTTATTAAACTGTCCAACCAGCATCACTTCTTTTGTCAGACTAGCATGCTGGCGCAGCGTACCGGCCAGCAACAAGCGCCCCGCGCTATCCATCTGACATTCGCTTGCATGTCCTAACAGCAACCGCTGCACACGACGCTCTGCAGGGTTCATGCTGGATAAGCGAGAGAGTTTTTGTTCAATAATTTCCCATTGGGGTAAGGTATAAAGCAGCAGGCAAGGCTGATGGAGGTCAATGGTGCACACCATTTGGCCTTCCGACTCCTCAATCAGCGTTTCGCGATACCGCGTAGGCACAGCCAGCCGCCCTTTGCTATCGAGGTTGACTAAGGTGGCGCCACGAAACATGTCAGCAAATGCCCTCAGTTACCCTTTTTTGCCACTTTATCCCACAATTTCCCACGAAAGGAGTTTACGGAGCGGAGGAAATCATTGTCAAGCCACGCAATGGGCGAAGCGAAATTATTTCTTAAGGAATAAAAGGAGCAAAAGTTAAGAATGAACTGACTTCGCTAACATCTGAAAAAATAAACTAATGAATAGTGGTAAAAAAATCAGAGATAAAATAAAAATGGGCAAAAAGAATACAATGTTTATTGCCTGTCAGGCAGGGGGACGCTTTGCGACACAGGCGACATTTTAGGGACATTCTGATAAAGCTTGCATGACCCACCTGACGTCTGGCGCGGCGGTTGGCCTGCTGAAGGAAAAGAGAATAAGTGAAGTGGTAAGAGAAAAAAGCCCCCAGCCGCTTTACTTTAATTTACTTAATATGGCTTCAGAGCGCTTTAAAATAAGCCTGTTTTTTATTAGTGGCGATTTTAAAAGCAAAAATATTTAAATATGTAAAAAAGGCAGCAGCGCTGCCTTACAATTAACTATTCATGTTACGCGCGGCTTAATTTTCCGCGTCGAACCAGATTGCGCCTAATCCGGGTTAAACCTGGTTTTGGCCTGCGCGGTTCATCCAGACTTGCCAATACTAATTCCAGTACCCGCTCCGCAACATCGCGGTGACGCTGCGCCACCGCTAATACCGGGCACTCAAGGAAATCGAGCAGTTCATGATCGCCAAAGGTGGCGATAGCCAGATCGGTTGGCAGGCGCCCTTCTCGCTGCAGCGTGACATCCATTACGCCCTGCAACAGACCAAACGAGGTGGTAAAAAGCGCCTCAGGCATTGGATGATCTTCCAGATAATTTTCAAACAGCGTCGCAGCCGCTGCCCGCTCAAAACTGTTGGCATAGATGAAATCAATAGGACGCTTATCATCACGCCAGGCCTCGCGGAACCCCATTTCACGCAGGAAACTCACTGAAAGTTCAGGTAGCGCGCCAAGATAAAGCACGTTTTTTACCGGCAGCTGACGCAATTCAGCTGCCAGCGCCTGCGCATCTTCCTGATCGGCACCAACCACGCTGGTAAAGTGTTCACGATCCAGCGCACGGTCCAGCGCAATAATCGGCAGCGAATTATTCGCCCAGCGCTGGTAGAAAGGATGCTCCGGTGGCAGAGAGGTGGAAACAATGATGGCGTCGACCTGACGCTGTAACAGATGTTCAATGCAGCGCATTTCGTTATCCGGCTGGTCTTCTGAACAGGCGATAAGCAGCTGATAACCGCGCTGACGCGCCTGACGTTCCAGATAGTTGGCAATGCGCGTATAGCTGGTATTCTCCAGATCGGGAATAACCAGCCCGATTGAGCGCGTTCTGCCCGCTCGCAGCCCGGCAGCTACCGCGTTTGGATGGTAATTATGCTCGCGCACGACCGCCATCACTTTCTCCACGGTTTTATCGCTGACACGATACTGCCGGGCCTTGCCATTGATGACATAGCTGGCGGTAGTACGCGACACGCCGGCAAGACGCGCTATTTCATCCAGTTTCACAATCACTCCACATCGGTAATGCCATGGCGCAGGCCAATAGCCGCAGCATAGCTAAAGGTAAGCTTTTTTTACATCTAACCGCAGAAAGCGCCAGCGGGCAACCGCTTTTAATGGCAAAAATGAGGCATATCAGAAAATAAAAAAACCCGGCAGAACGCCGGGTTAGCAACAGAATGGATTATCACCAAGGATGATTAACGCATAATACGATCGCCGCGTGAAACGCCTACCACGCCGGAGCGCGCAACTTCGACAATTTCCGCTACGTCCCGCAACGTACTAAGAAACGCATCCAGCTTATCGCTGGTGCCGGCCAGCTGAACCGTGTAAAGCGTTGGCGTCACGTCAACGATCTGCCCACGGAAGATCTCCGCGCTTCGCTTTACCTCTTCACGCCCATAGCCGCTGGCCTGAATTTTCACCAGCATAATTTCCCGCTCAATATGCGCCCCCTGCCCCAGCTCGGTAACGCGCAGCACGTCCACCAGCTTGTGCAGTTGCTTTTCAATCTGCTCCAGCGCCTTTTCATCGCCAACGGTCTGAATCGTCATGCGTGACAACGTAGGATCGTCAGTCGGCGCGACCGTCAGACTTTCAATATTGTAGCCGCGCTGTGAAAACAGACCGACCACGCGGGACAATGCGCCAGATTCGTTTTCCAGCAGAACCGATAAAATACGACGCATAATTAAGTCCTCTCCGTTTTGCTTAACCACATTTCGTCCATACTGCCGCCGCGGATCTGCATTGGGTAAACATGCTCGCTGCCGTCCACGTTAACATCCACGAATACCAGACGCCCCTGCGCGACCGTTTCCAGCGCCAGCGCCAGTTTTTCTTCCAGTTCAGCTGGATGAGAAATAGAGATACCCACATGACCGTAGGCTTCCGCCAGCCGCACGAAATCCGGCAGCGATTCCATATAAGAATGGGAGTGGCGACCAGAGTAGATCATATCCTGCCACTGCTTAACCATGCCCAGATAGCGGTTGTTCAGGTTCAGCACCAGAACCGGCAGGTTGTACTGCAGCGCAGTGGAAAGCTCCTGAATATTCATCTGGATACTGCCGTCACCGGTAACGCAAACCACCGTTTCCTGCGGCAGCGCCAGCTTAACCCCAATCGCCGCAGGCAGGCCGAAGCCCATGGTGCCGAGGCCGCCAGAGTTAATCCAGCGGCGCGGCCGCTCAAAAGGATAGTAGAGCGCAGCGAACATTTGATGCTGGCCAACATCAGAGGTGACATACGCCTCGCCTTTGGTCAGACGCCACAGTGTCTCGATCGCCGCCTGCGGCTTGATCTTGTCACTGTTGCGATCGAACTCCAGACATTTACGCGCGCGCCAGCCTTCGATGCTCTGCCACCAGTCGCGCAGGCTATCGAAATCCTGACGCGTATCCCCTTCCGGCAGCAGCTCCAGCATCTGTTGCAGCACCTGCCGCGCATCGCCGACCACCGGAATATCCGCCGCAACGGTTTTTGAAATCGTCGTCGGATCGACATCGATATGCAGCACGGTAGCGTCCGGACAATATTTCGCCAGATTATTGGTGGTGCGATCGTCGAAACGTACGCCAACGGCAAAAATAAGGTCGGCGTTGTGCATCGTCATATTGGCTTCATAGGTGCCGTGCATTCCCAGCATTCCCAGATTTTGACGATGCGTGCCCGGAAATGCGCCCAGCCCCATTAAAGAATTCGTAACCGGCAGATTGAGTTTTTCCCCCAGGGCTTGCAGCTCTTCATGACAGCCGGAAAGAATGGCGCCGCCGCCCACGTACATTACCGGCCTTTTCGCCCCCAGCAATGCCTGAACCGCGCGTTTGATCTGCCCTTTGTGCCCCTGAGTGGTCGGGTTATAGGAACGCATGCTGACGCTTTCCGGCCAGACATACGGCAGCTTATTGGCAGGGTTAAGAATATCTTTCGGCAGATCGATCACCACCGGGCCAGGACGGCCGCTGGCCGCCAGCCAGAACGCTTTTTTGATGATGGTCGGGATCTCTTCGGTCTGTTTCACCAGAAAGCTGTGCTTTACGATAGGGCGTGAAATACCCACCATATCGCACTCCTGAAACGCATCGTAGCCGATAAGCGAAGAAGGAACCTGGCCGGACAGCACCACCATTGGAATAGAATCCATATAGGCAGTGGCGATGCCGGTGATGGCGTTGGTTGCGCCGGGGCCTGAGGTGACCAGCACCACGCCGACGTCCCCCGTTGCGCGCGCATAACCGTCGGCCATATGCACTGCGCCCTGCTCATGACGCACCAGTACATGGTCAATGCCGCCTACGGTTTGTAGCGCGTCATAAATATCCAGCACTGCCCCGCCGGGGTAACCAAAAACATGCTTTACGCCCTGATCGATTAACGATCGGACCACCATCTCAGCTCCTGATAACATCTCCATTTTTGCCTCCCGGCTTTCAGTTTGCTTTCTACTCAGGCCGTTACCCACCATCGTCGCGCAATGCACCAGCGCCTGGCGATGGCTCTACGCAGAGTTAAACAGTGTGTTAATGCTCAAACCCTGAAATGCATTTTCAGGGGCAGGTACAGGGGGAATAAAGCCCTTGCAGATTTTTATCTTGGCTTTGGACAATTAACATAACCGCAGAAATCTTGTTGGGTAAACCCTAAACTTGTCGACAGGTTCGCAGTGGTTTTCTTAATTTCGCTGTTAACCAGACCGATTGACAGAAAAAACGCTGAAGCTGCCGCTTAATATCAGCGCATTATGCTGTGTATCGGTTTATTCATAGCAAAAACTTATCATTATCAGTTTTTTTAGCGTAACCGAAGCCGTAAAAGAAAAAACGGGAAATTATCGCTGGTAAGATATTCTGCCATACCCAATAGATTTGCTATTTTGTCCGGCAAATGTGCCGACGTTTCGGGATAAAAAATTCTGCCTTGGCCTTAACAACGCCTTATCAATCAATACCCTTTACATGCCCAACATATTTAACCTTTTGATTTAAAAGAGTTAAGTAAAAGTAAAAATCAACAAATATCATATATTCTGTTGATAACATCTGCTGTGATATTTATCTCTTTTCCATCAACCCTTTTTATGCAATTTACGGCTCCCCTCAGGGTTGACATCACTCACGCGATCAAGTACCAATAAAAACAGCACAGAAATTAATGGAGCCTGATTCAATGATTCGTTCATTCCGCCTACTCGGACTACTACTAAACGCATATCACTTGCGCGGTAGTCGTGTGGGCGGAATCAGTCACTGATTCAGGCTAACAAAACGAAAAAACCCGCGCCAATGCGCGGGTTTTTTTATGCTCGTGACACAGGCGAACCGGTAAAAGCCAACTGAAAGGAAAAATACGATGAGCCAACAAGTCATTATTTTCGATACCACTCTGCGCGACGGCGAGCAGGCTTTGCAGGCCAGTCTGAGTGTTAAAGAAAAACTGCAGATTGCACTGGCGCTGGAGCGTATGGGCGTTGACGTCATGGAAGTCGGCTTTCCGGTTTCCTCTCCTGGTGACTTTGAGTCCGTGCAGACCATCGCCCGCACCATTAAAAACAGCCGCGTCTGTGGGCTGGCACGCTGCGTGGAGAAAGATATCGATGCTGCTTATGAAGCGCTGCGCGTGGCGGAGGCTTTCCGTATTCACACCTTTATCGCCACTTCGCCGATGCATATCGCCACCAAGTTACGCAGTACCTTGCCAGAGGTGATTGAGCGTGCGGTCTATATGGTAAAGCGTGCGCGTAACTACACCAGCGACGTTGAATTCTCCTGTGAAGATGGCGGTCGTACGCCGATTGATGATCTGTGTCGCGTCGTGGAAGCAGCAATTGATGCTGGTGCCACTACCATCAATATCCCGGATACCGTTGGCTATACCCTGCCGCACGAATACGCGCATATTATCGCTTCGCTGCGTGAGCGGGTGCCCAACATCGATAAAGCGATTTTATCAGTGCATACCCATGACGATTTAGGCATGGCGGTTGGCAACTCCATCGCGGCAGTCATGGCTGGCGCGCGCCAGGTTGAGGGGACGCTGAATGGATTGGGTGAACGCGCCGGTAACTGCGCGCTGGAAGAAGTGATTATGGCAATAAAGACCCGCGCCGCCATGATGGACGTTCACACCAATATTCATCACCACGAAATCTGGCGCACCAGCCAGACCGTTAGCCAGATCTGTAATATGCCGATCCCGGCGAATAAAGCAGTGATTGGTTCCAATGCTTTCGCCCACTCCTCTGGTATCCATCAGGATGGCGTGCTGAAAAATCGTGAAAACTACGAAATCATGACGCCGGAGTCGATTGGTCTGAATCAGGTTCAGCTGAACCTGACATCACGCTCCGGCCGCGCGGCGGTAAAACACCGCATGGAAGAGATGGGTTATCAGGAAAGCGATTATAACCTCGATTCGCTGTATGACGCCTTCCTGAAACTGGCGGATAAAAAAGGTCAGGTATTTGACTATGACCTGGAAGCGCTGGCCTTTATTAACAAACGAAACGAAGAGCCGGAATATTTCCAGCTGAAGGATTTCAACGTCCAGTCAGGCTCCTCCATCACTGCCACCGCCTCGGTGCATATGATCTGCGGCGATGAGATTCAGTCAGAGGCCGCCACCGGCAACGGCCCGGTAGATGCCGTTTACCAGGCGATTAACCGTATCACCACCTTTGATACTGAACTGGTGAAATATCAGCTCACCGCAAAAGGCCACGGCGAGAATGCGCTGGGCCAGGTTGATATCGTGGTTGACTACAACGGGCGGAAATTCCACGGCGTGGGCCTGGCGACCGATATTGTTGAATCCTCCGTTAAAGCGATGGTTAACGCATTAAATACTATCTGGCGCGCCAAACAGGTAGAGCAGGAACTGCAGCGTAAATCGATTAAAGAACAGAAGGAAACGGTATAACCATGACGCAAACTCATCATATCGCAGTATTACCGGGCGACGGTATTGGTCCTGAAGTCATGGCTCAGGCGATAAAAGTACTGGAGGCGATTCGTCAGCGTTTTGGCATGCGCATTACCACCAGTGAATATGACGTAGGGGGCATTGCCATCGATCGTCACGGTGAACCGCTGCCTGCCGCCACGGTGACCGGTTGTGAACAGGCGGACGCAATTCTGTTTGGTTCGGTCGGCGGGCCAAAGTGGGAGCATCTGCCGCCTGCCCAACAGCCGGAGCGCGGCGCACTGCTGCCCCTGCGTAAACATTTCAAGCTGTTCAGCAACTTGCGTCCCGCCAGCTTATATAAAGGTCTGGAAGCTTTCTGCCCGTTGCGCAGCGATATAGCCGCGCGTGGCTTCGATATTCTCTGCGTTCGTGAACTGACCGGCGGCATCTATTTCGGTCAGCCAAAAGGCCGTGAAGGCAGCGGTATGCATGAGAAAGCCTTTGATACTGAAGTGTATCACCGCTTTGAAATCGAACGCATCGCCCGTATCGCCTTTGAGTCGGCGCGCAAACGCCGCAGCAAAGTGACCTCCATTGATAAAGCAAACGTACTGCAAACCTCGGTTATGTGGCGTGAGATCGTCAGCGAAGTGGCGAAAGATTACCCGGATGTACAGCTGAGCCATATGTATATCGATAACGCCACCATGCAGTTAATTAAAGATCCGTCGCAGTTTGATGTGCTGCTCTGCTCTAACCTGTTTGGCGATATTTTGTCTGACGAGTGCGCAATGATTACCGGCTCGATGGGTATGCTGCCCTCTGCCAGTCTGAACGAGCAGGGGTTTGGTCTCTACGAACCAGCTGGTGGCTCCGCTCCGGATATCGCCGGTAAAAACATTGCTAACCCAATTGCGCAAATCCTGTCGCTGGCGCTGCTGCTGCGCTATAGCCTGGATGCGGATGAGGCAGCTAACGCCATTGAAAGCGCCATTAACCGCGCGCTGGAAGAAGGTTATCGCACCAGCGATTTGGCCGGTAACGGTCCCTCTGTAAGCACCGACGAAATGGGCTCGATGATTGCCCGCTTTATCGCCGAGGAAGTATAAAAATGAGCAAAACATTATACCAGAAGCTGTTTGATGCCCATGTCGTGCATGAAGCGCCCAACGAGACGCCGCTGCTGTATATCGATCGTCACCTGGTGCATGAGGTAACCTCACCGCAGGCCTTCGACGGGCTGCGCGCTCATGGCCGCAAAGTCCGCCAGCCGTCAAAAACCTTTGCGACCATGGATCATAACGTCTCGACGCAAACCAAAGACATCAACGCCTCCGGCGAGATGGCGCGTATTCAGATGCAGGAGCTGATGAAAAACTGCGCTGAGTTCGGCGTGCAGCTGTATGACCTGAACCATCCTTATCAGGGCATTGTGCATGTTATCGGCCCGGAACAGGGGATGACGCTGCCGGGCATGACCATCGTCTGCGGCGATTCCCATACGGCGACGCACGGCGCTTTCGGCTCGCTGGCCTTTGGCATCGGCACTTCAGAAGTAGAGCATGTGCTGGCGACACAGACACTGAAGCAGGGCCGTGCCAAAACCATGAAAATTGAAGTCACCGGCCAGGCCGCGCCAGGCATCACGGCGAAAGATATTGTGCTGGCGATTATCGGCAAAACCGGCAGCGCGGGCGGTACCGGTCACGTTGTGGAGTTTTGCGGTCCGGCGATCGAAGCGCTGAGCATGGAAGGCCGCATGACCTTATGCAATATGGCGATTGAGATGGGCGCGAAAGCGGGCCTGGTTGCGCCCGATGACACCACGTTTAACTATCTGAAAGGCCGTCAGTTCGCACCGCAGGGCGAACAGTGGGAGCAGGCCGTTAATTACTGGCGTACCCTGAAATCAGACAGCGACGCGCATTTCGATGCCGTGGTGACGCTGGACGCCGCTGAAATAGCGCCGCAGGTTACCTGGGGCACCAACCCCGGTCAGGTGATCGCGGTTAATCAGCAGATCCCTGACCCCGCTTCTTTCACCGATCCGGTAGAGCGCGCTGCGGCGGAAAAAGCGCTGGCCTATATGAACCTGCAGCCTGGCATAAAGCTGACCGACGTGAATATCGATAAAGTCTTTATTGGCTCCTGCACCAATTCACGCATTGAAGATTTACGCGCCGCCGCAGAGATTGCCAGGGGGCGTAAAGTTGCACCGGGCGTGGTTGCTATGGTGGTGCCAGGCTCAGGCCCGGTAAAAGCGCAGGCGGAAGCAGAAGGACTGGATAAAATCTTTCTTGAGGCGGGTTTTGAATGGCGTCTGCCCGGGTGCTCTATGTGCCTGGCGATGAACAACGATCGCCTGAATCCCGGCGAGCGCTGCGCCTCCACCAGCAACCGTAACTTTGAAGGCCGTCAGGGCCGTGGTGGACGCACGCATCTGGTTAGCCCGGCAATGGCTGCCGCTGCCGCCATCGCTGGCCGTTTTGCTGATATTCGTGAACTGAACTGAGGAATCGATCGTGGCGAAAAAATTTACTCAACATACCGGTATTGTCGCCCCGCTGGACGCGGCTAACGTTGATACCGATGCGATTATTCCCAAACAGTTTTTGCAAAAGGTGACCCGTACCGGCTTTGGTCAGCACCTGTTTCACGACTGGCGTTTTGAAGATGATGCGGGTACGCAGCCGAACCCCAGCTTCGTGCTGAATAAGCCGCAGTTTCACGGTGCCAGCATCTTACTGGCACGGGAAAACTTTGGCTGTGGCTCATCGCGCGAACATGCGCCCTGGGCATTAACTGATTTTGGTTTTCAGGTGGTGATCGCGCCCAGCTTCGCCGATATTTTTTATGGCAACAGCTTTAATAATCAGCTGCTGCCGGTACGGTTAAGTGAAGAAGAAGTGGATGAGCTGTTCCGTTTGGTCGCGGCCCAGCCAGGCATTGAGTTTACGGTGGATTTAACCAGCCAGACGGTTAATGCCGGCGATAAAACTTACGCTTTTGAAATCGACAGTTTTCGTCGCCACTGCATGATTAACGGTCTCGACAGTATTGGCCTGACGCTGCAGCATGATGCGGCTATCGCCGATTACGAACAGAAACAGCCCGCTTTTCTGCGTTAATCAGTAACAGGCCTTCCGGCGGTTGGCGTCGGAAGGCCTGCTTTTCTATCCAGCCCTATGCGTTGCGTACCCGCGTCGCCAGCGCAAAAGACCCTAGCGCCAGCCCCAGTGCCAGCCAGTAAACCGTATAGTGTCCAAACGACTCCGCCAGCGTTCCCTGTAAGAGACCGGCGAGAATGGTGCCGGTTGAGATACTGTTAGTGAATAAGGTGGTTGCTGCGCCTGGTCGCCCTGGCATTAAATCCTGAAACCACAACATTCCGATTCCGGCGATAATGCCGATAAACAGCGCGTTAAAAACCTGCAAAAACATCAGCGCAGTGCGCGACTGAAACAGCACCAGCCCCAGATAAAACAGCACGCCGGAAGCGATGGCGATCAACATAATACGCCGCTTGCCGGTGCGTTTTACGTAATGTCCGGCTAACAGCATAATCGGGATCTCCAGCCCGGCGGCGGTGCCCATCAGCAGCCCAGCCAGCCGCTCGGGAAGCCCCAGCACCGTACTAATATAGAGTGGCATATCAATGATATACATGGTGTTGCAGGTCCACATCATCATGGATGCCACAAACAGCAGCCGCACATCTTTATTGCGCCAGGCGCTGATCTGCGTCAGCAGCACCTCCGGGGACTGCTCTACGCGCGGCACCGACGGCAGCGCAAAACCAACCAGCGCCAGACAAATCAGAAACAGGATCGCTGCCACCACAAACATCGTGGTAAAGCCGTAATTCAGCGCCAGCGCAAAAGAGAGCGGCGGCCCAATCACCCATGCCAGCGAAAGCTGGGCGCGCATGACCGAACTAAACATCACCACTTCACGCGCCGAACGGTCGGCATATTCCCGTGCCAGCGCAAAGATTTGCGGCATGGAAACGCTGGCCAGCGAAGAGAGCAGCACGCCAAGAGTAATCAGCGTCAGGTAATGACGGTTAAAGGCAAACAGCAGGGCATTCACCAATGCCATCGAGCAACAGAACAGGATCAGCTTACGGCGATCGCCCCGATTATCCGAGCGCTTCGCCAGCAGTAAACTGACTACAATCCCGGCTACCGCGTTAACGGTATAAAACAGGCCTACCCAAAAAGGCCGCACGCCGACTTCATGCGACAGGAACAGGCTCAGCGTTGGCGCCTGCAGAGCGCCAGCGATACCCACCATAAAAGAGACGGCCATAAAAGCGAGATAAACCGGATTCAGACGGCGGCGGCGCGTCAGCAGAAATTTCATAACGTTTCCTGTACCTGGAAAAAAAGAATGGTAAGCACCCGCAAAACAGACGCCGCAGGCAGACACACAAGCTGCATGGCTACGGTTATCGTTGTAGAAGAAAGCACAGGAAAACGAAAAAAGCCAGCAGCGTCAATGCCTGCTGGCGGTGTAATTGCACTCTACTCAGATGTTATAGCGGGGCGAGAGTTCCACAATATCGAACAGGCCCCGCCAGGATAAAAGTACGCCAGCCAATAAGGCCGCCTCCCGCACTTTTATCTGCCGTTATTATCGCCATAATAAGGAAATGGAAAAACTACCCAATCTTTTAACAGAGTTCCCCTTTTATGCCTTCATCACGCCTGCAACATCATTTTATTCGTCTGTGGCAGAGCTGTAACGGCCAGACGCAGGAAACCACGCTGCAAATGCTGGCGCAACAGATGCACTGCTCGCGTCGCCATATGCGTAACCTGTTAAATGCGATGCAGGCTGAAGGCTGGCTGCGCTGGGAGCCAGAAGCGGGACGCGGCAAACGTTCACAGCTGCATTTTTACGCCACCGGGCTGGCGCTTCGGCAGCAACGCGCCGAAGCACTGCTGGAGCAGGATCGCATTGAACAGTTGGTGCAATTGGTTGGCGATAAAAACCAGGCGCGACAAATGATCACTTCGCGCCTGGGACGCAGCTTTCGTCAGGGCAAACATATTCTGCGCATTCCCTATTATCGTCCGCTGCTTAACCTGCTGCCCGGCTCGCCGCTGCGTCGTTCGGAAACCCATCTGGCACGGCAGATTTTCAGCAGTCTGCTGCGTATAAATGAGGAAAACGGGGAACTGGAACCGGATATTGCCCACCACTGGCAGTGCCTGTCACCACAGCACTGGCGTTTTTATTTGCGTCCCGCTATTCAGTTTCACCATGGCCGCGAGCTGGATATGACGGATGTGATCCTTAGCCTGCAGCGTCTGACGTCGCAGCCGCTTTTCTCCCACTTGAGCGCGATTGAATCGCCTACGGCCTGGACGCTGGATATTCACCTTAGCCAGCCCGATCGCTGGCTGCCGTGGCTGTTAGGCAGCGCCAGCGCGATGATTCTGCCCAAAGAGTGGCCAGAGCTGCCCAGCTACAGCCGCCAGCCTATCGGCACCGGTCCCTATTCGGTGGTTCAGAATCAGCAGTCGCAGCTTAAAATACAGGCGTTTGATGACTATTTCGGCTATCGCGCCCTGATTGATGAGGTCAACATCTGGGTACTGCCTGAAATCAGTGAAGAGCTGGTTTACGCAGGCGTTAAACTGCAGGGCGGCGGAAAGGATGAGAAATCGGAAGAGAGCCGGCTTGAAGAAGGCTGCTACTTTTTACTGTTCGATCAGCGTTCGGAAAAAGGACGCGATCCACAGATACGCCGTTGGGTCAGCACCCTGCTAAACACCATAACGCTGCTGAACAACGCAAGCGCCGGCTATCAGCGCTACTGGTTTCCCGCCTGGGGATTGCTGCCGCGCTGGCATCATCGCCCGCCACAGCATACCCTCGCCAAACCGGAAGGGCTGACTGAACTGACGCTGACCTGGTATAGCGATCATATTGAACATCAGGGCATTGCCAGGCTGCTGGAGCCATTGCTGGCGGCGCAGGGAGTCCGCCTGATTACGCAGGAGATCGATTACGCCAGCTGGTATCACGGCACGGCGAAAAGCGATCTCTGGCTGGGCAGCGTTAACTTTACCCTGCCGCTGAAGTTTTCTGTTTTTGCTCTGCTGTATGAGCTGCCGCTGTTACATCACTGCATCGATATTGACTGGCAGGCTGATGCCGGACGCTGGCGTCGGCAGGAACTATCGCTGGCGGAATGGTGTCAGGCGCTGGTGAATAACCATCACCTGCATCCGTTGTTTCATCACTGGCTGCTGCTGGAAGGAGAACGCAGTATGCGCGGCGTGCGGATGAATACGCTGGGATGGTTTGATTTTAAGTCTGCATGGTTTGCACCGCCGGAAACCTGATGCTTTCGTTAACCCACCGAAAACACTACACTAACAGCCGTTCTCAACGGGGTGTGGAAAACAACAAACTTTCCACTGAGAGAAACCCGTCGAACCTGATCCGGTTAATACCGGCGTAGGGATTTGAGATGCGGTATCCCCTCAGATCATGCGCCCTGTTATTTTTCCTCCTCAAGGAGCGCAACGTGTTGAAAAAATTTTTGCCCGTTCTGCTGTTGCTGTCTGCCCCAGTTTTTGCTGCCAGCCCCACGTTAACCGTTTATACCTATGACTCTTTCGCTGCTGAATGGGGCCCTGGTCCGGCGGTGAAGAAAGCATTTGAAGCGCAATGCGGCTGCGAACTGAAGTTTGTCGCACTGGAAGATGGCGTGTCGCTGCTGAATCGTCTGCGCATGGAAGGTAAAAACAGCAAGGCTGATGTGGTGCTTGGGCTGGATAACAACCTGATTCAGGCGGCGGAACAGACCGGCCTGTTTACGCCCAGCAACGTCAATACCGCCAGCCTGACGCTGCCGGACGGCTGGCGTAACCGCACCTTTATTCCCTATGACTACGGCTATTTCGCCTTTGTATACGATAAAAACAAGCTGAAAAATCCGCCGCAAAGCCTGAAAGAGCTGGTTGAGAGCGATCAACCGTGGCGGGTGATCTATGAAGATCCGCGTACCAGCACGCCGGGCCTCGGCCTGCTGCTGTGGATGCAAAAAGTGTACGGCGACGATGCCCCGCAGGCGTGGCAGAAGCTGGCGAAGAAAACCGTTACCGTCACCAAAGGCTGGAGCGAAGCCTACGGTCTGTTTTTGAAAGGCGAAGGCGACCTGGTGCTGAGCTACACCACCTCTCCGGCTTATCACCTGATCGCCGAGAAAAAGGATCACTATGCGGCGGCGAATTTTGCTGAAGGGCATTACCTGCAGGTTGAAGTTGCGGCGCAGCTGAAAAACAGCAGCCATCCGCAACTGGCGCAGCAGTTCATGCAATTTATGATCAGTGAACCGTTCCAGCAGGCGATCCCCACCGGCAACTGGATGTATCCGGTCACCAAAACCGCCCTGCCCGACGGTTTCAATACGCTGACGGTGCCGAAAACGGCGCTGGAGTTTACGCCTCAACAGGTTGCGCAGCAGCGCGCTGAATGGATTACTGCATGGCAACGCGCCGTCAGCCGCTGATCCCCGGCTGGCTCTGGCCTGGCCTGCTAACCGCCACGCTGCTGGTTACCGTGGCGCTGCTGGCTTTTGGCGCGCTGTGGTTTAACGCGCCGGAGAGCGACTGGCGCAGCCTGCTGCAGGATAGCTATCTGCGGCATGTGGTTGCGTTTTCATTCTGGCAGGCGCTGCTTTCTGCACTTTTGTCAGTGGTTCCGGCGATTCCGCTGGCACGGGCGCTCTGGCGGCGGCGTTTCCCTGGTCGCCAGCTGCTGCTGCGGCTATGTGCGATGACGCTGGTGCTGCCGGTCCTGGTGGCAGTGTTCGGTTTGTTGAGCGTTTACGGACGCGAAGGCTGGCTGGCGCAACTCTGTGCACTGTTCGGCGTCAGGTATGATTTCTCCCTCTATGGGTTACAGGGCATTTTGCTGGCGCATGTGTTCTTTAATCTGCCACTGGCGACGCGTCTGCTGTTGCAGGCGCTGGAAAATATTCCCGGCGAACAGCGTCAGCTGGCGGCTCAGTTAGGGATCGAAGGCTTTAATTTCTTCCGCCTGGTAGAGTGGCCCTGGCTACGCCGCCAGATTTTACCGGCGGCGGCGCTGATTTTTATGCTCTGTTTCGCCAGCTTCGCTACCGTGCTGTCGCTGGGCGGCGGACCGCAGGCGACCACCATCGAACTGGCGATCTTTCAGGCGCTCAGTTATGACTACGATCCTGCGCGGGCAGCCTTGCTCTCTCTGTTGCAGATGGTTTGCTGTCTGGGGTTGGTGATGCTAAGCCAGCGCCTGAGTAAGGCACTGCCTGGCGGCGATGTTTCTCTGAACGGCTGGCGCGCGGCCCATCGCAGCCTGGGCTCGCGGCTGCGGGATACGCTGTGCATTACGCTGGCGCTACTGTTACTGCTGCCGCCGCTGCTGGCGGTGATTGTTGACGGCGCGCGTCAGGGCTTTAGCAGTTTGCTGCACCAGCCGGCTCTCTGGCAGGCAACCTGGACTTCGCTGCGTATTGCACTGGCCGCCGGTCTGATTGCCGTGCTGTTAACCATGCTGCTGCTGTGGAGCAGCCGCGAGCTGCGTCAGCGTCAGCGTCTGCTGGCCGGGCAGGCACTGGAGATGAGCGGCATGTTGATCCTCGCGATGCCGGGCATTGTACTGGCGACCGGCTTTTTCTTGCTGCTTAACAACAGCGTCGGGCTGCCGCAGCAGGCAGACGGCATCGTGATCTTTACCAATGCGCTGATGGCGATCCCTTATGCGATGAAAGTGCTGGAAAATCCCATGTATGACATTACCGAACGCTATCAGCGTCTCTGTTTGTCCCTGGGTATTCGGGGCTGGCAACGGGTGCGGATGATTGAGCTGAAGGCGCTGAAGCGGCCGCTGACTCAGGCGCTGGCCTTTGCCTGCGTGCTTTCCATTGGCGATTTTGGCGTTGTGGCGCTGTTTGGCAATGCCGATTTCCGTACGTTGCCCTTCTATCTTTATCAGCAGATTGGCGCCTATCGCAGTGCCGATGGCGCGGTAACGGCGCTGCTGCTGCTGCTGCTCTGCTTTATTCTGTTCACTCTTATTGAAAAGCTACCGGGACGCCATGCTAACGCTGACTAATCTCACCTGGATGTATCACCATTTGCCGATGCGTTTTACGCTGTCGCTGCAGCCGGGCGAACGCGTCGCGGTGCTGGGCCCCAGCGGCGCCGGTAAAAGCACCCTGCTCAGTCTGGTAGCCGGATTTCTGTCGCCGCACAGTGGCACTATTGTACTCAACGGCGCGGATCATACGCATAGCGCTCCTGCCCAGCGCCCCGTATCGATGCTGTTTCAGGACAACAACTTATTCGCGCATCTGACCGTGGCGCAGAATATTGGGCTTGGGCTGCATCCGGGATTAAAACTGAATGCGGCGCAGCACCAGCAAATAGAGAACATCGCACGGCGGGTAGGGCTGGAAGCCTGTCTGGATCGTCTGCCAGGCGCGCTTTCCGGCGGGCAGCGCCAGCGGGCCGCACTGGCGCGCTGTCTGGTGCGGGAAAAACCGCTGCTGCTGCTGGATGAGCCATTTTCCGCGCTCGATCCCGCGCTGCGTAAGGAGATGCTGGCGCTGGTGGATGAAGTATGCCGCGAACGCAAACTTACGCTGCTGATGGTGTCACACAGCCTGGAAGATGCCGCACAGATTGCCGCACGCAGCGTACTGGTGGTTGACGGGCGGATTTACTGGGATGGCGCAACCCATTCCCTGCTGCGCGGAGAAACTGAGGCGGCGGAAGTGCTGGGCATTCACTACCCGCGTAAAGAGTAGATAAGCACTACCGCTTTCTGTGTGAAGCAGCAGACGAAGCGGGTTATCATGCCCGCTTCGTCATGTGTTGTGGATGAGGTAAGTAATTCTTATCCTACGAACACTTTCCATAGTAGCTGGCGGAAAATCGGCATCATTGGGTGGAACTGGATTGCCGTCAGGCTGCCCACGCCAAGTATAAAGCCCAGCGGCGCTAGCCAGCGCAGCCGCTCCACAGGCAGCCAGCGCGTCGCCCAGTCACGCTGTTTGTCGGCGCGCCACCAGCGCCAGCATAGCCATGCCCCCAGCCAAAGCAGCAGTGCCACCGCCAGCAGCAGCCAGATAAAACCGCCGCTCTGCGAATCCTTCGGCACATCGATCGCTACCCCGGCAAGGATGCCCGGCAACAGATAAAGCGGCGGCCATAAGATACTGCCAATGATGCTCGGCAGCAGAAACTTACGCGCCGGCAACTCCAGCATCCCTGCAGCCATCGGAATAAGCGGTCGCGTTGGCCCAACAAAGCGCCCTACCAGAATGGTAAACATGCTGTGCTGATGCAGCGCATGCTCGGTTCTGTCCAGCATTTTCTGGTGCTTTTTCAGATAGCTCCAGCGATGCAGTGGCCCCTGAAATTTCCAGCCAATACCATAGGAGATCCAGTCAGCCAGCAGGCAGCCCACCAGCCCTGCTGCCCAGGCGGGATAAAGCCCCAACTGGCCGCTGCCCACTAACGCGCCCAGGCTAGCCATCATGACCGTGCCAGGCAGCAGCAGGCCAACCAGCGCCAGCGATTCCAGAAACGTTACCAGTGCTACGGCAAATAGCGCCCATTCAAGCGATTGGGTAATCAGGTGTTCCAGCCAGGCTTCCATAAGCGTCCTCTGAGTCATCTTCGGCTGGATTGTCCTGAGCGGATGAGATAGCGTCAAGTAGGGATTTGTATGGGGATATTGACATGAATTGACAACGACTTTACCGCTGTCAAAGAGGCGTAGCGCTCTGCCCTGCCACAGAAAAGCACGCTGGTCGGAATGATGGCAGGCTGGCGGCTCCGCCTTCCTGATTTAGTTAAATCCCACTTCAACCAGCTCACCATTCGCTTTTTGTATGTAGCGGGTATTATTCAGCCAGTAACTGACTTCACCGTCACGGGTTAAGGTGATATACATTAACCGGTCCTTTTCGATACAGTTTTTTGGCGGTGGCATATCATCAAAACAAAGACGATCATATTTTTCCAGCGCTTTATAACCCTCGCCGAAGCGCCAGATAG
Source organism: Pantoea sp. FN0307 (assembly GCF_050113815.1). Classification (NCBI taxonomy): domain Bacteria; kingdom Pseudomonadati; phylum Pseudomonadota; class Gammaproteobacteria; order Enterobacterales; family Erwiniaceae; genus Pantoea; species Pantoea sp. FN0307. The sequence continues at coordinate 109,305 of NZ_JBNJSO010000005.1, read as the reverse complement.
CGATACTATAGCTACCGGTTTTATCAGACTTAGGAATGCCATAGTTCCTCTGTAAAAAAACTTTATTTTTCTCCCACCATTCTATTTTACCTTTATCACTCCACGGATAACGATCAACTAAAATATCGCTTCTATTAAGATGCTGATGAATAGCGATGATTTTAATTGGTTTCAAGGAGTAAAAAAAACCACCAAGAATTGCAATAATAAAAACTGAAAATAAAAATATAAAAAAGCATTTTAATCGGCAGTTCATTTCTTGCCACCACTCAGGTTGATCACAGCACGCATATTAGTGAAAAAAGGTTTATAGCCATACTTATCATAGTGTTGCAATACAAACCAGATTTTAAAAAACCTAAACTGCCGAAACTTATCTTTCATGATATCGTTATCGTCAAGACCGAAATGATCCTGAGCCACATATTCAACCTTAGCTTCCCATGAATGGTTAAGCACCTGCAACGACAATACTTTAATTTCTATAGAGTGAATATCATGTACGGTTATTCCCAGCCCATTAATACTGTCTTGTTTTCTGGCAAACTTTGGCAATATAGTTGTTTGAATAGCGGTCCCAAACTCGTTGAATTTTTCCATAGGGAAATTTCTCTCTTTATAAATCAGGTTATTATTAATAACAGATTCGATTATTTTCAGAGAAGATTTACCTGAGTTATCTTCCAGTAGCTGATTCCTTAGCGCCATATCCAGCGCCGCATCGCTAAAAGGCGTGCCATCGGCGTACTGCATATGGTCAATCATCTTATTAATCAGCTGGCGATAAGGGCTATAGATGGAGAAAGGCCAGCTCAGGCTGCGCATTTCATCAAACAACAGCTGCGCGCAGGCTTTATGCGAACAGCTTCCCGTGTTGTTAACGGCGTGAGGGCGATAAAAGCGTGACTGCGGCAAATTGAACGGAGTAAGCCGTACGCCGGTGTAAGGGTTAACTTTCTCTGATACATCGGTAAGACGGTAGCGCTTTTGCAGCTGGTCAGCTGTCAGGTCGCCATATCGCATATCCGCAGCCGCCCTGTCATTCATTTTTCGCTGAGTGGAGAAAATAGTACATGGAAAGGTTAAAGCTGTCATTTATCGACTCCCTGCCAATGTTGCTTTTATACAGCCGCATCTGGTGCGGTATCGTTAAGGACTCACTGATACCTCTGAAAATAGAAACATGATGCAAGACCTGTCCCGAATTAGGTGCTCCGTGTCCATACTCAACGCGCCTCAGGCACTGGATAAATAACCATGTTATACTGCCCTTTGTTTCAGATAAGAGGGCTTCTGGTGAGCAACATCCGCGCAGGCTTTTTGCTGACGCGCCACTGGCGCGATACGCCCAACGGCACCGAAATCGTGCTTTGGCTGGCCACTGACCAGGGGCCGCAGCGTGTTGTATTGCCGCCGCAGGAATCCGTCGCCTTTTTGCCCGCCGAATATCAGCAGCAGGCGCAACGGTTGCTGGCCGATGAACGCCACTGGCGGCTTACGCCGCTCGCGCTGAAAGACTTTCGTCAGCGCCCGGTGCTGGGGCTCTACTGCTCGCAGTATCGTCAGCTACAGCGGCTGGAAAAGCTGCTGCGTGAAAACAACATTCCACTCTATGAAGCAGACGTGCGCCCACCGGATCGTTTCCTTATGGAGCGCTTTATTACCGCACCGGTCTGGTTTAGCGGGGAGTCCGCAGGCAACGATCTCATCAATGCCCGCCTTAAACCGCACCCCGACTACCGTCCGCCGCTGAAGTGGGCCTCGCTCGATATAGAAACCACCCAGCACGGCGAACTCTACTGTATTGGCGTTGAAGGCTGCGGCCAGCGCATTGTCTGGATGTTAGGGCCGGAAAACGGCGATGCCAGCCAGCTCGATTTCGAGCTGCACTATGTCGCCAGCCGCCCGCAGCTGCTGGAAAAGCTGAACGCCTGGTTCGCCAGGCAGGATCCTGATGTGTTGATTGGCTGGAACGTCGTGCAGTTTGATCTGCGCGTGCTGCAAAAGCATGCTGACCGCTACGGCATTCCGCTGCGTCTGGGCCGCAATCAGCAGCCGCTGGAGTGGCGCGAGCACGGCTTTAAGCCAGGCATGTTTTTTGCCCAGGCGGCGGGCCGCCTGATTATCGACGGCATCGAAGCATTAAAGTCGGCGTTCTGGAATTTTGACTCTTTTAGCCTGGAGTCGGTGGCGCAACAGCTGCTGGGCGAAGGCAAAGCGATCAACAATCCGTGGCAGCGCATGGAAGAGATCAATCAGCGTTTCGCCAACGATAAACCCGCGCTGGCGCGCTATAACCTGAAAGACTGCGAGCTGGTCACGCGCATTTTTGAGAAAACCGAGCTGATGCCCTTTTTGCTGGAGCGCGCCAGAGTCAACGGTCTGGCGGCGGATCGCCACGGCGGCTCGGTGGCCGCTTTCAGCCAGCTCTATTTTCCGCGTATGCATCGAGCCGGCTTTGTCGCACCGAATCTCGGCGAGATTGCGCCGGAAGCCAGCCCCGGCGGCTATGTCATGGATTCACGTCCCGGCCTGTATGATTCAGTGCTGGTGCTGGATTATAAAAGCCTCTATCCCTCAATTATCCGTACTTTTTTGATCGATCCGGTTGGACTGATTGAAGGGCTGGCGCATCCGCAGGATGACGCCTCGGTGCCCGGCTTCCGTCACGCGCGCTTCTCCCGACATAATCACTGCTTGCCTGCGATGGTTAATCAGATCTGGCAAGGGCGGGAAGAGGCGAAGCGTCAGGGCAATAAGCCCTTATCGCAGGCCTTAAAAATTATTATGAACGCCTTTTATGGCGTACTGGGCACCAGCGCCTGTCGTTTTTTCGATCCGCGTCTGGCCTCTTCCATTACCCTGCGCGGGCATGAAATTATGCAGCAGACGCGCCAGCTAATAGAAGTACAGGGTTTCGAGGTGATTTATGGCGATACCGATTCCACTTTTGTCTGGCTGAAATCGCCCCACGACAGCGCCAGCGCTGATGCCATTGGCCGGGAGCTGGTGAACCATGTTAATCAGTGGTGGCGCGTCCATCTACAGGCGGAATACCAGCTAGAGAGCGCGCTGGAGCTGGAATATGAGACGCACTTTGTTCGTTTTCTGATGCCAACCATTCGTGGCGCGGAACAGGGCAGTAAAAAACGCTATGCCGGTTTGATTCGTGAAGGTGATCGGGAACGGATGGTATTTAAAGGGCTGGAAACGGTACGTACCGACTGGACGCCGCTGGCGCAGCAGTTCCAGCAGGAGCTGTACGGACGTATTTTTCGCGGCCAGCCCTGGCAGGACTATATTCGCACCAGGGTACAGCAGCTGCTGGACGGCGAGCTGGATGCGCAGCTGGTCTATAAAAAGCGGCTGCGTCGCCCTTTGCATGAGTATGAGCGCAATGTGCCGCCGCACGTGCGTGCCGCGCGTCTGGCTGATGAGCATAATCAGAAGCTGGGCCGTCCGCTGCAGTATCAAAAAGGCGGTTCTATCCGCTACGTGATCACCACTTCCGGCCCGGAGCCGCTGGAGGCGCGAACGTCAACGCTGGACTACGATCACTATTTACTTAAGCAGCTACAACCGGTGGCTGACGGGATATTACCCTTTGTGCAGGATGACTTTGCTACACTGATTACCGGGCAGTTGGGGCTTTTTTGACAGGTGACGAATCCATTACCTTCCAGTACCATAGCGCCCTTCCTGAACTTCACCGCTCCTGAGCATCAGCCAGACACCCTATTGCCTGGCCGCAACGCTATTGTCCGAGCGGGAGCATGACATCTGTTATTACGAGAATCGAGCTAAATATCTATGCCTTTTACACTTGGTCAACGCTGGATCAGCGACACGGAAAGCGAGCTGGGGCTGGGAACTGTGGTTGCACTGGATACCCGTATGGTTACCCTGCTTTTCCCTGCTACCGGTGAAAACCGTCTCTATGCGCGAAATGATTCTCCCATTACCCGTGTGATCTTCAATCCCGGCGATACCGTGACCAGTCATGACGGCTGGCAGCTGGAAGTGGCCGAAGTGCGCAATGATAATGGCCTGGTAACCTATATCGGTACCCGTCTGGATACTCAGGAATCCGTAGAGCTGCGCGAAGTGCTGCTCGACAGCAAGCTGGTATTCAGCAAGCCACAGGATCGTCTGTTCGCCGGTCAGCTTGACCGTATGGATCGTTTTGCGCTGCGTTTTCGCGCGCGTCGCTATCAGAGCGAGCAGTATCGTTTGCCTGTTAGCGGTTTGCGCGGAATGCGTACTAACCTGATCCCGCATCAGCTGCATATCGCTCACGATGTGGGCCGTCGCCATGCGCCGCGCGTACTGCTGGCGGATGAGGTTGGCCTGGGTAAAACCATCGAAGCGGGGATGATTATTCATCAACAGCTGCTGGCTGGCCGCGCCGATCGCGTGCTGATTGTGGTGCCGGAGACGCTGCAGCATCAGTGGCTGGTGGAGATGCTGCGCCGTTTTAACCTGCGCTTTTCGCTGTTTGACGATGCGCGCTATGCCGAAGCACAGCACGACAGCGACAACCCGTTCGATACCGAGCAGTTGGTTATCTGTTCACTGGATTTTGTGCGTCGTAATAAGCAGCGTCTGGAGCTGCTGGCGGATGCCGAATGGGATCTGCTGGTGGTGGATGAAGCGCATCATCTGGCCTGGAGCGAAGGCGAACCGAGCCGCGAATATCAGGTGATTGAGCAGCTGGCGGAGCAGATCCCTGCCGTGCTGCTGTTAACGGCAACGCCCGAGCAGCTGGGCATGGAGAGCCACTTTGCCCGTTTGCGTCTGCTGGATCCCGATCGTTTCCACGATTTCGAGCAGTTTGTCGCTGAGCAGCAAAATTACCGTCCGGTGGCCGATGCGGTTGCCATGCTGCTGGAAGATAAGGCGATCGGCAACGATGAGATGAACGCGCTGAGCGAGCTTATCGGCGAACAGGATATTGAGCCGCTGCTGCAAACCGCTAACGGCAAGGGCGAAGGCAAGCAGGCGGCGCGCGAAGAGCTGATTCGTATGCTAATGGATCGCCACGGCACCAGCCGCGTGCTGTTCCGCAACACCCGTAACGGGGTAAAAGGTTTCCCGCAACGCGTGCTTCATCAGATCCGTTTGCCGCTGCCCACGCAGTATCAGACGGCTATCAAAGTTTCCGGCATTATGGCGGCGCGCAAGTCAGCCGAAGAGCGCGCGCACGATATGCTTTATCCAGAGCAGATTTATCAGGAGTTCGAAGGCGACAGCGGCACCTGGTGGAACTTCGATCCGCGCGTTGAATGGCTGATGGGCTATTTGACCAGCAACCGTGATGAGAAGGTTCTGGTGATTTGTGCCAAGGCGGCGACCGCCCTTCAACTGGAGCAGGTGCTACGCGAACGCGAAGGTATTCGCGCTGCGGTGTTCCATGAAGGTCTTTCGCTGATCGATCGCGATCGCGCCGCTGCCTGGTTCGCCTCGGAAGAGAATGGCGCACAGGTGCTGCTCTGCTCTGAGATTGGTTCAGAAGGTCGTAATTTCCAGTTCGCAAATCGGCTGGTGATGTTCGATTTGCCGTTTAACCCCGACTTGCTTGAGCAGCGCATTGGGCGTCTTGATCGTATCGGCCAGGCGCGTGATATTGAAATCATGGTGCCTTATCTGGAGAAGACGGCACAGTCGGTGCTGGTGCGCTGGTATCACGAAGGCTTAAATGCCTTTGAACAGACCTGCCCGACCGGTCGTACCGTATACGATAGCGTGCACGATCAATTGATCGGATATCTGGCCGCGCCGGAGAATAGCGAAGGTCTGGACGCGTTTATCCATGCCTGTCGCAAGCAGCATGACACGCTGCGCTCTCAGCTGGAGCAGGGCCGCGACCGTCTGCTGGAGCTGAACTCTAACGGCGGCGCGAAGGCCGAGGCGCTGGCCGATGAGATTAGTCAGCAGGATAATCATATTGAGCTGGTGAATTTCGCGCTTAATCTGTTCGATATTGTCGGCATTAATCAGGAAGATCGCAGCGATAATTTGATTGTGCTGACGCCTTCCGATCATATGCTGGTGCCTGATTTCCCGGGGCTGCCGGAAGAAGGCTGTACCATAACTTTCGATCGTGCGCAGGCGCTGTCGCGTGAAGACGCACAGTATGTGACCTGGGAGCATCCGATTATCCGTAATGGTCTCGATCTGATTCTGTCCGGCGATACCGGCAGCTGCGCCCTGTCGCTGTTGAAGAACAAGGCGCTGCCGGTGGGCACGCTGCTGATGGAGCTGATTTACGTGGTTGAAGCACAGGCGCCGAAGCATCTGCAGCTGACGCGTTTCCTGCCGCCGACGCCGATGCGTCTGTTGGTGGATCGTAAAGGCACCAATCTGGCCGATAAGGTGGAGTTTGAGAGCTTTAACCGTCAGCTGAACGCGGTGAATCGTCATAACGGTAGTAAGCTGGTGAATGCGGTGCAGCAGGATGTGCATGCTATTCTTCAGCTGGCGGAGCCGCAGGCAGCAGAAGCGGCGCGTAAGCTGATTGACGCCGCACGTGTTGAAGCCGATGAGAAGTTGAGCGCCGAGCTGGAGCGTTTGCAGGCGCTGAAAGCGGTTAACCCGAATATCCGTGAAGATGAGATCGCCGCGCTGGAGAGCAATCGCAGCGAGGTGCTGGCCAGCCTGAACGATGCCGGCTGGCGTCTGGATGCGCTGCGTCTGATCGTGGTTTCTCATCAGTAAGCTAACCGGAGAACGCACAGGCTATGGAACCCTATAACCCGCCGCTGGAACCCTGGCTGCATATTCTGTATCAGGACGATCACATTATGGTGGTCAATAAGCCGAGCGGGTTATTGTCTGTGCCTGGGCGTCTTGAGGAGCATAAGGATAGTGTGATGACGCGTATTCAGCGTGATTTTCCGCTGGCTGAATCGGTGCATCGTCTGGATATGGCAACCAGCGGGGTGCTGGTTGTAGCGCTGAATAAAGCTGCAGAGCGCGAGCTAAAGCGTCAGTTTCGCGAGCGTGAGCCGGAGAAGAGCTATGTTGCCCGAATCTGGGGGCATCCGCAGAAAGACGAAGGTCTGGTGGATTTGCCGCTGATTTGCGACTGGCCAAATCGTCCAATGCAAAAAGTTTGTTTTGAAACCGGCAAGTCGGCGCAAACGGAGTATCAGGTGCTGGAGCGGGCGGCAGATAATAGCGCCCGTATTCAGCTGAAGCCGATCACCGGACGTTCGCATCAGCTCCGTGTGCATATGCAGGCGTTAGGTCATCCAATTTTAGGCGATCGTTTTTATGCGCATGAGGCGGCGCTGGCAATGGCATCTCGCCTACAGCTGCATGCGGAGTGGCTGACGATTACGCATCCCGCATTTGGCAATAAGATGACGTTTCGCCAGCCCGCCGATTTTTGATGCGTCAGCGGCGGTTTGATGCAGTCTGGATGCGCGCGCCGACGTCAGCGGCAGACGGGGCGCTCCGTAAAGACATCGTTAACCCATCCCTGGGGCCTCCGCCGCGTCATCCCTGACGCGGAGGCTTTACTCCGGCCCCGTCTGCCGCCTCCCTGAGCTTCCGGGTTGTCTGCTCGCCGCTGATTTAGCTATTGTGAATCCTGTTTGCCAATGACTTAAATAAGGTGTTACCTGCCGCCGCTTCTCATATTTCCGCGTCGCCTGCCCGCTACTGATTTAACTATCGTGAATCCTGTTTACCGCTTCCCTGAGCTTGCGGGTTCTCTGCCGCTGATTTGATCATCGTGATATCTGTTTGCCGTTGGGTTGGCACGATGTGGTTTACAAAGGTTAAGTATCGCAAGCGCGGGCTCAAGGGAGTGGGAGGGCCGGGGCCGTGAGGCGGACCTCCCGCGCCAGGGATGGCGCGGGCGGAGGCCCCAGGGATGGGTGCATGCCGTGCCGCCGATGGCCCCGGCCCTCCCGCGACCAGCACGGATTTGTCACAGACTGACGTCCGAGCCCCGTAATCAGCATGAACCTGCCGCAGACTAGCGCCCGAGCCCCGCAACCAGTGCACACCTGCCCGCAGACTGACGCCCGCCTGCTCAGCTATTTAAAATTCCTTTCCTTGCGAATCAGATCCCACGCAGCCTGAATCTCCTGCGCCTTCTGCTTCGCCATCTCCATCATCTCCGGCGGCAGCCCTTTCGCTACCAGCTTATCGGGATGATGTTCCGCCATCAGCTTACGCCAGGCGCGTTTAATGGTCATATAATCATCGGTGGGTTTCACGCCTAACACCTTACAGGCTGCCTCCAGCGTGGGTCCCTGCTGCGCGCCATAACCTTGCCCGCCCTGCCCGCTACCGCCCCACGAATGATATCCGCCGCCAAACTGCTGGCCGCCTTCCATCATGCGCAGAAACTGATCGAACTGCGTGCGCGAAATACCTAACTCTTCCGCGATCACATACAGCACCTGACGCTCGTTAGGATGCAGGGAACCATCGGCAAACGCGGCCTGAATCTGAATCTCTAAAAACATCCTGATCAGATCAAAGCGCCCAAAACAGGCGCTGCGTAACTCACGCAGCTTATGGCGCAGCGGATAATCGCTCTGCTTGCCTTCACGAAACGCCTGCTGCGCCTGGGCACGCGCCGTACCGTGCAGCTGCATGCGATCCATCTGCTGGGAAGCGATCTGAATATCCGCTTCGGTTACCCGGCCCTTGGACTTGGTAAGATGCCCCATCACCTGAAACGTGGTGCGGAAAAAAATCGACTGTCGGGTCTGATTGTTAGAAAACCAGGCTTTTCCCTGTGTCTCACGGATTTTATCGACTAAGTGGCCCAGCACCAGCCCTAGCAGCAGCCCCCAAAAGCCTGCTCCGGATAACAATCCCAGCAGTAGACCAATTACTTTTCCCCAATAGCGCATATACTCCTCAATTCGCCATGCCGAAGGCTAAAAATTGCATTATCATACCTGTCATTTATCTCACTGCCTAACGGCAACGCGGACAGACAAGGATTAACACTGGCGCAACGCAGTTCAGTACGTTAGTCTCTGACCGTTTTGTCGGCATGATGCCAGTAATTACGGAATTCTCGATACCGCGTATGAAAAAACGTATACCCACACTGCTGGCCACGATGATTGGCGCAGCGCTTTATAGTCAGCACGCCCTCGCCGACGATTTAATGTCGCAGTGTATGCTGGGCGTACCAAACTATACCCGTCCCGTGGTTCAGGGTGACGCCAATCAACTGCCGGTAACGATACATTCTGATGATGCGAAGGGTAACTATCCCGACGATGCGGTCTTTACCGGCAAAGTGGATATTCAGCAGGGCAACAGCCGCCTGCGTTCCGACGAAGTTCAGCTGCATCAGCGTCAACAGCCTGGCCAAACCACCCCGCTTCGCACCGTCGATGCGCTGGGTAATGTGCACTATGATGACAACCAGGTCATCCTGAAAGGTCCGAAAGCCTGGTCTAACCTGAACACCAAAGATACCAACGTCTGGAACGGCGATTATCAGATGGTGGGGCGTCAGGGGCGCGGCACCGCCGATCAGATGAAACTGCGCGGCAACAACCGCTACACCATCCTGGAAAACGGCACCTTTACCTCATGTCTGCCAGGCAGCAATAGCTGGAGCGTGGTCGGCTCGCAGGTTATTCAGGATCGTGAAGAGGAAGTGGCGGAAATCTGGAACGCACGTTTTAAAATTGGTGCCGTTCCGGTTTTCTACAGCCCTTACTTGCAGTTGCCGATCGGCGATCGACGCCGCTCTGGTTTCTTGATCCCTAACGCCAAATATAGCAACAATGATGGCTTCCAGTTTGCGCTGCCTTATTACTGGAACATCGCGCCGCAGATGGATGCCACTGTTACGCCAAACTATCAGAGCAAGCGCGGCCTGCAGTGGCAGAACGAATTCCGCTATCTGACCACCGCCGGTAGCGGCCTGATTGAATTTGACTATCTGCCAAGCGACGACGAATACAAGCGTGACGAAGCGACGCGTAAAAGCAAAGATGGCGACTCTAACCGCTGGCTCTTCTTCTGGCGTCATTCAGGGGTGTATGAACAGCACTGGCGCTTCAACGCCAACTACACCAAAGTCAGCGATCCTTACTATTTCAAGGATCTTGACTCTAAATATTATTCCACGACCGACGGCTACGCTACGCAGAAGTTCAGCATCGGCTATGCGGATACCAACTGGGACGCCACGCTCTCCAGTAAAGACTTCCAGATTTTTGATACCAACAGATCAAGCAACGTTTACCGTGCGCAGCCGCAGTTCGACTTTAACTACTACAAAAATGACCTTGGGCCATTCGATACGCGCCTTTATGCCCAGGCGGTGCAGTTCACCAACGTAAACGACAATCTGCCGGATGCGGTACGTTTGCACCTGGAGCCAACCATTAACCTGCCGCTGGCCAACGAATGGGGTAGTCTGAACACCGAGGCAAAACTGCTGGCGACCCACTACCAGCAGAGCAATGTTGATTATTATAACTCCCGCACCGGTAACGCAGATAATCAGTTAAAGGGAAGCGTTAACCGCGTTATGCCACAGTTTAAAGTGGATGGCCGCATGGTGTTCGAGCGCAACATGAACTGGGCGGAAGGCTATACCCAGACGCTTGAACCACGCATCCAGTACCTCTACGTTCCGTATCGCGATCAGAGCCATATCCAGGCGTATGACTCTACGCTGCTGCAAACTGACTATACCGGCCTGTTCCGCGATCGTACTTACAGCGGCCTTGATCGTATTGCTTCAGCCAACCAGGTCGCCAGCGGCCTGACCTCGCGGATTTATGATACCGATCTGGTTGAACGTTTTAACGTATCCGTAGGTCAAATCTACTCGTTTACCCCGTCGCGTACCGGGCTGAACAGTACCAGCGATGAAGATGACACCGGCAGCCTGATCTGGGCCGGTGACACCTGGTGGCGCGTTAGCGACCGTTGGGGCGTACGCGGTGGCCTTCAGTACGATACGCGTCTGGATAATATTGCGCAGGGCAACGCGGTGGTGGAATACCGTCGTGACGCTGACCGTATGGTGCAACTGAACTACCGTTACATCAGCCCGGAATATGTCGCCAGTGCGCTGAGCAGCCGTAATATTACCGGCGATCCGATTTACGAAAACGGTATTTCGCAGGTTGGGATGACGGCCAGTTGGCCAATCGCCGACTCCTGGGCCGTAGTGGGCGCGTACTACTACGATACCAAGGAGAAAAAGGCGGCTGATCAACTGGTAGGCTTACAGTATAGCTCCTGCTGTTATGCCATCCGCGTGGGTTACGAGCGTAAAATCAATGGCTGGGAAAACAGCGAAAGTAAGTACGAAAACCAAATCTCATTCAACATTGAGTTGCGTGGCCTGAGCCCGAACTACGGACTGGGCTCCAACCAGATGCTACGTGAGGGCATTCTGCCTTACCAGCGCGCTTTTTGATGTTGTAATGTTTGACAGGCAAACCCGCAGTGCGGAAAGAAAATGGAAAAAGTATGAAGAACTGGAGAATGCTGATACTGGGTGTGGCGCTGGCCGCTAACACCGCGATCGCAGCCCCGCAGGTAGTTGATAAAGTCGCCGCCGTGGTGAATAACGGCGTCGTTCTGGAAAGTGATGTTGATGGCATGATGCATTCGGTGAAAGCGCAGGCGCAGCAGGCTGGACAGCAACTGCCTGATGACCGCACACTGCGCCATCAAATTGTTGAACGTCTGGTGATGGATAACATTATCCTGCAGATGGGCAAGCAGATGGGCATACAGATCTCCGATCAACAGCTGGACCAGGCGATAGCTAACATTGCCGCGCAGAACCGGATGTCGCTGGATCAGATGCGCAGCCGCCTGGCCTATGACGGCGTTAATTACAACGCCTACCGCGAGCAGATCCGCAAAGAGATGCAGATTGCGGAAGTGCGTAACAATGAAGTACGCCGTCGCGTAACCATTCTGCCGCAGGAAGTCGAGACGCTGGCCAAACAGGTTTCTGCACAAAATACGCAGGGCACCGAACTGAATATCAGCCATATCCTGCTGCCGCTGCCGGAAAACCCGACGCAACAGCAGGTTGACGATCAGGAAACGCTGGCGAAACAGCTGATGAGCGAACTCAAGAGCGGCGCTGACTTCGGTAAGCTGGCAGTCACCTACTCCGCCGATCCGCAGGCTCTAAAGGGCGGCAACATGGGCTGGGGCAAAATTGAAGAGCTGCCGACTCTGTTCGCTCAGGCAGTAAGCACTGCGAAAAAAGGTGATATTGTTGGCCCTATTCGTTCCGGCGTTGGCTTTCATATCCTGAAAGTGAATGACCTGCGTGGTGAAAAACAGAATATTTCAGTGACCGAAGTTCATGCGCGTCATATTCTGCTGAAGCCATCGCCGATTCTTACCGATGACCAGGCCCGCCAGAAACTCACGCAGGTTGCTACCGATATTAAAAGCGGCAAAATCAGCTTTGCGGCAGCAGCCAGGCAGTTCTCTGACGATCCGGGTTCAGCGAACCAGGGCGGCGATTTGGGCTGGAGCTCACCGGAAATTTTCGATCCAGCCTTCCGTGATGCGCTGCTTCGTCTGCAGAAAGGCGAAACCAGTCAGCCGGTTCACTCCTCTTTTGGCTGGCACCTGATTCAGCTGCTGGACACGCGTCAGGTTGATAAAACCGATGCGGCGCAAAAAGAGCGCGCTTACCGTCTGCTGTTTAACCGTAAGTTCGCTGAAGAAGCGCAAACCTGGATGCAGGAACAGCGCGCCAGCGCCTATGTAAAAATTCTGGATGCCAATGCTCAGTAACGCTCGCGTTGTTATTACTCCCGGCGAACCCGCCGGGATTGGTCCCGATGTTACATTGCAGCTGGCGCAGCGCGACTGGCCGGTTGAACTGGTGGTTTGCGCCTCGCCCCAGCTGCTGATGGAACGTGCCCAACAGTTGGGTTTGCCGCTGACGCTACGCCAGTATCAACCGGGCACCCCTGCACAGCCGCAGCGGGCCGGTACGCTAACCGTTTTGCCGGTTGAACTGGCTGCGCCGGTTATGGCCGGAAAGCTGGCGGTAGCTAACAGCCACTACGTGCTGGCAACCCTTGCCCGTGCCTGCGATGGCTGTCTCAGCGGTGAGTTCTCTGCGTTAATTACCGGCCCGGTGCATAAAGGCGTTATTAACGACGCCGGTATCGCCTTCAGCGGCCACACCGAATTTTTTGCCGACCGCGCCGCCTGCGAACGCGTGGTGATGATGCTGGCTACCGAAGAGCTACGGGTCGCGCTGGCTACCACGCATCTGCCGCTAAAAGCGGTGTCAGACGCCATTACCGAAGCCAGCCTGCATGAAGTGATCTCTATTCTGCATCAGGATTTACAGCGTAAGTTTGGCATTAGCCAGCCGCATATTCTGGTTTGCGGCCTGAATCCGCACGCTGGCGAAGGCGGACATATGGGTCGTGAAGAGCTCGATACCATTATCCCGGCGCTGGATAAGCTGCGTCAGCAGGGCATGCAGCTCACCGGCCCGCTGCCGGCGGATACGTTGTTTCAGCCCAAATATCTCCAGCATGCCGATGCGGTTCTGGCGATGTATCACGATCAGGGCCTGCCGGTTCTGAAATATCAGGGCTTTGGCCGCGCGGTGAATATCACCCTTGGCCTGCCCTTTATCCGTACCTCCGTTGACCATGGCACCGCGCTGGAACTGGCCGGTCAGGGTAACGCTGATGCGGGAAGCTTCATCACGGCGCTTAATCTCGCCATCAATATGATCAAAGAAGTCAATGAATAATCGTGTCCACCAGGGTCATTTCGCCCGCAAACGTTTTGGACAAAACTTCCTTAACGACTCTTACATTATCGACAGCATCGTTGCGGCGATTCATCCGCAGCGCGGCGAAGCGATGGTAGAGATCGGTCCCGGCCTTGGCGCCCTGACTGAGCCCGTCGGCGAGCGCCTTGATGCGCTGACCGTTATTGAACTGGATCGCGATCTGGCTGCGCGTCTGCAAACCCATCCGTTCCTCGGCCCCAAGCTGACTATTTTTCAGCAGGATGCCATGACCTTCGATTTTGCCCAGCTCGCAGCTGAGCGCGGTCAACCGTTGCGTGTCTTTGGCAACCTGCCCTACAACATCTCTACGCCGCTAATGTTCCACCTTTTCAGCTATACTAGTGCGATCAAAGATATGCACTTTATGCTGCAAAAAGAGGTGGTCAATCGCCTGGTTGCTGGCCCGGACAGTAAAGCCTATGGACGTTTAAGCGTGATGGCGCAATATTATTGTCAGGTGATTCCAGTACTGGAAGTGCCGCCGGAATCCTTTACGCCAGCGCCTAAAGTGGATTCCGCCGTGGTTCGCCTGGTGCCGCATGCTGTGCAGCCACATCCGGTTGAGAGTGTTCGTGTGCTGAGCCGCATTACCACCGAAGCCTTCGGCAAGCGCCGTAAGACACTGCGCAATAGCCTTGGCCACCTGTTCAGCGCTGAGGTCATGGAAAATCTGGGCGTTGATGGCAGTCTGCGTGCGGAAAATGTCACCGTTGCGCAATATTGCCAGTTAGCAAACTGGTTATCTGCGCATCCCGAGTCGCAGGAGAGCTAAACGCATGATTGAGTCGTCCCGAGTTTGTGTTCAGGTACAGAGTTTTTACGTCGAATCGCAATCTGCCCCGGATGAAGATCGCTACGTATTCGCCTATACCATTACCATCCGCAATTTGGGGCACGAAAAAGTGCAGCTGCGTAGCCGTTACTGGTTAATTACCAACGGCAACGGGCGCGAAACGGAAGTTCAGGGCGATGGCGTTATCGGTGAACAACCCTCTATTGCGCCAGGCGATGAATTTCAATATACCAGCGGCGCAGTACTGGAAACGCCGATGGGCACTATGCAGGGGCACTATGTGATGATTGACGAACGAGGCGAACAGTTTCATGTCGACATTCCCGTCTTTCGCCTCGCGGTGCCTTCGCGCATTCACTGATGAGAAACCCGGCTACGGCCGGGTTTGCCGTTTCTTCTCCGGATAATTATTTCATGAGTACATACCTTATTGGCGATGTTCACGGCTGCTACGATGAACTGCACTCTCTGCTGCAACAGGTCGCCTTTGATGCTGAAAAAGATACGCTGTGGCTAACTGGCGATCTGGTCGCTCGCGGACCAGGCTCGCTGGAAGTGCTGCGCTATGTACGTTCGCTGGGCAGCGCGGTACGCATGGTGCTGGGCAATCACGATCTGCATCTGCTGGCGGTTTTCGCGGGCATCAGCCGTAATAAACCGAAAGATCGTCTCACTCCGCTGCTGGACGCGCCTGACGCGGATGAGCTTATCAACTGGCTACGCCGACAGCCGCTGCTACAGGTAGACGAAGAGAAAAAGCTGGTGATGGCACATGCCGGCATCACGCCGCAGTGGGATATTGAAACGGCAAAAATGTGCGCGCGAGAAGTTGAGTCTGTGCTCTCCAGCGACAGCTATCCGCTCTTTCTTGATGCGATGTATGGCGATATGCCGAATAACTGGACGCCCGAGCTCACCGGCCTGGCACGCCTGCGCTTCAGCACCAACGCGCTGACGCGGATGCGCTACTGCTTTCCGAATGGACAGCTGGATATGATTTGCAAAGACGCGCCCAATTCAGCGCCGCCACCGTTAAAACCCTGGTTTACTATCGCAGGCCCGGTAGCACGCGATTATACGATTATTTTTGGTCACTGGGCTTCGCTGGAAGGCAAAGGCACGCCGGAAGGGATTATCGGTCTGGATACCGGTTGCTGCTGGGGCGGCACGCTGACCATGCTGCGCTGGGAAGATCGTCAGCTGTTTATTCAGCCTTCTAACCGCCTGCAGGCCAGTGAAGCCGTAGAAACCACCCCAGCCGCGCTGCGCTCCGAATAATAACCGGGCCAGATGGCCCGGCATTGATTCTTATGCCCCGACAATACCGCCATCTTCGCGAGTGATCATGATCACTGAAGAGCGCGGACGCGGGCTGTTATGAGGGAAGTGAGAATCGCCCTCTTCTCCCGGGTGCTGTACGTTAACAAACAGGGTGCGATAATCTGGCGTAAAGGTGATGCCCGTTAGCTCACAGGATTTCGGCCCTACCATAAAGCGCCGGATTTCGCCGCTGTTTGGATCGCCAACCAGCATCTGATTATTACCCTGTCCCTGATAATCGCCCTCATTGCTGTATTTCCCGTCGGTCAGGATCCACAAACGTCCGGCGCTATCAAAGCCCAGTCCGTCCGGGCTGTTAAAGGTATTGTCTGCCGTGATATTAGGCGTACCGCGCTGCACTCCCTGCGGGTGCGCTATCGGGTTGCCGCACAGCACAAAAATATCCCAGCTGAACTGCTGCGCCGTGGCGTCGCCCTGCTCATCCCAGCGAATAATCTGGCCATAAATATTGTCGGGACGCGGGTTAGCCGCATCCACCGGCATCTTTTCATTACCGCGCTTGTTGTTATTGGTCAGTGTACAGTAGGCGCGACCGTCGTGCGGGTTCACCGCGATCCACTCAGGACGATCCATACGCGTGGCTTTCACCACATCCGCCGCCGCGCGCGCGTTAATCAAAATATCCGCCTGACTCTGGAAACCGTTTTCTGCAGTCAGTCCGTTTTGTCCGTGAACCAGCGCCAGCCAGCGGCCCGAGCCCTTCAGCGGCGTACCGCTTTTATCACCTTCGAACACCGCAACGTACAGCGTTCCCTCATCCAGCAGCGCTTTATTTGCTGCTGGATTAGCGTGATCAACTTTGCCCGTGGAGACATATTTATAGATATATTCGCCACGCTCATCGTCGCCCATATAAACCACCAGCTCACCGCTTTTTGCTACCGTCACCGCCGCGTTTTCATGTTTGAAACGCCCCAGCGCGGTTCGCTTTACCGGCACCGAGGCGGGATCGAGCGGGTCTATCTCTACGATCCAGCCGTGGCGGTTGAATTCGTTGGGATTTTTTGCCACGTCAAAACGATCGTCAAAATCGGACCAGTTGCGCTCCGGCTCGCTGGCGTTGAGCGTATAGCGTTTCTGCTGCGCTGTGGGTTTGAAATCAGCGGCTTTGGTGCCGAAGTAAGTATCGAAGTTCTCTTCGCAGGTGAGGTAAGTTCCCCAGGGGGTTTTGCCGTTGGCGCAGTTGCCAAAGGTGCCCAGCACCGTTTTCCCTTCAGGATCGGCTGCGGTTTGCAGCGCCGCATGGCCTGCTGCCGGTCCGGAAAAATGCATCAGGGTGTTGGCAGTAATACGACGGTTATAGCGTGACGGACGCACCACGCGCCAGCGATTATCTTCGCTACGTGCAACCTCAACGATCGATACGCCATGCCCCGCCTGCGATTTTTTTACATCTTCCAGGCTGGTCGCTTTGCTGCCGCCGTGAGGGAACAGGTACTGTTCGTTTACATACTCATTATTGATCGCCATTACGCCACGGTTATCATCCAGGGCGAAAAAGCTCATACCATCATTATTATCACCGAACTGCTTTTCCTGATCGGCAGCGCTGTTATTTCCCTGAGGATCGAACGCAGGCGCGCCATCCACCAGCGGCTCGCCCCAGGAGATAAGCACTTCAGCCCGATAACCCGGTGCGATAGTAATTTCATCAGCGGTAGAAGCAGGAACCGCCTTAAATCCCAACAGCGGGCTACCGTTTGGTGCTGACTGCACTTTAGCCAGAGCAGAAAAGCTGATGCCGCCGCCAAGAAAGCCTGCCAGCCCTAATGCGCCGGTTCCGGCCAGCAATTTACGACGCGCCGGGCTTGGCAGTGATTCCATGTTTAATTCAAGGATTTTATCGCTCATTTTGCATTGCTTCCCGTTATGGTTTCCCAGACTGGAAGCAATGCTAGAGGGCAAAAATGACAGCAATGTTACAGCTGGCGGATAAGGAAGCTTTTAACCGACGTTATCAGCGGCGCTCAAGAATTTCAAAGCAGTAGCTGTGGGAATTTTTCTCATCAGCGTCATGAAATTCACTGAATACTGACTGCCATTCATCCGGTTCGTAGTCCGGGAAGTGCGTATCGCCTTCTACTTCCGCATCAATGTGCGTCAGATAAATACGATCTGCGCGGTCCAGCATCTGCTCATAAATACGACCACCGCCAATGACCATGATCTCTTCAACGTCGCCCGCTGCTGCTAAGGCATCGTCCAGTGAGGTCACCCAGGTTACACCATCCGTTGCTTTTCCTGGCTGGCTGCTGACCACAATATTATGGCGTCCCGGCAACGGGCGGCCTATCGATTCCCAGGTCAGACGCCCCATAATCACGGGTTTATTCAATGTATTACGCTTAAACCAGGCTAAGTCCGCAGGCAGATCCCACGGCATAGCGTTTTCCATCCCAATAACGCGATCGGCTGCTAAAGCCGCTATCAGGCTTATCATCATAAATTCTCAACAGGGTGTAAAATTGGCGCCATCATACGTAAAGGCGAAACTTTCGTCGATAGCCTGATTAGTGGATTTACGTAAAGGTTTTTAAACCGTGACTGATGGTGACAAAGGCGGCTGTTCCAGGCCGATTCGGCACTTTTTCAGGAAAACGCAGCGGCGCATTGTCCTGAAGACATCGGCGAACGCCCTCTTGTTATAGTAAGCAATAATTTGGCTCATTGTTATGCGTTCAGAGCACTTATGCTATTCAACGGGGCTGGATATGCGGGCGATTATTTCTGTGCGGCGCGACAAGAAGTGGTATAACTTCCCTTGAATACTTCCTGAAATATCGATAACTTTAAGTTCAGTTCAATTGTTATTTCCTGTTTAATCTTTAATTCCCGGAATAGCCATCAATTTAAGGCCTACTCTTTGTAATTAAAAATATCAGGATATAGTATATTCCCTAATATAATTTTCTCTACAACCATTTAATAACAAATCAGTACGAACTCTTCGCCAGACGCTCTGCCATTCCAGGAAGAGATAGTCCCGGATGAATATGCTGTTCTTCATCTTATCGCGTGTCGGTTAAATAATTAACACAGACATGGCAGGCACAGGGAGTCATAACAGACTAATATGGAAAGGAAATATATTTTCTTTAATGGCGGGATCTGCTGCTGGCTGCTGGGGTTGGTAGCAAGCTTTTTTTCTTTGACCTGGGCGGGGATTTTTGGCCTCCTGGCTGTCGGGTCCTTTTTACTTTACGCATCACAACGGAAGATTGTCACTATGTTTAAAAAACAAAATAAATCAGCAGAAATAGCGTCAAAAAAAGAGCCTGTTACCTCAACGGGATTGCTGGATAAAGCCGCGCCGCATGTGGACGAGCAAACAAATAATACGGTCATTGCTCGTGATGTCTGTTTTGAGGGTAATTTAAAAGCGGTAGGTCAGGTTTATATCTATGGCGAAGTACAGGGAAATATTATCGCTAACGAAGGTGTAGTAAAAGTCATGCGCAGCGGGCTGGTCAACGGCAATATTAGCAGCCAGGAATTAATAATCAACGGCACTGTGAAAGGCGAATGCAAAGCAGAATCGATGGATATTGGCGAACATGCCAATATTAACGGCGCGCTCGATTATGTCACGCTGTCGGTGAAAAAAGGCGCCATGTTTGTAGGCAGCGTGGAAACCTCCAGGAAGCCTGACGCTACGCCTCAAACAAATATTATCGGGCTGGCATCTGCCGCAGCCGCTATCCCCAGCGATCCCGTAATCAACGTAGAAAAGGCAAACCTGCCAACCGGTAAAAAGCGCCCCTGAACGTGGGCTGCCCGCCATAAAAAACGGCTCCCGCAGGAGCCGTTTACGCTATCAGCCGGTGCTCAGGCTGACGTTATTTAGCCTTAAGCTGAGCGTGCATCTCCTGTACGGAAATCACTTTCTCCGTTGGGTCAGCATTCAGCGCCATCGCAGTAGCAAAGCCGCCGTTCAGCGTGGTGTCATAGTGCACTTTGTACTGCAGCGCGCTACGGCGAATGACGCGTGAATCCTCAATGGCCTGCCGTCCTGCAGTGGTATTGACGATATAGCTGTATTCGCCGTTCTTCAGACGGTCCTGAATATGCGGGCGTCCTTCATGCACTTTGTTCACCAGACGGGGGTTAATGCCTGCTTCACCCAGCACAACCGCCGTACCGTGCGTAGCATCAAGCTCAAAGCCGAACTTCAACAGTTTGGCAGCCAGGTCAACCACACGTTTTTTGTCGCCTTCACGCACCGACAACAGCGCCCGGCCCTGCTTTTTCATGTTGGACTGCGCGCCCAGCATCGCCTTGGAGAACGCTTCGGCAAAGGTGCGGCCAACGCCCATCACTTCCCCCGTTGAGCGCATTTCCGGTCCAAGAATCGGGTCCACGCCAGGGAACTTGTTAAACGGCAGTACTACTTCTTTCACTGAATAGTAAGGTGGGATAACCTCTTCAGTTACGCCCTGCTCCATCAGCGTTTTACCGGCCATTACGCGCGCGGCAACTTTTGCCAGCGGCACGCCGGTCGCTTTAGAAACGAAAGGCACGGTACGTGCGGCGCGCGGGTTAACCTCAATCAGATAAACTTCGTTATCTTTTACCGCAAACTGCACGTTCATCAGACCACGTACGCAGAGCTCAAACGCCAGCTTCTCTACCTGCTGCCGCATGACATTCTGAATTTCCTTGCTTAGCGTATAGGCGGGCAGTGAACAGGCGGAATCACCAGAATGCACCCCGGCCTGCTCGATATGCTCCATGATGCCGCCAATCAGCACGCGCTCGCCGTCGCAAATCGCATCAACATCAACTTCTACCGCGTCGTCCAGGAAACGATCCAGCAGCACCGGCGCATCGTTAGATACAGAGACAGCCGTCTGGAAGTAGCGCTTCAGATCCTGCTCGTCATACACAATTTCCATCGCCCGGCCGCCCAGCACATAAGAAGGACGCACCACCAACGGATAACCAATATCTGCTGCTTTCTGTACCGCCTGTTCCAGCGCCGTTACCGTGGCGTTCGCAGGCTGCTTCAGGCCCAGGCGGTCTACCGCCTGCTGGAAGCGCTCGCGATCTTCCGCACGGTCGATAGCGTCCGGGCTGGTACCGATAACCGGTACGCCAGCGGCTTCCAGCGCACGCGCCAGCTTCAGCGGCGTCTGACCGCCATACTGTACGATAACGCCTTTCGGCTGCTCAATTCGTACGATTTCCAGCACATCTTCCAGCGTTACCGGCTCAAAATAGAGACGGTCGGAGGTATCATAATCGGTTGAAACGGTTTCCGGGTTGCAGTTGACCATGATGGTTTCATAACCATCTTCGCGCAGCGCCAGCGCAGCATGAACACAGCAGTAGTCAAACTCAATGCCCTGACCGATGCGGTTTGGTCCGCCGCCCAGCACCATGATTTTTTCACGATTTTGGTTTGGATTCGCTTCGCACTCCTCTTCATACGTGGAGTACATATAGGCGGTATCGGTCGAAAACTCGGCGGCGCAGGTATCAACGCGCTTATAAACCGGATGCAGGTTGTACTGCTGGCGCAGTTTGCGTACTTCTGCTTCGCTCACGCCGGCCAGATCCGCCAGACGCGCATCGGCAAAGCCCTTGCGCTTGAGCGTGCGCAGGAAATCGGCATTCAGGCCGTTAATACCTTCCTGAGCAACCTGCTCTTCCAGACGCACCAGCTCTTCAATCTGTACCAGGAACCAGCGATCGATATTGGTCAGGTTAAATACGCCGTCTACCGACAGGCCAGCACGGAACGCATCGGCTACGTACCAGATACGCTCGGCGCCTGCATCTTTCAGCTCGCGGCGGATACGCGTCAGCGCATCGGCATCATCCAGATGTACTTTCGGGTCGAAGCCGTTAGCGCCGACTTCCAGTCCGCGCAGCGCCTTCTGCATTGACTCCTGCAAGGTGCGGCCAATCGCCATCACTTCGCCAACCGATTTCATCTGGGTTGTCAGACGATCGTTGGCACCGGCAAATTTTTCAAAGTTAAAGCGCGGGATTTTAGTCACGACATAGTCGATCGAAGGCTCGAACGAAGCAGGCGTACGGCCGCCGGTAATGTCGTTCATCAGCTCATCCAGCGTATAACCTACCGCCAGCTTCGCCGCGACTTTAGCGATCGGGAAGCCGGTGGCTTTGGAGGCCAGCGCCGAGGAGCGGGATACGCGCGGGTTCATCTCGATAATAATCAGACGGCCATTTTTGGGGTTCACCGCGAACTGCACGTTAGAACCGCCGGTTTCCACGCCGATTTCACGCAGTACCGCCATCGAGGCGTTACGCATGATTTGGTACTCTTTATCGGTCAGGGTTTGCGCCGGCGCAACGGTGATGGAGTCACCGGTGTGGATGCCCATTGGATCGAAGTTTTCAATGGAGCAGACAATGATGCAGTTATCCTTCTTATCGCGCACCACCTCCATCTCATACTCTTTCCAGCCAATCAGCGATTCATCAATCAGCAGCTCTTTGGTAGGTGAGAGATCCAGACCGCGTTCGCAAATCTCTTCGAACTCTTCGCGGTTATAGGCGATGCCGCCGCCGCTGCCGCCCATAGTAAAAGAGGGACGGATAATGCAGGGGAAGCCGACATCCGCCGCAACCTGCAGCGCTTCTTCCATATTGTGCGCAATGCCGGAGCGTGCCGTTTCAAGGCCAATTTTCTTCATGGCCTTATCGAAACGTTGGCGGTCTTCTGCTTTATCAATCGCGTCCGCCGTGGCGCCAATCATGGTCACGCCGAACTCCGCCAGCACGCCCTGACGCTCCAGCTCCAGCGCGCAGTTCAGCGCTGTCTGGCCGCCCATAGTAGGCAGCACCGCATCGGGACGCTCTTTCTCGATGATTTTACGCACCACTTCCCAGTGGATCGGTTCGATATAGGTGGCATCCGCCATTTCCGGGTCGGTCATGATGGTTGCCGGATTGGAGTTAACCAAAATAACGCGATAGCCTTCTTCACGCAGCGCCTTACAGGCCTGCGCGCCGGAATAGTCAAACTCGCACGCCTGGCCGATAACAATCGGGCCAGCGCCCAGAATCAGGATGGATTTTAAGTCAGTACGTTTTGGCATTATCTCTGTTCCTTTCCTGAAATTTATTTCTGGCCGGCACGGGCCGCTTCAATCAGTTCGATAAAGTGATCGAACAGCGGCGCCGCGTCATGCGGGCCTGGGCTGGCTTCCGGATGTCCCTGGAAGCTAAACGCGGGTTTATCTGTGCGGTGAATGCCCTGAACCGTCTGATCGAACAGTGAAACATGGGTCACGCGCAGGTTGGCAGGCAAATCGTTTTCATCAACCGCGAAGCCGTGGTTTTGCGCGGTAATCATCACGGTGTCGTTATCAAGATCTTTTACCGGATGGTTGCCGCCGTGATGACCCAGCTTCATTTTTACCGTTTTTGCCCCGCTGGCCAGCGCCAGTAGCTGATGACCGAGGCAGATACCGAATACTGGAATCTCTGTTTCCAGGAAACGCTGAATCGCGCGGATAGCATAGTCGCACGGCTCCGGGTCACCCGGTCCGTTTGCCAGGAAAATACCATCAGGATTGAGCTTCAGCACCTCTTCCGCCGGCGTCTGTGCCGGGACCACTGTCAGGCGGCAGCCGCGATCCACCAGCATGCGTAAGATATTTCTTTTTACGCCGAAATCGTAAGCGACCACATGGTAAGGCAGCTCTTCTGCAGTTTTTGCAGCAGGCAGGCCTTCATCCAGCGTCCAGCTTCCCTGCGTCCAGCTGTAGGTTTCGCGGGTACAAACCTCTTTTGCCAGATCCATACCTTTCAGGCCAGGGAACGCCTGCGCTTTTTGCAGCGCCAGCTGCGCATCCGGCGCGTCGCCCGCAATGATGCAGCCATTCTGCGCGCCCTTTTCACGCAGCAGACGCGTGAGTTTACGCGTATCGATATCGGCGATAGCGACGATATTGTTGCGTTTCAGGTAAGCCGACAGCCCTTCTTCGTTACGATAGTTGCTGGCGATCAGCGGCAGATCGCGAATAACCAGACCCTGCGCATGTACCTGAGAGGATTCTTCATCAGCGACATTGGTGCCGACATTACCAATATGGGGATAAGTAAGAGTGACAATCTGGCGAGAATAGGAAGGATCTGTGAGGATTTCTTGATAACCGGTCATTGAAGTATTGAAAACTACCTCTCCCACCGCCGATCCTGTCGCCCCAATGGCCCGACCGTGGAATTGGGTTCCGTCTTCCAGAACCAAAATCGCTGACTTATTCAAAACGTCCTCCAGGGAATAAACAGTCATAATATTTGCATATTAATTCATAACGCATCGATGAATCAATGCAAAAACCGCTGTTATTGTCGATTTTTGGCAAATTGCGCGCATTCTAATGATCGACTTATGGAATGTCTACCCTAAAGGCTATTTTTTATGTCTGTTTTAGCCATCACAGGACAAAAAGATAAGATTCCCCCTAAAACAGAGGCTATTCCTGGCAAGAAAACCGATTGCATCCAGCAGGCAACAGTAAAAAAGACGTTAACGTGTGAAAAAGTGGACCAAATGGTCAAATTTAGCTTTAGCAGCACAACGGGAAGCAGGAAAACTTATAGAAAAAGCAATTAGAGCAACATAATAGATCAAAGGCATTATTATTCAATTAAAGCAAAAAGGGCTAAGAAATAGCCCTTTAAATTCAAATATTTAAATTAAAACAAATTTTATATATATTACAAATCATAAAGGTTAAGCACGCTTCTCATATCATAAAGGCCTGTATTTTTCCCGCTAACCCACTCAGCCGCCTTTACCGCGCCTTTTGCAAAGGTCATACGGCTGGAGGCTTTATGAGTTATCTCCAGGCGTTCACCAATATCTGCAAACATAGCGGTATGCTCGCCTACAATGTCACCTGCACGTACGGTGGCGAATCCGATAGTTTGCGCGCTGCGCTCTCCGGTATGGCCTTCACGCGCGTAAACCGCATGATCATTAAGCGACCAGTTCATTGCATCAGCAATCGCTTCCCCCATCGCCAGCGCGGTGCCGGAAGGAGCGTCAACTTTATGGCGATGATGCGCTTCGATGATTTCGATGTCCGCATACTCGCCCATGACTTTCGCCGTTTTTTCCAACAGCTTCAGCATTAAATTTACGCCGATGCTGAAGTTAGCGGCAAATACGATGCCGATCTCCTGAGCCGCCTGTTTAATCGCCGCCTTACCTGCATCGTCAAATCCGGTGGTGCCAATCACCATCCCTTTGTTATGACGGCGGCAGAAATCAAGATAGGTCAGCGTTGCTTCCGGGTGGGTAAAATCTATCAGGATATCGAAATGATCTACCACCGCCTCAAGGCTGTCACTTATTGCCACCCCAAGCGTCCCGATACCTGCCAGTTCGCCAGCATCGCTACCTACCAGTGAAGAACCTTCTCGTGCCAGCGCCGCGCCAAGCGAGACACCTTCAGTCTGCTCTATCGCCTGAATTAACTGTCGTCCCATCCGTCCGGGCGCGCCGACGATAGCTATGCGGATATCATTGCTCATATTTATTCATTCCTGACTCAAGTCTGTGCATACAAAACGCAATTAGGTTAAACAGCGGGTGCGGGACGCGCCACCATTAAGTTGGATAATAAGAATTTTAGGCTGCGGGCAAGAAATTATCAGAAAAGCAACTTATGCGGATGAGAAAAGGGAAAATGCGCCGCAAAAGGTTTACGGCGCGCTGAGCTAAACCGCCCGACGATTAACGATCACACCTCACAGAAAAGGTTATTCCACTGGTGTAACCGGTTCAGGCTTGTTTTTGCCTTTGCTGATAGCGGACATAACGATACCCATAATTGTCATCCCGCCTGATATCGCCGTACCGACAATACCGGCTGTCATAGCGACAAAACCCAGCCCAAGGGTAGGCACGCCAAGAACGGCACCGCCAACAATAACGGGAATGTTTAACGCCAGGCCAGCATAGCCCATGCCAAGCATGGCACCGGCAGGCATAAGCGCACCGCTGACGGCCTGAATCTGATTGATTTGCAACTCTCTCATTTGTAACTCCTTTTAACTTTATTATCAGAATGCTACACGCAGTCTGCATCCCTTCGAAATCAACAGGCGTTTAACGCAAAGAATAAAAGCCTGCGTGTAACAGAAAAATGCTACTGCAAGCCTCCTGCTAACTCAATGCAGCCAGAGGACATGAGTAAAATCTAACACTTAAAGGATTAGGCTGGCGGGAAGAGAGATGAAAACGCCCGGAACGGGAAAGCATTCCGGGCGATGCAGATCAACCGATCTGGCGGGTTTCGAGACGTAACTCTTTGGGCACCTCAAAAACAATATTTTCTTCACGTCCGCTCAGTTCAGTGACCTCTTCGCCACCAAACTCGCGTAGCCGCTGAATCACTTCCTGTACCAGGATATCGGGTGCAGAAGCGCCTGCGGTAACGCCAACGCAGTCAATGCCCTGTAGCCAACTCTCCTGGATATCAGCGGCGGAATCGATCAGCTGTGCACGCTTACCGGCACGCTGAGCCAGCTCTGCCAGCCGGTTGGAGTTAGACGAGTTTTTAGAGCCGACCACCAGCACCACATCCGCTTCGGCAGCCAGACTGCGTACGGCTTCCTGACGATTAGTAGTGGCATAGCAGATATCATCTTTGCGCGGCCCAACGATATTCGGGAAACGCTGGCGCAGCGCATCGATCACCGCAGAGGTATCATCAACCGACAGCGTGGTTTGCGTCATAAAACACAGGTTATTTTCATTTTTCACCTGTAGTTTAAACACATCCTCTGGCGACTCGACCAGATACATGCCGCCCTGAGCGTTGCTGTATTGTCCCATGGTGCCCTCCACTTCCGGATGGCCCGCATGACCGATCAAAATCGCTTCGGTGCCTTTGCGGCTGGCACGTGCCACTTCCATATGGACTTTAGTCACCAGCGGACAGGTGGCATCAAACAGCATAGTCAGTTGACGCGCTTTCGCCTCGGCCCGTACCGCCTGAGAAACGCCATGTGCAGAAAAAATCAGGATCGCACCATCTGGCACTTCGGTAATTTCTTCAATAAAAATCGCACCGCGCTCACGCAGACTGTTGACGACGTAGCGGTTATGCACCACTTCATGACGCACGTAGATCGGCGCGCCATACATTTCCAGCGCCCGCTCGACAATGCTGATGGCACGGTCAACGCCAGCGCAAAAGCCACGCGGATTAGCTAACAGGATCCTCATGCGCCGTCCTCCAGAACCGGGTTAACTTCCAGTACTTCAATATCGAAATGAACCTTATGGCCCGCTAAAGGATGGTTAAAATCCACGGTGATTGAATCTCCGGCGATCTCGCGGATCACGCCGGGCATCTCGCTACCGTCCATACCGGTAAACAGCATAATGGCTCCGATCTCCGGCTCGCCCGCCTGCATAAAATCACGGCGGGAAAAGTATTGGATCAGATCGGGAATAACGTTGCCAAAAGCCGCCTCCGGCTCAAGCGCGAACGCTTTCTTATCGCCGGACTGCAACCCCAGCAGCGCCGCTTCCAGTGGTTCTGAAAGGCTGCCGTCGCCAAGGCGAAACAGTGCCGGTTTACCATTAGCTCGCGTGGACTCAGCCGTAGAGCCATCTTCCAGTTTTAAGGTGAAGTGCAGCAGCACCGCGCTATCGCGCTGTACAGAATCGGTCATGCCTTGCCCTTTTGCTTCGCCTGCTTGCCGGAAGGCGTGATAAAGCCCTCCAGCACGATCAGCGCGGCGCCAACGCAGATACCGCAGTCGGCAATATTGAAGGTGGCGAAATGCCACCCGCCAATATAGAAGTCGATAAAATCGACGACAAAGCCGTGCCAGGCGCGATCAAACAGGTTACCCAGCGCGCCGCCAATAATCAGCGCGTAGGCAATATTGTTAAGTTTTTGGCTGGCGGCAGTACGATACATCATTACCAGCAGCGCCACCGCAATCGCGATGGCGATACCCGCAAAGAACCAGCGCTGCCAGCCGCCTTTATCCGCAAGGAAGCTAAAAGCCGCCCCGTAGTTGTGGGCATAAAACAGGTTGAGATACGGCATAATCGGTATCGTTTCATGCAGCGCCATGTTGTTCATCACCCACAGCTTGCTGGCCAAATCGATACCAATGACCACCACCACCAGCCAGAGCCAACGCAGTCCGGTTGCAAAAAGAGATTTACGCATCAGGCAAACTTACGCTCTTCGCCGTTACCGGCAACGTTAGTGACGCAGCGTCCGCAGATATCCGGGTGTGCGGCGTCCAGTCCAATATCGGTAGTGTAATGCCAGCAGCGCGGACATTTCTCGCCTTCCGCTTTATGCAGCACGATTTTCAGACCTTTTAACGCTTCGCTCTGCTGTGCTTCTTCCGGCGCCAGTGCATAATCTGCAACCTGAGCCCCTGAGGTCAACAGCACAAAGCGCAGCTCATTACCCAGCGCGGTCAGTTTCTCTGCCAGCGCGGCATCAGCGTACAGCGTGACCGTTGCTTCCAGCGAACCGCCGATACGTTTGTCGCTACGCGCCTGCTCAATCACTTTGTTTACTTCGCTACGCACTTTCAGCAGCTCAGCCCAATAGGCATCATTCAGCGATTCGCCTTCATCCAGACCAAACAGGCCGTCATACCACTCTTCGGTAAAGACATACTGCGCGCGTTTACCCGGCAGATAGCCCCAGATTTCATCGGCGGTAAAGGACATAATCGGTGCCATCCAGCGCACCAGCGCCTCGACGATATACCACAGCGCGCTTTGGCAGCTGCGACGCGCCACGCTGTCGCTTTTCGCGGTGTACTGACGATCTTTAATGATATCGAGATAGAAAGAGCCCATCTCAATCGAACAGAACTGCATCAAACGCTGCACAACTTCATGGAAGTCGTAGCTGGCATAAGATTCAATAATATCTGCCTGCGCTGCCTGCGCACGACCCACGGCCCAGCGATCCAGCACAACCATCTCTTCCGGCTTCAGCAGATCGGTTTCAGGATTGAAGCCGTTGAGGTTCGCCAGCAGGAAGCGCGCAGTATTACGGATACGACGGTAAGCATCGGCAGAACGCTTCAGGATCTCATCTGAAACCGCCATTTCGCCTGAATAGTCGGTCGAGGCGACCCACAGACGCAGAATATCGGCGCCCAGCTTATTCATCACATCCTGCGGGCTGACGGTGTTGCCCAGCGACTTGGACATCTTGCGGCCCTGGCCGTCAACGGTGAAGCCGTGCGTCAGTACCTGACGGTAAGGCGCTTTGCCTTTCATCGCCGTGGAGATCATCAGCGAAGACATAAACCAGCCGCGATGCTGATCCGAGCCTTCCAGATACATATCGGCACTGTGACCGTGGAATTCCGGACGTACATCAACCACAGAAGCGTGCGTGGAGCCAGAGTCAAACCAGACATCCAGCGTATCCGGCACCTTCATATAGTTGTCGGCATCATCGCCCATCAGATCGCGCGGATCGAGATCCCACCACGCCTGAATGCCATCCTGCTCAACGCGCTGCGCCACTTTCTCCATCAGCGCCAGCGTATCCGGATGTAGCTGCTCGGTCTCTTTATGTACGAACAGCGCCATCGGCACGCCCCAGGTGCGCTGACGTGAAATACACCAGTCGGGACGGTTGGCAACCATCGATTCAATACGCGCCTGACCCCAATCCGGGATCCACTGCACGCCTTTGATCTCTTTCAGCGACTGCGTGCGCAGCCCTTTCTGATCCATGCTGATAAACCACTGCGGCGTGGCGCGGAAGATAATCGGCGTTTTATGACGCCAGCAGTGCGGGTAGCTGTGATGCATTTTCTCTACATGCAGCAGCGCGCCTTTCTCACGCAGCAGCTCAACGATCATATCGTTGGCTTTGAAGACATTGACGCCATCCAGCTCAGGATAAGTTCCCGGCAGATAGCGGCCATCCGGCCCAACCGGGTTAGCGGTTTCCAGATTATATTTCTGACCGATCACATAGTCGTCCGGGCCGTGGCCTGGCGCGGTATGTACCGCACCGGTACCGGCATCCAGCGTAACGTGTTCGCCCAGCACCACCGGTACGTCAAAAGCGAGGAACGGATGCTGGAAGCGCATCAGCTCCAGCGCCGCGCCGGTTGCATTGCCCAGCACGGCCCACTCGCTGACGCCTGCGCGTTGCATAACGCTTTCCACCAGATCTTTTGCCAGGATCAGCGCGCGGCCTTCAATCTGCACCAGCTGATATTCAAACTCAGGATGCAGTGAAATCGCACGGTTGGCCGGCATGGTCCACGGCGTGGTGGTCCAGATAACCAGCGCGATCGGTCCCTGAACCTGGGCTGCGCCGAATTTAGCCGCTACCGCAGCCGCGTCGATGGCGTTAAACATCACATCAATGGAAGGAGACGTTTTGTCGTAATATTCCACTTCCGCTTCCGCCAGCGCCGAACGGCAATCCAGACACCAGTGCACCGGCTTGGCGCCCTTGTGCAGATGACCGTTGCCGATGATTTTGCCCAACGCGCGGATAATATTGGCTTCGGTCTGGAAATCCATCGTGAGATAAGGACGATCCCAGTCGCCCAGCACGCCCAGACGGATAAAGTCAGTTTTCTGACCGGCAACCTGCTCCGCCGCATACTTACGGCACGCTTCGCGGAACTCCGCAGCGCTGACCTTTTCGCCCGGCTTACCGATCATCTGCTCGACTTTGTGTTCGATCGGCAGACCGTGACAGTCCCAGCCCGGCACGTAAGGTGAATCGAAGCCCGACAGACCCTTGGACTTAATAATAATATCTTTCAGAATCTTATTAACTGAGTGACCAATGTGAATGCTGCCGTTCGCATACGGAGGGCCATCGTGCAGGATAAAGGTTTTTTTCCCTTTTTTGGCGGCGCGGATGATGCCGTACAGGTTGTCATCAGTCCAGCGTTGCAGCATACCCGGTTCGCGTTTGGCGAGATCGCCACGCATCGGGAACCCCGTTTCCGGCAAATTCAGGGTAGATTTATAGTCACTCATCAGATTCTCGATTCCGTGTTTCGGTTGTTACACCGGTGTTTTAAGCCCAAAAAACTCGCGGGCAGTCACCACATCTTTAGCAATTTGCTCTTTAAGCGCATCCAGCGAGGGAAAACGCTGCTCGTTACGTATTTTTTGGCGCAGCACCACGTCAATATGACGCCCGTACATATTCATTGATATATCCAGCAGATGCACTTCCAGCTGCTGACGCAGGCCGGCAACCGTAGGGCGCGTACCTATATTCGCCACGCCAGGCAGCGGTTGCTCGCTAAGTCCATGGACCTCTACGGCGTAAACGCCTTTAACCGGCGATACCATGCGCCGCAGCAGAACGTTAGCGGTAGGAAAACCGATAGTGCGGCCCAGCGCATCACCATGCACGACACGCCCGGAAAGCGCAAATGGATGGCCCAACAGCGACTGCGCCAGCGACAGGTCATCATTCGCCAGCGCCTGGCGAATCGCCGTGCTGCTGATACGTTTGCCGCCTTCACTGAAAGTTTGGGTGCTGATGACATCAAAGCCATACTCCACACCCGCTTTCTGTAATAACAGGAAATCCCCTTCGCGACCAGCGCCGAAACGGAAATCATCACCAACGGCAAGAAACCGCACGCCAAGCTTATCAACCAGCAGATCGTTAACAAAGCTTTGCGCGCTAACGGCGGCGAAACGGCGGTCGAAGCGCACGCACAGCACGGCATCGACGCCCGCCTGCGCCAGATATTTCAGTTTATCACGCAGACGCGTCAGGCGCGCCGGCGCTTTATCAGCGGCAAACAGCTCAAGCGGCTGCGGCTCGAACAGCATGACCACGACCGGCAGATGACGCTGCCGCCCCTCTTCGCACAGGCGAGCCAGCAGCGCCTGGTGGCCCCGATGTACTCCATCGAAATTGCCGATAGTCAGCACACAGCCGTCAGGCTGCGTCCGGAGATTATGAATGCCGCGTATAAACTTCATGGCTGACTCAAGTTGGTGGAAATCGGCGGATTATACCTTGTACAACCGCCAAGGTTAACCCGTCACGGCGCCTTTCCCGCTTTCCGGCGGCGATTTCCGTGCGGTAATGGCCAGGCGGCGGGGATAACGCTTTTTTTCTTGCGAAATACTGTATTCAGGCTGGGGAAACTGGTAGAATCTTGCGCCATCAATTACGTAACCGAGCGTTGTTTGTAAAACGGCGCTTATTTGCACAAATCCATTGACAAAATAAGGCGTAAAAGGCATAGTCCTCGGCCTTTGATTTGTCCGTATAGAACATATTTGGGAGTTGGACCTTGGCTAATATCAAATCAGCTAAGAAACGCGCCGTAACATCTGAGAAACGTCGCAAGCATAACGCAAGCCGTCGTTCTATGATGCGTACTTTCATCAAGAAAGTATACGCAGCAGTTGAAGCTGGCGATAAAGAAGCTGCACAGAAAGCATTTAACGAAATGCAACCGATCGTGGACCGTCAGGCTGCTAAAGGTCTGATCCACAAAAACAAAGCTGCACGTCATAAAGCTAATCTGACTGCACAGATCAACAAACTGGCTTAATCGCCACTTGTTAATCAGCTTTGAAAGAACCGGCCAGTGGCCGGTTTTTTTTCGTCCTGATTTTACGAGTCCCAAATCGCTCCGTAAGCGGCGATGCCCTGCGCTTCACACCCTTCCACTACATAATCGGTTAACGGGCGGTTCGCAATACAGATTACCGCTTCCGCATTAATCTCTTTGACCTTCTGACAGGCCAGCAGCAGCAGATCCGGTTTGCCGTGCGCATCGGTATCCCAAATCAATACGCCTGGGTGGGCCGCAATAATCTCATTAACGAACGCTTCGCCATAGGTCACAACCGGATTACGGGTTGACCAGATCAATTTACAGGGACGCGGATTGTTCACCAGATGCGGCAGCAGCGGACCAATTCCACTTCCGGTGGCGACATAGACTACCGAGTTAAATAGCTTGTTCATGCTGCCAACGCCGGGCGTGGGTATGCCCTTAAACCAGACGTGTGACGGTGGATTATCGATAAAGCGCGAGGTCCAGTCTCCGGCACGGGAGATCAGCATCCGGCAACCAGGTCGTTTTACCAGCGGAATATTGGCAAACGCATGCCATTCCGTTAGCGGATGCAGGCTAATGGCCAGCGTCGAACCAGGAAAGGGATCCTGCGGCAAAGCAAACTGAATAATTACCGCATGGGAAGAAGGCCGCGTCACTTCGATAGGAATGCGCCGTAAACGCAGCCAGGGAAGCAGAATGCTACAGGTAATAGCCAACAGTCCCCAGAAAGCGAAAGCGTGGCTGAGATGATGCCAGCGCCACTCACCGTGATGGCTGTCACGCACGAACCATAAAACCTGTAGCCATGAGAGCGCAAGCGAGCTCCAGCCAACGTAGCGATGCATATGTTCAAACAGGTTATGATAGCGTCGTCTCACCTGCGGCAGCGCCGTCAGGGAAATGGCACACAGCATCAGCACCAACAGGATATTGACCGTAAGAAGCTGAGTGGATAGCCCGCCCTGCGCCTGTTGTTGACAAAAAGCAGCTAACGTAAAAAGCAGCAACCACAGACAGCTAAAGGTGGCACAGCCAGAGTGAAGCCCGCCGAACTGATAAACGTTAGCCAAATGACGCCGCAACCGTAGCGGCCAGTGTACGGGCACACGCCATACCAGCTGAAACAGCCCGTTGATAAGGTATTGCTGACGAATCAGTACCGTCACGCAGAGGTTAGCGATCACCATATTGCCAAAGTTGCCAAGCAAAATATGATTTTCGTCCCACCAGCTACCGCTGACCAAAGCCCAACTCATTATTGACAGATTGATCATGCTGACAGTAATAAACAGCATTTGATAATGAGTAAGAACCGGAGAAGAAAATTGCTGTGTTAATTCCTGGTGAAGAACAGGTAATACCGACGCCGTTTTATTTTTTTCGTTCTGCATACTTCGCTCCTGAGATGACCTTATTCCGTCCGATGGATGGACGCCATACTCCGCCGTCAGCGCGCCGGGGAAATATGGTGGTCCTCAAGGTGGTTGGTTGACAGCGCGTAGCGTAAAGAAAGGTAAAATGGCAGTAAATGGGAAACGGAAAAATGAGACTTTTGCCTAATAGCCCGTTTTTGAATTATTGTTGGTAAATTCTTAATTATTTTATTAATGGCTGGATCGAAGAGTTTCCTACGCCATTTCTGTTGCCGCCACCAGGCGGCAACAGAAATAAAAACAGCGCTGGAATTAGATCCAGCAAAACTATCATTTTCTATTTATCACTAAATAAAGCGGTAAAATCTTGATTGCAGATGCGCTGCACCGCAGGATGCTGAATCATCCGCTCGGCGAAGATCACGTAATACTCTTCCATGACATCTTCCAGCCGTCCAACCTCTTTGATAGCGCCATCCTGATAAATCTCCTGGCCGTAGAGCGTCGGGGCCACAAAAATAGCGTGGTTAGCGGCCCCAAATGCTTTCATCAACGCCGCATCATCAAACTCGCCAAGGATCTCTATCTGCAGCTCCTGGCTGCTGATCCACCGTTGCAGCTGACGCCCTAACATTGAGCGACGGCCCGGAATGAGTAGGCGTCGCTCCTCCAGGCAGGCGGGAAAAGGTTTCTGCGGCAGCGGCGGCGTACACCAGAAGCTGATGCCACACTCGCCCAGCTTCACGGAAAACAGCCCCTCCTGCTGAGTCGAATCAACCGGACAATCAGATAAAATCATATCCAGCTTGTGCTGACTCAGCTGCTCCAGCAACATCTCGTGCGTAGACTCAAAACAGCGCAGGTGAATGCGCTCATCATCCTGCACTGCCGTTTCCAAAACTTTACTGACCAGCTGTTTCGATAAGGCATCCGCCACGCCGACATCAAACAGCAGATGCGACTCCTTGCGGTAGTTAACGATATCCATCATCTCCTGACTCAGCGTAAACATCCGATCGGCGTAGCGAAAAACCAGCTGTCCCAGTTCCGTTGGCACGATTCCCCTGCCCTGACGTCGAAAGAGCTTGCCCTGGAGTCGCTCCTCCAGGGACTTGATCTGGCCGGTTATGGTTTGCGGCGTTAAGAAGAGTTTCTCCGCCGCGTTAACAATCGATCCCTGCTTACAAACGTGCCAAAAGTAGTAGAGATGATTGTAATTAAGATGTGTCATGCTCAGGTCTTCTTCAGGCTGTGTGGCTGATTTAACTTAACGCGTAACAGCGAATAGCCCACCACGGCAGAGAGCAGCGATCCGATCAAAATAGCCAGCTTAGCCAGTACCATCAGTTCCGCGCTCAGGTCGCCGTAGGCCAGTGAGGCGATAAAGATAGACATGGTAAAGCCGATTCCGCACAGCACGCCTACCGCCATAATGCTGCTCAGGCTGGCGCCTTGCGGCAGTTTCGCCACACCCAGTTTGATGCTCAACCAACAAAGCAGCGTAATTCCCAGCGGCTTACCGATAAACAGTCCCAGTATTATGCCCAGCGGCAACATGGAGAACAGCGAATTGAAAGAAACACCATCCAGCGCAACACCAGCGTTAGCAAAAGCGAACAGCGGCAAAATCAGCCAGGTCACCCAGGGATGAAGGCCATGCTCCAGGGCTCTGGCAGGCGATTTCCCATGCTTTTCCGCTAACGGCACAAAGAAGCCTATCACTACGCCTGCCAGCGTGGCATGAACACCCGATTTTAATACCGCCACCCACAACACGACGCCAACCACCATATAGAGCGAGGTGCGGCGGACGTTAAACAGATTTAACAGCGCCAGCACGATAATAGCGCCAGCGGCAACGCTCAGAGAAAGCAGTGACAGTTCGTGGGTATAAAACAGGGCAATAATGACAATTGCGCCCAGGTCGTCAATGATCGCCAGTGCCATAAGAAATACTTTTAGCGCGGGCGGCACCCGGCTGCCTAACAACGCCAGCACGCCAAGCGCAAAGGCAATATCGGTAGCGGTAGGCACCGCCCACCCGTTACGGGTAATTTCATCGGCACCATTAAATGCCAAAAAAATCAGCGCCGGAGCCACCATACCGCCGATAGCGGCGATCAGTGGAAACACAGCTTTATCACGGCTGGCGAGCGATCCTTCAATTAACTCGCGCTTAACTTCCAGGCCGATGACTAAGAAGAACACGGCCATTAGCGCATCGTTAATCCACAACAGCATATTTTTATTGATATGCAGGTCGCCAAAGTGAAACTCTACCGGCATCGCCAGCAGCGAAGCATACACAGGCTGGGTAGCATCCATATTCGCTAACAGCATAGCCAGTATTGCCGCCACGATAAGCACAATGCCCCCGGTTGCCTCATTGGCCAATAAGCGTTTAATCATTTTCCATCTCCTTGCTAAAAACATCGCATTAAGCTTAAGCATACTGGCTTTAACGATTCGGTAAAAACAGGTTATTTGGCATAAATAACTCGGAAAAAGCGAATCATCAACAAGTAATGTTTAACTTACAAGGATAATCATATGAATGATAAAGTTATCGCGCCGAAAAAATCGGTAACCGTTAGTGGCAATTGGCCCGTGGGCCGCCTTTGGCTGGCTGTAAGATACGGTGAAGGGATGGACAAACGCCCCTGAGCGGGGCGTCTGGAGGTGCGCGTTTTAACGCGTCAAATCATCAAAAAATTTCTTCACGCCGTCAAAAAAGCTTTTCGAGCGTGGGCTGTTTTTCTCGCCGCTGGGGCCGCCGAAACTTTCTTCCAGCTCACGCAGTAGCGCTTTCTGTTTTTCATTCAGACTGACCGGCGTCTCAACCACTACGCGGCATAGCAGATCGCCCTGCACGCCACCACGTACTGATTTCACCCCTTTGCCGCGCATACGGAACAGTTTGCCGGTTTGGGTTTCTGCCGGCACCTTCAACTTCACGCGGCCATCCAGCGTCGGCACTTCAATTTCGCCGCCCAGAGCCGCCATCGCAAAGTTAATCGGCACTTCGCAGTAAAGATTATTGTCTTCACGCTCAAAGATTGGGTGTTTTTTCACCGAAACCTGAACGTAGAGATCGCCGGCCGGTGCGCCATGGTCACCTGCTTCGCCTTCACCACTGAGGCGAATACGATCGCCGGTATCCACGCCTGCCGGGATTTTTACCGACAACGTTTTCGATCTTTCTACGCGGCCATGTCCGTGACAGGCGTTGCAGGGATCTTTAATGATAGAGCCGCGACCATGACAGCTCGGACAGGCCTGCTGCACGGTGAAGAAACCCTGACGCATCTGTACCTGGCCTGCGCCATGACAGGTTGGACAGGTTTGCGGCTGCGTACCTGATTTGGCTCCGCTGCCGTGGCAAACGTCACATTCCTGCAGGGTAGGAATACGGATCTCTTTGGTCACGCCGCGCACCGCTTCTTCCAGCGTCAGCTCCATGTTGTAGCGTAAATCGGCGCCACGGGCTGCGCGCTGCCGACGGCCGCCGCCGAAAATATCGCCGAACACGTCGCCAAAGATATCGCTGAAATCTGCGCCGCCTCCGCCAAAGCCGCCACCGCCAAAACCACCGCCCATGCCGCCCTGTTCAAAGGCTGCATGTCCATACTGATCGTAGGCGGCGCGCTTTTGCGCATCGGTCAAAATTTCGTAAGCCTCTTTCACTTCTTTGAATTTGGCTTCGGCTTCCTGATCGCCCGGATTGCGGTCAGGATGGTACTTCATTGCCAGGCGTTTATAAGCCTTTTTGATTTCACGCTCATCCGCAGACTTTGGGACGCCTAAAACCTCGTAATAGTCTGTTTTCGCCATTGTTATCTTTCCTGCCCTTAACATGCGTGCACGGGCGTGGAGAAACTCCTACGCCCGTGCTGGTTACCAGCGGTTGTCAGGGCAACCGCCGCGCCCGGTCAGGGGCAATTATTTTTTGTCTTTTACTTCTTCGAACTCAGCGTCGACAACGTCGTCTTCTTTCTTCGCAGAAGCGTCACCGGCGTCAGCTGGCTGGCCCTGCTGCTGAGCGAACTCCATCAGCTTGCCGGAAACCTGTACCAGCGCCTGGATTTTCGCTTCGATCTCAGCTTTATCTTCGCCTTTCAGCGCCGTGTTCAGATCGTTAAGCGCAGATTCGATCGGCGCTTTGTCGTCAGCAGAAAGTTTATCGCCCGCTTCGTCCAGCTGTTTACGGGTGCTGTGGGCAATCTGATCGCCCTGGTTACGCGCCTGTACCAGCTCTTCGAATTTACGATCTGCTTCTGCGTTAGCTTCCGCGTCGCGTACCATTTTCGCGATCTCTTCCTCGTTCAGACCAGAAGAAGCCTTGATAGTGATCTTCTGCTCTTTACCGGAGTTTTTATCTTTCGCCGATACGTGCAGGATACCGTCCGCATCGATATCGAAGGTCACTTCGATCTGCGGCATGCCGCGTGGTGCCGGCTGGATCCCATCCAGGTTAAACTGGCCCAGTGATTTGTTATCCGCTGCGCGTTTACGTTCACCCTGCAACACATGAATGGTTACCGCAGACTGGTTGTCTTCCGCAGTAGAGAACACCTGGCTGTGTTTGGTCGGGATAGTGGTGTTTTTGCTGATCAGCGCTGTCATCACGCCGCCCATGGTTTCGATACCCAGAGAGAGCGGAGTCACGTCCAGCAGCAGCACGTCTTTCACGTCACCCGCCAGCACGCCGCCCTGTACCGCAGCACCTACCGCTACCGCTTCATCAGGGTTAACGTCTTTACGCGGCTCTTTGCCAAAGAACTCGGCAACTTTCGCCTGCACCATTGGCATACGCGTCTGACCACCCACCAGGATCACATCATTGATGTCAGATACCGACAGGCCAGCGTCCTGCAGAGCAACTTTCAGTGGCTCAATAGAACGGGCAACCAGATCTTCAACCAGTGATTCCAGTTTCGCACGGGTCACTTTGATGTTCAGGTGTTTCGGACCGGTCGCGTCAGCCGTGATGTACGGCAGGTTAACGTCGGTCTGCTGAGCAGAAG
Source organism: Pantoea sp. FN0307 (assembly GCF_050113815.1). Lineage (NCBI taxonomy): Bacteria > Pseudomonadati > Pseudomonadota > Gammaproteobacteria > Enterobacterales > Erwiniaceae > Pantoea > Pantoea sp. FN0307. The sequence goes on along the minus strand of NZ_JBNJSO010000005.1, from coordinate 70,440 downwards.
AAAGCTCGATTTTAGCTTTCTCAGCGGCTTCTTTCAGACGCTGCATCGCCAGCGGATCGTTGTGCAGATCGATACCCTGATCTTTCTTGAACTCTGCTACCAGATAGTTGATCAGACGGCTGTCGAAGTCTTCACCACCCAGGTGGGTATCACCGTTGGTAGCCAGAACTTCAAAGGTTTTTTCGCCGTCAACTTCATCAATTTCGATGATAGAGATATCGAAAGTACCACCACCCAGGTCATAAACCGCGATAGTGCGGTTGCCCTGGCCTTTGTCCAGACCGTAAGCCAGCGCAGCAGCGGTTGGTTCGTTGATGATACGTTTAACTTCCAGACCCGCGATACGACCTGCGTCTTTGGTTGCCTGACGCTGTGCATCGTTAAAGTAAGCCGGTACGGTGATCACAGCTTCAGTTACCGGTTCGCCCAGGTAATCTTCCGCCGTTTTCTTCATTTTTTTCAGCACTTCCGCAGAAATCTGCGGCGGCGCCATTTTCTGGCCTTTTACGTCCAGCCATGCATCGCCGTTATCGGACTGCGTGATTTTGTAAGGCATGATTTTAATGTCACGCTGTACTTCTTCGTCCTGAAAACGACGACCAATCAGGCGCTTGATTGCAAACAGGGTGTTCTGCGGGTTAGTCACGGCCTGACGTTTAGCAGGCTGACCCACCAGCGTTTCACCATCCTGAGTATATGCAATAATTGACGGTGTGGTGCGATCGCCTTCGGCATTTTCCAGCACGCGTGCTTTGGTGCCATCCATAATCGCAACACATGAGTTGGTTGTACCGAGGTCAATACCAATAATCTTACCCATCTAAACGTCTCCCACTTAAAAACGGTCTCAATTAGGGTTGTGAATCAGTTAATGCGGACGATTTGTGTATTTTCAACTGTCCGCCTGCGCGCTTTGCGCTTCACAACGCTGGATGACTTCAAAATGGGGCCGCTTCGCAGCGCATCAAGGGTTAAGTAAAAAAAAATTTTTAGCGACCTGATGGCTGCGATGGTTTTTTTGCCACTAATCAGGCATTCACCTGCTGCAGAATTGCGCCGCGCCGTCCGGCCCAAGCCAGCCACAGCCCGGTCAGGAGGCCGATAAACGCCAGTGCCAGTACGTACCAGGCAGGTGCCAGCGGTGAGAACCTCATTAACAGCGTGACGCAAACGGGCGTCAGTCCGCCAAAGATGGCGTAAGCAAGATTGTAAGAGAATGAGATACCAGTAAAGCGTATCGCCGCAGGAAAAGCGCGCACCATAACAAAGGGCACGACGCCCACCACACCGACGCTTAAGCCTGCCAGCGCATAGGTGATAAACAGTGCCATGACCGAGCTGGCGGCCTGAGTAAAGAAAATCCAGCTGCACAGCGCCAGCAACAAACAGCCGAACGTTAAGACTTTGGCCGCGCCCAGTCGATCTGCCAGCAGGCCAGCAATTATACAACCCGCCAGCAGCATTATGGTCGCCACGCTATTGGCCTGCAGCGTAAGCGCCGCCGACAGCGCATACTGTTTCTGCAACAGGGTTGGCGCCATCAGGATCACTACCACAATGCAGGCTGAGAGCAGCCAGGTCAGCAGCATGGACATGATTACCGCCCGCTTGTGGTGTTGCAGCACGGTCCGCAGCGGCAAGCCGCCAGAAAGGGTTTTGCGCGCCTGCATCTGCTGAAAAACCGGCGTTTCATGCAGCCAGCGCCGCAGATACATCGCCAGCAGGCCGAAGAAACCGCCCAGCAGGAACGGAATGCGCCAGCCGCCCGCCGCGATGGTTTCCGGCGACAGCAGGCTGTTAATCAGCGTGGCTACCAGCGAACCCAGCAGAATGCCAGCCGTCAGGCCTGCAGTTAAGGTGCCGCAGGCGAAGCCTGTGCGTTTTTCCGGCACATGTTCCGCTACAAATACCCAGGCTCCCGGCACTTCACCACCAATCGCCGCGCCCTGCAAAATACGCAACAACAGCAACAACAGCGGCGCTGTCAGACCAATAGCGTGATAATCGGGCAAGGCGCCCATCGCCAGCGTGGGTAAAGCCATTAACAGAATGCTCAGGCTAAACATTTTCTTTCTTCCAACCCGATCGCCAAAGTGCGCCATGACAATGCCGCCAAGCGGGCGCGCCAGATAACCGGCAGCAAAAATGGCAAAAGTCTGCAGCTGGCGCAGCCAGTCAGGAATATCGGGTGGGAAGAAGAGTTCGCCAATTACCGCAGCGAAAAAAACAAAGATGATAAAATCATAGAATTCCAGCGCGCCACCAAGCGCAGCCAGTGACAACGTCTTGTAATCCTGCCGGTTAAGCCGGCGAGCCTGTGGTTGATCCATGTTTTTTTCGCGCTTCCAGAGGTGAGAAGAAAGTCAGTAACGTGAATTTGTAAAATTCACGTTACTATAGCGTCAACTTTTCTCGCCACACCAGCGGCGCTGGATCTTATACCTGAAAAAGTTGTTTTTCAGGAGTTTGTATCACGTCTGGCGCTTTTAGGGCGAAATGCTGCTACGACATCCGGGTTGGTCTCAATGTAAGGGCCTTCCAGCAGCTGAATACAGTAAGGCACGCTGGCAAAAATACCGGCTACCTGCACCTTACCACTCTCATCTTTTAACCCTTCCAGCGTCTCTTTAATCGATTTCGGCTGGCCCGGCAGGTTAAGAATTAAAGATTGCTTGCGGATCACGCCAACCTGACGTGAAAGGATCGCCGTCGGCACAAACTGCAGGCTAATCTGCCGCATCTGCTCGCCAAAGCCCGGCATTACCCTGTCGGCTACCGCCAGCGTTGCGTCCGGCGTTACGTCGCGTCGTGCCGGGCCGGTACCGCCGGTGGTTAAAACCAGATGGCAAAAACGCTCATCCACCAGCTCGCAAAGCGTCTCTTCAATCAGCGGTTGCTCATCCGGTACCAGCCGCGTTTCGATAATAAAAGGCGTAGTCAGTGCGGAAGAAAGCCAGGCTTCCAGAGCGGGAATGCCCTGATCCTGATAAATGCCATTAGCGGCGCGATCTGAAACCGAAATGAGTCCAATGCGTAACGTATTCATAGTGATATTCATGACAGAAACTGTCGCAACGCGAACAGTTAAGGTTTGGGATTAACGGCAAGAATACTACAGGGTGGGAAAGGATGCCTAACGTGAGCTGCCGCAGCCGGAAACCGGGCTGCGGCAGCTTTGCGATTACAGCAGTTCTGCAATCATTTTTTCCAGCTTGCCCTGGTCAACCGCAAAGTTACGGATGCCCTGCGCCAGCTTGTCTACCGCCATCGGATCCTGGTTATGCTGCCAGAGGAATTCCGCTTCGGTCATTTTGGCCGGACGCGCTTTCACTTCACCGCTGAAGGAGAGCTTACGCTCAACGCTGCCTTCGCTTTCTGCCAGCTCTTTCAACAGCGACGGAGAAATGGTCAGGCGGTCGCAGCCTGCCAGTTCCAGGATCTCGCCCACGTTGCGGAAGCTGGCGCCCATCACCACGGTTTCATAACCGTGCTGCTTGTAGTATTCGTAGATTTCACGAACGGAAACCACGCCCGGATCTTCGTGCGGTGCGTACTCTTTCTTATCAGTATTGGCTTTGTACCAGTCAAGGATACGGCCAACAAACGGGGAGATCAGGTACACGCCCGCTTCTGCACAGGCGCGCGCCTGGGCAAAAGAGAACAGCAGCGTCAGGTTACAGTTGATGCCCTCTTTTTCCAGCTGCTCCGCTGCGCGGATGCCCTGCCAGGTAGAGGCCAGTTTGATCAGAATACGATCATTGCTGATACCGGCATCGTTATAGAGTTTAATCAGGCTGCGCGCTTTTGCGACGCTCGCTTCGGTATCGTAAGAAAGACGTGCATCCACTTCGGTAGAGATACGGCCCGGGATCAGCTGCAGAATTTCCAGACCGATATTGACCGCCAGTTTGTCAGAAGCGTACTGAATTTGTTCTTCTTTATTGCTGCTCTGCTGACGCGCCCAGACGATGGCTTCATCGATCAGCTTGCGGTATTCAGGGATCTGCGCGGCGTTAAGAATCAGAGAAGGATTGGTGGTAGCGTCCTGCGGCTGGTACAGCTTCATTGCGGCGATGTCACCGGTATCGGCAACAACGGTGGTCAGCTGACGTAAAGAAGTAAGTTTGTCCGTCATGATGGGTTCTCTTGATATGTAACTTTCAGGGGTAAAATCTGTTGCGATAATATCACGCACGTGCCGACGCGCAATGCGCTGATGGTGCGAATCAAAAGAGGTCAGGCCGATAGTAATGATTTGCCTGGGCTGTGCGCTTTTTTGTTAAAATCAGCGGCCAGAATCAAGAAAAGTTTAAAAACCTGCGGGTTACGCTAAGGAACTATCGATGTTAATGGTCATCTCGCCGGCCAAAACGCTGGACTACACCACGCCGCTGGCGACGCTTCGTTATACGCAACCCGCACTGTTGGAAAAATCACAGCAGCTGATCGCTGTGGCGCGCGATCTGTCGCCCGCACAAATCGCGTCGCTGATGAGCATCAGCGATAAGCTGGCCCTGTTAAACGCGCAGCGTTTTAACGACTGGCACCCTGATTTCACGCCGGAAAATGCACGACAGGCGATTCTGGCCTTTAAAGGCGATGTCTATACCGGCCTGCAGGCGGAAAATTTCAGCGAAGCGGATTTCGATTTTGCTCAGCAGCACTTACGTATGCTTTCAGGCCTGTATGGCGTATTGCGGCCGCTGGATTTAATGCAGCCTTATCGTCTGGAAATGGGCACCAGGCTGGCCAGCCCGGCGGGTAAAGATCTTTACAGCTTCTGGGGCGATACCATTACCGAAGCATTGAATGAGGCGCTGGCTGCTCAGGGAGATAATTTACTGATTAACCTGGCGTCGGATGAATATTTCAAAGCGGTACAGCCGAAAAAGCTGAATGCACGCCTGATTAAACCGGTTTTTCTTGATGAGAAAAACGGCAAGTTCAAAATTATCAGTTTCTATGCCAAAAAGGCGCGCGGCCTGATGTGCCGTTATATCATTGAAAATCGTCTGCAGGCGGCGGAGCAGCTAAAGCAGTTTAACCTTGAAGGCTATTTCTTCGATGAGGCGAGCAGCCATGGTGACGAGCTGGTGTTTAAGCGTCACGAACAGGCCTGATCTGCGGATAATAAAAAGCCATCTGCCGGCGAACGGGCGCCCCGATAAACGAGGCGCCCTTCACCGGCAGGCGGCTTTTTTATGACTTAGCCTCAGAACTGAGTAAGAAACGCGCGCAGCTCAACAAAGTCCGGCTTCATTTTATGCGACAGCAGCGGCAGATCGGCGCGCTCTGCCAGCTCATCAGGCAGCGGCAGCGTCTGCTGCAAGATCTCTTCAACGCTCTCTTTGAATTTTGCCGGATGCGCGGTACCAAGGAACAGACCAAATTCGCCCGGCTGCAGTTGATCGCGCAGCATACGGTAAGCGATAGCGGCATGCGGCTCGGAGATATAGCCCAGCTGCGCCAGCTCTCGCATCGTGCTACGGGTCGTTTCATCATCCACGGCACCAAAACCGAGATCGTTCAGGCGCCAGGTTTTCCGACGGAACAGCTCTTCGACGCGCGGCCAGTTATTCGGCTGGCTGACATCCATCGCGTTAGAAAGCGTGGCGACAGTGGTATTCGGCTGCCATGCGCCGCTGGAGAGAAAACGCGGCACGGTATCGTTCTGGTTGGTGGCGGCGATAAAGCGTTTCACCGGCAGCCCCAACGATTTTGCCAGCAGGCCCGCCGTCAGATCGCCAAAGTTACCGCTGGGCACTGAAATCACCAGCTGATTACGTTTTTCCTGCGGCAGTTGCGCCACCGCCTCAAAGTAGTAGCAAATCTGCGCCAGCAGGCGGCTGATATTGATCGAATTCGCGGAATTCAGGCCAATGGCTTTCTTTAACGCCTCATCATCAAACGCCTGCTTCACCAGCGCCTGGCAGGCGTCAAAGTCACCGTCGATAGCGATGGTGTGAATATTGCCGCCCAGCGTACAGAACAGCTTCTCCTGCAGCGGGCTGATTTTGCCCTGCGGATAGAGGATAACCACGCGCACATTTTCCATGCCGTAAAAAGCATGGGCCACCGCCGCACCGGTATCACCGGAGGTGGCGGTAAGAATGGTGATCTCTTCATCTGAGCCGCTGATATAAGAGAGCATCTGAGCCATAAAGCGGCCGCCGAAGTCCTTAAAGGCTAACGTCGGCCCGTGAAACAGCTCCAGGCAGGCGATATCTTCTGTTACCGGCGCTACCGGCGCAGGAAACGCAAAAGCGGCCTTCACACGCTCCGCCAGCTGGTGCGGTTCAACTTCATCGCCAATATAAGCAGAGAGGATTTTGCTGCTGCGGGTGACGAAATCCATCTCCAGCATGGCATCAATATCCGTCAGCTCAAATTCGGGCAGCTCCAGTGGAAAAAACAGCCCCTGCTGCGAACCCAGCCCCTGCTTCACCGCCTGCGCAAAGCTTACCTGTTCGTTGTGGTCCTTAAGATTGTAGAGTTTCATGCGTTATCCCAGTTTTCGTGCGCCCGCCGTGTCGGCACGGCAAATATGGACGAAGCCTTCATCATTTTGCAGATAGTTTTGCTGCAGCCAGTCCGCCATGCGCTGCGCCGTTTCCTGATTATCACAAACGGCGAACAGCGTCGGCCCAGAGCCGGAAATACCACAGGCCAGCGCGCCGATATCCTGCGCGGCCTGACGTGCCGCGGCAAAGCCGGGCAGAAGTTTCGTACGGTAAGGTTCGGCAATAACATCGCGCATCAGCTTCGCCGCCAGCTGTGGCTGAGCGGTATGACAGGCATGAATAAAGCCTGCCAGATAACGCCCGTGCTTAATGCAATCCTCTTTACGATACTGCGCCGGCAAAATCGCCCGCGCCTCAGCGGTAGAAACCTTGATACCCGGATAGGCCATTACCCACAGCCAGTCATCGAAACAGGGTACCGCCTGGCTAATAATGCCATTCTCTTCCAGCATCAGCTGCAGGCCGCCCAGAAAACAGGGCGCAACGTTGTCGTAATGCACGCTGCCGGAGATGCGCCCTTCCAGCTCGCCCATCAGCGTCAGCAGTTGAGTATTGTCCAGCGGCCTGCCGCTGAACTCATTCATCGCCATCAGCCCTGCCACTACGGAACAGGCGCTAGAGCCAAGCCCGGAGCCGATGGGCATGTTTTTCTCCAGCGTCATGCGCACTGGAACGCTTTTTCCCGTGGCTTCGCAAAAGCGTTTCCAGCACTGATAAACGATATTCTCCTGCGGATCGGCGGGCAGTTTGCTGACAAAGCGTCCCTGATTAATCAGGCTGAACGTATCAGCTGCTTCAACGGTCACGCAGTCGCCTAACAGGGAACCATCCACCGGCGACACCGCTGCGCCCAACACATCAAAGCCGACGCTGACGTTGCCAATTGAGGCCGGCGCATAAATTTTTACCATGTTTAGACTCCTAACTTCCATGACAGGGTGCGTAACAGATCGGCAAATACGCCTGCGGCGGTAACATCATTACCGGCGCCGTAGCCGCGCAGCACCAGCGGAATCGGCTGATAGTAACGGCTGTAAAACGCCAGCGCGTTCTCACCGTTTTTCACTTTATACAGCGGGTCATTGCCATCTACCGCATCGATTTTCACGCGGCAGCGGCCCCCTTCTTCAATCGCGCCAACAAAGCGCAGCACTTTGCCTGCTGCACGCGCCTGCTCAACCCGATCGGCAAAGACTTTATCCAGCTCAGGCAAACGTTGCATAAAGGTCCCGACATCGGCAATTGCCGTAAATTCTTCAGGCAGTACCGCTTCAATTTCAATATCGCTCAGCTCCAGCTGGTAACCCGCCTCGCGGGCCAGGATCAGTAACTTGCGCGCCACATCCATACCGGAAAGATCGTCACGCGGGTCGGGCTCGGTAAAGCCCATTTCACGCGCCAGCTTTGTGGCTTCGGAGAGCGTCATGCCCTCATCCAGCTTGCCGAAAATAAAAGAGAGCGATCCAGACAGAATGCCAGAGAAGCTGATTAACTCATCGCCCGCGTTCAACAGATTTTGCAGGTTTTCAATAACCGGCAGGCCAGCGCCGACGTTGGTATCGTAAAGGAACTTGCGACGTGATTTGGCTGCTGCCACACGCAGTTGCTGATAATAGTTCCACGAAGAGGTATTGGCCTTTTTATTCGGCGTCACCACATGGAAGCCGTCCGTCAGGAAATCTGCATACTGATCGGCCACCGCCTGGCTTGAAGTACAGTCTACAATTACCGGATTCAGCAGGTGATATTCTTTTACCAGACGCAGCAGGCGGTCCAGCTTAAACGGCTCATTTGCTTCAGAGAGCGCGCTTTTCCAGTTGCTGAGATCGATGCCATGCACATTGGTCAACAGCGCTTTGGAGTTCGCGATCCCGCATACGCGCAGGTCGATATGCTTGTTCTTCAGCCATGCCTGCTGACGATGCAGCTGATCCAGCAATGCGCTACCCACGCCGCCGACGCCGACAACAAACACTTCGATCACCTGATCGGTATTGAACAACATCTGGTGAACCACGCGCACTGCGGTGGTGACTTCATCATTATTGACCACCACGGAGATAGAGCGCTCCGATGAACCCTGGGCAATCGCAACGATATTGATATTGGCTCGCGCCAGCGCCGCAAAGAATTTCGCTGAGATGCCGCGCTGGGTACGCATGTTATCGCCAACAACGGAGACGATCGCCAGTTGCTCCATCACATCCAGCGGCTCAAGCAGGCCATCTTTTAACTCCAGATAGAACTCATCCTCCAGCACCCGACGCGCCCGCGCCTGTTCGCCCTGCGGCACACAGAAACTGATGCTGTATTCAGATGAGGACTGGGTAATCAATACCACAGAGATGCCCGCTCGCGACATAGCGGCAAACACGCGCGCCGCCATCCCGACCATGCCTTTCATGCCTGGCCCGGAGACGTTAAACATCGCCATGTTGTTCAAATTGGTAATGCCTTTAACCGGATTGGCATCGTCGCTGGTGTCGCCGCCGATCAAGGTGCCGGGCGCCTGGGGATTGGCGGTATTTTTAATCAGACAAGGGATCTGGAACTGGGCGATGGGAGCAATGGTACGGGGATGTAGCACCTTAGCGCCAAAGTAAGAAAGCTCCATCGCTTCCTGATAAGACATCGATTTCAGTAAACGCGCATCGGGCACCTGACGCGGATCGCAGGTATAGACGCCGTCCACATCCGTCCAGATTTCACAACAGTCAGCACGCAGGCAGGCAGCCAACACCGCTGCGGAATAGTCAGAGCCATTACGACCCAGCACCACCAGCTCGCCGCGTTCATTACCGGCGGTAAAACCAGCCATTAAAATCATGCTATCCAGAGGAATTTGGCTGGCGGCAATACGGCGCGTAGACTCAGCGATATCAACCGTGGATTCAAGATAATGACCATGCGCCAACAGCATGCTGACCGGATCGATAACGCTGACGCGATGACCGCGCGCCTGTAGCAACGCTTCCATGATGGCGATGGAGAGCTTTTCACCGCGGCAGATAATTGCGGCGTTAACGCTGTCCGGACACTGCCCCAGCAGGCTGATGCCGTGCAGCATTTGCCGGAGCTGCATGAACTCTTTATCAACCAGCGCCTGTAGCCGCTCCCAGGCAAAGCCCGGCTGCGCGCGCTGCAATCCCTGCAGCAGCGCAGCAAAAATCTGTTCTGCGTCGCTGATATTCGGCAAGGCATCCTGACCGCTGATGGTTTTTTCAATCATCGCCACCAGGTGGTTAGTGATTTTGGCCGGGGCGGAAAGCACGGTTGCAACCTGTCCCTGCTTCGCGTTGCTTTCAAGTATATCGGCAACCCGCAGAAAACGTTCCGCATTTGCCACTGATGTTCCGCCGAATTTCAGCACTCGCATGGTTAAGGATCTCCTGAATTTAAGCCGAAAAAAAAGCCCGCACCTTATCAGGTGCGGGCTTTTTCTCTTTTTCCTGTATGCGTCAGCCCGCACCGTTACCTGTGGTAATGGTGGTAGTAATAATGATGGTGTTCAGGCTGTTTGTACGCATGTCGATTTTATCTGTCTGTTTCTGTGTCTGTCTGCTTTTCAGAAGTAAAGCAATCTCCTGATGAAGTCAATGGATTTATCGCCGCCGCAAAACCACTGCCACCACAGCGGAAACGTTAAATTCTGCCGCACCTGGATAAATCTGTTACGCCCTTTCCGCATGATGGAATCATTAACCAGTTTCCCACACGTAATCCAAATTTTCCTCTAGAGATTTTTTTCAATGTCATGCAGCAATCGGTGCAGCATAGCGCTATCGCGTTGTTCCAGCAGACCGATTCGTTGTTGTATCCAGTCTGCCAGCTTTTCATCATCGGCGACCTTCAGTCGCTCCAGCAGCGCCGCTAAACGCTGGCGCAGCGCATCAAGCTGCTGATGATCTGCCGCGACAGCTGCCGTCGCAGCCACTTGTCGTAACGAAGCCAACTGATAGCAATAGACCATGACCGCCTGCCCCAGATTCAACGAAGGATAATCGTTGGCCATCGGAATGCCGGTTAATAAATCTACCTGTTCCAGCTCTTCATTTGTTAAACCGCTATCTTCACGACCAAAAACCAGTGCCGTACTGCCTGTCCATTGCTGTTTTTCGCGCAAAATCGTTTCTACTTGTTGCGGTGTTGCGTAATAACGGAATTTGGCCCGGCTGCGTGCCGTGGTGGCTACCGAAAAATCGATATCGGCCAGCGCAGCGGAAAGAGAGGAGTAGTGTTGAATATTATCAATGATATCTCCCGCCCCATGCGCCACGATGCGCGTCGCCGGATCGCGCCAGGCTTCGCTCTGAACAATACGTAGCTCAGAAAACCCCATTGTTTTCATTGCACGTGCGGCCGCGCCAATATTTTCCGGGCGGGCCGGGGAAACAAGAACAATCGGAAAATTCATATAAACCCTGAAGATAAATTTATGGAAAGCGATACTGTGACATGACGACATGTTAAATAACAGCATCAATCACATAACATACAATTAACTTATTAAGTTTTAGCGGTAAAAAGTAAGATTTAACGCCTTTAAAGTCTTTAATTAATCAGAACATTAATAACAAAGAAATATCATAAATAAGATCTTATAAATCAAAATTGTCTTTTAATAATTAACTTAGTAAACTTTTGTCCACTATCAGTTGGCTCAGACATGGTTTAAGGACCGATAATTGTGAGCTAAGCTGGCATTCTGGTGAGCATTTTTCACAAAAGTGTTAACGTGCTACACTTGATTTGATATAAGTCAACGAAGCGTTGTTTTAATGCTTATTGGTTGTAGCCTGTGCTGTTATCTTGCTGTTAATGCAGCTAGGATAACAGCCATTTGGCACTGCCGGGGCATGCAGGATTTATCCTTATGGCTGAGCTGACAATGTTGTTGACGTTGATGGATGGTGCATCAAGAACATAATTCTGTACTTCAGTTATCCGGGCAAACGTCTTTTTCACCGCGTTAACGGCAGTACATCCTGTTTCCGATTTTGTTGGCAAATTTTAGGTAGCGAACTCATGCAGATCCCGCATATTCTTATCGTTGAAGATGAACTAGTCACGCGTAACACTCTAAAGAGCATTTTTGAAGCCGAAGGCTATGAAGTGTTCGAAGCGACGGATGGCGCAGAGATGCATCAGGTATTGACCGAAAACGATATTAATCTGGTGATTATGGATATCAACTTGCCAGGTAAAAATGGTCTTTTACTGGCGCGTGAGCTACGCGAGCAGGCAAACGTTGCCCTGATGTTCTTAACCGGGCGCGACAATGAAGTGGATAAAATCCTGGGCCTGGAGATCGGCGCGGATGATTACATCACTAAGCCTTTCAACCCGCGTGAATTAACCATTCGCGCACGCAATCTGCTTTCCCGCACCATGAACCTCTCCGCCATTAGCGAAGAGCGTAAGCAGGTTGAAAGCTATAAATTCAATGGCTGGGAGCTGGATATCAACAGCCGCTCGCTGATCAGCCCGAATGGTGAGCAGTATAAGCTGCCGCGTAGTGAATTCCGCGCCATGCTGCACTTCTGTGAAAATCCTGGCAAAATTCAAACGCGCGGCGACTTGCTGAAAAAGATGACTGGCCGTGAATTAAAACCGCACGATCGTACGGTTGACGTCACGATTCGTCGTATTCGCAAGCACTTTGAATCAACGCCAGATACCCCAGAAATCATCGCGACCATTCATGGCGAAGGTTACCGTTTCTGCGGCGATCTGCAGGAATAATGCTTTAAAAACGGCGAGGCGACTCGCCGTTTCTTCTTTTAGTGCCCCCACGGCATAATGGGAACCGCACTCAGCGCATTTTTAGGCGAGCCTTCCACCACTTTATCTGAATATGAAAGATAAATAAGCGTGTTCCGCTTTTGATCGTAGAAGCGCACCACCTGCAACTTTTTAAACAAGAATGAAGTGCGCTTGCGGAAAACTGTTTCGCCCTGCGCTTTGCCCTGCGCAATGCGATCGCTTAAGGTCACCGGCCCCACCTGCTGGCAGGAAATTGCGGAATCAGACGTATCTTCTGCCAATCCTAACCCCCCTTTGATCCCGCCCGTTTTAGCACGGCTCACATAGCAGGTCACATTTTTCACGTCTGGATCGTCAAATGCCTCAACCACGATTTTATGGTCAGGACCAAAGATCTTGAACACCGTATCTACCGACCCGATCTCTTCAGCGGCCACGCCAGCAGAGAATAAGGTTGCCATTGTAATTATTAATAATTTTTTTATTATCATACCGTTACCATTGTATATTATTAAAGTTGTTCGCTATTACGTCCCGCTAAGGATAAACCGGGCCAATTCTATTGCTCCTCATTTGCATGGGGTATAGCACAATCTAACAAGTAAAACCTTCAGCGGCTTTTGCGCATTTAGTGCTATGATCCCGCGACTTTGCGTTGCCTGCGCCAACTAAGTACAAGAGGATGTTTTATGGACCAAGCTGGTATCATTCGCGATTTGCTTGTCTGGCTGGAGAGCCATCTCGACCACCCCCTGTCACTGGATAATGTGGCGGCAAAAGCAGGTTACTCCAAATGGCATCTGCAAAGAATGTTTAAAGAGGTAACCAGTCATGCGATTGGTGCCTATATTCGCGCCCGACGTTTGTCAAAAGCGGCGGTAGCGCTACGTCTTACCAGCCGTCCGATTCTGGATATCGCTTTGCAGTACCGTTTTGATTCACAGCAAACCTTTACCCGCGCCTTTAAAAAACAGTTTAATCAAACACCGGCATACTATCGCCGTGCATCAGAGTGGAACGCATATGGTCTGCGTCCGCCGATTCGCCTGGATAATTCTACGTTGCCGGAAGCGCGCTTTGTTACGCTGCCGGAAACCGTACTGGTGGGGCAAACGCAAAGCTATACCTGTACGCTGGAGCAAATTTCCCTTTATCGCGACGAGATGCGCATCCACTTCTGGCAGCAGTTCCTGCTGGAAACCGATACGGTTCCGCCCGTGCTGTATGGGCTGCATCAGGTGCGTCCGAGCCAGGAAAAGGACGACGAACAAGAGATACTCTATACCACTGCGGTGCCGTCGGATCAGCTGGCTAAACCCATGCAGTCAGCGCAAACCGTACTGCTGGAGGCTGGCGATTATGTCCAGTTTAATTATGAAGGCCCGCGCAGCCAGCTTCAGGATTTTATTCTGATGCTTTATGGCACCTGTATGCCGACGCTACAGCTGACACGCCGTCAGGGACAGGATATTGAGCGTTTTTATACGCATGGCGGAAAAAAGCTTTCCGAGCCGCCGAAAGAGATCCGCTGCGAATATTTGATCCCCATTCGCCGTACCGACAGCTGATCATTTCGGGCCCGCATTGCGGGCCCGTTTGTTTAGCGCTGCAGTTCATCCAGCGCGGGCAGATCGAGATGCGAAATATCGCCTGCGGTTTCCACTACCCAGCCGCTTGCCAGCCAGGCGCTTTGCTGATGATCGACGCGTGAAAGCGAACAGTTACGCAGCCGCAGCCGCCGTTCCGCATGTGCAGGCAATCCCAATAGTGTGCTGACCAGCACGCCCAGCGCCATGCCATGACTCACCAGCAGCGGACGACTTCCCGCTGGCAGCTCCAGGCAGGCATTCAGCGCCTGATGCATGCGCTCCGCCAGTTCCGTCATACTTTCGCCTTCCGGAATACGGCCATTTTCCGTCCCGTTAACTAACGTACGCCGCCAGCCCTCTTCTTCAGCGCTCAACGTATCGATCGGACGCTGTTCCAGCACGCCCATATTCAGTTCTCGCAATCGTGCGTCAAGCGTAACGCTACAGCCGCAAATGTCTGCGATAATTTCCGCAGTACGACGCGTGCGCCCTAAATCACTGCTGATAACGTGGGTGATCCCCAGCGACTTCACCCGCTCGCCAACCTGACGAGCCTGCCGCTCTCCTTTTTCAGTCAGTGCGCTATCCGACTGCCCCTGAATGCGCCTGGCCGCGTTCCAAACTGTTTCCCCGTGGCGAACAAGATAGACCTGTAACATGCTTTTTTTCCGTTATACTGCGTCAAAATTGCGTAGAAGGTTCAGATAATTATGTACCATGTTGTCGCTGCTACCACCAATCCGGCCAAAATTAGTGCTATCTCTCAGGCATTTCATGATGTCTTCGGCGAGGGATCCTGCCACATTGAGGGCGTTGCGGTCGACAGCGGCGTAGCCGCTCAGCCGTTAACGAATGCAGAAACGCGAACTGGCGCACGCCAGCGGGTGATGAACGCACGTAAGGTCAGGCCTGAAGCCGATTTCTGGGTCGCGATTGAAGCGGGTATTGAAGGCAACGACGCTTTTGCATGGATGGTGGTGGAAGATCACAAACAACGCGGTGAATCCCGCTCGGCCAGTTTTACTTTGCCTGCGCCTGTCATGGCGGGCATCCATGCCGGTCACGAACTGGGTGAAGAGATGGCGCGCCTTACCGGCATTGACAATATCAAGCACAAAGGCGGAGCGATTGGCGTGTTTACTCAGGGTTTGCTGACGCGTAGCAGCGTCTACCATCAGGCGTTAATTCTGGCACTTTGCCCCTTCCATAACGCTATCTATCAGCAGCCGCTTTCCCCGCCGCAGTAAGCCGTATCATTTCACGGATAGCTGCACGTCCAGCCAGGCCTTTAACGCAGGCGGCGCGGCGCGCAGGCTGTTGGAACCACGCGTAATTGTCGCAATACCCACGCCAAGATCGTTTTTCAGCTCACGCTGGCTCATCTCGCCGCGTAACAGCTCCTCAATAATGCGCAGACGTGTGCCAAATGCTTCGCGCTCGTCTGGCGTCATCATCAATTGCAGCAGCGGCAATTGTAAATCCTGCCGGAACGCCTCCTCTAACAGGCTAACAAAACGTAGCCAGTTTTCATCCTGCGGCTCGGCAGTGATCGGGATTGGGGAATGTGGAGTCATGAAATTCTTCCGTACTCATTGGCGAGTACGGAAGAGTAACATATTCAGTAGCGACGCTGCCACTCGGCATCAGAGAGAAGTTTATCCGGCTGCCCCAGGAAATAGCGATAGTAAGCGTCATAGGCGAGTACGTTTTTCACATAGCCGCGCGTTTCTGAAAAAGGAATGGTTTCAATAAAAGCCACCGCATCCAGCTGACCGTTACTGATGCGCTGCCAGGTGCGTACCCTGCCCGGCCCGGCATTATACGCCGCCGAAGAGAAGATACGGTTCTGGTCAAATTGCTGATAAACATGATCCAGATACTGAGTACCGATCTGAATATTGGTTTGCGGATCCAATAGCTGGCTGCTGTTTACATAGCCCGGAATGCTGTACATCTTCACCGTATGGGTCGCGGTAGCGGGCATCACCTGCATTAATCCAGCTGCGCCCACCGGCGAACGCGCTTTAGGATTCCATGCGCTCTCCTGCCGGGCGATAGCCATCGCGTAGCTTGGCGGTATGGTTTTACCACGCGTGTTTTGCGTGAACTGCTCCTGCCACGCCAGCGGGAAGCGCTCGGTGAGATTATTCCACAGCTTGCCGGTTATCGTGGCCTGCACGCTCAGATCCCACCAGCCATGGTTCAGCGCGTAACGCGCCAGCATTTGCTGTTGCGATGCGGTTTTGCTGGCAACCAGTCGGTTCCATTCGCTCCGCGCAAGGTTATCCATTCCCCAATACATCAGCTCACGCACGCGTGCGATTTCCGGGCCGTTATCAAGCGTGCTATCCGGACGTGGCGCTTCATCTACCCGCAGCGGATATTTCTCTCCCAGACGCTGCGCGGCTACCATCGGATAGAAGCCGCGTTCCTGCATAAGCTTACGCAGGATCTCCTCCGCTTCCTCTTTGCGTCCACGCTCCAGCAGCAGATCCGCCTGCCAGTATTGCCACTCATCTTTCTGCTTCGCGTCAGGATCCAGCCGCGCAATCCAGGTGTTTAATCCACGCCGATCGTTATTGCTTAATGCCAGACGAATACGGCGTTCCAGCAGCGGCACCGAACCGCTGCTCATTACCGTGTTATCACGCCAGCGCGCCTGTTCGGATGTGACCTCTCTGCTCATTAACTGCCATGCCACCGCCTCCTTCATCTCCTGGATTTCCTGCTCGCTCATCTGCTGTAAGCGTGCCAGCCCAGGGATCATCGCGCGCGCATTCTCCCCATCTTCACGCGCCAGTCGCGCCAGCGCTAATGAGGTTGCCTGTCGGGTAAAGTTTGTTGGCCCAACGCTGCGGGCGAATGCTTCTACCGTGGCGGGATCGTTTTGCAGCGCCATGATGGCGTCGGCCATGGTTTGGTAATTGGAGGGCAGCTGTTTAGCAAGGAAATTAACCAGGCTGGTATTGCCTGCGATCATCGCCAGGCGGATACGCTCCAGCGTGGTAATTGGCGTTTGCTCACCCGCGGCTTGCCAGACAGAAAAAAGTTTGTCACAGCCGCTCGGCAGCGAGCTTCCACGCAGCCAGATTGTCTTCGCCCCTTCCCAGGCAACCTGTTGCTGGCCGGTCGCCCATTTAGCGTAATACCAGTTGCAGCGAGCAGCGACTGGCTGCGGCTCCTGCGGGCTAAATACCAGCAGACCGCGCCAGTCCTCACGGCGCGCCAGCTCATTAACAAAGCGTGACGACAGCGTGCGCACCGGCGGCAACGTGGGATAACGTTTAATAAAAGCGTTAACCGCCAGGCCGGTTTCCTGATCGAGATGCTGCGACAGCTGGCGATATTCCAGATAAGGATAAAGCGGATAATCTTTCAGCGTGGGCATCAGCTGCGCCACCACATCCATCTGATTATTATCCCATGCCTGTTTGATTTGCTGGTAGCGGCTGCGCTGTTCATCCAGCGAATCCGCCAATACGCTGCCGCTGGCGGCAAGCAGGCATAAACCAGCTAACCAGTAACGCCCCCTCTCCTTGCTGTGAGTCACCACACGCTCTCCTCTTACTGTTATCCGATCCGGCCGGATGGCCTGGCTCTCTTCATGCTAACCAGGCGGTTGGCGTCGTGCCACGTTCTTCACAAAATTTACTTTCTGGTCGGGGATCACAGTGACCGCCAGGCAGCGGCTGACGCTTCACTTTTTTAGCGTTAACATAAGGAGAAACAGACCAACAGGGAACGCGATAATGGAAACCCGGCGCGACGAGCGAATTAATAAACTGGCGCAGGCGCTCAAGCGCATCGATAAAATTCATTTGAAAGAGGCGGCGCGGCTGTTAGGCGTTTCAGAAATGACGATTCGTCGCGATCTTAACGAGCCGCCCTCCAGCCTGGTTTTACTCGGCGGTTATATTGTGAGCGATCCGCGAAATGCGCACGGGCACTATTTTGTTTCCGATCAGCAACTGCATAACGTCAATAAAAAACGCCAGCTGGCACAGCGGGCGGCCAGCCTGATTAAACCTAACGATACGGTTTTTTTCGACTGTGGCACCACTATGCCGTGGGTGATCGATGCGATAGATGAAGGCTTGCCCTTTACCGCAGTCTGCTGCGCCATTAATACCTTTCTGGCGCTTAAGGAAAAAAGCGCCTGTCGCGTTATTCTCAGCGGCGGCGAGTTTCATCCTGACAACGCGGTGTTTTCTCCGCACGGCAACCTCTCTATTCTGGATGAGATCTGCCCTACGCTGGCGTTTATTTCCGCTGCCGGTATCGACCCACAACAGGGCGTCACCTGCTACAACTTCAATGAGTTACCCATGAAGCTTCGGGCGATGGCACGCGCGCAGCGCAAGGTGTTGCTGGCTGACAGCAGCAAGTTTAATAAGGTTCTGCCGGCGCGCATTGGCGAGCTGGATCAGTTTGATATGCTGATCAGTGACAGCGCGCCGCCGCAAGCGCTGGCTGAGCACCTGCAACAGCAGGCGGTTACGCTGCTGCTGCCCTGAAAAGATCCTGGCACCTGCCAGGCAAACAATCGCCCAGGATGATGGCTGTGATTAAGCAAGGAAAACCGCTAAACTTGCAGTTCTGAGCGGGCGATGTGCCCCGATTACCACACAGACCATAAGAGGCTCATTTCACGTGGCTCAATTCGTCTACAGCATGCATCGCGTCGGAAAAGTTGTTCCGCCGAAGCGTCATATTCTTAAGAACATCTCCCTTAGCTTTTTCCCGGGCGCAAAAATCGGCGTACTGGGCTTAAACGGCGCGGGTAAATCTACGCTGCTGCGCATTATGGCGGGCATCGATAAAGACATCGAAGGCGAGGCGCGTCCGCAGCCTGGCATCAAAATCGGCTACCTGCCGCAGGAGCCGCAGCTCAATCCGGAACATACCGTACGTGAATCGGTAGAAGAAGCGGTAGCTGAAGTGGTTGGCGCGCTGAAGCGTCTCGATGAGGTTTACGCGCTGTACGCCGAACCGGAAGCCGATTTTGACAAGCTGGCCGCTGAACAGGGCAAGCTGGAAGAGATTATTCAGGCACACGATGGCCATAACCTGAACGTGCAGCTGGAGCGCGCCGCTGATGCGCTGCGCCTGCCGGACTGGGAGGCTAAAGTGGCCAATCTCTCCGGTGGTGAGCGCCGCCGCGTGGCACTGTGCCGTCTGCTGCTGGAAAAGCCGGACATGCTGCTGCTCGACGAACCCACCAACCACCTGGATGCTGAATCTGTCGCCTGGCTGGAGCGCTTCCTGCATGATTTCGAAGGCACGGTAGTGGCTATCACCCATGACCGTTATTTCCTGGATAACGTCGCAGGCTGGATCCTGGAGCTGGACCGTGGCGAAGGCATTCCATGGGAAGGCAACTACTCTTCCTGGCTGGAGCAGAAAGATCAGCGTCTGGCGCAGGAAGCTTCTCAGGAAGCGGCGCGTCGTAAATCGATTGAGAAAGAGCTGGAGTGGGTACGTCAGGGCGCGAAAGGCCGTCAGTCAAAGGGCAAAGCCCGTCTGGCGCGCTTTGAAGAGCTGAACAGCACCGAATACCAGAAACGTAACGAAACCAACGAACTCTTTATTCCACCGGGTCCGCGCCTGGGCGATAAAGTGGTGGAAGTGAACAACCTGCGTAAATCGTACGGCGATCGTCTGCTGATTGACGATCTCTCTTTCTCCGTGCCGAAAGGCGCGATTGTCGGGATTATCGGTCCGAACGGCGCGGGTAAATCCACACTGTTTCGTATGATGTCCGGTCAGGAACAGCCGGACAGCGGCAGCATCACGCTTGGCGATACGGTGAAACTGGCCTCTGTGGATCAGTTCCGTGACAGCATGGATAATTCAAAAACCGTCTGGGAAGAAGTTTCCGGCGGGCTGGATATCATGAAGATCGGCAATACCGAAATGCCAAGCCGCGCCTACGTGGGCCGTTTTAACTTTAAAGGCGTCGATCAGGGCAAACGCGTTGGCGAGCTTTCCGGTGGTGAGCGCGGTCGTCTGCACCTGGCAAAACTGTTGCAGGTCGGCGGCAACATGCTACTGCTGGATGAACCAACCAACGACCTGGACATCGAAACCCTGCGCGCGCTGGAAAACGCCCTGCTGGAGTTCCCGGGCTGCGCGATGGTGATCTCGCATGACCGCTGGTTCCTTGACCGTATCGCCACCCATATTCTCGACTATCAGGGCGAGGGTAAGGTGGAGTTCTTTGAAGGTAACTTTACCGAATACGAAGAGTACAAGAAGCGTACCCTCGGTGCGGAAGCGCTGGAGCCGAAACGCATCAAATACAAGCGTATGGCGAAGTAAATCTGAAAGCGGCCTGCGGGCCGCTTTTTATTAGCGATAAAACGCCCGAAACGCCGTGCTTTGCTGGGCGAAGTCGATAAAGCGCGCCAGCGCAGGTGAATTCAGCTTGCGCCCCGGCCAGACCAGCCACAGCTCATTCCCTTCCGTTTCCCACTCCGGCAGAACCTGCACCAACTCTCCACTGGCAATCGCGGCTTCCGTCAGAAAACGCGGCAATAGCGTAATGCCAGCATCGTTGATAGCGCATTCGCGCGCATAAAGCAGGTTATCCGTTAAATGCATAGAGGGCAGCAGCCAGCGATAGTGCTCTTCTTCACGGCGCAGCAACCACTCTTTCCAGGCTCGGTGGGCGATACAGCGATGCGTCGCCAGCTGTTGCGGATGCGTGATCGGCGGATTTTTTGTCAGGTAGTTTGCTGAAGCAACCAGTAGCCGCTGACAAAGTCCAACACGTCGGCCGATGAGCGACGAATCCTGCGGCTTGCCGGTACGCAGCGCCAGATCGAATCCTTCCTGCACCAGGTCGCGCATATCATCAGACACCGACACTTCCAGCGTAACGTCCGGATAGCGCTGCTGGAACTCAGCGTTACAGCGCGCCAGCAGCGTCGCCCCAATACCGGCGGGCGTGGTGATCCGCAATCGGCCGCTTGGGTTGTCGCGCAGGCGCTCAATAGCCAGATCTGCACGTTCGCTGGCCTGTATCATCTCCTGACAGTGAATAAGATAGCGTTCACCTGCGAAGGTCAGGTTGAGCTGGCGCGTTGTGCGATTAAGCAAACGCAAACCTATCGCCTGTTCCAGCTGGCTAATGCGCTGGCTGACGCTCGATTTTGGCAGACCGGCGCGCCGGGCAGCGGCAGTAAAGCTTCCGCTTTCAGCCACCAGCGCAAACAGCGCCATATCCTGTAACCGCTTTAACGCCATTGTTCACCTGTTACGAACACTGTATGAGTTATTGTCCATCTTATCACTGTTGCTCTGGCCTATTACACTGACTCCATCAACTAAGGAGAAATCATATGACTATGCGTGCTATTGCTGTTAATCCTCAAAACCCGGCGCAGTTCACAGAAATTCAGTCGGAAAAACCCACTCCTGGCGAGTACGATCTGCTGGTGGAAGTTAAAGCCGTATCAATCAACCCGGTCGATACCAAAGTGCATAAAGGCGTACAGAAGAGCGGTCTGCAACAGCCGCGTATTCTGGGATGGGATGCCAGCGCAGTAGTGGTTGAGACAGGCAGTAAGGTGACGCAGTTTGCGCCCGGAGACGAGGTTTACTACGCGGGCGATATTACACGTCCGGGAAGCAACAGTACCTTTCAGCTGGTAGATGCGCGCATTGTGGGCCGTAAACCGCAGAGTCTTGACTGGGGCGCAGCGGCAGCCATCCCGCTAACGGCATTAACCGCCTGGGAAGGCCTGTTTGAGCACCTGCGTATACAGCAAGCAACCGAAGAGCAAACCCTGCTGATTATCGGCGGCGCTGGCGGCGTGGGCTCGCTGGCCATCCCCTTTACCAAACTGCACAGCAAAGTTCGGGTCATCGCTACCGCCTCACGTCCTGATTCGGTGCAATGGTGTAAAGAGCGCGGGGCTGATATCGTGATCAACTATAAAAATATGCCGGAGGAGCTGGAGCAGCACGGTATCAAACAGGTGGATTATATTTTCTGTCTGAACGATACCGACGGTCACTGGGATACCATCGGCAAGCTGATTGCGCCGCAGGGCCAGATCTGCACCATTGTTGAGAATGCGCATCCGCTGGATATGGAACAGTTGAAACTCAAAAGCGCGGCGTTGCACTGGGAATTTATGTTCACCCGCAGCATGTATCAAACGCCGGATATGGCTCGTCAGGGTGAGATCCTTAACGAAGTGGCTCAGCTGCTGGATGCAGGAAAAGTAGAGAGTACGCAGAACGAAACGTTACACGGATTAAGTGTTGAAACACTTACTCAGGCACATGCGCGTGTCCTTGAAGGACATATGCGTGGCAAAGTAGTTATTACTTACTGATTGCCGCTGTTCTGCTGCATTAATAGTGCAAAACGTTAAATGTTTCATTAAAAAAGTAAGTGAATCGTAGAGATTAAAAAACGCCCCTGAATCGGGGCGTTCATTTGCGTTAAATAGTTATTATTTTAAGTGATTTCGAAACCGTTTCCTTAACCTGTTTCAGCCCAACCCATTTTACTCCCGCCACCCTATTGCGCAGTTAAATAATGCTAACAGATAATATCTGTATTACCTCTGGTTAAATTTAACTGATGATATTTTTGTTTACTGTTTCGCCATAGATAATTTCTAACAAAAATAAAGACAGCTTTCTTAGACTGTTATTTTTAATAAACCTGCTCTGCTGCTGAGGTTAGAAATCGAGCAAATCTTTCGAGATATCACGCAGCCATTTATGAGAAGAGCAGTTATGATAGCGAGGATGCCATGCCTGAATAATACGCACTTTCGGCAAATCAAAATCGGGCTTAAAAAAGTCCACATCAAGGTTCATTCGCTGTAAAACATCAACAACATACATCGGAACGATACCCAGACTGCGAGTTTGAATAATATTTTCGATAATAGGCAGGTATCCTGCGCTGATACCATGAATTTTGCGTTTATAGCCGCGCTCGCGATAAAGGCTTTCCATCTCTTCTTTCAGCCTGTTTTTGGGCACGATAAGAATAAACTCTTTTAGGTTTTTCAAAGACTTTTCCATCAGAAAAACAGGATGGTCTTTGGTGGCTATCAATACGCATTCACTGTGGCCGATAGTTCGTATCTTCACCTCCGGGCTGAGGCTTTTATCCTCCCCGATATAGAGATCAATATCTTCGCTGCGCAGCACACAGGATGTCGCGTTGTCATAGTTAAAATTAAAGATGTGGTTGGTATTCTCCTGAATGCTTTTTTTCATCAATTTATAGCTAAGCTTAGACATCAGGATATCATTGGTAACGATGTTAAAAGAGCGTGGCAGCTCTTTGCCGTTGAGCTCAATATTTTGGTGCAGAACATTTTGGATATTATCCAGCAGCTCTCTAAGCTGAGGTTTAAGGCGTACCGCTAATGGCGTCAGCTCCAGACTCATGCCAGAACGAACCAAAAGCTGATCCTGAAAGGTGTCTCTGATTTTATTCAATGATTTACTAATTGCGGGCGGAGTCACATTAAGTTTGTCCGCCGTTTTGCTGACACTTTTTTCGTTAAGCAAAGTATCCAGGATAGGCAGCAGGTTTAAATCCATTCTTACCAAATGATTAATATCTTTATGCATATTTTACACTCCCTTGATTCTTCCCGGTTATCTCTGCGCCCAAAATATAAAATTACAGGCTGATTTCACCCTGAAGATAATGTACATGATGCCGTCTCGCATAGAATGACTTCAAAAAATCCACGAACCTGTAACGCTATTAACAACTCCAATTAAAGCAATCCAAATAAAGTAACCTGTTTTCCAAAAGCCGAGAAAGCCACTGTATAGTTAACAATACATGTACTGTGTCTTCATATAATGAAAAGGAAAATTAATATATACAGGCACCTTAGTTAATGAAACCCTGACAATATATAAGCTATGTCTCAAGTTGCCGCTATAATTTCACCCTCCATATCAAGTCAATTTCAGTTTAGCCAATAGCTTAAATAAATAACCTGAGGTTAATTATAAAAATAAACATTAAAATCAACAAGTTAAAGCAAAAAATGCATAAATACTTTCTATTAAGCGTGATAATTCATGGCTTCTTTTAAAGAAACCCTTAAATTAAACTGCAAAAAGTTAGCCTGCCTTATTAAATAACTAAGCTGATTTACTTCGGGAGAGATAACAATGAGAACATTCCGAATAAAATGGCTGACGGTATAATATCGCCATCAGCCGCCCTGCCTTTTTACTTTCCGTTTTCCAGCATATTTCTTACCAGTTCAACACAACGCAGAAAACGTTGGTCATAACTGTCTTCAGTAACATGCTCATATTTTATTTGATTTTCATCTAACATTTTGATTAACAATTCCTGAAACTCACGTCGATCGACGGAGCTACCCAGACTGCGCAGGCCATCTGCGACCCAGGGCACATTGTTTTCCAGCAGGATGACTAAATCGAAACGGTATTCGTCAATCAGCGCCTGTACAAACGGGTGTTCACGCCCTTCGTACTTTTTACAAAATGCCTGGGTAGTCACAAAATCGGTATCGATAAAGGCGACCTTGTTGGCATATTTCACTGCAAAATCAATATACTGCGCCTGCCCTAACGCAATTTTGTCATAGTCGGAATACTGCAACGCCATCTCATCTCCGCCAAGATGCGAGAATACGTAATCCCGTCCATACTCCCAGGCGCTGGAAGTATTAAAAATATTAGCCAGCTTATTCACTAATACTGATTTACCGCTCGATTCCCCGCCCAGTATCGCAACGGTACGTACGAAAAAAGGTTTTACTTCGGTAGGGATATACTCCCAGTATCGAAAAGGATTCTGGCGAATTTGCGCGCCGCTGATATTCATAAAAGAGCGCTGCGGATCGATCACGATGGTTTCAATGCCCAGATGCTCGCGATACTGCGGCGCGTCCAACTCTTCGCTGGTATACACACAGCCTGGCTCAATTCCCTTTTCCGCCATAAAGGCCGTAATGCCCCGACTCCAGACATCCCAACCGTGCGGATAAGGCTCCATCCCCTCTTCATTAAAGGCATGAATGCGAATATTTTTTTGATATTTAAACGTCTGCAAGAGCCAGCGCAGGCGATCGCTAACGGTGGGCTGCTGTGACATGGCGCTGTTTTCAAACAGCTGGCGATCGCGCGGTTCATCATGTCCCATAATAATATGCAGCTCATCAACCTGGCTGCAGGCGCGCTGAATCAGATAAATATGGCCGGTGTGCAGAGGATAGAACTTGCCGAACACCACGCCAATGGTTTTCTCGCGGCGGGGAAATTCCAGACCCAGAAAGCGATGCAGCGCCTCCAGCTTTTGCGCGCTGGGGCTTTTGATTTTGGCATTGAGCAACTGGCTCAGGTAGCCTTTCGTCATTCCGCTGGCGTCTGCAACCTGCTGCAACGTATGTCCCTGCTGGCGAATGGCGGTTTTTAAATATTCGAATGATGACATAATGCCTCCTGCGAAAAGGGGTGGGCAGTGCCCACCCCAACGACAGGTTAACCTGCGCTAAAATTATAACTCATCCAGGATCGCCAGCGCGTCAGCCAGCTTTTTCACCGGATAAACTTTCATGTTCTCCAGCGCCTTTTTCGGCGCATTAGCCGCCGGGACAATAGCGCGTTTAAACCCATGCTTAGCGGCCTCGGAAATACGCTCCTGACCGCTCGGCACCGGACGAATTTCACCGGCTAACCCCACCTCGCCGAAAATCACCAGATCGTTGGGCAAGGGCCGATCGCGCAGGCTGGAAACCATCGCCAGCATCAATGCCAGATCGGCGCTGGTTTCTGTAACCTTTACCCCGCCGACAACATTAACAAACACATCCTGATCGGCCATCTGTAACCCGCCATGACGATGCAGTACCGCCAGCAGGATCGCCAGGCGATTCTGTTCCAGCCCTACCGCAACGCGACGTGGGTTAGACATCATTGAATGATCCACCAACGCCTGGATCTCTACCAGCAGCGGACGCGTGCCTTCCCAAACCACCATCACCGAACTCCCGGCGGTAATCTCATCGCCGCGCGACAGAAAAATCGCCGAGGGATTGCTGACTTCACGCATGCCCTGCTCGGTCATGGCAAACACGCCCAGTTCGTTCACCGCGCCAAAGCGGTTTTTATGGCTGCGCAGCGTGCGGAAACGGGAATCCGCGTCGCCGTCCAACAGCACTGAACAGTCGATGCAGTGTTCCAGTACTTTGGGACCAGCCAGGGAGCCATCTTTGGTGACATGCCCAACCATCACAATCGCTACGCCGCGCGTTTTGGCAAAGCGCGTTAAATAAGCTGCGGTTTCGCGCACCTGCGCCACGCTGCCCGGCGAAGACTGAATATCCGCCATGTGCATCACCTGAATAGAGTCGATCACCATCAGCTTCGGCTGTTCCTGCTCGGCAATCATGCAGATCTGCTCAATGCTGGTTTCCGACAGCATATTCAGGTTCTCGGTAGGCAAACCAAGACGATGCGCGCGCATGGCAACCTGCTGCAGGGACTCTTCGCCGGTGACATACAGTGTTTTCATATCCACTGACAGCTTGCACAACGTTTGCAGCAGCAGCGTACTTTTCCCGGCGCCGGGATTGCCGCCAATCAGAATAGCGCTGCCGGGGACTACGCCGCCGCCCAGTACGCGATCGAACTCTTTAAAACCGGTTGAGAAGCGCGGCAACGCTTCCAGGCTAATTTCTGACAGCTTCTGCACGCGGCTGACGCCGGCGGTGCCGGAGTAGCCAGACAGACGCTCATTACGCGCCGCAGCCGGCGAGGCCGCCAGCCGCACTTCGGTGATGGTATTCCAGGCGTGACAGGCGCTACATTGCCCCTGCCAACGCGGATAGTCTGCGCCACATTCGTTGCAGACAAAGGCACGTTTTACCGCTTTAGCCAACTCAGTTCCTCAATTATCGCGTCTCGTGATGCAGGCTGCCGCTGAGGATGCAAAATACGCCCATCAGATCGGCATGCCGAATCGTCACTTCAGTTTGTTCATTAACTTTCGGCTTGGCATGGTAGGCGATGCCTAACCCGGAAGCCTTAATCATCAGTAAATCGTTAGCGCCATCGCCAATCGCTACCGTTTGTTCAACGGGGATATCAAAACGCTGTGCCAGCTTCGCCAGCATATCGGCCTTATACTTCGCATCCACTACCGGGCCAATAACCTCACCGGTAAATTTACCGTCACGGATCTCCAGCTCGTTGGCAGCGATAGCGGCAAGATGCAGCCGGTCACGCAAATATTCGGCAAAGTAAGTGAAGCCGCCAGAAGCGATAGCCACCTGCCAGCCTAACGCCTGCAGCTTCTGCACCAGTGTGCTTAACCCTGGCATTAACGGCAGCGTATCACGCACCTGCTTCAGTATATTGGCGTCAGCGCCTTTCAGCGTAGCCACGCGCTGACGCAGGCTGGCAGTAAAATCCAGTTCGCCGCGCATCGCGCGCTCGGTCACCTCGGCCACCTGCTCGCCGCACCCCGCCAGACGCGCAATCTCATCGATACATTCGATCTGAATCGCGGTGGAATCCATATCCATTACCAGCAGGCCCGGCGCTTTCAGATAAGGAATTTTACCCAGCGGCGCTACGTCCAGTCCCCGTTCGTGAGCCAGACGCGCCGCACGCGGCGTCAGCGAGCCCGCCAGACGGATCACCTGATAATCATCCACGCTCCAGGCGCTGACAATCACCATCGCGGCACCCAGCTGGTGTTGATAAGCCGTCAGCGAATCTTTATCCAGCTGATGCCCGTAAAGCAGCCAGCCGGTACGCCCGGCACGATAATCCAGCGGCATCACTTCGTCACCGCTCAGTGAAAGAGGCAAGCCCGGCCAGAGAGAAACATCGGAAGGCAGGTCGCACCAGGTCAAACGATTAGGCATTACAGCTCCTGTCGGAAAGATGATCGGCTGCCGCCATCAAAGGACGTTCTGTTTGACATCCGTGCCGGGCCACAGCCTGTAGAGAAAACCTCGCAAGAGGCTACCCTGTCAGCCGCGCTTCTGGCAACATAAAGTCGCAAAAACAGACTACCGTTTGTTGATTACGTTTTAAGGTTGCCAATGGCTAAATCCAGGCTCAAATTCCGTCTGCACCACACAGCGATTGTGCTGATCTGTCTGACGCTGCTGGTCGTCCTGATGCAGGGCGCTTCATGGTTCAGTCTGGGCCATCAAATGGCGCGCTCTGAACAGGTAGAAGATCTGGCGCGCACCCTGACACGTCAGGTTGCATTTACGCTTACGCCGCTTATGGACAGCCCGGACGATAACCGCACACAAATCGCCGCCATTCTCAAACAGATGACGGATAACAGCCGTATCCTCGACGCCTCGGTTTATGACAGCGAAGGTTCGCTGGTTGCGCGCAGCGGCGAAGGCATCAGCGTGCGCGATCGTCTGGCGCTGGATGGCAAACGCGCGGGCAGCTACTTTAACCATCAGCTGGTGCAGCCGCTGGAAAACAGCGACGGCCCGCAGGGCTTTTTACGCGTCACGCTGGACACGCATGTGCTGGTAACCGAAGCGAAGCAGGTGGATAACACCACCAATATTCTGCGCCTGATGATGCTGCTGGCGCTGGCTATCGGCATTATTCTTACCCGTACGCTGTTGCGCGATCGCCGTACCCGCTGGCAACAATCCCCTTTTCTGCTGACCGCCAGCACGCCGGTTAAAGAAGATGATGACGAATCTGATGAGGCGTCAGACGAGGCTAGAAAAAGCTGAGGCGTAGCGTTGTCGGCAGGGGCAAGGCGCTGAAGAAAGCGTAATACAGAAGGCGCAGACGGGCGGAAGAAAATAACCGGACGAGGCAGCCTCGTCCGGTAAATCAGTCAGGCTTTGTCGCCCAACAGTACCGACTCCAGCGCGATTTTAACCATATCGCCGAAGGTGGTTTGACGTTCCGCCGCCGTGGTCTGTTCATGCGTGCGGATATGGTCGGAAACGGTACAGATGGTCAGCGCTTTCGCGCCAAACTCTGCCGCCACGCCATAGATGCCCGCCGCTTCCATTTCCACGCCGAGAATGCCATATTTTTCCATAACGTCGAACATTTGCGGGTCCGGCGTATAGAACAGGTCGGCAGAGAAAATATTGCCTACGCGCGCCTCAATACCCAGTGCTTTCGCCGCGTCTGCCGCGTTACGCACCATGTCAAAATCGGCGATTGCTGCAAAATCGTGATCCTTGAAGCGCATACGGTTCACTTTAGAATCGGTGCAGGCGCCCATGCCGATAACCACGTCGCGGAGTTTCACATCGGCACGTACCGCGCCGCAGGAACCCACACGAATGATTTTTTTCACGCCGAACTCAGTGATCAGCTCTTTTGCGTAGATGGAGCAGGATGGAATGCCCATACCGTGACCCATAACGGAAATGCGACGACCTTTATAGGTGCCGGTGTAACCCAGCATACCGCGCACGTTGTTCACTTCTACCGCGTCTTCCAGAAAGGTTTCCGCGATATGTTTAGCACGCAGCGGATCGCCCGGCATCAGCACCACGTCCGCGAAATCACCCATCTCAGCATTAATATGAGGCGTAGCCATTGTCGTTATTCCTTGAAAAAATGAAACACGCCAGCCCGGCGGCTGGCGTTAAATGAAAGCCGCGTATTACAGCATGCTTTTGCCATATTCCATATCGGAAAGGCCGAAGTATTTTGCTACCGTCTGCCCGATATCGGCAAAGGTATCGCGTCCGCCAAGGAAGCCCGGTTTAACGCCTGGGCCATAGATCAGAATCGGGATATGCTCACGGGTATGATCGGTGCCGTGCCAGGTGGGATCACAACCGTGATCGGCGGTGAGGATCAGAATATCGCCCTCTTTTACCTGCGCCATCAGCTCTGGCAGACGGCGGTCAAACAGCTCCAGGCCACCCGCATAACCGGCAACGTCGCGACGATGTCCCCAGGCGGAGTCGAAATCCACAAAGTTGGTGAAGACGATGGCGTTATCCGGCGCCTGCGCCATCTCTTTAACCGTGGCATCAAACAGCGCATCAAGGCCGGTCGCTTTGATCTTTT
Source organism: Pantoea sp. FN0307 (assembly GCF_050113815.1). Taxonomy (NCBI): domain Bacteria; kingdom Pseudomonadati; phylum Pseudomonadota; class Gammaproteobacteria; order Enterobacterales; family Erwiniaceae; genus Pantoea; species Pantoea sp. FN0307. Next base: position 40,523 of record NZ_JBNJSO010000005.1, on the reverse strand, counting down.
TGGTAATGCCGACGTGCGCGTAGATATCGGCGATTTTACCCACCGAGATCACCTCACCCTGCTTCTCTTCCACCAGCTTTTTCAGGATGGTGGGTGACGGCGGCTCAACGGCTAAGTCGTGACGATTGCCGGTACGTTCGAAGTTTCCGGCTTTATCGCCGACAAACGGACGCGCAATCACGCGACCAATGTTGTAATCACCTTTATCCAGCTCTTCACGGGCGATTTCACACAGATCGTACAGGCGTTGCAGGCCGAATGTCTCTTCATGACAGGCAATCTGGAATACCGAGTCGGCAGAGGTATAGAAAATCGGCTTGCCGGTTTTCATATGCTCTTCACCCAGTTTATCCAGAATCACCGTCCCGGAAGAGTGGCAGTTGCCGAGATAACCCGGAAGTCCGGCACGCTCCACCAGTGTATCCAGCAGCGCCTGCGGGAAACTGTTTTCCGTATCGCTGAAATAACCCCAGTCAAACAGCACCGGTACGCCAGCAATTTCCCAGTGGCCTGACGGCGTATCCTTACCGGAAGAGAGCTCCTGCGCCCAGGCATACGCGCCAATGATCTCCGCCTGCGGATCCAGGCCCGGCGGGAAGGTGCCGGTAGAGGCTTCCGCCGCTTTTCCCAGCCCTAACGCGGTCAGGTTCGGCAGATGCAGCGGCCCCTGACGCCCTTTATCCGCCTCGCCGTTGAAGCAGGCCTGCGCAATATGACCCAGCGTGTCTGAGCCTTTATCACCATATTTTTCAGCGTCTTTACTGGCACCGATCCCAAAGGAATCCAGCACCATGATAAATGCACGTTTCATGTTACTCTCCTGCGCTTACGCGCGATGAGAAAAATAAAAAAGCGATCAGAACAGTATGCCGTCTATACCTGTGGTACTTCAAGCCGCAGATGCGTAGGCTGCGCTCATCATTCCGGTCAGTGAGACCTTCAGGCTTTCAGGTTCCCCTTGCCGCCTTCCTGCTGCATGAGATAGTCGGGCGTTAGCTGCTAATTCTGCGATAGATAACCGGCGTTGCAGCAGGTTGACTGTCACCAAGCTTAACCGCCGCTTTGACCGCCTGTGCCGCTTCCTGCCAGCTGGCCTCGCTGGCGGCATGGATCACCGCCAGTGGACGTTCCGCGTCTACGCGATCGCCCAGCTGCACCATCTCATTCAGGCCTACGCTGTAATCGATGCTGTCGCTGGCGCGACGACGTCCACCGCCCAATGCCACCACCGCCAGGCCAAGCGCGCGGGTATCCATTTCATTAACGATACCAGGCGCATCGGCATACACCGCCTTGCTCAGCATCGGGGCCGGCAGGTAGCTGTCCATCCTTTCAATAAAGTCTGTCGGGCCTTTTTGCGCCGCCACCATACGCGCAAATACCTCAGCGGCGCTGCCGTTATCCAGCACTTTCTGCAACTGCTGTCGGGCCGAGGCATCGTCCTGCGCCAGGCCACCGGAAATTAACATTTCACTGCAGAGCGCCAGCGTCACTTCCAGCAAACGCGGATTGCGGTAACTGCCGGTAAGGAACTGAACCGCTTCGCGCACTTCCAGCGCGTTTCCGGCACTGGAAGCCAGCACCTGATTCATATCAGTCAGCAGCGCAGTGGTTTTACAACCCGCGCCGTTGGCCACGCCCACGATCGCCTGCGCCAGCTGCTCTGACAGTTCAAAAGTCGGCATAAAAGCGCCAGACCCCACTTTCACATCCATCACCAGCGCATCCAGCCCTTCGGCCAGCTTTTTCGCCAGAATCGAGGCGGTGATCAGCGGAATAGAGTCGACCGTTGCGGTAATGTCGCGCGTGGCATAAAAACGCTTATCCGCCGGTGCCAGCGAATTGGTTTGGCCGATAATGGCAACGCCGGTCTGTTTAATAATTTCCCGGAAACGGCTATCGCTGGGGAAAATATCAAAGCCGGGGATCGCTTCCAGCTTATCCAGCGTGCCGCCGGTATGACCCAGGCCGCGCCCGGAGATCATCGGCACATAGCCGCCGCAGGCCGCGATCATCGGCCCCAGCATTAGCGAAGTCACATCGCCCACCCCGCCGGTAGAATGCTTATCCACTACCGGGCCGTTTAAATTCAATGATTTCCATGACAGCACCGCGCCGGAATCACGCATCGCCATGGTCAGCGCCACACGTTCCTGCAGCGTCATATCATGGAAAAAGATCGCCATCGCCAGCGCGGCGATCTGCCCTTCTGATACGCTGTTATCACGAACCCCGTTAATAAAGAAGCGGATCTCTTCTTCACTCAGCGCATGGCCGTCACGTTTTTTTCGAATAATTTCTTGTGGTAAAAACAAGGTAACCCCCTGTTTAACGGATCAATAAATCAGGCCTGGTGTCCCGATCCAACGGTGCAGAAAAATTATTTTTAGCGGACGGCAGGCGCCCGCTATGGTGAAAGGAAACTCAGTAGCTGCTGGTGCTGCGCGCGCTTTCATAGCCCGCCGCGTTCAACAGGCTTGCCAACAGGCTGGAGGCACCGAAACGGAAATGACGCGCGTCCGCCCAACCGCTGCCCAGAATGTCATCAGCAAGCTGCAGATAGAGCGCCGCATCTTCTGCGGTACGCACGCCGCCCGCAGGCTTAAAGCCAACGCGATCCTGTACCCCTTTATCACGGATCACTTCCATCATGATTTTTGCCACTTCAGGCGTGGCGTTTACCGGCACTTTACCGGTAGAGGTTTTGATAAAGTCAGCGCCCGCATCGATAGCGATTTCAGAAGCCTGACGGATTAGCGCTTCCTCTTTCAGTTCGCCGGTTTCAATGATCACTTTCAGCAATACACTGGCCGCCGCGCAGGCTTCTTTGCATGCCTTGACCAGTTTAAAGCCGGTTTCGCTATCGCCAGCCATCAATGTGCGATAGGGAAAAACCACATCCACTTCATCCGCGCCATAGGCAATGGCCGCGCGCGTTTCCGCCAGCGCGATCTCAATATCGTCATTGCCGTGCGGGAAATTGGTCACGGTAGCGATACGAATATCGGGCGTGCCCTGCTCGCGCAGCGTTTTACGTGCGATGGGAATAAAACGGGGATAGATACAGATGGCGGCAGTATTGCCTGCCGGGGATTTAGCCTGCTGACACAGCGCAATCACTTTGGCGTCGGTGTCATCATCGTTAAGGGTGGTTAAATCCATGAGTTTCAGCGCACGCAGCGCGGCAGCGGTTACATCAGTCATAATGCTCTCCAGAAAGATTCAGTGAGCTTCCGCCAGTGGAAGACTCAACACGAGGTCTTGGTTCCTTGAAGAGGGTTGAGATCCATCTCACCTTGCCAGCGATGCTGATTCGCTTTGATGTTACGATTTTAACATCACGGGCAAACTCTTTATTGTGCGTAAGCTCACATTTAATTAAGAAACGCTACCATCAAGTTTACATTTGATGTGACGTCTATCGCATTAAAAGCGCCACAGCCGCAGGCCGGAACCGCTTTATGCGCGCTATCATACCGCAGAAGCGCAAATGTGAGAATTATCACATTTGCTCTTTACCTGTTCTTAAGATCCCCTTTGATGCGGTCGTCTTGTTAACGTAGCTGAAACAGTTTCTCACTGTTGCTGGTAAGGGTGGCCGCGATCTCCTCCGGCGCTTCCTGACGCAGCTCGCATAATGTTTGCCATACCTTTGCCACCTGCTCTGGCCGATTGGGCTGGCCCTGAAAGCCGTTCAACGGCATATCAGGCGCATCGGTTTCCAACAGCAGCGCTCCAAGCGGCAGCTGCGCAATGGTATTGCGCGTTTTGCTGGCGCGAGGATAGGTAATGGTGCCGCCTACACCGATAGCATAACCGGCAGCAATAAACGCCTGCGCCTGCTGCACGCTTCCGGCAAAGCCATGTACCACGCCACGGCGCGGCACCTCAATACGTCGCAGGTGCTGTGCCAGTTTGTCATGCGTGCGCCGGGAATGCAGGATCACGGGCAGATCGTATTTCCGCGCCAGCCGCAGCTGCGCATCCAGAAAATATTCCTGCCGATCGAACTGAGGATCTTCCATATAGAGATCCAGCCCGATCTCGCCGATCGCCACCAGTTTTGCGGGTCGCTGACGCAGGTGCTGCTCCAGCTGCTCCAGCGCCGCATCGTTGTGCTGCTGAATCGCAATGGGATGCAGTCCCAGCGCGGCATAAAGCGGTGCATGCTGGTGTGCCAGCTGTAACACCCGAGCAAAGCGTGTAGCCTCCACCGCCGGAACGATAATTTTCTCTACGCCTGCCTGAGCGGCGCGTGACAGGCTTTCCTCCCCGTGCCCGGTAAACGGAGGAAAATCGAAGTGGCAGTGGGTATCAATAAATCTCACGTCAGCGCTCCTCAACATATCTTAGAGATTATTCTGCGCTATTTTATTTGCCGCTGCATTGCAGGATACGTAACGCGGCCTTTTATTCTGGAATGGCAGAATAGTAGCGTAAAAGAGGTGTTTCAGAGGGGGAGGAACAAACAGGTGACGGGGTTAGCCGCGCAGGGACAGAGAAAAAACAGAGGCCGGCACCGCCCTCTACAAAGAAAGCGGGCCAGCTTATAGCAGATCAGCGCAGGGATTTATCGTTTGTGGCATCGTCGTGCTGCTCACGCCCGTAATCTTCCTGCAAAATACCGGAGAGCCAGTCATTGTTTCCTGCCATCCAGGCGTCGTCGTTATCAAACCACTCCGCCCACATTAGCGCCATCTGGCCTTTCCATTGTTTCCATTTGCCTGCAACGATGTCGCTATTCATGACTGGTCTCCGCTAAATTCACTGGATCTGTCTGTTTAGCTGGTTACCTAGGGTCGACGACGACCGGTAAACAGGCTGACGAGGAACAGAATGATACCGACCACGAAGACAATCTTAGCTGCCCATGCGGCTGTACCAGCCAGACCGCCGAAGCCTAATGCCGCCGCGATCAATGCAATTACCAGAAAGATAATACCCCAACGAAACATAAGCCTCTCCTTTACCATAGTTAAAATCGAACTGCTTAGCTCAGCCAATTCATGGACAGTAAACCCATGAACTTTATTTTTTTAACGGGTTAGCTGCGGCACAGACGCCAGAGGTTGACCGTGCCGCAAAAACATTAAGGTTTAACCATCAGGTCATTCTTAACGCTTTTTACGCCTTCAATAGCTTTGGCGATACTTTCCGCACGTTCTGACTGTGCTTGTTTTTCTACCGTACCAGAAAGCTGGACCACGCCGTTGGTGGTTTCAACTTTAACGTTCCGGGACGGTACAATGTCATCCGCTAATAGCTTAGCTTTGATTTCGCTGGTTGTAGCTGCATCACCTGCATAACCGCTCACTGACTGTTTTTCGCTGTCTCTGACGTGTAGTTTATCGCTGACGGATTTTACGCCCTCAACTTTCTTCACCAGCGCCACAGCCTTTTCAGCCTGATCCTGCGAAGAAACGAAACCGCTCAGGGTCACAACGCCCTTCTGAGTTTCTACTGAGATATCCGTACTTTTAATCGTTTCGTCATCTACCAGCGCAGCTTTCGCTTTAGCGGTGATGGCGCTGTCATCCATAAAACCATCGACTTTTTTCATAGAACTATCGATTGTGGACCCTGCGCTATCCGCAGCATTCTGCGTTTTCTGTGATACAGATTCATCTGCCAGAGCAGAGCCGCTCAGCAGCGCAGAACCCACCATCACAGCCATCAGAGTCTTGGTAATCTTAGTCTTGTTCATCGATATCTTCCTTCTTATACGTTATTCCACTCACAACCGTAAGCGTAGCGGCAACAACCCCATGTGCCGTTTAAATGGATGTTGGGAGGCTTTCGCCACCGCTTTTTGCATCCGACAAACTAAGCATAGTCAAGGATTGGCATTCGTCGCGTTTTTTTGGTTAAAAAACAGTTAAGAAGGCGTTTTTGAGGACTTTTTAAGAGGAGTCTGTAGCGAAGGCAGATAAATTTGCGCTGGTACTATAAAAACGCATCGCGAAGGAGAGTACTGCCTCCGCGATGCGTGAACAACGCTGATTAATGTTCGCGCGTTTTGCGGAACAGCACTTCAGGATAGCGCTCCTGCGTGAGGTTGAGGTTAACCATGGTCGGCGCGATGTAGGTGAGGTTATCGCCGCCATCCAGCGCCAGATTGACTTCATTCTTACGCTGGAATTCGTCGAACTTTTTCACATCGTCGCATTCAACCCAGCGCGCGGTCGAAACGTTAACCGATTCGTAAATCGCTTCCACGTTGTACTCGCTTTTCAGGCGCGCCACGACCACGTCAAACTGCAGCACACCTACCGCACCCACAATCAGATCGTTATTGGATACCGGACGGAACACCTGTACCGCACCCTCTTCTGACAGCTGCACCAGCCCTTTTAACAGCTGCTTCTGCTTCAGCGGATCGCGCAGGCGAATACGACGGAACAGTTCTGGCGCGAAGTTCGGAATACCGGTGAACTTCATGTTTTCGCCCTGCGTAAAGGTATCGCCAATCTGAATGGTGCCGTGGTTATGCAGACCGATAATGTCGCCGGGGAAGGCTTCTTCAACGTGCGAACGGTCGCCCGCCATAAAGGTAAGCGCATCGGAAATGACCACATCTTTACCGGTACGCACCTGACGCAGCTTCATGCCCTTCTCGTACTTACCGGAGACAACGCGCATAAAGGCGACGCGGTCGCGGTGTTTCGGATCCATGTTAGCCTGGATTTTAAACACGAAACCGGAAAACTTCTCTTCGCTGGCTTCAACGCTGCGCGTATCGCTCTGGCGCGGCATTGGCGCAGGCGCCCAGGAAACCAGGCCATCCAGCATATGATCAACGCCGAAGTTGCCCAGCGCGGTACCGAAGAACACCGGCGTCAGCTCACCCTGCAAAAACGCTTCCTGCTCAAACTCATGCGAAGCGCCCTGCACCAGCTCCAGTTCGTCACGCAGCTGCGCTGCCAGATCTTCGCCGACCGCGCTGTCCAGCTCAGGGTTGTTCAGCCCTTTGATGGTGCGCACTTCCTGAATGGTATGGCCTTTACCGGTCTGATACAGATAGGTTTCATCGTTATAGAGATGATAAACGCCTTTGAACAGCTTGCCGCAGCCGATTGGCCAGGTAATGGGTGCGCAGGCGATTTTCAGCTCGTTTTCAACTTCGTCCAGCAGCTCCATCGGATCGCGGATATCACGGTCCAGCTTGTTCATAAAAGTCAGGATCGGCGTATCGCGCAGACGCGTAACTTCCATCAGCTTACGGGTACGATCTTCAACCCCTTTCGCCGCGTCGATTACCATCAGACAGCAGTCAACGGCGGTCAGGGTACGATAGGTATCTTCAGAGAAGTCTTCGTGCCCCGGCGTATCCAGCAGGTTGACCAGGCTATCGCGGTAGGGAAACTGCATTACCGAGGTAGTAATCGAGATCCCGCGCTGTTTCTCCATTTCCATCCAGTCAGATTTGGCATGCTGATTAGAGCCACGGCCTTTTACCGTACCGGCGGTCTGGATCGCCTGTCCGAACAGCAGGACTTTTTCGGTAATGGTGGTTTTACCGGCGTCGGGGTGAGAAATGATAGCGAAGGTACGACGACGCGACACTTCTTGCAAAAATGTGGTATTAGACATCGGAGTTCTTCTGTTGATGCCGTGACGCGACATTATTGCAGGCGTCACAGCCGTTAATTCATGAGGGCCTGCGACATTGCCAGGCCCGGCACCGGAACCATGCAGCGCACCTGAAGCCTACGCGATGTAAGCCTGGTAAATGCTGCAAAAAGACATGATGGTCTACATTGGATCCAGCCCCGTGTAACAATGTTGAAAAGTCAGGCAATGAGGCCGCATAGCTTACCTTAAGTACATAAAAAAAGCAGGCCGAAATCGCGCGTTTTCCGCAGCGGCGCGCAAAGCCCGGGCTTTATTGCACAGCATCCCGATCGGCCTGCAAATGACTAAGCCGGATAAGCGTTATCAGGCCGTTGCTGATGCGCACCGAGAGCACATTATCGCCCTGCTGCCAGCTAAGCCAGCTTTCACCGTTACGCTCATCCGCCTCGCCGGGGCCGTACTTGCGCTCAGCCTCATCAACTGTCATTCCAACATGCACCCCACGATGCGTCGCCAGCGTTGGGTTCACCAGCGTGATTTCGCCCAGATAGTTATCGTCCGGACTGTGCTGTTTTTGCTGCCAGTGTTCATTGCTTGCCACCAGCATTAACGCATCATAGCGGTGCTGGAAATAACGGTAAGCGGCATTGGCGTTTGGCTTTTCTTGCTGTGGCTGCAGGCGCTCCGGCGGCAGACTCATCATAATATCTTCATTCCATACCTGCCCCAGCGTCAGCGCAACGCCATTGACCTGTACGGAAAAATCTTCCACCGTGAGTTCGGCCACCGCAGGCTGCTCACTGTTTTCCAGCGGATAGAAATCGTCAGGCTCCACGCCCGCATCGGTTTGCAGCGTGCCATTGATTTTATTGGCTTTCATGAAAAACAGGTGCGGCGACGTTTCCGGATCGCCGCCGCAGGCCGGATGGTTACGGTTTTCACGCACGTCGATCAGGTAGTTTTCCGGATCATCACTGTCATCAACAAAACTCATGCTCAGGCACTCCGTGGAGAGCGGCGTAAGCTGACGCTGACGGATAGCCTGCAGGGCTGCGCTGATCACCGCATCCTGCTTTATCTCATCACTCTCTGCAGGCGCAGGCGTAACCGCGTCAGCAGCCGACTCCGGCGATAGCGTTGGCGTGCCTGTTGCTGGTGATGAGGTCGCAGGGCCTTCCGGTCCGGATAATTGATTATCTGTTGCAGAAGCGGTGGGCATCATAGAGAACTGCTCAGCCGGCGGGGTCAGGATCGCGCCGTTAATATCAGGCAGCCCGGCGGCCAGCGCGTAGCTGCCAGTTACCGCCGTGATGATCAGCAGTCGTGTTAAACAGGAAAGAAACATAGCTGTGCTCGTCAGAGTCAAAGCGCAATCCGCGCAGAAAGAGGGTTATCATTGTTATCGGCCCGCCAGGAGCCAACTGGAATTTAACAATGGCTTGCCGGAAAGAGTCAAAGAAGATCGGCGCTGTCAGCAGCTTTTTACTTTAGTTACCGGCCTTTCGCACAGAGTCATTGTTCTCAGGACAGGCATCCTCTATCTTGGTGAGTTAGTTCACTAACAGGAAGGCATCCCATGAACGACAAGAAAATGATTTCAATCGATCAGTTTAATGAAAATGAGCGAGCCGTTATAGATGAAACGTTCAGGGGGCTGGTGCAGAAATATAAACTTCGTACCGGCAAAGAGCCTGACGGTAAAAAAGAGAAAGAGTTCACCACCGAAGCCAGACAAATGGTGATGGCCATCAAGCAGAATAATGAGAAGGAAAAAGCGCTGGCGGAGAAAAAGCCGGTGCGTAGAAAGAAACCTTCTGCGCTGGCTGAAAGTGAAGTGGCAGATTTTAACTGGTCCGCCTCAATAAAACGCGGCAAAAGATAAAACTGTAGTATTGATGACTTATTGTTGTTTTCCAGGGAAGAGAGTATGCAGAACCGCCTCACCATCAAAGATATCGCGCGCTTAAGCGGCGTGGGAAAATCGACCGTGTCGCGGGTACTGAATAATGAAAGCGGGGTCAGCGAACGCACGCGTGAACGTGTTGAAGCGGTAATGAATCAGCACAGCTTCGCCCCTTCCCGCTCCGCGCGAGCCATGCGTGGACAAAGCGACAAGGTGGTGGCGATTATTGTCACCCGCCTCGATTCCCTGTCGGAGAACCTCGCCGTTCAGACGATGCTGCCCACCTTTTATGAACAGGGTTATGACCCGATCATGATGGAGAGCCAGTTCTCACCGCAGTTAGTGGCAGAGCATCTGGGCATGCTGCAGCGTCGCCATATTGATGGCGTAGTACTGTTTGGTTTTACCGGCATTGATGAGGAGATACTCACGCCGTGGCAATCTTCCCTGGTGCTGCTGGCCCGGGATGCCGCTGGCTTCGCCTCCGTCTGCTACGATGATGAAGGCGCTATCTTTACCCTGATGCAACGCCTGTACGAACGCGGGCACCGTCATATCAGCTACCTCGGCGTACCGCATAGCGATGTCACCTCAGGACAGCGCCGTCACCATGCCTATCTGGCCTTCTGTCGCCAGCATAAGCTTTCTGCCGTGGCATCGTTACCCGGACTCAGCATGAAGCAGGGTTACGAGCAGGTAGCCAGCGCACTGACAGCGCAAACCACGGCCTTGGTCTGCGCAACTGATACGCTCGCACTGGGCGCAAGTAAATATTTACAGGAACAGCGCATCGACAATTTACAGCTGGCAAGCGTAGGTAACACGCCGCTGATGAAGTTCCTGCATCCAGAAATTATTAGCGTCGATCCCGGCTACGCTGAATCAGGTCGTCAGGCTGCCATGCAGCTGATAGCCCAGATCAACGGCCGCAGCGAACCGCGCCAAATCATTATTCCCGCCACGCTCTCCTGACCACCCAAACAGAAATTATTGTGATCCCCGGCCGGTTTCGGGAACGTTCCCGTTTTACCCGTTGTGCTTAAAGAGTAGGCTTGCGCTCACCTTATCCCCCTCCCATCAGTCATGAGGTTTCATGATGAGCAAAGTAAAACAATCGGATATCGACCAGCTGATCGTGCTGGTTGGCGGGCGCGACAACATCGCCACCGTCAGCCACTGTATTACCCGTTTACGCTTTGTGTTGAACGATCCCGCCAAAGCCGATCCCAAAGCCATAGAGACACTCTCGATGGTAAAAGGCTGCTTCACCAACGCCGGACAGTTTCAGGTGGTAATTGGCACTGACGTCGGCGATTACTACAAGGTGCTACTGGCAACCACAGGCCATTCACGCACGGATAAAGAACAAGCCAAAAAAGCGGCGCGCCAGAACATGAAGTGGTATGAGCAGCTGATTTCGCATTTCGCAGAGATTTTTTTCCCGCTGCTGCCTGCGCTGATCAGCGGAGGTTTGATTCTTGGCTTTCGTAACGTCATTGGCGATGTACCACTCAGCGACGGCAAAACGCTGGCGCAGCTCTATCCGGCGCTGCAGAGTATCTATGATTTCCTGTGGCTGATTGGCGAAGCTATTTTCTTCTACCTGCCGGTGGGGGTTTGCTGGTCAGCAGTACGTAAAATGGGCGGCACGCCTATCCTTGGCATCGTACTGGGTATCACGCTTGTCTCTCCGCAATTAATGAACGCATACCTGTTGGGCCAGCAGGCGCCGGAAGTATGGCATTTTGGCCTATTCACTATTGCTAAAGTAGGCTATCAGGCGCAGGTGATCCCGGCCTTACTGGCGGGCCTGACGCTGGGCTTTATTGAGATCCAGTTAAAACGCATCGTGCCGAGCTATCTCTATCTGGTGCTGGTGCCGGTCTGTTCATTGCTTATCGCGGTGTTTCTGGCTCACGCCTTTATCGGCCCGCTGGGACGTATGATTGGTGACGGCGTTGCCTTTGCGGTACGTCACCTGATGACCGGCAGCTTCGCGCCGATTGGCGCTGCGCTGTTTGGCTTCTTGTATGCTCCGCTGGTGATCACCGGCGTGCATCAGACCACTCTTGCCATTGATATGCAGATGATCCAGAGCCTGGGCGGTACGCCGCTTTGGCCAGTGATTGCGCTGTCGAATATCGCCCAGGCCTCGGCGGTAACCGGTATTATTATTGTCAGCCGTAAACATAACGAACGTGAGATCTCGGTTCCGGCGGCAATTTCTGCTTACCTCGGCGTCACCGAACCGGCGATGTACGGCATCAACCTGAAATACCGCTTTCCTATGCTCTGCGCGATGATCGGCTCGGGGCTGGCAGGGCTGTTGTGCGGGCTGAACGGCGTGATCGCGAACGGTATTGGCGTCGGCGGCTTGCCGGGCATCCTCTCGATCCAGCCAACCTACTGGCAGGTGTTTTCTATGGCAATGGCAGTGGCGATTGTGGTTCCGATGGTGCTGACTACGGTGATCTATCAGCGTAAGTTTCATCAGGGCACGTTACAGGTTGTCTGACTTTTTCAGGGCGCAGTTGCGCCCTTTTTGCATTTGCAGGAATAAATAATGAGTACATATCCCCACTGGTGGCAGAACGGCGTTATCTATCAAATTTATCCCAAAAGCTTTCAGGACACGACCGGACACGGTACCGGCGATCTGCGCGGCATTCTTTCACGCCTCGATTATCTGCAAACCCTGGGCATTGATGCCATCTGGCTGACACCGTTCTATATCTCTCCGCAGGTAGATAATGGCTACGATGTGGCGAACTATACCGTCATCGATCCCGCCTACGGCACGCTGAACGATTTTGATGAGCTGGTGGAACAGGCACACGCCCGGAACATCCGCATCGTACTGGATATGGTGTTTAACCACACTTCTACGCAGCACGCGTGGTTTCGCGAAGCGCTGAACAAAGAGAGCCCTTACCGCGATTTCTATATCTGGCGTGACGGTACGCCGCAGACGCTGCCGAATAACTGGCAATCTAAATTCGGCGGCAACGCCTGGCGCTGGCATGCGGAGAGCGGCCAGTATTATTTGCACCTGTTTGCGCCGGAGCAGGCGGATCTTAACTGGGAGAACCCGGAAGTACGCAGCGAGTTAAAAAAAGTCTGTGAGTTCTGGGCCGATCGGGGCGTGGATGGCCTGCGCCTTGATGTGATCAATCTTGTTTCTAAAGATCAGGATTTCCCCAGCGATCCGCTCGGCGATGGTCGCCGCTTCTATACTGACGGACCGCGCATTCACCAATACCTTCAGGAGATGAGCCGCGACGTATTTACCCCGCGTAACCTGATGACCGTAGGTGAGATGTCTTCAACTTCGCTGGAGAACTGCCAGCAATACGCCGCGCTGGACGGGCGGGAACTGTCGATGACCTTTAACTTTCATCATCTGAAGGTCGATTACCCGGGCGGCGAGAAGTGGACACTGGCAAAGCCTGATTACATTGCGCTGAAAACCCTGTTCCGCCACTGGCAGCAGGGAATGCACAATATCGCCTGGAATGCGCTGTTCTGGTGTAACCATGATCAGCCGCGCGTGGTATCGCGTTTCGGCGATGAGGGAGAGTATCGGATGCAGGCGGCAAAGATGCTGGCGATGGTGCTGCACGGTATGCAGGGCACGCCCTATATCTATCAGGGCGAAGAGATCGGCATGACCAACCCGCACTTTAGCCGTATTACCGACTATCGCGATGTGGAAAGCCACAACATGTTTGCCGCCCTGCGAGCACAAGGACGGGATGCCGACGAACTGCTGGCGATTCTGGCAAGCAAGTCGCGCGATAATGGTCGCACGCCGATGCAGTGGGACGCCTCGCCCAACGCAGGCTTTACCAGCGGCGAGCCGTGGATTGGATTATGTGATAATGCGGCAGACATCAATGTTGAAGCCGCGCTTAATGATCCAAATTCGGTGTTTTATACCTATCAGCGGTTAATTGCATTACGCAAAACCTTGCCGGTGTTAACCTGGGGCGATTACCAGGATCGGCTGCCAGACCATCCAGCGCTATGGTGCTATTGCCGGCACTGGCAAGGAGAAACGCTGATGGTAGTGGCGAATCTGAGCCGCGAGTGCCAGCCATGGCAGCCGGAGCCTGTTGAAGGTGAGTGGCAGATGCTGATAAGCAATTATGCCGAAACCGCCGCCCGACCTGACGCGATGACGCTGCGCCCGTTTGAGGCAGTGTGGTGGCATCGTTGTTGCGCTAATAGCGGAAAAGCACAGCGGTTGTTGGAATAACGCTGGAAGGGAAAAAAGAGGCATGGAAGCTATCCCACACAAAACGTAAATAGAACCTTTTTAGTTCCATGCATTTTTTACCTTCCGGCCAAATGAAGTTGTCGGCGGTATTCCTGCGGCGTCAGATTATTCAGTGATTCATGTGGCTATTCACCGTTATATTCTGACAACTATCTTTCAGTGATTTCCCTTACTTCATTCAATGTTCTGAACAGATAAAAATCCAGAACCTCTGTCCGGTACGTCCGGTTAAACCTTTCGATAAAGGTATTCTGCGTCGGTTTTGCTGGCCTGATAGATTTTAGTTTTGCAGCGTGCTCTTCTGGCCACAAGCAAGATGATCATATCGGAAGGTCTCCAAATATCAATGGCACTATTATATGAGATACTTGCAGGTCACCACTTAGTTTTTGATGGTTGAAAAAGATACACTGGCTTAACGCCCTGTCTGGGAAGTTGAAAATTTCTTTTCCCCTTAAAGATTTGTTACCCGAGGATTGCGACCCAATATTTGTAACGCATCGACTGGGATATCAATGAGCAAAGATTTCATTGATTTCCCGGTTGCTTTATCCAGCAAGAAGCTCAGATTACTCAAATCAGGTGCAAGCTGCTCGGCTTCCCAGCCGCAAGCTCGTGCAATTGCGCAATAATCTAACGGCTTGAGGCAAGCGTGATAATTTTTTTCTTCAATTTCCGGCAAAATGATGGGCAGACCCTGTTCGACGATCGAGAAACTGGCGTTATTGATAAGAAAAATCACTAATCCTAATTCACTCGCTTCCCCCAATGAACCGGAAAATAGCCGGAAGCATCCATCACCAGTAAAAAGAAATACTGGACGTGTTGGCGATGAAAGTTTCGCCCCAACAGCTGCGCCGAACGCGCCGCCCATAGCTGAACCGCGGTAGAGCGAATAAAAGTGAATATTGTTATTTGGACGCTGGGTAACATATTGCCTGTCTTTGTAAGACAGGCAAACATCATCAAACCCAATAGAACCCGCTGGCCACCAACGATCAAGTTGTAGATAAAGATCGGCCATGTCAACATAACCAGGGCGGGGAGGCGTATATTGGAAGTGGTTAAGATTATTAGGGGCTAAGGGAGAGGAAATGTTGCTGAATGGCCGTTGTTGTGCCACAGCCAGAAGGCTACGCAATAATTGATCCAGTGGACCGGAGACCTGACGATATGCTCCCTGAGCCATATGGGCGAAACTGTTTTCTATTTGGCCATAACTTCCAGAATGGTTAGTGAGGAAAAACGTCTTAGCGGCGGAAAATTTTTGTAAATTAACAGTGTATTCATCAGGGCAAGCACCCAGCACTAGCAACACATCATCTTTCCCAATCGATTGATAGAGCGATAAGGCTTCATCATTCCCCCCAAATGAGATATAGCCAAAACCATAAGGATTATCTCGCTGCACCGCATTGGCACCATTGATGCTCCAGATGACAGCACAGCGCAGCATCTGACAAAATTGTGTCGTTAGGGCCGCCGCTTCTGGATAGCGAGCCATTTCTTCCCCCACCAGTAGGACCAGACGTCGCCCATCAATGTCGTGTCGAAATTCGTCACAAAAATCAATGAATGAAGATCTTTGCACTGGTAGTTTTACCGACGCAATAGTTTTTGCGGGATAATATGCAGGACTGTTGAGCGCGCTATGTAGTAAAACAAGTACAACCGGTTTTGCTCTTTCCAACTGGATATGAGCAGACAATAATTTTTCAGCAAGTGTTTCTGGCGAATCAAGCACAAAGACGGATTCAGGCAACTCGCTGCGTAATTGGGCCACAATATTACTGCCATACACTGAAGTATCTTGCAGTGGGGATTGTCCCTGCGTTCCCTCTCCAGTAAGGGGGACAATGTATACGGCTGGTATATCATGCAGTTTTGCATCGCTCAGACCGCAACTGAGTAACTTACTGGCGGCTCCCGTCGTTGCGACCGCGGCCGCCATTCTACCGCTACACAGATAATATCCTAATGGAATAAACCCAGCGCTGTATTCAGCAATAGAGAAAAAACCCAGCGTTTTAGCGCAGGAATTTACAAGAGGATTAATATGTTTTAGGAAATGAATAACCCCTCCACCCGTCACGCCAACATAGCTGGTAACCCCCCATTCAGAGAGAGTCTCTAACAAGAGTTGGTAACCTGTAGTCATATCATTACCAGAAATTACCTTATTCACAATTACCACCATTAGAAGCAATTCATGACATGAAGGATAGCTGATGAAACTTACTTTAAAGGGAAGCGAACACGGACTATTCTTTGCAAAATGTATATTGAATATGGTTAGGGCTGTGATCTGCCCCCGTATTTGATACAACAGTCAGTTAATAATATCGGTTTGTTTACTTCCAGATTCACCACTTTGATGCAAATTCGGATAGTGTCTCGTCCTGTGTTAACAGCCGCCCGCTGCCGTCATACTGCCAGCGGGTGGCATTAAACGGATTATCGTCGTGCTCTTCACGCACCGGCTGGTTGCGCCAGTCATAGTCCCACCGCCGTGACCAGCGGCGCAGCGCCGGACGCTGCGCATGTCCGGTAAACACGTCCCGCCGCTGCAGCCGTCCCAGACGGTCATACGCCGTGCGGCTGGTCCAGCAGCCCCTGGGTCCGGCTCACCTCGCGGTGCAGCGCGTCACGCGTGAAGTCGCTGAACGGCAGGCCTTCCAGCGCAATGCTCAGCAGATGGCCGCTGCCATAATAAAGATGGAACGGCGTTAAGTTGTAGGATAACGCCCGTAACGGGACGTACCAGCTTCCGGCGCTAAACCTTTCCGGCAAATGGCTGCGTAAGGCGGGCCGGACAATGCCGGTAAGGATCGACGAGAGTTGTCTGAGCCTGACCGCTGGCGACTGAAGATAAAAACACGGGGAACATCTTTCTGGATCCTTCCAGCTATAACTATTAGTTAGCGCCTAAATAACTATCAACAGATTTTTCTATGTTATCTAAAACACCAGTAATAGGGTGGAGGTAATCGTTATACATTTCTGCATATTTCCGGGGAAAGCCCCGCAGAGGATTATTGAGTAAATCATCATCAACAACTTTTAATTTCAGCCTATCAAGGTCAGCAATTAAATCTTTCAAACCTCCTTTTTTTTCATTATCCATTACATTATCAATATAAACAGTTGTTTTATCTATTTCGCTTAAAAGATCGAACTTATTCATTATTCACTTTCTTACTGTAAGAAGCGTACATCGCTTATCCAACTCATTGGATAGCCTTGTGGCAACAAGATCTGGTGAGCGCCGCCTTTGAGTACTGCACCTGACATCATCGTTTGCTTTTCAACTTTCCGAACCTGAAGAACCGTTCCCTTAGGTACTTAATAGTCGCTTCAAAGTACCTTGTATTCTTCCACTCGGGCAAAAGTGCCGAATCTATTTTTGCCGGGATTTTATTCAATGCTGGTGATGTACTTACAAAAGAACCATCCATTTTTGCATTACCACCAAAGACTCTATACAAGGTTACCTCTTCAGTTGTCATTACAGTTTTATATTCACCTTTTTTAAAGGAGTCTTTTATCCAGGCAGGCAAGTCAGTTTTATCAATTTCTTTGTACTTGCCTTCGATATTACACTTGCTCAGTCCCCACGGATCCACCCAGCTTAGCGCATTCGGCGCATACTGATAAAGATTAATCCCACCCACCAGCCCTATCGGGTCGGGCTGGGTAAACCGGCCGCTGTCCGGGTCATAGTACCTGAACAGGTTATAGTGCAGCCCGGTGTCACGGTCAAGATACTGCCCCTGCATCCGCAGGTTCTGTGCAAATCCCGGCCCCTGCAGCGGCGTTTCCCGCAGCAGTTTGCCCCAGGCGCTGTTCTGTGCTTCCCAGCGCAGCTCCCCTGCCGCATCCGTCAGCCGCTCCGGCGTGCCGTTCGGCTGGCAGTGAAACCAGTAAACCTCCGGGTCCGTTACGCCATCAATGCGCGCCAGCGGTTCATAACTTCCCTCATCGCTGTAGACATACGTCAGCGGCACCCCGTCATGGATTTCCTGCAGCAGCCGGAAGCCGTCCCACACAAAGCGCGTGGTCACCGCCTGGCCCTGCGGCTGTCCGTTCAGCAGCTGGCGGCGCGTTTTGCTGATGCGCCGTCCCAGCGGGTCGTAGCGGAAGCTTACCTGCGTCTGTGGCCTGTTGTGGTCCTTCAAGAAGGTGGGGGATTTTACAAGATGAGATACCGCCCCTTAGCGGGGCGATAGCAGTTTCTGGCTCCGAACCTATCCGGCAAATGGCTGCGTGAAGCGAAGGTTAAGACAAGTCAGCCGTGATGGTAAGGATCGTGGAGAATTGTTTGATCCTGATGCCGAGCAGTTGAAGATAAAAAACGCCGAAAGTATCGTGAAGATCGCTTCCAACTTTTTTATAACTGATTAGTTATATAGCATATTACATTACTATCTATTTATTCATATAATTTTACTAGATTTTTTAATTAACGTTACAGTTTATTTTATTTATATATTTCCTATCAAAAATGATAAGTTCCCTATAATACTCTTAGAGAATAATTTCTAATAAATATTTTATTTTATCAAAGGTATAAGCTCCACCTAATTTAGAGAATCAAATCCATTCTATATTTCAATTTATTAACATTTAAACATGGACTGATTTTATTACCAAGGCTTTAATGAATTAATAGACTCTACCTCCACAACTTGGACGTTATAAATTTTTGCGGCCTCAAAGAAAAACCCACAAAATTCCTCCGAAGGAATTAAAATAGTTTGACCTGCCTCAGGGGAATAATGATTTACTATAAAGAAACCTATTTCATCGCTCATCATTTTTAGGATCAAGGAATCCTCAAACTCACCATTATTTATAGCTTGCATTAATAAAGGCTTTGCTGGTAATTCATCTGAATCCAGACCTTTTTTAATTTTAATCTCATTTTTCTTAAGACACAACTGATAATTCTCTACTTCATCTTTTAAATTTTTAAAGCCATCAAAAAAGTACACCCCTTTCTTTTTTAATGTGTTTGATAAAATGAATTTATTAGTGATATCATCATAGTAATACGGACTTTTAATAACGCTATGCATAATATCTTGTGAAGCTGGAGTATCAAAACCATAAGGACCATAAAAATCACCATCGAAATCATACTGATATCCAAGGCATATAAAAAAATCATCAAACTTTTTCGAAGTTACCCGATTCCAGTTTGGCACAGGAAACTTTATTAATCTCTCATTTTTCACCATGTGAAAATCACCTCTTCGCTTTTTGGATTAGTTGAGTGAATATGACCTGAATCATGATGTTTTGGAACGTTGGGCAAACCAGCATCGGGATGCCCATCAGGATGTTCAAACCATTTATTTTTGCCACATTGATTTTCTCTGCCGAGTTTAGTCCCACCCTGGTATTTCATTTCTGACCAGTTTTTACCTCGGCTGCTAGGGTTCAACTCATCAATGTGAATATCTCTTCCACCTCGGGAAATTCTCGGTACTTGCGAATGTTTTTGAGCTTTTTTAATAGCATCACGTCTACTTTTTGCCTTAACAACTTTACACTTACTCAACCCCCAAGGGTCAATCCAGCTTAGCGCATTCGGCGCATACTGATACAGGTTCAGCCCGCCCGCCAGCCCTATCGGGTCGGGCTGGGTAAACCGGCCGCTGTCCGGGTCGTAGTACCTGAACAGGTGCTAGCGGTTACATCTGCATATGAATACTGGCACTAATTGAAATGAGTCAAATATAAATAAAGGCGCTTAAAATTTTTAATTCATTATGCAATATTTTCCCAGGAAATATATATTCCATGATTAAATGACTTTGTCTCATATGAAACTGAAACCCTTCCCCATTTTAAATCCCATCTAACCATTTCATTTTTTATAAGATCTGGTGTTAATAAATTTAGAGATACCTTTAACCAATTGGATAATTCCACCACTGAATCATTCAACATATTAATATTGGTTCGCGCACTCCAATCATTTAAAGATTTGTAGTATCCCCCATGTTTATCAACAAGTTGAACAACAAAAGGAAAATCATAACATATTGGCCTTATATAAAATTCAAACTCCTTATCGAAAAAACGCACTGAGTCTATAAGATAGTGATGAGGTGTGATGCTCTTTATTGAATTTTGCTCAAACAACTTTTGATAAAGTTGGCTCTTGCAAAAAACATCTTCAGTTTCAATTTCAACGGGTAAATCATTTAAAGTCAAAGTACCCGTAATTGAATCAAAATTCAGATTTATCATATATCTATTATTTTCCCCGGAATTAACAGATGTCTCGATTCTTCTGGGATAAAGAACTGAAGCCCTCCCCCGTCCCCATACAACCTATTAGCTGCAGCTCTACCATAAGCTACATCTATATCTTCACTCACATAAAAGGCTCTTAATTTTGTACGAACAGGCCAGCGTGGATCTAGTTTAACTTGTAGTGCTTGATGATAACCCAAAGGATTGCCTCTATATTGATTAACTGTTGGGAATGTCACTGTATAAGAGGGTTGTTGGTTCCCGTTCGGGTAAAGAGCATACAGAACTGTACCTTTTTTGAGCATTCTGTTTTTATAAACATCAATTCCTGGATAATCATCATTTCCTGGCCCCTGCCATTTCGTAGCTTCTTTTGACGGATCTCTACAAGTACGGCTCAGCCCCCAAGGGTCAATCCACCCCAGCGCATTCGGTGCATACTGATACAGGTTCAGCCCGCCCGCCAGCCCTATCGGGTCGGGCTGGGTAAACCGGCCGCTGTCCGGGTCGTAGTACCTGAACAGGTTATAGTGCAGGCCCGAATAATCGGCTCATCCATGATGACTACCCTTTAGTATTAGTAAATTACAGACTATTTAAATCTTCTCTATCTAATTACTAACCAATCTTAAAAATTGTCACTATATCATTCAGAATCACATGAAATATCAAAAAATTGCTGAAAATTACATTGTAAATATCCTTAACCAAAGATACCAATAAGGTTAGAAATATACCTGGCAGGCTGGACCTCAGAGAATGTAAAAAAAACAAAAAGTCTATGTTTATGAAGGGAGCATTCACTTTCAAAAAAATTTATTGCCTCACCTTTATAACTATAGCAGCCATGTTTTTTGGGATTCTCTTTTACTCCTTTGACACGTTTAGCAATTTCTTTTTTAAATGACTCACTTTCTAAATCAAAGCGTTTAGAATTAAATAGCGTAAAAATCACCTGACTGCCGCAAATTGGGCAATGAATGATGTTTTGCTTATGGACAAAATCGCTTTCAAACCCATCATGCAATAATAAGCTTTTTTTCATAAAATTGTTTATTAACTTGAACTCACTCATAGCTTTTTTTAATACTCCATCTTTTATAAGGTCTTCAATGAAATCATGTGTTTCATATTGCCTACCCATACCAACTTTCCCAAACCAAGGTATCGCAGGTCCAGCATCAACCTCATAAGGTTTCAATACCACGTAAGTAGATAATGGTTTTTTTAGCGTATTATCTGGAAGGGCTCGCCCTTCAAATGAGGAGCCTGCCGGTGACAAGAAGGTGCCTGTATCCCGAAAACCACTTTCATCAGTCCAGCCACCATAACGATCAATTTTAGTTCCAGGCTTAAGCGTTATTTTTGTTGCCGTTACAAAACCGCGGTTTGGTGGCCAGGCGCCATCGCCCATAAATTTTTCTAACGCTGCCCAGTCTTGGTTTTTCCATAATTTATAGGCTTTAGCCGCCTCACTTCTCGAAGCAAACTGACGTTTATTTGACTTCGCCTGAAAATCATTCCAACTATTTCTACAACTCAACCCCCAAGGGTCAATCCAGCTTAACGCATTCGGCGCATACTGATACAGGTTCAACCCGCCCATCAGCCCTATCGGGTCGGGCTGGGTAAATCGGCCGCTGTCCGGATCGTAGTACCTGAACAGGTTATAGTGCAGGCCCGAATACTTGCCTAATTCATGGGGCTCACCCTTCGGGATTAGCGCTGAACCATCCTTATTTATAGTTTCTAAAAATTACATCATTAAAATTAATAGGAAGGAGCAAGACGATGCAATTCACGACCCTCAACATTAAATGAATAATGCCAGTCGTACCAATTATCATATTTTTCCTCAAATGAACATACTACTAAAACTTCATTACTTGCTGTTTTTGTCAAGTAATAAAAATTTGAACCTGCTGGCGATCTAGAAGAAAATTGCACTTCTCCCTCTCCATTTAAAACATGTATTTCATTAGGCGACGACAAGCAGCCACTTAATATAAAAATTAGCTGACGACTTTCATCCACCATAGCCTGATCAATACTACTCAGATCAAAATTATAAGACTGCCCCTTATTTACCCATCGGATAAAACCGCTATCCTTTATTACATTTAAGTCTTTTATCATTTATATTTACTCATTTGATAAATTTAATTTTTAATATTTTTTTCTTCTATTAACTTTAGATAGTCCATCCTATGTTGAGGTGCTACAACCATTTCAACTTGAGTTCCGCCCCCAGCCAGATAAGTACCAGTTCCCTTATCTACTTGAGGACCAACCATTCCTATCTTTACTGGCAAAGGTTGTTTTATCTCATGAGTAATCACACGATCAATATCAGGCTTCCATGCATTTTTAACAGCAAGCTTATCTCGGACATATGATACGTCCGGTATATCATCAAACGTTGCAAATCCGCCTGGCCTTGTAGACGGTTGCCCAGGAGAAACGGCCATTTTCATTTTTGTGTCTGGAAGCAGTACGGCATCTAAAGGCGGACTATTTAATGGCCATGGTGACTGCTCATGAACTAAATTGTGATAGCCGGACGCAGCTTCGCTTGAGGTTTTAAAATGCCCGCGAGGTTATTACCGATATGGTTAATCAGTTCCGGGTCACGCAGCAACGCCAGCGCCGCTTCCCGCTGTTCGTCCGTCACCTCCGGCGCGGCACTCTCCGCCTCCGGTCGGCTCAGATGGTTTTCCAGCGCCAGCAGCACCCGCCCCAGCGACTGTTTTAGCGCGCTTTCAGCCAGCCCCAACTCCGCTGCGGCTATGTCAGTATCCGCCACGAGAGCCACAGGGATGTTACCGCCAGCTGGTATTCGCGCAGCCCCAGCCTGCATCTTAAGAGCGACTGGCTAAAAGAGGCGGGATTTGAGACAGGTTGCCCGGTGACGGTGAGGATCGACGAAGGGCGTCTGCTCCTTACCGTGGAGCAGCTGACAGGCGGCTGATAGTAAAAAGCCGAAAGGATCTTTGGGATCACTTCCGGCTTTATTTAGCAAAAATTAAAATATATATCACTTATTAAATCACCATCTATTTTCTCGACAGTGACTGTTTTTACTTTATTAAAATCCGCCAAAATACCTTTAACAGGAACATCTTCTCTTAAAATAAGATCATAAAAAGGTTCCCTTTCATTTTCTGGCACATACTTATTTATTAAATAAAAGAGTTTCTCTCTTAACTCTTTCTTTGTCATAGCGTTTACTCTGGGAAAATACTGATTTTGTTGAAGAATACTGAATAACCTTTTTCTGCCGGTAATAATTGTAACGCCCCACCTCTTCCATATTGTGGATATGCACTGGTAAAAAATCTCATACCTTAGACCTTTTCCGCCATTAGCAAGTGGGACTTTTACTTGAGGCACACCCTCCGTCTTTTGCCATCAATCCCAGAAACTGCTCTCCAAAATTTGGCATTAGAATAGAGGCTTATACTTTTGTTCTCTGTTTTGTGTTTCGATTATAACTTCATAGGCATCCTGCGGACTTTTCATAGCTTTAGTAACCTCCTCTTCGCTAATTTCAGATTGTCTTTCTTTACCGGCTAACTCACCTGAATCATACCTTATATAGAATCTATTACCTTTCCTTATGATATCTATACCGTATTTGCTAAAAATCATTTTTTCCATTTTTCTTCTCATAAAAATTATAATTTAGCTTTGGTTAGCTTGTTTATTATCGCCTCGGATACAGGCGTCTGGTCAATAACTGCTTCTGGGATCCCTCCTGAAGTTTTTCCGCCCGGAAGCCAGAATTCGTTTGCTCCTGGCTCATTACCAGAGGGCATTCGTAATCCTGTAGGATTCGGAATATCAATCCTTACAGGTGCATCGCCAAGGTCTCCAGGGCTTAGGCCAAGCAAATGTTCAAGCTTAGAAACATTCCCTCCTGATTTCGCAATAAGATCATCTGCAACATGTTTCGGCATGACAAAATGCCCACCGGGAGGGCCAATTTCAGCGCGGTTAACCCCCCACGTGATCTTTGATACTCCGCCACTAAATTGCCCTAAATGCTGCCTTATGTGCGATACATCTAAATATGATGCCGGGTTTGGAAAGTTTGGCTTTATCTTCCCTTTTACTGATCTATAGGCCTTAGCAGCGGCTCTTCTAGAGGAGAAAATCCCTTTCGTTTTGCTCTGAAAATTATTCCAACTGTTCTTGCATGACAATCCTAACGGGTCGATCCACCCCAGCGCATTCGGCGCATACTGATACAGGTTCAGCCCGCCCGCCAGCCCTATCGGGTCGGGCTGGGTAAACCGGCCGCTGTCCGGGTCATAGTACCTGAACAGGTTATAGTGCAGCCCGGTGTCCCGGTCAAGATACTGCCCCTGCATGCGCAGGTTCTGTGCGAATCCCGGCCCCTGCAGCGGCGTTTCCCGCAGCAGTTTACCCCAGGCGCTGTTCTGTGCTTCCCAGCGCAGCTCCCCTTCCGCATCCGTCAGCCGCTCCGGCGTGCCGTTCGGCTGGCAGTGAAACCAGAAAATCTCCGGGTCCGTCACGCCATCAATGCGCGCCAGCGGCTCGTAACTTCCCTCATCGCTGTAGACATACGTCAGCGGTAGCCCGTCATGAATTTCCTGCAGCAGACGGAAGCCGTCCCACACGAAGCGCGTGGTCACCGCTTTCCCCTGCGGCTGCCCGTTCAGCAGCTGGCGGCGCGTTTTGCTGATGCGCCGGCCCAGCGGGTCGTAGCGGAAGCTCACCTGCGTCTGTGGCCTGTTGTGGTCCTTCGGCTCACACAGCACTTCCGTCAGCCGGTGTTCGCCGTCGTAACGGTAGCGCCAGCGCATCCGCGCGCTCTCTTTTTCCGTGGTGCGCCCGTGAAGGTCATACCGCCAGCGGATGCCGTTCAGCTGTGTCACCCGGTTATGGCGCACCGGCGGCAACGCTGCCTGCTCTAGCGGGTTGCCCGCCGCATCCCAGCGCCACTGCTCCTGCTGCATGCCATCCTGCGTCAGCAGCCGCCCGCTGCCGTCATACTGCCAGCGGGTGGCATTAAACGGATTATCGTTGCGCTCTTCACGCACCGGCTGGTTGCGCCAGTCATAGTCCCACCGCCGTGACCAGCGACGCGGAGCCGGACGCTGCGCATGTCCGGTAAACACGTCCCGCCGCTGTAGCCGTCCCAGACGGTCATACGCCGTGCGGCTGGTCAGCAGCCCCTGGGTCCGGCTCACCTCGCGGTGCAGCTCATCGCGCGTGAAGTCGCTGACCGGCAGGCCGTCCAGCGCAATGCTCAGCAGGTGGCCGCTGCCGTAATAAAGGTGCTTGAGCTGACGCCCGTCCGGCAGCTCAAGCACGGTGCGGTTACCCAGGGCATCGTAAGTGCGCTTCAGCGCGCCGTTTTCGCCCTGCTCGCTGATAACGCGCCCCAGCGCATCATACTCAAACGTCAGCTCCTGCTCGGCTTCGCGGCTCCAGGCATTATCGCCCAGCGCTGCATGCTGCGTAATGCGTCCCGGCAGCCCGCTGCCGGTATAATGCCAGCGCGTCTACCCTTCCGGCGTGGTGCGCGCCAGCAGCTGACCGGCTGCGCTCCAGGAAAAAGTGTGGGTAATGGCTTCAGGATGACCGGCTGCAAAGGTACGCGAAACCGTGCGCCCGCAGGCATCATAACCGTAACGGGTGATCATCCCGTCCAGCCCGGCCTCTTCCAGCAGCAGCGAGTCAGCACCCCAGCGAAAGCGGTAAGCTTCACCGTTCTCGTTATGCAACGCCGTCAGCCTGCCGCGGCTGTCCCAGCTGCGGCGGACCTCTTCGCCCAGCGCATTACGCGTGGCAATCAAACGCCCGGCTGCGTCATAGCTGAACTCGCTGCGTTTTCCGTCTGCGGCTTCATGTGCCTGCGGCAGGCCGTTGCTGCTCCAGCTGAGCGACTCCTGCCAGCCCTCCGCACGTTCAAGCTGCACCGGGCGTCCGGCTGCATCATAGCGATAACGCGTCTCTTCGCCGTCAGGGGTAATCACCACTTCAGGCCAACCGAGCGGATGGTAACGCCAGCGCGTTATGCGACCGGAACAGTCGGTGGCGCGAATAACCTGCCCCGCCTCGTTATATTCCTGATAACGCGTGTTACCAGCCGCATCAACCTCCTCGGTTACCTGGCCATAGTCGTCACGACGGTAAAGCGTGCTCTGCCCCAGTGCATCGACAATCCGTGCCAGGCCATGGTGTTCATCATAATAAAACCAGGTGGTTGCGCCATCCGGCGCGCTGATGGAGGCGGGTAGCGCCCGGTGTTCCAGCCAGCGAGTCGTCTGCGTATTGCCGTCAGCGTCCGTTTCCTGTACCCGGTTACCCATTTCGTCATAAACAAAACTGACGACATTACCAAGCGGATCGATGCGCCGCGTCAGCTGTTCGTTCTCATCCCACTCGTAACGCCAGCTCTCGCCGCGCTCATCGACGAAACGGGTAATCAGCCCCTGCGCGTTCCAGTAGTGCTGACGAGTCTCTCCATCATACTGCGTGACGGTAGTCAGCCCTGCGGGGATGTCATAGGCGATATGGCAACCGTCGCCGGTGCTGGTACGGTTTTCCACTACCCGCCAGTGATCGAACTTTTCCCAGCGATATTCACTTTCCAGCCCGCCCGGCAGGCGATGCCAGATCATCAGCCCCTGATCGTTATAACGATATTCACGCGTGATCACGCCGCTAGCATCGGTGGCGGCGGCCAGTTGCCCGCGTGCGTCGTATCGCCAGGTCATCAGCGGCCAGTGGTGCGTTCCGTCAAAATGGCTGGCGGCGGTGACACGTTCAGGGAAGCGCTCATCCTCATAGGCCAGCGTAACGTCAATGGCGCGAGGCTCATCGTGGATACGCACCAGCCGTCCGTGCTCGTCCCAGCCGGTTTCCAGACTGTTGCCATACTCATCACTGAGCGAGGCCAGCTTCAGCACGGCAGGGTTAGCACGTGTGGGCTTGAACAGCCGCCACGTCGCCCCGTCGTCATCCGCAATGGCCACGTCGCCGCTCTCATTGCGCCGGACAATGATCCCTTCACTGATGCTGTAAAAAGCCTGGTTAACCACAGGAAGCGTAAAGCGCAGCTCACGACCGGTTTCATCGAACCAGGTGACTTTGTCCCCTTCCAGCTTCAGCCAGCTGTCAAAAGCAGTGGCCCAGCCAGGGCCAAACAGTCCGCTACGCGTGGTAAGGCTGTTATAACTACGTTGCCAGCGCAGCGGAAAGCGTCCCGGCAGGGAGAAATCGAGTTCGTTCTCGTCATTCAATACCTTCACGCCCGTTGCTGCATGTACCGGATGCGACGAAGCAAATACCGCATTAACAGCCATATCCGCCAGCATGCCGCCGCCCGCTGCCGCCAGTGCGCAGGGCATGTTTTTCAGGATTGTACCGGGACGACCACGGATCAATGAAAGGGCGATCATGGTCATCGCCAGCCCGGCCATTTTACCGCTCTTGATATCGCGTACCGTCAGCGTCTCGCCGCCGATAATCACATCAGGCGAGACCTTATCCGAGACAGTGGCTTCACAGGTGGTGCGATCTTTCGCACGGACGGCGGGCTGCCCGTTAATGAAAACGCTTTTAGATCCTTCCGCCAGATACTGCGGGCCAGCATGTTTATCACAGGCGACTTTATCCTGCTCCAGCGGCGAAGCGCCTGCAGCTGCTGATGCGACGGTCGGCTGCCACATTTCACTGCCAAACTGCTGAGCAGCAGAGAGCAGCATGCCGCCATAGTCGGCAAAGCTACCTGGCGGCTGCGGTTCAGGCGGCGGCGTATTACCTGCCACAGGTGCCCCTGCTGCACGGGCTGCGGGCAGGCTGTTAATCAAAACATTGCTGGCGCCGGTAATAATTTTTCCTGCCGGAGATGGCGGAAACAAAAAATTACCGATGCCGTCGGCGGCCGTGCTGATGTCATCGGTGATGCCGGCCACGTTCGCCAGCACGCCGCCAATAATACCGCTCAGCACGCAGCTGGATCCCACGGCAGCAACGCCTGCCGCCGCCATGCCAGCCCCCAGCGCAGGTGCGGCGACGGTTGCCGCCGCGGCTACAGCCGCACCGATTAACGCATAGGCGGCACCTTCCGCCACGATACTGGTGATATCAGCAAAAACACTGGAGTGGATGATTTCGTCGCCCTGACGGGCCGCATTGTTGTCACTCATACCTTACGAATTCCGGTTAGCGTTCAGCGTCAGGCTTTGTTTAATCGCGTTCCAGCGCGGCGTATCTTCTTCACTGAAGGGGCGCTGAGCAGAAAGCGTAAAGATCAGCATCACCGGCTGGCCGCTTACCTGTACCGCCAGCTGTTTTTGCCACAGCTGCTGACCGTTACGGGTAAACGCGGTTTCCACTTCCACGGCGCGAATGTTGTTTTCCGGCCCGACGCTGACACGTTCAAAGGCGCTTTGCTGCACATCGCCCATCTGCGTACGCAATGTTTCCCACTGACGATGAAATTCCTGTTCAAAATCACTTTCGTCTGGTATCGGGCCACGGCTAATTACCAGCGACAGGCCGCTTTCTTCATCACGCAGGATATTAATAGTGGCGTCCTGCCATGCTGTGGGGAATAAGGAAAAAGAGGCTTCCTGAAGAGAATATTTCATAGTGGATCCTTGCGCACAGCGCGAACATATCAGGCTTAAAATTTAATATACTGGGTCAGGGCGGCTAATTTACTCTCTGGTATACTCATAAGAATCAGGGAGATAATATTGATTATTAGTAGGTCTTTTTAACAGCTTCCAGATAGCCTTATTACCTTGCAGGGAGATTTCTGCCTTGCCACCCTTTTCATTAAACCAGGTATCAAAGTTGATAATAGCTCTATTTTCCCCGATTACATAACCGGCGATGTTAATTTCATCATCATCCGTACAATCAATGCGCTTACCATAATTATATATTAAACAGTATTGCCCGGTTACAATCCCATTATTCTCTTTCAACCAAAGCGACATCGTTGACTCAGGGTTCTGATTATCCTTGCCGCTAACCTCACCGCTCCAGCGCCCATTAAAAGAATTATCAAAACTGACTTTATGAATATTTTTATTCCAGGTTCCTTTTTCATCAATAATTATTTTATTATCATCTATAACCAATAAACTATTATCAATCTTACTCAGTATATATTGGGTGTTTCCATTACCGAAAATGAAAGATAATATCGGGCAATGCCGTTCATGACATGAGGCACGGGCAACCTTCCCTTTTAACGTTAATTCAGCTCCATCTTTTATACGTCTACCATAATATATGGCGTCATTGCATTTAATTTCACCCTGGCAGTTAATGGAAATCTTAACATCGAACTTTTTAGTCTTAAAATATTCAATATTTGCGCTGCCAGCTTCAGATGATGGTGTCTGAAACTGCATGTTTTCAAACTGAAATACCCACTGTGCAATGTCTTTTTGTATACCATCAGATTCACTCTGGTTACTCTTATAATTTATTATATTTGATAACCCGCCATCAGCGGTTTCTTCGCGCCTGTCGACCACATTAAAATTGCCTATAAATGTTTCATAATCTTTAGAAAGCACCGTCTTTAATATGTGCTTGATTGAGTCATCATTCAAAACATTCACGTTACTATATTCTGTAGCATATTGACTAATGCTAAGAACACTTGCCGTAGAAACGGGCGATGCTTGCATCAAGATAACAAGCAACGCCAGTATAAAATTCCTTATCATTTTAAATTCCTTTTTATTTAAAAGAGTAATTCATGAAGAAACCCACCATCACAATTAAAAAAATCAGCGTTATTTTACCGCATTTTTAAAAAAATAATGATTCAATTTTCATTACCACTTGAAATAGCCATCATTATGTTTATTACTTTATTATTTTCTATCTGAAAGGATAAACCTTTTCACCAAGTTGATAATCAATCCATTTTTCATTATCGGTATTATCCTCCTTCCCTGAACCATACTTTCTCATGACGCTCTTTAAACTATCGCCAACTTGTATACCTCGATATGTCTTAATAGTAGAAGCATTATTAAATGATATTTGTGAAACAATATAATCATCAACATCGCGCCCCACCTTGTTATAATAAATATTCGAACTAAATATAGAGTATCCGCTATAATTATGTTGGAAGAACTTATATGAAGCATCCT
The DNA here is from genome assembly GCF_050113815.1 of Pantoea sp. FN0307. NCBI lineage: Bacteria > Pseudomonadati > Pseudomonadota > Gammaproteobacteria > Enterobacterales > Erwiniaceae > Pantoea > Pantoea sp. FN0307. The sequence goes on along the minus strand of NZ_JBNJSO010000005.1, from coordinate 10,357 downwards.
GAATTGTAACTTCACCCACATAACTGCTACTCAACTCTTTTCCGGCATTATTCTTTTTTATTTCATCCCATTTGTCGCCCAGAGAAAAAACTTCCCCCTTTATCATCGCCGAATAGTCATTACTATTTAATGGCAAGATTGAATCAGCGTTAGCTTTCTCTGCAAGACTGCTTCCAGCAAAAGAATAACCAGTAGGAATTAACAATATAACTAAAATAATTAATGAAAAAACACGTATTTTTCTTACCATCTTCTTGCCTTTTAAAGTTATTTATATTGAGGTATATCATATGATAACTTGGTATTTGGGAATGAATCAAAAATATTTTTATGTTTTTCGTCTGCGCTACTGCCCAATTGATATCTGTAGCATATTGATGTACTCCGGGCGAAGCTGGATTCCAGCGCATTTTATATAATGTATTCTGACCATAACTTCCGTTATTAATGAATTTCTCAGACATCCATTTTGCTCCACCATCTATTGCCTTTTCTGGTGTATCCCACCCCATCTTATATGCATATTTAGCACCTGAATTTATCGCATCACCGTCAACTGCGCCAATACCATACATATTATAAACTTTTTTCCCATTAATATTTATCCCACTTGCTAACTCACTGGTTCCATTTGCTGTTTCCAGAGATGAATGAGCAGCGAGATATGCCTCATTAATATTATACTTTTTAGCAGCATCTAAATATGTTTGCTCTTTTCCTTCAAGAATACCTTTTCCTTTTAAAAATTTACCCATGTCATTTTTATCTATACCTGCAGAGGCAGAAAGATCGACAAACTGATATTTACTTGTACCTTCCTGCTGTTGAGCAGGATCTACAAATTTTCGACCTTGCCCTCTGGCTTTCTGCGTAACAAAAAGCACGCAAGGAATCCTTTTTTCATCTTTCCCTTTCCCAGTAATACCATAATAAGTATCACCACAGAATGATAAAGTACCATATTCTTTTATAAATTCCTTATATGATTTGGGGAATGGTACCCCAAGAATAGCTTCAAACTTTTTGATAGTTGAATCATCGACTACTCCAGTAAATAGCGATTCCTCTCCGCTATCCTTAATTAATTTATCCAAATGTTCGATAAAATTCATTTTTTAAACAAACAAATTGATTTCATTGTCAACAAAACCGCCCTGCATTTATTAAATATCGTCTATTTATGGATAAAGATGGGTCATTGCATTCCATTGAACATAATTAAAAATCAACTTCCCCATAACATATTATGGCCATAACAACACGAGCCACAAATAATTAAATGATCATACTTTACAATATCATTTAAATAGTAAAGATATGCCTTTCGCTTTAGTTTCAAACATGCCTTTCATTATTTTTTTATTTTCAATTATATTAACAGAAGCTTTTACCAAGGTGTATTTCTCAGATCCTCCGAGCGATTTTAACTTTATTAACCTCATTAAATAAATTAGCCTGGCATCTAAACCTTCTTCTTCCTCATTCGAATTTAAAGCAACTCCTTCACCATCCATGAATCTCTTATGAACATTACCTCTGATTTTCTTTGGTAATCCTTCACCAGAAATTAAAGCATCCTCTATTAATCTAACAGACTCCACTTGTTTTATTTTATTTCCATTCTGCTCTGAAATTTCTGCTCTAAGAGCTAAGGCATACTCGACCCATGTCCAATAGTCATAATCATTTTTAAATTCTATTTTACTGAGCTCATCGCAAATTAAAATTACATCATTATTCTCATCATTAACGAACAAAAAATACGCTAACTTCGTCAAAGATTCAACAATAGCCTTCTCTGTTTTTATATTTTTGGTAGGAATCACTTTCAAACAGTTTTCTATTCCCTTACTTTCTTCCCTCAACTTCTCCAACATATAAAATAAATTCATCACTTCTCCTTTAAATCACTAAAATTTTCACTTTAGTTCCATCAGGGAACTCTTTAAGAGCATTTGCTATTGAAGAACCAGCACCACGATTATCACTTGGATCAATATATCTTACACTCGCTCCTTTGCCTCCTTCTTTAAACATTGCCATTGGAAATTCGTCTCTATCATAACCTTTTTTAGTAGGATAGCCTTTTAAAGATTGGCTTCTATTTCTTGCCGCAGATACTCGGCTAATAGTAAATATGTCTCTATTGCCTTTATTAATTACATCTTCAATATGACCAAATGTTTGTTTATATTGTTTCTTAGTTAGTTCAAGAACGATATCGTGGGTTATACCATCGCCTTCACGAACCCTACAACCTTTCAACCCCAGCGGATCCACCCACACCAGCGGGTCGCCGACATACGCATAGGTGTTCAGCCCGCCCGCCAGCCCTATCGGGTCCGGCTGCGTGTAGCGCCCCGTCGCCGGGTCGTAATACCGGAACAGATTGTAGTGCAGCCCCGAATACTCGCCTCATCCATGAGGCTCGCCCCTTCGGGGCCAGCGCTGAAGCGCTGTTCAAATCTGCTCCCGGCAGATTTGTCTCTGTCCAGGTACTGCCCCTGAAAACGCAGGTTCTGCGGCACCGCCAGCGGCGTGTGGCTCTGCTCCTGCTGCGTTTCGCCCCAGGTGCTGAACCCGCCCTGCCAGACGGTCTCACCCTGCGCGTCCGTCATGCGCACCGGCAGGCCGTTCAGCTCCGTGTGGTACCAGTACACCTCGCTGCCCGCCGCGCTGCTGTCCACCCGTGCCAGCGGCTCCCATGAGCCCTCGCTGTAAACGTACTGCGTTTTTTTTCCCGGCGCGTGGCTGCCCGCCTCGCCTGCCAGCCGCAGCCCGTTCCACTGAAAGGTAATCACCTCCGGCTCCGCGCTGTCGTGACGGTACAGCAGCTTGTGCGTGCGGCGGCCCAGCAGGTCGTAACGGTATTCCGCCCGCCGGTACTCGCGGTGCCCTTCCAGCTCCACCGTGGTCAGGCGGTTTTCCTCATCGTAGCGGAAATATTGCGTCAGCCCGCATCGCGTGTCGCGCCGCTCCGCCAGGCGGCCAAAGCCGTCATACGCCAGCCGGATGCCGTTCAGCCGCTGCAGCAGGTTATGCCACACCGTTTCGCCCGGTGCCGCCGTGCGGTTGCCCGCCGCGTCACGGCTGAAACGTTCCTCCTGCGCCGGGCCCACACTGCGCGTTACGTGACCCATGGTCATCGTAGCGCGTCTCCAGTGTCAGCGATCCCTGGCTGCGGCGGATTTCACGGTACAGCCCGCTGCCGTCCGGCGCGGTGGTCACCAGCAGATAGGGCAGTTGATGATATAAAGAGAGTTATTACACCGGTGCTAAATATTTATGATGAACGAATGTTAGGGTAGATTTTGAGGTTGGCCAATCGGTCGATAACGGAGAAGTGTCTAAGCTTAGTGCCTGGCAGCTGAATATAAGAAACCAGAAGGATTTAATATCCCTTCCGGTTTCTTATAAATAGATAAATTTGTAATACATTACTTTGCCAGACATTGCTTTAGCAATAGCACTTTCGTTTATTTGGTACACCTATAGATATAATGGATGCATGGCTGTTTATTCTTAAAGAATAACTCCATGCCGTGCAAATCTGGCACTCGCTTCATGTTGAACTCGCTTCCCTAAACGGAAGCATAAAGGTATTTTTATTTAAAAAAAAATCATTATTTATACTAGCTATTCAATGCCAGCCCCATTAATTAGCAAATCATGAAGCGAAGGGGCGATGAAGACAGCATCATCTATATCAAGATTACCGAACCCCACCTTATATAGGCCATAACCATGATTTCCTTCCGCATAAAAAATGGTCTGACCGTCTTCATCACCAATAGCTAATGCACTTGATATATTTTTTGAATGTTATAGGACTCATTCATTTCCATACAGACTTTAGCACCCCATATCCTAATGTAAGAATTATTTTTTACTAAGATTTCAACTTCAGAAATTTTAGAAATGAAATCTGTATACTCGTCTGGAATACCTATACCAATGACAAAAACCTGCAGCCCCTCTATTTCGGACTTTGTTGATCCAGCTTTTTTACTTCAAACTTAAAGTTCTTATTTATTTTTTCCAATTCAATCATCATATTTTTATGTCCTCCTGTACCGACGCCTAATTCAGCAGACCGTTCCAGAACTGGCGACTGGCAGTGAGTCACTTTATTATTGAGTTCGGCGACCGCCTGAGCGATCACCTTTAATACGATGACAGTTACACAAAATTACTGACAGAACCCTCTCTTTTTTATTGCATAAAAATAATAATATCAGTCACTTAGATGTAAATGGGTAAAGACATTCCCTAAATACTTCTTGCAATGTATCTTGACTCATTTTGTTAATAGATTCATTTTGATATCTTTCTATTTTATTCATTATGACACTTTCATTATCTAAATTTCTTTTGCTATAATATTCCCTTTCATACTCACCAAGGTAATCAACTTCAATAAGCTTATCAAAGAAGCTATTAACCGCATAACTTCCTGCATATTGTAATGATTCGACATCATCACAAGAGAATTTAACATACATAACGAGTTTTTTTAACGCACTAATCTCATCCTGTGTAATAGTTATTTTTTTCTCATCTTCAGCCACGGCACTTACCTCTTACATTAATCTGGTTTGCAGTTAATTTCCTACGCGTCTCATAATCCATTTTAGATATTATCGAGTATGGGTTGGTTCCTGAATATAGTACATCATTCAGCTTTATTCTGCCCAAGTGTATATACTCAAGAGCAGAAGAGGATTTTATATTACTCATTTGAAAAGAGTCTGCTTTAAATATAATCGCATAATCTCCTCGCCCTACATGCTTAGGATCATTGATAAGAATATCCCTCATAACATCCTTCGGAGACATTAATATATCTGTAATATAGACCTTGCCCTTAGCATTCGCTTCGAGAACACCTGTCTTCATTATACTCTCAAAACCAGCTTTATCAGTGTAATGTATAAATACATTATCGCCACTCAACCCCAGCGGATCCACCCACACCAGCGGGTCGCCGACATACGCATAGGTGTTCAGCCCGCCCGCCAGCCCTATCGGGTCCGGCTGCGTGTAGCGCCCCGTCGCCGGGTCGTAATACCGGAACAGATTGTAGTGCAGCCCCGTCTCTCTATCCAGGTACTGCCCCTGAAAACGCAGGTTTTGCGGCACCGCCAGCGGCGTGTGGCTCTGCTCCTGCTGCGTTTCGCCCCAGGTACTGAACCCGCCCTGCCAGACGGTCTCACCCTCCGCGTCCGTCATGCGCACCGGCAGGCCGTTCAGCTCCGTGTGGTACCAGTACATCTCGCTGCCCGCCGCGCTGCTGTCCACCCGCGCCAGCGGCTCCCATGAGCCCTCGCTGTAAACGTACTGCGTTTTTCTGCCCGGCGCGTGGCTGCCCGCCTCGCCCGCCAGCCGCAGCCCGTTCCACTGAAAGGTAATCACCTCCGGCTCTGCGCTGTCGTGACGGTACAGCAGCTTGTGCGTGCGGCGGCCCAGCAGGTCATACCGGTACTCCGCCCGCCGGTACTCGCGGTGCCCTTCCAGCTCCACCGTGGTCAGGCGGTTTTCCTCATCGTAACCAAAATTCTGCGTCAGCCCGTGCCGCGTGTCGCGCCGCTCCGCCAGGCGGCCGAAGCCGTCATACGCCAGACGGATGCCGTTCAGCCGCTGCAGCAGGTTATGCCACACCGTTTCGCCCGGTGCCGCCGTGCGGTTGCCCGCCGCGTCCCAGCTGAAACGTTCCTCCTGCGTCGCGCCTGCGCTGCGCGTCACCTGACCGGCCGCATCATAGCCCCACAGCTGCTGACGGTACTTCCCTTCGCCCGCGTCGCCGTCGGTTATGTTCTCCTGAATAATCTGATCAAGACGATCCCAGCGGTAGCGCCGTCCGAAAACCAGCGCCTGTCCCCGACGGCTGTCGCGCAGCGTGATGCGCCCCGCCGCGTCGTAGCGCGTCTCCAGCGTCAGCGCCCCCTGGCTGCGGCGGATTTCACGGTGCAGGCTGTCGCGCTCAAAACCGGCAATATCCGTGTTAAGGCCGTTGTGATGCAGATTCATCTGCAGCAGGTGCCCGCTGCCGTAACGCAGGTGGTGCAGCGCGCTGCCGTCCGGCGCGGTGGTCACCAGCAGATTGCCCAGGGCATCATACTCATGCTGCCAGCGGCCGCCGTGGTTCTCTTCCGCCGTCAGGTTCCCCGACGCGTCACGGCTGAAGCGCAGCGTCTCCGCCCACTGCGGCACTCCACCGTCTGCTGCTGCCTGCTGCCAGGCGCTCAGCGAAGCCCGGCGTATTTTTACTTCACGCGGGCCGTAGAGATATTCCGTGTGGTTCTGCGCCGTCTGTTTCAGAACCAGGCGGCCCAGCGCATCATAGTCATAGCGCGTGACCTGCGCCGGTGGCGTGCCGTCCGCCTGCGGCAGCGGCTCGCGCGTGACCTCAGCCACCTGGCCCTGCTGCGTATAGCGGTAAGCGGTGCGCCGTCCCGCCCAGTCATACTGCGCCAGCAGCCGCTCGCCGTTATCATATTCAAAGCGCCAGCTGTCGCCGTTCGGGTTTATCAGCGCCTGCAGGCGACCAAAACGATCGTAACGGTAGCGCACCTGCTGCCCGGCCGGATCGATCTCCGTTACCACCTGTCCGCGGGCGTTACGCGTTACTTTGCGTTCTGAAAAGCCGTCCGTATTGCTGCCGCTCAGCAGACCCGCGCTGTCGTAGTCATAGCGGGTTTCGCGTCCGTCGGCGCGGATGTGCGCCGCCAGCCTGCCGGCCGTGCTCCACTGCCACTGCTCGCTGCCCGCGCCGGGCCGGCTGAGCCTGATGAGTCGCCCCCGTTCATCATAGATACGGTGGCGCTGGTGGCCGGAGCAGTCTTCATCGCGCAGCAGCTGGCCGCGCTCATCCCACCCGTAGCGGTGGGTGTTCTGCAGCGCGTCGATCCGCTCGATCAGATCGCCCTGATCGTTCCACGCAAAACGGGTCACGCCGCCCGCCGGATCGGTGAGTTCAGTGACGTCGCCCCGGTTGTTGTAGCCGTACTGCCACACCGCGCCGTCCGGCAGCACCTCTTTCAGCGGAAACGCATACACCGGATGCCAGGTGGTTAAGGTGGCCTGACCCAGCGGATCGCGCACCATTGTCAGGTTGCCGCGCGGGTCGTGGTTATATTCCCAGCGGTTGCCGTCGGGATCGACCGTCGCCTTCAGCAGCTCGCCGTCCGTGGTCCAGTGATAATGCCATTCGCCGCCGTAGCTGTCGGTGTAGCGGGTAATGCGGTAAAGATGATCCCAGTGATGTACCGTCGAGCCGCCGGACAGGCAGGTGACCGTGGCGGTTCTGGCCTGCTCGTCCGCATCGATCAGCCAGTGCTCCAGCACGTTCTGCTGCCCGTCGCATACCCGGTACTCCGCCACGCGCCACTCTGCGCCGCCGGCTTCCGGACGCCATTCATACTCCACGCTCAGGCCGGTGGCATAACTGTGCGATGCCATACGATCGCTGGCCCGATCCCAGCCAAACCGGCGCGTCACGATGCCGTCCGCATCTTCCACGGCGATCAGCTGCCCGCAATCGTTATAGCGGTAGCCCACCAGTAAATAACGATCTTCGCCGCATAGCTGGTGAACGGCGGCCAGGCGGCCATGCCGCGATTCATAGCTCAGCGTGACCGTCAGCGCTTCATTGTCGCCGGAGATGCTGACAAGCTGACCCGCGTCGTTGTAGGCATAGTGCTGGCAGTTTTCATGACGATCGCAGATGCGCGTGATACGCCACTCGCCGGCACGTTGCGGATCCGGCTCATAGAGCTGGAATTCACCGAGATCGCTTTGCAGCACAATCGATCCCTGCGCGCTGTACCACAGGGTCATGCCATCTTCCTGGCAGTGGATCACCTCACCGGGATTTATCGCGCCGATGGTCAGCTCACGGCCGGTGATATCACGCCAGAAAAACAGGCTGGTCGTGCCGTTTATACGCTGCAGCAGACGGGTTTCAAACGGCAGCATCCAGCCGGTGCCGAGCAGCCCGGTTGCGGTATTACGGCTGTGATAAACGCGCTGCCAGAGAAGCGGAATGCGATCCGCCAGTGAAAAATCAAGATCTTCCTGTCCGGCAAGGATCTTGGCTCCGGTAGCGATATTCACCGGATGCGCCGTCTGTACCGCCTTGCTGGCGATCAGGCCCGCCGCCTGTACCGCGCCTTCCGTCGCCGCCGCCTGTGCGCCCGCTGCTGCCAGTGGACAGGCGGCGTTACGCAACATGCGTACAAATTTAATTTCCTGATATATATTTTGCAGCAGGCGCATGCCTTCGCGCAGCCCTGATCCCATCAGCCCGCCCAGCATATACATCATGGCGTTTTTCCCGCTGCGAATGTCGCGCACCACAATGCCGCCGCCGCCGATGCGTACGCGTGGGTTCTCCGCCACCTCGATTTTGGCCTCGCAGGTACTGCGATCGCCATTACGCGCCGCAGGCTGCCCGTTGATTAAGACCTTGCGCGACCCTTCCGCCAGGAAGTTAGCGTTTTCCGCCAGATGACCTTTAGCGCACAGAACCGTATCTTTTGGGGCAGGCGTGGCGTAAGGGCTGGCGCTTTCCACTACCGGCTGCGTCAGATTCTTCCAGATATTGCTGAAGTAATTTTTTACGTCATCGCCATCGATATGAGTGATCCCTTCCGCCAGCGCCTGCGCCGTTTTACCCGGATGCAGCACGGCCGAAGCGGTGGCTGAGATGCCTGCCGCCACCATCATCACCACATCCTCTGCCGACAGGCTGTCATCCTGATCTGCCGCAGGCGAGTTCAGAAAGGCATGATCGACGGTACCGGCAGCCCGTGCCGCCGGCTTGCCCATGATATGCACATTATCCGAGCCGCTGGTGATTTTGGCGTCCGGCGGGCCTTTCAGCCCAAAAAAATCGAGAGCGGAATCAACCAGCTCTCCGGCCTTGTTGCCGATCTGTTCAGGAATACCGCTGGCCATTGCCCCGACAGTCAGAGCAATGCCAACTGCAACGCCAATGCCGGTAGCGCTGACGGCAGTCGCGGCCGCGTAAATACCTAAATAAATGGCACCCTCAACCAGGCCGCTGGCGAAATCAGCCAGCGCCGAGCTGTGCACCAGCGGATCGTCCATCCTTGCGGCAATCAATTCATCCGCCATGCTCAGGCCTCCCCGGCCTCAGCAGGAATAAAACCTGCTTTTATTGCCTGCCACATCACCAGCGCCGCCTCATCAAAAGGCAGCGTTCGGCTCAGGGTTAACGCCAGTAAATGATCGCTGAGCATGATGGTCAGCAGGCGCTGATGAACAGTGACCTGCTGGTTCTGAAAATGAAACGCGACTTCCTGCGCGGGCAGGCTGCCAAGCTGCGCCGCCTGCGGCTCCTCCGCCACAAATTTCTTCATGTCACGTTTTACCTTCGCCAGCTGCTGCTGAATATACTGCTTCTCTTCACCAGGCTTAACGTTAAACGCGCGGGTAATAACCAGCGTTGCGCGTGCCTGCGGCAGCTTAAGGATCGTGACGCTTTCATCCTGCGCCGCTTCCGGCAACGTCAGGGTGCCTTCCGTCAGAATATATTGCACTGGCTGACTCATTAGCTGTTTCCTTTGTTTTTATTAAATACCGTGCTGACCAGCTCTTTAATTTGATCCGGCATCGGTGAAAAAGAGATCGAGCCGCCGGGCTTTTTGATATTCAAATCGAGCGTGCCGCCAGTATTGATCTCTCCCTGAGCAGCCGCATTCACAGAGAAGGTGTTGCACTGCAGCATCACATCACCCGCCTCGTTCATAATCAGCATGCTGTCGCCACAAACCAGCTGGATAGAGCTGGCCGATGCCAGCGTCAGCGTGCCCTCGGAGCTCAGTTCATAATCACCGCCAACCAGTTCGCTGCGCGTCGCCTGTGTCATCTGCGCATAGCTGCCTTCCACTTTACTGGTATGATCTTTGCCAATGTTGACCGTCTGGCTGCCACCTACGATATGGGTCTCATCATTTTTGATGTTGGTATCCATATTGCGCTCGGCCTGGATCCACACCTGCTCCTCGCCCGCCCGGTCCTCGAAGCGCAGCACGTTGGCGTTGTCCGGCGTCCCGTCCTTTGACCGGCTCATGAACCCCATCTGCGTCGCCGCCCCCGGCAGCGACCACGGCGGCATGCTCGCCGCGTTGTACACCCGGCCCGTCACTATCGGACGGTCCGGGTCACCGTTGATGAAGTCCACCACCACCTCGTCGTTCACCCGCGGTATCTGCACCCCGCCGTAGCCCTGGCCCGCCCACGCGCTCGACACCCGCACCCAGCACGAGCTCGTCTCGTCTCCCTTCGACTCCCGGTCCCAGTGGAACTTCACCTTGATGCGCCCGTAGCGGTCGGT